>NZ_VCYI01000009.1 GCF_030464365.1 Methanoculleus methanifontis | reverse complement strand
CGTTCTCCTGATCGGAAAGATAATCTTCGATTAACGCTAAGGGATCCATGGCCCTGTTTCTCCTTTGTCCAAATCTAGGTTGGATCCAGGGCCAATTCAATTTTACAGAACTTTCGTTACGCTACCCTTTATTCCAGTGCTGGAAAAACAGGGTGCATGGAACCACTTGAGGGCGAACAGCATAGACAACTGCTCAATATTGGAACTCAACGGGTAATTGGGAAAATTCTCCTCCTCCAAGATCTCTATGGACACGTAAGACTATTGGAACGGGAAAACCAGAACCCTGACCAGATGACTCTTGCGCGGGTTGTACTGAAACAGGTATCTGAAAACGTGTGCAAAGACTTAGAGGAGTTATTCGAGCGTTATCAAGATCCAATCTTCCGAAAAGCACGGAATGCCATCGGCAGTGCTGGCACATCCCTTGACGACGGAAACTATGTTGCAGGACTAAAAGCAACGCACGAGGGTTTTGAGGATCTAACTAAAATGGTTGAAAAGAAAGTGTTCAACTATTGATTTGCTGGATCTCCATTTCATTGCCGATCTCAAAAATTGTCTGATCCTCGTCGATGTAGAATGAAAATTCCTCTGTATCTTTTTTTGGACTTGCTGGTGTAAATACCGGTTTTCCACCACGCATCGTGGTAGCTAAGCCAGACGGTTTGGCAGAATAATATGTCTTGATCACAATCGGCGATTGTATCCCCCATGCGCCCAAGTGTGGCAGTATCTGTGCTTTGATTCTCTCTGGTGTCATCATGCCTTCGCCTCGCTTGTTTGCCGAGCGCTTAGCCCGTACTTTAGAGCCCTCTCGTTCAGCGTAGTAAATTGACCACTTCAAGCGTGCTCTCCCCATGAAATCCCTCCTTACTCAATATAATTTCTCCATCTGGAGCGCTCCTTGATTTGTCCTCCAACCGACACTTGAGGATTGACATGGTCGCTAGTAATACTGCCGGATGTAAGCGTAAGCCCGGTCGAAGAGTTCCTGGTCGGTATGGAGTTTGTACTTGAGGAGGGTGCGCCGGAGTTCCTTCTGTACCAGCCGTTCGCCCTGCGAGGTATGCTGCCAGTCGGGGAAACGCACTTTCTTCACGATCTCGTCGATGTCGGTCACGATTCGCTCGACGATGATATGGGTGCCTTTGTTCTTTGCCTCGTTGAAGAGCTCGGTGAGCGCTTCTTTAGCCCTGTCGCGTTCTTCCTCCGGATCGGTCTCCCGCTCGGCCTCGACGACGTCTCTCGCCACCTCGAGGATGGCTTTGAGGAACTCCAGGCTGGTGAGGAAGCCCTGCTCGTGGCGTTCCCTGACCTTTTCCAGTCGCTCGCCCAGTGCGATGAACGTCGGATTTGCCACATGCCTGCGCAGCCGGGCGATGAGTTTGATCTCGATCTCGCGGGCTCGCTTCTCCGGCTCGGCGTCGCTCAGGATCTCGTCGAGCACCTGCGCATCCAGCACCAGCGTCTCGACATCGTCCCGCACCGACTGCACGTGGACGTTCTGGTTGATCAACTCGACGGTCTTCGCGCCGAGGGCGTGCCAGAGCAGTCTGCCGTGGCCGCTCGGGGGTCTGACGGATTCGTAGACCTGCGTGAGCCACCTGAAGTCCTTCTCGTACAGCCCAAGCATGGGGTCGGGGGACAGTGCCTCCCAGATGATGCCGAGCACGGAGTAATCAGCCGCAAACCTGTCGCGGACCTCATTGTCGGGCAGGCATTGCTGCGCTTCCATAAGCCCCTCGTAGCCTCCTTTTGTCCGATCTGCTCCCCGGAAGAAGGTGAGGCACTTCTGCACCTGGATGGGCAACGCTTTTCGCAGTTCGTCGATGTTTGTGATGACCTGCTGCACGGCTTTCTCGTCGAAGTCGAGTGCACGGGCCACGTCGTCGAAGATGCCGATGTAGTCCACGATGAGGCCGTGAGTCTTCTTCTGGCCGAAGGTGCGGTTTGTCCGGCAGATGGCCTGCAGGAGGTTATGGTCCTTCATCGGTTTGTCGAGATACATCGCCTGCAGGATCGGCGCATCGAAACCGGTCAACAACTTGCTGGTGACGATGATGAACTTGAGCGGGTCCGCCGGATCGCGGAAGCGGTCGAGCAGTTTCTCTTCGGCGTCCTTGTCGCGGGCATGGACTTTCCATTCGGACGGATCACCGGACTGGCTGATCATCACGATGGCGCTTGCTTCAGGATCGATCAACTCGTCCATCACCTGTTTGTAGAGCACGCAGCACTCGCGGTCGAAGGTCACCACCTGCGCCTTGAAACCGTTCGGTTCCACCTTGGTCTGGTAGTGCCTGACGATGTGGTTCACCACGGCACGGACACGTTCGGGGTTCTTCACGAGCACTGCCATCTTCGCTGCCCGTTTGGCGAGGTCGTCGCGGTCTTGCTCGCTCAAGGAGCCGGTGATCTCCTGGTAGGCTTCGTCGATCGCCGCCTTATCGACCTGTAACTTCACCTCCGGGGCCTCGAAGTGCAGCGGCAGGGTGGCGCGGTCGCGGATGGACTCCTGGAACGAGTAACGGCTCATGTAGCCCTTCTCGTCTTCATCGGCGCCGAATGCCCAGAACGTGTTGCGGTCGGCCCGGTTGATGGGCGTCCCGGTGAGCCCGAAGAGGAACGCGTTCGGCAGCGCCTCGCGCATCTTGCGGCCGAGATCCCCCTCCTGGGTGCGGTGCGCCTCATCGACCATCACGATGATGTTGGAGCGTTCGTTCAGCCTTCCGTCGGCCTCGGCGAACTTGTGGATGGTGGTGATGAGCACTTTCCGGACGTCCTGTGCGAGGAGGGTCTGCAGTTCCTGCCGTGTGGCGACGCCGACCATGTTCGGCACGTCCGCGGCGTTGAAGGTGGCGGTGATCTGGGTGTCGAGGTCGATGCGGTCGACGACGATCATCACCGTGGGGTTGCCGAGTATCTGGTGCAGGCGGAGTTTCTGCGCGGCAAAGACCATGAGCAGTGATTTGCCGCTACCCTGGAAGTGCCAGATGAGCCCTTTCTTCGGGTAGCCTTTGACGACCCGTTCGACGATCTGGTTGGCGGTGATGAACTGCTGGTACCGGGCGACGATCTTGATCCTCCGGTGCCTCTTGTCGGTGGCAAAGAGGGTGAAGTACTGCAGAAGGTCGAGCACAATCTCCGGCTGGAGCATGCTCTCGACCGCCCGGCGCACATCGGCAAGCGTTCCCTCCGGTTCGTTCTCCTCCGTCCGCCACGGCCCCCACAGGTCGATCGGCATTCTGAGCGAGCCGTAACGGTAGACCCTGCCCTCGGTGGCGAAGGAGAAGACGTTGGGGACGAACATGGCCGGCACCTGCTTTTCGTAGATCTCGTTGATCTGGTACGCACCGTCAAACCAGGTCACGGCGCTCCGGGTGGGAGTCTTTGCCTCGCCGATGACCAGCGGCAGTCCGTTGACGACGAAGACGACGTCGAACCGCTTCTCTACCGGGCCGATCTGGTAGGTCCACTGGTTGGTGACGACGAGGTGGTTGCTGCCCGGGTTATCGGCGTCGACGAGCCGCACCGGGACGTGCTCGCCGTTCTTCCCGAAGGGCATGGTCTTCTCGCCCCGGAGCCAGGCCATGAAGTTCTCGTTCGCCCGCACGAGGCCGTCGGCCTGCACGGCGAGGAGGATGGCGCGGAGGTTGTAGATGACCTCGTCGGCCCGGTCGGGCTCGGCAGCGATCTCGGGGTTCAATCGGATGAGCGCGTCCCGGAGCCACGACTCCACCATCACGTCGCCGGACCGGCGCGGGATCTGGACGGGGGGCAGGTAGTCCCAGCGGGCCGGGCGGAGGTCGCCGCCGAGGGACGCGGCCCGGCCGGGAAGAGGTTCCCGGACGACCGGCCGCTCGCTCGCTCGCTTTCGGGTGACGGCATTGAGGATCATCTGCTCGACGGTGCTCGCTTCGGTGAAGGTCATTCCAGCACCTCCCAGTGCCCGCCGCGGGCCGGGCCGACGCGGCGAAGCCGCCCCTCCCTGCGCAGGTTGGCGATCTGTTTTTCGACCGCCCTTTGTGTGATCTCAAGCCTTTCTGCGACTACTCTTGCCGCCAGGTCGGGTTCGGCCTTCAGGAGTTCAAGGATTTTCTCCGAACTTTTCTCCGAACTTTTCTCCGAACTTTTCTCCGAACTTTTCTCCGAACTTTTCTCCGAACTTTTCTCCGAACCTTTCTCCTCCTTTCGGTGAACTGTGACGGTGAAGAGGCAGCCGTCCCGGTCGTCGGCAAAGTCGATCTCGGCCCAGTCTTCGAGAGCACGTTTGATGCCGGAGCCGAGGCCGCGGTACGGCAACAGCCCCTTTGCGACGTAGGATGCCAGGATCGGGTTCCTGATATTCGAGTTGCCGGCCCGGATCTTTTCCACCGTCAGGTTGTTCGGGAGATGGCCGGGGCTGATGATCTCGATGCGGTTATCGAAGACGAAAAGCCGGATAGGTGCACTGACCAGATAGTCCCGGTGCACCAGAGCATTGACCAGGAGTTCCTCAAAGACAACCGGCGGGATCTCCGGAACCCCCGGGGCATTTACCCCTTTACCAGCCTGGATCTTCCGCAGGTTACGCATGATAAAGGCCATGGCGCCCTCGAAGAGCTCAGGAAATGTCCCGGAAAAATCCTCGGTGTCGAGGTATTCGCTTACGTGGATGGCATTGCCGGGATAGCGGATGGCCTTGATGATGAACTGGGGTTTGATCCACTCGGGCTTCTCAGCAAAGAGGAGCACCCCGGCCAGATTCAGCATCCCGTTATCCGCGGCAAGATTCATGTTCTGCAGGAGCGTTAGCAGTTCTTCAGGCGAATCCGGGTAGGGCTGGTTGTAGGTGTCCCGCAGAAAGTCCCGGAAGCGCAGCCTGTCCAGTTTGTCGATGCCTGCTCTGGTCGGCAGCTCGTCGGCATGGAAGATATCGACGCTCTGGAAGAGGCGGCGGAGTTCCTCCCTGGAGTTCACCCGCCGTTTGTCGGCCCCGTTTTTGAACCAGATCACACCGTTCCTATCGAAGTATGGCTTATCCTGTCCCTTCGGAACGGTGAGTACGATAACAACGCGATCTTCATCCACCTGAACATTCTCGGTCTGCACCGTCAGCGGGCTCTTCACGTGCTGAGAGGCTGCGTTGCTGATGAGCTGGTTGATCCGGCTCACATCCATGCGTGACAGACCGGGTACGGAACCGTCATCAGCCACGCCGAGAAAGAGCGTGCCTCCATCGGCGTTGGCAAACGCCGCCATCTCCGCAGCAAGGGCATCGGCATTGTTGACGTCGCGCTTGAACTGGCGGCGGCTGTCTTCGCCGGCAGCGAGCAGAACCTGGAGGGTATCAGGGATCATGGGGGTGCCTCGCTGTGGGTTGTATTACCCCGCCTATCAGGTCAATCACAGAATAACCCTCCTCTGGCTTCCCGTTCGGCAGTATGTTCATGCGAGCCCGGCCTAGAGTTCCCATGAAGTACGAGTATATTGAGTGGGCGCGCGGGCAGACGTGGAGCAAATACGCTGGCTGCTATCTGTGCGGCAAACGTAGCCTGAACGCGCGTCTCAAAAATAACTACGCCGCAACCAGAGGAGATTGGATTGCTGATCTTTTTTGCCCGCGGCCTCATTCAAACGTTTATTGCACGTTACAATGGATTACAGTTACTATTTAATTTTATATCCATTTGACTGCTTATGACGGATTCACCACATAATAAGTGACCATGTGAGATCGTCCCAAAAAGATCCATGAACACCTGGTGTGCCCAGATTTGGACACTTATATTCATAGAATATGTCGTCTGAACCATATTGTAGGTTAAGATGGTGAAACGGCTTTCCATTAGGTGTCACCACGCGGGGGGAGGATCTGGGAGGGGTGTCCCTCTCCTGGCAAAGGCGTTTTAGGATGACCTCACGGAGAGGCGGTTCTAGCGCAAGATGATAACTCATCTGGTCACTGCTGGGTGATGGGGCCTATGAATATCTACTCGTCAATGTTTGATCTGGTGAGATTCATCCCTATATTTCATTTATGATCGTGGATTGGAACGCAGAAAGGTGAGCTACTCGCTGCTGTATCGTGTCGATTGCGATCGTGAACTGTTTAATTCGTTTCTTAACCTCCTGTTGCTTTGTTGTACTTGGGATCCAGAATGGTGCAGAGCAAAGGGTTGCTTGTGAGATATTCTTTGCATCGGTTCCATTTGCTGAACGCTCGATGAACTGCCGATATGGCTTACTGTGTAATCCCTGGAGGAGAAATTCTTTGTCAATGATAGTTTCGTCTGGAACGAGTTGGAGTGTCTTGTCACACAACATCAACCCGGTTCGTGTCTTTTCAACAAGACATGCGCGACCAATCCCTGAGAGGTTTGCATTGCACCGTGTTACAAGGATCATTCCTTGTTTAACTTCCAGTGAAGGGATGAAGTCCGCTCTATCGAGTAATGATTTGTTTTCATCCTCGCGATAAACCCCATCGCCCACTGCGCTCACCTTTAGAACTCCAAAGCCGTCGTTTGATACGGGATTGCTTGATGATCTCGGGCTTTTCCCAGCCACAATGCCTGCCAATGCAGAACCAAGATTCTTTAGATTATCGGGTTTGTCTGTGGTATCTATCTTCAGTTCCTCGTCAAAATATGCGTTTTTCGCAGTAAAGAGATCGTTTTGCAGTCGTATCGTTAATTGGTGTGTCTCATCCACCGCCCACAACACCTCCGCGATACGCCGCTGCTGGTCGAGCGGCGGGAGGCCGAACTCGAACTCCGCGAGGTGCTTCCAACTGGTTCGGGGAGAGAGCGAGCCGGCTGAGGTCTCGACTGCATACTGGAAGAACCGCTCGGAGAGGCAGACGAACGGCAAAAGCTCCGGTATCAGTTGCTCATCCTTGGGCGCAAGTACGTAAATGTCGCCGGAGACCACTGCGTCGAACTCGGCCACGGCAACTTTTCGCTGGTATGCCCGGCGCTTGCCGAAGAGCACCTGCCCCGGTCGGCAGCGGCGGGTGAAGGTGGTGCCGTCCGCCACGTTGCCCCAGGTGTGGATATGCAGCGAGCCGGGTTCGAGGTGTTCAAGGCCGATAAACCGCTCGATACCTGCTCCCGCAGGGTCCCGCTCGGTCTCGTTCAGATTCGCGACGATATCGCCGAACCGAACCCGTTTCCACCCCCTCCGGTCGAATATCGGAAGCCCCGTCCAGTCCGGATTTGGCCGGAGGTCGCCGGGAGCCGGGCGGGCACCGATCATGAGCGGCCTCCTTCACGCACGGAGCGCCCTTTCCCGGTGAGGCGGTAGCGTTGCTTGCTGCTGAGAGGCCTGTCCGGAATGGTCATCTCAATCAGGCCTTCCTGGATGGCCGGCCGCAGATAGGCCTTCCTGAAGTGCTCGCTGTTCCTCAGGCCGAGAACTTCCTGAAGCTCCCGGCGCGACATCTCACCATCAAGAACCCCGATGACCTGCATGACTTCCGTGGTGACTTCCGTGGTGACTTCCGTGGTGACTTCCGTGGTGACTTCCGTGGTGACTTCCGTGGTAACTTCCGTGGTAACTTCCGGGCCAAAGAATGTCAGGGTAACGCCGCGGTCATCCTCCGACCACCTCGGCAGAGGCAGGCCACGTTCGGCGCAGGCTTTCCGGATCATCACGCTGCCGCGCCCCATCTTCTCCATCAGTCCTCGCAGGTACAGCACGTGGGCGATGTCAGGATTGCGGAGCACCGAGATGTGTCCCGATAAGAGGCTATCGGGGGTCACCCCTTCGGGGAATCTGCCGGCGTTCCAGATCTCCAGGCGGTTTGAGTACACATAGACGGCAATCCCCCCGGAGAAGTCACTGTAGTCGCGGTGGGCAAAGGCGTTGACCAGACCTTCCCGGATAGCGGCCGGAGGATAGAGCGGTTCATCCCGGCGTTCAAGATTGTTCTCTCCAAATCGTGATATTGTTGGAGTGTTCCTCTGAATAAAGTCGTATACGCTTTCCAGAACCGGCACCAGCGGCCCCTCGAAGGATTTCATGTCTCGGTAAGTATCATCTGCCCTCCCCGTCGAGAAGCAGGCCGCGCGGACGCGGACTTGCGGGTAGCGCATCGCAGGGTTGGCTCCGAAGAGCACATCGCCGCCGTTGGTCAGGCGGCCATACCTGGAGACGGCAAGATCTTCGAGAACCATAACCGGATCGCTGCCGTTGCGAAACCGGAACCGCCCCGATCTCTTCACTGCCATCACCACGGAACGGACCTCGTCCCTATCCAGGTCCTCGTTCATATCCACGGGAGAGAAACGCCGCTCCCATCGCTCAGGTTCCACCTGTTTGCGGAGCACCATGTCACGGATGGTTTCGACATCCGCTTTCCGGGTGGCCTGGCCTTCACGGAGATAAATGGTGTTCTCAAACGCGTACGGCAGATCCTTGCCGGCCGGCACCTCGATAACGAGCAGTGTCTTTCCCTCGACCACCTGTACCTGAACAGAGACCAGTGCCCCGGGAGAAAGCCCTTGCTGGAGTCCCTGTTCAAGGCTCTTTGCCAACTCGGTGGCTCTATCGATACCGGTGAGTTCACCTCTCTCATCCACGCCGCAGACAATATAGCCGCCGGAAGTGTTCAGAAAGCCGCAAACCGCCTGGCCGACGAGTTCAAGATCTCTACAATCAGATATGAATTCGACGCTTTGTCTCTCTCCAAGCGACAGCGATTCTATGACGGCTCTGGTCTTCATGAACTGCCCCTCCTCCCCTGAACTGTCCTGGAGACACTGGCGCTATCCCGGAAATTTTCCTCAACAAACGCCTCAACGTCCTGGTAACGTGAGAATTGTGCAGTCGCAAAGAGGGCCGCATCGTCGCCGGACCTGAACTCCTGAACCCAGTTGCCCTGCCGTTTCCGCAGAGGCTTCTCGGAAAGAATGGCTTCTTCGTACATATCGATGACGCGAAGATCGTTCAAGATCCAGTTCTTCTCCAGAGAAAGTCCTCCCCGGCCTGCCTTTCCTTCATAGCCAAGGTGTTTCAGCAATAGTCTGGCAAAGACCACATGATCATGGACAAGGAGCCAGCGCGGTTTGTTCAGTGCGACGGCTCTCTTCAATTCCTGATGCGTAATGGATAGTCCGTCCCCATCCCTCCCACTTCCATAGTGGGGGGTGATCAGCCCGAGAAACAGATCGCAGTTTTCTGTCGCTGCTATACAGTTCTCAAAAGCGGAACGGTTAGAGAAAACCGGAACAGTCCCCTTGTGGGACATCCAGACCTCATAACCGAATGCAGTTAAAAGCGTATAAATTCGATCAAGGAGTTCTTCGATGCCATAGACTGTGGAAGAAACCATTACTGTGAGTTTCTTATTGTCCCTCATCTTCTCCTCCCGGAACGCCTGGCTCTTTCTCATATTCTGTAGAGAGAATTACGTATAAGGCCTTTCGGGCAATGCGTGAACTCTCCAACCACGCTGACAGCGCATCGGGAAGAGATGCTCCCCTATACTCTGCCGGCTCTTCACAGACCATGCCTGCCGGCTGTGCGACGTAGAGCGGGATGCTCAGGTTCCCGTCGTGAGCCCGGATCTCCGGGAGCGTCGCCACGTGTGCAAACCCCGGCTCGTCCGAAAACGCCCGGTACGGCCCGGCGATCCTCTCGATGTGCTCGTCGGTGAGGAAACTCTGCGCCCTCTCGCGGGTAACCTCGTTAACAGCATTGACGAAGAGGATCCTGCCCCGCCGCTCTTCTGGCTTTCTCGTCCGGCAGATGACCACGCAAGCCTCCATCGGCGAGTTGTAGAAGAGATTCGGCCCGAGGCCCAGCACGCACTCGATCAGGTCGGCCTCGATCAACTTCCGCCGCATCTCCGCCTCCTCCTGCCGGAAGAGGACGCCGTGGGGGAAGAGGATGGCACACCGGCCGGTCTCTTCGTCCATGCTCGCCAGGATGTGCTGCCAGAAAGCGTAGTCGGCCCGGCCCTGCGGCGGCGTGCCGAAGATGTTCCGTCCCCAGGGGTCGGCGGCGAAGGCAGACCTGTCCCACTGCTTGATGGAGTAGGGCGGATTTGCCAGCACCACATCGAACCGCTGCAGGCGGTCGCCTTCCACGAATTTGGGTGCGGAGAGGGTGTCGCCACGCACGATCTGGAAATCCTCGATGCCGTGGAGGAAGCAGTTCATCCGGGCGATGGAGGAGGTCATCAGGTTGCGCTCCTGCCCGTAAAGGCGGACGTTACGCCACTCCAGCCCCCGGCGGCGGAGGTGGGCGATGGCGGAGAGGAGCATGCCCCCCGAGCCACAGGTCGGGTCGTAGATGGTCTCGCCCGGCCGCGGCTCCAGCAGCTCGGTCATGAGGTGGACGACGGTGCGGTTGGTGTAGAACTCGGCTGCGGTATGGCCGGAGTCGTCGGCGAACTTCTTGATGAGGTACTCGTAGCCGTTCCCGAGTTCGTCCTCGGGAAGGTTCGCAATGGTGAGATCGAGCGAGGAGAAGTGCTCGATGAGGTCGCGGAGCATGGCGTCGGAGAGGCGGTCCTTGTTCGTCCACTGCGCATCGCCGAAGATCCCATAGAGTTTATCCGGGTTCGCGGTCTCGATCGCCCGCATGCCGGCCTGGAGAACCTGTCCGACGTCCCGCGCAGCCTTTCGCACCTCGCGCCAGTGGGCTTCGGGCGGGATCTGGAACCGGTGGTTCTCGGGGAACGCGGCGAAATCGGCATCGCCGCCTGACTCAGCAAGTGCTGTCTCTGTCTCTTCGTCGTAGACATCGGAGAGGCGCTTGTAGAAGAGCAACGGCATGATAAATTGCTTGTAGTCGCCGGCATCGATGGTGCCCCGGAGGAGCACCGCCGCTCCCCAGAGATAGGATTCGAGCTGCTGCTGCGTGATGCGGGCGGTCACGGCGTCTCCCTCCTGGTAAGGAGTATGAGTTCGGCTATGGGTCCTGCCATACAGGCACGTAGCACCTCAACTTGGTCCCCACTTAGTCCCCACTTGATCCTCATGCGAGAAGGCCCTCCCGCTTCAGGATAGCGATAAGCCTCTCCTCCGCCGCAAACGCCGCCTCCGCACTCTCGCGGAGTTGCTGCAGCGCCTCTTCGACGGTCGGCACTTCCTCCTCGATCTTCGGCTCGACGTAACGGGGGATATTCAGGTTGTAGTCGTTCGACGCGATCTCCTCAAACGTCACCACCCGGGCAACACCCTCGACGTTCGCGAAATCCCGATACCACCCGTAAATGCGGTCGACATGCTCGGGGAGCAACTCGTTCTGGGCGCGGCCGGTTCTGTACTCCTTCGAAGCGTCGATGATGAGCACCTTCTTCTTCCGGTCGTCGCTTTTGCGCTGGCGGAAGACGAGGATGCAGGCGGCGAGGCCGGTGCCGTAGAAGAGGTTTGGACCCAGGCCGATCACCGCTTCGAGCAGGTCCATGCCGAGAATCTTCTTGCGGATGGCACCTTCTTTTCCCATGCGAAAGAGCACTCCGTGCGGCAGCACAACCGCCATACGGCCGGTCTTGGGTGCCATCGACCTGATCATGTGCTGCACCCAGGCGTAGTCGCCGCTTTTCGCCGGCGGCATTCCGGCGAAGTTGCGGCCGAAAGGATCGCTTGCCCAGACCTCCTCGCCCCATTTCTCAAGCGAAAAGGGGGGGTTGGCGATAACGCAATCGAAGGTCGCGAGATTGTCGCCCGAGAAGAACGCCGGGCGGCGGAGGGTATCGTCACGTACGATCTGAAAATCCTCCGCGCCATGCAAGAAGAGATTCATTCTGGCGATGGCCGAGGTGGTGAGGTTCCTCTCCTGGCCGAAGAGTTTGCCCCAGAGCGTCCGGTCGTCGCCATGAGCCTCGCGCACATGGTGGACGGCTTCGAGCAGCATGCCGCCTGTCCCGCAGGCCGGGTCGTAGATCGCCTCGCCCTCGTGCGGGTCAAGAATGTTGACCATCAACCGCACCACCGCCCGCGGGGTGTAGAATTCTCCTGCTTTCTTGTTCGTGAGGTCGGCAAACTTTTTGATGAGGTACTCGTAGGACTGGCCGAGGATATCGGCCTCGGCGGCCTCGTTTCCGAGGTTAATCCGGGAGAAATGTTCGATGAGGTCACGGAGCAGAGCGTCGGAGAGGCGATCTTTATTCGTCCATTGCGCATCACCGAAGATGCCGTAGAGCGTATCCGGATTCGCCGTCTCAATGCAGCGCATTGCTTTCCGCAGGGCCTGCCCGACGTTTGTCGTCACCTGGCGGACATCGTTCCAATGGCACTCATGAGGGATCTGGAACCGGTAGTTCTGCGGGAACCGGGCATACTCTTCATCGCCCCCGGATTCGGCGAGAGCTGCCCGATACTCCTCGTCATGGACATCGGAGATCCGTTTGAAGAAGAGCAGCGGGAAGATATATGTCTTGAAGTCGGCCGCGTCGACAGGTCCACGCAGGATATTGGCGGCTTCCCAGAGGTGCGATTTTAGTTGAGCAAGGGATGTTGTCGTGGTGTCCATTGTTTGACCTCAAGAGGAGCTGTGCAAGGACTGCGGGGGGAAGGTGGGCTATCTCTCTGCAGATTCGATCCAATCTTTCTTCTCCAGTCTTTGCAACGTGTTAAGTATCAATTTTGGATCGGGACTATATTAACTTACCATTTTCTATATTCGGGTATCTCTTGATTTTTCCCAATTCTGAATTTATATGAGGTTCTTTCGTTTAATGGTTGATGGTAAATCGAGCAGTTGTAATCCGGGATTTTAGTCAGGATCTGACATCCCCGCATATTCCTCGCACCATCCGTGCGAGGTTTCTGAAGGCAGCGTGTGCCTCTAAGACTAATGGCGGTAGAATTCGATTTGTAAATCTCCAACCCGTTGTTGGAGAATAGATGTGCCCCTGGTACATTGTCGTAACTTTCGGGACGGAGTTCGACGAGGTGCAGCACCAACGAACTGCACACGTAATTTATTATACTTCTTTTATACATGTGCCCCCATGGCTCCAACATACCGTGATGCAACCATCAACTCCGTCGAAGCGACTGCCACGGTCAGCGGCAGCACGGGCGGCGGCCGCGACGAGAAGGGCAACGTGTACTTCTTCCCGGACGTCTCGGTGAGCATCGGCTACTGGTTCGACAACGAAGGAGTTCCGTCTTCGGACTGGGATACGCACTTCAAAGCGCAGTTGTGGATCAACGGCGAGCAGGTCGGCAAGAAGCAGGACCTCTCCGCCGGCGGCCCGCAGACCTACACGTTCTTCGCGCACAAGTTCCCGGCGCCGGGCACCTACAAGGTGGAGGTTCGCGGGAAGAACTCGAAGTCGATCGACGTTACGATCAAGAATCCCCCGGTGCAGGAGAAGAAGGCGGCGCAGTGATGGGGGGATAAACTCACATTTCTCACCTACCCGATATCTCGCACAGGTTGTGCGAGTTTTTCAGGGCGGCGTATGCCCCAAAGACAACACTCCATACGCCGGAGACCATCGATGCCAGAATCTCCTCCTGTAGATCTCCAACCACCGGTTGGAGAATTGGCGCATTCCCGGGTATCGTCGGTCCCCAATACCGTTACACCATCACGTTAGTGCAATGGACCGTTGCACAATCTCTCGTTTGACCCGGTGGATCCAACAGACCCGGCCTGAAAAGCACCGGTGCCGGGGCCTGCCGTGCCGGCACCACCTTCGGGAGAGGATACCGCGATGACCGGGGCCGATGCTCTCGCGGCGAACAATAGATTAAAGCAATCCGCGAGCGTAAGAGGAGATACAGCAGGAGCGTTGTGCACATGAAAACCCGCACCGAAGTCCTCGAGATCCTTCGCTCCCTGAAGGCCGAACTCAGAGAGCGCTATCACGTCGAGAGCATCGCTCTCTTCGGATCGTATGCCCGTGAAGAACAGGGGGAGGGCAGCGATATCGACGTACTTGTCGAGTTCGGTTCCGGTGCGGATCTCTTCGACTTCGTCGGGCTGTCACAGTACCTCGAAGAAAAACTCGGGTCCGGCGTGGACGTCGTCCCGGCGGCGGCACTCCGCCCGGAGATCCGGAGATCGGTTACCCGGGACCTCCTTGTTGCATGAGATCGAGCAGGAGCGTGGGCGGTAACTTCGGGCTGGCGCTGCCTGACACGCGAACGACGCGATACCCGTTCTATTGATAAACATATCAACCTCCCCCTCCATACTCGCTATGGAGATTCGATGCCCGCGATACGAATAAGCGAAGGGAGCGAGCTGGCCCAGCAGCCGGAACCCTTCAAGAATGAATACGAACTGCAGGAGATCCTTGCCGAGCACCCGGTGCTCCTCGTCGACCGGGGCGATTCCGCGCTCGTCACGATCTGCCGGGAGTTGCCGTTTGAGAACGGATTCGCCGATATCGTTCTCGTCGACAGCAATGGGCAGCCGGTCCTCGTCGAGGTGAAACTGGCCCGGAACGAAGAGTCGCGGCGCGAAATGATCGGCCGGCTCTGCGACAACCTCTCTGCAATGGGCGGACTTTCGCCCGACGAGGTGAACGAGAGGTCTGCAGGCCTTCTCGAAGAAACACTCCAGTCCATGGCCGGTGCCGAGGGGGAAGAGAACCCAGAGGCCCGGCTCGCCCTGGTGAAGAGCAACGTTGCATCGTATCTGAGAGCCGGGCAGGTTCGGGGCATCATCGTCCTCGACGCTGCCCCGGACGACCTTATCCGGGAGTTCAGTTACCTCAACGAACACAGCGATCTCGATCTCCGGCTGCTGGTGGTCGAGCGCTACCGGCTCGGCAGGCACGAGTACTTCTACCACTCCCGCTTCCTGGTATCGGGAGAGGTCGATCCGGAGATAAAGGGGCAGAGGTTACGGCTTCGCCTGATCGCCGAGAAGTTCTCGAAGATGAAGCCGCCCATATTCTCAACGCACGCGACCCAAGAGAGCGTCCGCGTATACCGCGAAGGGTGGCCGAGAACGGTGCATTACGGGTTCACCGACTGGGGGGATTCAATAAGTATCGAGATTCAGGTCAACCACAAGGAGTACCCGACGACCGCAGGCTTCCTCCCCAGACTCCGCGAGCACCTCGCCACGGCCATCCCGGAGACGCAGAGGGTCGAGCTGGTTACCGATCCTTCCGGGTGGACGAGGCTTCTGTTCTTCTTCGGGGAAGAGATCGACCCGTACTGGATTGCCCAATCGATGGTGCGCCTCTGCAGGACCGAGAAAGACATCTCCACCCTGCTGCAGGAAAGGAACGGATAGAGGCTGGTCGCCACCCCCGCCACCTCGATCAACGCCATCGAACATCCCGTGGGCGTTCACGTTCGTACACGGCGGGTATTGTCGGGGTTCAAGCGCCGTGTCCGCTGGATCGTTTTGTCTCCTCGATGCCGCCCCTGTTATCCAACCCCTACCTTAATCCCTCCCCTATCCGACTCTATCTCATGAATCTCCGCAAAATCCCGCTCCTCACCGCCCTGCTCCTCCTCGCCGCGGCCGCTGCATCCGGCTGCATGAGCCAGGAGACGGTGATCTCCGGCGACATGAAGGCGGAGGTGCTTGCATACGCGGACCCGATCGCCGACAACGTCATGCAGGGCTTCAACGAGGGCAACTACACGATGTACTCCCGCGATTTCGGCGCGGAGATGAGACAGGCCCTGGACGAAGCCGTGTTCGAGCAGAACCACGAAGACGTTACGTCCCGGATCGGGCTCTATGAATCCAGGAGCGATCCCGTCGTCACAGAGGCCGGCGAGTACATCGCCGTGACCTACCGGGCAGTGTTCGAGCAGGAAGACGGCGTTGCTCTCCGGTTCGTCTTCCAGAAGGGCGACGAGTCGCACCGGCTCCACGGCCTCTGGTTCAACTCGCCGAAGCTGCGCAGTTGAGGCAGTTTAAATCTGTCCGGCGGGAACGTATCGGTCGGCCCCGCAGCCACCTGCCATATCGGGAGAACGTTGTTCACGCTCTCTTGGGGTCGAACCTTTCCCTCCCCACCGGGGTGAGGAGTGTATCGCACCGGCACCTCTCCCTCACCCTTTATCTCCTCATCGGACTACTCACGACGGTTCATGTGCAGAGACCACTTCCTCCGTGGATACGGGGATCTTCTCCTGGCAGCTGCGATCTTCATTGTTGCGGCCGTGGTATTCCGCCCACTCCTCGACGTGATAGCCCTATCCATGACATTCGCCGTGGTCGCGATGCCGCTCAAAAGAAGGCTGAACCGCAGGTTCGGGCCCCCTCTCGCCGCCATGGCAACGACAATCACGGCTTTTGCTCTTCTCCTGATCCTGGGGCTCTTCGTCGCCGGTATACTCTACCAGAACATCGATTACTTCAGGGATACGGTGGCACGTCTTGCCTCGGTCTTCGGCGAGATTCAGGCCGGCGGTTTCGAGTTCCTGCCCTTTATCCAACCGGAAACCATTTGGAGAGGGCTGGACGCAGGGCTGGCCGGAGGCCTTGAGTATCTGGCCGCGCAGGTATTTGCGGTTCCGGGCTTCTTTCTCCGTGCCGCAACATTCTTTCTGGTCCTCTATCTGGCCCTGCTCTTCGGAGAGAGGGTCTATGCCGAGATTCGGCAGAGACTGCCGGATCGGCTTGACTACGCCGTCGGAGAGATCTCGGCACGCTCGGTGGATACGCTCTACGCTATCTACATCGTCGAGGTCATCGTCGCCGTAATCACGTTCTTCATCGCCATTCCGTTCTTCTACTTCATGGGGTACGATCGCACCCTCTTCTTCGCCTTCATTACAGGTGTCTTCCAGCTGGTGCCTATTATAGGCCCTTCGTTCATCATGGTCCTCTTTTCCCTCCTTGCCGTGCTCGAGGGCGATATTATCCGTGCCGTACTCCTCATCGCCGTCGGGTATCCCGTCGTCGCCGCCTTTCCCGACGCCTACATCCGTCCCGTCCTGATGGGCGGGCACACCGGGATCAGCCCGGTCATCCTCTGGATCGGGATCTTCGGCGGCCTGTACGTGATGGGGATCTTCGGCTTTGTCTTCGGGCCGCTGATCCTGACCTGGGTTATAACGGTCTACCGGATCCTCATCGAGGGGAGAGAACCTGTCGGCCGGTAAATTGCCGGTATTTTGTGTGGCGAGAATCTATTCTCACCGTACATGCCAGGGGGTGCAGGGAAGGAGATCGCCCTCTCGTTCTACCGATGAAAAAAGAGAGGGCATGTCAGGCGGGCACCTGCTCCTTCTTCTCCCGGTCCCAGTGGCGGTGCCGGGCGATGGCCGTCTTGAACTGCTCGACAAACGAGTTCACGTCCCCCTGGCTCCCGCAGGTCACGACCCCCATCTCGGAGACGGCCTCCCCTCCGGTGCCGGCATCGACGAAGGCCACGCCCTTGATGTCGGAGGCCTTTAAAAGTTCGATTCCCTCTCCCATCGCCCCGATCGGTTTGCAGTGCTTGAAGGCCTCGTTGACGAAGTTGACTGCGAAGCCCTGGTTCTTCAGGGTCTCCGCATGCATCCCGCCGGGATATACACGGCGTCGTACACGACCGAGGTGGTGGTGACGTAGCTCTTGTCTACCTCCATCTCCTTGCCGTCGGCGGACTTGACCGTGCCGTGGAACTGCGAGACGATCTGTGGGTGAGCTCCGGCATCTTTGAGCGCTTTCTTGACCTGTATCACCTCGTCGTGGTTGTAGCCCTCCATCGCGAGGATTGCGACCTTCCGGCTCTTGATCGTGTCCATGACGGTCCTCTCCTGGCTGAGGTTCGGAGACTTCTTCGTGCCGGAGGATGCGCCCTTCTCCGCCGGTGGCGGCACCCCGATCCCTTCCGCGATCTGTATCGCGAGATCGCCGTCGACGTTGTTCATGAGGTCAACCACCCTCTTCCTGACCCCGAAGTCCGAGACTTTCCCGAGTTCGAAGTGGAAGGCTTTGACGATATGCTCCTTCTCCGCGTCCGACATGCTGTTCCAGAAGAGCTTCGCCTGGCTGAAGTGGTCGTTGAACTTCTCGCTCCGTGCACGGATCTTCTTGCCCTCGATCTTCTCCTGGTAGTGGACGAAGCCGCCCTCCTCCACCCGGGCCGGCCGGGGCTTGTTCCCGCCGAGCGCGTTCGGGAAGTAGCTGCTCTCGCCCATGTTGATCGTCATCCGGTTGTAGCCTTCCCGCTGGTTGTTCGCGGCGGGCGCGAGCGTCCGGTTGATCGGGATCTCCTGGAAGTTCGGGCCGCCGAGGCGTATCAGCTGGGTGTCCAGGTACGAGAAGAGCCGGCCCTGGAGGAGCGGGTCGTTCGAGAGGTCGATCCCCGGCACGACGTTCGCCGGGCAGAAAGCGACCTGCTCGGTCTCCGCGAAGAAGTTGTCCGGGTTTTTGTTCAGGGTCATCTTCCCGATCCACCGGATCGGCACCTCCTCCTCGGGCCAGATCTTCGTCGCGTCCAGGATATCGAAGTCGAAGTTGTGCTCGTCCGCCTCCTCAATCATCTGAACCCCGAACTCGAACTCCGGGTAGTCCCCCATCTCGATCGCCTCCCAGAGGTCGCGGCGATTGAAGTCCGGGTCCTTTCCGGCAATCTTCTGCGTCTCGTCCCAGACGAGCGAGTGGACGCCGAGCAGCGGCCGCCAGTGGAACTTGACGAACCGCGCCTTCCCTTCAGCGTTGACGAACCGGAAGGTGTTGACCCCGAACCCCTCCATCATCCGGTAGCTCCGCGGGAGCGCACGGTCCGAGAGGACCCACATGATCATGTGCGTGATCTCGGGCAGGTTCCCGACAAAGTCCCAGAAGGTGTCGTGGGCGGCCGAAGCCTGCGGCATCTGGTGGTGCTGCTCCGGTTTGATGGCGTGAACGAGGTCGGGGAACTTGATGGCGTCCACGATGAAGAAGATCGGCATGTTGTTGCCGACGAGGTCGTAGTTCCCTTCCTCCGTGTAGAACTTCGTCGCGAACCCCCGGACATCCCTGACCGTATCAGCGGAGCCGCGGAATCCGACGACGGTCGAGAACCGGACGAAGACCGGTGTCTTCTTCCCCGGATCCTGGAGGAACGCTGCTCTCGTATACTCGGTCATCGGTTCGTAGACCTGGAAGTAGCCGTGAGCGCCCGAACCCCGGGCATGGACAACCCGCTCGGGGATCCGCTCGTGGTCGAAATGCGTCAGTTTCTCGCGGAAGTGAAAGTCTTCAAGGAGCGTCGGCCCCCGCTCTCCCGCTTTCAGCGCATCATCGGTATGGCTGACCCGAAGCCCCTGGTTCGTCGTCAGGTACTCCTGCTCCGGGTCCTGGCGGAACCCGTCGAGCTGCTCCTGCTTGCTCTTCTCACCTATCTTTCTCTTCTCATCCATACTCTCACCTGCAACCCTCGCGCCCCGGCCGGTCATGCACCCCTGCTCTTCCCGGGGGGGCGTGCCCCCACATCCCGGTCGGGTCTGATAAATGTAACTGCGCGGCGCGGGCGGGCTCGTAGAACGGCCATCTCCGCCAAATACACATTGAAAACAGATATTCAGGGGATCGGGCCTCCCCGATTACGCCCCTTCCCGTGGCTCCTCGCGGCGGACGGGGCAGAGCGTGTCTTCGGCCCAGAGGTCGCCGGTATCGGCAAACGCCCGGATCCTGCACCCCCCACCGCAACGGTCGCGGTAGGAGCATCGCCCGCAGGAGCCCCCGACCAGATCCTTCTTTCTCCGGAAGTCGGCGAGGATCCGGTTCTCCGGGTCGTTCCAGATGGTGCTGAACGGCTTCTCCCTGATGTTCCCCACCTTGAGCTCGTCCATCTGGGCGAACTGGCAGGGGTAGACGGCACCAGAAGGATCGATGTTTGCGACACGGTCCCCCGCGCTGCACCCGACGCCGGAGCGTGCGAGGAGCGTGCACATGCTCTCGTATCGAGGGAGATCCTCCTCCTGCAGTTTCTTGAGCAGGTATATGGTGTCCTGGGGTGCGTCGACCGTGAGGAACTCCATGACCCCCGGGTCGACGTCGTGCGCTTTTTCGAAGAGCAGGTCGAGCAGATCGGCAACCTCACGGGATCGAAGTTGAAGGCCATCGTAGCCCTCCCCTCCCCGGCCGCTCGGGACCAGCCAGTAGACGCAGAACCGTTCTGCCCCGACTTCCAGCGAGAGGTCGATGAGGGCGGGGATCTCGGTGCGGTTCTCCCGTGTTGCGGTCACCCGGACGCCGCACTTCAGCCCGGCAGCCTTGCAGTTTTCGAGCGCCGAGACGGCCAGGTCAAAGCTCCCCGGGACGTTTCGTATGCGGTCGTGGGTCCGTGCGGTCGCGCCGTCGAGCGAGACCCCCGCATACTCCACCCCGAGATCGCGGAGCCGCCGTGCAACGGCGGGCGTGATCAGCGTGCCGTTGGTGCTCAGGGCGGTGGTAAGGCCGCGATCCTTCGCGTGTCCGGCAAGATCCCAGAAGTCCTCCCGGACCAACGGCTCGCCGCCGGAGAAGAGCAGGAGGGGGACCCGCATCGCTGCAAGGTCGTCGATCAGGCCGAGTCCCTCTTCTGTCGTCAGCTCGTTCTCCCGCCGCTCTCCCGGTCCTGCCCGGATGTAGCAGTGGGAGCAGAGGAGGTTGCACCGGTTCGTGATGTTCCAGAAGACGACCGGCCGGCGGAGTTCTGAGAACGCGAGGATGCCGCTCGGTGTCTTACCGGCCGCACGGTGCCGGAGCACCTCGCTGACCGTGCCGCCTGCGTGCAGGTATCTGGTGATCCGGTTCATCGCCCACGCTCCGGCCCTGCCGCAGGGTCGATCCGGCCGCTCGGCCGCCGCTTGAACTCTTCGGTGCTGAAGAGAACCCGGTAGTCGGCGGCACCGGTCGCCCGGGAGAGGGCCGCGACCCTGCGGAGCGCGTCCTCGCGGTCACGGCAGTGGAGCACGGTATAGAGATTGTACTCCCAGCGTCCGGGGACGGTGCGGCGCTCGTAGCAGTGGGTCACGTCGGGGCTCTCCGCCATCGCGGCTCCGACCTCGGCGATGCGATCCGGAGGGACGCTCCAGACCACCATGGCGTTCGCCATGAGATCGGCCCTCCGGGGGTTGATCCTCGTCCCGAACCGGCGGACGACGCCGATCTGCCCAAGCCTTCGCAGCCGTGCGACGACCTCCTCCTCGCTGATCCGGAGCCGCTCTGCTACGGAGAGAAACGGCCTCTCCTCAAGCCCGATGCCGTCCTGTGTCAATATGAGTAGATCTCTATCGATCTCGTCCATCATCGTCTTCCTCTGCTAAAAACCGGAACCGGACGTCGAGTTTGAACCTCCGCACTATCGGGAGGTTCAGGACGCCCCTGGGAGGGATCATCGATCGCCGCATGATCTCCTCGAGTATCCTCTGAAGTTCCTCTTCTCCCATAGCGGCGACGGTGAACCAGAGGTTGTATTCGCCGTCGCGGCGGTAGTTGTGCGACACACCGTCGTACTCGTTCACGATCCCCGCGACCTTGTGCATCCGCTCCTCCGGCACCCGCATCGCAACGAGCGTGGAAGCGCGGATGCCGAGGCTTCCGGGTTCGAGGATCGGCGCGATGTGCCTGATCACCCCCCGGCGGGAGAGATCTGCCAGCCGCTCCAGCACCTCCTGCTCCGGCATCCCGAGCGCTTCGCCGATGACCCGGTACGGCCGGGGCTCGAGGGGAAAGTCGTCCTGCACCCGCTGGAGGAGCACCCGGTCGAGCGGGTCGAGGCGCACTCACCGCACCCCCGGCTCATAGAGGCACCAGGGGTCCTCTGCCAGGTGATCGCCGGCCTGTGAATTCCCTTCCGTGAGTCCGTATGCCCGGGCGCGGCACCCGCCGCAGGCAACGCGGTACTCGCACGCGCCGCATTTGCCCGTCAGGCCCTCGCCGGACCGGAGGGCCGCAAAGACCTGCGACCCCCTCCAGATCTCCGCAAACGAAGTTTCCCGGATGTTCCCAAGACCCAGCGGAAGGTAGGGGCAGGGTGTGACCTCGCCCGTCGGGTCAATCCTGCAGTAGCGGATGCCCGCGATGCACCCCCGTTCTCCCTCGGCTATAGGTAGCCCCATCTCGGACGCGATCCGCACGTACTGCGGGGCGCACGTCGGGCGGATGGAGAGACCCTTCTCCGCCCTCAGCCGGAGGATTCGGCGTATCAGGGACTCATACATCTCCGGGGAGATGTCGACGACCTCCTTTCCCCTCCCTGTGGGGACGAGGAAGAAGAACTGGAAGTCGTGCACCCCGAGGCTCTCGCCGAGATCCGCGATAGCTTCCAGCTCGCGGTGGTTCTGCAGGGTCACCGTTGTATGCACCTGGACGGGGATGCCGGCATCCCTGCAGGCCTCGATGCCCGCGACGGCACGCTCCCAGGCACCCGTCACCCCCCTGAACCGGTCGTGCGTATCCGGATCCGCCGAGTCGAGACTTATCGCCGCTTTCCGGATGCCCGCCCCGGCGAGCCTCCCTGCGGTGCGGTCGCCGATCAGGGTTCCGTTCGTCCCGATAGCCATTCTGAGCCCGCGAGAACTCCCGTATTTGGCAATCTCAAAGATATCGTCCCGCAGCAGGGGTTCTCCCCCGCTGAGGATCAGCACCGGGGAGTCGGTCTGCGCAACCTGGTCGATGAGCATCTTCGCTTCATCGGTGGTGAGTTCCGGGGCCCCTCCCCCGTCTCCGGAATCCATGTAGCAGTGGGCGCACCGCAGGTTGCACCGGTAGGTGACGTTCCATGATATGAGGGTGGGTTCGCTCTTCGCGCCGTCCCCGATACTGTTCCGCATCAACCGATCACCAGTCTCATACGCTCCCCCGAAGAGAGGAGTGGGTATACCCGGACAACCCTATATCAAAGTATCGCAGTTCCCGGCAAAATGAAGAAATTTCAGGGTATCCCGCCCGTGGCGGCACCTTTCCTTTCCCTTCCGGCGTTCGTTCACGTCGCCAGAACGGTTAACTATCCCGCCGTTCGTCGTGACCGTGGAGGACGTATGGCAACGACCCCTCGCGGAGAAATTCGGCCGAGCAGGCTCTCGCGAAGGCTGACTACGGGGGACGCCGTCTTCATCGGGCTCGGTTCCATGATCGGGGCCGGCATCTTCACGGCTCTTGC
This sequence comes from Methanoculleus methanifontis, assembly GCF_030464365.1. Classification (GTDB taxonomy): domain Archaea; phylum Halobacteriota; class Methanomicrobia; order Methanomicrobiales; family Methanoculleaceae; genus Methanoculleus; species Methanoculleus methanifontis. Next base: position 101,875 of record NZ_VCYI01000009.1, on the reverse strand, counting down.
ACCTGCGGCGGCCGCGGCCGGGGCCGGGCTGCTTCTCGGCCTCGCGATTGCGGCCGCTGTGGCGTACTGCAACGCCTCCTCCTCCGCACAACTCGCCCGCCTCTACCCGGCGTCCGGCGGCACCTACGTCTACGCACGAGAACGGTTGGGCGAGTTCTGGGCCTGGATTGCGGGTTGGGGTTTTGTGGTCGGGAAACTCGCCAGCTGCTCTGCCGTCGCGCTCACCTTCGGCTACTACCTGGTTCCGGAGTATGCACGGCCCCTTGCCGCAGGGGCGGTGATCGCGTTCACGGTGCTGAACTACCACGGGATCGAGAAGACCGCCCGTGCGACGAAGGTCATCGTGGTGGTGGTTCTGCTCTCTCTTGCCGCAGTTGTCGCCCTCCTCTTCGTCGGCGAGCCGGATATCGGCAACGTAAGCCCGATCCTCGGACAGAACGGCCTGTACGGGGTTCTGCAGTCGGCAGGGATCTGGTTCTTCGCGTTTGCGGGGTATTCGAGGATCGCCACCCTTGCAGAGGAAGTCAGAGACCCGGAGACGGCCATTCCCCGGGCGATCGTGCTCGGTCTTGGCATCACGCTCCTCGTCTACGTTGCCGTCGTCGTCTCGGCGCTCCTCCTCGTCGGGCCTGCCCTGCTCGCAGAGTCCGACGCGCCCCTGGTGACGGCGCTTGCCGGGGCAGGTTTTCAATCGTGGCAGTGGATCATCAGGGTCGGTTCGACCTTCGCGACACTCGGGGTGCTGCTCTCCCTGATGACGGGCATCAGCCGGATGCTCTTTGCCATGGCGGCGGACCATAAGATGCCTTCGTACCTCGCCCGGGTTCACCCGGCGCACAGGGTCCCGCACCTTGCCGAACTGACGGTCGGCGTAATCCTGGTCGCGGTGGTGCTGCTCGCGGACCTCCGCGCGGCGATAGGGTTCAGTTCGTTTACCGTGCTGCTGTACTACGCGGTCACGAACCTCTCTGCATACACGTTATCGGGGCAGGAGAGGTTGTACAGCAGAAATTTTGCGCTACTGGGCCTTCTGGGCTGCCTCGTGCTTGCGTTCACGCTGCCGGCAACAGCCGTCGGTATCGGGAGCGCGGTCATGCTGGCGGGCATACCGATCTTTCTCGCACAGGGGCAGCGCGGTTCGTGACTGGGGAGACCGTCAGCCCCAGATCGGGTCGTCGCCGAACCGGTCCATCCAGTAATCGGCGGGGCTCTGCTCCAGGTCCCGTTCAAGGTCTTCGAGCCGGAACGAGACAGGACGGTTCATGCAGTAGTCGACCAGGAGGTCGTAGGCCTCCTTTAAGCGTATCGTCATCTCGTGGGACTCCGCCGGGTCTTTTCGCGACACGTCGGGATGCCACTCCTTGATCTTCTCGGAGTAGCGCACGCGAATCTCACTCAGGCTGGCCCGGTCACGGATGCCGAGCAGCTCAGCCGCCTCCCTCACGCGTCCGGCGGTTATTGTGGCCATTGAAGATCCGTATACCGTGTCCGCAGGATAAGTGTTGCGAAGTGCCCAAAGCGATCTCTTTTTGGCCGCGGACGATAGATTCACTGGAAACGAGTCTTATGGCAGATAAACCGCCGATCATCTACTTAAACAACGCCGCCACGACCTGGCCGAAACCCCCGGAGGTGCTCGAGGCTGTCAGGCAATCGCTTGCGCTCCCGGTCTTCGGGTCGGGAAGGACCACCGGCAGCCAGGGCGAAGACTACATCACGCTGGCGCGGGAGGCGCTCGCGGGCCTCCTTGCCGCAGCCCCTCCGGAGCATGTGGTCTTTACCCAGAACGCGACCGATTCACTAAACATCCTCATCCAGGGATTTCTCGCCGGAGAGGACGGGTGTCACGTCATCACGACCGAGCTTGACCACAACTCGGTTCTGCGGCCGCTTCACGAGCTCGAGCGGCAGGGACGTATCCGGCTGACCGTCCTCCCCTTCGAGAACGGCGCTGTTCGCCCCGACGCCGTCGAAGCGGCCGTCACGCCCGATACCCGGCTCATGGTCACGGCCCACGGGAGCAACGTGCTCGGCTCCGTGCAGGACGTCGCCCGGATGGGGGAACTCCTGCACGAACACGGCGTCTACTTCATCGTCGACGGAGCACAGACCGCCGGCCACATACCCGTCGATCTTGGGAAACTCCCGGTCGACGCCTACGTCTTCACCGGCCATAAGGGCCTTCTTGGGATTCCCGGTACCGGCGGATTCTACCTGCAAGACCCGGAATCGATCGCTCCTCTCTGTTACGGGGGGACCGGAACGGACTCCTTCTCGCTCTTCCAGCCGCGGGAGATGCCGGAGCGGTTCGAGACCGGAACGCACAACTATCCCGGCCTTGCGGCCCTCGCTGCCGGGGTGAACTACATCGCAGCTATCGGGGTAGAGGCCATCGCAGAGAAAGCGGAGCGTCAGACGGCGTCTCTCATCGGGGCGTTGAAGGAAGAGCCCAACATCACGGTCTATAACGAGTCGCCCGCCCTTCCGATCGTCTCCTTCAACATCCACGGCATGGAGAACGACGACGTGGGGTTCATCCTCGCCCGTGCCTACGGGATCGTCGCCCGCACTGGGCTGCACTGTGCACCCCTCGTGCACCGGGCGATTGACGGGGGGAAAGGCTCCGTGCGGCTCAGCCTCTCCTGGTTTACCACGGACGGTGAGTGCCGGACCGCCGCAAAAGCAGTAAAGGAGATTGCACAAAATGCGAATTCTTCGTTCGGTTCGCCATAAATCCTGTGCCGACGGCTCGTTCATGAAGGAGTTTCTCCTCAGTGAACCGGTGCCGGCGGGGTTCTTTGCCTACCTGGAGAACTTCGGGGAGGTTGAAGCGCTCCCCAACCTCGGCGAGGGGTTCTACAAGTTCGAGAAACCCGACTGGTTCTCCATCAAAGGCCTTGCCGGGGACACCACCGTTGAGGTCAGGTTCAAAAAGGAGGTCATGGATCTGACGGTAGAGTTCCTCTACTTCCTCTTCACCTCTTATCGGGAAGGGCCGGTGGATCTCTCGGTGCTGAAGCAGAGGGAGCAGGCGGTCGGGAAACGGGTGAGAGAACACCTGTACGGACCTGATTGACGGAAGGCGCAATGTCCGGGGACGTATTTGAGCAGTTTGCCGAAGATTATGATCGCTGGTTCGAGGAGCACCGAGCCGAGTACCACGCAGAAATCGCCCGGATCCGGCGCCTCTTCCCTCGCCCGGACTCCCGTGCCCTCGAAGTAGGGGTCGGTTCCGGGAGGTTTGCCGCACCCCTCGGTGTCCCGCTCGGGATAGAGCCCTCATGTGCCCTCGGGCGGATGGCGTGGCGCCGGGGGATCGAGGTGATCCGCGGGCGAGCGGAATCGATCCCGATCAGGGACGGGTCCTGCTCGTCCGCGCTCATGGTGACGGTCATCTGTTTCCTGGACGATCCTGTTTTGGCATTTCGCGAAATCCACCGGATCCTCGTCCCGGGGGGTTCGCTTGTCCTCGCGTTCCTCGAACGCGAAGGAGAGGTTGCCCGGAAATACCTGCACGAGAGAGAAAAACACCGGTTCCTCTCCCGCGCCCGGTTTTACTCATCGGATGAAGTCCGTCAACTCCTCGGACGCACCGGGTTTCGCGTGGTGGAGGTCGACTCAAGGGCCGGGTTCTCGGTTATCGCCGCGAGGAAAGGCCGGTAGAACACTCACCGGCCCCGGGACTACGCTAAAGGTTCTGAAGATGCTTTCCTTCTCTGGATGTTCCGTCTGATGTGAGGAATGGAGCTCGAGCACCGAGAGGTGCGAAGTCCAGTGTCCGTGTGCTGCCAACTCTGCTTTGTGGTGTCGCGTGCGACCGCCTCGTTCCATACCGGGTGTCAGAATAGCGAAGTACTGATCCCGGTGGGGAGTGCAGGCGTTGGAGGATGATGTCGTCGCCGCCCCCATGGATGCAGCGGCTGCAATCTGTCCCTCTCTTCTCTCATGCCTTCTTCAGGGTAAACCGGAACGCTGCGCCTTCCCCGGGGTGGCCCGGCACCCGGTCATCGGCCCAGACCCGTCCTCCGTAGCGCTCCACCAGTATCTGCACGAGGTAGAGGCCGAGACCTTCGCCGACGCCCCGCTTTTGTTGCTGGTAGCGGTGGAAGATTGCCTCCTTCTCCTCATCCGGCACGCCCGTACCGGTATCCTCGACCGAAATTTGCACCTCACCATTCAGCTCCTCAACCCGGACCGCGACCTCGACATCAGGACCGCCGTGCTTGATGGCATTATCGATGAGGTTGTTGAAGACCACCGGAAGAAGGTCGTCTGCCCGGACCTGATGGCAGGTCCCGTTATAGTAGATGGCGGTGGTGGGGAAGTCCTCGATCGCTCCCTGGATTGCTCTATCGAGATCCGTCTCTTTAAGCTCCAACGAAGCCTGATGAATCCGGCGGATAGTGGAGACGGTGCCCAGAATCTCGATGCTCTTGTTGATGCTCCGCTTCAGTTTCCCCACATATCCGGCGGCTTCGCCATCGAGTGTCTCGAGCAGCAGGTCGGTGTAAAGCCTGGAGACGTTCTCGGTGTTGCCGATATCGTGGGTGAGGATGTCAAGGTAGAGGTTCGCCTCCCGATTTGAGGTCTCCAGATCGTGGTGGAGCCGGGTGAGCTCCTCAGTGTGGCGTATGAGCGCTTCTTCCGCACGTTTGCGCTCGGTAATATCCGTGAGGATGGCAATGGCCCCGACGATAGCACCGCCGGCATCGCGGATAGGGGCTGCCGACGTGTCCACCCAGAGCGGTTCCCGGTCCAGGCGGGTAACCATCACCTCTTCTCCCTGCACGGTCTCTCCGCGCAACGCCCGGTAGTAGGGGGTCGCCTCGAGGGAGAGCGGCGCCCCATCCTCCTGCAAGACTCCAAAACCCGCCTGGCGCTCCTCAAAGCGGATTGGATCAAAAGATGTCGGTGTTCTGTCGATCATCTTACGCACCGCCTCGTTCACCCGAACAATAGCCCCGGTGGTATCGTAGATGATGACGCCCGATGCGATCGAGGCAAGAGTCGCATCCAGTTCGGTGGCTCTCAGATGCTCTCTTTCCATGACGGCACGGAGTTTCGCCTCAGCCTGCTTGCGCTCGGCGATATCCCGGAAAACAACCATGATAGAAGGCTGGCCCTGGTAGAGTATGGGGGTCGCCGTGATGTCGACCTGGATCGCCCGGCCGTCGAGGGTCCTGAGTTCCTGTTCGGCTAATGAGGTAGACGTGCCTTCCTGTTCCATCCGGCGGATATGCCCGGCGATACGCTCGCGGTATTCGGGGGAGACGAAGAGATCCAGTGGTTTGCCCACGATATTTTCAGGGCTCTTCGCGCCCGCAATCCGGACACAGGCGGGATTCACGTACACGATGATGCCGTCCTGGTGTACGACCACGGCATCCGGCATGAGCTCGACGAGGGAACGGTACCGCTCCTCGCTCTCCCGGAGGGCATCCTCCATCTGCTTTCTCCCGGTGATGTCCCGCATGATCACCTGGATGACAGGGGTGCCGGCAATGTAGGTCATGACTCCTTTCCCCTCCACCCAGAAAGGGGTTCCATCCAGCCGGAGGATCTGGAGCTGGGTGGTTGGCGAAGACTCGCCCAGGAGATCCATCGCAACATTCTCCCGGATACGGTCGCGGAAGTCGGGATGAATGATCTCAAGGAAGTTCCTGCCGAGGATCTCATCCGGACAGGATGCGCCAAGAAGGTTCACCCCGGTTGGGTTGATGTAGAGGATCTTCTCACTGTCGTGAATGAGGACGATGTCGAGAGCGGTCTCCACCAGGGTTCGGTACTTGGCCTCGCTCTCCCGCAGGGCTGCTTCCGCCTGCTTCTGCTCGGTGATGTCGGTGAAACTCTCGAGAACATGTGTTACCCGGCCGGATGCATCTTTCACCGGCTGAGCAACGATATTCATCCAGCGCCCACGGCGCGAGACGCACTTCTCTACTCTTGTAACCTCGCCCGTTGCAAAGACACGCCGTGCTGCACACACTTCGCACGGTTCGTTCAGGCCTTCGAAATAGCGGTAACACTTCTGGCCGATGGGCTCCTGTTCGGGAAGTATGTCACGGGCCTCCTGGTTGACCCAGACGATCGTCATATCCGGGTCGACAAGGGACTGCCCCGTATCAAGGGCGGAGAGGATGGCACCCACCCTATCCTTCTCCCGGCGCAGCGCCTCTTCGTCTCTCCTGCATTCGGTCTCGGCCAGCCTGAGTTCTTCGTTCTCCCGGCGAAGGGCGTCAATCTCTACCTGGAGTTCACTGATCCGCTCTTCGACGAGCCGTTCGGTCTCTGCAGGGTTCTCCTGTGGAACCTCATCCCGCCCGGCAGGATCAGGCTTCCTCCGTGGAGTTTCTGGGGGCGCTGGCATCTGGTGTAGGGACTCCTATTAAACAGCAGGTACAGTGAGTTTCACATTAGCAGTATTAACGGTAGCGCTCCTGGGCTACGCAGGTTCTCCTGGAGTACGGTGGGAAAATGCCTTTATGTCAACATTTGGACGGGGGTTATGAAACAACGTTAACCGGGAAGCGTCATGCGAGGTGGTGGAGCGAGCCGGGTCGGCGAGTGGCACGAGAACCCGGTTGATTCGGGACACCTGTTCCCCACTGCCGGAACAGGTCCTCACCCTGCCTCTTCCTAAAAGAGCCCGTGTCGCCATCTTGGGGTCGTAGGGGGCTCCGATATCTCTTTTCGGCCCGTCGGCCAGGTTCGTTCCGGCGCCTTCTCGTATACTACTTCCCCGAGACCCTTGCGATCACGCGATCCAGATGCTGCCGGTAGAGTTCCTGCGGGTCGAGTTCCTCAAGCCCATCCGGTGTCCTGACCATCACCCTGTCGATGCCGGCGTTCACCAGCATCTTCGAGCACATCAGGCAGGGCGGGTCGTAGGAAGGCACCCCCGTCAGGCGCTCGAACCCGGCAAGGTACATCGTGCACCCGGCGGCGGCCCGTCCCGCCTGCAGGAGCGCGTTCATCTCCGCGTGCACCGAGCGGCAGAACTCGTAGCGCTCGCCGGAGGGGATGTTGTACTGCTTCCTTATGCAGGTGTTCAACTCATCGCAGTGGGCCTCTCCCCGCGGCGCACCGTTGTGCCCGGTGGAGACGATCTCCCCTGCTGAGTTGACCACGACCGCACCGTAGCACCGCCGGATGCAGGTTGAACGGCGGGCGGTCTCGACCGCGATATTCATGTACCACTCGGTTCGCGAGGCCCGGGGCGGTACGGGCGGTGCGTCGGGATGCCGATCCGTCATACCCGTCCCTCCGATAGTGAGTTGCGCCCGCTCAGGTTTTTGCTCATGATAGATCTTCTGCGGTGCGGGATTAAAATGAGGCGTTTTTATGCCCCCATGCCGGTGCTCGGTGGGGCGTCAGTATACGCCTTCACCCGTCACGAGGACGCCTCGCACCGGATAGGTGCCGTTGCACGGGCCCGTGAACTCGTGGCGTAATCTCTCGTGGTACGAGTTCGACTGCCACCCGAGAATCCACCACTGATTTGTCCCCAGGAAATCGGACGAGATGGTGAGGACGTTCTCGTCCTCAGCGTCAAACGAGAGGATGAACGGCACCTCGACGACGTAGCCGGACGACCCGGGGCTCACGTAATAGGCGTCGATGGGTCCTCCTGAGGCGTTCAGGGTACTGACGACCCGGTAGGGCATGACGAGGGGCTCGTTTCCAATCGGCCTCCTGGTCTCGATCTCGTGGTTCGGATCGGCACCAATCATATTATACAGTTCCATCTCGACGAGAACTGGTGTCTCCTCCGAATAGCGGTCGGAGTAGATTTGGGTCGGCTTCGGGAGTTCCGACTCGTTCTGCCCCGGCATGATCGGAATCGGCGTGATGCGGTTTTTGTAGATGGGACCGATCCGGTCGGCCGAGATGTTGAGCATAGGAACCCCGTCGAAGTCCTCGATCTTCACCGATATCCCGCTCCTGTCGAAGTTGCGGAGACTCGCCCGGGAGAGATTGATCGGGGTGACGTTCGTTCCGGTCTCCGGATCGTAACGGGATGGAAGAGGGATCAGGAGAACCGCGTCCTCGATCGGCCCCGACGTCGAGATCTTCAGTTCGTAGTGGTACTGCGACCTGAAACTCTCGGACGCGGACTGGCCGAGATTTGCCGCGATCAGCGCGACAATTACGAAGAGAACTGCCATGAGGATGCCCGCCGCGATGAGCAGGTTCCTGAGCGTCTTTGCGTGGGTCCCCATCAGTAAAACCTTCAGGGAACTGGCGGTATTATAGTTGCCGGTTTTCAGGCGTCCGTCTCTCCATCCCGACCGCTTGCCCCTTCCCACGCCCGGGCAGACGAGGCGGGGCTACAATCTTTTATAGTTGTGCGGCTCCCGGGAACCCATAGCATTGGAGGTTCCTATGCCGTATCTCACCGTCGGGAAGGAAAATTTGGGCATCATCGACCTCTACTACGAGGATCACGGTGCGGGTAAGCCGGTCGTCCTGATCCACGGCTGGCCGCTTTCCGGACAGTCCTGGGAGAAGCAGGTGCCGGCGCTGCTTGATGCAGGCTACCGCGTCGTCGCCTACGACCGGAGGGGGTTTGGGAACTCCGCGAAACCGACCTTCGGCTATGATTACGACACCCTGGCCGAGGACCTGCACAAACTCATGGCGGAACTCGACCTCGCCGAGGCCACGCTCGTCGGATTCTCGATGGGTGGCGGCGAGGTCGCCCGATACCTCGGCACCTACGGGAGCGATCGCGTGGAGCGGGCGGTCTTCATATCCGCGATCCCGCCGTTCCTGCTCAAAACGTCTGATAATCCCGAAGGAGTGGACGGCAGCGTCTTCGACGGGATCATGGAGAACATCGCCGCCGACCGTCCGGCGTTCCTCTCCGCGTTCCTCTCGGAGTTCTACAACGTCGACGTCCTCGGGGGAGAACTCATCAGCGACGAGGCCGTCCGCTTCAGCTGGAACGTCGCGGCCGCCGCCTCTCCTGTGGGCACGCTCGACTGTGTCCCCGCGTGGCTGACCGACTTCCGGGACGATCTTACCAGTATTGACGTCCCTGTCCTCGTCATCCATGGCAACGCAGACCGGATCGTACCCTTTGCCGCTTCGGGAAAGCGCACCGCAGAGATGGTCAAAGACGGCCGCCTCGTGGTGGTTGAAGGCGGGCCGCACGGGATTATCTGGACCCACGCCGGGCAGGTCAACCGCGAACTGCTGGACTTCCTCGGGCAGGAGGTTCTGGAGGCCCAGCCGTTTGCCGCAAATCCTACGTAGAGGGGCGAGGGTTCCCCTCACTCCACCGGGATGAGGCCGGGATTCGTCCCGGTGATGCACCGGCCGCCCCCGCGGCCGACCACGAAGGTGTTCTCGATCCCGACCATTCCGACGCCTGCAATCCCCTTCTTGGGCTCGAGGGCGATCACCATCCCCTCTTCGAGCGGCTCGTCAAAGCCCCGGGCGATCACCGGCATCTCGTCCACGGCGAGGCCGACGCCGTGGCCCAGGAACTGCACCCGCCGCTCACCGAACCCCATGAAGTTCTCGAGGAACCCGGGTTCCAGGCCGTCGAGTATCGTCGTGTAGACCTCCGAGGGCGCAGTCCCCGGCCGCAGCATGGACGCCGTCTCGTCCTGGACCTCCACGCACCGGTGATGCGCCTCGATCGCCTCCTCGGGGAGTGGTTTCCCGAACATGTACGTCATCGTCTTGTCGGTGTGGTAGCCCTGCACCCCGCATGCGCAGTCGACGAAGACCAGATCCCCTGCCTTAAGTTTCCGGTCGTGGCTGCCGAGCACCGGCGCGCCGGGAGCTGCTCCGAGGCACCCGCCCGGTCCGTCGAAACCGGTCGGGTAGATGGAACTCTCCCCGAACCCGAGCTGCCCGAGGATCATCTCCGTCCCGAACATCCCGAACCGGGCAATCCCATGATGTCCTTCCCGGACCAGGCATGAGAAGACCTCACCCCCGAGCTTCGCCTCGCTCATCCCCTCTCTGAGCATCGCGGGGACGCAGTCTTCGAGCACGTGGCGATGAATCCTCCCGGCCTGCTCCAGGATCGTGAGCTCGTAAGCGCTTTTGACCGACCTGACCTTCGCCGCCTGTGCATCGAGCGATCTTATCTCGCGGATCGGGAAGTGCTTCCGGAAGCGTTCGAGCAGCGCGAGGGGCACCGTCTCCATCTCCACGTGAACCGTCTCCGGGCATGCGTCCATCCCGGCAGCCGCGTCGCGGAAACTCTTCATCGGCCGGATTTCGGGGAAGTGCGACTCGTCGAGCGCCCTCTCAATGCTCCGGCGCACCCAGAGCACGCCCTCGCCGTCGCGGGGGATGAGGAGGACCCCGTCCTGCATCGTCCCGGTGAAGTAGAACTGGTTTGTCCGCCCGAAGATCGCGGCGAACTCCCACGAGGGGTTCTTGGCATCCATACGGAGCCGGAACCGTTCCATACGGTCCCGGAGTTCTGAGGCGGGGGTCTTATGCTCCATACGCATGAGTGGGCGACGATCGTATTTAGCTCTGGCGGGGCAACCTCGCGTATAACTCCGGGTTCGGCACGGGCGGTTTCCCGCGATGAACGGGGGCAATTCCGACCGCATGGGTTATAGAGCCGCACGACGCATCACTGTCATGAAAACACCTTTTGTCTTTACGATGCACGAGGGCCTGCCCCGCCAGGGGCCGGGGAGCAACGAGTGTACGAGGAAGGCCTTCTCGGTGCTTGCCGACCTCCCCGCCCGGCCAGAGTTCCTGGATGTCGGGTGTGGGACTGGGATGCAGACGGTTGAATTGGCCCGGACCTGCCCTGACTGCCGCATCACCGCCACTGATGTCCACCAGCCGTTCCTCGACGAGCTCAGCCGACGGGCGGCGTCGGCCGGGGTGGGCGACCGGATCACCACCGTCCGCGCCTCGATGGACGACCTGCCTTTTTATGACGCATCGTTCGACGTCCTCTGGGCGGAGGGCTCGATCTTCGTCATAGGGTTCCAGGAGGGGCTTGTCTCGTGGAGGCGGCTGCTACGGCCGGGCGGCTACCTCTGCCTCACCGAATCCGTCTGGTTCACCGAACACCCCTCGCCGGAGGCGGCGGCGTTCTGGAACGACTGCTACCCGGCGATAACGACGGTCGCGGCGAACCGCGCAATCGCCGAGAGCGCCGGCTACGAGATCGTCGCGACCTTTCCGCTGCCTGCGTCCGCATGGTGGGAGAATTACTATGTGCCGGTCCTCAAGCGGGTAGAGGACCTGCGGCCGAAAGTCGCCGGAAATCCCGAGGCAGAGGCGCAGATTGAGTTCGCCGACCGGGAGATCGCCGTCTACCGGGAGCATGCCGACGAGTACGGCTACGAGTTCTTCATTCTGCAAAAGAAGGGGTGAGCGTCACCTCCCCTTCATCTTCCCGATATCCCTTGCGAGTTTTCCGATCCCTTTCCAGCGCTTCTTCTCGAGCCTTACAAGTCCGATCTCCGCTTTCTCCTCTTCGAACGCGAGTTCGCGCATGAGCCTCCGGAAACTCTCCAGCCGTGCTGCAGAGAGGGTCCCGTCCGCGACGGCCGCCTGCACCGCACCTCTGAACTGGACGGGGTCTTCTGCTACACGTTTTCAAGGCGACGGGAAAGAAGTAGCCACCGGCGGTATTGAGATGGTTTGCAGCCTTCGTAGCGTGCCCGGATTGCCGTTAACAGCGTTAACGAGATCCGGGAACGGTAACGGGCGCCTACTTTGTCGCCATCGCGCGCAGGATCGCCATGATCCCGGGTTTTGTCCCCCTCGCAAACGGCGAGCCGAACTCTTCCATCTCCATGTCACCGGAGCCGAACATCTCTTCGTTCAACCGGTCGGTGATCTCGTCGAATATCCGCTTATACGCGATACAGTGGGGATCGACGCCCCGGATCTCGCCGTCTGTCGGCGTTATCGCGTTGTAGGGGCACCCGCCCCGGCAGTACTTGATGTGGGGACACCCTGCGCATTCGCGGTCGACGTATTCCTTGAATGCGTGCATGAGTTTCCAGGCGTCTGATTGGGCGAGGTCTTCGGCTGTGGGATGGTCGTAGACGTTCCCCATCGCGTACTCCGGCATCCCGACGAAGCGGTAGCAGGGGTATATGCTCCCGTCAGGCCCGAAGGCAAGGGTGCTTCCCATGCAGTCCACGAACGTGCAGACGGTGCCGTGCCGGGTAAAGACGCACTTGCAGAGGTCGTTGATGTTCATGACCTCGATTTTGCCCTGGTTTTCCAGGTATTTATTGAGGAGGTAGACCAGCAGGTCCCCGTAGACCTCCGGCTCGAGCGCCCACTCTTTCGGGTCCTCGCTTCGGAGCGACGGCAACGCCGGGTGCAGTTTGAGGGGAAAGCCGTTCTCAAGGAAGAAGTTGAAGATCTCCTCCTTACGCTCGACCGACCGGCAGGTGAACGTGCAGATGAACCGAACCTCGAGTCCGTTTGCTTTTGCAATCTCGTAGCCCCGCATGGTCTTTTTGAAGTAGCCCTTCCCTCTCTGCGTGTCGTTGATCTCCTCGGGGCCGTCAATGCTGGAGCCGATGGGAATATTGTATTCTGCGAATATCTGAGCCATCTCCGGGGTGAGCAGCCAGAGGTTGCTCTGCAGGGCGAACGTCGGTTCGAGATGGGCGAGGCCTTCGGAGAGGGTGGGGAGGGCCTGCCGGTAAAAGTCCGCGCCTGCAAGGAGGGGCTCTCCCCCGTGGAAGGTTATGGTGACCTGGTTGGACTGGTAGTCCTTGAGCCATTCCGCGATCTCCCGGACGGTCTCGATACTCATCACGGGAGACCCTTCATCAGAACTCCAGCAGTAATGGCATTTTGAGGGGCAACCGAGCGTGGGGATGATCATGACGTGAAAAGGGCTCTTCATTGTACCGAGATTCTCCTTGAAGACTTTAATACCTATTTATATGGGCGCCGGAACCCCGGATCTGGGCAGATCTCCTGTCCGATTCCGCCCGAGTTTTCCCGGAAACATTTTTTACTTCCTCTCCGTATTGATGGATGAGGAAGGAAAATGGACTTTTCCGACTGCGTGAAATTCGCAAACGAAAACCCCGTGACCTATATCGCGACAATGGACGGCGACCAGCCCCGGGTCCGGGCGTTTGCCATGTGGTTTGCCGATGCGACCGGGTTCTACTACCACACCGGAACACCGAAGAGCGTCTGGCAGCAGCTTACGAAGAACCCGAAGGTCGAGCTCTGCTTCTACAATCCCGAGGGTAAAGGAATGATGATGCGGATTGCGGGAGCGGTCGAGTTCCTCGATGACCCGGCCCTGAAAGAGCGGCTCGTCAAAGAGCGGCCGTGGCTCCTTCAGATTGGGATGTCGGGCGCGGACGACCCAAAACTCGCCGTCTTCCGCGTGGCGCACGGTGAGGCGTACTTCTGGACGATGGAGAACAACATGCGGGAAGCCGAGGCGCCCCGGATCAGGTTCTGAGCCACCCTGCGCTTTCGCATGAAGTGAAGTACAGGGGTATCGATAGAACCTCACGCGAGGCTTACCAATCTTTCTTCATCGCCTCCGCCTTCAACTCCTTCGGCATCAACTCGATGGCGTACCGGAGCGCCGTCCGGGGCATCTCCCGCTTCTTCGCCATGACGTAGGAGAAGACCTCGTCCGTGTGCTTCCGGCTCGCCTCCTTGAGGAGCCATCCGTAGCCTTTCTGCACCAGGTCGTCCTCATCGGTCAGGAGGAGGTCGGCGATTGCAAGGCCCTCGTCGAGGAACTCCCCGCGTTTTGCGGGCACGATCAGCGAGACCGCCGCCGCCCGGCGCATCCAGCGGTTCTCAGACTGCGTCCAGCGTTTCAGTTCCTCGATATGTTCCGGATACCGGACGATGAAGTCCCCGACGGCATGGGTGCAGAGGCCGTCGCAGGTGGCCCAGTTGGTAATATAGGTCTCAATCCAGTGCCGGAAGACGACGATGTCGTCCGGCTCGTAGCGATCGGCGAGCCGCTGGGCCCAGGTGGATACCACGAACGCCTCCTCCATCATCCCCGATCTATAGAGTTCCTCGCAGAGGGCGAAGATCTGCTCTTTTTTGCGGGTTTTGACCTTCTTCCAGTACTTCTTTGCGATCGCGGTCGCGGTTGCCGTCTTCATCCCGTAGCACCGGACCTCCTCCTTGAAGAACCGCTGACCGCTCGCCCGGAGTTCGGGGTCCGCCTGCGCCGCAAACTCCTGCCGTATCGCTTCGACGACCGGGTCCATGTGCAGGTGTACGGAGGGGGAAGTGATAAAGAATGCGCCATTCATATCCACGTTCCGCCCTATCCGGGCACGGGGAATGCCTGGTGACGGCGTGCAGAGCAAGAAATGCGGGGATCTATCGGAAGGTCACGACTGTTGACCGTTCAGACGGTACACGCCCGCCGGCACCAGGAGTTCGAACCGTGCTCCCTCTCCCGGCACCCCGGTCTCCCTGATGGAGAGCCCGGTGATGGCGAGGACTTCTTTTGCGAGGAACAACCCAAATCCGGTGTGGTTGAAATATCTTCGCTCGAAGATGTGTTGCTTCTCACTCTCGGGAACACCGGTTCCGTCGTCTTCACAGACGATCCGCAGGCAGCCGTCTGAATTTTCGGCGGAAAACTTGACTTTCGTGATGCTTCCGCCGTGTCTCAGGGCATTCTCCACCGTGTTGTAGAAGACCTTCTCAAGGAGCGGATCTGCAAAGACCTCGACGTCCCGGATATCGACCGAGAGCGTCACCAGGCCAGGGGTGAGGTCTTTTGTCGCCTGCAGGATCGTTGATCTGACATCCTGCCATCTGGGCAGTCGGACGCCGATCTCCTGGTACTCCCTGGTGAACTCGATCTGGCGACGGGCTATCTCTCCGGCCTTGCTCATCTTCTCGAGGTAATCGCGGAGGAGGGGATCGGTTACCTGTTCTTCAGCAAGACGGAGGTAGCCGAGAACCACGGTGAGCTGGTTGAGGACGTCGTGCCGGGTGATGCTCGAGAGGAGGTTCAACTTTTTGTTTGCCAGTCTGACCGCTTCCTCCGTCTTCTTGCGCCCGGTGATGTCGCGTGCGATGCCCACCGTTCCGATAACCTCCCCGGATCTGTCCAGGATTGGCGACCGTATCGTTTCAAAGATAGATCCGCTCTGCCCCACGTTGATGAAACTCTCTTCGGCGACTGCCTGTTCTTTGCTCGCCATCACCTTCCGGTTCTCTTCTTCGAATATCTCTGCCGCGCGCCTTCCGAAACAGAGATCACAGGTATTGCCTATCAGGTTCTCCGGGTTAACTTCTACAACCTCGCTGAACTTTCTGTTCACCGCGATGAACCGTGAGTCGGTATCCGTCAGCCAGGCGAGGTCAGGGATGTTGTCTATGATGGTCTGCAGTTCGGCATTCTTCTTCTGCAGCGCTTCCTCCATCCGCTTGCGTTCGGTGATATCCTGGTTCGCCCCGTAGACTCTCACGGGTTTCCCGTTGGCATCCTTCACGCACTTGATCCTGGCGATGATGTGGCGAATCGTGCCGTCCTTGCGTATTATCCGGTGCTCCACCTGCTGGACTTCCGGAACGGTTCCTTCTGTCGTTCTGGCCATCACCTCGGCAATGACCTGGAGGTCGTCGGGATGCACGAACTCCCGTGCATACCTCTCCATGGGCATCACGTTCCCGCCCTCCCTGGCCGCGGTCGTGCCGTACAGGGAATAGAACTGGTCATTGAACGTGAACGTCTGGGATTCGACGTCTTCCTCCCACTCCACCAGCTGGGCAATATCCATCGCGTTCGTCAACTGGGCCTCGGTCTGACGGATAATCTCTTCTGTCTTCTTTTGTTCCGTGATATCGAACAGGAAGGCAATGCTCTCCCTCGTGCCGGGAACCATGTCGATGTTCGCGAAGATATCATGGATCTCGCCGGTACGCGAGAGGAACCTGAACTCATACTGGGTCTGCGCGCTTTCTTCCCTCTCGCGCCGGAGCAGGTGCTGCTCTCTCATCCTCGCGAGGTCTTCGGAGACGACGAACTCTGTCCAGCGCTTCTTTCCCTCGATCTCGGACTTCGGGTACCCGGCAAGTTGCTCGAACTGCGTGTTTGCAAGGTTGATGGTGCAATCGGCTTTTAGGGCGACGACTGCAGTGCTGGTGTTCTCGAAGACCGTTCGGTATCTCTGGATATGGTCGTAGCCTGCCGTAAGACTGGCTATGCCGCTCTCCATCCCGGCGAGTGCCGCGACAACTTCCTTCTGCTCTTCTGCAGGGAGCCGTTCCAGCAGGGGACGGAGAGTTCTTCGGAGGAGTTCCAGTTGTTCCATATCGGATCCTGTGCGGTATCGATTGGGCGACACAGGGGTTTTTGCTGGAGAACCTACAGGAGCCCATCCTCTGGTTCCGGCCCTCCTGTACATGAAACGCGCCGTCCAACGGCTGTGCTGGAACCCGTTACGGGCTTTTTTGACCTTCGATGCTGTTTATACCCGGTGTCCCGTAGCGCCGGAGTCAGGCCTGCTGTTCCGCCGGCAGCGGGCCAGACACACGGCTTCCTATAGCCAATTGAGGTGAATAATCATATATATTTATTTTGCTTTTCCTGGGTACTGTTGTCCAGCCCTTTAAAGTAAACGTGTGCCGCTAAATTGCAGTTCAGGTTCAAATCAGGCATATTCCTGGTTTCCCGCGATGAAGGTGCAACCACAGCCGGGAGCAAAACATCCATAATAAAAAGACCCCCTCCGGCGATCGGAGGGTTCATCGCTCGATTCTGCCGCTTTTGCACTTCTGGAGCAGCACGTCTCGCCACGCACCGTCCTTCATCCGGCCTATGCGCTCGCGGCGTCCGACAACGCGAAAGCCGTGCCTTTTGTGGAGAGTGAGGCTCGCTTCGTTCTCCGTGAAGATGCCTGCCTGCAGCGTCCAGGATCCTCCCTGCTCCGGTACGGCGATGAGCTCGGAGAGGTGCGCGCTCCCGACCCGCAGCCCCATGGCCCATGTTCAGTGCCTGGATACTCGCGGGATGCGCAATAAGCAGTGCAACGGAAGGCCCTTCGCCAGCACCCGGTCGCAAGCCCGGAGGCACTACCGTGCCTGGTGCCCTCTCCTCCCACGCCCAAGATACCGCTCGATATGCGTCTTCTTGATCCCCGCACCGAGCAGGCGCTCGAAGACCTCTTTCCGCCCGCTGGCAGCGCTCTCCCGCTTTGCCCTCCGCAGCGCCTCGACTTCGTCGGGATACGGGATCTCCCCCCGCCCCTCCGTCAGGTCCTTGAGGAGGGCCGGATCACAGCCGGGCGCGGCGAACCTCTCCCCGGGGCGCAGATCGATCCGGCACGTCCCGGCGACGTACTCGATTCGCCGCCACCCCTCCTCCCGGTCGATCACGGCGTAGGAAGCCGGGGAGCAGTCGAGTGCGACGTAGGCCTTCCCGGCGACCACGGCCGCCATCATCCCGTAGTGGCCGGTGACGATGCACGCCGCGGGGAGGTCGAAGAGCCATACCCGGTTCGCGAGAGGCGCGTGAGCCACCACGATATCGACCGGCCCTTCGGCCGAGCGGGCCATCCTCCTCTCCTTCCCGGTGGGGACGCCGAGGAAGCGTATGCCGCAAACGTTCTGCACCTCCCCCGTTATTTCGTGGATGTAAGGATTCGCTTCCGCCGCCTCCCGGACGCGGCCGTAGGTGCCCATCGTGTCGTCGTTGTTCCCCTCCACGACGACGCAGTGCCGGCCCGCCGCTGCGATCTCGCGGAGGAGGCCGATGAAGAGTTCCGTCTCGTCGAGTTTTGAGCGCGAGCACCGGTCGTAGGCACCGTCGCCGGCAAAGACGACGATTTCCGGGTCCGTCTCCTCGACCGCCCGGAGGAATGAGCCGATCTCGACCCGGCCGCCGGACGGCCCCTTCTCCCCTGTCCCCCATGCGAGATCGCTGAATGCGAGTATCCTCGTCCGCGGCATGACCCGGAGATACTACCGCAGGAGACGATAGGTTTCGCGGTCTGTTTGGCAATCCAGCACCTTCGCCTCATGGCAGATACCCGTCCACGTACTCGAGGAACCGCTCCACGACGGCCGTCAAGTAGGGCCCTTCCTCGTAGGCTGTGGCGAGGGTCAGGCGGTCGCGGAAGGTGGAGGCGATCAGCAAAAACCCGTACGGCCAGCAGGTGCAGGGGTGGTACTGGACGTCCAGGAGATCGAGCATTGCACCGTCCTTTCCGGGGATGGGGAGGTAATCGCCGGGGTCGAAGACCCCGAGGTTCGAGAAGACCGGGTTCTTCTGGCCGGACGTACGGTAGCGCTCGATCATATCGTCGAAGAACGCCCGCACCGCCGCCATCCCGCCTGCCATGAGTTCCTCGTAGAAGAGGATCGCCGCAACGCCGAGACTCCCTGCCTTCCGGCGGGCCGTTATCGCCGTCACCCGGCCGATGATATCCTCGAGCCGCGCCCCCTCCCCGGAGGAGAGGGTGACCTCGTAGGCGATGGAGAGGTTCGTGAGCGGGCAGTCCTCGTAGAGGCCGGGATACCTCCTCCGCAGATCGGCCGAGGTCAGGAGCGACCGGGGCTCCTCCCGGTCAGCGGGCTCGTCCCGGATCTTCTGGAACGCAAGGAAGAACGCAGCGATAAGGACGTCGTTCACCGTAGCACCGTGCTCTCTCCCGAACGCCTTTATGCGCCCGAGCCGTTCGGGGGAGAGCGTCCGGCGGGCGATACGCGGCGTCCCCCTCCCGGTCTGCTCGACCGGAAAGCGCCACCGGTCGATGAATTGTTCCTCCTCCGCGAGCGCCTGCTGCCGTTCTTCGTCGGAGTAGAGCGCAAGGATTCTGTCCGTGCTCCGCTCGTAAGGCTCGCGGGGCGGCGGTCGGAAACCGGGGTCGTCCGCGATCCGCCGGTAGGCCGCAAAGAGGTCCCGGGCAAGGGTGAGGGCGCCGGTGGCGTCGCAGAAGCCGTGGTGACAGGAGACCGTCACCAGATCGCCCTCCTTCCTCCGGTAGAGTGCGACCCGCACCTGCGGCCCGGTGCGGACGTCGAGCGGGGACGGAGGCGTGTGGAGGGGTTCGTCCCCGTCGGCCTCGACCAGGACAAACGCTTCCTCCCACCGTTCCTCCGGGATCTCCTCCCAGACCGGCCGGTCGTCAACCTCCGCGAACCTCGACCGGAGGTAGGGGTCGGACGCAACGACCCTCATCGTCGCCGCTCTCATGGCCCCTTCGTCGACTTCGCCGTCGAGTGCGAAGACGACGTGCATCGTCGGATCGTAGATCCGTTCGAAATAGACGTTGAAGATATCGAAGGCCGGTGCGGGATGGTGAATCGAGGAAGGGAGCATGCTACCAGTAGTCTCTCTGTTCGAGGATAACTGCTTTCTCGTTCGCCTTTGTGCAGGAGATCTCCGATGGTTACTCAAGCATCCGCCGGCCGGGGATACGGGCGATGAACGGCGCTCCTCTCCCGGCGAGAGATCGGCGTTGCCGGTCGGGAGCACAAACGTTTTTTGATGGTAAGAGGTCACGGGATGG
Organism: Methanoculleus methanifontis; assembly: GCF_030464365.1. Classification (GTDB taxonomy): domain Archaea; phylum Halobacteriota; class Methanomicrobia; order Methanomicrobiales; family Methanoculleaceae; genus Methanoculleus; species Methanoculleus methanifontis. Next base: position 82,406 of record NZ_VCYI01000009.1, on the reverse strand, counting down.
TGCAGGGGACAAGGATGAAGAGAAAGATCATCGATATCGACGAGGAGAAATGCACCGGGTGCGGGCTCTGCATCCCCGACTGCCCGGAAGGTGCGCTCCAGATCATCGACGGGAAGGCGCGGCTCGTGAGCGACCTCTTCTGCGACGGGCTCGGTGCCTGTATCGGGACGTGCCCGGAGGGGGCGATCTGCGTCGTCGAACGGGAGGCCGGGCCGTATGACGAGCGGGCGGTGATGGAGAAGATCGTGCCCCAGGGAGAAGGGGTCATCAGGGCGCACCTCGAGCATCTCCTCGGCCACGGGGAGGAGGGGCTGTACCGCGAGGCCGTCGAGTACCTGAACGAGAATGCTGTCCCGGTTCCACAGCACGAGACCGCGGTCGGTGGTGCGACATGCCCGGGTTCCGCTGCGGTGAGCCTTCCGCGAGGGGAGACTGCGGAGGCTGAACGTGCCGGGCGGATAGAGTCGGAACTGAGGCAATGGCCGATCCAGTTGCAACTCATGAACTCCGCAGCCTCGTACTTCGACGATGCGGATCTCCTCGTCTCCGGGGACTGTGTTCCCTTTGCATACGCGGATTTCCATCGTGACTTTCTCCGCGATAAGATCGTGATCCTCTTCTGCCCGAAACTGGATTCGGACGTCGAGGGCTACGTCACGAAACTCGCGGAGATATTCTCGCTGCATGCGATCCGCTCCATCACCGTCCTGCATATGGAGGTTCCCTGCTGCAGCGGGGTGCGGTACGTCGTGGATCGGGCGCTGGAACGCTCGGGAAAGGAGATCCCGGTAAAAGAGCACACCATCCTGATCAGCGGGAGGGTCGCGGAGGAGGGTGAGGGGACGATTCAGCGCCGGGGTTCCGGGATGGGCCGGGGCCACGGGCCCGGCCTTACCGCCGCGAGACGTACCGGCTCCCCTTCAGGTAAAACCGGAGAGGGAGGTCCGCCGCTTTCGTGATCCCGATCCGGGTCGTCTGCACGATATCCTCCGGCCGGAACTCCGGCGGGTTCGCGGACGATCTGACCTGGAGCGGGCCGTCGCGAAGGGAGGTTCCGTTCAGGTCCATGGTGATGCCGAGCGCCTGCGTCAGTTTGCCGGGCCCGCTCGCGAGCGAGAGGAGGTCGTCCGTTCCCCGCCGTGCCTGCATGAGGTCGATCCCGGTGACCGGCTCGAGCGCCCGGATGAGGACCGCCTCCCCTGCCCCTTCCGCCCCCGTTACGACGTTGACACAGGTGTGCATGCCGTAGATCCGGTAGACGTAAGCGTGTCCTGCCGGGCCGAACATAGCCCGATTCCTCTTCGTCACGCCGCGGTAAGAGTGGGCCGCCGGATCCCCCTGGAGGTAGGCCTCGACCTCGACGATCCGTCCGGCTGTCGCTGTCTCTTCGTGGTGGACGAGCAGGCATCCCAGCAGGTCCTTTGCGACGGTTACGGTATCGCGTTCGCAGAATGTAGCAGGAAGGGTCATGTTGGTCTGGTCTTATCCTGAAAGATCTCTTCTGCCCGCCCATCAACGTTCCGGATGACGGCCTCGCGGTAGCGAACCTGAGTCGGGTAAACGCGTGAACCGGTGCAATACGTGCCGAACTGTCAAGTTTGTCAAACAGGGAACCATTGGTGCCCGCTGAGATTTGCCGGGGGTCGTTTCACAAACGATCCCCCGAGACGACCTAACGATTAAATACCGGGGACGCCACAAGAGATATTGTTACTACCCTATAGCACCCCTCATCAGGAGGTTTTGGATATGAAGAACGGATTTGCAATAGATATCGAAACCGAGACCGTAAAGAACACCGAATTCCGCAGGGTCCTTTATACGAGTAATTTCAGCCAGCTCGTGCTGATGCGCCTGAAGCCCGGTGAGGAGATCGGTGCGGAAGTGCATGACGACGTCGACCAGTTCTTCCGGTTCGAGGAAGGGGAAGGGGTTGTTGTGATCGACGACACGAAGCACACCGTCAAGGACGGCAGCGCGGTGATCGTGCCGAACGGCGCGAACCACAACGTTGTCAACACCTCAAAGACCGCCGATCTCAAACTCTACACGATCTACTCCCCGCCGGAGCACCGGGACAAGGTTGTGCACAAGACCCGCGATGAAGCAATGGCGGACGAAGAGCACTTCGACGGGAAGACGACTGAGTGATTCTTCTGGGATCGCTCTAAAACGTATCTTTTTTATCGGTATAGTTAAAGGCCGGAACGCCTTCAGTCGCGTTTGATCTCGCCACCCGCCTCCCGGATCGTCGCCTCGATATGCTCGAGGAGAGCGGTGTCGTGAGTGGCGAAGTCCAGCAGCGGAAACCCTGCCACGAGGGGGATGGGCTTGAAGATCGCAAGTGGCGCTTTTCCGTCTTTCTCCGGTTTCTCGCCCGGGGCGATGACGGCGGCCGTCCCGTCCCCCCAGACCGCGAGGTTTCCGTAGCCCTGTGCATCCCATAGTTTCTGGATGATCTCACGTGTGTGCAACATTATCTGTTCCCAAAAGAGAAGGTGCGTGAAGAGGGTATCAAACCTCCGGCATGGCATCGGGGCAAAATATGAGGTGGCGTTCTTCCCCTACCTCACCGATGGCACGTCTTTTTCTCTGGCCTTCGCAGGAGGCGCTCGTTCTCCCGTAAAGAGGTGGTCGACACCGAGAATCGTGTTCACCCAGGCCCAGTCGTCGCTGAACTGGACGATCATCAGGACGATGAGCGTGAGCGGGACGGCAAAGATCATCCCGGCGACGCCGAGCGCCCATCCCCAGAAGATGACCGAGAGGATGACCACGAGGGCGGGGATGTCGAAACGCCTCGATGCGAAGTGCGCAAAGATCGGGTTTTCCACGAGAGCGTTCAAGATCACGACGGCTGCAACCACCGCGATCGCGCCCCAGATCCCGAACTGCAGCCAGGCAAAGAAGATCGCCGGGAGTGCGGCGATGATCAGGCCGATGTAGGGGATGTATGAGAGCAGGAACGTCAGTATGCCCCAGAGTACGGCCGCGTGCACCCCCATCACCCAGAGGAAAGCACCGAAGAGGAAGCCGTGGACGAGGTTTGCCTCGGTCCTGACGATGACAAAGTCGATCAGGAACCTGCTCATGCGGGAGAATGCCTCGACGCTCTCGGGCTTGTTCGTCACATTTTGTATGCGCTCAGGCATCCGCGGCGCCTCAAGGAGCATAAAGATCGTCGTCACCGCTATGAAGAAGAGGTAGAGCAGGAGATCCGCGATACTGATAGCTGATGAAGAGAGGAATCCTGCGAATCCCTGCAGGTTCACCGAGGATGGTGAGAACGAACCCGTGCTGATCCCGTACCTGCCCAGGAGGGCAAGGATCTCTGAAAGCCTGGCGGTCAACTCCCGCTGGTAGAGAGGGATAGCCGAGACCAGATTCTCGAACGAGAAGAAGACGAGGTAGCACATCAACAGGACGGCAAGGCAGGCGATGATGGTGACCACGCCGACGGCGGCGGTCTCGGGAACCCCTCTCGACCGGAGCGCTTTCGTTGCGGGGTACACGATCATGGCGAGGATAATCGATACGGCGATGATGGTGATGATGTACGCGATTGCCTGGATCCCGATGATGAGGAACACCACTGCCGTCAGCAGGAGTATGGTGCTCACGTGCCTGGGAAAGACCGGAGTTTCTGTCATCCTGAGTGAGAGTTTCAACGGAAACTATATTAATCCCGCGAAACGCGGCGGAACAGGTAATAATCCGGCCATGGTATGCGTTTCCTCCGCTGTCGTCGGGCTGCCTGCGTTGCTGTCGCCGCCCGGGTCTTGAAGGCAGAACGCGTAAGGATATCCGCTCGAACGATCGAAGAGTCAATATTAAGGCACCGCAAGCATGATTGATATTCACTGATGATACTCACCCTCGAACTCATTCTCGTCGGCGTAGCGTTGCTCTTCCTGATCAGCATCGTTGCAAACAAGTTCTCGGAGCGTCTGGGCGTCCCTGCCCTCCTCATCTTCCTCGTCGTCGGGATGCTTGCGGGCTCGGAGGGTCCCGGCGGAATCCCGTTCGACGATCCTGTGCTTGCGCAGGTCATCGGGATTGTTGCGCTTGCATACATCCTCTTCTCCGGCGGTCTCGACACCCGGTGGGAGCAGATCCAGCCTGTCCTCTGGCAGGGGGTCGCTCTTTCGACGGTCGGCGTTGTTCTGACCGCTACCCTGCTCGGCGGGTTCGCCGTTCTGGTTCTCGGGTTCTCTCCGTTAACAGGCCTACTCCTTGGTGCGGTCGTCTCGTCCACCGATGCGGCGGCAGTCTTCTCGATCCTGCGAACGGCACGGGCCCGCCTGAAGGGAAACCTGCGGCCGCTCCTTGAGTTCGAGTCGGGGAGCAACGACCCCATGGCGGTCCTGCTCACCACCGGGATCATCGGCCTGATCCTTACCCCGGGTTCGTCGATCTTCAGCCTCGTCCCGACGTTCGCGCAACAGATGGCGGTCGGCGGCCTCATGGGCTACGGGCTCGGCATGTTCACGGTCTGGTTCATCAACCGTATCAAACTGGAGACCGAGGGTCTGTACCCGGTGCTCACCCTCGCGATGGTGCTGCTGGTCTACGGGCTGACCACTACCATCGGCGGAAACGGGTTCATCGCTGTCTACCTCGCCGGTCTTATCATTGGTAACAGCGTCATCGTCCACAAAAAGAGTCTGATCAGGTTTTACGACGGAATTGCGTGGTTGATGCAGATCGTGATGTTCCTTGCGCTCGGGCTGCTCGTCTTCCCCTCGCAGCTTGCATCGGCGTTCGTCCCCGGCCTTCTCGCCGCCCTCTTCCTGATATTCATCGCGCGGCCGATTGCCGTCCTGCTCACGTTGCTCCCCTGGAAGATGCCGATGAACGAGAAGGCCCTGGTCTCGTGGGTGGGGCTCCGGGGGGCCGTCCCGATCATCCTCGCGACCTACCCCCTCGTTGCAGGGGTGCCGGACGCAGCCGTTATCTTTAATATCGTCTTCTTCATCGTCATCTTCTCGGCGCTCGTGCACGGGACATCGATCCCCTCAGTCGCCCGCTGGCTCGGCCTTGCCGCCCCGCTCGAGGAGACACACAGGCTCTCCCGGGAGTTCGACGTAAACCCCGATACTCCGAGCGAGTTGCTCGAACTGGTCATCCCTCCCGACGCTCCGGCAGTGGGAAAACAGGTCGTCGATCTCGGGTTGCCGGAGGGTGCCCTTATCATCATGATGCAGAAGCGGGAGGAACGTTTTGTCCCGGGCGGCAGCACCGTCATCGAGGCCGAGGACACGCTTCTCTTCCTGACGATTGGCGACCTGGCGGATGCCGTCCGGTTCTGTCTCCTCAACTGTGAAGAGCCGCGGAACGTCACCGGTTCGCCGCATATCCCGGAGAACTGCTCCTGCACTGGAATCATTGGGAGAGACTGCGACCGGGCCAGTCCAGAACAACCTGTTGCGCTTACGGGTTCAGTCATCCTCTCCGGGGACTGCACCGCAACCGTATTGAGCATGGCCTGGGACTTCGGCGACGGAGCGACCGGTGAAGGCGAGATCGCGAGCCACGCCTACGCCGCGGCGGGAACCTACACGGTCACGCTGGTTGTAACACTCAGCGACAGCACCACCTGCCGGGCAACGACGGATATCACGGTGACCGCTCCGCCGGAGCCCTGCTCCTGCTCGGCAATCATCACGACCAGTGGGAACTCGTTCCACGGCGAGGCCGATATCCAGGGCGACTGCTCCGTGACTGACTGGGCATGGGACTTCGGCGACGGAACGACCGGCAGCGGCCAGGACGTCACCCACGACTACACGGCGGAAGGAACCTATACGGTCACGCTGACCGTGACGCTCGATGACGGGAACACCTGCCAGGCGACGACCCAGGCCTTCGTGATCTTCTGACGCGTCGGAGAAAAGAGGCGGGAAGATGAAATCCTCCTCTCTCCTTGATACGCGGGGTGGGGGTCACGCTCCGGCGACAGCGACCTCGAGACTCTCCTCTTCAAGGTTATCGGCGTGAACCTCGTCGCGGTTTAAGACGGCAAGGGTGGCGACGGCGAGGTACGCCAGCGTACAGCGGAGCAGCAAGGCCTCCTGCGGCTGATCCTGCTATGATCGCCCCTGTAAGCAGCGAGAGGGAAAAAACGTCGACCGCGGCGTTTTCATGCAGAGGGTGTCGAAGTCGCGGATAATTAAGGTGTCTCCATAGGGCAGCGCACCATTCTGCTCACGAATCGGGATCGGGATCCCGGTTCGCCGGTTTGAGCGTGAACCTGAATGCCGCCCCGTCCTCCGGCCGGCCGGGCACGCGATCCTCGATCCAGATTCGCCCACCGTAGCGCTCGATGACGGTTCTGCAGATGAAGAGTCCGAGCCCGTCACCCCTCCCCCGGGCTTTCCCTCGCTCGAACCGGTGGAAGAGCTTCTTCTTCACGTCGTCGGGCACGCCGGGCCCGTTGTCCTCGATCGCCACCAGCACCTCGCCGTCCCGCTCCTCCGCCCGGACGACGATCTCCACGCCCGGTCCGCCGAACTTGACGCTGTTGCCGATGAGGTTCATGAAGACCGTGGAGAGGAGGTTGTCCGCCTGGACCTCGAGCGGTGGAATTTCGCGGCGAATCGATGCGTAGCGGAAGTTTCTGGCCTCTTCACTGACGGTCGCGCTGAGGTCGACCGGAGAAAATCCGGTCGAACTGGTATGAATACGCCTGATCGTCGAGACGTTCATGAGGATCTCGGTGCTCCGCGAGATGCTGTCGCGGAGTTTCTGGGCGTAGGTTCTCTCGGGCCCCTCGAGCAGGTCGAGCATGAGGTCGGCGTATATGCCGGAGACGTTGTTTGCGTTCCGGATGTCGTGCGTCATGATGTCGAGGTACAGGTTTGCCTCCCGGTGCGCCTCCTCCAGACTGGCGATCAGCCGACTTCGCTCCTCCTCGGCCTGTTTCCGATCGGTGATGTCGCGTGCGTTCACGATGAACCCCCGGGCGCTCCCCTCCCGGAGCAGGTTCGCACCCGTAACGTCAAGGATGATCCACCGGCCGGCAGCATCCCTGACCCTGACCTCGAACGTGAGTCTCGCTGATTGGCGGGGTACTCCGGTTCTCACGGCTTCAAGGGCCTTTGGGGCGTCGCCGGGGTGTATGAGGTCGAGCACGTCCGTGCCGATGAGGTTGTCGGGCTCATAGCCCCCGATCTGCTTCACCGAAGGGCTCGCGTAGGTGATGCGCCCCTGCATATCGAGGAGGATGATGATATCGGATGCGTTCTCGATGAGAGAACGGAAGTGCTCCTCGCTCTCCTGCAGGACCCGGTTGAGATGCACCAGTTCGTTGCTCTTCTCCTGCAACTGCTCGGTGGTGCATTGCAGTTCCTCGTTCTGGACCTCCATCTCTTCGGCGAACTGCTGCAGCTGTTCCAGGAGTTTCTGCTTCTGCGCTTCCGCCCGCTTAATCTCCGTAATCTCCGTTCCGACGGCGATGGCTCCGGTGACATCTCCCTGCGTGTCCCGCAGGGATGTTTTTGTGAAATAGAATGTTCTGTCGCCGGCCGCTTCCTCGAAGGTCTCGGTGGTTCCGGTCTCCATAACGCGCCGCTCGTTGGCAACGACAGGTCCGCCGACCTCCTCGCCCAGGAGGTCGATCACCGATCTGCCGAGCACTTCGCTGGCCGGCCTGCCGATCATCCGGAGCACGGCGGGGTTGCACATAACGAACCGGTTCTGGAGGTCTACAGCGTAGATGGGCGCCGGCGTGTTCTCGCAGATGGCGTTGAGAAGGGCATTGGCCTTCGCGAGCTGGTCCGTGCGTTCGATCACGCGCTCCTCAAGCGTCTCGTTCAACTTCTGCAGCGCCTCCTCGGCACGCTTGCGCTTGGTGATATTGATACCCACCTCCAGAATGTGGGGGGAGCCGTCCGCCTCGGTGAAGGGGAAGTCGAAGATATCGTAATCGTGGTCGTCAGGGCCGGTCCATTCCCAGTGGTGGGGCGCTCCCGTCTTCATGACGTTGTAGGACTCGCAGTTCTCGCAGGGCTCCGAGCGCGAGAAGAGGTAATCGAAGCAGCGCCGGCCGCCGGACTCGCCGAACCGCTCCCGGAAGAAGCGGTTCGCGAAAGGCACGTGATAGTCCGGCGAGAGCAGTATCACGTACGCCGGCAGCGTCTCCAGCACGTCGTAAAGACGTTGCCGCTCGGCCTTCACCGCCTCCTCTGCCCGGGTGCGTTCGGCAATCTCTGCCTGCAGGGCTTCGTTCGACTCCCGGAGCTTCTGGGTGCGTTCCAGGACCCGCGTCTCCAGTTCGTCGTGCGCTCTCTGCAGCGCCTCTTCTGCCTGTTTGCGCCCGGTGATGTCGTGGCCCTGGGCGATGACCGAGGAGACCGTTTCCCGGTCGTTTTCGTACACGGCGGCGGAATTCCAGAGGACCGTCCTGATCCTGCCGTCCGCTGTGAGTATGGGGATCTCGACGACTTCCCAACGCTCCCCGGCGGTTGTCTTCCAAATGAGATCCATCAGTTCTTCCCGCCGGTTCTCGGGGAAGAGGATCTCCGGCGACCGGCCGAGAACCTCGCTCGCGGCCCGTCCCGTCAACCGTTCGAAGGCGTTGTTGAACCTCGTGATCCTGAGACTCGCATCCCAGACGATGATGGGGGCATTGGCGTATCTGATCAGATTCTCCAGGTACTGGGTCGTTTCGGCCATCTTCTCGAGTGTTTTGTGATCGCGTATCAAAATTCGTTCCTCCTTCGGAAGACGTGTCGTCGAGCGAACCGGTGCTGCGGGGAGCTTGCATCGGCGGTCCGGAGCGGTTTTCCCTCTCTATCTCCCGGTGCCGGCCTTTATGGGAGGCTACTCCGGCGATGTTCTGAGTAGAATGCTTGAATGGAACTGGATTCTTCCCGTAGAACAGTTTTGGGATACGTTTACAATTAACGTTTGGCATTGAGTGCCCGCAAAGACGCACGAAGGAAGCATCTGGCTCATTTTGAGCGCTTAACGCCCTTAATTTGTTATCTCCTCCTCGCAAACTGCCGGTCGGAATAGCCCGACCGGGAGCAGGCGGCGGATGGGCTGTGCGTGAATTCCATTAAGCTGAGGGAGCACTTTTTCCCCGAAAGAGGCGCCGGATACGACGATAAATTCGCTATGCTTTTCTACCCTGATTGCCTTTTTCCTTCATGCGAAAGCGTATCGGTACGACTCATTTTTTTCAAAATTTCCTCTGTCTGTTTGCCGTGCTCCTGCTGGTATCGAATGCAGCGGCATGCACCGTCTTTGCGATAACACCCGGCGCATCCGAAGACGGGTCGATGTATGTCGGGCACACGAACGATGGCGTCGGAAAGGACTGGAGAAACATCGACGACATAAGCCTGACTTTCGTTCCCGCGGCCGATCATGCGGCAGGAGAAAAGAGGCCGGTCTTCTTCGATCCCGACAGCGGTTCGGATGCGGCAGGAGGCGAAGATAGCAGCGACTCAGGCCGGGTTCTTGGGTATATCGACCAGGTGCCGCACACCTACGCCTACTACACCGGCTCGTACGGTATGATGAACGAGCACCAGCTCCTCTCCGCCGAATGCACCGAATACGCGAAGGTCGAGCTCGGTGCGGCCGAAGGAAAGCGGATCTTTTACTCCTCGGAGCTCTCGAACGTGGCGCTCGAGCGGTGCACGAAAGCACGTGAGGCGGTTGAACTGGTCGGCGGCCTGATCGACACCTACGGCTACTACGGAACCGGCGAGACGCTCATCTTTGCCGACCCGGAGGAGGCGTGGGTCATCGAGATCTGCTCGAGCCTCGATGAGGAGGACGGCGGGGGCCTCTGGGTCGCACAGAAGATCCCCGACGGAGAGGTCTTCGTCGCGGCAAACGAGTTCAGGATCCGCGAGGTCGTTCCCGGAAACCCCGACCAGATTTACTCGACCGATCTCTTCAGCAAACTCGAAGATGCGGGGGTCTGGTCCCCTGCGGACGGCACCCTCGACTGGCTCGAGGCTGTCAGCTACGGCGAGTATGCGCATCCCTACTACTCGCTGATGCGGGTCTGGCGCATCCAGGACCGGCTCGCCCCGTCGCTCAACCTGAGCCCGTACGTCGAGAATTCGTACACGAAGGCGTACCCGTTCACCATCACGCCCGACGAGAAGGTCAACCTGACCGGGGCGTTCTCGCTCTTCCGGGACCATTACGAGGGAACCGGGTTCGACCTCACAACCGGCGAGGCCGCTGGGCCGTTCGGGAACCCGTACCGCTACCTGGGGCCCGACGACGGCCACACGGATTTCCAGAACGCGTCGTACATGGAGGTCCGTGCCGGGGCGAATCCGCGGCCGGTCTCGGCGGTCTTCTGCAGTTACAGTTACGTCGCCCAGGCACGCTCCTCCCTCCCCGACCCGGTGGGAGGCGTGCTCTGGTTCGGCCCGGCGGTCGCGTACGAGACGGTCTATGCGCCGTTCTACGCGGGCTCAACGAACGTATCCACCGCATACACGACCGGCGACCGGCTGCAGTACGACCCTGACAGCGCCTACTGGACGTTCGACCTTGTGACGAACTGGGCCATGCTCCGCTACGACGCGATGATCGACGAAATCATCGCAAAGCAGGGCGAGATCGAGGCCGAGTCGATAGCCCTCGTGCAGGAGACCGACAGAGAGGCGGCCGAACTCATCGCCGCCGGCGACAATGAAGAGGCGGCACGTCTCCTCACGGACTTCACGGTCACGCGGGGCGATGAGATCATCGATGAGTGGCACGCCCTCACGGGCACGCTGATCGTCACGTACTCGAATGGCCTCATCACCGACCCGGCGACGGAGGCGGTCGAGGAGCCCGGGTATCCGGCGTGGTGGCTGAACGAGACCGGGTACCAGTACGGGCTGCGGGTCTACCCGCTTGAGGAACTCCACGCTGCCGACGGGCTGAACTATACCGGCAACACTGTCCGGGCTCCGTTGAACGCGACGTTTGCGGACATCCGGGAACTCATCTGATCATCTTTTTTTGGCCCTAACACCAGTCGCGGGTCGAAAATGCTTCGCATTTTCTCCAGCTCCTGCTGGGGCGCCTGTTCGCTGGTCGAAAGAGTTCCCATTCTCCGAACACCAGTCGCGGGTCGAAAATGCTCCGCATTTTCTCCAGCTCCTGCTGGGCGCTTATGCGCCCACCAGTCGCTGGTTACTCCTATCAATCTTCTTCATCACCTTCTCCCAGGAGCCCGTTGTGAGGAAACTCTCCTCCATGAAGCCGACGACCTTCGTAAACTTCTTCATGGGAAAGGCCATCGTCAGGACGTCCGGCGGGACGCAGGGCCGTGCCGAGGGGTCGAACATCCCGAGCACCGCTCGTGGGTTCTCGTTCTGCTGCTCGAGCCATGGGAAGTAAAAGACCGAGCTGCACCCGGCGCCGAAGGGAGAGATGACGCCGTTCGGGTCGGCCCGGTCGAAGTTTGCAAGCGTGAAGAGGCCGGAGAGCACTTCCGGGCGGGCGAAGAAGACGACGGCGTCCGGGTTGTCTCTCTCCGTCAGGTTGTCCCAGCGCTTGAAGACGATGCTCTTTCCCTTCGTCGGAATCCGGGCGGTTCCCCGGTCGAGTTTGTCGACGATCTCCGGTGTCTGCTTGTAGCGCTCCCCCTCCATCTCACCGGGCTTTCCGTAGGAGAGGAAGTAGCGGAAGTCGGGGAACCTCTCGGCGTCGTAGCCGAGGTAGAACCTCCCCCCGCGGCATCCTATTGACTCTTCGGAGAAGGCGAGGCTTTTGCCGTTCCGTACCTTCGTAAGGTCGCAGACGAAGCACCTCCAGCCTTTCGGGGCGGAGGCCTTCTCCACCCCGTCGGTTGGACCCCCGACCTCGAAGGCGATCGGGAGGTCCGTCCCCGGGAAGTAGTTCTCGTGGAGCCGCGTGTAGGCGTCGCGCAGTGCTGTGTCCATATGGGTTTGTCCGGGGCAGCGGGGATTAATATTCTGATCCGCTTGTTGGCGTGGCGCGTCCGGCCTCAGCAGGAACCCGGCGGAGTACCGAGCTGACGGACTATCACCGTCCTTACCGAAAAGGAAGATCTCGACGGGGGAGAGCCGGCTACGGGGAACCGCACACGAGCCGGATCGGCGGGAGAGATCGAAATGCATATATTGTCAACCTGCAACTGTTGACGCATGCCTCTCCCCCTGAACGACAGGCAGTTTGCGTTCTGGAAACTCCGCCGCGGCGGTCTTGTAAACATCCAGATCGCGGACCGCTTCCGCATATCCCGCCAGGCGGTCTCGAAGGCGCTGCTTGCCATGGACCGCAAGGTCGAGGAGACGCTTCTCGAGATGGCGCAGGCAAACCAGATCGAGGTCGAGCGCCTGAATGCTGAGATTGGCGTCCTCTTCGGGCGCTCCGTCCCCTTCAATGCGGCGGCCATCGTCTTCGTCTCGGCGGATCACGGGGTGCAGGTCTGGTACGAGCACGAGGGCGACTGCGGCACATGCCCCCGGTACGCCCGGTGCATCGAGCTCCTCTGGGGCTACGCGGACGAACTGGGGATTGCGCTTACAAAGACCGACGACCCGACCCGTCTGGCCGACGAACTCTTTGCGAAACTCCGGGAGATGGTATGATGCCGCTTCTGGAGACGATCCGGGCATACCTGGGCCGGTGCCCCCTGCAGGCGTCGATGCGGACGGATCTCAAGGTGCGGCCGGCGACGGCCGCGGCGGCGGGGGGGCAGGATGGCCCCCTCCGGGTCGAACCCGGGTGGTGGCGCCGCTATCACAACCAACTCTTCACCATGGCGCTGGCCGCATCGGCGGCGACAGCAGCGGCTTATCTCCTGATCGGGGATGAGTTGGGGTATCCGGATGTGTGGACGGGCCTTGCCATCGGGGCTGGAGGGGCCCTCGGCTTCCTGCTCGGTCACCGGAAGCAGTACGCGCGGGTTGCCGCCGGCGAGTTCATCAGGGCCAACATGAGCCGGTGGCAGCGCGTCATCCGGAACCTGGGCGGGCCGGTGGCCCTCATTCTCTCCGCCGCCATCATGGTGCTTTTTATTCGGAACGAGATGTTCGGCCAGATCATCGGGTTCATGCTGGCCGTGAGCCTCATTGGGTGGGCGACGTACGGTATCACGATCCTCTGGGAGCGCCGACACCACACAACCCTGATCGCGGAGAAGGGGTCGATGTATACCCTGGATACGACAGCGGAGGGTGAAAACGCATGATGCTGAAGGTCACCGGGGCGATACGGAGGCTTATGGGCTGGTGCCCCCTGCAGGCGTCGATGCGGGCGGATCTCAAGGTACGGTCGACGACGGCCGTAGCGGCGGGCGGGCGTGACTGCGTCCCCCGGACCGAGCCCGGGTGGTGGCGACTCCACCACAACCAGCTGCTGGTCGCGGCAATAGCCTTCTCGGCGGCGGCAGCGGCGCTCTTTACCCTGGTCGAGGATGCTTCAGGGCACCTCGCCATGTGGACGGGTCTTGCCGTCGGGGTAGGGGCGCTCCTCGGCTCTCTGCTCAGTTACCGCTCCCGGTATGCACGGGTTGCCGCCGGCGAGTTCGTCAGGGACAACATGACCCGGAGACAGCGCATTGTTCAGTACCTGAGGGTGCCGGTGGCCTCCGTTCTCCTCGCCGCCGTTATGGCGTATTTTGTTCTGGGCGGGATGTTCGACCGGATTCTCGGGCTCATGCTGGGCATATGTCTCATCTGCTGGACCTGGTACGGCCTCACGATCCTCTGGGAGCGCCGGCACAAGGCGATCATGATCGCGGAGTGGGGGTCGGTGTATACCGTGGATACGGCAACAGAGGGTGAACGCGTATGATGAAGTTCTCCGAGACGATACGGAGATGGATGGGCTGGTGCCCGAACGCGGCAGCTGCCGGCACCGTCCGGCGGCGGTATGCAGTGCCGGAGGGCGAGGTCGGTATGGCGAGAGAAGGCAACCGGGATGTGGTGGAGGGTGCACTGGTGGACTACGGCCCAATCGGCACCCCGGGGAGGCTCTTCCTGCTGCTGCTTGCCGGCGCCTCTCTCATCGGGATCCTCCTTGTTACGGCTCCGGCAGCCCTCGTTACGGTTCCGACATTCATTATCCCTCCTGCAGGGAGGCTGTTCCTGCCGGCGATCGTTCTGGGCTACGCCGCCCTGGAGTTATACGGGGCCATACGAAGAGCCTGCATCGAGGTCGCTCGCGACGCCGTCGTCATCCAGCGGCCGCTCTTTTCGCCTATCGTCATTCCAAAGGATGCCATCGTGAAGGCGGAGGTGAAGGAGAACCGACCTCCCCTCTCACCCCGGCTTCTCACGGCAGCGTTCACGGCGCTTTTCATATCGGCGGCCGGCAGTATATACGCTGGATTTTCAGATCCATCTTCCATGCGGTTCATCTTCGGGCTTGCCGCCGCGATCTTCTTTCCGGTGCTCTTCTACCGCACCTACGTGCGGACCCGCTACCTGCAGGTCCTGGTGATAACGACCACGAAGAAGAGGATTGCTGTGATCTACACGGACGATCCCAAACGGATAGCCCGAGTGCTGGAGGTTTCCTGATGGCGGTCTTCATGGAGTATATCCGGAAGAAGCTCGGATGGTGCCCGAACGCCGGCGCCGTCAGACCTGTCCGCCAGCGATATGCCGAGCCGGCCGGCGATATCGGGCTCGGGGCGGCGGCGGGCGGCAACCATGAGATGGTGGAGGGTGCCCTTGTGGACTACGTCAGTCCCCGCCTCTTACCGCTGATGCTCCTTGCCCTCGGCGGGTTCTTCGGGCTCCTCGTAGTAGGCTTCCTGATCCCCCAGTTGCGTTCCGGGTTCTATATCCTCCTCGCCCTCACCTTCACGACGTATGCCGCGGTGCGTCTCTATCTCGATACGAAACAGACAGTAGTAGAGTCCTTCGGGGATGCCATCGTCGTCCGAAGACCACATTCCCGACCGCTCGTCTTCGGAAAGGATGCCATCAGGTCGGTCGAGGTGAAAGAGACAAACCTTCCCATTCCCCGCTGGGCGGTCGCGTTGCTCTTTCTTCTCCTGGTTGCGGGGATATTCTTCGGCCTCGCAGGGAGGGGGTTGACGCAGTTTTTAGGTGGCCAGGTCGTCGACCCCGATCTCTCGTTTCATCTTCTCTTTTCAGCCGGCTTTGTGGTGTATTTGCTAGCGAAGTTATATCACGCCCTTCTCAGTCTGGGGTATCCCGGTTACCTCAAGGTGAGGCTGGAGCCCGCCGGATTCCTCCACGTCTACACCGACGACCCCGAACGGGTAGCCCGGGTTCTGGGGGGTTCCTGATGACGGTCTTTATGGAGTATCTCAGGAAGAAACTCGGCTGGTGCCCGAACGCCGACGCCGTCAGGCCCGTCCGGCGGCGGTACGCCGCGCCGGTCGGCGAGGTCGGGTTCGGGACGGCGGCGGCCGGCAACCGGGAGGTGGTGGAGGACGTGTTCGTGGAGTACACCAGTCCTCGCTTCTTTGTGCTGATGCCGTTTGCCGTCCTCACCTTCCTCCTCCTCTTCGTGATATCCGTCCTCATCCCCTCCCTGTGGCCAGGGCTCATCTTTACCTTCATGGCTGTTTCCCTTCTGGCTTGGGCCGCATGGCGCATCTACTTCGATCCCTACCGAACCATGATAGAATTCTCCGGGACCTCCGTCATCGTCCGGAGATCGCGTGCCCGGCCGCTCGTCTTTGAAAAGGATACGATCAGGTCGGTCGAGGTGAAACAGCCCTACCTGCCCATACCCCGGTGGGCATCCGCGCTGCTCCTGGTACTCATGACTGCAGCGATATTCTTTGCCGGCGTAGGAAACTGGTTGATGCGCTACCCGGGCGGCCCGATCGTCGACCCCGATCTGGGCTTTCTGGTTCTCCTGGCGGTCGGCTGGATGGTGTTCATGCTGGAGTTGCTCTATCGTGGCCTGGTCAGTCTGCGGTATCCCGGCCGCGTCTGGGTGAGGCTGGAGCCCGCCGGGTTCCTCCAGATCTATGCGGACGACCTGGAGAGGGTTGCCGCGCTGCTCGGTTCCCCGCAATGATGGTGCATACCTTTTGACGAGAACCGTCCAACATACAGAGCGACATCCAATGAAGTCCTCTGTACCGAACACCCTCCTGCAACCCCCGACGGAGCAGCCGGCATGACCGATAGTTCCGCCGGCGCTCACCCCTCTTCCCCGCCGCTCGTCGAGTTCCGGAACGTCAGCGTCGTCCGGGACGGCCACAGACTCCTCGAACGGGTATCGCTCACGATCCGCGAGGGAGAGCATATCGCCATCCTCGGCCCGAACGGTGCCGGGAAGTCGTCGCTCATCCGGGCGATCACCCGCGAGTACTACCCCTCCTCGCCGGGCCCGGACGTCACGTTCCGGTTCCGGGGGCGGGATACATGGGATGCCTTCGATCTTCGGTCGCACATCGGGCTTGTCTCCGGCGACCTCCAGCAGACCTTCACCCGCGGCATATCGGGCCGCGAGGTCGTGCTTTCGGGGTTCTTCTCGAGCATCGGGCTCTTCCTCTCCCACAAGGTGACGGACGCGATGGAGCGAAAGGCCGACGAGATCCTCGAGTTCCTCGAGGTCGCGCACCTCGCCGACCGCCCGATGACGGAGATCTCCTCGGGCGAGGCACGCAGGCTCCTGATCGGGCGGGCGCTGGTCCACGACCCGGGCACCCTCGTCCTCGACGAGCCCACGAACAGCCTCGATCTCCACGCGCTCCACACCTTCCGTAAGACCCTCCGGAAGATTGCCCGGGCCGGCACCGGGATCATCCTGGTGACCCACAACCTCCACGACATCATCCCCGAGATCTCCCGGGTCGTCCTGATGCGGGACGGCGCCGTCCGGATGGACGGCAAAAAGGCGGAAGTCCTGACCGATGAAGCCGTCGGCGACCTCTTCCGCGTCCCGGTCCGCGTCCGGGAGGAGGACGGCTACTACTACGCGACGGGCTACTGAAAGACCCCCTGAAACCTCATTTTTCCAATCGACACAACGCTTAAGGCCGGTGACGATCTCTCCCGCCGCCTATACCCCGGCACCAACGTGTGGGGGAATCCGAGAGGAGAGAGAAACATGGTCGAGATTGGCTACAAACTCTTCACCGAGTCGCACAGTGCGCCCGAACTGGTGAACTACGCAAGACTTGCCGAGGATGCCGGGTTCTCGTTTTTGAGCATCAGCGATCACTACCTCCCGTGGATCTCGAACCACGGGCGCGCCGGGTTTGCCTGGTGCACCATCGGCGGGGTATCGCAGGCCACCTCGCGGGTCAGGGTCTCCACCGGCGTGACCTGCCCGCTGATACGTTACCACCCGGCGATCGTCGCGCAGGCCGCCGCAACCGCCGCCACGCTGATGCCGGGAAGATTCGAGCTCGGGCTCGGGACGGGCGAGAGTTTGAACGAACACGTCGTCAGCGGCGTCTTTCCGACATCCGAGCCGGTGCGGCTCGATATGCTCCGCGAGGCGGTGAACATCATCCGGCTGCTCTGGAAGGGTGGCATGCAGGATTACTCCGGCATCTACTACACCCTCGACAACGCACAGATCTATGAACTGCCGCGGGAGCTTCCGCAGATCCGCATCTCGGCGGAAGGCCCGATGTCGGCGGAGGTTGCCGGCGAGATTGGAGACGCGCTCATCCACTTCGAGCAGAAGCCCGAGGAGGTCATCGAGACGTTCCGCGCTTCAGGCGGCGAGGGTAAGTCGTGCATGATCGAGACCGTGGTCTGCTACGGCCGGAGCGTTGACGAGGCGAAGCGCACGGCATACGAGTGGTTCCCCGTGGCCGCAAACAAGGGAGAGCTGAACTGGATCGTCCCCACCCCGACGCAATTCGAGCAGTTGCAGCAGATGGTGACACCGAACGATGTTGCAAAGAACGTCCTCTGCGGCCCCGACCCGCAGAAGATCATAGAGAAGGTGGGCAAATTCGTCGATATGGGTTACGACAGCATCCTGCTTCACCAGGTCGGCCCGGAGCAGAAAGAGTTCATCAACCTCGCGCACGACGTCATCCTGCCCGAGTTCGGGATCAAGCCCCCGCGGCCTGAGTCCGGGGGCAGGATGGTTCCCGGCCCCGCACGGTGAGCCGGAGGCCGGTGAACCTTTTTTTTACGGTCGGTGCGACGCCCCGGGTCCGGTAATGCTACCCGCGTGCTCTTTTCCCGATATACCACCCGACAACCGCACCGACCGCAATGCCCCCAATCACACCCGGTATTCCGGCAAGCATCTGTCCTACGACCATTCCGAACATCACTCCGATAATGGCATACCAGAATGCAGTGTCTGCCATGCCCTCCGGTGAGCCCCTCTGCCGCATGTAACTACCGGGACAACACTTAAGGTGCCGGTGCAGTATCCCGGAACGGGATGACGGAGAATGCCAGTGCCATAATCGTCCGCGACCTCATGGCGGAGTTCGCCGGCCTGACCGGGCTTGACCCGCCTCACGACCGCCCGCGGCGCTACCTCTGGACGGATGCTTATGCGGTCTGCAACCATCTCGAACTCTTCCGCCGAACGGGCGATGCGACCTACCGCGACCTCGCCCTCCGCCTCGTCGACCAGGTCCACCACACCCTCGGCCGGCACCGCGACGACGACCCGCGGACCGGCTGGATCAGCGGTCTTTCCGAGGAGGAGGGCGAGGCGCACCCGACCCGGGGCGGCCTCCGGATCGGAAAACCTCTTCCCGAACGAAGGCCTGATGAGCCGTTCGACGAGCGGCTGGAGTGGGACCGGGACGGGCAGTATTATCACTATTTGACGAAGTGGATGCACGCGCTCAACCGGGTGAGCCGGGTCACTGGAGATCCGATCTATACCTGGTGGGCGGTGGAGCTTGCAGGGATCGCTCATGCCGCGTTCACCTACGCCCCCTCCTCCGGCGGCAAGAGGATGTACTGGAAGATGAGCATCGACCTCTCCCGACCGCTCGTCCCTGCCATGGGCCAGCACGACCCACTCGACGGGTTCGTCACCTACAGCGAGCTCCAGGCGGCGGCAGGGGGGACCATTCTCTCGGTCGAGATCGCCGATATGGCCCGCATCTGCCGGGGTGGGAACCTTGCCACGGACGACCCGCTCGGCATCGGCGGCCTTCTCTTTGATGCCGGAAGGATCGTGCAGATCCTGGAGGGTTCCGGAAGAATAGGGCAGCTCCCCGGCCGTGCCGGATCCGCATACGAAGACCTGCTGGCTTCCGTCCTCGAGGCGGCCCAATCAGGCCTCGCACGCTTTGCCGGGGGCGGGACGCTCCGCTACCCCGCGGACTACCGTCTCGCCTTCCGGGAGCTCGGGCTCTCGATCGGGATCCGGGGGGTCGGCCCCCTCGCGGAACGGGTCCGGGAGAACCCGGCCCTCTCCCGGCGGGCGGACGCTCTCATGCGGTATGTCCCGCTCGCCGATGAGATCGAGCACTTCTGGATGGACTCCGAGAACCAGAAAGCCGGCACCTGGATGCAAAATCGGGAGATCAACACGGTGATGCTCGTTACCAGCCTTGCACCGGAGGAGTTCCTGGCGATCTGAGGCCGCAGCTCCCGCAACTCTCCTTCCTGGGGACGCCGTCACCCATACTATTTTAAGGAGAGGCGATAAGGCTGGATATGATTGGAGGAAAGAATCATGGCATCCAGACTGATGGATTACTTCAACAAGCAGCCGAGGATCGGCCTTCTCAGCACCGCAAACAAGGAGGGAAAAGTCGATGCGGCAATCTTCGGTTCGCCGATGATGGTCGACGAGAAGACCGTCGTCATGGGGCTCGGACAGAACCGCACGTTTGAATACCTGCAGGAGAACCCGAACGCCGTCTACACGATTGTCGAGAGTGGAGAGACGATCATGGACTGGAAAGGAATCCGGGTCTACCTGAAGATGAAGGAGTATGCGACCTCAGGGGAGATGCTGGACAATTACCGCAAGCAGATTGCCAAAGTCGCGGGCGAGGATGCGGCGGCGATGATCCACGCCTCAGTGACGTTTGAGGTCGCTGAAGCCCGTCCACTCGTTGATATGGGCCAGAGCTGGGAACAGTCAATCTGATTTTTTTTCTGGAAAATCTTTCCGCGAAAGGACGCTGTCGGTCAATCATCAACCGCCGGGGCAAGGGGGCACCGGGTCCAGGAGGTCGGGCAGGAACTGCCGTTTTCCGTGCGCAGTCCCGGGAAGTCAGTGCAAGGTCGTGCGGGGTGCCGCCTGCCATATCGCCAGGAGCCGCGCATCTGTTGCAGCGTGGACAATCGCAGGTTGTTCTTCATCCGTAAGACCTTAAAAACGCACATACCACATCTGACTATACCTCCCTGCTGGTGGAAGTGAGTGCTCGTCCGGTGCCGTGAAACATCCAGAATCTATGCTCCCGACCACCGCATGGGCCACATTGCATATTCCGCCGTCAGCGGGCCGGACCTTCATCGCCTGTAATGGCAGCAACTCTTACCGCTGGATACCTTGCGTAATGGGCGACGCAAATACGCCCGGTATGCCGGATCCGATGTAAGCCAAAACAGAATGGATGGTTTCATGAAAAACGTCAATTAAACCTGTTTCTGGGGGATTTATGCCCATTCAGGCTCTTTTTGTGGTTGGGAAACACATGTATGGTACAAGTGAGAGTTACTCTTTAGAGAGGTCGTCCTGAAACCCTCTGCCGGGAGGGGATATCCCCTCCGTTCTTCCCACTCAAAGCAATCCGGGTCTCTCGAAATCCTGCCTCCAGGTAGCCGTTATTTGCACCTCTGGGTGCTCATGCACCGGCAAAAAGCGGGTGCGCCTCAGCTGCGGTATGCGACTGCCGCTCGGGCAGGAGCAGGGAGATCGTCCGGTGCGGTCACTGGGTGACTGCCATGTTCCGGCTCAGGTTATGGCCCCCGGGCGAAACCCTGCATGTGGGCGCTTTGCTCTAGGCCTGCCTATGCTTCGCAGATCGTTTTGGGGGTCCTCCGAAACAGATGGATAATTGCATCAAGCCCATGGTCCCAACGGGACGATATGGGAGAAGAGTGTATTGAACACGCCGCCGTGTGCCTCGCAAGCATCAGAAGCGAGTTACAGGGGGACAACCACGGTTGTCGATGGCGGATGCACTGCATCTCATAGAAGGAGCAGTGAAAGCGAGTATAACAACGTAGACTGGTTGAGGTGAAAGGTATATGGCAACGATTGCAGTAATTGGTGGAACTGGCGGCCAGGGTCTCGGTATCGCGACCCGTTTTGTCGAAGCAGGAGAAGACGTCATCATCGGCTCGAGGACGGTTGAGAAGGCTCAGGCAGCTGTGGACAAGGTGAAGGAGCTTCTCAGCAACGCTAACAATGTCCGGGCGGCTGCGAACCCCGACGCGGCGAAGGCCGCCGACGTCCTGGTTCTCACGGTGCCGCTCGCGGCCCAGAAGGATACGCTGCTCTCCATCAAGGAGGGTGCAGCCGGAAAGCCCCTGCTGGACGCGACCGGCCCGCTGGAGTCCTGCATCGGCGGGTCGGCAACGAAGTACATCGATCTTCCGGAGGGGTCCGCCGCAGAGCGGTCACAGTCAATCCTGGCGGACGCGAAGGTGATCTGTGCGTTCAACAACATCTCTCAGACCTGGTTCATGCAACTTGGCGAGCCGATCGACTGTGACTGCCTCATCTGCGGCAATGACCAGGAGGCCAAGGCGATGGTGGCTCCGCTGATCGAGAAGATCCCGGGGATCAAGGTCGTCGACTGCGGCAAACTCGAACGGGCCTGCATCATCGAGAAGATCACCCCGCTCCTGATCGGGCTCAACATCAAGAACAAGTGCCAGTTCGGTGGGATCCGGATCACCGGCCTCGAAAAGGGCCGGGCCTGAGGATACGGGCACGCCTACCTGGAACCACACGAGGGAGCGCATTTAACCATGCGCCTCCCTCATTGTGGTATGGGTCAGGACCGGGAGTGGTCTACCTGTTTTTATAGGGAATTCGCGTAAAAGAGTCTCATCGATCTATTTACTCACAACCTTGCGATCTCGCGGCACGGCTCTTTGCATCGTTTCAGATGAAGCCAGGCTCGCGATCGGGGCGACTGTTAGTCAACTACCCCGCCCTGAAGGGCGGGGCTTGAGACTCTATCATGTCGATAGTTCTCGTCCGGGTGGTTGACTGCACCCTGCACCTCCAGGGTATACCTGTAGGTGCGTGCTCTGGACTCGATGTTCCGAGCACATATGCATATTCACCCAAAAGCATTTAGAGTTATTTGTGTGAACCGCAATTCCTCCCCGGCCTAAAGGCCGGGGAGGAATTGCGGAGTTAGTTGAAAATTCCTACTGAACCGCATACCTGCTCGGTTACCGTGCCCGGGCCGGGGAAGGGGGCGGGACGGTCACTCCCCGTTCCTCAGCGTGAGAACTGGCTGAACGCGCTATCCTTCCAGGCTACCCTGCCCGATGCTGCGGGGACTATACCGCAGTGTACCCGCCGTCGACGAGCAGGCTGGTTCCGGTTATGTTCGAAGCGTCATCGCTCGCCAGGAACGTGACGGCCTTCGCGACCTCCATCGGCTTGCCCAGGCGCCCGATGGGATGCAGTTTTTTCAGCTCCTCGTAGAATTCCTCTGGAAGGTCAGCGAGGAGAGGCGTGTCTATATACCCGGGTGCAATGAAATTTGCGCGGATTCCCTGCGCCGCGTAGCTGGTGCCGACCGTCCGGGTCAGCATGGCGACGCCCCCTTTGGCGGCGCCGTATGCCGTGACACCCTGTTTGGCGACAAAACTATGAATGGATCCGGTATTCACGATGGCGCCTCCATGACCCTGCTTCAGCATCTGCTGGACGGCATACTTGTCGCAGAGGAAGACGCCCTTCAGGTTCACGTTGAGAATCCTGTCCCATTCTTCTGTCTCTACTTCGTGAGGGTCACCAATGCTGCCGAGGCCGGAGTTGGCAACGAAGACATCCAGTCTCCCGAAGGCCTCGACGGTCTTCGCGATGAGGTTCTTGACGTCGTCTTCGATGGCGACGTCCGCCCGGATGAATATCGCCTCTCCACCCGCTCCTTTTATCTCGTTAACGATCCTCGCGCCCTCTTTCTCGTTCCGGCCAGAGACGACGACCTTGCCGCCTTCGGCTGCCATGTCCTTCGCGCACGCTTCACCGATACCGCTGGTGGATCCGGTGATAACACAGACTTTGTTTTCCATTCTTCCCATAATGGTTCCTGCTTTGTGTTCTGTTCGAATGACGGTGCTGGCAGACGCGCTTCTGACCCCTGTCGGGGCCGGTGATCCGGATGCCACCGAACTGGCACTTGTTTTTTTGATGTTGAGACCGATCAGGAGCGGCGTGTTCTTCTCGACAATGCAGGCCCGCTCGAGCGCGCCACAGTCCGAATATACCCGGTAATCATATATGTGAAGATCGATTTGCTTCCAGCATCACCTGGATCGTGTCCGATCTCGACTGAAAGCGCATTCTTTGATCATTCCAACGAAATACCTGATAACGGTACTCGTTCTGCGGTGTGCAAATGCTTATGCGGTGCAATCCCTAATTGCCCGTTACTGAGGTCTTCCTTGAACCTTCCGCAGGCGGGTGATCCCCTCCCGTAATAGTAGATCAGGCCTCAAGGCAGCCTCAGCCCGCTTAACGTAGGAGGAAATTGCCATGATGCTGGAAAATAAGGTCGCTATCGTCACTGGAGCGAGCTCCGGGATGGGAGCCGCGATTGCAAAGCGGTTTGCAAAGGAAGGCGCCTCGATCGTTGCGCTTGCACGGCGGAAAGAGAGGCTGCAGACCCTTATCGATGAGATCGCTGCCGACGGCGGCAGGGCCATCGCCGTTGCCGGAGATGTGACCCGTGATGGGGATGTTGAAAATGTGGTGAAGACGGCCGTCCGGGAGTTCGGCAAACTTGACGTCGTCGTCAACAACGCCGGGCTGTTGGACCGGTTTGTTCCGGTTGCCGAACTCGATAGCGATCTCTGGAACGCGGTCATCGAAGTCAACCTGACGGGGCCGATGCGGATGTTCCGGGCCGCGATCCCGGAGATGGTGAAGGTCGGCGGCGGCGCCTTTGTCACCATCGCATCCATCGGCGGGCTTCACGGGTGCCGTGCCGGGGCGGCGTATACGGCGTCGAAACACGGTGTGATCGGACTCGCGAAGAACGTTGCATACATGTACGCCGTAAAAGGCATCCGGTCGAACGTCATCGCGCCGGGCGGCGTCAAGACCGAGATCGGCGCAGGCCAGGAGGCGAACGAAGGAGGTGCGGCCGTATGTATGGCGGGCATGGGCATCAACCCGCGAATGGGGGAGGCCGAGGAGATTGCATCCGTAGCGCTCTTCCTGGCCTCCGATGAAGCAAGTTTCGTGAACGGGGCGACGGTAGTCGCCGATGCCGGGTGGACTGCTTACTGAGTCGGTTGCCGCGCCCGGCCGGAAAACGGGGGCGAGAAGGATGCCTCCCCGTTCATCGCGGGGAGGATGGGCAGAACGGTGCACCTCAACTCCCCTCACAGCGAACTATGTATCGGCCGAAGGTTGAAAGGCACAGACCTGGAGTACCAGCAGGCAGTTATCTTCTCTGCAACACAGCACAGCCGGCAAAAAGTATTTGAGAGTGGAGAAGGAGACGTTCTGTCACAAATGTCGGACTTTGCGGCCGGATACCAGGAGCAGTTCGGCCAGATCCTTGACCTGCTCGAAGAGCACGCGACGACAGGGCTGTCCGTGACGGCGGTCGCCCGGGAACTTGACATTACCCGCATCTCCGCCGCCAAATACCTTGAGCTCCTTGCTGCGAACGGCGATGTCTGCATGGAACGGTTCGGCCAGAAGAAACTCTACCGGCGGTCGCAGCGCCTGCCCCTCCCGGAGGTCTTCGACCGCCTGCCGAACGCGCTCGTGATCCTGGATACCGACCTGCAGATCCGCACGGTGAATGCAAGTTTCGTCGCCACCTTCACCCTCCAGCCGTCTCGGAATCTGGTCGGCGTTCCGCTCTTCGACCTCGACCTGCCGGTCTTCTCCGAACCATCGGTCCGACGGAATATTGAGCGGATCAACCGATCGGAGACGTATCTCGACCAGATGCAGATCATCGACGAGTGGACGGACCGGATCTATCTCGTCGACTTCGCACCGATCGTCTCGCGGACCAGCCAGCCCGGGATCATGGTCAGCCTCCGGGACATGACCGCGCTGAAGAAGACCGAGGTTGCCCTGAAGAACTCGGAGCGGAAGATCGCGACGCTCTTCGAGACGGTCCCGGGCGGGATTATCATGTTCTCCGCCGACGGAACCATCCTGAACGCCAACCCGGCCTCGCTCCAGATCCTCGGGCTGCGAACCTTCGAGCAACTGAGCGCCACGAGTATCTTCATCCTGGCCTGCTCCCCGGGAACGCTCGAGTCGCTGATCCGTGCAGGGCAGGTGGCCGAGATCGAGCTCGCCTGCGACTTCGACCGCATGAAACTGGAGCAGATCCCGAGCACGAAGTCCGGCGTGGCGTACTTCAACGTGGTCTTCACCCCGATCCGCCGGGAGAACGGCGGTCCCCCAGACGAGTTCGCCATCCTCTTCAAGGATATCACGACCGATCGGCGGGAACGCAAAGATCTGACCTTTCGGGAGACGCGGTACCGCTCGCTCTTCGAGAACGCCTGCAGCGGCGTGATCGTTTATGGGGTGATCCGTGGCGGTGAGGGTTTCGTCTTTAACGACATCAACCGGGCGGCCGAGAAGATCCTCGGGCTAAAGAAGGAGGAACTGATCGGCCGGAATGTCTGGGATGTCTTCCCTGCTCTTGCCGAACCCGGGTTGTTGAAGACTGTTCAACACGGTTTTGCCAGGGAGCGCCCGGTCTTCCTCCCACCGCTCCAGTATCGGGAGGGAGACGACGTCTGGATCTGGCATTACCTCTTCAAGCTCCCCTCGGGCGAGCTCGCCTCTATTATGATCGATGTCTCCAAGGAGGTCCGAGACGGAAACGGCCCGCTCTCGGATCCTGGTATTCGCTGATAACCAATGTTATAAGGCCCGCTGATCGCGCGAACCGCGCAACACCCATATTCTGTAGCGATCGGGACCCCGGGTGGAGCTTATTGGCGAGACGAACCCCCTCGTCTGTCTCATATCATATAAATTCTGCACCTTAGCGATTATCAGTAAAACGAACCTATAAGGGGTGCCGCACTCTTCTTTCCATTATATTCAGGTGACTGAATGAAAGGGTTAGCAAGAACAAGTAAAGGCAAAATTGGATGGGTTGAGAAAGACAGACCTGTCGCCGGACCGCGCGACGCGATTCTCAGGCCGCTCGCTCTCGCTCCGTGCTCCTCAGAGCTGCACATGATCTGGGGCGATATGGGCGACTACATGCCCCCGGACCGCATCATGGGCCACGAGGCTGTCGGCATCGTCGAGAAAGTAGGGGACGAGGTCAGGGACTTCAAACCCGGCGACCGTGTCATCGTTCCTGCGATCACACCAAACTACCTCCGTGTCCCCTCGCAGCGCGGGTTTGCCCAGCACTGTGATGGGATGGCTTCCGGCATGCCGTTCTGCACGCAGAAGGACGGCGTGTTTGCAGAGTATTTCCACGTCAACGACGCAGACGCCCAGATTGACTGCTTCCCGACGGCGTGAGCCTGGACCAGGCCGTCATGATCGGCGATATGATGACTACGGGCTTTCACGGCGCCGAGATGGCCAACGTCGGGCTCGGGTCCACGGTTGCTGTCTTCGGGATCGGGCCGGTCGGGCTGATGGCCGTTGCCGGTGCCCACCTCCTGGGCGCTGCACGGATCCTCGCTGTGGGAAGTCGGCCGAACGCGGTTACGGTCGCGAAGGAGTACGGGGCGACTGAGATCATCGACTACCATAACGGCGACACCGTCCGTCAGATCATGGACCTGACCGACGGTGCGGGCGTGGACGCCGCGATCACGGCCGGCGGCGGTGTCGAGACCATCGGCCAGGCGGTCGAGGTCCTGCAGCCCGGCGGCACGCTCGGGAACATCAACGCCATGGAGCATGCCGAGTCGATCCCTATCCCGCTTGCTGCATGGGGAGCCGGTCTCGGCAACAAGACCATCAAAGGGGATGTCTGTCCCGGCGGCAGGGCGCGGATGGAACAGCTGGCCGCCCTCGTCAAGGCCGGCCGGATCGATCCGGGCAGGCTGATCACACACCGGTTCACGAACTTCGAGGATATCGAAGAGGCTCTCCTGCTGATGCACGAGAAGCCAAAGAACCTGATCAAGCCAGCAGTGATTCTGGAGTGAAGAACGTCGAACAGGAAGAGTACAGAGAGATCAACTATGGCAATGTTTGATTTACACGGTCGGGTTGCGGCCGTAACGGGCGCATCATCGGGTATTGGCGTGCAGATGGCAAAAGCTCTGGCGGGGCAGGGGGCGGATCTCGCCATCATGGCCCGGAGAAAGGAGAAACTGGACGAGGTCGCGGAGGAGATCCGCGCCCTCGGCGTCCGGTGCCTGGCGGTGCAGTGCGATGTCACGAGCACCGAGTCGATCAAGAACGCGGTCGGCGAGATCGTCAAGGAGTACGGAAAAGTGGACATCCTGCTCAACAATGCAGGAAATGCCCACATGGCACCGTTCCTGGATTACTCCGACGAGGGCTGGGAATCGACGATCGCCGTTGACCTCACGGCCGTTTTCAAGGTGGCCCGCGAGTTCGCGAAAGTGATGGTCAAGAACAACTACGGCCGGATCATCAACACGGCCTCGATGTACGGCCTCGTCGGCGCCACGGCCTCGACGGTCGGCTACCAGGCAGCAAAGGGCGGCGTCGTCAACGTGACCCGCCAGATGGCGGTCGAACTGGCACAGTACAACATCACCGTGAACGCCATCTGCCCCGGATTCTTCCCGACGCCGCTGACGAAGTCCGCGCTCGAGTCACCGGAGTGGAAGACCTACGTGAAGGCCATGGTCCCGATGAACCGGAACGGGCGGGACGGCGAGCTGAACCCGGCTGTTGTGTATCTCGCAAGCGACGAAGCGAGTTACACCACGGGCACGACCACGGTCGTCGACGGTGGCTACACCTGTATGTAAGTATAGCGAGACGAACAGAGAGAACGAACACAAATTCAGAAAGGTGAACGATATGACAATTGGAGTAATTGGTGGAACGGGGGGTCAGGGTCTCGGGATCGCGACCCGTTTTGTAGAGGCAGGAGAAGACGTCATCATCGGCTCGAGGACGATTGAGAAGGCCCAGGCCGCGGTGGACAAGGTGAAGGAGCTGCTCCCGGACGCCAGGAACGTCCGGGCCATGGCGAACCCCGACGCGGCGAAGGCCGCCGACGTCCTGGTTCTCACGGTGCCGCTCGCGGCCCAAAAGGACACCCTGCTCTCCATCAAGGAAGGTGCAGCCGGAAAGCCCCTGCTGGATGCGACCGGCCCGCTGGAGTCCTGTATCGGCGGGTCCGCGACGAAGTACATCGACCTTCCCGAGGGGTCTGCCGCAGAGCGGTCCCAGTCGATCCTGCCGGACGCGAAGGTGATCTGCGCATTCAACAACATCTCCCAGACCTGGTTCATGCAGCTCGGCGAACCGATCGACTGTGACTGCCTCATCTGCGGCGACGACAAGGATGCCAAGGCGATGGTGGCCCCGCTGATCGAGAAGATCCCCGGTGTCAAGGTGATCGACTGCGGCAAGCTCGAGCGGGCCTGCATTATCGAAAAGATCACGCCGCTCCTGATCGGCTTGAACATCAAGAACAAGTGCCAGTTCGGCGGGATCCGGATCACCGGCCTTGACCGGATCAAGGCCTGCGAGACCAAGTAGGCCAACAAGGGCCGGGCCAGCTAAACGACGGAGAAATTATCATGGGAAGACTTGATGGAAAAGTAGCAATTGTAACCGGAGCGAGCTCCGGGATGGGTGCAGCGATCACGAAGCGCTTTGCCACGGAAGGCGCGAAAGTCATCGCCATTGCACGGAGGAAGGAGAAACTCCAGGGCGTGATCGACGAGGTCACCAAGAAAGGTGGCACGGCCATCGCCGTCTCCGGCGACGTCGCGAAGGAAGAGGACGTCAAGAATGCCGTGAAGACCGCCGTCCGAGAGTTCGGCAAGCTTGATATCGTCGTCAACAACGCGGGCAGCCTGGACAGGGTGGCCCCGGTCGGAGATCTCGACGATAAGACGTGGGAGCAGGTCTTTGCCGTCAACGTCGACGGCCCGATGTACATGTTCCGCGCCGCGATCCCCGAGATGCTCAAGAACCCTGGTGACGCTGAGGGGCTCAACAAGGGCGCCTTCGTCACGGTTTCATCCATCGGCGGCACTCACGGCGGGCACAGCGGGGCCGCCTACACGGCGTCCAAGCACGCGAGCCTCGGGCTCGCAAAGAACACTGGCTACATGTACGCTAAGAAGGGCATCCGGTCCAACATCATCGCGCCCGGATACGTCGCAACCGAGATGGTGGAGCTCTCCCAGACGACCCAGAGCCACCCTGAGGGGATGGAACTCGTCTCCGCCGGTGTCGGGGCCAACCCGCGTATGGGTAAGGCCGAGGAGATCGCGAACCTGGCACTCTTCCTCGCATCGGACGAGGCGAGCCTGGTCAATGGCGCAGTCGTTCCGGCGGATGCCGGCTGGTCTGCGTGGTAAGGTAGAGTAGACGAACACACCCTGCCGGGCGGGTGCACGGGCTGGACCCCGCGCCCCGGCAACGGCAGGAGCGGCCAGTATCTTCGCTCAAACCCGGCCGCCGGGGAAACGTCATGGGATGACCGGATGTCTGGGCGGGGTTGTGATTGTAGGTGCTGGATCGCGAGACTGCACATCCAGACAGGATGGAGCAGCTGAAACGAGGAGAGTATAACTATGATGAAAGGATGGGAATTTACCTACACACATAAACCGCTGAGACTTGTTGAAAAACCCGATCCGGTCGCGAAACCCGGTTACGTCGCGCTCGATGTGAAGGCCTGCGGGCTCTGCCATTCGGACGTCGGTGCACTGGAAGATGAGAAGTGGCTGGCGCTGATGAAGTATCCGCTCATCATCGGGCACGAATACGCCGGCGTCATCACGGAGATCGGCGAGGGCGTCACCGGATACAAAGTGGGGGATAGAGTCGGCGTCTGCCCCATGCCCACCAAAGACGGGTATGGCGGGGGATACGGCCGGGACGGCGGGTACGCCACGAAGTCGACCGCTCCGGCCGAGATGCTGGTTCCGGTTCCCGATAACGTTTCTTTTGCCTACGCTGCGGCCGCTACCGACGCGGGGATGACGTCCCATCATGCGGTAGCCGTGGCGGGCGGTGCCAGGCCCGGCATCAACATGGGCATCATCGGCATCGGTGGCCTGGGCCAGATAGGCACCCGGGTTGCGGTCCTCAAGGGCGCCAACGTATACGCGGCTTCCAGGAACCCCGCCGCACGGGAAGAGGCCATGAAACTCGGGTGCAAGGCTGCATACCCGACGATCGGCGAGGTCGCCGAACACCACGATCTGGATGTCATCGTCGACTTTGCCGGCGCTGGCCAGACAACCACAGATGCCCTGGAAGCGGTTGGCGTCAACGGCCGCATCGTCCTGGTCGGTATGGCGAAACTGGAGACCACCCTCAACACGATGCCCCTGATCACGAAAGAGGTCACAATCGTCGGTAGCCAGGGCGGTAACGTCGACGATATCGCCAGCGTCTATAAGATGATGGCATCAGGCGACCTCAAGCCGGACGTCACCGAGATTGGGTTTGAGGAGATCGCTGAGGGTCTGGAGAAATTAAAACAGGGCGGCGTTAAAGGTAGAATGGTCGCCATCATGGATAGGTAAGATCCGAACCGATATTGAAGTGTGTTACCAGCATGACATCAGATTGGGTTGCCGTTATCGTCGGAGCGAGCTGCGGGATGAGCGCGGCAATCTCGAATAATGTCAGCTTCGTGAACGGTGCGGTTGTTGCGGCCGACGGCGGGTGGACAGCGTATTAAGCGCATCACCCGTTTTTTCGCGCGGCAAAAGTATCTATAGTGACAGCATTCCTGGGAAAACTTCAACGTCCTGCCATTTTCCCCTATTCCGGGGCTGGCGACCACCAGCCCCGGTGGGGTGTCGAGACCGCTTTTTTTTGCAAGCGCGGCCCGTGTTCTGTCTGCCCCCTTCTACTCCGAGAGGAACGGGAATATCCGCAGCAGATTCTTATCGAGCGGCTTCTTCTTCTGCCAGGTCTCCTCAAGCGGCGTACACGTGAGGTCTCTGCCGACTTCTCCTACCATGCACCCGCTCCGCCCATCCATCAGCGCCTCGACGGCGGCAAAACCGAGGAGGCTCCCGAGCACCCGGTCACGCAGTGTCGGCGGCCCGCCCCGCTGGAGGTGGCCGAGGACGACGACCCGCGAGTCAAAGTTGAGGTTTTCCCCGACCTCCCGGGCAATCTCAAAAGAGATGCCGGGTCTCTTCCCCTCCGCCACCACCACGATCGCGCTCTTTTTGCCGATGGTGAACCCTTTCTTGATGCGCTCGCTGATCCGGTCGACCGAGACTTCCTCTTCCGGGATTACCAGTTCCTCGGCGCCGCCGGCGATGCCGCTCTCGAGCGCCAGGAACCCGGCCGTCCGCCCCATCACCTCGATGAAGAAGAGCCGGTCGTGCGACCGGGCGGTATCGCGGATGCGGTCGATCGCCTCGACCGCACAGTTTGCCGCCGTATCGAACCCGATGCAGTAGTCGGTCCCGTAAACGTCGTTGTCGATGCTCGCCGGCACCCCCACGAGCGCCGCTGTATCCGCATCCGCAGCAAGCAGGCTTGCCCCGTGAAACGTTCCCTCGCCGCCGATCAGGATGATCCCGTCAAGCCCCATCCGGTCGATGGCGGCCGCTGCTTTGAGCCGCCCTTCCTGGGTGTAGAAGTCCCGACTCCGGGAGGTCTCGAGGATGGTGCCGCCCAGGTGGATGGTGTTACGGATGGCCTTCCGGTCGAGCGGTGTCGCGTCGCCGGCGATGAGCCCGGTATACCCCCGGCGTATCCCGACGACGGCAAGGTCGTTTGCGAGCGCGGTCCGCACCGCCGCCCGGATGCAGGCGTTCATCCCGGGAGCGTCGCCCCCGCTCGTCAGGATACCGATGCGCTTCATGGTGTCTCTGCATCATCGAGCGCCTCAACGCCCGGGAGCGCCTTGCCCGCGAGCATGGTCAGCGCAGCCCCGCCACCCGTCGAGACGTGGGTCATCTCGTCGGCAAGCCCGAACCGTTGCACCGCATCCGTTGTCGAACCGCCGCCGATGACCGTGGTGCCGCGGAGGTTGGCGAGGGCCGCGGCGACGCGGCGGGTTCCTTCCGCAAACTCCGGGATCTCGAAGACCCCCATCGGCCCGTTCCAGACGACGGTTCGCACATTCCCGAGTTCCCGGGAGAACTCGTCGGCAGCCCCCGGTCCGATATCGGCGATGATCCAGCCGTCCGGGATTTCCGTCGCGGACACAACCCGGGTCGGGGCGCCCGCTTCCAGCCTCTCTGCGACGACGACGTCACGAGGAAGGATGAGGCGGACGCCGCGTCGCCCGGCATTCGCCTCGATCCTTCTGACGTCGTCCAGGCGGTCGGTCTCGACGCGCGACGCACCGGTCTGGTAGCCCCGGCTTGCAAGGAACGTCGCCGCCATGCCTCCCCCGATGAGAAGGAGGTTCACCCGGGAGATGACGTTATCGAGAACCTCCAGTTTATCGCTCACCTTGGCACCGCCGATCACTGCGGCAAACGGCCTCTCAGGTTTTTCCAGGATCCGCGTGAACGCGCTGACCTCCCTCTCCAGCAGGAGCCCGGTCACCGCCGGCAGGTGCTGTGGGACACCCACGACCGATGCGTGGGCGCGGTGCGAGGCGCCGAACGCATCGTTGACGTAGACATCGGCAAGACCGGCGAGCCTCTCCGCAAAGGGGGAGTCGTCCGCCCGCTCCTCTGAGTGGAACCGGAGGTTCTCGAGGAGGATGATATCCCCATCGTTCATCGCCGCGACCGCGCTCTCCACCTCCGGTCCGATGCAGTCCCGGAGCGCGACGACCGGCTGGTCAAGCAGCTCGGAGAGCCGGTTTGCCACGAGAGCGAGGCGTAACCGTTCGACGATCTCACCTTTCGGCCGGTCGAGGTGGGAGCAGAGGATCACCCGCGCCCCCCGCTCGCAGAGGTAGCGTATCGTCGGCAGGCTGGCTCGAATACGGGTATCATCGGCGATTGCCCCTTCTTCATCGAGAGGCACGTTGAAGTCGGCACGGACGAGCACCCTTTTGCCCTGCACGTCGATCTCCCGAACTGTCTTCTTCCGTCTTGGTATCACGTTTTGCATACCGGCATACCCCCGGAGCAACGGAGAACGGCAGAGTTCCCATCCCGGGTGTGCGGGCGGCCGCGCTTCCCTGTCCGGCTCCCTTCGATCGTTTTGCCGTTCCCCGCCGGATTACGGTGTCGCAGTGCATGCGTACCCTGGCATATATAGTGTTCGCAGCGGCACCTGGACATGAACCCGTGCGAAAGACGACGGTCTCGATCTCTCTGGTCACAGTTCCCTAAAGAAGTGTCGCCAGCCCCGGTTCCCGGCAGGGGGCCGGCGGCTGGTCGGATCCCGGTTCTCTTCAGCAGGTTCACCGTTCCATGCGGCGCTCCCAGTAGGGCGTGTAGCCGTAGTGGCTGTACATCCCGGTGAGCCACTCGCGTTCGGCGGTCGTCGGCCAGTTGCCCTTGTCGAAACCCGGCGCGTTCTCCAGCCGCTCTTTGGGCACGTCAAGGACGAAAGCATCGTCGGTCGCGTTGTACTGCAGGGCCTCCCAGGGGATGGCGAAGAGTTTGTCTCCAAGCCCCATGATTCCTCCAAACGAGAGGGCGGCATAGGCAATGCAGCCTTCGCTCGTATCGATCACGATGTCCTCGATGCTCCCGAGGTCTTCACCGCGCGGGTTCCTGACCGAGTAATCCGCAATATCCTTTCCCCGTATAATATTTCGTGTCTGCGTCTCTGTGGCAGTTCCTCTCATCTGCATCACATCTCCATGATCGTGGAACGTCCTGTCCCACGGCAAGGGGGTGAATACAGGCCGGGGATATTTAATTCTTATTGAAATATAATGGTGGTTGGATACCTGGTGCCACAGGAGCGCTCTCCAGGGCAGGCGGTCGGCGACGGCGTTGCCCGGAGCACGACCTACTGCTTCGCCTCCTCCCTCAGTTGCCACGCTCCGCCTGAACCTTTCTCGTAGACCTGCTCCACCGCCGCCCAGGCGACCTTGTGGGCAACCTCCTCACGCGACTCTTCGGGGTTTCGCCGTTTAGAAGGGTCGGCGTACTGCTCCCAGGCGCTGTTGAACGCTTCACGGTAGATGTCCTGACCATGCTCGGGAAGCGCCTTTCTCACCTGCAATGGCAGGTCTTTGTTCTGTCGGTACTTCGGCATCGCACCTCACCAGCCGATCTGCGCAGTTTCTCCCGTTCCCGGGATAAACGTATCGGTCCGGCAGACAGTCCGGCAGGTCGTCACCTTAATCGCGTGCGCGGCGAGAGTACAGGGTACGTATGCCGTGCAGGCAGAACCGCCAACCCGGTGAGCGCATGCTGCACGGCTGGAATATTGCAGATATGAAGGTATACTGGCGACACATCCCCCAGGCGAATAACTCCTTCGCCGCGCTTGCCGCTGCGTGCGAGGTACACGGATACGACCTCGAGGCGACGGATAGGCCGCTCCCCGACGTCACCATCTACAGTCTGAACTCTATCAACGAGCGCATCTACCACGACGAGATCGCGGGAGCCGACACCATAACGATCGTCGGCGGCCCCCATGCCTCCGCCTGCTACCGCGAGGTGGCGGAGTACGCCGACTACGTCGTCGTCGGGGAGGGAGAGTACACCCTCCCGGCGCTTCTCTCCGCCATCGAGGAGGGGAGAGATCCTCCTCCCGGGGTCGCCACCACCGCCGGCTACGCACCCGCCCGCCACACCGTCCTCCTCGACGGCTACCCGCCTTTCTCGCGGGTCAAGGGCTTCGTCGAGATCACCCGGGGATGCCCGTTCTCCTGCGGCTACTGCCAGACGCCGCGCCTCTTCGGGCGGTGCATGCGCCACCGTTCTATAGACGAGATCGTCCGTTCCGCCTCGCG
The DNA here is from genome assembly GCF_030464365.1 of Methanoculleus methanifontis. Taxonomy (GTDB): domain Archaea; phylum Halobacteriota; class Methanomicrobia; order Methanomicrobiales; family Methanoculleaceae; genus Methanoculleus; species Methanoculleus methanifontis. Next base: position 47,335 of record NZ_VCYI01000009.1, on the reverse strand, counting down.
TTTCCGGGATATCCGTTTCGTCACCCCGAACGCGTTCGCTTACGGCTCCGACGGCGTTCATCTCCGTCTCGATAAGATCGAACGTCTCCTCCGGAGCCTCGAAGGCCGGGTCTACTTCGGCACCTTTCCCGGCGAGGTGCGCCCGGAGTGCGTCTCGCGGCAGTCGGTCGAGCTCGTCCTTGACCACTGCGCCAACACCCGCCTGCATTTCGGGGCGCAGTCAGGGAGCGACGCGGTGCTCTACCGCCTGCATCGGGGGCATACCGTCGAGGACGTCGTCCGTGCCTTCGATCTCTGCCGGGAGCACGGGCTCGTTCCGGTCGTCGACTTCATCCTCGGGCTGCCGTTCGAGAGCGACGACGACCAGCGCGCGACGCTCGACCTTGTGAAGATGGTCACCCGGGGCGGGAAGGCGCACATCCACTACTTCATGCCGCTGCCCGGGACTCCTCTCCAGAACGCCCGCCCCCGCCCGCTCCTTCCTGAGACGGAAAAGGTTCTCGGGAAACTGGCGCTCGACGGCAGAATAACCGGCTCGTGGATGGATCATGAGATAAGGTTTTTTAGACGCACTTCTCATCTATAGAGCATGACGGATGTGCTACTCCTAGCAGATCTGCACGGTAACTACGGAAAGCTTGACGCTTTTCTCAGCTACGACTACGATGCAGTCATCATTGCAGGCGATATCACCAATTTCGGTCCACTTGAGCCTGTAGATTCGGTACTCTCGAACTTCGAGGTACCGTGTTTCGCAATCCCTGGCAACTGTGATCCCCGCGAGATCATCGATGTGCTCGAGCGCTCGGATGCGGTCTGCCTGCACGATTCGTGGATCGCGCTCGGCAAGATCACGCTCGCGGGTCTTGGCGGTTCGAACAAGACCCCGTTCGACACGCCGTTCGAGTTGACGGAGGAGGAGATCGATAAAGAACTTACCCGGATAACCAATCACATGGACAAAAACATCCACAATGTCCTGCTCTGCCATGCCCCTCCGTATGAGGTGCTGGATGCCGTCGAGGATAACCACGTCGGCAGCCAGAGCATCCGCAAGCACATGACCCGGTTCGATCTGGTCTGCTGTGCTCACATCCACGAGGCACGGGGCGTCACCGAGGTCGACGGCGTCAAGGTCGTCAACCCCGGACCCGCTTCAGAAGGCTACGGAGCTATCATCCGTTTCGGAAAGGAGCCCAAAGATATCCATATCGACCTTATTGCTGTTTAGATAACAGCATCTCCAGATACGAGGTGTAGATCGGTGGACCGTCTACACCCAATTCTTTTGCAATAGCCCCGATCCGGTCGGCGGCATCCTCTTTGTTCTCTTCTGTCAGGATCTCGATCTCGGCGAACGTCCCGAGCCCCTCGACGTCGTCGAGCGTGACCGTCATATCTCCCATCTCGTAGAACTCCCGCATCTTCGAGACCGTTGCGGCGCGCCGGAACCCGAGGCGGGAGAGGATCCCTTCGAGCGTCTCCCCGTCGGCGATCGCGAGGTTGAACTCCTCGCGGGCCTTGGCGCTCCCGACCCGGATCTTGGGGCCTTTGTAGGTCACAGTGACTCCGGTGTCGTCGTACCTGACCCTTAACGCCTCGTCCGTCTCTCCGAAATCACGGTGGGGAGCGTTGTAGTAGACGTCGCGTTCCTGCTGCCTTCTTTCCATCCGCACTTCCTTCCGGTCGAGCCCGGCCCTGACGCTCTCCAGGTCTCCGACCGCATATTTTGCTTCTACTTCGAGCATGCCCATTCTGCGTCAGATCTGTCTCTTGGGAACGACGATAAACCCTCACTGTCCGGGCGTGAGCGCGCCGGAGGCTCTCTGCCGGATAAGGTCTCTCTGCCGTTCTGCGGCGGCGAGAAGCGCGTCGTCCCCGAGCTGTTCAGCGGAGACGATCGCCCGCTCCGTGAGCATCAGGGCGATGTCGTGATCATCACGATGGTGAAACCGGAGCCCGATCTCCAGGTTCAGGTCGGCGGCTTTTCCATACTCGCGCGCGTGGAAGAGGTGGCCGGCAAGCGAGAGAAGGACGTGCAGCCTGCTGGGGAGGCGATGTATGGAGCGCTCGAAACAGTCTGCAGCGCGGGCGTTAAGCGCAATCTGCGTGTCTTCGGTGAGGCTGTTCCTGCAGTGCTCCTGCAGGAGGGGGTGCGCGAAGGCATACTCGTCGCCCGGGAGCCTGCGGAACATCCCGCTCTCCAGCAGCTGATCGGTTGTCGGCGCCACGCCCGCCCCCTGGAGTTCGAGCATGCAGGCCATGACCGGCACGGGGAACGGGGGGTTTAAGACGCAGAGGTCATCCGTCCATGCTTTCATGGATTCGGGGAGCGCGTCGAAGATAAGCCCTGCGGGATCCTTTTCCCCGGCGATGATGTCCGTGACGTTCTCCCGGGACGGTGCGAGCCCCTGGTTGCGCAGGGTGTTGAAGCAGGCCATAAGGGCGAACGGGTCGCCCGATCTCTCTTCGAGGAGGCCGGCTGCTGCGTCGTCGATGGAGAAGTGAAATCGCCTCTCCCCGAGTTCCCGAATCTCGTGCTTCCGCATCCCGGTGAGTTGCACCTCCTCGATACCGAGCTCCTGGATCTCCTCCTGCATCGTCGCGTACCCGGAACCGGCGCCATCTTCGATCCTGCAGGTGAAGGCGAGGAGGATACCGGGCGGGAGGTTGCGCACGGCATCCCGGAGGAGGCGCCGGTCGTGACTCGAAGCGAGGTGGACGTCGTCCAGAAGAACTGCAGCAACGCGATCGGCCATGCTCATCTGTCTCCCGAGCTCGCCGAGCAGTTCCTCGAACGCCTGGTACACGCGGTCGTATCCGACCTCGGGCGACCGGGCGAAGACACCGACGATCTCCTCGCCGCCCTTCGGGAGCAGGCCGATTGGCTCCACCGGCGCGGCGTATTTCTCGAAGACGTCGTCGGCGTACCGGATAGCCTCTCTCATGCTCTCGACATCAAGAATACTTGTGAACCTTGCGGATGCCGCGGATCGCTGAAGATCGCTCAACAACTCCCGGACCGCAGAGAAGATCATCCCCGGGAGGTCGAAGGCCTCCGCCCTGAGGACGGGGGACTGCCGCCCGCCGGGGTGTTCCTGCACCTCGTATGCGAGCCTGTTCAGGAGCGAACTCTTCCCGATGCCCGGCGGCCCGGAGATCATCACTGTCTGTCCATGCTCTCCCGCCCGTGAGAGGATAGTCGAGAGTTGCTCAAGTTCCTCCCGTCTGCCGCAGAACTCCTCTGGCGGCGAGGGGGCGTACGAGACCCCACCGACCTGCTGCTGTATCTCGTCCATGATCCTGCCGGATGTTCTGATAGACAGTATAAATACCATTCCATCCAAATAAAATGGAACAACAAGACGCAGGCATGCGGCGGGCCGGTGCGGGAGGCGTACCGGGACCGCACGCATCCGCTATCCAAGGTGAATGGAATGGCACTTCAGGAAGGAGATTTTATCAGGCTCAGGTACACCGGCCGCGTCGGTGAGAATATTTTCGATACCACGGATGAGGAGAACGCAAAGGAAGAGGGGATCTACAACCCGCGGGCAGAGTACGGTCCTGTAACCGTCCGCCTGGGGAGTCACCACATCATTGTCGGCCTTGAGGACGAGCTGATCGGTAAAGAGGTCGGCGCCGAGGGCGAGATCGACGTCCCGCCCGAGAAAGCGTTCGGGGCGCACGAGGATGAGGCCGTAAAGTCCGTCCCGGTCACGCAGTTCCGCGAGAAGCCCCAGAGGGGGATGCGGATCGAGGTCGAGGGGCGCGAGGGTGTCGTCGTCGACGTCATCGGACGGCGTGCGGTCGTCGATTTCAACCACCCGCTTGCCGGCAAGACCCTGAACTACTCCTACGCGATCCTCGAGAAGGTCGAGGAGCCGGTGGAGCAGATCAAGGGCCTCATCAAGCTCTTCTCGGGCCGGACCGACATCGGGATCAGCATCGCCGGCGGGACGGCTGAACTGGAGCTCCCTCCCGCGATCACCTACGACCGACGCTGGATGGTCTGGCGGGGCACTCTCGTCCGCGAGATATTCGAGAACTACTCTGAGATCAACGATGTCGTCATGAAGGAGACGATCTCCCGCCCGGAGAAGCCGGTGCCTGAGGTCGTTGAGGCCGAAGAGGCTCCCGAACCCGCTGAGACCGAAGAGACCGAAGAGACGAAAGAGTCCGAGGAGTAATTCTCCTCCGCTCTTGCGGTTTTGCTTTTTTTTGAAGACTTTTCTACGCCTGTAGATGCTCCCTGAGTGCGAGGTGTCATGGGCTGTCGGGCACCCCTGTCTGGGATGCTTGTTTATGACCGACGGCAGCATGAAATGAGTTCTCATATCTGCGTTTCACGCTTATAGCACTCACCAGGGGTTTGAGCACCTGGAAGCGAGGGTAAAACCCCGTACACTGGACCGTGGGGGTATCGCCCTAAGGGGGGTGGGGACAGGGGAGGGGGATGCTCCCCCCTCCCCGTCAGCCCCTCCCCCGCGTGGCGATATCCACTGGAAATCCGTTTCCGGGAATGCGCAACAGCAGGAGCATCTGAGTTCCTTGGGTTCGAACTACGACTGTCTTCAGGTCCCCGAGTGCAATGAATATTTTGTCGCCGATCCTCTTGACCCCGGATACCCGCTCCCCACCAGATCAGGAACCCGTGCCGCCCGCCCGTACCCTTCTTTAGGTACCGGGCCGAATGTATTCTGAATCAATGGCGACACTACAGGGAATGAGCGGGGTCGATCTTCGGGCGCTGGTAGCGGAGGCTGCCGATCGCCTCCCGCTCTGGGTCGGCAAGATCTACCAGTTCGACGCGAAGACCCTTGGCATCAGGCTGAACGGTGAAGACCGGGCGAAATACCTGTTCCTCGTCGAGACGGGACGGCGCGCCCATTTCACCGCGGAGTTTCCGACACCCCCGAAGAACCCGCCGAGTTTCGCGATGCTGCTCCGCAAGCACCTCGAGGGCGGGAAGGTGCTCGGCATCCGCCAGCTCGGACTCGAGCGCACGATGAGCCTCGATATCGGGAAGCGGAATACGACTTATCACCTCATCTTCGAACTCTTCGACGAAGGGAACGCCGTCCTCTGCGATGAATCGTATACGATCGTCAAGCCCCTCTGGCACCACCGGTTCAAGACCCGGGAGGTTGTCCCGGGAGCGGTCTACGCCTTTGAGGGCTCTGACTGCTCGACCCTTTCCCCGGAAGAGTTCCGCGCATTGCTCGCACAGTCCGACCGCGACATCGTCCGGACGCTCGCCGTCGGGTGCATGCTCGGCGGCGCGTATGCCGAAGAGGTCTGCCGGGCGGCGGGCGTCGAGAAGAGCGCCGCCGCCGCGGAAGTGGACGCAAAAGCCGTCCGGGAAGCGTTCGAACGGCTGATGGCCGATGTTTGGGGGCACCGCGAGCCGGTGATAACGGCGTCCGGGTGCTGGCCGGTGGTGTTGGCTGGTGGGGAGGTTCGCGAGCGGTTTGCGACCTTCAGCGAGGCGCTGGATGCGTTCTACCCGAAGACGGTTGGCGAAAAGCAGGAGGCCGCGGCCGAGAAGCCCCGCCTCTCCCAGGCGGAGGTGATCCGCCGCCGGCAGGCCGACGCAATCAAGGGGTTCGAGAAGAAGATCGAGCGCAATCAGCGGCTCGTGGAGGTGATCTACGAGAACTATACGGACGTTGCCGGGATCATAGCAACGCTCGATGAGGCGAGCAAAAACCGGTCGTGGCAGGAGATCGAGCAGATCCTGAAAGCGAACGGCGATAACCCGGCGGCAAAGATGGTCAGGGGCGTCCATCCTGCCGATGCGGCGGTAGACCTCGATCTCTCGGGGGAGCGGGTGAAGATCTACGTCCACGAGACGATCGAGCAGAACCTCGGCCGCTACTACGACCAGATCAAGAAGTTCAAGAAGAAGAAGGCGGGCGCGCTCACGGCGATGGAGCGGACGGTCCCCGAGAAGCCCCGGACGAAGCGGAACCTTCCCCTCCTGAAAAAACGGTGGTATCACCGTTTCCGCTGGTTCACCACCAGCGACGGCGTCCTCGTCATCGGTGGCCGGGACGCCTCCCAGAACGAGGAACTCGTCAAGAAGTACATGGAGGGCGGAGACCTCTTCGTCCACGCCGACGTCCACGGCGGGAGCGTCGTCATCGTGAAGGGCGCGACCGAGCACCTTGACGAGGCCGTGCGGTTCGCTGCATCCTACTCCAACGCCTGGAAGGCCGGGCACTTCACGGCGGACGTCTACGCCGCCCGGCCCGACCAGGTGAGCAAGACGGCCGAGTCCGGCGAGTACGTGGCGAGAGGCGCCTTCATCGTCCGTGGTGAGCGGCAGTACTTCAGGAACGTCCCGGTTGGGGTGGCGATCGGCCTTCAGATGGCGCCTGAGGTCGCCGTCATCGGCGGCCCGCCGGGTGCCGTCACCGGGCGTACGAAAGTGTGGGTGGAACTCCGTCCCGGGCAGTTCGAGCCGAACGATACCGCAAGGAAGGTTGTCCGGGCGCTCAGGGAGAAACTCTCAGAGGACGAGTGGAAAGGGCTGAAGAACGCCTTAAACACCGAAGCGGTCGCCGCGTTCGTCCCGCCGGGAGGCTCCGACATTGTAGAATCATGAAGGCCGAAGTCCGGGAGATGAAGAAGCAGTTCGGCGAGATACGTCTCTTCCCGGAGACGCTCGACGACCTCTGGCACCTCTCCCACCTGGTCGGGCCGGGGGATCTCGTCTTCGCGACGACCTTCCGGAGCGTGGAGGCGGCGACCGACAAACTCCGGCCGGAGAAGGTCGAGAAGCGGCCGGTGCGGCTCGGGATCCGCGTCGAGAAGGTGGAGTTCCACCAGCACACGAACCGCCTCCGGATCGCGGGCGTCATCGAGAGCGGGGTGGACGTTGCCGCACACCACACCCTGAACGTCGAGGCCGGGTTCGAGATTTCGGTCGTCAAACGCTGGCGTGCCGTCGACTGCGAGCGGATCCGGCGCGCGGTCGACGCCTCCGCGTACGGCGTGGTTCACGTCGTGAGCGTCGAGGAAGGGGAGGCGCAGGTCTACCGGCTGCGCCAGTTCGGCCCGGAGTGGGTGACGACCATCACGATCGGGAGCAGCAAGGGTGCCGAGACCGGCACCCGGTCGGCGCTTTTTGAGAAGACGCTTGACACGGTTGCCGCCGTCACCGGCCCTCTCGTCGTCGCGGGCCCGGGGTTCGTGAAGGACGAGTTTGCGGAGTATGTGAAGGCCCGCGCCCCCGATCTCGCCGGGCGGATGGTCACCGTCGAGACCCGGCGCATCGGGCGGGGCGCCGTGCAGGAGGTGATCGGGCAGGGGATCCTTGACCGGCTGCTCGGCGACCTGCACCTCGCACGGGAGGTTGCGCTGATGGACGAGGTCCTGCTCCGGATCGCGACCGAGGGCGCCGTCGCCTACGGCCTCGATGAAGTCCGGAAAGCGGTCGCCTACGGGGCGGCGGAGACGGTGCTGGTCGCCGACACCCTGCTCCGTGACGATGAGGCTACGGGCGTCATCGAGCAGGCCGAGCGCGTCAACGCAACGGTCGTGGTGCTGAGCACTGAGTTCGAGCCCGGGGAGCGCCTTGATGCCATCGGGGGCGCCGCGGCGCTTCTGCGGTATAAGATCGAGTGAGAGGCGGCGCACCTCGCACCTGATGGTGCTCGACCTCCTTCCTCGAAAATCTTCGGGTTTCTCGATCTCCGGTTCTCTGAACAGTCGCACCCTTCAGGTTTCTCAAACTCCGTTCCTACGGAACGTCGCACTTCGTACCTGACGGTGCTCACGCTCCTGCCCTTCGGCCAGTCGCACTTCGCGGCTTCGCGCTCTTCGCGTGAGGCTCCACCGTTATCTCTTCTCCCAGCTCACGCGAAGCCGCGAAGAACGCGAAGTTCAGTAGATGAGTATATGACTCCCCTGCGCACTCTTCGAGTGCTCAAACTCCATTTCTTCGAAACGTTGTTCTTCGCGTGAGATCGTGACGCTATCTCTGTATCGTCGTCTCATGTAACGTGCGTCGGACCGGAGTTCGACGAACATCGCAAGTGCGATGCGGTCCTTTCTACGTCACTGCACCTCGTTACTATCACCCGCTCCGCTGCCCCTCCTGCCCCGCCGGGCAGGAAGGTACCTACTTTTATAACCGGAGAACGCCCAATAATGTAGTAATTCCGTCAATCCCGGGAAGTGGCCAGAAGTCGGTTTGCTCCCGCCGGGCCGCCGCCCCGAAGGGACTCTTCCCTTTCAGGAATGGCGCAACACTGGTGTCACGATGAGCGAGAATGCGGTAGCAGCAGAGTCTGAAATGACACGGCCACGGACACGTGCCGAGAAACAGGCTGAGCACAGAAATCGGATAACACGGACGCTTGTAGCCTGCTTCATGGGTATTCTGGCCGGGGGACTCTCGTTCTACCTCTCCGGCACGCCCGACCCGGTCACAGGCCTTCAGGAAAACGCCATCATCGGCATCCTCCTTCTCATGGCGGGCGTCGTCTTCCAGAAACACATCTTCATGCTCATCCGGGTCGACCACATGGCACTGACCGGAAAAGACTGGTTCTACCAGGGTTTCATGACGTTCGCGCTCTGGTTCATGACCTGGACGATCCTTCTGACTACCACTGTTCTGTGATCACCCATGCGTATTGCTGTTGTACACCGTGATCGGTGTCACCCTGTCAAGTGCGGCACCGAATGCATCCTCTATTGCCCCCGTGTCCGAACCGGTGACGAGACCGTCGTCATCGGCGAAGACCAGAAGGCCGTCATATCTGAAGAACTCTGTGTCGGGTGCGGTATCTGCGTGAAGAAGTGCCCCTTCCAGGCGCTCGACATTGTCAACCTCCCCGAACAACTCGACCAGCCGACCCATCGCTACGGCCAGAACGGCTTCGTCCTCTACGGCCTTCCGATCCCTGTCGAGGGGAAGGTCACGGGGATCCTCGGCCCGAACGGTATCGGGAAGAGCACGTCGGTGAATATCCTCTCGGGCACGCTCGTCCCGAACCTGGGGAGAATCGATGCCGAGATCTCCTGGAAAGAAGTCCTCGACCTCTACCAGGGGACCGAGCTTTTCGACTACCTCCAGTTGCTCTCGCAGAAGAACGTGAAGGTCGCGGTAAAACCGCAGTACATCGACCAGATCCCGAAGGTCTTCTCCGGGTCGGTGCGCGACCTCCTCACGACCACCGACGAGCGCGGCAAACTCGACTACTACATTGACCGGCTCTCGCTTTCAGCTGTCATGGATCGGCCTATCACGACCCTCTCCGGTGGCGAACTCCAGCGGGTGGCGCTCGCCGCCTGTCTTGCGCGTGACGCCGACTTCTACTTCTTCGACGAGATCACGCCCTATCTCGACGTCTACCAGCGGATGGCTGCCGCGAACCTGATCCGGGAACTTGCCCTGGAGCGGCCGGTCGTGATCGTCGAGCACGACCTTGCCATCCTCGACATGCTTGCCGATACCGTGCACATCGCCTACGGAGAACCGGCGGTCTTTGGTGTCATCACCCACCCGAAAGGCGTCCGGGTGGGGATAAACCAGTACCTGGAAGGCTTCCTCCCGGAGGAGAACGTCAGGTTCAGGACGTATGCGGTGACGTTCGATGCCCGGGCGCATGCTTCCGATGTGAACCGGGAGGTGCTGCTCGAGTTCCCGTCGATGACGAAAGGGTTCGAGCAATTCTCGCTCACCGTCGACGGCGGGGAGATCCGGAGCGGCGAGGTTCTCGGTGTCCTTGGAGCGAACGGTATCGGGAAGAGTACGTTCGCCCAGCTCCTCGCCGGGGTGCTCGAACCCGATACGGGGGCGATGGATACCCGGGTGCGGATATCTTACAAGCCTCAGTACCTCAAAGGCGACACGGAAGCGACCGTCGAGGAGATCCTCCGCCAGACGACGACGAAGTTCAACACCTCGTACTACCAGCACGAGATCCTGGAGCCGCTCTCCCTTGCGCAGCTCCTCCAGGCGCCCATAAACACGCTCTCCGGGGGCGAACTCCAGCGCGTGGCGATAGCGATCTGCCTCTCGCGCGACGCCGATCTCTACATCCTGGACGAACCGAGCGCCCACCTCGACGTGGAGCAGCGGGTGAAGATCTCAAGGATGATCAGGAAGCACGCCGAAGGGCGGGACGCGAGCACGCTCGTGATCGACCACGACATCTACGTCATCGACATGATCAGCGACCGTATCCTGGTCTTCGAGGGCAAGCCGGGCATCAACGGCAAAGCCGCCGGGCCGTTCGACATGGCGCCGGGCATGAACCGGTTCCTCGAGGCGCTCAGGATCACCTTCCGGCGGGACAAGAGTGGAAGGCCGCGGATCAACAAACCCGGCTCGTTCCTGGATCGGGAGCAGATCTCCGCCGGGGAGTATTACTATACTGAGATCTCGAAGTAATGGGCGGGGTGCGAAGTTCTCTTTTTTTTCGTGAGCCGTCGATAGTAACCACGAAGATTTAATTGGAAACAGAGTTACGTTCGTCAGCGTTCCCAAACACGGTTTTCCAGTGGATATCGCGTCTGGGGGAGTGGTTGCAGGGGAGGGGGGTCTCCCCCCTCGCACCTAGCGGTGCTCATGCTCACTCCGTTCGCACTCCCTATTGTCCCCACCCCCCCGTGGCGATATTCCCACGGTCCAGTGTATCGGGTTTTTTCCGGGCCTCTAACGTTCCATCAGTCTCGTCAAAAGGGGGTACCTGTGATTGCCGGGCAAACAAGCAGCTTCTAGTCTTTGAGGATACGCCCAACTAACTCACAGGCCAGCTCAAACACGCCTGTGCATTTGACCGTAGTATTGCGATGGTCGGAGGCACCTGCCTTCCCGGAATCTCTGGCTACGCCTCAACCTCCCTGTTCACCCACGGCTCCCCGCGCCGAACAACCCTTCAAAGAAAGCCCACACACCCTCAAACAGCCTGGCACTCTCTCCGGCAGTCACCGCCGGTGCCGGGGTCTGGGGCAGGGGTGTCTCGGTCACCATCGGTGTCGGCACCGGGACTGCGGAGAGATCGAGGGTGGCGTGGCCCGCCGTCGGCGGGATGTAGCCCACGTTTCCGGGAACGACGAACCAGCACCGGCCGTAGGCGTCGACGAAGAGTTTCTTGACGACGTTTGCGCGAATACCGTCTCCGGACGTGATATGCAGGGCGACGCCCGAAGAATTCCACCCGTATATCCCGTTATCGGACGCGATGTAGAGCATCCCTTCGGCCGTCGTTGCAACGTCGTTGATGACGATTGGGAACGCGCTCAGGTTCCCGGCGTTGAGGACCGGTGTAACCCCCGTATCTGGGGCGTAATAGAGAACCGTCGTGCGGTTGAAGAGGTACACCCCCCCGAACGGATCGACCCGCACCTCGGAGACCCGGCGAAGTGTGTCGCTACCGTAGGTGACCTGCTCGAAGCGGATCTCTTCGGCCCGCTCCTTGAGCACCCGGACTCCGTCGTTTTCCGATCCGATGACAAGCGCATCGTTTGCGGCGTCGACCACCATGCTCACGATGGTATGACACCCGAGGCCTTCGGGCCCGGCAGGCTTGTACCATGTCCAGTCATCGCCGTGGCAGCGGTGGAGGCCCGCCCGCCCGGTGGCAACCCACATCTCATCCCCCCATCGTGTGATGCAGTTGATGTTGAGGTTCTTGAGGAGATCCAGGTCCTGGACGGCGCGGTAGCCCGTCCCGTCTCCGATCTGCAGCCCGTTTGGGTACCCGAGCCAGAGGTGCCCTTCCGCGTCGAGCGCGACCGCGGTTACCATCGTCTCGAGAGGCGCGAGCACGCCGTAAGGCGTCTCCCCGGGATTCCTTGCGTTGACCGAATACCAGGTACCGTTCTCCGTGCATACGGAGATGCCGGTGTCGGTCGCAAAGATGACGTCCCCGTAGCGGCCGTTAATCGCGTCCTTTACCCCGGCGGACGCGATGCCCGAATGGTAATCGGGCACTTCAACGTACAGGGCTGATGCGAAGGGAATGAAGAGGGATGCCGCGGCTAAAATGAGTATCAGAGTGCGATGCATGTCCCGTCCGCCTTTTTGATGATGAGACGACCCTTCCCCTCCGGCCAGTAGTATACGGACCGCCCGATCTTTCCGCCGGTCTCCTCGTGCTCGATCCTGATGCCCTGTTTCTGAAGCAGTTCCTTCACCACAGTGGCGTTTCGTTCGCCGATATTCAGGGAATTGGCCGAAAACGCAAACATGCTTGCACCGCCGACCACGATTGCGGTGATCGAGGATTTTATGCTTCCCTGTTGCTTCATCTCTTCGAGGAGAGCACGTATGGCAGTATCCGCGAACTTCCCGGGCCGGTCGGTCTCCCCCCGGCTCTCGGGGAGCATGATATGGGCGAGTCCCGCAAGCGACCTCCGCTGGTCGTGCAGGATGAGCGCGATGCAGGAACCGAGCCCTATCGTCCCCATCGGGCACTTCCCAACCCGGAATTCGCCCAGACCCAGGATTATTCCTGCCTCTTCACCAAAAAAATTATTCTCCATGGTATCCCGGATGCCGGTTATGAGAGCGGTTCCATCATCCGTTCCAGCATGAGGAACAGCTGCTGCGTAAGTTCGGCGTTCGGGAGCATGTAGATGCTCCCGTAGACGGGCGGCGCCTCGCTCGTGAGTTCGGTGTTGAAGATCAGGACATCGTTCACGTCGCCGGCCACCTGCGCGACGATGGACTCGAAGGCGGCATGCGTCATATCGATGGCCAGCGCAGGGGGAGACGGCAGCATGACGATACCCAGCAGTTCGGCTGTCGCATCGAGAAACGCCGATATCATGATGTTCCCGATCTCGATCGCAGCGCTCTGGTCCATCTCGTTGATCTCGCGATCGGTATCGGTAGTGCCGAGCATCTGGTTGGTCAGCTGGATGACAGTCTCCCGGGGCATGCTGACGACGACATATCCACCGTCCGCGATCTCCCCCTGAATCTGGAAGACGACCATTGCCGAGATCTCGTTGCTGATGTAGTTGTGCAGATCGGCGATATCAATGGCCAGCACCTCCGGCACCGTCATCTCGATCGGGCTCATCAACATCTGCGATAATGACGTTGCCGCGTGTGCTGCACCGATATTCCCAAACTCTGCCAGCGCGTCCTTCTGAAACAGATCCAGCTCCATGAACTTTTTCTCCTAAATCATTGTACTTACATCGAGTACCGGCACGACATCCCCGTCTCCGGGGATGGTGATCCCGCTGATCCCGCGGCAGTTGCCTGCAATCCTGGAGAGCGGTTTCACCACTACCTCCTGCTGGCCGTCGACGGAATCGACGACGATGCAGCATCTCCTGCCGTCGTTCTGCAGCACGACCAGCGTGTCGCTTTTCCCTGCCCGGCCAAACATGTCCTCAAGGCGGTGCATGGGGAGGGTCTGGTCACGGAGCAGGATCGCCTCGCTGTTGCCGATCCGATGAATTGCCTCCGGCCTCGTCTGCGCCACCTCGACGACATTGCTGATCGGGATGGCGCACCGCCTGCTGTTGATGTGCACCATCATGACGTCGATGATCGCCATCGTCGGGGGGAGAACCAGTTCGAACTTCGTTCCCCTGCCGACCTCAGTCTTGACCTTGATCGTTCCTTTGAGCGATTCGATCGTCTTCTTGACCACGTCGAGCCCGACGCCCCTGCCGCTGATGTCGGTGATCGTCTCGGCCGTGCTGAACCCGGGTTCGAAGAGCAGGCCGACGAGTTCGTCTTTCGTTGCGTTCGCTGCCGCTTCGGGCGTTATGAGGCCTTTCCCAACACCTTTCTTCTGGAGTTTCTCGGGATCGATGCCGGCACCGTCGTCCTCGATCTCAATGACGACGTTGTCCTTGTCCCGCCGCGCCGTCAGCTGCAATGCTCCTTTCCGGGGTTTACCGGCAGCTATTCGGGTCTCCGGCGTCTCGATGCCGTGGTTCACGGCGTTCCTGATGAGGTGCAGGAGTGGATCGGAGAGCCTGTCCATCATGCTCCGATCGAGTTCGGTCTCGCCGCCCTCGATGGTGAACTCGACCACCTTCCCGTCGTGGTTTGCGACGTCCCGCACGACGCGTGGAAGACGGTTGAAGATACGTTCGAGGGGTATCATCCGGATCCCCATCATGAGGTTCTGAAGGTCGGATACCGAACGGCCGACCATGGAGAGTGCCTCGTCGAACTCTTTGATGCCGTGCTTCTTCGCGATCTGCTCGAGCCGTCCGCGGTTGATCACCAAGTCCTCTACCAGGTTCATCATCCGGTCGAGCCGCTGGATATCAACACGGATATTCTTGATCTCCCGGCTCTTCTCAATTTTCGCCGTCCGCGGGGCCTGTGGCAGCGGCGGCTCGATCTGCGGTTCCGGAGCTGGTTCAGGCGCTTGCGTCTCCTCACTCACCGCCGGGGGGATCATGGGGGGAGCATCCGGCACCGACTGCGGTGCGGAGAGGGCAAGGAGCGAGATCTCGGTTCCGGAAGCGATCGTCCTGAGTGCATCCTCCCCTGCCTCGCTCTCGATAAGAATCTCGAACGGCCCGTCGAACTTCCCGTCCTCGAGGAGTTCCCGTGAGGGGGTCGTCGCGTGGATCGTCCCGATATCCTCCAGGTTCTGCAGCAGCAGCATCGCCCGGACGTCTTTCATGGTGCTGGACGGGTCGACGGCAACCGTTAACGTATACAGTGGTCGGCCGTCGACGTCATCCGCCTGCTCAGGAGGTATCCCGGCGGAGGTCGCCGCACCGGGCGATGATTCCTGCTCGCCTCTTTCCTCTTCTTCGGTAAACGCCTGAAGTTCCTGAACCAGGCTTGCTGACTGCTCGTCGGATAGCGTTTCTCCTGCCTCGATGGCATCCAGCATCCCCTCGATCGCGTCGGTGCAGGTGAGCAGAAGATCGGTGAGCGACGCGGTCACCTCGCGCCGCCCGTTGCGGATGAGGGAGAATACGTCTTCCATCGAGTGGCAGAGGTGTTCCATCACGTCAAAGCCCATCGATGCAGACATCCCTTTGAGCGTATGTGCTGACCGGAAGATCTCGTCGATGGCGACATGCTGCTCATCTCCGTTCTCGAGGGCAAGAAGGTTGTTCACGATGTTCTCATGGTTCTCCCGCGACTCCTCAACAAACAGCTTCCGATACCCCTCTTCGTCAAACATCATTCACCTCGAGTTGTCCGACTGCTCTCGCGATCTCGCGCGCGATATTCCTAAGTGGAACCACCTGGTCGACGCAGTTCCTGGTAAGAGCGGAGCGCGCCATCCCGTATACGAGACAGTCCTCTTCGGCGCATACCATCGTCTTGCCGCCTGCAGTCTTCACCGCGAGCATTCCCTCGCCGCCATCGTTCCCCATCCCTGAGAGGATCACAGAGACGGTGCGCGGGCCGAACACGCGTGCTGCAGAGGCGAAGGTCTTGTCGACGGCAGGTCGAACTGCGTGCAGGTGGGGAGCAGTCGAGTGGATGATCCGCCCATGGTTTCTTCCGTCGCCCGCTGCGACTCCCGAGATGACGGTGTGGAACCCGGCCTTTGAGATCAGGACTGCTCCGGTCTTCAGGCTGTCTCCGCTCCCGGTCTCTTTCACGGGGAGAGCAGAGACCCTGTTCAGGCGCTCAGCAAGCGATGCCGTGAACCCTTCGGGCATGTGCTGGGTGACGACGACCGCAGCGGGCAGGTCCGGCGGAAGCGCGGAGAGGAGCGTATCGAGCATCGGTGGCCCCCCGGCAGAAGAGCCTATCAAGACGATTATATTCGCTTCGTTTCGTCTGGTTACAGTGGGTTTTACGATCGTCGGTAGCGCAACAAGGTTTCTGATCTTCTGGACGAGTTCTTTCTCGACGCCTCTGACGTTCGGAACGTCCCTCGGTTTGAGCATGAAGTCGTCCGCCCCAAGCCGCAGCGCCCGGTGAGTCATATCGGCCTGCCGGGAGGTCAGCGTGCTCAAGACGATCACTTTCGGTTTTGCGCTCGCCTTTTGCAGCGCTGCGAGCACCTCAAGACCATTCATCCGGGGCATCTCGATGTCGAGCGTGACGACGTCGGGTTTTAGATCGGATATCTTTTCGAGAGCATCAATGCCGTTGACCGCCGTTCCGACTACTTCGATATCCGGGCTGTCCTTGAGCAGATCCCGGAGAATCGTTCGGATAAAGAGTGAATCGTCGACGATCAGAACCCGTATCATAGCTACGCACTGAGGACGCTCTTGACTTCTTCGAGCACTTTCGGAGCCTGGAACGGTTTGACAATGTAGCCTTTTGCACCGCTCTTGACGGCGAGTTTGACCATCTGCTCCTGACCGACCGCCGTGCACATGATGACTTTTGCTGCCGGGTCGGCGGCCTTGATGGCCTTGAGCGCCTCGATCCCGTTCATCTTCGGCATGACGACGTCCATTGTGACGAGGTCGGGCTTGAGTTCCTGATATCTGGCAACGGCCTCCGCCCCGTCCGCTGCCTCACCGACGATGTCGTGCCCGCCGGAGAAAAGGATGTTCTTCAGCAGCGTTCTCATAAACATTGTATCATCGACGATTAGGATTCTCCCCATCGGACACCACTCATTGGATATTTGATAAAAAAATTATATATGTCTTCTTATTTTTAAGAAATGAAGTTTTTAATCCATTGGAGATTTTACAGACTCTGAGATGTATCTTACGCCTTTTGGGGTTAGTTGTACTTCTTTCCTGACATAGAGCACTTCGGCGAGTCCTGAGCCGAGGAGTTTCTCGTAAATGGCGTCGAGATCTCTGTGTGAGAGTTTCAGCATGTTCTCGATGGTGCTCGAGTCCATTCCGCTGTAGACCAGCATGGCCACCTGCCCGGTCAGGGGGTCGAGCTCCTCGCTGACCTCGGTGTCGTGTGTCGCCTCTTTGAGGAAGTTGTAGAGAACCTGGAGTGTCGTCAGCGGGCAGAGAACGAAACTCGTCACGACCTCGTTCTCAATAAGGTGGTCGATCTTCACGACGTCGAGATCCTTCTCCTGGATCTCCCGGGACGTAAGTTCGATGCCGGTCACCTCATCGAGCGGAATGCAGACCTGTTTATCCTGGCTGACGAACCAGATGCCGGTCTTCATGACGGCGATCACGCCCTTCTCCCACTGAGCGTTCTTGACGAGTACTCCCCCGCGGATTGCGGGGGACATGAAGAAAGCGTTCAGCCGATAGGCGCTGGCCTGCGTGATGACAAATTTCTTTAAGATCTGGAGAACCTTCTCGACCGATGCGATACGGTAGACGCCCTCTCCGTTTGCCCCAACGGTGACGAGCACCTGGTTCTTCTTCTCCTCGAGATCGACCACGGATTTGTAAGGGATCTCCCGATTGAGGGGAGCATCGATGCGGAAACGGTCCTCAGCAATACCCATCGTCGTCGGGACCCACTTCCCTTCATGCTCGACCTTTACCGGAACCGATTTCATCGTTGCCTCTCTTACCCCTCTGCATTACTATATCCTGCGCGATACTATCATCGTTGTGATTTCATTGCCGTGAGGATCTCCTCGAGTTCCGCCGCCAGGTCTTTCGCGTGATACTTCTCACCTTTCAGTTCGCGGACCAGGCTGATATCCTCCACGAACTTCTTCTTCTTGGTGTCGGCTTTGAGAGCGGTGATCAGGTCGTCCTCGACCGCTCCGCCGGATGCGAAGGAGACCATGTCGAAGTCTTCTTGTGTCTCTTCCTCGATCTCCCCAAGGACATCTTCATCCTGGATGGGTTCTTCAGCATTGATCTCTTCTTCTTCCTCTTCCTCCCCCTCGATCTCGATCTCGTCGAGATCCAGTTCGTCAAGCGCGGCGAGTTCTTCGCTCAGCGCGCTCATGTCCGGCATGCCGTCGTCTCCGGGCAGCTCGGGGACGTCCGCTGTTACCGGCGGAAGGTCGGCGTCGGGTTCGCCCGCATCCCCGGCAAGATCGGCGCTGGACGGGAGGTCAAGGTCTTCTAACTCGCTCTGGTGCGACTTGAGGATATCTGATATGGCGTCCGCATCCTCTGCCGAGAGCAGAGAGATCTGGTCGGGCTCAGACACCGTCCCCGGACCGGATGCTTCGCCATCGAGGTCGAGATCCTCCAGTGAGTCGATATCGAGGTCCGCAAGCGAAGCAAGGGGATCGGCAGCGTTCCCACCGGCCTTCGGGGGGGCCGGGGTTATGGACGGGTCGGGAACCCCACCCTCGACTGCCTGGTCGAGCATGGCGTCGATCTTCTGGATGCCCCTCTCCTTCTCATCCTCAGGAGCGCGGGCATGTGTGATCGCTTCCAGGACTGATGCCTTGAAGGTTCTGAGCATACCGGAGATGCCGATCCCGGAGACCGGGCTCTCAGCCGGTGCACCCGGTTTTGCCGTCTCCGACACATTGGGCTGTTCTTTTTTCTTCCTGCGTTCCCGAAACGCGGCGCGCAGCCTCGATGGTTTCAGTTCGGTAAGGTCGAGCGCCCCGGTGACGACGAGTGCGAGGAACCCTGCGAGCACGGTGCCGGCGACAACGATCTCGACGGTGGCGTCAAGGACAATAATCACGGAACCTGTACCGACGGTTATTAGAAACAGACACGGACGACGTAAACCTTCTCTCAACATCAAACCCCCACGAGTGTTGGAATGCTAAAGAATACGCTCACGATGATTGGTGCAATGATGTAGACGATACCGGTTGCCACGCAGAGCAGGCTCGTGAAGAAGTAGTACAGGTATCGGTCGCCGCCCATGACAATCTTTCCTGCAAGGATATTTGCAACGGTCAGCATTAAGAGGATCGTTACCACGTAGGCTCGCATCGTGTCTTCGGGGAAGTTTACGAAGATGTTTAAAGACGTTGCCATGCCGCCGCCGACCGTTGCCGTACTCCCTGAGAGCGCGGCTGAAGTCTCGTCGAAATGCACCATCACCTCCTGTATCGCGTTCGACATCGAGAGGAGGATCTCGAAGAGGAAAACGAAAATGGCGATCATCGCTCCATGCATCGGCACGAGCAGGACGACGAACCCCTTCACCATCATATCGCGCTTTCTGCGGAGTAGCACCTGCTCAAGCATTGAAGAGCCGACGATCTTTCCGATCGCGTCAGGCGACCCGCCGAGGGCCACTGCGTCGCGGAAGATGTTCATGTACTTGTAAATCAGGTAACTGCCGGTCTCCCCGATGAACTTCTTCCAGCTCCTGGCTTCGTCGAGCCCGAGGTTCAACTTCGATGAGACCGAGTCAATGAACGGCTCCAGGTGGAAGAGTGACTTCCTGTCGACCTCCTGGAGTGCGTCGCCGGTGGTGATGCCTTTGCCTCCCATGATCGACCCGAGGCCGCGGATGAACGTGGCGAAATCGGTGTCCCGGTTGATGACATTCGCATCGTCGATGTAGCCGATGATCCCGAGCGGCATCACGAGCAGGCCGACAAGCAGGAAGATGATGCCTGCGTTGACGCCGACAAGGATGAGCATCAGCCCGATTGCGGCGGTTATCGGCAGGATAAGGCGTTCCAGCCGCCGGATGAGGCCCTGCTCTTGTGAGCAGATCTCGGAAAGACCGTGCGTGCGAGGGTCATCGGGGACGGCCCGGTACATGATCGTGAGACCGAAGACCGATATCGCGAGGATGATGAAGTAGGATGTGTTCAGCGTCGCTTCAATCCCGTCGGGTGCATAGATCGCCACGGAGATCATCATGATGATCGCGACGAGCGCCCCGGAGAGGAGCATTGCGATGTAGGCGTCGCCCCACTTCTTCAAGAGTTCGATCCCCTGCTCGAACGAGTTCCGGTAGATGCTCCGGATGCTCGAGAGTTCCGTGCCGATGAAGTCGTCGTCCGGGACACCGGAGTCGATGGAGTTGGCGTAGCGGTTGAGCATGCTCTGGAGGGTTTTGTTCCGGCACCGCTCCGCGACCGCCCGGAGAGCGTTGGAATAATTCTGGCCCCACCCGGCGACCAGGCGCTGCACCTTTGCTATGTAGCGCGACGGGATGTACTCGAATCGCTCGGAGGTGTACTGGAAGATCTCGGGCCTGGTCACGGTTGATGTGGTGATCGCGGCCATGTAGGTGTACATGAAGAGCAGGTCCTGCTCCATCTTCTTGTTCTCGAGGATGGTGGAATGGAGATCTCCGAGAGTTTTAGCCTGCTCCTCGAACGGGATCTTTCCCTGGTTTGCCGCTCGCAGCCGTTCGGTCACGTCCTCAAACAACGCCTACACCTCAATGTTGAGCAGTCCCTGCTTCTTGATCTTGGTGGTCATGTGGAAGAGGTCCCAGAACTGAGTGTACCCGGCTTTGTGGAGCCGTTCAAGAATCCTGGCACGTTTCTCGACCTCGTCGTAGATCTCGCTCCGTCGGTTCTCGGGAATGCCGAGCATCGTTGCGATCTTGTTTTCGAGGAGATAACTGCTCCCTTTCCCGGTGAAGGTGAAGGTGTCGGTCGCCGGATCCCAGACGAACGTCGCCATGAAGGAGAATCCCTGGGTCTCGGGGTCGTAGCCCACGAGTTCGTTGATACTGAGCATCCGGCGCACGGTTCCGCCCTGGGGGAGTTTTACCGCGCTCTGGACGACGACCAGGTTGAGGTTGTCGACGTAGGTCTTCGGGATGTTGATCGGGTCGCCGCAGAGACGCTGGATCAGTTTCTCGACCGACGCTGCGTGGAAGGTGCTCATCACCGGGTGGCCGGTCTGCATTGCGGAGAACGCGACTGACCCTTCCACACCACGGATCTCACCGACCAGGATCTGGTTCGGGCGCTGACGGAGAGCGGATTTCAGGAGGTCGAACATCGTGACCTCGGAACCTTCCCCTTCGCCCTTCCCCTTGGCTTTCGCGACCTCGCGTGTCCAGTTCCTGTGGGGAACGGTCAGTTCCGGGGTATCCTCGATGGTGACGATCTTGTTCTCGGGCGAGAGGAAGGTCGTGAGGGCGTTTAAGGTGGTCGTCTTGCCGCTCGCGGTCTCGCCGGAGACGAACATCGACATCCCGTACTCAAGGCAGATCCAGAGGTAGGCGGCCATCATGTAGTTACACGCCCCGCTCTCGATGACCTGTAGGATGCTCATGGGCACCTCGCTCACCTTACGGATGGTGAAGTTGCTGCCATGCTTGCTGATCTCGGTTCCGTAGACGATGTTGATACGCGAGCCGTCAGGCAGGGTCGAATCCACGATGGGGTTCCTATACGTCAGCGGCCGTTTGATCCGCTCGGCGAGTTTGATGACGAAGTTGTCGAGTTCTTGCGAGTCCTGAAACCCGATGACTGATTTCAGCCCTTTGAAGATCTTGTGCTCGATGAAGATCGGTCCGACGCCGTCGCAGGTGATATCCTCGATGTACCTGTCGGAGAGAAACGGTTTGAGCGTTCCCATCTCGATCTTGTCACGGACGATCATGTATTCAAGCGCCTTGTATTCCTGTTGCGTGAGGATGACCCGCCCGTCGGCGAGTTCAGGGCACCCCGATGTCGAGGGTCCCTTCGACGCCCCGATCTCCGAGGTGAGGAAGGTCTTTATCCGGCCCTTCAGGTCCTTTGGCGTTCCGCCGGCAAGCAGGGACTCGTCGATCACCTCGCCAGGCCGTTTGATGTAGACGAGTTGCTGGATGAAATTCTTCAGCACCTCGATCCGTGCCTGCTGGGTCACCGGCTCTTCTTCGAGGACGTCAATCAGGTCGATCAGTTTCTCCTCGATCGCCGGGAGGATCTCTTTAACAGAGTGCAGGAACGACGGTTCAATCGGGATGTACCAGTTCCGGACGTCGTTTGGGTCAGGGAAGATGTGGATGAACGTCGTTTCGTTCACCGGGTAGATGATGTTCGGGTTCTCCATCGATTTCAAGTCCTGCTTCAACTCCGAGAGGAAGAGCGGGATGCCGACGGTGTTGACCGGGAGGATGTGGAGGTACTCGAGCAGGTGGGGGCTTGCCTTGACGTAGTCGCGTGCGTTTGCCGGGAGCATCCGGTAGAGTGCGCAGGACTCGACGTTGTTGTAGCAGTCGTTCCCCTCGTCGATGAATTCGGGCTCAAAGGGGAGGATGACCGTTGCTTCCAGCGCCGACGTCATTGCTTACACCTTCGCGACCGAGACGGGGATGATCTTGATGCCGTACCCGGGGTGAACCTCGAAACTGATGATGTTGCCCGTGGTCTTTCGTGCCCCGCGGACCTTGACGACCTCGAGCATCATGACGTATTTGCCCCCGACGAGCGCCTTCTTCATGAAGAGGTGGGCGTCGCAGATCGAGCGGATGCGGACAAGCGAGTCCTCGACGAAGGCGTAGGTGTGCAGGGTGATCAGGATGGTCTTGCCGTGGTCGACGAGGTTCTTGCAGTTGGTGAAAAACGTGAGAACCGTGTCCTGTTTGGCGTACTCAGTGAAGAGGGTGAGCGAGTCGATGACGATCACCTCCGCTTTGCTCCGCTCCATGTAGGCGATCATCCGCTCGAGTGTTCCCTGCATCTTCTCTTTTGTCCACTCGAACCCGACAACGTGCATGGGAAAGACCCGGAGGTAGCCCCAGGCGAAGTAGTCGGAGATATCAAGGCTCATAGACTCCATCTGGGTGAGGAAACTCTTGCTCGTGTTCTCGGTCGAGAAGAGGTCGACGTTGAACCCCTGCTTTAAGGCACCCCAGACGATCTGCTGGGTGAGCACGCTCTTGCCGGTGTCGTTCTCACCCTCGATGAGGGTGAGCGACCCGAGGGGGAGGCCGTCGGCGATCTTCTTGTCGAGCTCGGAGTTCCCGGTCGAGAGGATTGTCCTGTCGGGCTGATCGAGGATACTGCGGTTCGCGTCTTCGCTCAGAGCCATTTCGTCATTCACCTGTCTGTATGTATGCGGAACCTGAGACCCCGTTCGGGGTGACGACCTGGACCCACGTAGGGTTGGCGCCCTCCGGGCACGTGATGGAGAGGTTGAGGGTCTCGTCGGGGTCGAGCTGGCCGGGGTGAATCCCGTCCGGATCTATCTTCACTGTGCTCCAGTGATAGGGGTCGGTGCCGTGGGGGATGTAGACCGGAACCCCCTCGCTCTGGAGGTAGACGTCGATCGATGCAAGATCGACGACCGGTTCGCTCCCGGTGTTCGTCACCCTGACGTAGAGGGTCGTGCCGTCGATCGTTGTATCCTGAATCGCGATTGCCGTCCGCATCCGGGCCTCCTGGTGAGCGGCGAGGTTGCTCTGCGCTTCGACCATCACCTCCGTGGTGGTGAGGGCTCCGCCGATCAGGATGTAGGCGGTGAAGACCAGGAGGAAGATGCCGATTCCGGATGCAACGAGGGATCCTCCACTCATGGCTAATCACTCGCGGTGAAGGTGGTCGACCGATAGAGACCTGAGGGGAGGACGAACTGGAAGTAGACGATATCTTCCTTCTCGGGGAACTTTTCAGTCTTTGCCTCGATGTAGAGTGTCTCTCCGGGGTCCCAGTAATTGTTCGCGTCCTCGAGGATCTCGTACCTCCAGGTTCCATAGTCGAGCTCTGTTGCCCGTGTCAGCCGGACGAAGTCGCCCTGGCCCCCGAGGAAGACGTCGGCCTTCTGCACGTCGGCGCTGGAGATCCTGCCGGCGCCGACGTTTTTCAACCAGATTCTGGCGGTGCTGCTCTCGTTGCCGGCATACGTCGTGACGATCTTCACGTCCGTGCTCAGCCGTTCGTCTACGGTGTGAGAGGACGACGTGATCGTGCCTGATAGGGTGTAGATGACGGGAAAGACTGCGTTGATAAGGACGCCGGCCGATATAATGGCGGCGATAAGGAACATCGCGGTGGTGAAGGTTTCACTCGACATCCATCATATCCTGTCCAGCAACTCAATCCAGGTATCACCGGCATCTTGTTCCTGTGAGGATGTCTTCCTGCTTTCCTGTTCCCCCGAACCTCGCCGGGAGAGCATCAGCACCTCGATCAGGTCCCGGTCAAGCGTTGCATCCTCGGGGTCGAGGATCCGGTTTAAAACGTAGAGTTCCGAGACGAACTCGTTCGGGCCGATATCAGCGACGTCGTGCCGGGTCTCGGGGGCCATCCGCATGATCTCCCGGATCTGATCGGCGACATCGTCGGTGATGTAGCCCATCGACCGGTAGGCGTCGGTCATGATCGTCATATGCTCATGCCCGTATTTGTTGCACCCCTGGTGCACCCAGGCAAAGAGCCGGTGGACCTTCTGCAGTTTGAGTTTTCCCGCGGCCTTCGTCTCGGGGGCGGGAGGATTTGCCTCCGGGAGAGCGGCCATGCTGCCTGTGGGGAGGCCGAGATCGGCGGGGAAGAACCCGGTGCCGAGCCCCTCCGGGGCCGGGTGCACCTCCGGCACGCTGAGGCCTGCGGGGGGAGTGTCGAGTGCGGGCATCTCACCGTCTCTCTCCTCATCGTCCATAGCAAGAGCCGGCGGCTCGGACCAGTTCCTGGTGTGAGACGTGGTGGCGCTGGTGAATGGGTTGTCCAGTTCGTTCATCCGCTCCCGGAGGTCGATGAGCAGCCGCTTGATCGAGGTCTTGACGAAGTCCAGTTCCTTCTCGAGAGCGTCGAGACGGGTCTCTGGGTCATCGGAAGATATACCGGAGAGTATTTTGTCGATCTGAGCCTGGTCTACCCCCACCATAATGTTGATTTATATCATCATTATTATTTATAAATCTTTGCTATATGGGCGCGTGATTTCCTGTTGGTTTGGGGTGTTCTGGAGTTTGTGAAGGGGTGGTTGGGGATGGGACTTCTGGTAGCGGTGCGAAGTTGCGGCCTGGCGTGACCCCCGTATGAGCCGGTTTGAACTGTCCAGAGAAGAGGTTCGTGTACATTCGAGGGGCGTGTGGCAGAGTTTTTCGGGCGATTGGTATGTGTCCACGACGGTGAGGCCCCAACATCTTCGGGCGGAAGAAACCCGGTGCCGGCCGGAGCGGGGAGCGGTCTTGAGTTTCCTTGATAAGATTGATGTTTTAGATTTCCGGCCGGTCAGCGAACACGCAAGCCCTGCCTCGTTCGCGTCTCCGCTGTGGGCCCGGCCGGTCGCGGTCTTTGCCGAACCGCTGGAGTTCAAGCCGCTGATCGGGGATCTCACGTTCATCACGAACAAAACAATGTGGAGCAGTCACCTCCGGCAGGCCATGCGCGAGATCCCGGAGGAAGACTACCGGCTCATCCTCAAGCGGGCCGGGGTGGAGGCCTGAAGGCCGGGGATGAATTACACCCCCAGATCCGTTCACTTTCACCCTGAACAGCGATTCTTTATGCCCAGGAGAGTCCAAAATGCCTGTAGAGCCGGGTGGGGCACACCCGGCTCACGCTTGCGGAGATGGAGACCGCTACACCGCCGACCCTGGCGGTGCACGTCCCGGTCAACGAACCAGGAATCTCCCGGGCTTTAGCCCGGGGAGAGTGTCAAGTAGTGTATCCAGATGTTCGGAGCTCGACTTTGAGCAGATCGTCCCGGCTTCGAATAGCCATCCCCCCTCGGGTGGTGGCCGGGCCATTACGAGAAGGCGTTTCTGCCATCCTGACGGATATGAACGAGGAGTGCATCATGAACCGCCATAGAAGATCCGGGGATCACAGAAGAGAAAGCCCGTCGTTCGGCAGGGTCTCCACAATATCGTACGAGCAGGGGTGGAACTATGAGCGGAGATGAGAAGAAACTGATACGGAACAGCACGGTTGAATTTTTGCTATTTACCTCGGCCGCCGGTGAAGGCTCAATCGAGGTCAGGTATGAGGACGAAACCATCTGGTTGAGCCAGAAGATGATGGCGGCGCTCTTCGATGTGACTATTCCGATAATAAACGTACACCTCAAAAACATCTACGAAAGCGGCGAGTTGACCCGTGATGCAACTATTAGAAAATATCTAACAGTTCGATGACTATGGAGGATTGGGCAAAACGCCTTGACCGGTTCCTTGAGTTCGATGATCGCAAACTGCTCGAAGACCGTGGAAAGGCCACAAAAGAGATGGCAAAGGAGTTCGCAGAGAGTGAATTTGAGAAGTACCGGGTTGTTCAGGACAGACTTTTTGAGAGCGATTTCGACCGGATGCTAAAGGAGGCCGCCCTGCCCAAAGGAGAGGAACGGGATAACAAAAACAATGAGACTACTGGAGACTTGAAATAAAATATGTCCCGTGGTGGGCAGCACCAGACGGGAGGAATACGTGATGGGTTGTATTCAGAGCACCTGCTTCCAGAGATTAACGTCAGCAATATTGCTGACGATCTGCATATATCCGGATATCTGCCGGTTTTTCTGTACTTGATGGGTAGTTGATCCCGGCCCATGAAGCCACCCGCATTTTGTTTTCGGTAAACGTTGCCGGGCGATGCCTGTTGATTTGAAAGCATCTTCAGAAACAGATGCGCCGTCCTCCTGAGGGTGAACAATTACGTGACCACGTAGGCCCGGCAGCCTAGACGTGTGGGTGTATCGGGATACACCGGGGGCCGGCTCCTCCCCGAGGCAAGTCGTGAGGCCCCCTGGCCCATGCTCCTGAATGTTGTCTTATATAATGCTTTCGAGTGATGGAACTGGATAATATACGAAGATATAAGAATTGATGGGCCGACAATTTATCAATCGATAGATTAACTCCTCCTATGGTTTATCCGGGCGATTATTATGAGTTCACGACGACGAGGGCCGACGTCGAGGCCCCAACACGATCGGGCGGAAGAAGCCCGGTGCCAGCCGGAGCAGGGGGCGCTATCCTGTTTATTGAACCGGAACTTTATCCCGGTGCTCATCTTCCTCTTCGCGCTCTTCTTCATCATAACGTTCTCGAACCCGGCGCTCTTCCTGAACGATGAGTGGATCACCGTCAACCAGCTGCACCAGCTTGGGGAAGGGCACCAGATCATCGTGAACGAGGGGAAGTACGGCACATTCCTGAACGGGACGCCGGGGCCGTACATGCAGTCTCACCATAACCTCCTCGGCTATACCATGATGCTCCCTGTCCTCTCGCTCCCGGCGCTCTGGTTCTTCGGCCTCTTCGGCGACCAGTTCAGGCTGGCCATCGTCCTCCTCTGGTCGGTGCTGCCGGTTGTGATGGCGGTGCTGGTCGACGCTTACCGGCCGCAGTATGCCCGCTGGCGGGGAGTTCGGTGGACGTGGCTCGTGATTGGTGGTGCGTTCGTCGGGTTCCTTGTAAACCTGTTCCTGTACTACCCCTGGCCGTTCACCGCTCCGGATGCACCCGTGGAGGCCGCAGCGGTGGTCTTCACGAACCATCTCCTCTTTGCTGCATTCGCGGTGATGGTCTACCTCACCTGCAGAACCATCTTTGAGGATACCTGGCTCTCGCTCTTCGGGACGATCGCCTGCATCTCCTGTTCGTCCTACATCTTCTGGGCTGCAAACGCGAAGGACCACATGCTTGTGGCGGCGATGATGGCGGCAGTCCTCCTGTTCCTGGTGCGCTACATCCGGTACGGGGGTCTCCGGGAGGCTGCTATCGGATTTGGATTCGTCGGGCTGCTCGCCTGGGCGCGGCCGGAGGTCGGGCTGGCGGTCTTCGTCTTTTCCGCGCTCTACTTTGTCGGGCTCCAGGTCTCCCGCGGCCTCCAGCGGGGGCCGGTACAGGAGACGGCAAAAGCGCTCTGCATCCCTCTTGCCACGCTTGCCGGGGCCGTGCCGCTCTTCATCAACAACATCTGCGTGACAGGAAACCCCCTTGTGCCCTCGTTCTACGTCTACCAGAGCAGGGTCTGGCGTGCCGGAACCGATGGGTCGTTCATCGGTTCGGCCGAGGCGGTTGGTGATGTCGTCCAGGCGGTCCAGGCGCCGTCAGGCGGGATTGGAAGTTTCCTCTCGATAGCCACCAGGCACTTCTCGTCGTCATGGTCGACCCTGCCCGGCGATATCTTCGGCATCCTCTTTGCCCCCGAATCCGGGAACATGAGCCTTGTGGCGGTCTCGCCGCTGATCATCATCGCGCTGGTTTTGCTGCCCATCCTGCTATGGAGGAGACCCGAACGGTTCAGTGCGTCGGACCGGCAGGTCATCCTGCTCCTTGCTGTTGTCGGCATCGCGGTCTGGGTGGCATATCTCCGGTCGATGCACGGGCTCAATACCAGCAACGGTATCGTCCCGGATATTCGGTATTTGACACCGTTCTACCTGCCGGCGGGGTTGCTCGGGGCCTATGCCGTATCGCGCCTGAGCAGTGCCGACCCGAAGCGGCAGACGCTCTCGCTGGCCGCCGTCATCGCGGTCTCCGCCCCGGTGCTGCTTGTCGTTATGATGCTCTTCCAGCCTTATGGTGGCCAGTATGCCGGCTATACCACGTTCTTTACTCAGATTACGTTCGTGCTGCTTGCTGCATCCCTTATCCTCATCGCGGTACAGAAGCGGTTCGGTATACCAGACAAGTGGATAACGGCAGCCCTGCTCCTTCTCATCGCCGCTCCGTTCGCGTGGCAGTTGATGATGCTCTTCCTCTACTCGGTGGCAAAATTCAACGGCTACCCGCTCTGGATCCCGGTTGTTGAGACGCTCTTTCAGCATTGTATTGGGGTTTCGGGATTGGATACTCCCTGAACCCGAACTCTTTTTTGTAGCGATTCCCGAGGTTCCTCAGTGCAATATCGCTTAAATCCTCGTCGTGCTCAAAAAGAGGTCATCCCCGAATTTGATACGAGAAGAGAGGTATATTGAGCCAGTGTTGAGATGGTCGATACCCGCACCAATCAGCGCTATACCTGGAAGATCACATCCACAGTGGGTTGCATGTCGCGGCAATGTGCTGTCGGTTGGGGTGGGACGGTGTATCTGTCTCCCGAATCATCTGGCGGGGGAGCAGGTGGTGGATCCTGAGATTGATCGTTGTTGAACTTGCAATCCGGCCCTCCAGGCAGCCTCGTGCCGGAGGGAGAAGATCCATGGGCTCATGCTGTCAGTTCCATTGATCCTCTCGCGTCCGGCGCTCTGGTTCTTCGAACCACTTCCATGAGCGTCGGATGGAAGGGATAGGCGTAGCAGGATCAACATATTTGGAAAGGTCCGACGTATTCGATGGGCCGGGTTCTAGTGCAGGCCGCGGCTCCTACAAAAATTATTGCATCAATACCTGAAAGATAAAAAAAGGGTTGTGGTAAGTGTTCACCGCTAGAGAATGTTCACCAGGTTTAAGTGTGCCGGTACGGTCTTCTTAATCGGGTAGACTGCACCGACCGCCGGCTGCAGGTTCACGGAGAACGGGGTGTTGGGGCCCAACTTTGCCTCCGCAGGGAACGTGATATTCAGCACAAACTGCTCTCCTGGTTCGAGGAGATGGTTCTGAGCGCCGATATCGTTGTAGGTTGTATTGACAGTCCAGTTGCCGACCGCTGGGAGACCTTTCGGAGTTGCTGCAGTCTTATTCACGCTGGAGTGATCTGAGTCATACCCTATTACCTTTGACGTCTCTCCACTAGTAAACGTCACCAGCATCTGGCTGATATCGAGCGGTGTGCCGCCTGCGGTATTTCCGACGGTGAACTCAATGGAAGTAAGGTCTCCTCCGACGGTAGTGGAATACCCATAGACATTACCAATGATCTCCAGGCTGGAGCTGGCCTGCTGCGAGCCTGTGTGGACGACCCTCTGTGCCTCCTGGGTTGTGAAGAACCCGGCACCAAGCACCACGTACGAGAAGACCGCGGCTACGACGACGAACGCGATCAGGACGATTGCCGCCTCAAGCCCGGTGAATGCATCCTCATTCTTGAACAGTTTCATCATTCTCATCCACCTCAGTAGACCTCGTAGTAATTGCCTGCCTTGAAATCAGCTGGCGCTATACGGTTGATCGGGAGCGCCGCACCGATGTCGGGCTTGACCTCAACGGTGAACCGGGCGTTCGTGCCGATGGTAGGCAACGTTTTACTTGCAGTGCTGTTGGTCTTGATTGCGATCTGCACCATCTCGAATTTGTCGAGCATGTCGTTGTCGCCTGTTTGCACCTTGCCATCCACGTACCACGCATCGTCTATCTCACTAAACTTGTAGGTCACCAGATCATTAGCCGTCGATACAGTGAAGGTCACCTTGTTCATATCCACCGGTGTCCCCCCGGCAGCAAGCTGCAGGAAGAAGGCGATCTCGCCCAGCTTATCTGCACTTGTAGCCTTCACGACTACTGGCCCTGACACCTCAAGGTTCGAGGTTGCCTGCCCCACGCCGGTATGCACGGTCCTCTGCGCCTCGCCGGTTGTAAAGAACCCGGCGCCGAGCACCACATACGAGAATACAGCCGCGACGACGACGAACGCGATCAACACGATCGCCGCCTCGAGGCCGGTAAATGCATCTTCGTTTCTTACGAATTTACTCATGAAACGTTTCCTCCTGTTACCGGAGCCCGAACGAGCGCCTCATTCAGACTAATTCGGTTCTTTGGAGTATATACATAACCCGATATATAAAGATATTCAATAGAAGAGGGATTTGAAAATTGCGTGTTTTGATAAAGGCTGCGTATAGGCCTCCGTTTATCCGCCTCGATCAAACTCAGGCAAGTATTTGTAGCCGGAGATGCAACGATACCTATACTAGAAAATCCGTGATGTCAGCCCCCGAATTTGGAAATAACGTTTCCACGCGCGAAAAAATCTGTATCCCTCCGGTGCCGGAGGGCGAGAGGCCGGGGGGCCGCGCAGACGGGACTCAAGGGTCAGGAGCAAAGTATGGCGAACAGACAGGATTTCATCTACGTCATTCTGGCTATCGGGATCGTCCTCGTGCTGGCCCTGGTCATCAAGCCGGCGGCGACCGGCGAGCTGCCGGGGTTGTGGGAACCGGAACCGACGGTCACCCCGGCGTGGACACCATCGATTCCCCCCCAAACCACGGTGCCGACACCCACTCCGGTGCCCACCTGGGACGGGAAACCGCAGACGATCGGGTTCATCGATCCCGCGACCTACCAGATCCCGTCTGAGGAGACTCGCCTGAACATGTCCACCCCGCCAGCCGGGACCGCACCCGGCACCACCCGGTGGGTGACCTACGCGACGATCGACGGGCAATGGTCGGGGACCACCGGGATCGTCCGGGTCCCGTCCCCCATGTGGCGGCTCGACTACTCGGACACCGCGACCACAAACGATGAGATCCCGTTCTTCAACTGCCAGGTCGTGGACGCACAAGACCCGAACCGGCTGATCAAGATCGTCACCCTCCGCCTTCCCGAATTCATCGCCATGAAGGGCAAGCCCGATCTCAAAAAAGAGCAGTGGGTACATACCTTCTACGAAGGGAACCACGACTACTACTTCGTCATCAACACCCGGTGCATCGACTCTTACCACCTAAAGATCCAGGTGCCTGAGACGTATGTGGGTACCTAAGATAGATCCGGGGACGGCTCTCCCCGGTGCCGGGGCGGGGCGACCGGCGGCGAGGATTGAGAAGGATTTCTGATGACCTTCTGGGCCGTGAAGGCCGTAAGTTCAGGCATGGGCTTCGGCGGCGAGGGTGTATTCGCCCCTCCTCGGTGGGGATCTCCTCACCCTTCCCCCGGAGGTCTTCAAGGTAGAGTTCGATGGCCTCTCGTGCCATCGCCTCTTCGACGGTCTCCCCGAAGGTGACGCGAGCACGAGCGAGGATCGGTACGGTGACAGTATATCCGTCTTTCGGCTCCTTCCGGAGAAGGATACAATAGTTCAGGCTTCTCATCATAATGCACCCCTGCTCGTGATAGTACATTATCTGAAGTCCGGGATCTTGAAGTTCTTGTGTTTGAAGCAGATAGCAGCCGAGACGAGGGTAGGTTCCCCGGCCAGGCGCTCGTCCACCGAGCTGTTGTCAAGGCAGTAGATAAGAGTCAACTACCCCCACCTATCGGAGGAGGCTTGCAACGGGGGTCTGGAGGCCACAGGGTTGCAATGTAATTTGTGCGAAGGTTGACGGTTCAAAGGACGTCCTTATTCGCACCGGCCGGTTGACACGGCCACTACCGATTATCCGTGGGATCACGGAATCACCGGCTACCTTTCTCAAATGGTTCAGAGCACCGTTGACGTCGGCGTTGATCAGGGTTCCCAGAGCACTCTGGTACAACCCTCTCTTGACCCGCCGCTTCCTCCCATAGGGCGGTTTTCGGATCGGGTCGAGCGCGAGAGCATCCACCTGCGAAGTGTATGCCTCGGAGTGCGAGTCATCGAACCGGATCCCGTACTGCTCGCACTTGCTCTTCAGCTTCTGCCGGAACTTGTGGAAGGGGATCTGGACGAAGTTCTGGTTGCCTCGCTTGCCGTGCCGGATCTTGTCCTTGATCCCGTCCCAGCGAGGAAATACAACCGTACCGATCTTGTGCCTGAGAACATGGTCCACGATCCAGTTCACATACCGGTTCATTGCCTCGTCGATCCTGCAGTCCCGCTTCTTCAGCAGCCATGCCTGCCGCTTCGTGATCCCGCCGATCTTCTGCTTGTCCTTGATGCTCTGCAACCGTGCGTTCTCTTTGTTGTACCACCGGTTGATCGACTTCATGCGCTTACCGTCGAGAATGACGGCAGCCCCGGTGGCGGTGTCAACCATCGTCGCAACGTTGTTGAGCCCGAGGTCGATAGCGAGATACTGATCGGGGTCGAGATTCTGAGGTTGGTTCGGCACTTTGTAGCTGAACTCGATCTTGTAGGCGTTCCCGTTGTTGACCGGCAGGATCGTGACTTCTCGGATCTGGTGCGGCTTGATGCACGGGGGGATCGGGAACGTCAGCTCCTTCCCCGTCAGACCGTGCTGCTTCCTGAACTTGTTGGACATGCCCAGCGTGATGGAGCCGTTCCGGATCGTCAGGTGCGCTCGAGGGAATGCCAGCTTGAACCTCCCATCTTTTGGCAGGTACTTCGGCGGACCCGGAGGGTATTCGAGCTGCCCTTTGCGGTACAGGTTTCGCAGCTCAAAATAGCCTTTGTACGCCTCTTCAACTGACTTCAGAGTCTGCTGAGCGGTATCGCTGTGCAGCAACCCGTAGTTTTCGTTCTCTCTTGACTGCGCATAGGTGCTGTACTCTTTGAAGGGGAAGTCCTTCTTTCGCGTGTAGGGGAGGTAGGATCCAACAAGCACTTCAACTTTTGAGGTCAGATCTGGCCGGACCCCCAGGTGGATCGCACTGTTCCCCATATGCGTCGCATAGTGCTGCCGGACATGGTACAGCCCCACGTTGTACATGCTTTTGGAATGGTACGCGAGCGTGTCGAGTATCTGGAACGTCTTTTTGGAAAGACGGAGGTAGTTGCTGACGACTCGCAGTGCCATTATCCCCAGTCTCTGTATCCCATAAATCATTAAGAATTCCCATGCGCGGGGTGAAAGTGTAACGCTCTTACAGGGGCAATTCCTCCCCCAACTTGCGCAGGGGGTCTCCTTGCCCATTCAAGATGAAAATGAGGTTACCGGAGCATTTCCAGTAATTTTTCTCTGGGAATGTTGGTTTGATTGGAGATATCGTTAAGGAGGACGTTTAACTCGTTATGGAGAGGGATGGTGATAGGTTTAATCCCAGTTTCATATTGTTTTCCCATTCTGACATGACTTCCGGTTTGGCGAAGAAAAGAATACCCGATGGATTCGAGCATTCTGATCACCTGATATCCACTAACAACTGGCCGTCCTGGCAATGATATCGACCTTGTAACTAAACTTAAGATGTGGCTTGTCAGGGGTCGTTTCTTCCGAAGATTCGGGCGTGGTGTAGACGGTAATTTGTTCGCCCTTCTCGATTTCCTCTTCGAAATGAAGCTCTGTTGCTTCTATGATATTATCGATGAGTGATGAAGAACGGCGGGGAGATTTGACTGAGGGGGAAGCCTATTTGAGGTACCCATCCAGCCGATCCGGATATATACCACCGCGGTGGTATAGAGTGGTATGCCCGACACATCATCAATCAAGATCTCAACCGAGTTAAAATACCAGCTCAACAGCCTGAAGGTGCATCCCCGTGAGACATATAACGACCTGATCGGGCGGCTCGTCTCTCACGCCCGTGAAAGCCAGCCGCCCACCCAGATTCCCCTGATCTATGTCCGGGTGCGCGGTGAGATCCGGGAACTTGCAGACCCTATCATGTTGTGCGTCGAGATCGAGGACAGGGAGTACATTCTGTATAACCACGCATACCGCCTGCTTGCAGTTGCCCCGGATCTGCGTGAAGGTCTTATGGAGATTACCGCCGAGTTTGAGACGAACTGGGAGGATTTTGTAGAGCGGGATGAGAGCGACCTTACAGACGGCGCCCTTCAATTCCGGAGAAAACTTCTCTTGCTCGTTCACGGAGAGTCCTGATGGGCTCGCGGAAGAACTATGTCATTGTAAAGCGGCTCACAAAGAAGGGTTTCCATGCGGAAATGTCCGGGCACATCAAGTTGACGTTCCGCTATAACGACCGCGATACCGCCATCCGCACCTGGGTCAGCCACGGGAAGAAGGAGATAAGCGATAGGCTGCTCTCCATCATGGCCGAGCAGCTCGGCCTCTCCCGACAGCAGTTCGAGGATCTGGTGGACTGCCGACTTGACAGGCAGGGGCTGGCCGCACTCTACGAAGAGTCGGGCATCCTCTGACAGAAAACGGGCTCAAAGGGCGCAAGCAAGTTCCCGGCTTGAGCCGTGGGGAAAATTGCGCCCCTTGGTCTGTTCCCTTTCACCCCGCACGGGATGCCTTATGGCCTGATGAGCGTCCATCCAGAGAGCCTGCAATGAGACGCGTCACCTGCTACCGAGCATACCTCTCTCATGCCGTTGAGCAACGGCTGTTCAACGGCTTTGCGAGGTGTACTTTCGTTCGGAACTGGTGCCTTGAGAACAAAGTGTATTCAGACTCCTGTCTCCCCGACCTCAAGAGACAGTATCCGAGTTAAACCGCCACGCCATCCCGGAGAGCATGTCTGACAAAGGGATACTGCCGGTGCGCCGCAACATCGGCACGGGAGAGTACCTTGACCAGGAGCCGCTCACCCGTCTGCATCAGCAGATCTAAAGCAAATCCGGTGAGGTATTCGCGAGGGCGTTAGTCCTCTTCAGGCGTAATCACCAGGATATCGATATCTGAGTCAGGCCGATCATCTCCCCGGGCTACAGAGCCACAGAGTATGATCTCTTCTATTGCGTCTCCGCACACCTCTCGTGCTTTTGCCGCGAACTCATGGACGATCGGCCGCTTGACCAACGGCATACAACGGAGTAGTTGTGGATATACAACTATTATGGTTACTGCTCCAGGCATTCATGGGGCGGTCGCATGTCCGGAGGGAGCCGTGTAGAATGGGGGTTTGATCGCGAGGAGAACCGGCGGGAGAGGCTGACTGTTGTCCGGAGACATGCTCTCCGGGTTGGGCAGGCTCCAAACGAGGTTCAGAAAAGATCCCGGGCCTTCACCGTCCGGCAACCCAGTGCCGGGCGATGAACTCCCGCACGATCTGCGCCGCCACCGCCGCCGTCTGCCCGGAATCGAACGGCGCGACCTCCACGTAATCGAACCCCGCGATCTCGGGCGCAAGGGCACGCACGACCTCCCGGATATCGAGCGGCGTCATCCCGAACGGCTCGGGCGTCCCGAGGCCGGGGGTGAGACAGCAGTCGATCGCATCGGCGTCGATCGAGAGGTAGATCCTCCTCCCCGCAACGTGCTCCCGGACCTCCCGGAGGACGGCGCCGATCCCCCGCTCCCGCACCGTATCGGCGGTGTAGAGGCGCGTCCTCTCCGCCGCAACCTCGAACTGCTCGCGGTCGCCGCTCCGCGCCCCGATGACGACGACGTCCTCGACCGTATCAAGGACGCGCCGGGTGACGCACCCGTGGCTGTAGGGCGTCCCGTCGAGTTCGTCCCGGAGGTCCAGGTGGGCGTCGCAGACGACGTAGACATCCGGCCGGACGGCCCGGACCGCGCCGACAGTCGCGGTATGCTCGCCGCCGAGCATCACCGGCACCTTGTTGTCGCGGACGATATCCCCCGCGACGTCTGCGACCTGCCCGACGACCTCCTCCGGTAGCCGGGAGACCGCAAGGTCGCCGAGGTCCGTGATCGGCACTTCAGAAAAGTCAATCCCGGTTGCGGGATCGTAAGACTCGAAGTTGAACGAAACCTCCCGGATTGCCCGGGGCCCGAACCGCGTCCCCGGCCGAAACGACGTCGTACCGTCGTAGGGCACGCCGAAGACGGCGTAGCGGGCATCCTCGTAGGACGCATCCGCATCCGCAAAATGGAGATGGGCGAGCTCGTGCATGCCCGTTTTCGTAAGCCAGAAAAGGTCACTCAAGTTTCTTCTTGCCCAGGGATGATATGTAGGGAATCTCCTTACCCGGCTCAAGGGCGGCGACCTGCTCTTCGGTCACGTCGAGTTCGAACATCTCGAAGTCCTTGACGTCCATGAACTGAACGGCCGTTCCGGCGATCGAGATGACCTGCGCCATCTTCCGTTCCACTATGGGCACGTAAGTCTTTGCCGAGACCGGCTGGACGATCGAGCGCTTGACGCCGTCGAAGATGCCGATACAATCGATCCGGGACTTTGCCGCTCCGTGCTTCCCGGGTTTGGAGGTAGCGATGGAGACAATCCTGCACGGTTCATCATCTACGACGACGTAACGTCCCTCTTTCAGTTTCCCAACTTCTGTCTGTTCCTTCATATTGTCTCACTCGGTAAACGCGTGATTAATGTATCTGGATTACAGTACATAAATACACCGTAGAATAAGGGACGGGATGAGGAGAGTTGATGGAGTTCATCCGGGCGTGTGAGGACGTGGCAGGGGCGGTACGCGATGCAATAGCCGGCATGGTCGGAACGCCTGAGGCAGGGGCGTACGTAAAGATGGGCGCGGACGGCACGCCCACAAAGAAGATCGACCAGATTGCAGAGGATATCATCGTGGACTACTTCATGTGCCACCCGTTCTGCCGGCACCTGATCAGTGAAGAACTCGGGTGCGCCGAGATGGGCGGGGAGAGCGGAACCATCTTCCTCGACCCGGTCGACGGCACCTACAACGCCGTGGCCGGGATCCCGTTCTACGCCCTCTCTATCGCGTATGCGGAAGGAGGGGTTGTGCAGGCGGGATACGTCCAGAACCTCGCCACGGGAGAGACGTTTCATGCCGTCCGGGGACAGGGCGCCTGCCTCGACGGTCATCCCATCCACGTCTCAGGAGTATCGCTCCTCGAAGAGAGCGCCATGAGCGTCTACGGCCGGAAGTTCGACCCGACGCATGTCCAGATGATCGGCCGGAAGATCCGGCGGTGGCGTCTCCTCGGCGCATCGGCGCTCGAGCTCTGCTACGTCGGATGCGGCCGCATCGACGGTTTCATCGACGTGCGGGGGACGCTCCGGGTCACCGATGCGGCGGCGGGGATGCTGATCTGCGAGGAGGGCGGGGGGACGGTCTCCGATCTCGAAGGGAAAGCGCTTGTCTTCCCCGACGAGGTCTCCGTCGGCCGGAGCCTCGTCGCCACGAACGGTATCGTGCACAACAAGGTCATCGAGTACCTGAGGTGAACCGCGCATGAAGATTGTCCTGGTATCGCGCATCGATGAGGTGGATGCGCTTTGCTATACGGCGTCTCTCGGCCGGGAACTCGAAGGCCTGGGACACGATGTCGCTCTCGAGGAAAGCACGGCGGAATGTCTCGGGGAAGAGGGTATTCCGTTTGAAGAGATCGGCGGCGACCTGGTCGTGGTCGTCGGCGGCGACGGGTCGGTTCTCCTCACCGTCCAGCAGATGAAGAAACAGGTTCCGGTTCTCGGGATCAACTGGGGCGAGGTGGGGTTCCTCACGGACCTGGAACCCGACGAAGCACGCGCCTTCTTCGCCGCGCATGAAAGCGGGTTTGGTGTCGAGCGCCGGATGCGGGTCAGCCTCTCCGCCAACGGGAAACAACTCGGCGACGCCCTCAACGAAGGGCTCGTCGTCACCGATCGTCCGGCGAAGATGCTCCGGTTCGGCGTCTACGTCGACGGCACGCCCGCAGAACGGTATCGGGCCGACGGCCTGCTCGTATCGACCCCGACCGGGTCGACCGCCTACGCCATGAGCGCGGGAGGGCCGATCGTCGATCCGCAGATAGAGGGTTTCCTCCTTGTGCCGCTTGCGCCGTATATGCTCTCATCCCGCCCCAACCTCATCAGCACCCGAAGAAACCTCGAGATCACCCTCGAGACCGAGAAACCAGCGCACCTCGTCATCGACGGGCAGAACACGTTCGAGCTGGAGGAAGGGGCTACTCTCACGGTCAAGAAAGCTGATCAGCCCGCCCTCTTCGTCCACACGGGCAAGCCCTTCTTTGAAAAGGTGAACTATAAACTGCGCAACCTCTGACCCTGCCGATACCCCGAACAGAGATTTTATGAGTGTCGGCGGGGATTATCTCCACAGAGGAGTGAGCACAATTATGGAAGACCAGATGCGCGCGGAGATCCCCTACGCGGAGATCGCAGAGACGCTCAAGAAATCCCTCGACTTGCGGGGCTCACCGGTCGCTGTCAAACTCGCAAAGAGCCCCGAGGGAATCCCCGAAGGGGTCGGGCCGATTGACGAGACGGTTCGTCACTGCCAGATGATCACCAGGGCGCGACTGAACGGCGAGATCTTCTACGCGACAGCCGACAAACACGTCTGCATGGGGGGCGGCTGGGCCCTCGGACTGAAGGAACTCACGCCGAGCCTCCGTTCTGGAGAGTTCTACTACAAGCTCGGCAAGTTCGAGAGCTGGGCCGCCTGCATGCGAACCATCCGGCAGGTGCCGCACGTCCCGGAACTCGAGACGTATGCGACCGTCTATGCACCGCTTGAAAAGACGCCGTTTGACCCCCACGTCGTCGTCATCGTCGCCGAACCCCGGGCGATGCTGAAACTCGCGCAGACGACGCTTTACCAGCTCGGCGGGCGGATCGGGTCCACGATGGCGGGGATCCAGTCGGTCTGCGCGGACGCGACCGCGCTGCCCTATCTTTCCGGCAACGTCAACTACTCGCTCGGGTGCGACGGTTCGCGTCGGTTCTCCGGGATCGAGGACAACGAGCTCGTCATGGGCATTCCCGCCGAGATCCTTCCGGAGTTCGCCCGGGCGCTCCCGATCGTCACCGCTGCGCCCGGGTCGGTGAAGTAATACAACATCCCGTTCTATTTTTTCGGCACACTTCCCATCAAGGGACTGTTCCGGGGTAAAAGGCTTATCACTCCGGCAGGTCAACTATTCACCAGGTGGTTTTTTGCAGGTATCTATGAAGCTCGAGATGAAGGATCAGCCCGGACAGCTGGTCGCAGCCCTTCAACCGATCTCGGCTGTCGGGGGAAATATCATCGCGGTTATCCACCAGAGGGAGACACTGGCGGCTACGGAGGTGCTGGACGTCCAGATCGTGCTGGAACTCCCCGAGGAGGGGTCTCTCCCCAAACTCCTCGAACTGCTCCGGGAGCAGGGTGTCAGCGTCGTGCGCATCGGCGAGCAGCGGCTCCTCTACGAATGCACACTGATCACGATCGGCCATTTGATGCACACGGATCTTTCCGATACGGTCGACCGGATCGACACGACCGGCTCGGCCGAGGTGACGGACCTCTCTCTTGCCATGCCCGCGATCAACTCCCCGTCGTCGGCTCGCATCACCATCCGTTCGACCACCCGGGCGGAGATGAAGAAGGCGGTGCAGATCCTGCGCAATGTTGCGGAGCAGAAGGATCTCCTCATCATCGAGCCCCTGGAGGGTATATGATGCGGATCGCCATACTCGGGTTCGGCTCCGTCGGGCGGGGAATCGCCCGGGCAATCCTTGCAAAAAACCTCGATATCACCGTCACCGGCCTTGCCGACTCAAAGGGCGGGGTCATCGATCCGGCCGGGATCGACCTTGCGGCGGCGCTTGACCGGAAGGGGAACGGCGGCCCCTGCGGCAGCCCGGACGTCACCCCCAGTGACGTGGTGGCGAAGGCGGAATACGACGTCCTGGTCGAGGTGACCCCGACGGACGTGGACGACGGCGAACCGGCGCTGGGCTACATACGGGCGGCTCTCGGACGGAGCAAACACGTCGTCACCTCGAACAAGGGTCCTATCGCCCTTGCGTACCCGGAACTCCGCGATCTTGCGGTGGCAAACGGCGTCTTCCTGAGGTACGAGGCGACGGTCTGCGGCGCGATCCCGCTCATCCACGCGATGCAGGAGGGTCTTGCGGGCAACACCATCTCCCGGCTTTACGGGGTCTTCAACGGCACCTGCAACTATATCCTCACCCGTATGGCCGAGGACAGCCTCACCTACGAGCAGGCTCTTGCCGAGGCCCGGGAACTCGGGTACGCCGAGGCCGACCCCACCTACGACGTCGAGGGGATCGATGCGGCGATCAAACTGGTCATCCTCGCAAACACCATCCTTGATATGCGGACCACGCTCGACGACGTGGAGCGGACGGGGATCACCCTCCTGACACCCGAAGCCCTGCGGCTTGCGGAGGATCAGGACTGCACCATCCGGCTGATCGGCGAGGTCGTGCCGGAGGCCGGGGTGCTCCGCGTCTCGCCGCGGATCGTCTCAAAAGCGCACCCGCTCGTCGTCGAAGGGACGCTCAACGCGGTCACCGTGGGAACGGATCTCGCCGGAGACCTGACGTTCATCGGGAAGGGTGCGGGCTCCACCGAGACCGCCAGCGCGGTGATCGGCGATCTCCTCTACATCCGTGATCGGCATGTCCAGGGTTCTTGAGCGAAGGAAACAGTACCTGCGGCTGATGCGTCAGGCGACGCTTGAGAGTGGCTACTTTACGGTGGCCGATATCGCGGAGGCGACCGACACCCCCCGGAGCACCGTCCAGGACTGGGTGAACCGTCTCATCGAGGAGGGATGCGTCCTCATCACGGAGGAGCAGCGGGGGCGGCACGCGGCGCGGTATGCGGCGACCAGCGTGATGCCGGAGAGCGCCTGCCGCCGGATCTTCACCACGATCGACGGCGGCGAGGTCGAGATCTACCATGAGTGTATGAGCGGGGGGTGCGCAGCGTTCTGCGAGTTCCACCACGCCCGTGCCGGCGGCGCCCTGCAGTCTGTCCATCGCGACGGGACGCTGCTCCGGGAGCGGGCATGCCTCGGGCGGCGGGAGGTCGCCGTCGGGCTCGATCCCGCGCCGGCGGTCGGGATCGTCGGCGTTTTCCACGAGGACGGCTGCATCCGCCAGCAGATCCGGTGTATCGGCGGTCCGGCCTACTCGCTCACCGATATGATGTCCTTTGCCGAAGGCGTCTGCGGCGTCACCGTCCGCCGCGAAGG
This sequence comes from Methanoculleus methanifontis, assembly GCF_030464365.1. Lineage (GTDB taxonomy): Archaea > Halobacteriota > Methanomicrobia > Methanomicrobiales > Methanoculleaceae > Methanoculleus > Methanoculleus methanifontis. The sequence goes on along the minus strand of NZ_VCYI01000009.1, from coordinate 6,157 downwards.
GGCGGTGGTCGAGGGGGAGGTGGTCACCCGGGCGCTCGCCTACGTCGCCATCGGGATCGACGACACCGATGTCGAGGGTGAGGGCGCGACGTTCGCCCTTGCCCTCGCCCTCCTCCAGCACCTCGCGAAACTCGACGGCGTCATGCCGATCGGCCACCGGGTCGCGATGCTCAACCCCCGGCTCGAAGGCGCGACCGCCGGCAACTCCTGCAGTTACATCGAACTTGCGGTGGAGCCCGAGAGGGTGCCGCAGATCGAGGAGGCGGCCGTGCGATTCGTCGCCGGCGAGGCGGCGTCCCCCGAGTGGGGCGTCGCCGTCCGGCAAGGGTTCCGGGTGCCCGGCGGACTCCGGGCCTACGGCAGGAGTGCGCGAGAGGCGGTGCTCACCCGGGAAGCGGCGGAGGCGACCGCCGAGGGGTTCGGCATCCGGCTCCACGGCGGCCGGGGCGTCATCGGGGCGCTCGCGGCGGTCTCGCTCATCGGGCTCCCCCACGACGTGCTCCTCGACCCCGGACGGGACGTCTGCACCGGGTGGGAACCGGTGGAGTGAGAGCGGGGGTGCAGTCTTCGGTTTCGGTTCTTGAGATGCTCATTTTTTTGAGTGGTGCGCCCATTCTTTAACTCATTGCCCCACATCCCCGGACACGGATTCCCATGGGCTATCGCCATTGGGGGAGGGGCTGACGGGGAGGGGGGAGCATCCTCCCTCCCCTGTCTCCAGTTCGCATCCCTGGTGCTCAAGTTCCAAATTCGAGATCTGTTGCCCCCACCCCACCCGGCCTTCGGCCTCCTCCCCCGCCCCGGGGGGCGGGGGCAGTCATGGCGATATCCCCAAGGTCCAGCGTATGGACATTTTTGACAATTTCTACTGTTTTCGTAGTCCCCCACGGTTTAGTGTACCAGGCTATATCATCGCTCCGTTTGTCCTATTTACCACGATAGTAATCCCGACGTCAGTTCAGGCTCACTCACCTGTTACAATCGTGCCCTCCGATACGCCTCTCTCCTGAGCGTCACCTCCTCTTCCTACCACCACCTCACCGTAACCCCCCTCCCCCCCCTCGCTACCCATAAATACCCGGAGCCGGCAGATATCCCCCATCGAGGCGAAGACGATGAGAAACGAACTTGAAGAGGAGATCGAGAAACTCTCCTCCCTTGCACGGGAGCGGGGAGCAGAAGCGCGGCAGATTGCCGCCCACGACGTCGTCGTCGCAGAGTGGGTGCGGTTCAAATGCCGGTTCGGGTGCAAGGGCTACGGGAAACACATGTCCTGCCCGCCTTACGCGCCTACCCCCGCTGAGACCGGGCGGCTGCTCGGCGAGTACAGTACTGCCCTCCTTCTGCGGTTCGAGGGCATTCCCGGGCATCCTGACCTCAAACCCGACGAGATACCGCTCGACTTCCACCCGTTCTTCCGCGACCTCATCCTCTGGGTGAACTCGACGGTGCACCTCCTCGAGAAGACGGCGTTCTACGACGATTTCCCGAAAGCCTTCGGGTTCGGGGGATACCCCTGCATCTACTGCGAGCACCTGCACTGCGTCGCCGAGGAGCACGAAGGGGTCGTCGACGAGAGCATCCGGAGACTCTGCCGGCACATGGATCTCGTCCGCCCGACGATGGAGGGAGCCGGGATCGACGTCTTCTCCACCGCCCGGAAGGTCGGATGGGACCTGCACGTCGTCCCCTGCCGTGATCTCGAGTACGGCAAGATCGAGCACGGCAAGATCACCTCGGTAGGTCTCGTCCTGATTGAGTGACGCCCCGGCCTTCAATCATTCCGGGCGCCCCGGATGAACTCCTCGGTCATGCGGTAGGCGTCGTCGTCCCGAAACTGCAACGGGGGGTGCTTCATGAAGTAGGCGGACGGGGATATGAGCGCACCGCCGACGCCCCGGTCGAGCGCGAGCCTGCAGCACCGGATGGCGTCGATGACGATCCCCGCGGAGTTGGGCGAGTCCTCGACGGAGAGGCGGAGGTCGATATGCATGGGAACGTCCCCAAACAGCCGCCCTTCCATCCGCAGAAAACAGACCTTGTTGTCTTTCTGCCAGCAGACGTAATCGCTCGGGCCGATATGGATGTTATCGTCGTCGAGAGGTTCTTCCAGAACCGACTGCACCGCTTCCGTCTTCGACGTCCTCTTCGAGGCAAGGCGGTCGCGGTTAAGCATATTCAAAAAATCCGTGTTGCCGCCGGTGTTCAACTGGTAGGTCCGGTCCAGTTTCACGCCCCGCTGCCGGAAGAGGCTCGCGAGAACCCGGTGCGTGATCGTCGCACCGAGCTGGGCCTTAACGTCGTCGCCGATGATCGGAAGGTCGCGTTCGCGGAACCGCGCCGCCCAGGCGGGATCGCTCGCGATGAAGACCGGCATGTTGTTGACGAGGCCGACGCCTGCTTCCAGCGCACACCCGGCATAGAACCGTGCCGCCTCCTCGGACCCCACGGGGAGGTAGTTGAGCAACATCTCGGCCCCCGAGTCCTCGAGTTCCCGGACGATCTCCTCGCGTGAGGCCTCCTCCTCGTCGGCGAGGATGAACCGGTGCTCCTCCTTGTAGCCCTGCATGTGCCCGGGAAACCCGTCCAGCACACGCCCCATCCGGACGGTAACACCGGTTCTCGGCATCCCGGGACAGAAGGCGGTGGTGCAGTTCGGGGGGGCGAAGATGGCCTCCGAGACGTCCTTCCCGACCTTCCTCGCATCGATATCGAACGCTGCAGCCACCTCGATCTCAGAGGGCAGGTAGCCTCCGAGGTTCCAGTGCATCAGCCCGGTTGCGTCGTCTTCGCTCTTCCCCCGGTAGTATTCGATCCCCTGGAGCAGCGAACTGGCACAGTTCCCGACGCCCACGATTGCAATCTTGATTGAGTCCACGACGGTCCCCCAATAGATCCGGTATGCCGCAGAGCGCACCCACTCTCGAACGATGCGTCCGGCACCAAGACGGCACAACCCTGAAGGCAGGTATGCGTTCGACATAATACGGAGCGGGAGATATAAGGGTATGGTTGGGGAAGCGCCGGGGGGCCATGCTCCGGAGAACGGGGCGGAGCGCCGGATCCCCGTTGCTGCTGCCGGCCGGGAGTGGTTGCGGGGGCGGTTGCCCGGAGGGGAATATCCGTCATCTCCTCCCGGGTTCGCGGTTGTCCGGCCGCCTGGCCCACCGGAAGACCGCACGGGCGAGGTTCAGGAAGTTTGCGAGGTAGGTCTCCCGCGCCTCGAGCCTTCGAACGAGTACGGCCTCTTCGGAGAGGAAGAGGGCCTTGAGATGGCGTATGTCCTGTTTTGGAGAGAAGAAGAGGTAGACCGGGATACCTGCCAGGATGACCAGGGCTCCTGCGACCTTATCGAAGGTCGTGGTGGAGAAGAGGAGAAAGAGACAGATGCCGATGCCGGCAAGGGGGAGGAGGTGCTGGCCGCGGAGGGTCATGCCGTCGTCTTTCCGCAGGACAATAAGGGCAAAGCAGGTGAGCAGGAACGAGAACGCAAGGGTGAGGACGGCGAAGGATATCAGTCCCGGGAGACTCCCGATACTGGAGAGGACGAACGCGATAACTCCCTGGACGACGAGGACCACGTAGGGCGTGTTGTAGCGCGGGTGGAGCCGTGCGAAGGCGCGAGGAAAGAGCCCGTCGATAGCCATCGCATACGCGAGCCGTGCACTGCCGAGCATTCCTGACTCGTCCGACCCCGCCACCGAGAAGAGGGCGCCGACCGTCATGATGATCGCCCCTGCCGACCCGAAGAGGACGGTGCCGGCGACGACGAGCGGCACGGTGCTCTGGCTGAGTTCGGTCCAGTTGACGAGCCCGAAGAGGACAAAGTTCGTCGAGACGTAGAAGAAGGAGACGATCAGCATCCCGGTGATGATGGCGCGGGGGATGGCCTTTCCCGGGTTCTCGACCTCGCCGGCCGGGAGCGTCCCCAGCTCGAACCCGGCGTATGCCCAGAAGATCAGGACCAGGGCATGGGCGGCGTTATCGAGACCGAGAGGGAGCAGGGGGGTGTAGTTCGCGATGACCGTCTCCGGCCGGACGATGAAGATGCCGAGCCCGGCAACGATGAGGAGGAGGAGCGGGAAAAGTTTGATGAGCGTGAGGACATCGTTCAACTTCCCCGCGGCCCGGACGCCGACGATGTTGACGAGCGTCAGGGACGCGACGAAAAGTGCTCTCACGACGACCTCTGCAGTTGGGGTGAGGGGGACCAGCGCCTGGAGGTAGTTTGCGAACGCTATTGCAAAGACCGGGAGGGCAAGGAGTTCGGAGATCCACATGCTCCAGCCGGTGAGAAACCCATAGAAGTCATCGAACGCCTCCGAGACGTAGGCGAACGGTCCGCCGACACGGGGGACGTAATAACTACAGTAGGCAAAGACCATCGCTATCGTTGCGGCGAAGAGCCCGGCCACCACCCAGAGGACGATCGAGAACGGACCGATCAGGCCCGCAGTGAGGGCGGACGCGATGTAGATGTCGGCACCGACGATCGCCCCGACGATGATGTTTGTGAGGTCGAACTGCGAGAGTCCCCGCTGTAACTCCATGATTGCGGGAGGGGGAGGTGGTAGCGGGTATAAAGGTTCCGCACAGGGGTATCTAGCGGAGCATTGCATCTTATATTGGGGGTTCTGGCGTGGATCACGCGGAAGATCGCGAAGGGGTGTGGAGCGTTCATGGGGCAGAGCGAGAGGCTGTACGCAGGAAAACACCCCATTCCCCAGGCTCTCACCCCATGCTATGGACCGTGGCGGGCATCACCCTCGTGAGGTCATCTTCTTCTCCAGTGCAACGCCGCCGGGACCAGAAGCGCTCCGGCCGCTGTGGCGGAGGAAAAGCCGGGAACCTTCTCTCCCGGCGCCGGTGCCTCCCCGGCGTCCACCGGGATCGAGGAGTAGACGGGGCCGTCCATGTACGAGGCCATCCACACCACCCTCCCGTCTTTCATCTGGAGATGGATGTCGATGAGTTGTGCAGCAGGGGAGACGTCCTCCCGGGCGATTGCCAGCGCTTCGGTTTTATTGACCGCAAGGTGCTGCTCATCGAGGACCATCACACCAGTGACGGCCCCTGCCCCTACGGTAGCGATCAGCTCCCTGAAGGCCGCGTTCTCAGCGATGAGGTAGACCTGTACCGTTGTTTCGTTCTCGAACACCTCACCCCAGCGCTCCGGTCTATCCTCCCTGATGAACGCTTCTACTGCGGGATTCTCCATCACCCGTGGGTACCGGACAGAGAGGCTGGCAAGCGGATCGGACGCCTCTACCGGGAGTTCTTCGCCGCGGTCGACCCGGCCCACCCATACGATACTATCATGATCCTCTCGTTCGTTGACATTCCTGTTCAGGTACACCTGCGTCTGCGAGCATGACGTGCCCGGGACAAGGTAGACATAGCGGCAGGTTGCGTTGTAGGGTCTCTCATACCAACTGGAGAGACCGCAGGTCCGGATGTATCCCATAATCTCGGCGTTTCTCTCTACGTTCGGATGGGCACCCCGTAACTCCATCAGGGGATCTCCCCCCGGCGCGGGAGGGAGCATCCGAGCGGGCTCGGCTGCCGTCGCCCCTCTCCCGTCGCTCGCCGTCCGGATCACCGTGAAACTCCCGTCCGGGTTGAACGATACCTGCCCGGAAAAGTCTATGTCATGCATAGGCAGGTCCGATGAGTTGTAAAAGATGATATTCGGATACATTTTTTTCAGGGTTTCCCTTGACGGCGGCGTCACCTCAACCTGAGGCTCGTACCTGCTAAATTGAGATAAGTCTCGCATTCCAGCCCAGTTTGGGCTTCCGTTCACAACTCCCATATTCTGGAGTTCGGATTCATTGGGGGATGGTGCATCCCATTCTTCAGCCGTAACTGGCACAGTGAAAGCACATGTCGCCAGCAACAAGGCAAACAGCATCCGAGCATTTATATTTCTCATATGTCCTCCTGATCGTCTCACCCGCGAAATAAAACAAAGAGAATATTTAATATTATTCCTTCATAAACCTCCCATGGGTATTGTTTCAAAATCAAACCGAGGTCATCCCACAATTATAAGAGACCTTGAATAAAACCCGGGATGTATGGCATTCCGGGAAATCGATGACGAACTCTGGGCAATCATTGAGCCGCATCTCCCTCCCCAGAAACCTCATGTCGGGCG
>NZ_VCYI01000008.1 GCF_030464365.1 Methanoculleus methanifontis | reverse complement strand
TAGCCATTCGTCGACACTAACTCTGCTCCTTGTTGTTGGTTTCGTCATTAACACAAGGAGCAACGGTTTTATAGATCTTTCCCCTCAGATGGAGCCGACCCTCGACTAGAGGGTTTCAACAGAGCCGCTATAATGGTAGTTTTAGGAGATTGGATGCACTTGCTCTGGTTTCGAGCATTCCCTGCAACCATGGATGAGCCCATTATGAGCCAATTATGATTCATTTCGATCCCTTAGCGCAATCTGACGATCCCTCTTACGTTGCATACCTCAGCGAGTAGCACACGCCCGCTCCTGCCGTTCCCTCTTTACGGAAAATGCCGGTTTGAACCATCACTTTAAGATCTCGCGTTGCGGTCACCTTCTTCGCATTATTGAGTTGTTGGTACACCTGGTTTGAGATAGAACCCTCTCTTCAGGTAGTGTACGGCAGCAATCTGCCGTTCATTCAGCCCGAGGGAGGCGAGCTGCTCTCTTATACGCGGAGGACGGTTCTCACACCCGTGATTATGGAAATAGTTATCTTTCTCCCCGGCGACCGTAGAATCATTGAAATGAAATAGTACTCCGATGGAGGTTACCTGAATGAATTTGCGGCTCACTGATGATGAGATCGATGCGTTACTCAGAGAGGCCAAGCCGCTGCCGGGAGATTTCTCCAGGAGATTTCGCCCTAAAGAGAAGGGCGGCCATAAGGAGTACGAGATCGGTATAGAGGGTGCGAATCAATCCCGGTTCAGGTTGATATTCCGGCAAAGTCTATTCAATTCGCTGGACTTCTCCGTGATCCTCGGCTATATCATTCCAAACACAAACCAGGTGTTCCGGCTACGCCGATATAACGGGAAAAGTCACGAACACACGAACAGGCTTGAGCAGGAGAAGTTTTATGATTTCCACATCCATACTGCAACAGAGCGCTACCAGACCGCGGGCTGGAACGAAGATGGGTATGCGGTTCCGACAGACCGGTACTCGGATCACCACGGCGCGCTGAAGAGCATGTTCAACGACTGCGGGTTTGAGGGTTCAGCGGTAACCACGAAGGATCTTACCGACTGGGGGATATAACCAATGGCAATCGAGGCAATCGAAGAGGAGTTTCGGAGGAAGGTCTGCAGCCAGATCCATCTCCGCCCGGAGGGTATCAACCGGTATCGGGTCTTCACACCGTTTGTCTTTGACGATGGGGATAACCTCGCAATCGTCCTGAAGGATGAGGACGGCGCCTGGACGCTGACGGATGAGGGGCATACCCTCATGCACCTGACCTACTCGATCGATGCAAGGGAGTTAGAGCGGGGAACCCGCCAGAAGGTGATCGCGAGTGTGCTGTCCCGGTTCGGGCTGGAGAACAACCGGGGCGAGCTCGCTATCCGCATCACGGGCGACCGGTTTGGGGATGCCCTCTGGAGTTTCATCCAGGCGCTGATCCGGATATCGGATCTTACGTATCTGTCGAGATCGCGCGTTTACTCCACGTTCCTGGAGGATCTCCGTGCGCTCATCGAGGAGGCTGTCCCTGAGGGGCGCAGGGAGTTTGACTGGCACGATCCCGAGCATGATCCGGAAGGGAAATACACCGTTGACTGCAGGATCAACGGCATGCAGAGGCCGATCTACATCTTTGCGCTCGCGAACGACGACCGGGTCCGTGACGCGACGATAAACATCCTGCAGTTCGAGAAGTGGGGGCGGCCCTTCGTCTCGGTCGGCGTATTCGAGGATCAGGAGGAGGTCAACCGCAAGGCCCTCGCGAAGTTCAGCGATGTCTGCGATAAGCAGTTCTCAAACCTGCCGGGGAACAAAGACCGGATTATGCAGCACCTCCGGGATATGGCCGGGACGGCTTCCGGCTGAGGTTGCAGCGGCGTCCCGCTCTGCCCGGGGGAGGAATCCCCCTTTCATCACGTGGTAAAAACCCCTGACCTGGAACGTCAGGCTGCTCCCTCCACGATTGCGATCTCCTCCTCGGTGAGCCCGTAGAGTGGGTACGCCAGTCGGCCGTGAGCGGCGGGGTGGTGGCGGTGATTGTGAGGGGGCTCGGGGGGGTGAGGAGGGAATCAGGGATCCCTTCGTTAGTCAGGGGGAGTTGTTGCAGAGATACAATGGCATCGTAATGGAAAAGAATATACGTTAGGGATTGCGCGCAATTAAATCGCAGCAAAGGTGAGCACAATCTAATCCCTCCGCATTAAGATAGATATATAATTATTAAACCCATTCACATCATTTAATAGACAGAATGTTCGGTTCACCCGTTTAGATAACCGGATCAGGTTGAGACGAAATGAACTCTGATGACATCGAAAGATTGTTTCAAGCCTTCGTTACGAAAAATGAGGAGTTATTCCATCAAGTAGCTCAGAGCATAATTGAACATGAAGAGCAACTGAACCACCACCTCGTAGCAACGAAACTGAGGACAATTATCAATAATCAATCGGTACATCAAAGTGTCCTTCCATATCGCACGCTGCCTATCCCCCGCGATAATGAAAAAGGATTCCAGTTATTGGAAGTTAAGCGGCCATTTAGCGATTGGTCGGATTTGATTGTTTCCACAGAGTTGGAAGAGAGGCTTCGGGAGATCCCGCTTGAGATTAAGAATCGAGATTTATTATCCAACTATGGATTAAAACCCAGAAGTAAGCTGCTATTTTATGGGCCTCCGGGAACGGGGAAAACACTCTGTGCAAAAGTTCTATGCTCAGCCATTGGCTACCCGCTGATAGTCGTAAAATTTGAATCGGTTGTTTCTTCATTTTTGGGTGAGACCGCCGCCAACATAAGAAAAATCTTCGATTATATAGATAAAGGGAAGTGGGTTGTACTTTTTGATGAGTTTGATATTATCGGCAAAAAACGTGACGATCCAAGTGAGCATGGGGAGATTAAACGCGTAGTCAATAATTTCATGTTAATGCTTGAAGATTATCAAGGCGACAGTGTACTCATTGCCGCTACAAATCATCCCCAATTATTAGATAAGGGGGTCTGGCGGCGGTTTGACGATATTATCCAGTTTGAATTGCCGGATAAACAGTTAAGGGCACGCTTATACGAGAAAAAACTGAGTGTAATCCCTGTCGATCCTGTAGTAGAATATGATATATTTGCAGACAACAGCAAGGGTTTCTCGGGTGCTGATATTGAACAAGTGACCATTCGAGCAATGAAAAAAGCACTGCTGAGTAAAAAGAAAAGAGTTTCAAAGGAGGACATTGAAGAAGCAATACTAAGGCAGAAGGAAATTGTTTCAGTTCAAGAGAAGGTATAGTTCATGCCAGAACATCTTCGATTACCGTTGCATGAGGGGGAACGTACGCTGGCGAAGAGGGGAGGAGGGGGACCTTCCCGTCCCGATCGTGAGGAAAAAGAGGATTTTGCTGAAGTTCAGGTTTATAATTTAAATGAGATGCAGAGCGAGCATCAAAAGAGAAAGGCACAGTTCTCAGAGTATTTTGATCCGAACCTGATATTTAGAATTGAACTCCGATCTGAGATCAGTGAGGAGGATCTGAGCAAGTTCCTGAATCGTTGCGATATCCAGTACATCTCCCCATCTCCTGCGAAGGATGGGGGTCTCCGTTACAGAGTGTCTCTGGCTGAGAAGGGGGATTTAGGAAAAATAACGGAGAAACTTGCTCGGTATGGTCGAGAATCTAAGAACAAGACATTTTTTAACGTAGTAGAGTCGTTTGAACCGATTCCCCCAGAGGATAAGATAGGCGAGAGATTGGCCGAGAGGCCGCTGATTGATGGCGAGGTTGCGTATCTCGATGTCGAACTGTGGAGGATGGAAACCCCCCGGCTAAAGGATGCTCTCAAGGGAATTGAGAAGTTACTCAATGAAAAAGGCGGTGAGGTCACCGATCATATCATCACACGCAGTTTCTGCCTCATGCGGGTGAAGATAGGCAAGGATATGCTAAATGAGTTACTGTTCTTCCCCGAGGTGAGCTGTGTCGATCGACCTCCCCGTTCCACCTACTTTCGTCCAGGCGAACTCCGCGTATCGTTGAGTGAGGTCGATACCGGCTCTCCTCCCGACCCAAGAGATCCGGCGATCGTTGTCCTTGATAGCGGTATATTATCAGGCCATCCTCTCCTCAAAAATGGTGTTGGAGATGCAATAAGTCTGTTTTCAGAATATGACGGGACAGATGACGTGGGTCATGGCACCATGGTTGCAGGTGTCGCACTGTATGGTGATATCAAGGAGTGCGCTGACACAAAGTGTTTCCACCCGCCTGTGTGGATACTGTCAGCGAAGGTGATGCATGGGGTAAAAGACCCAGAGACTGGAGAAATAGTTGCAAGCTATGATGAGGAGCATCTTCTCGAAAAGCAAATCCTCCAGGCTCTCCAGTCATTCACAGAACGATACGATAACGTGCGTGTAGTAAATATCTCGTTTGGGGATCCCACATTGTGTATATCCGGGGGAAAGCAGCAATCGGTGCTGGCATCTTTTATCGATGAGCTGGCTCATGAGCACGGTCTTATGTTCGTTATTGCAACCGGGAATAACGATGAGATGGATTTCCCGGACAAATACCCTCATTACCTCTACGAAGATGGCGAGAGGTGCAGGATTGTAGATCCAGCATCGTCTGTATACGCCCTGACCGTCGGATCTATAACACAGGATTACGTCTCACATAAAGCCGAGGCGATTCTCACTCCGCACCAAGGCTATCCATCTCCGTTTACACGAGCAGGACCCGGTTTGAACGGGATGATCAAGCCAGAACTCGTTGAAATGGGAGGAATGCGACCGTACAACGTGCAAACTCCATATTACATGGAGGATACACAGACAGGTATCTTCGTGGTGAACCCACGGTGGATGAGGGAGAGTAGCCTGCTCACTACGGAGTGTGGAACCAGCCTTTCTGCTCCGAAAGTCGCCAACTACCTAGCCCGGTTGTGCAAGAAATATCCCGGCTATACCTCAAACACGATCAAGGCGTTCTTACTCGCTTCTGCCCGTATCCCCGATGATCGGCCAGAACCTCTGACCATCAATGTGCATGGGGTTTCGACAAAAGAAGCTGAACCGATTTACAACATCTATGGTTTTGGTCAACCAAACCTTGATTATGCCGAAGATTCAAATTCGAATAACGTGCTCCTTTTTGCAGAAAATACGATAAAAGTCGGGGGTGTTCATTATTACTACTTTCACCTCCCCGATACGTTCGTCGATATGCAAGGAAAGCGCGAGATCTCTGTAACACTCGTATACAACCCGCCTGTCAGGAGAACACGCATGGAGTATATGGGGACACGGATGGAATTTTCTTTGTATAAGAATACAGATATCAAGGTTATCGCCGATCGCTCTTCCGAGGATGTGTTCTCAGAGCCGGCGATTGACGAAGAGCCGGAAGGTAACGAGGATAGCGGTAAGATTCCTGAAATAGTGCTGTACCCCAAAACGGCTCTCCGCTCAAAAAGCATTCACCAAAAGGGCACACGAGTCTATACGAGCGCACCAGGGATTGACGTAAAAAAACCTCTGGTCCTTGAGGTCTTGTGTCGGGGAAAATGGGTAGATGACGAGGAGTTCAGGCAAAGCTACTCAGTGGTAGCCACTCTTCGTCACTCTGCACGCATTGACCTGTATAATCAGATAAGGGAAAGGGTTGCGCCAAGGGTCCGGATACGATAAGGTTAATCTCGATGAAGCGGCGGGAGGCTGACAGGATCAGGTATGATCGCACAAGGAATTGCAGATAGTTGGAAATCTACGTTGAAACCAGTCAAGAAGAGCATCTACAGTGCACTAAAGTAGAGGCGACAAAATAACTTACTGTGCAGTAACCCCAACGATTTCATTGTTACTCCAGGTCTAGACTCTGGGAATCTTCAGAGGAATGGTTGGTTCGTCGTAGTCGTAAACATCAGGCTGGATATAGATGCTTGAATATATCACTGCACTTGAACGAGCTATCGCAAGCGGGGATTATCTCTGGGTTATTGTTATTTGCTGTTGTATGCTGCTTGTAGTAGCTAAAGCAACAAATTGGGAACTTCTAAGCCATCCCCGGTATCGCTTGAAGTCCATCATATTCTTCCTGCTGGCCACTGCAACGTTGGTGCTATACACCGGAGGCCTTCTAACATGGCACACATCAGGCCTCGTGTTCCTGCTGCTTGTATCCCTCGCTGCAGTGTTTATCCATTCGTCTTGTGGAAACCTCTTATGGCCATGTTCTTCGATTCTCCGCGATGCCTCGGTTTCATCAGGGCAAACGAACTCAAAAGGGCTGAGCAGCTGCTCAATCGTTACATGCAGTACTTTCTGGATCCCGTAGAGAGATACTCCTATTATCTTACGCAAGCAGCCATTGCATCCGCAAAAAACGATGATCGTCGGTCGATAGAACTGTTGAATAAAATTGATGTAAAGACACTCAATTCGGCTGAGAAAACACGCCTTGAACTACTGCGAGCAAGGTACTTTACACGCCTGGGCGATCACAAGAAGGCATTACAGATCATTGAACATCTTTCCGACCCTTCAGATGAATATTCACTTCAAATCTCGCTTGTTAGAGCGGTAAGCGCTGAATTTGAAGGTGACCTCAAAAGGTCTTCAGAGATCTTATTTGACGCCATTGAATCTGCTTCTGATCGTCTGAAAAATGCTGACTATTTCTGTGTGCTGAACAATTACGGTAGAATACAAAAGATAATGAAGAATGAAACAGAGTCGCTGATCCATTATCGGAAAGCACTGAAGTTAGCAAAGGACCTCAATGAGAAACATTTGATGCATGTCGCATATCAAAACGTCATTCCTTCGCTTGTTTCGTCGCATAGGCAAGATGAGGCGCGACAATTCATTTCAGAATATCGCTCTATAGTCGATTTTACTAATCCAGATGATTTAGTGGAGTATTATAACTTTCTTATAGAATTCTACAGAGAAGCCAACAATCGAAACAAGTTATTTGAAACGATAGATGAAGCAAGAGAGAGGGTTTACCCCTTTGTATCCCGAAAAGAACAGGTCGTCTGCGATATATCGCAGCTGAGAATGAGATGGAACGGGGGAGTGTTAGCACCCGCTTTCCTTTATCAGATAGAAGATCAATATCCCGAATATGCAGAGTTGTCTATAGTGGAACGGTTCCGATGTTACATGGAGTTACATCATGTCCTACAGCGATTGAAGGAAGATGGACGTTTGATATTGTCTCAAGAGGCTCTTTTTGACCAGAACCGTGAGAATATCCGCCGTCTCATACCTGCGCTGGAAGACCATCTCGATACAACTCCCGAGTATTGCGTGTTTGAGAAGTGTCAGGTGACCTGGGATATCATAAGAGGAAAGAAATGCGGCACTGATGATTACGATAAGGAAAGAGTCCTCCGGATGCTTGAAGATATTAGGGAAATTCACATAATACACGGAAATTATATTGAAGCCTTTAATGCGGGGTTGGATATATGCGATGAGGCTCTTGGACAGAAACAGTATGAGAAGATGTGGGAGTATACTCAATCAGCAATGACAGAAGTGCAGAAGATCCGCGGTCATCCTGCTGAAGCCTCCGCACTCATACGGATCGCGTGTTACGCATACAGTGCAGGGAGACATGATCTCGCGAGGGAGTACCTGGGCCGATTTGAGCGTACGGACGTTCAGATCTCTCATTTTGCAGATTGGATTCAGGGGTATTACATTGGACTCAAGCAAGAACTCAGCAGCGGTGGATAATCCACGTTTCATGTGGATGTAACGAATTATCCTGCCGCAAACCTGCTTAATATTGAGGGTAAAACGATACGGTTGTACGCGATCAAGATTGAGTGCATCATAGAACATTTTCCCAAGGTCATTCCACATAGGAAACGGGCACGTAGTTAGAGAGAATCTTTCGGCGTTTCGGCTGAATCCGCTACCAACTATCACGGCAGCTCTGCCATATTCTCTTCCGCTCCAGAGGTATTTCCGAATTTGTTCAATGTGAATTTGATCACCGTACAGGAGATTATTGCCCATGTGTCCCCTCCACAACCGCGATCTCTTCCTCCGTGAGTCCGTAGAGTTCATACACCAACCTATCGATCTGCCGGTCGGTCGCGTCGATCATCCCGGCGAGCACCTCCTTCTCGTGCGGAGCCTTCGCCGCCGCGAGGCGCTTGTTCAGGTCAAGCATCTTCTCGACGAGGGCGACCATGCGGTCGTGGCGGGCGACGTCGGTGGGGTCGGAGGGGTCGATAGTGCGGATTGGGATCTGGGAGACGTACATCGGCTTATACTCATAATAACCTCCTTGCTTCGTCGAGGAAATGAGGTGCACAATAAAGTCAGCAACTTTTGAATTGAGTATTCCAAGTAGGTATATGTCAGTACATGGGATTATGGATGTTTTATCGTTGGAGTAGAATGCCCTTTCATCATACGTGTATGACCCCCTCTGGACTATTGCAGGAACAATGATCTTTGGCTTTTCAAATTCCAGATAGTAATCAATTGAGTCCTGAACCTCATACCATTGATAGGAACCTGCTTTTCTACCCAGCCATGGTTTATCTGACGGCCAATCTCTTGGCCGGGGTATGAGTTTTTCTTTATACTGTTTCAGATACCTTCCAATCGCGGGGTAACTATCGATGTTAATTCCACGCCGCGTAAAGATGAGATATTTGCTCAACTCTAATGGTTGATATCGCTTGACATCTCGGCCAGCGAGAAACGGCTTGATAACCTCCGCGCTCCGGGGGTCTTCGGCGATCAGCCGCTCTCTCGTCGCCTCATCGATCACGAAGGCCTCGTTCAGCCCGGTCTTGATGCCGTAGTAGATCTTCCCGTCCACATACGTCCCCAGGGGCACCCCGGCGGCCTTGATCTTCTCAAGCAGCGCCTGCGTCTTCTCGTCAGCCAGGGACCATCCCCCATCGTCCAGATAAGTCAGGTTTACCGGGTACGAATGGCCCTTCACGTACTCCGTGAGGTCGGGGTAGTCCAGGTTCTCCACCTGCACGGCATCAAACCGCTCGCGGGGAGCCCCGGCCCCGATCCGGAGGATGCAGGGATAGGTCGTTGCGCTCTCAAAGACCGGGAGATCGCCGAAGTCGATGATCTCCTCGATCCGCCGCTCCTTCAGCCACGCCCGCAGGGGCTTCCCGTAGTTTGCCCGCATCCACTTGTTCGGCAGGATGTAGGTGAACACCCCGCCGGCCGCAAGCAGATTCACCCCCCGTTCGACAAAATAGACGTACAGGTCGGCGGTGCCCTGGTAGACGCAGTAATGCTCCTTGAAATAGGCCTTCTGCTCCCTGATGCTCTCCTGCCGCACGTACGGCGGGTTTGCAATCACCACATCGAACCCCGGGTTCTGGCGCAGGAAGACCTCCGAGAAATAGAGTTTCCAGAGGAAGAATGGCTTTGCCCTGTTCTTCCGGTACGCGGCAAGTTTCCTGCAGGCATCGGTATTGCCCGCCTCCTTCAGGGTCTCTTCGATGAGATCCCACTCCAGCCGCTCGATGGCGGCCCGATACTCGTTCTTCCTCGCACGGTTCTGCTCATTGAAGAAGAGCCGCTGATACCGCTTCAGCTCCCGGAGTTTGCGCCGCGACTCCTTGATGCGCAGGGATGCCGCCTGGTCAAACGTCACCTGCCGTGCGGTGGACCTCGGACCTGCTAGGGCCTCTTTCTTCTTCTTCTCCAGCCGCGCAATCTCGCGCCGTATCCGCGCCGAATCTCCCTCCTCCGCTCCCGTGAGAATCCGGTGCAGCTCCTCCCCCAGGTCCTCTATCCTGGCATCGATGGACGCCGTCACGGCCTCCGGGTCATCCTCGGGCTCAACCAGCAGCCCCTCGTCAAAGAGGCTGACCCCCTCGAACTCGTCCACCAAACTGTTCCCGCACATGATCCTGTGGTCGAGGTTCGGGAGCGGCCGGATCGTCTGGATATTCTCCTCATCCACGATCAACGAGAGCCAGAACCGGAGTTTGGTGATATCTACCGCCGAAGAATCGATATCTACACCGTAGAGAGAATTCTCTATTGTCTGTCGTTTCAACTCGTATATCGACCGGTCCGCATCCTCCCCGGCAAAGAACGGCGTCAGGATCGAACGAGCCTTCACGATCTCATTCATCATCCCCACCGGGAACGCGCCCGAACCCACTGCCGGATCCGCCACCCGGATCGAGCAGAGCAGACTGTCAAGCCCGGCGTAATGGTTCCGGATAGACTCCGGCAGGGTAAACCGGGCATCCTGGAACCACTCATCGTCCAGGCCGTTCTCCTGCGCATGGATGGTCATCCCGAGCGTGACATCGCCACGCCTGATGAACAACTCCAGGTCATCACGGGGGATACTCGTGTGGTTCGCAAGATAGCCGATCAGGCTCTGCTGGCACATATAGTGCACAATATCGCGCGGAGTGTAGAACGCTCCCTTCGATTTCCGGTCGATCACATCGAGGAGATTCTCAAAGACCTTCCCGAGCATCTCCGGGTCGACCGCCACCTCCCGCTCCAGGGGCTCGTCCTCTTTGATGGTGAAGTTGAACTCGTCAAATGTCTTCAGAATGCCTCCAAAAACCTCGTTTTCTATCCGCAGGTAGGTGCTAACCCAGTTGTAGTTCTGGATCGGCTCGAAGAGACCGCCATTCAGGAACGGAATCTTGCACCTGAACCTGCTGTAGTAATCCTCGTTTACCGAGCGATCCTCTGCAAGCGCCTCATAGAAGAGCGGTTCAAGGATGTCGTTGAAGAAATTCTTGTAGGGGACGATTTCGCCGTCATACAGGCGGCGCATGAAATCTTTCGGGCCCATCCCCCACTCCTGGAACCGCCCGGTCGCGGGGTCCTGCCTCACCCCGAGCCACCCCTTCTTCTGGAGGAAATAGAGGAAGACAATCTGGCCGAGGAGTTTCTTCGAGAAATCGACCGTCGAGATCTCCTTCTCCTCGAACTCCGCCTTACAGATGGGATCGTCTTCGAGCGCCCTCTCAAGCGACTCCTTCAGGTTGAGGTAACAGGCCTCATACTTCTTGAAGAACTCGTCTGTGACATTCTCGACGCTGAAACAGTCCTCGATATCTGCAAGAATCGGGGTTCCATTCTTCTCCCGGATAAGACGAAGGAACCGTTCCCTGCAGGTATGGTTCGGCTCGTTCTTCCCCACAAGATACGAAAACCGGCGTGCAGGCGTCAGTTTCACGCTCGTGCGGACCCTTCCGTCGTCGCCGGTCCCGAGCTCGTACTCGAGCCTAACAAACGAGAAGCGCCAGTCCTCGTGGTCGTCGCCGTAAAACGCGACCAGAGCCGCATCCCTCCCTTCGTTGTTGAGGAACTTCGCGATGAAGTTCCGCTGCATCGTCCGGGCGCGGTCACGAGAGGTCGACCGCATCAGCCTGACATAGAGCACCCCGACGGTCTGTCTCCCGTCAACGTAGGTTCCGATACTGTATGCCTCGTCGATATAGTTCTTGAACTCGCGCCAGATCGGCAACCGCTGGGGAAGTATCCGGAAGTCGTCGAAGAGTTCCTGGATGAACCTCATATACCGGCCCGGATTGAAGGCATCCTTGAAGACCCCATCAATGAGCCTGATGGTCTCCTCTTCTTTCATGCAGACTCACCTCCTGCAAAGTACCCGGAGAGGATGACCTCTTTAGGCCCGGAGATATCGACCGGCCCGAATGCCGGGCGGAAGAACTCTTCCGAGATCTCAGATTTGATCTTTGCGAGCATGGGGAGAGGTTCCGGGGTATACGCAATCTTTGTGAGAATCTTCTTGATGGTCGCCTTCGGGAGCGCCCCGTCTTCTATCAGCCCGAGAACCTTTCCCACATATTCTTCGTCTTCATCCGTAAACGCCGGCGAGCGCTGGATCGCTCTCAGGATGCCGGTAAATTTGACCTCGCCTCCTCTACTCCCGCGTGAGGGCGCAATAGTGCTCTCGATGGCAAACACATCCTCAAAAGCGGCTTTGTTGGACTCTAGCAGCGGGTAAAAGTCCGGTCTGATAACGTGCTTCTTCGTCGATGCCTCTGCCCGGAGGAGTTCCGCCGCACGCAGGAAATCCACCTCCCCGGTAACAGCCTCCTGCCCGCGGGTCGTCGTCTGAAAGATCTTCCGGAGTTTCCCCCGCCTGAAGAACGTGACCACCGAATGCCCGGGCTCACCAGATGCACGGCCGGCTCTCGCCTTCTTCGGGAGGTGCTTTATCTTTTTAAAGAGATCAGGATCCGAGTCCCGTATCTCCCGCAGGAACGTCAGATACCCGAGTTCAAGGTCTTCCTCTTCATCCTCTCCCGTGATCGTCTTTCGGGACGTCAATTTCGTAAAGAGATCATGCGACTTGATCTCTTCGTCAGTCAGGAGAGGGGCATCGTTCCCAAGCATCTCGATAAACGCTGCTATCTTCGCCTCAGCAGCCTCCTGCAGGCCGATCTCCTCGTTGATAGGGCCTGCAGGGAAGAAATTGAAGATATGTATCCTCTCAAACTTCGTATCCACACGGTTGATACGGCCGACCCGCTGCATCATCCGCGTAGGGTTCCACGGGATGTCGTAGTTGATCACCACGTTGGAGCGATGAAGGTTCACCCCCTCCGAGAGAACCTCTGTCGTCACGAGAATCCGATACTCGTCCTTCGGGTGCCGGGCCTTCGCATCAAAGTTCTCGATGATCGCGATTCTCTCACTCTCCGAGGACGATCCATGATACTCAAGAACGCAGTCCCCAAACCGTTCCTTCAGGGCATCCGTAAGATAATCCGCCGTCTCTTTCGCCTCGGTGAAGATGATACACTTCTGGTCTTTGAGCCGGAGATCCATTGAGAGCGCTTCAACAAACGCGGCTCTCTTCGGGTCGTCTTCAACAGTATCCCATAGCGTACGCAGTCTCTTGAGGATCTCGAGGTCATACCTGAGATCCTCCAGATACGCCGGAGTGAAACTGGATGACGGCAGACAATAGACCTTCTTATCGTCGATAAGAGAGGCGACTTTATCCATATTATCCTCTTCGAGGAGGTCGAAGATCACGTTCGTGTGCGTAGTGCTGATGTAGACATTCCCTCTCTCGGCCTCCCGGATAAATACTTCATAATACCCGATGAAACGGCTGATAGACATATTAAACGCGAAAAAACTGCTTTCCAACCTCTTCAAGAGCATTATCTTCATGAACTTCATCATGTTCTTCTGGGCCAGTTCCTCGGGATGTGAGGTTCCTTCCTTCAGATACAGGAGCGGGGTGTAGCGGGAATACTTGAACCGGTTCGCGATCAGGTCGATCGACTCCAGAAAGACCGAGTCCGTGTGGTCATCAAAGTGGTAATACACCGGTTGAGGGTCCTCAACCTCGGGGAACTTGAGGTTCTGCCGCTTCAGATCCTCGCTGTAGTACGCAGCGATGCTCGCCCGCGTGCGCCGGACCATCAGGTACTGGAGCACATTCTCACGGATATCCTCGGCATTTTCCCTGACAACTCTCATGTACTCTTCGCGATCCCGCTGCCGGTCCAGCCCGTCAAGCCGTTTCTGGAGGGTATTGAAATATCTCTGGAGGTTGCGCACCTTCGGGTTTGGGAGAGTGGATTTTCTGGCGTTCTGGAAGAGTTTTATCTGGCTCAGGATATCGTTGGGAGAGTTGTTGAGCGGGGTTGCCGTCACCAGAATCACCCGCTTTCCCCTGCAGATCCGATACAGGCTCTCATAACTCTGCGTCATCTCGTTCCGGAATCGATGAGCCTCGTCGATGATCACGTTCTTGTACCGCTCGGTTCCCCTCTTAAGAACGTGATCCAGTTTCCCGACCGATTCGAAATCTGCCTGGCGCACGCCAAAATCGAGGAAAACATTCGGCCATGAACCCGGATTCTCCCGGTCTATCAGGACAGGAGGAGCAAGAACGAGCGTCCTCCCATCAAGCTGCTGGGCAAGGAGGGTTGCTATGTACGTCTTCCCGAGGCCGACCACATCGGAGATAAAAACGCCGCCGTACTCCTCCAGTTTTAACTTTGCGTCCTGCACCGCGTCCTTCTGGTACTGCAGGTCCATGAACCCCTCAGGGATGTATTCATTCCCGGTTTCCTGCTTATCGAGATTGATCTTCTCCTTCAGATATTCATAGAGGAATTTCAGGTAGAGTTCATACGGGGTGATAGAATCGTTGAGCCAGGTCTGCGTCCGTATCGTCTCGACATAACTCTCCGACACATCGGCCGAGTTTTCCCAGAGTTCATTGAACTTGTTAAGCGCATATTCGTAATCTCCCCGCATCTTGAGTTCAACGTTGAACTCAAGGTTATCCTGCAGCCCCGCTTGAGAGAAATTGCTTGAACCAGTGATAACGCGCCCCTGGTCCCTGTCACTCTCCTTGAAGGTCATTATGTAGAGTTTTGCATGGATCTTCTCTGAGGGGTAGACACGGATCTCAAGTTTTCCACTCCTCAACCACTCAATGAAGGTCAGAATACCCTTTTCTACGTCGAAGGCGTCTTCGGATTGATCCAGCTCTTCTTTGACCATGCTGGAGTATTGATTCCTGAGGTCCTTATTGGAAAGGAGGAGTGTTGAATGCCCCTCAAATGCGGCAGTCTGGATAAGATCGTATGTCGTTTTATTGGTGCTGATGCCAATGAGGATTCTGATCTTCTCGGTATTCTCCAGGGCCCTCTCAAGAGCATAGAATCCGCTCGAATAAAAATATCCGACGAGACAATCGAAAAGCGTGGTGTCCTTAACTAAGGCATTAAAACGATCAAGTAACGTATTGCCATCCTCATTAGTAATAAAAGTAAGATCCGAAGACACTGAACGCACCTGTAACAAAAGTAATAGTTACGCTATGATATAGTTGATGAAACGGTTCTCGCCACATGGGAGGGGGCGTTCTCTCGGCAAGGGCTTATGGGAGGATGTTCTCTCCAGATTAGTGAAACCAACCTGCCAGGAAGATAGGATTATTCGAACGGCTTCTACTCAGTGAATGTTTTAAATATAAACGATCAAATTCCACCTATGACCCACTGGATCGCCTCCTCCAACCGGGACAACAACAAGATCCTTGAAAAGAAGCACATCTGGGGCGTCCCAAAGCGCAACAAAACCCTCATGCAGCGGGTGAAGCCCGGCGATACCATACTTGTCTACGTCCGGCAGGAGAAAGAGGATGACACCATCCTTCCCTCAGCAATAACCGGAGCCTACGAAGTCGTCTCCGAGCCCTACGAAGACCACTCCCGCCTCTTCGTCACCCCGCCGCAGATGGGCGACGAGGTCTTCCCCTACCGCATGAAGGTCAAGCCGATCGCAGTCTTCGCCGAGCCGCTGGAGTTCAAGCCGCTGATCCCCGACCTCAAATTCATCACGAACAAGACGATGTGGAGCGGCCACCTCAGGATAGCCATGCGCGAGATCCCCGAGGAGGACTACCGGATCATCCTCAAGCGGGCCGGAGTGGAGGCAGCCGATGTCTGAGATTATCGGCGTCACCTTCCCCGTCCCGAAGAAGTACACCCCACGGTTCTTCAACGAAGGAAAGACCGTCTTCATCAAGCCCGCCACCGTCTTCAAAGAACTCCGGAGCGGCATGAAACTCATCTTCTACCAGTCCCACGAGGATACCGGCTACGCCGGGGAGGCGACGATCAAGCGGATCGTTATCAACGACGACCCTCTCGCGTTCTTCGAGACCTTCGGCGACGCGGTCTTCCTCACCCGGGAGGAGGCGAAAGCCTACGTCAGGAACCAGGAGCGGTGGCAAGGGGTCCGGGTCAGGAAGGGTGAAGGCAAGAAGCGATCCTGGATGGCTCTCGAACTCGAGAATATCCAAAAGTACGATACGGTGAAGAAACCGGAGCGGTTCGTCCCGGTCGGGGGAAGATATCTGCGGGAATAATTACCACAATTTTCGGGAATGAAGATCATCAACCTCGTCGCTTCCGGCGACATCCGCCAGCCAGTCCCTTTTGAGCGGTTGCCGGAGCTCTCCGATACAACCTACAAATACAATCCCTGATTCCGCCCAGGAGGCCTCAGACCGTCCGGCCGATCACGGCGACCAACCGATCTACCGCGTCTGCCGGCAGGGTGTTCGTTCTTGTCGTTATGTATTCGCAGAGCCTGTTGGGGGTGGTGATATCGATGTACGGATCCAACTTCTGGCCGGGACGGCAGCCCTGCACCGAGACGACGACGTTACGGGTCTTCGGCACATCGTATCGCGCATAGTTCTTCCGCAGGTAGAACCAGAGTGCCAGGCTGGAACGTCTCACCTGGTAGACCAGTTTATTAGATTTCGTCTCGACGTCTGAGAACTTCCAGTTCTTTGTCTCCACAAGAAAGAGACCCGTAGGGCCAACGACGATGTGATCGATCTGGCTCGACTTGATGTAGTCATTCTTCTCCCGCCAGTGGATAGGAGGATGAAAACGCAGGTTCACATCGTTGAAGAGATGATACTCATCGGAGAGCTGCGCGAGGGCGTTGATGACCGTTTCCTCCCCGACAGCACCGATATAGAACGAAATATTATCGGCTATAAATGCATGGTTCGCGATGATGTTGCTGCACCCTTTGTTGACAAACTCAGGCCTCTTCCGGGTCAGCATCACTCTCTCGTTTTGGACGCCGCGCAATTCCGACTTCAGACCGCTGAAGGGGCGGGATATTTTTCTGGACCGTAGAGAGACCGCAATCCAGCATTTGACCGTACAGCCCCATCGCGTCAGGATATTCGTTGCGTTGTCGATCTTCGTCCTGAGTTCGGCGATCTCCACATCAACCTCTTCCGTACGCCGGGCAATGCCTTCCCGAATCCGGACATCGAGCTGGATCTCAGTGTCGTTCAGGCAGGTTATCTTCTCGTCCAGTTGGTTGTTCACCACGGCTTCGGTCTCAGCCAGAATTCCGGCATAATTGCTGTAAAAGTGGTAGATATCTTCGAAAGTCCCCAGATTTCTTCCACCGACGGGCTTCAGCCCGTGCAATAGATACTGCGTACTCCCGGATACCCCGTGTATTATGACCATAAGCTCCCTACTTCATTGTCCTCGTGATATTGCCCAATTTCACTATAGCCCCTATATGCCGGATTGGAAATTTCTTCTCGACCGTCAAATACTTTCTGCTGGCGCTCAACTCCCCGTTAAGTCAGATCTTCAGCAAAACAGTTTAGTATCAATGATCAAGAGCAACGGGGACGTATAAGAATCTTTTTCGGCTCCTCGCTGTATAGTATACCATCAGGAGCAACCTAATGGCAGATTTCCTCGACGCACCAGGGGTAAGCGCAGCATTCATCGAGATCATCAAAATCGCTGAGGAGCAAATCTTCATCGTCTCCCCTTACATCAGCCTGACCCCGCACAACAAGAAATACCTCCAGAGCATTGACGACAAAAAGGTCCCCATCGACATCGTCTACCGGAGCGACACAAACCCTAAGCAGGAAGATCTGGCATTTCTCAAACAATTGCAGAACTCTCAACTCTACAAATGCAACGATCTCCACGCCAAATGCTACATCAACGAACAGTTCGGCATCATCACTTCGATGAACCTCTACGAGCACTCGCAGAGCAACAACTGGGAGATGGGTGTCCGATTCTTTCGGGAGACAGATCCCGATCTCTACACCCAGACCCTCGAAGAGGTTGAAAGGATCCTGCAGGCAAGCAGCCCGGAGAGCAACAATCAGACGGCTACGGCAGCCACCGCAAGTCAACGGACATATGAGCCGAGAAAACCCACTAGAACCATATCACCGAAGTTGAAAGCCCCTCCGAAGAAGGGATTCCTTGAGAAGGCGCTGGATTCGGTTCTGGGAGAGGTTGGTTACTGTATCCGGTGCGGAGAGACGATCGATTATAACCCGGAGAAGCCGTACTGCCCGAAATGCTTTGCTTCCTGGGCCCGCTTCAACAACCCGGACTATAAAGAGAAGGTATGCCACAAGTGTGGGACCAAACATACGACGACAAAGACCCGGCCGGTCTGTAATGACTGCTACAAGAATTACTATCGGTGAGAGTAGACGATGAGGGAGAATTCTTCACCGGCCAGGGACTGCTGCAACGGCCTCTTCGATGCGTTTGAGTTTACGCGGTTTCAGGATGCGGAACCGCCGAAGCGAAAAGGGGTCTACGTCATCCGGGTTCACCAGCACGGAACTCCGGCAGAAGAGGTCCGCGAGAAGGCCGTCGGTCTTGCCGGGTCAATCGGCTGGGACATGGCAGACAGATTTCTTTGCAGCCGGTTCGACCGGCTCCTCAAGATCGGCGACTGCCCGACGATCTACATCGGGTCGGCAGGAACATACGCCGGGAGCAAGAACACCCTCCACGGCCGATACCGGGAACTTGCGACCCGTCATACCGCCAAATATCCGGTATGGGCGCTCCTCTCCTCGGGGTGGGAACTGCAGTACGGGTGGATGGTCGTCGATGAGCACCCGGGAGCTGTTGAGGAGGCTTTGAAGGAGAGATACCAGGAGATGCACGGCGGGAAGCTGCCTGCGCTGGTGATCCGGTGAACGGGGCTCGTCCCATTCTGGACGCTGCCGGCAGAATCTCTCCCCGAATATCTTCAACGCGACAGACGCAGAAAAGATCGCCCTCGTCCGGGAGTTAAAGGGCTTCCTTTTTTACTCCATCATTACAACAGACAGATACCAGTGGACAGGCCAACCAAACCTTGTAGCGCGGTATAATTAGGGAATTCGCTTTCTACAGAATTCGACCTAATCAAAAGACATATTAGATTGGCTAATCCATAGGAAAACTATTAAAAACGGTTACGTTGGTGTGGAGGACATCTGTGCAAGAAATTCTCGAGCAGCATTGCTTAGAAAAGGATACGACGGGGCTCCTTCTCCTGAGCATGCCCACTGGTTTTGGAAAAACACATAATGTACTCGATTTCATTTACAAACATTACAGGGATTTTGCAGAACAGAAGCGAAAGATATTCTTCATAACCAACCTTAAGAAAAATCTCCCCTTTCTCGAACTAAAGGAACGATTCAAAGCTGACAATGCTGAAGATGACTACGATAAATATGTAATCTTCATCAACTCAAACTCCGAATCCGTCATTAACAATCTTTTATCTGTGGATTCCCAGATCCCGGAGCAATTTAAAGTCAAGAGTTACCTTGATCTAAAATCTTACGTTGAAACTTTGGAAAATAGCGAAAGGATGGACAAAAAGGTAAAAATAGCCCTCAGTGAACAAATACGTAAGGAACTCGAACCGGATTTTCGGAAATTCATCACCAACCAACTAAACCAAGAGTTCAAGACCAAAGTGGAAAGACTTGATGCGGTCAAAACTAATCCAGATTATCAGTGGATAGGGAACCTGTACCCTGCTGTCTTTACAGATGAAAAGACGATTATTTTTCTCAGCATAGACAAATTTGTCCGCAAGAACACCCCCATTATAGAGAGTTCATATTATTTCCAGAAACGGTTGATCGACGGATCGCTGATCTTTATTGATGAATTTGATGCGACCAAAGAAAATGTGCTCAAGAACATTATAAAATCAGGTCTTGATTCGCGGGCAGATCTCCTCGATCTCTTCCTTAATATCCACAACCATCTCATGGAAAACGAATGCCCAGGAGTTCTATTGCAGGAATCTAAACAGCGAGAGCGCCTGGCTTCCGAAAAAGACTGGCCATCACTTCATGAGATTGTCGTAAATTTCCAGAGAAAAGCTGACCTGATATTCAAGAAGTACAACCTTCAACATACCTGTAAATCATCATCTAACTTCTCTTCGAATAAACGGAACTTCCTCTTTTACGACTATCAGTTTCACCACGTTCTGGATGCCCAACATAAAAGGATCGAAGTGGTGCAGGATACTGAAACCCGTACCAACTGGATAATGGCTTTAGAGGGAAATGAGAGACGGTCTGGAGTAAATATTCGGTCCCTGCTTCGCGAAATTGCTGGGTTTCTCACATATTTCCAGAATGGTGTCGAATATCTGGCTGAGAACTACTGCCAGCTTAAAAACGAAGACGACACGGTTCAGGAAGTTTACCCATTAGATATCGCCATAAAGACGGTTTTAAACAATTTCCACCTTGATTCAGGCACTGTAAAATTTCTTACCGACAGCATAATGGAACATAATACCCCCTATGAATTACGCGGCAAAACCAATGCTATCCAAGAACATGGGTTCTACGATGCTGGTTTCAGTTATTATGATATCGTGGATAGCGACGAGCATGACACACTTTCAAAAATATATAGGTGTACCTTTTCAAGGACACCAGAATCGTTCCTGGTTGAAGTTTGCTCGCGAGCGATGGTTGTAGGAATGTCTGCTACTGCGGGGTTGTATACGAATATCGGGAATTATGATCTGGAATATCTACGCTCACGGCTCAGAAGTTCATTTGTTCGACCTTCAGGTGCCGCCTTGCAGAGAATAACTGAAGCCATTTCTGAGACAAACCGGGGATATGAGCGGGTATCAATCAAGACGGAATTCATCGGCACAGATGATTTTGAAGAGAGTTTGGCGAGGCTGGAGTCGCTAATGGAGGACCGAGAGGCTGCAAATGCACTATGGAATGTGGTGAGGGGGAGCAACCCGGAGGAGCAGGATCCTGGTTACATTTTCTCCCGCTATGTGCGTGCTCTCACAGCATGGAACTATTTTTTGGAGAACACAGAAATTCGTGCATTTCTCTGCTTTTTTAACGCGTTTCCAAAACGGTCAAATCCCCGGTTTGATCTGGAGACTCTTTATCAATACGCAGGAAGGATACAAAGTAGATATCCAGACATGGAGGGAAAACTTCATTCAGATACGATTGTTGTTTTGACCGGCGAGAATTTTGATAAGAAGAAACCAGAGTTACTAGAGGCCCTGAAATCTGGCGAAAGACGTTTTATAATCTCCACATATCAAACAATCGGAGCAGGACAAAACCTGCAATACGCAATCCCCGAATCTACACACCCGATAAAGATTAACGGGTTCCCCGATCGTGGATTGATGGATATCGATGCTATATACGTAGACCGCCCGACGCATCTTCTTGTAAACATCAACTCAGACGATCTCAAAAATGATGA
Organism: Methanoculleus methanifontis; assembly: GCF_030464365.1. Taxonomy (GTDB): domain Archaea; phylum Halobacteriota; class Methanomicrobia; order Methanomicrobiales; family Methanoculleaceae; genus Methanoculleus; species Methanoculleus methanifontis. Next base: position 115,437 of record NZ_VCYI01000008.1, on the reverse strand, counting down.
TTTCATAAAATACCTGTTCCAACTCGAATTTCTCGTCGAGGATGGTTCTATCTCTCCGAAAACTTTCGAACGTAAGTTGGACGAGGCTTTTTCTCGATTGGTCGGCAGATACAAGAAGAAGAAGCATGTGGAAGACTATATCAGCCTCTATCAGACAGAGGCGTACACTCGTTACCTTAACAAGATAGTGATCCAGGCTATCGGAAGAATTTGTCGAACAAATATGAAATCACCGACTATTCATGTCCTTGCTGACTCATTTATCAGAAGGCACTTGGTGCAATTCATTTTGCCTGATGATGTGATTCCCGTCAGAGAATATACTGCATTACTGGAGTCTGCCAGAGGAAAAAGTGCCATATCAGATGAATATGTTGGATTTCAGAACCGGGCATCAAACAGGAGTAACTGGTCTGCTACATTTATACATGGTTTCTTGAAAAACCCCTGGAACAGGAGTAAGGTAGAGTTATGGCAAAATCTGCGAGAGCAAACCCTTAAGCAACCTTCTATCCCTTCAAAAGAGAACTGTGATCCTAAGTGGCATCCAATTTATGTTGAACTCCCATCCCCTGCCCGCTCATACAAGTATATTCAGGAAAATGATTATCAGAATATAGAGGTCTTTTTTTCGCCGGATAAGCAAACACAGGAGGTTAGTGAGAGAGCCGCAAGACTGCAGGAACTAATGGCGATAAAGCCCCTGTATGACCTCTTTAATGACAGAGGGTGGGCAACTGGGTTCGCTGAAGGTGAGCTGATGCTTACCCCTCCCATATTTAACAATATCTACAAGGGAGCGCTGGGTGAGGTATGTGGTCGCTATATCTTGCAGGAGCAGTTAGGACTCCAGCTCAGCGAACTGGATATCTCCGAGTATGAAATGTTTGATTTCAAGACGGAAAACAACGTCTACTTTGATTTTAAACTCTGGAATGACCATATTGCTGTTCCTGCAGAAAATATAATCCTTAATATCAAGGATAAAATGAAAGGCTGCAACGCAGATCGTGTTTTTGTAATCAATATCCTAGGAGAATCCAGGAAAGAGTTCCGCCCAATAATATCCTCAGAACGGAGAATTGTTGAGATTCCATTTGTTTGCCAGGATGGCTCTCTGAGTGACGAGGCTTTAGTATTTATCCAGAAGGAGTTGCTAAAATGAAGATTAAAACGAATACACTGGAGATCGAGTTTAACATCGATGCTATTGAACGTGATTTCGCATTTATCCGACTTAAAAGGGATGCTAAAGGGGGATGGAAGGGCGCATATCAGTTAGACCGCCTGATCGGTGACGATTATAAAGCAGATGCCGTCCTGTACGCATATAGCTCATATGCATATGCCATGTTCAGGCGACCGGTGGACACTTATGAATTGATCTCACGAATCAGAAAAGATGAAGATTTTTCAGAGGATGCAGTTATCGAAGCCAAGCCCAGAGCGCTCAGGACGGAATCAGATGGTTGCATATGTGAGGCCTGGCTCGCACGAATCCTGATAAACTCGCTTGCATCATCGCGTTCGCGCTATAAAGAATTCCATTACTGTAACCTGACAGGAACTTTGCTTATTGTCCCCAGTCCGGGCGGCAAAAACAAAGATTATATTGATGCTTTTGAGGTTGCCCTCGATAGGGATTATCTGCTCAATGTGGAAGTCAAGCGCCACCGGACACTCTATTCTATTCAAAATGATCCAAAAGTAAATAGATCTGCTCTTAACAGGAAACCCAAGTACGTTCTGCATGAAGGAACAGGCACCCTCCGCAGGCTGTTGCCGCGTGACCCCAAGCCCGATCCTAAGAGGACCTATATCCGCATGGGTCTTAATAGCAAAAGGGCACATGTTCATTTCATTGACTTCAGTTCCTGCACGGCATATGATAGGAGTCGAGCAGGCGTTTTGCATCATGTTCTGGATAGTATTCAAGAACATCTATCCGAGTATATGTCCGTTAAACTGCGCGTTTTAGATAGGCCGCATACCATTGAGTTGAGAGAGACGATTTTGAAGAAGCCAGAACATCTTCGATCCAGACTCGATGGGCAACCCGTCCGCATAGTGGATCGAGTTGGATCAGATGAATCTCCGGAGATGATTCGATCGCTGAAGAAGGGGCTTCTGTTCTACATGGGAAATCCGAAACTGCTTACCATCGGAAAACGTGAGAAAAAGGAGGCGGTCAATTATCGAATCATACATGATGCTGCTTATTATGAGGAAAATAACCTAAAGGATGAATATCTCGCTTCGGATTCCGGCGTTATCAGGCAGAATATAACCATAGAGGGCGTAAAAGAAATTTCAGATGCGATAGCGAAGACATTGATTAAAGAGCAGCTAATCAAGCGAGATCTACAAGAGCAAAAATTAAGCCTTTTTGACTGGAGCAGGTTGAATGCAACGGGGGTGTGGACATTTGCCGCGTACGATAGTGCTGAAGAGAATATCATTTTCATGGATATCTTCCCTGACGGTCGCTTCGAATTCCGGGAAGTAGATCCAACCTCTCTTGATTGGTATGTAGGATGCCAGGAGTATGTCGATCTCCTCAAAGGAGCAAAAGATAGTAAATGGCAGACGCACCTCTCACCTGAGGGCCTTGTCGTATCAGAAGCAGGCGACAAGAATTTGATCTACCGCACTGATCAAATAACTATTCCTAACCTGAAGGAGATCAGGAACGTTATCCGGGAAATGGATGACGAGCTTCCCGAAGGGATGAGAACGGGAAGCGATCTGGCTTTTGTTGTCAAGGAGTGCTTCGCCAGGATACCTCAAGCAGGGAGCGAAAAGGTGTCCACATTGGTAGAAAACCTGAATGCGTTAGGGCATCAAGAGATCTCAAAGAAGGCTCTTAAGGGCATCCTGAACCTCTGCCTTGGTAAGGGTTCAAAGGCAGCGGAACATCTCAGAGACACCCTGTACGAGAAGTATAGAGTGAGGCTCCATTTCTCTAAAAAGAAAGAAAATATGGACGATCTTTTCAGTGCTTCACTTAATATCAAATACTTCGGAGCGAACGAATCTGAAGCCCACTACTTTGTAGGAGATCGTCAGGGGGCAATCCAGTTTTCCATTAACAATGCCTGCCATCTCCGCAAGATAGTAGCGGTCAATGGCTCAAAATTGGTATTCAAAGGGGTTCTCCCCACAATGGACGTTGACTTTGTGCGAACAGGGCAAAGTACAGTTCTACCGTTCCCATTTAAGTACATCCGTGAATATGCGAAGTTTGAAAAATAAAGACCAACAGGCACTCAACTCTTCATCGGGAGGCTGCAACCGGGGTGGGGTACGACCCGCTCGTGCGCGATTATGAAAACGGCTACAAGGGACCGGTCCATCAACACCCCCAACAAAAACCGACACCCATATCCCCCCGCCCCCCGATCTCTCCTGCAATAACAATGGATCTCGCCCAGTACCGCCGGATCAACAACATCATCGAACGCGACAGCGCCGACGCGACCTACAAGTACGCCCTCCTCCGGGGCGTCATCGAGGTCTGCCAGCAGTCCTCGCACCTGCGGGAGGACGACGGCGATCAGGTCTCGTTTCCCCTCGGGCTGCTCGTCGAGAAGTGGCTGCTCTACTACTACCCGATCTTTGCAGCCCCGGCGTTCATCCCGCAGAAGAACGGGGAGACGCCTGACCAGGAGACCGGCAGGGCCGTCTCGTTCCGGAAGCACTTCATGCCGGTCATCGACTACTACCGGGACCGGGGCGGGATCTCGGTCTTCTACAACGACTATGCCCGCGGCACCATGCCGGCCGAGGTCCGGCCCGCGTTCCGGACGCTCGCCAAAGCAATCCGCAAGACCATAACGGAGATGCCGATGAAGCACCTCGGCTACTCGCAGTCGAAGGAGCACTACTCGGTCTTCGACTACGACCGGCCGCTCTACCGGCTCTCCGGCGACAGCCCCCTCGACCGGGCCTCCCTGATCGAGAACTCCGGCCGGTTCTCCCTCTCCCGCGACCTCTGCACGGTCTTCGAGCACTTCGGAGGCTTCATCTCCGGGGAGGAGTGCCTCCTGAAGAAGTGGGCCGAGTTCACCGCGGCCGCCGACAGGACAGGCACCGTCACCGAGGAGTGCATGCTCTCGTTGCTCACGAAGACCCCGACGACCGAACGGGCGATCGCGGATGCAAGGAACATCTACCGGTCAGTCTTTGCGGAGGAAGGGACGCTCGCCTGCGTCTGGTCGGGGAAGCCCATTCGCTCGCCGGAGGCGATGCATATCGACCACGTCCTCCCGTTCTCGGTCTGGAAGAACAACGACCTCTGGAACCTCCTTCCCGCCCTCGACTCCGTCAACGCCAAAAAACGCGACCGCATCCCCGACCCCGCGCTCCTCAAGTCCCGGCGGGAGTGCATCATCGGCTACTGGGACCTCCTCCATGACCACGCCCCTCGCCCGTTCGAGCGGGAGATCGCGGTCTCGCTCCTCGGCCTGGAGGCACCGAAGAGCGACTGGCAGGACCGGGCGTTTGAGCACCTCACCGAGAAATGCGCCTACCTCATCCACGTCCGGGGGTACGAAGCATGGGTGATATAGGCTGTCCCTTCTGCAACCCATCTCCCGAAGACATCATCCTGGAGAACAACCTCTGCTACGCCCGCTACGATAAGTACCCGGCGAACCCCGGCCACCTCCTCCTCATCCCCTTCCGCCATGTCGCGGACTTCTTCGACGCGACCGACGCGGAAGAGATCGCCCTCCTCGCCCTCGTCCGGGAGGCGAAAACCCTCCTCGACGGCCGGTTCCGTCCCGACGGCTACAACGTCGGCGTGAACGTCGGGGAGGCCGCCGGCCAGACGGTGATGCACCTGCACGTCCACCTCATCCCCCGGTACGCCGGGGACGTGGAAGACCCCCGGGGCGGGGTGCGGGGGGCAGTCCCGGAGAAGAGGGTGTATTGAGGAGCTGAGCGGAGATACCGGGAGGAATTTCACCACATCAAAAGGCAGATAGAGTGTTCAGCAGGATCCGATCGAGAGGCTGCCCAACCTGGATTCAAGGGGAAGCGAGAGCAGCAAAGATGTTGAGGAGAAGCGCCTTCAGTCATCGTGGTCGTCCGGCCCTCCAGTATCATGGATAGCATCACTATCTCCAATCATTCTCCAATAGTGACTCTAAAATATTAATTCACAGGCGCCCGATGTGCCATTCCAGGTAGTATATTTGGAATCAATTCTCCAATAGACACCAATCATTTCTCCAATCAACAGTAGCCGGGTATAACATCCAACGCAGTGTCCACCCAATCGTCTCCCAGGGTCCTCCATCAGAAACGGTCTTCAGGATCATGAGTGAGCACCCATTTCGCACTCCGTGTCATCCCGATAGCCCTGATTGTCTTCTCCTTACGCATCTCCTGAAGTAGATCCTTGATGAACTGGCGCTTTTGCTCCTCGCTCAAAGCATCGGAAACCTTGTCCAGCAACAGTTTTTCAATCTCAACTTTCCTTGCCTCATGATACGTCCGGAGGTACGCCACCACCATATCCTTGAAATATGCCCTGTCAAACGACCTGTTTCGTATATATTCAGCCTGCGTATCGGTCTTGGCTGCCACGCTCTCAGAAACATACAGGTTCGGGTGCCGTCCCTCGATAAAGTTCTTCTTCCGCAGGAACTCCCGTTCCTCTTTCGGGATAGGATAACCCTTCTGTACCTTATCGAGAGCGATTACATCCATCAATGTAAGATCCTTGCGCTCGATCAGCATCCGGGTATACCGCTCGTCGATCAGCCGGCCGGGAATCGTGACCCGCACCACACTTTCCTCGTCGAGATCATAGTCCGGCATCGGGAAGTTGCGGTCCCGCTGTATTCTAAACATCCGCTTGATCCCGCTGCCGATGGTATCGATCATGTTCAACTCGACCATGGCGCCGGCAAGGAAGGGGTTTCGATACTGATCCGACGGCATATCCCGTTCAATCACGCTCATGACTGTTCCGACAATAAACGTACACCTGAAAAACATCTACGAAAGCGGCGAGTTGACCCGTGATGCAACTATTAGAAAATATCTAACAGTTCAAATCGAGGGTGATCGTGAAGTTTGACGGGCTGTATTCGGAGTGTCCGCTTCCTGATATCAATGTCGGAAATACTGCCGAAGATCTGTATATCCGGATATCTGCCGGCTTATCCGTACTTGATGGGTACTTGATCCCGACCCATGGGATCACCTGCATTCGGTTTCCGATAAACGTTGTCGACGATAGAACAAGGGCATCGTTCTTCTCCTCAAGCCGGATGGTGAAGTCGTAGGCCTCGTCTCTCCAGACGTTACGCAGATCCGGACGTCGAATCTTTCCTATGTCATGATCCCATCACATAACGGCAGAGAGGGGAGGTTTTGTGCATTCCACGCACTAAATCCGTTTAAAATTATTCTGGACCGGTATTATGATCCCACTATGATCTTAACATGATCCCATTGATCCCATCGCGATCCGGCTCTGAGTTCTTGCTATCGCTCTCTCGTTACGTACGTCTGCGAGTGGCCCACGGCCAGCCCGGTCGTTCCCTCTTTGCGAGAATGCCGATCTGAACCATCGCCGTCGTCGAGAGTCAGGAACCTCTCCCCGCAGAGGAGCATCACCCCAACAGGTTCTCTGAGCACTCTCTGCAGCGATCTAATCAGTTCCGCAATCTCGTGCAATGTACCCTGATGTTCGGAGCTCCCCACCTAATGTTCGGAGCTCCCCACCTAATGTTCGGATCTCCCCACCTAATGTTCGGAGCTCGGCTTCGACCAAATCGCCCCGGCCACCTCCTCCTCATCCCCTTCCGCCACGTCGCGGACTTCTTCGACGCGACCGATGCGGAACACGCCGCCCTCCTCGCCCTCGTCCGGGAGGCGAAAACCCTCCTCGACGACCGGTTCCACCCCGACGGCTACAACATCGGCGTGAACGTGAGAAAAGCCGCCGGCCAGACGGTGATGCACCTGCACGTCCACGTCATCCCGCGGTATGCCGGCGACGTCGAAGACCCCCGGGGCGGGGTCAGGGGGGCAGTCCCGGAGAAGAGGGTGTATTGAAAGAAGAAAAAGATTGTAGAACCCATCACCAAAAATCCGCGAGCGTCGTCACTCGTGAGGGCGGGTGCTGCATCCTCGCAAAGTGCGGGGAGAGGCCGCCGGGGGATTCGACCGGGATCGCCCCGCACGAGACAAGGTGCTGATACCCGGCTACGGCCTTTGCGTCCGAACAGTCAGGCTCCAGGACGTAGACCGGTCGTCCCTGCCGGAACGCCGTCTCCGCCTGCCGGACGGAACCCCCGGATTTGCCGGTCTCGATGACGACCACACCGTCGGAGAGGCCGCTCGTGATGCGGTTCCTCTCAAGGAACCTGCCTTTGTGCATCCCCGCAAGGTGTGTGATTTCACCGAGCAGCGAACCCGAACCGGCGATGCTCGCGGCAAGAGTCCGGTTTTCCCCCGGAACAACAACCGTGACGTCGCCCGGCAGGACCGCCACCGTCTCGCCTCCGCAGTCGATCGCGGCCGTATGAGCGCAGGCATCCGTCCCGAGAGCAAGCCCGCTCACGACCACGTAACCGAGGCGAACCAGAAGATCCACCGTCTCCCGGGCTCTCTCGATACCCGCCCGGGAGATCGTTCTCGTGCCGACGACGGCAACCGCCGGCTTTGCGAGGGTCTCCTCGCGGCCCACCTGGTAGAGGAGAAAAGGGGGATCCCGAATCCCCAGAAGCCTCCCCGGGTATCCGGCATCAAAGACCGGCAGAATCCGGACGCCTTTCTGCCTGTAGCCCGTAAGCGTATCGATATAGAACGCAAGAAGACCTTTCTCCCGGATCTCCTCCGCCCGTGCGATGAGCGGGCCGGGATAGGCCCGACGGGGCTTCGCACCCGGCTCGAAGGTATCAGCGTAGAGGTCGCGGAGAACCGCCGGGTCACGGAAGTATTCGGCGTACCCCTGCCGCTTCAGGGCCTGATTGTCGTTGAGGGCGGCAAGAAAAGCAATCTCCCTGATAGAAAGGTTATCCATTGTAACTCCCGAGAATTTCCAGGTGCTTTCGGTTGACCATTCTCCCGAGGACAAGCGACCAGACCTCACCTGCACCATGCGCCCGCAACACCGCGGCGCACTCCCGCTTTGTCGCCCCGGTGATGCAGGTATCGTCGATCAGGAGAACCGACTCGCCATTGAACCGGTACCGACATCCAACATTCCCTGCGATCTCCTTCTCCTTTTCGAGGTGATCAGAGATACTATGCATTGGGCGATATACTTTACTCTTATACAGGGCGTCCAGATATCGCATCCCATAGCGGGATGCGACGCCTTCTGCCAGGAGCGCCGGGGGACTGTAGCCTCCGGAGCCTGTACCCCGCATAACCGGAACGACAATATCAAACTCCCGGAAGTCCGGGTACTGGTGATCGATCGCATAGAAGAGACATTCCAGGAGCTGCGGGACAAGGGTTTCGTCCGTCTTCAGCCTCCGGATCTCGCTGCTGAGAACGTCATCAGGAAATTCTTCCTCAAAAAGGTATTTTCCGAACGCCCGGACACGGACAGGAGGGTCGTCTCTATCCGGCCTGTTTCTGCATGCCGCACAGTAGGGGAAAGTATCTGCAAAACAGTCAGGGATGGGATTACCGCATACCTGACAATATGGGGGATAGAGGATCTCAAGTTCCATTCCATCGGATCGGAAAAACGTTCTTTTCATATTTCATCCTCCTGAACGTTCCGGGGTGACGATCCATCCCCTTTACAGCAATATCGGGACGGCTCATTATATACCTGCGGCCTGCGGCCCGAAAGTGCACGCGAGAAGAGGGGCAACCATCAACGGAAGCGATCTCCCGGAGAATAACCTTGATACGGTCCGTAGGACGGTTGCAAGGACGATCCAGAAGACCTACCGCTGGCTACCCGTGCCGGTGCGGGAGCTCGATGCCGGTCGGGTCTCACCCGACATTTACACCGGGGGCGTGGCGGACCCCCGGGCCGGGGTGCGATCCCGGCGAAGAGGTGTACTGAGGGAACTGATCAGGAAACCAGGAGCACAAGGGATATCACAATCCCCGACCGTGATGCGTACAGGGTAACAGCACGATGCGTCCGGGGTTCCGGATCAACGGGTATGGGCGGGGAAAGAATGAAAGAGACTGCATAAAGATGATCGAAGCGGACGGGTGGTACCTGGTGGCGACCCGGGGCAGTCACCGGCAGTATAAGCATCCGTCCAAGGTGGGCCGTATCACCATCGCCGGGCATCCGGCAGATGTTCTTGCTCCGGGAACGCTGAACAGCGTGCTCAAACAGGCAGGACTTAACATGAGGGATGAATAATGTATCGATTTCTTGTCATCGTCGAACAGACCGACGGCAACTACTCGGCATACTCCCCGGACCTCGCCGTCGGTGCGTGGCCACCGAAACGACCCGTGAAGAAGCGGAAGAGCGGATGCACGAGGCGATCGAACTCCACATCGAGGGGCTCCAGGAGGACGGGTTCCCGGTTCCCCGGTCGCGGTCATCAGCCATCTACGTAGCGGTCAATCGAGGGTGACCGCCCTCCGGCACCCGAACAATAGAACAAGGGGCTGGCCCCCGGTTCAGCGCAAGTGCGGGGAGACGGCCGCCCGGTCCTCGACCACGTCACGGGTGGCATCTTCCTCGCTGGACGAATCCGAACACTCTCCGGTCAATCCAATGCAACCGTTCCCGTCGGGCAATCAATCGCGCAGACAGTGCCTGCGCAATTCGCCCGGTTTGCTCTCCGGTCCTCCCCCAGAACTCACCACCCTATCCTTCACGAACCGGGATCTCGACCCCCTGCTCTTCTAAAACCTTCCTCAACCGCACCGCCAGCACGCCGTTTCGGAGGGCGGCCGCCGCACCCTCGTCCGTGACCTCCGCGGGAAGGTTCACGACCCGGGTCATCTCGCCGGACAGCCGCTCCCTGACGGCGTAGCCTTCCCGTTCTTCCTCCCTCTGTCGGACGGTGATCCGCAACGCCATTGGGCCGGTGAGCCGTATCGTGACGTCGCCGCTCGCCACCCCCGGGAGGTCGGCGACGACCGCGACCTCATCCTCGAGGTCCCGGATATCGACCGGGATCCCCGCACCCCGGACCACGGAGATCATCCGCTGCCCGGGCGCCGCAATCATCTCGTGGAGCCGCCGGTGCATCCCGCACATCTCCGGGCCGAACGCCCTCCGAATCGGGCACGAGAATTCTTTCTGTTCCATACTCTCAACTCCTCCAGGTGTCGTGCAGCCTACACGCTCCCGCTCATATAAGTTCTGGGGTCTCCTCCTGGAACCATCGAGAAGGGGTCTCATCTCAGATTCCCTGACACGTATTCACGGGCGCCGCATGAACAACCTTTTCCCAATCACTCCCAACATTTCAGCATTCTGCCCGGAGAGCAGGCGGGGAGTTGCGAGAGCGTATGGAGGAGTTCACCGTCGAGGAAGTCGTCGGCTTCCAGGTCGAGATCATCCGGGCCAGCAGCGTCAAGACCGGGGTCTCGAAGGGCGGCTGCTCAACCCCGGAAACCTCGACTTCGTCATCGCCGTCGGCAACCATATTCCCGACCCGTTCGAGAGGGCCGCGTTTATGCTCCATGGTATTGCAGCAGGGCATTCGTTCAGGGAAATAAGCGGATCGCGTTTCTGCTCGCAGCTCTCATACTGAAGAGGACCCCGGAACGGTACATCATCGCAAGCTCCGATGCGGAGAACAATGCCGTTGTACGGGACGTTTCCGGGGGCAAAAAGACCCGAAAGGACGTTCTCGACTGGCTGCACGCGGTTGTAAAAAGAGGTCGATGAATTATTCAGCAAGGAGGTCGAGCGTCTTTTTGTGCCGCTCGATGAGCATCCTGAAGTCTTCCTGCACTGAGGGGCGGGGCTCTTCAGGGTTCGGCATATCGGACGGGCCGACGGAAGAAGGAGCGGTCGAATCCCGCGGGAGGCTGTAGGAAGACCCGGGTTCCGCAACGTTCTCCTTCCCGGTTCTCCGGCTCCCAGGCTCCATCTTCCACTCCTCCCATATCGATCGCTTTCCAGCGTTGTGAATTTGGCGCTCCACCGGTATTAATGTTAGGCCCGGCGGATGCAGTCTCAAGTCCCGGAGGGTGTTGTTCGCGTTCGGCACCGCCCGGCATGCTCAAGCAGGTAGTTCGCATCGCCCTCACAGAGCCATACTTATATGGACAAATTGTAAGTGGAATTTACAATTTGTCCAGCCGGGTACAGGGAACGTCCGGCGGGAGGCGGAGGAGAAGAGAGAATGAGCGCCCGGTCCTGGATGGAACTACCCGACGGTGCATGCCGCCTCGATATCCGCGAGGCCGTAGACGAGGAACCCCTCCTCGCGGAGCCGGTCTTTCCCCTTGATATCTCCGGCGACAAGGCAGAAGCGCTCGCTGGTGTAGGTATCGTGCCGGACATGCTCCGCTTTCTGAGAGAGGCGCGTGAGCACGCCACGGGCCTCCCTCTCCGTAAGGCTCCCCCACTTGCACTCCCCAAAGACAATGCTCGCGTCGCTCTCCCGGACAGCGACGAGATCGATCTCCTCGCCGCGGTACCACCATCGCCCGGTAGTATACCCCGGGAGGACTTTTCTGGCGAACTCGCTCCGCACGAAGACCTCGAACTGTTTGCCGAAGTAGGGGTTCATATCGACGGCATCGACCGAATGGTTCTCCGTCTCGATCGCCTGCCGGTGCGAAAAGACGAAGTTGTACCAGAAGTCGAAGATGCAGTCCTTGATCCGGTACAGCCCCTGCCGCCGGCTGCCAAAGAGGGGCAACTCCTTCTCGATGATCCCGAGCCGCGTCATCGCCTCGAGGTAGGGGTAGAGATGGCGGGCGTCCATGCCGCAGAACTGGGCGATGGTGCCCGGTGCCGTATTGCCGACGGCGATGGCATTGAGGATTGCCTGGTAGGTCTTGAGTTCCCGAAACTCCTGCGAGAGGAGGAAGTAAGGCTCCCGATAAAAGTAGCCATACTTATTGAAGAACTCCCGCTCGACGAACGTGGCATAGTCGGGGTGATCCCCGGCCTTGAGGAGGTACTCGGGGATGCCCCCGAGGGTCAGGTGGGCCTTGAGAGCATCCCGAAAGGAGAACGAGGGGAGGAACGTTCGTGCGTCGCAGAACTGGAGCGGACCAAGAAGCATGTCCCGGGTCCGCCGCCCGTAGAGAGGTGAGGTGTAGGAGAGCGCACTATCCGCCATCAGGCCAAGCATCGACCCGGAGAGGAGAATACACCAGTTCGATCCGGCAAGGGCGGTGTCCCAGGCTTTCTGGAGCGCGGAGAGGACGGCCGGGTCATTCTTGATCAGGTAGGTGAACTCGTCGATGACGAGGTAGCGGCGCTCGGCGAGCGGTATCCGGGCGAGGTAGGTGAAAAGCTGGTCCCAGGTCGTGATCTCGAGTGTTGCAAGGAGCGGGTCAGAGAAGAACCGGGCTACCTCCTCCTGCAGCCGCCGGATCTGGATCTGCGGTGCGGTGTCCTCGGCAAAGTGGAGGATACCTTCTTTCCCGCGGATGAACTCGGTGACCAGCCGCGTCTTGCCGATCCGGCGCCGCCCATAGAGGATGATCAGCCTGCCGCCGTCCTTTCGCCACTCTTCCTCGAGGAGGGCACGCTCGGTCTCGCGGTCGATGAACTCCCTAATCATGATTATTACTAATCTGGATTAGTAATAATGGCTTCGCCCGGGGGCAGAGGCGCTGCAAATTATGTGCCCCGCCCCTTCACTCCGGGGGCACTTCGTATCCTGCCGGGCCGTCGTCGGGGGAGGGGACGGTGTAGAAGAGCATCTTGAACCCATCCTCGCCCGAACCGGGTAGGACTCTCCGGCATCAAGGCGATGAAGACCTCGACCGGGACCCTGCCTGTGCCGCTGGCGGTCAATTGACAGGGGCCGGAGAGGTGCCGGCACCACTCCCGGGTCCGGGCGGATCACCGGACAACGAGCGTCGAGACCGGCGCATGCTCCACCACAAAGGAGCTGACGCTCCCAAGGAGGAGCCGGGATATCTTTCCATGGCCGCGGGAACCGATCACGACGACATCGGCACTCACATCCGTTGCGGCCTGGACAACCTCGTGCCGCGGGTCACCCCGGCGCCAGTGCAGCCGGATCTGCACCCCGTGCTCATCCGTCAGGTCCCGGATCTTTTTCTCGATGAACTCACGTTCCTGCTTCTCGATCCGTCGCTCCAGCTCGGGCTCGGGGTCAAGCCCTCTGGTAGCGGCATGCGGGGGGATCGCCACCGGGATCCGGATCGTCTCGCCCGTACCGTGGACATAGACCGCATGAAACTCGCTATCGGCAGCGAACCATTCAACCGCTCGCGCTACTGCCAGCCCGGCTGTGCTGGACCCGTCAAACGCTATGAGGATTCTTGGGGTCATTGCGATCAAGCCCCCCGTTGGAAACAATCGCATAAAGAGGTGATCCACAACCATATCCCCCGGACAGGGTAGAACGGGTGGCGCGCCCCCTGTAGCCCGGATGACCGCTCCCTTCTTCACCTCCCGTCCCCCACCCTCCACTATGCCCAACGACCCCGAGATCATCAGGGCGGCCATCCGAAAGGCGCATGAACTCGGCGCAGACGTAGCGGGCACCGTGGCGGCAAAGAGGCTCGTCGACTGCCCCTCGGCCGTCGCGGAGAAACGCCCGGGCTCGCAGGACCGCGGCACCTACATCGTCCTCGGCCTCTCTCACGACCCGGAGCACCCCGAGCTCGACCTCTGGGAGCCGGGCCGGGGGACGCCCGGCGACCGGATCCTCGGGAATACCGGCAAAAACCTCGCCCGCTGGCTGCAGGACGAGTACGGAGTCAGCGCCCGCCTCATCCCCTACCAGCTCCATGACGGCGGGATCTACCTCAAAGACGCAGCCTGCATGGCGGGGATCGGGAGGATGGGGAGAAACAACCTCGTCATCGTCCCGGGCTACGGGCCGAAAGTCCGGTTCCGGGCGGTCTGGGCCGACCTGAACCACCCCGAAGAACCATCACCAGAGGGAGAAGCTCCCTGCGCCGGCTGCGAGGGGTACTGCACCCGCGCCTGCCCGATGGACGCCTTCCCCACCTGCAGGTTCAGCCGGGAGCGGTGCCTGGCGCGGATGAACGCCGACAAGAACTCCGGGAGGAAACGGATCGACCACTGCCGGGCCTGCGAACTCGCCTGCCCCGCCGGAAGATAGATCGCCAGGGAAAACGCTCCAGGAGAGCATGATCCGGGTGGAACCGGACGCAACAGGAGATACCATGAACGTGCTCGTGAGAACCGCGGACGGGGTTGAAGAAGTCAGGGAAGTCGACTCCGAATGGATCATCCCCGGCGACGTCCTGGACGACGGCTCGGTCGTCCTCGAACTCTGGGACGAACTCTCCGACGACGACTACCTGGCGATCGGGCTGTACGACTGAGCGGCGAGGCCGCGGTGCGGCAAGCGCCGCTCCTCACATAACCGGCGAGAACCGACCGGTCGCGTATCGCGGACGAAGCGCGACAGGGTAACGGTTACGGCACATCCTTGCTGCAGAACCCGGAAAAGGTCTCTCCGTCCGGCCTTACTCATGCTCTCCCGGGAGAGACCGCGCTTCGCCGGAGAGGACGGACAGGTATCCTTCGATGACGTCCGGACAACCTCATCGGGCACAGTTGCATACCCGTGAACCAGACGATTCCTGAACGCGAGGAACCGGGACGCATCGGAGATCCGAAGAACCGGCTCCCGCCGTCAAAGACCTTCTTCCTCGATCCCGCTGATCGCACGGGAGATCTCGGCAAAGACCAGATCCTCGTCCACCTCGATCTCCGCCCAGCGGTCGGCATCGACGAAATAGAGGTAGGGCGTGACCGGACCCCCGAGAATCTGGCCAGCGGCGCGGCGGTAGATGGTCATCTGGATCGCATACTCCCCGGCGTCCCCCGGCGTCCCGGTCTTGTAATCGATGAGCATCCAGGTGCCGTTTTGCCGCTGCACCAGCCGGTCGATGACCCCCCTGAACGCAAACCCGTTCACCCGGGCCGAAAACGGCACCTCGCGGTGGTCGCGGACGATCCCCCGCATCAGGGGCGATGCAAGGAACCGGACGTAGAGTTCCTGGTACTCCGCAGCCCCGGCAGGGTCCAGCCCGTACCGCCGCAGCACCGCGGCGGGATCGCGGCCGCGGAAGACCTCGTGGACGACCAGACCGCGGGTCAGCGCGTCATCCGCGGTCGATCGGGACTCCGCCGGGCCACGGAGGTACGCCTCAAGCTCGCTTGCCGAGTAGACCCGCTCCTTCTTCCCATTGGAAGGAATGCCCACCGGGACGGGCGCCGCGGGGACGTCGTCGGGCACCGGCAGGCAGACCGGGGCGGTCTCCTGCACGTCGACCGGGATCGCCGCGGGGTCGAGGGTGAGCGGGATGCGGAGCGTCCCGAGGACGGCTTCGCCCCGGGCGTAGACCTCATCGCAGAGCCCCAGGCAGTGCGCGAGCCAGGCCATCCGGGTCTTGCCGTCCGCGAGGCTCTCCGGGACCGCGTTCGGCATCTCCCCGCAGAGGATCAGGTGATCCTCTGCCCGGGTGACCGCGACGTAGAAGAGGCGTTTACGCTCCGCCTCCCCCTTCTGCCGGTATTCGTCCTTGAGGAGCCGGAGGACGGGCGTCTCCTCGCGCTCGTGATCGTCTGCCGGGTTCGGTATCGAAACCCCGAGCAGCAGCCCCTCCTCTACCATGATCGTGCCCCCGCCGGACCGCGGTGTCTCCGCGAGGTCGGGAACGACGACGACCGGGAACTCGAGCCCCTTCGCGGCATGCACCGTCATGATCGAGACAGCGTCCGCGGATGCGAGGTCGAGGGGGGCATCGCCTTCCCGCTCTGCGTCGTCGATGGAGCGGCCGAGTTCCGCGACAAACCCTGGAAGCGTGGCGCAGTCGGCATCCCTTGCGAGGGCGATCAGTTTCTCAACGTTCGCCGCGGCCTGCTCGCCCCCGGCTATCCCGCCGAAGACGAGATAGATCCCTGAGGTCTCGACAATCCGGCGGAGGAGGCGGGCAGGCGGGAGCCTGCGGGAAAGCGAGAGCCAGTCGCGGAGGGTTGCCGCCGCCGGCTCCTCCGCCGCCTGCAGCCGCTCCCAGAGAGAACTCCCCGCAGCCCGGGCAATATGAAAGAGCCGGGCGTCGGAGAACCCGAAATAGGGCGACCGGAGCACGCCGTAGAGGGCCGCGTCGTCCAGGTCGTTTACAAGGAACCGGAGGATATTGTAGAGGTCGTAGACCTCCTGGCGCTCGTAGAATCCGAGCCCCGCGTGGACGTTGTAGGGAACGCCGTAGCGGGCGAGCGCCCATTCGTAGTAGGCGAGGTTCGTCCGCCGCTCGAGGAGAACAGCAACGTCGCCGTAGCCTGCCGGCCGGGCTTCCCCGTCGCGGCAGACCGGTTTCTCCCCCCGCTCGACAAGGGAGCGGATCTTACGTGCAACCATCTCCGCCTCGGTCCGGCGGCCGGCCGCCCGGTCTCTGATCTTTGGGGAGAGAAGGAGTTCGACCGAGCCGGCATCGTCTCGGCGGAACGCATGCAGCGGTTCGTAGAGGAACTCCCAGGGACGGCCGGCCTCCGCCATCAGGGCGGAAAAGACGGCATTCGTGAACTCGACGACCTCAGGAGTGCTCCGGAAGTTGACGTCGAGCGCGATCGTCTCCCCGCCGAGATCACGCTCGATCAGGTCACGGGTATGCCCAAACTGCGTCACGTCGGCCTCCCGGAAGAGGTAGATGGACTGTTTCGGGTCGCCGACGACAAAGAGGTTCGCGGAATTGCCGAGGATGGCGCGGATGATGGCGATCTGGACGGGATCGGTGTCCTGGAACTCGTCGACCAGGATATACCGGAACCGGCTCCGAAAGTGCGCCGCAACGATATCCTCCCGGTCGCAAAAGAGCCGGTGGGTGCGGTTCACCAGATCGTCGAAGTCGAGGGCGTTGTGTCGCCGTTTCTCGGCATCGACCGCGCCAAGAAAGACCGAGAAGACTGTAGCGAGGTCGTGGAGGAAGTCGAGCGTCGCCCGGGTGAAGGGGTCGGACGCATCAAGGGTGAGGGAGCAGGCGTCTCCGTGGTCTTTGAGGCACTGGTCGAGAACGCCGTAGGCCTCTCGGAGGTTTTTGAGGTCGTCCCCTGTCCAGTTCTTCTTCTGTCCCATGTTCCTGCGGAAACGTGACTCGTCGTGAACCCCGGCAAGTTCGGCGACCGCGATCTCACCGACGAGACAGGGCTCGATCGCCCGGAGGTAGGCTCCGGCGGTGTCCCGCTCGTCCGGGTAGCGGGCACCAAGGTCCCGGAGGGTTGCGATTGCGTCGCCTGCCCGGGCGAAGAACTCCCCGGACGCCGCCTCCCGGTGCCGCTCCACGGCCGCCCGCCAGGCGTCAAGCACCCTCTCCTCGCTCTCCGCGAGCGCGGCAAAGAACGCTTCCGCAGCCCCGCGGCGGGAGTACAGCGCCTCGAGGTAGTTCTTCAGTTCGTAGGCTCCGACAGCCCGGAGAGCGCCGATCACCGCGTCCCGGCACGCCGCGGGCGGATCGCCGTGGATGAGATCGTCGATCGCCTCCTCACGGAGCCGGAACGCCTCCCGCTCGTCAAGGACGGCGAAGGACGGCCCCACGGCGGCCTCAATGGGGAACTCCCGGAGAACCGAGGCGCAGAAGGAGTGGAAAGTCGAGATCTTCGCCCACAGAAACTCGTCGCGGATCGCGTCCCACCGCTCGCCCTCCTTCTCCGCGATCGCCTGGCGGACCCGGACTTTCATCTCGCCGGCCGCCTTCTCGGTGAAGGTCAGCGCGAGGATGTTGTCGACGCCGACACCGGACTCAAGCAGGCTGAGGTACTTCTGCACCAGGACGTGCGTCTTCCCCGTCCCCGCACCGGCGGTGACGCACGTACTCCTCGAGTGGTCGAGCGCGACCCGCGCCTGGCGTTCAGTCAGTCCCATCGGGAATCACCTCCGCGTTAAGCAGCCGCAGGGCGTCAAACCGGCAGACGGTCTTGAACCCGCAGTAGGGCGGGCAGGAACGCGTGTCCGACCGGGGCGGGAAGCATCCGGCGCGTATCCTGGAAAGATACCGCTGCGTCCAGGCGAGAGCGGTCTTCACCACCTCGCGGACATCCTCGACGCTACTCCGTTGCGAGGCGGGGAAGCAGGCGAAACAGTCCTTTAGCCCCGCGTCCCAGAAGACCGGTTTGTTCGTGACTTCTCCGCGCCGGAGGGTGTAGTAGGTGCCCGCGACTCCCTCCATCCCGGTCAGCCTCTCGACCGCCAGGAGGTAGAGGGGGAGCTGGAGCGCCCTGCCCGCTTCGATATCCTTGAGCCGGATGTGCGACGACCCAGTCTTGTAGTCGGTGATGATGAACCGGCCCTCGGGCAGCACGTCGACCCGGTCGACCCTGCCCCGCAGGCGGATGGTCTCGGTGCCGAGCGGGATCGCGACCGCATCGGGCGTCGAGATCGCATCGACCTCCCCCGGCACCAGCGGGAGGCCGAACGAGACCTCGAAGGCGTGCGGGACGAAACGGGAGGCCGCGACCTCGGTCTCGTGCTGGAGGAACCGCTCGAGGAGACCCTTGCCCGCCGCAGGCGACCCGAGGAGGTGCTCTTTATCCGCGACCCAGGCTGGGGTTTCGAACGCGAACCGGTCGGTCTCCTCCCGGCCGGCTTCAAGAAGCCGCCGGAGGGCGTCCGCGTAGCAGGCCCCGGTGACCGGGCCGTTGCCGTCGCACGTCCAGCCGGAGTAGAACCGGTAGGCGATTCGGTGGACGAGGGCCCCCCGTTCCTGCGCCGTCAGGTCGGGATCTGCCTCGGGCAGCGGCGCAAGACCGAGAACCCGCTCCAGGTAGAACCGGAACGGGCAGTCACCGTAGGTTTCGAGCGCCGTCGGGGAGAAGACCGCACCGTCGCCGAACCGTTCGGCGAGCGCCGCGACGATTGTCGGGTCGTCCCCGAGCATGCCGTCGTAGGGGGAGTCGTAACCGGCTCTTCGGTGGTAGTTCTCGATGTTGAGACGGCGAACGGCCTCGCGGACAGAGAGCCCCGGTGGCATCCGGTCCGGCGTTTCCCGCCGGGCGAGGAGGGCACCGGCCCGTCGGGCTGCCGCGAGCCCGGAGTCCGGGAAGTCGCCGCTCCCCCACGTCTCCGGGGAAAATACTTCACGAACGGCGTCCACGAACCCGGAGCCGATCACCGGTGTTGCCCCGTCAGTCGCAGGGTAGCTCAGGTAGACCCCGGAACGGCCGGAGAGCAGGGCGGCAGTGAAGTAGTAGCGCTCCTCCCGGAGGATATCCTCTCGCGACCGCGTTCCAAGGCGGCGGGTCTCGGCATCGGTGGTGAACGGGAGCCGGGTGGTCAGGCGCGGCATCACGCCCTCGACGAGGTTGCCGATGAAGAGATAGGGGATGGCGAGGTGCGCAACCTCCCGGACGCCGACAACCCAAACGCCGCCGTTGTTCCGGCGACCGGCTGTCCGGGTTTCGCCGGCAACCTGTTCGAGCAGGGAGGAGAACTCCGCAAGGGATATCTCCGCATCCGGCAGCAGCCGGGCGAAGCGCTCGAACGCCGCGATGATATCGATGAACTCCCCGAGAACCCGTGCCTCGTCATCGAGGAGATCGGGATCGCCGTTCTCTGGCATAACCGGAGCCTGCCACCGCTCAAGGAGTGAGCGGTAAGCTGCGGTATGGTCGGCAATCGTCTTCGTTCCTTCGAGTGCCGAGAGATCGGCGAAGAGCATCCTGATGGTGTCCCGTGCCGACTCAATCGAGGCCGCCTTTGCTGCGAGCCGGGATTTCACGAGTTCCGGGATATCCGGCCGTTCCCGCTCCTCTTCGACGGCGCGAGCGAGGACGGTGAGCCGCTCGTCCCAATGCCCGGCGGTTATCCGGGCTTCACGGGAGAGGAGATCGAGTTCGCAGCCGCAGGTGACCGGCAGGTAGGGAGAGGTCACGAGAGCGACGACATCCGCTCGCCGGTAACCGTGGGCAGGAACCGCGGCGATGTCAAGCAGTGCCCGGACGAGCGGTGATGCAGAGAGCGGCAGGCCGTCGGACGCGGCGTACGGGATCCCGAAGTCGGGGAAGACCTCCTCCACGTAAGGCAACACCGATGCAAAGTCGGGGAACGCGACTGCGATCTCGTCCGGCCGCACGTCGGCGGCGACCAGATCACGGATCTCCTGTGCGATAGCCCGGACCTCGTCGAGCCGGTCACGCCGTTCTGCGAGGCGGACGCAGCCGCCGCAGTCGACAGGCTCGGACCGGGAGAATTGGGCGGCGAGGCGGGAGCGGCGAGTGTCCGGGGCATCCCCGGAGATGACCGTATCCGGGAGCAGCCACTCACCGTCGTCGGCAAAAACCGCCGGGTTTCCATCGTATGGGATCGAGTAATGAAATTCCTCTGCAGACTCCCGTAGGGCAAAAAGCAGGTCGCGTTCAAGCGGCATCGGCTCGAAGAGGCCGTAGACGAAGACCGTCCGGAGGGGGCAGAGATGATGACTGCCGCCTGCCCGCGGCATCGGTTCGAAGAGACCGTAGATATAGACCGTCCGGAACCACCCCGTATCGGAGAGCATCCGGACCACACGAGCAAAGAGCGTGCTCTCGTCGACAAGGTCGTGTTCGTCGAGGAACCGGCGGTAGGCGTCGAAGAGGCGAGCGATCTCGACACATTTGGCGGTCGCGAGATCGCCGAGGGCGGCCGGGTAGTTGACCTTCCGCATGAGGATGACTTCAAAAAGGGTTGCGAGTTCGTTGATCGCCCCGGTGCCGGAGAGGAGTGGGTATCTGCCGGAGGCGAGGAGGCGGGTGAGGATGAGCCGGGACTCGGTCCCGGAGATCAGCGTCTCCGACGTTGCACGGTCGAGGAAGATCTTCCGGGCGAACCCCGAGAGGGTCGTGACCGTGTCGGCGACGACCGGGGCACCCTCTTCCCCGAGGCGGCGGACGATCTCCCGCGCAAGATGAGAGGTCGGGACAATGAAGACGGTGCCGAACGGGTCGCGGGCGGCGACTTTCCGGAACTCCGCGATGAACGCTTCGAGGCCCTCTCCGGGTAACTGGCGGTACAGAACGGCGGGGGACATCCGGTGTTCTCTCCTGAGAAGAGGTTTGGGGTGGAGGAGGGATGAGTGTTGTTATTTGGGTTGGCACAAACCGGAACTGTCTTTGGTGAAAGTGACCTGAAACAACATCATGAATAGAACCGACCGTTACCGTGGCTGCCTGCTCGGCCTCGCTACAGGCGACGCCCTCGGGGTATCTGCCGAGTTCCGGCCGCCCGGGACGTTTGAGCCCGTCACTGGTATGGCCGGCGGCGGGTACCATGATCTCAGGCCGGGAGAGTGGACTGACGACACCTCCCTCGCCCTCTGCCTCGCCGAAAGCCTGATCGAGAAGCGGGGGTTTGACCCTATCGACCAGCTGGAGCGCTACGTGCGCTGGTACCGGGAGGGGCACCTCTCCAGCACGGGAAGATGCTTTGATATCGGGACGACGACGCGAGTGGCGCTTGAACGCTTTATGCTCTCCCGGGAGCCCTTCCCGGGGCTGACTGACGAGCGGTCGGCAGGCAACGGATCCCTGATGCGGCTCTGTCCGGTGCCGATGTTCTACGCTGCAGACCCGGCCCGGGCGATCGAACTCTCCGGCGAGAGTTCGCGAACCACCCACGCGCTGCCGGTGGTCGTCGACGCCTGCCGGTTCTTCGGGGGGCTGATCGTCGGTGCCCTCACCGGTGCGCCTAAGGAAGCTCTCCTCTCGCCGAGGTACTCTCCGGTCACGCGATACTGGGAGGAGCACCCGCTCGCCGACGAGATCAATGCCGTCGCGGCGGGGTCATACCTCCGCAAGGAGCCGCCAGAGATCCGGGGGCGCGGGTATGTCGTGGGGTCGCTTGAGGCGGCGCTCTGGGCTTTTAGCCGGAGCAGCACGTTTGGAGAAGGCTGTCTTCTCGCGGTGAACCTCGGGGAAGACGCCGATACCACCGCGGCGATCTACGGGCAACTTGCCGGGGCATACTACGGGGCGTCCGCGATCCCGCAGGCGTGGCTGGAGTGCCTCGCTAAGCGGGACTTCATCGAGTCGTATGCTGATAGATTGATGCGGTGCAGTGACGCCTGCGTCGAGCAGTTGTGCGGCACCGATGACCCACGACGGAACCACTGAACGCCCATGGACACGAACTTCTGCCGCCACTACACCGGCGACGGCACACCACCGTCGAACCGCTCCTGCCGGGTCTGCCCGAAGGTCGTCTGCGACCGGCTGTGGCGACGGGTCCTCGACCTTGCGGAGTCAAACGGCGGGGACCCGGTCCCGCTCCCACCGACACGGGCAGTGCTCTTCCCGAACCCGAAGAACCCGGACTTCGTCCGGCTGCAGGTCAACTGCCGGTGGGGTCTCCCGAAAGAGGACTTCCTGCACTACATCGCCACCGGCCACGCGGGGATGGGGCGGCGAGGGCAGCGAAGCGACCCCCATGCATCCCCGAGCTGCACCCGGCAGGAGCCCTACGTGCAGGCGATCGTCGAACTGCTCGGCGGTATGGATATCCCGGAGATCCGGGCGGTGCGGGAGGTGCAGAGGCGTGGGTGAGCCGCACCCTCACCCCCATCCGAACCCGTACGCCAGCACGCCGACCAGAACGACCATGATGCCGTTTCGGAGCACCGTCGAGACGAGCATGATCTCCGTTCCCGTCCGCATCCCGAATATCGCGACGTAAGAAGAACCGAGCCAGCGGATGCTCCGCGTCACGCTGGTGAGGACGTTCCCGACGAGGAGGGTGAGGACGATCTGCTGCCAGGTCATATCCCCCGCAGCGAGCAGGGCGCCCGCGACGCTCGCACCCGCGACAAAACTGCCGAACTGGGTGGCGATGATGGCAAACCCCTCCGGGGGCACGGGGAATAGCCCTCCCGCGCCCTGCATCATCACGGCAAGCCGGTCGAAGACCCCGGCGTTGATGAGGAACGCGACGACGACTATGGTAGGGATGGTGATCGAGAGCAGGCGCGTGAGCGTCTTTTTTGAGGACGGCCACGCCGTCCGGAACGCCTCCCGGAGCGTGATGGGCGGCTCCTCCGCCGGGATGACCGGTATGCACGGGGTGGGAGTGAGGATGGCCCGGCCGAAAAGCATGATGGCCGCAGTCTTTGCGAGGCCGACGAGCATCAGCAGGCCGAAGTAGATGAGGCCGGGGATGCCGAGGAGCGGGACGTAAAACGGGAGGAGATAGCGCCAGTGCATGACGACCGTCGGAAACGAGTTCATGACGGCAGCGATGACGAGTTCCCTGCGGGAGATGAGTTCCTTTGTATGGTAATCCATCAGCATGGCATTCGCGGCAGGGGGAGAGACGAAGGCCATGAGGAAACTCGTGCCGCACTCCTCCCGCAGGCGGGCGAACGAGGTGAGCGGCCGCGAGAGGGCCGCAATCCGCCCGGCAATCTTCAGGGCGACGAGCACCTCGGCGAGGAAGACCCCGGCGACCATCATCGGGACGACCTCGCCGAGCAGGCCGGCAGCGAGTGTCACCGTCTGAATGATACCGTCGTACATGGCTTCCTCCGGGGGGCCGCTATGCCCCGATAATATGAAAAACCTGTGTTTGCGGTCTAATAAATAATTGGATTCTTGTCTTAAAATTCCACCAAATATGATCTAGAACAATATTTGTAGCACCCGGGTGCAGGGGTGCCGCTAGGGACACCATGCCCCTGGCCGGGACTCGCGACCGCGATTGCGTGGAGATGAACTCCACGCACTGCCGCCGATCTCCGGAGCTCAGAAGTTCTCCTCGACCATCCAGTCCATCCACTGGACCGACCGGAGCTCCTTCGCCGTCGCTTCATCGACGCCGTAAACTTGCTGATAGAAGCTGATCGTCCATTCACCGACGTTAATGTCCGCGAACCTCTCAGGGTATGCGGCCTTTGCAATCACCATCGCCTCGATCGGGTATTCCAGCCGCTTTGCCCAGTTGTAGGGCGTCCACGGCAGAGCGTAGACCCGGTGGTTCCTGACCGCAGAAAGCTCCTGCAGGTTCTGGTAATACGGGGCGGTATACAGCTCCTCCGCCGGGTGGTAGCCCTGTGCGGTCGGGAGAACTATCACATCTGGATCGAGCGCAAGAACCTGCTCGGTCGAGATGACAACGAACGCTCCGGTGCCCTCATACGCGTTCTTCGCGTTCGCTATCTCCTCGATGAAATAAGACTCGATTGTATCGCCGCCCCAAGCCATCCCGGCACCGCCGCCCTGCCGGGCCCGCGGCGAGAGGCCGAACTGCATCATCCGCGGTTTTTCACTCTCAGGAATGTCTTTCGTGTGCTCCCGAATCACGGCGATCTCCCCCTCGAGATAGGACGCAAGCGCATCAGCATCCTCCTGCCGTGCAAAGACCTCGCCGACGAGCCGGATCTCTTCGCCGACATTGTCCACGGTCGGGCGTTCCTGATACGGCGGGCCGACAAGAACGACAAGCGGGATGCCCAGCGAGTCAATCGTCTGGATCGTTTTTTCAAGGTTCTCGTCGGATCCCGCGCTGAACGCCCATGCCCCGGCACGGAGGAAGACGACATCCGGCTCGAGGGAAGCAAGCGTCTCGTAGTTGATCGCCGTCCCGCTCGTAACCAGCACCGGGAGGTCGGCAAGATCGGGTGCGAGATACCTGACCGGATTCATGCCGTTTTGGTACTCATACGTCCCGCCATCTGTCGCCTCGAAGGTGTAATTGTAGTCCTTAATCCATTCGCCGCCGAGCCCGACAACCCGATCCTGCATCCCGAACCGGTACATGATGCCTTCAACGAACCCATCGTCGATGCAGACGACCCGATCGATCGTCGCCGGAATCTCCACTGTCCGCCCGCGCATATCGGTGATCGTCCTTAGCCCGGACGGGTCACCCGCCGGTTCGCCGGCGGTCGTTCCCGTGCACCCGCAGAAGAGGATCGCACAGAACAGGCAGACAAAAAGCAGGGCGGCCCCTCCGCCACAGCAACTACGTTTCATAACTAGGAATTGAATAAGTAATATATAAAATTGGATTATTTGTATCAAAGAAAATTATAATGAGAATTAATAACATCAAATATTACTATTTTATATATTATTGCTACTAAGATGACGGTGTCCACGCCGGCCGGGCGGGAGGATACCGCATGACAGAGTCAACAGGCTTCAGACAACTCCTCATCAACCTGGGTTACGATCCCGTCGACGGATTCGGAGATGGGAGAAAGATCGCTGTTCTCGCAGCTCTTGCCCTTCTCCTTTTTATAACGGCCTGCATCGCCGTCGTCATGGGAGCGTACAACATCACGATCACCGATGTCTACCGGACAATCCTCGTCCATCTCACGTTCGGCGACATAACCGCTCTGCCGAAACTCCACAATACGATCATCTGGGATATCCGCGTACCGCGGATCATCCTTGCCATCTCGGTCGGTGGTGCGCTTGCCATCGCAGGCGCCGTCTTTCAGGGCGTCTTCAGAAATCCGCTTGTCGAACCGTACATCCTCGGTGTCTCGTCGGGAGCAGCCTTCGGTGCGGCTCTCGGGATCGTCTTTCCGGCTATCTTCTTCTCGATCCAGTTCTTCGCGTTCGTTTTCGGCGCTCTCGCAGTCACCCTTGCCTACATCCTCGCTCGCGTCCGCGGTGAGACTCCCACCATCACCCTCATCCTCGCCGGCGTGATCATCGGGTCGATATTTGCCGCCCTCGTTTCGCTCCTCAAGTACACCGCAAACGACACGGCACTCAGAGAGATCGTCTTCTGGCTGATGGGAGGGTTCTACTACGCGACCTGGAACGACGTCCTCCTCCTCACCCCCGCGGTCATCGTGAGCTTCGTCGTCCTCTGGGCGCTCGGGTGGAAACTCAACATCCTCTCAATGGGCGACGAGGAAGCCCGGACACTCGGAGTGAATCCCGAAAAGTACAAGTTCGTGGTCATCGCGTTCGCCACTGCCATCACCGCATTCGCTGTTTCACTCGTCGGGATCATCGCGTGGGTCGGGCTCATGATGCCCCACGCCTCCAGGATGATCCTCGGGCCCGATAACCGGTTCGTCATCCCGGCATCGCTGATGATGGGCGGGTGCTACCTGATCCTCTGCGACACGCTCGCCCGGACGCTGACGACGGCCGAGATCCCGGTCGGGATTCTGACTTCCATTCTTGGAGCCCCCTACCTCTGCTACCTGCTCCGCAATAAGGGCAGGGCTGTCTTCGGGTGATTACCATGCTGCAGGTTCAGGATATCCATTTCAAATACGGGGATTTCCCCGTCCTTTCGGGAGTCTCTTTCTCCGTCGGAGAGGGTGAACTCTGCGGTCTTTTCGGCCCGAACGGGTCGGGAAAAACAACGCTTTTCAAGTGTTGCCTGCGCTTTTTGCGCGCCGAAAAAGGCACTGTGCGGATATGCGGCGAGGATACTTCGGCACACTCGGTCGAACAGCTCGCAAAGGTCATCGCCTACGTGCCGCAGGAGCACAAACCGCCCTTCCCCTACCTTGTACGGGAGGTCGTCCTCATGGGCAGGACGCCGCACCTTGGGGGGTTCTTCGGGGTGAAGAGGCGCGACAAGGAGATCGCAATGAACGCGCTCGCCGCGCTCGACATCACCGAATTCGCCGACCGGCCGTACAACCAGCTCTCGGGCGGCCAGCGGCAGATGGTCCTGATGGCCCGCGCCATCGCACAGGACACGCCGATACTCTTCCTGGATGAGCCGACGAGCGCCCTCGATTTTCAGAACCAGATGAGGATCTGGAAGATCATGCGCGATGTCGCCGAGGATGGCAAGACCCTCCTCGCCTGCAGCCACGATCCGAACCATGTTGCCTGGTTCTGCGACCGGGTCGTGGTGGTTGGAGAGGGGGCCGTCGTGGCCGAGGGGGAACCGGCGGACGTGATCTCCGAGAGCGTTCTCGAGAAGATCTACCGGGACGCATGTGCCGTCCGGTCGTTCGAGGGCATGCGGATGGTGATGCCCCGCTGCGTTGCGGAGCGATGTGCTACCGGGAGGTCGGCCGTGCCGCAATACGAGAATCCTACCGCAGTGATGAGAGTCAGTGCGGATGCAGAATCATAACATTGTCGCGATTACGGAGAACACCAATGGCATATAACGAGATTGACTGGAACGCTGTCTGGAAGGAACTGTACGACGAGAATATGTGCTGCCGCGGCAGCGGCGAATGTGCCTCAATCTGGGAATCGCAGGGGAAAGCGCGCTCATTTCTGAAGCAGTCCAGGGAGAACCCCCATCGAATCCGCCACGTAATTGAGGCTCTGCCAATCGAGCGCGGATCGCGGGTGCTCGACATCGGGGCGGGGCCGGGAACCCTGGCGGTGCCGCTTGCAGGCGTCGCCGCACACGTCACCGCCGTCGAACCGGCAACGGGAATGGCGGAGGTGATGGCCGAGTATGCCGCTGAGTCGGGTGTATCGAACCTCACGATCGTCCGGAAGCGCTGGGAAGATGTCGACCCAGCCGTAGATCTCGAAGGGCGCTACGACGTCGTCATCGCGTCCTACTCCCTCGGGATGCCGGATATCCAGGCCGCGATCGAGAAGATGTGCGAGGCCTCCTCGCGGTGGGTCTACGTCTTTTGGTTTGCCGGAGCGACCGCATGGGAACAGGCGATGGTCGACCTCTGGCCGAAACTCCACGGCAGGGGATTCCGGTTCGGGCCGAAGGCCGACGTCCTCTTTAACGTCCTCTACTCGAAGGGGATCTACCCGAACGTGGAGACGATTCGGGGGGAACACGTCCGCAGGTTCGTGGATCTCGATGTCGCAGTCGACGAGTTCCGGGAGCAGTACCGGATAACCTCCCCGGCACAGGAGGAGGTTCTCCGGGAGTACTTCTCCGGGGTCCTCTCGACGAACGGGGACGGCCTCGTGCACTCCGGGATGATGACCCGGATGAAACTCTGGTGGGAGGTCGACGGGTGCCGGTGAGAGAAGGGCGCCTCTTGGCCGGTGCCGCCCTCCTCCTAGCGGTCCTGCTGGTCATCTCCACGGGATGCACCGGAGCGGAGCAGTCCGGGGAAGGAACGGGCCAGGGACCCGATGACGCCGGATACCGGACGGTCGTCGACTCCCGCGGGGTCGCAGTGCAGGTGCCGGAGAAGATCGAGCGCGTCGTCACCGTATCCGACGGCATGATAGAGGGAACGATGACGTATCTCGGGACACAGGACACTATCGTTGGAGTGGGTTCATCCTGCCTTCAGAGGAACTTCGACTATGAATTCCCAACGATCCATGGAGAGTCATACTGGTATCGTGATGGAATGAATCCGGTGACGTACCTGAACCGCCGGATCATGGAACTCCCGCGTATTGCCGAATCCGGAGCAGCAATCAACTACGAATCCCTTGTATCGCTCGATCCGGATGTAGTTATCCTGCGGGTCGGTTCATGCACCGCCCGGCACATCGATGACGAATCCGTCACAAAAACAATTTCGACCATTGAGTCGCTAGGCATTCCTCTCGTCGTCGTCTATGGCCCCCCTGCATTCAAAGATCCTGATCTCACGAAGATATCCGATGAGATCATGATTATCGGGCAGGTCTTTGGAAAGGAGGCGAATGCTTCGAAACTCGCAGGGTATCTTGAGGAGCAGGTCAGTCTCATCGATGAGCGGACGAGAGACATCCCGCTGGATGAGCAGCCGCGCGTACTTATCTTAGGGCTTTCACCCACCGCAAGAAACGCAGGAGGCGCCGGACAGGTCTTTGGCCTTGACACCATCGAGTCGTACTTCATCGAAGAGATTGCCCATGCACAGAACGCCTTTGCAGAACCCGGATACTTCAAGACGGTCTCGGCAGAGCAGATCCTGAGCATCGATCCGGATGTCATCGTCCTCTGTACGGCAAACGGGTACCATCCGCCGGAGGAACTCTACTCGGCGCCCTATTACCAGAACCTGCAGGAACTCAAGGCGGTGAAGAACAGGAAGGTCGTTGCCTGGCCATGGACACCCTGCAACTGTGCTAAGCGCCTTGAATACCCGATCGATGTGATGGTGATCGCAAAGGCGGCGTATCCGGAGCGGTTCGCCGACATCGAACTGTCAGAGTGGCTGCTGAACTTCTACAAGAACGTCTACGCCGTGGACGACGAGACCGCGAAAGCCCTCAGATCGGCACAGTGGATGGACTGGTGCGTGGAAACGTGTCCGTCATGCGGGTGAGATGGCAACGCATTCTGCTTTGATCACCGGTGTTGCGGCGTCATCTGTATCACACTTGCTGGCGGCCGCCCTCTGTACGGTGGCCATCTCCGTAAATCCGAACGGTTTGATCATGGCAAAGACGGTCAATCCCAACCGATTTGCGGATATCGACCTACAACCTCAAAAAACGCAGCAAAAATCGAAATTCAGACAATGAAACGGAAGTAAAGAAAATGAAGATCGCTATTTGTGGAAAAGGAGGCAGCGGGAAGAGCACGCTCGCTGCCCTGCTCGCACGTGAGTACGCACGGCGGAACCGCCCTGTGCTGGTCGTCGATACCGATGAGTCGAACCTCGGACTGCACCGCCTGCTCGGGACGGACGCACCGTCCGACCTGATGAACTACTTCGGGGGCAAGATGACCGTGGGAGCGAAGATCATGGCGGCGATGCGGGACAAAGCATCTGTCAACCTGATCGAGGGGGCATGGACGCTCGACGACCTTCCGAAGGACTATGTCGCCGAAGGCCACGGTGTTCGGCTCGTCTCCGTCGGCAAGATCCACGATGCGGGAGAGGGATGTGCATGCCCGATGGGGATGCTCGCCAGGCAGTTTCTTAAAAACCTTCGCCTCGGTGACAACGATGTTGTTATCGCAGACACCGAGGCGGGGATCGAGCACTTCGGCCGCGGAATCGATCAGGAGGCCGACGTGATCCTCATGGTGCTCGACCCCTCGTTCGAGTCGCTGCGGCTCGCGGAGAAGATTACGGGAATGGCGGAAGGGATCGGCGTCCCGCTCTACTATGTGCTGAACAAGACGGATCCGACCATGGTGGCCCGGATGCGTGAAGGAGTTGCGGACCCGTCCCGGATCGTCTGTGAAATCCCGCAGGAACCCGGTATTCTCGAAGCAGGTCTCGGCGGACAGGCGTTGACGGATAGGCATCAGGCCATCGGCACACTGGTCGAAGTGCTGGAAAGGCGGTAAACGCTACAGCATAATGCTGAGATTCAAATTCAACGGATGTAAGAATCATGCAACTATCACCGCACAAACGCGAAAACGTCCTGCCGCTTCCCGTGGTGCTCATCTCGACGGTCTCGAAAGCCGGGATCCGCAATGCCGCACCGTGGGGGAATATCACACCGATCCTCCGGCCTCTCGACGAGATTGTCCTTGCCTCATGGCTGCGGCGCGATACCCTCGACAACATCAGGGAGACCGGGGAGTTCGTCGTCAACGTGCCGCCGGCCACGATGGTCGAGGAAGTGATGATCTGCGCCCGGAACTTCCCGCCCGAAGTCGACGAATTTGAGGAGGCAAAACTCACTCCCCGGCCTTCGACCGCCGTCGCGCCGCCCGGCATCGAGGGATCGATCGCCTGGATGGAGTGCCGGCTCGTCGAGGAGATCACGAGGGAGAAGTATGCACTCGTCATCGGAAGAGTCATTCATCTCGAGGTGAACGACCGGTATGCCACCGCCGAGGGCAACATGGACCTCGATGCCGCCCGGCCCCTCTGCATGGTCTGCGGCAACGACGAAATCAGGTTCACCTACCCCGTCGATGCGGGACGGTTTGCGCCGTATTCCGAGATGTTCATCCGGAGATCCTGACGGCCCCTCGCTGGCGGATAAGAACGAAGAGCGACGATAGCCCGCAAACATCCGGTTTACAAGGAGAATGCACATGAAAACACACTCGATAGACTGGAATACCATATGGAGAGAACAGCGGAAGCAGCACCACGAGGCGAACCGAAATTCAACAGACGCAAGTTTCTGGGACGCAAAAGACGCGGCCCGCAGGTTTTACAGGATGGCCCAGGAGAACAACGGGGAGCGGGTCGAAAAGACCCTCAGAGACATGCCCTTAATCCCTTCGTCACGGGTGCTCGACGTCGGGGCGGGGCCGGGAACCCTTGCCATCCCCATAGCCAGGCAGGTAAATCACGTTACGGCGGTCGAACCCTCGGAGGGGATGCGATCGGTGTTCGATGAGGAGCTAGCAGCGAAACGGATCGGCAACATCGATGTAGTGCCGAAACGGTGGGAAGACGTCAGCGTGGCAGACGATCTCAGCCCGCCGTACGATGTCGTCTTCGCGTCGTATTCTCTCGACGTCCCCGATATCGAAGAGGCCGTCAGGAAGCTGGAAGAGGCGTCCTCCCGGTACGTCTACATCTACTGGTTTGTCGGTGAGACATCGTGGGATGCGATGTCGCGGGAACTCTGGCCGCATCTCCACGGCTCGCCGTATGTCTCCTCCCCCAAGTGCGACATCCTCTACAACGTGCTGTACTCGATGGACATCTATCCGAACATCGAGACGTCCCCCCTCCGGCACATCAACCGGTTTGCCGACCTCGATGAGGCGGTCGACTACTTCGCGCCGAGGTGCTTCGCCGTGACCGGAGAGCAAAAAGAGGTGCTCAGGCAGTGTCTGGAATGGTATGTCAGACCCGAAGGGGATACCGTCGTCGTGCCCGGGGATTCGACCAGGGTGAAGATCTGGTGGGAGAAGGCGAATTCGTAGCCCGGCCGGAAGAACCTGCGATCTCATGAGCGGGAAAGAGATTTTTATGCCGGCCTGCAACGATTGCGCTCTCTATCCGAAGAAAATTGCGATCGACGAGGAATGCACCGTCAACGGTCCCGTTCCGCCGACCGGGATGCCGGGAGGTGCCCTTCCGGGGCGTTTCGGCCACGGAGGTGATGTCTTCGCAAGGTTCGAAGACCCTGGTGCGCCGGAGGCTTGATGACATGCCCGCATTCACGCGGGTCTGGATGCTGCCGGGAGCGGATGTTTTTCGCGCGACTCGATACCCGGGGTCACGCCCGAGGTTGAAGAGCGATTACCGTGCAGCAGAAAGCCGGGGCTCCGGCGATGCAGCTGGATTGGTCCGCCTTCGAAAGTATGAGAAATAAAGTAAATAAATAAGATTAAGTATGAGTTCAATTAAAAAATTTAATACTTGAAAGGGGAATTGCGGGCGGACGCCTCTGTCCTTTCCGCCCAACAGGCCCTTTCTCCGGTATCTTATGTAAGGTGATTCGAGAATGGACGTGACTCACGATTCTTTTGGACCATTGATCGCCGCCTCCCGGTCTCTTCTCCGGGACTATAGAGAATTCCTGCTCGCTCCCGGCACGATCTTCACGCTTGCTAGCGGCATCCTCCTGTTGATTGCTGTCCTATACCAGGTCTCCGGTCTCTTTACCGATGCTGCCTCGGAAGCCTACCTCGATTGGATATACCTTGCAGCCGCTCTGGTGGGATCTTCGTTCATCTGGTACAGCGCCGTCCAGGGGATCCGCGAAGGCGATTTCACCGCCGACATCCCGGTCTCCCTTGCAACAGCCGCAGCAATTGCGATCGGGGAGTACTCCGCTGCTGCCGTTGTCGCCGTGCTCCTCCTTCTTGGCGGGATGCTTGAAGAACTCGTCGCTGCCCGCGCCGACCGGGCCCTGGACGCACTTGCCCGGCTGCTGCCCGACCGGGTGACCGTCCGGCGCAACGGCAAAGACCTTTCCCTTCCCACTGACGAGCTGGTTATCGGTGATCTTCTTATCGTGCGTTCAGGAGAACGGATCGCTGTCGACGGGGAGATCCTGTTTGGGGCGGCTGCCATCAACCAGTCGGCGATCACCGGGGAGAGCGTGCCGGTGGAGAAGCAGAAAGGAGATACCGTCTTCGCCGGCACCCTCAACGAAAACGGAGCGATCGAAGTCCGTGCGACCCGGGTCGGGACCGAGACCACGCTCGGCCAGATCCGCAGGCTCGTTGTGGACGCCCAGGAAGAGAAAGCGCCCGTCGAGCGGGTGCTCGATCGCTACGCAAAGCTGTACACGCCGGCCGCTATTATCCTGGGACTGCTGCTGTGGTGGTGGAGCGGGAACGTCCTGCAGGCGATCACCATGCTTATCGTCTTCTGCCCGTGCGTGATCGTCCTCGCGACACCGACGGCACTCGTCGCCTCCATAGGGAATGCTGCGCTCAGGGGTAGCCTCGTGAAGAAGGGGGCAACCGTGGAGACGCTGGCGCAGGTCGATACGGTGATCTTCGACAAGACCGGAACACTCACGCTCGGGGAACTGCGGCTCGTCGATGCAGTTCCCTTCGATGACGTACTCGAGACCAGCCTGATAGGATATGCCGCGTCCGCCGAGAAGTTCAGCGAGCATCCGATAGGCAGGGCGATCGTGCGGGCTGCCGCCGAGCGGGAGATCGCCGTCCCGGACCCCGAATCCTGCGAGTTATTGACGGGGCTCGGCGTGAAGGCCGGAATCGAGGGGCGGACGGTCATGCTCGGGCGCCCGAAACTCTTTTCGGATATGGGGATCGCCCTTCCCGAGATCACTCTCCGGGAAACCAGTGCAAGAACCCGCGAGGGGAAGAGTGCCATCGTCGTGATGATTGACCATGAGGTAAGCGGCCTCCTGGTCTTTGAGGACACGCTCCGGGAGCATGCACAGGAGGCCGTTGCCGCCCTCAACCAGGCAGGCATCAGAACGGTCATCGTAACGGGCGACAACCGGGGAGCAGCCGACAAGATTGCAGAAGTAACCGGGATCTCCGAGACACACACCGAGATGATGCCGGAGGAGAAGGTCGGAGTTGTGAAGCGATTTCAGGAAGCAGGGCACCGGGTGGCATTTGTCGGCGACGGGGTGAACGACGGGCCGGCGCTCGCGACCGCCGACGTGGGTGTGGCGATGGGGAATGCCGGCACGGACGTCGCCATCGAGACCGCGGATGTGGTACTGTTATCAGACGAGCTCCTCAAACTCCCGCATCTCATCGGCACATCACAAAAAACCCTCCGGACCATCCGGCAGAACCTCATCTTTGCCGTTGGAGTCCTTCTCCTTGCCGTGTGCCTTACTGTCTTCAACATACTCACGCCAGTGACCGGGGCGCTCCTGCACGAACTCTCTTCAATTCCGGTGATTGCCAACTCGGCACGGTTGATCGGGCTGAAGTGACAACCGGTTCATTTTTCAGGTTGCTTCGCGGGATCGGGAAGTCTTAAAACGTGCCGGGGGAATCCCCCGGCAAAAATGCTGGGACGAAACGGCCCTATCCCATCACTTCGGGCAGTCGATCTCTTCCGAGTAGGGTTTGATATCGAGGACCGGCGTCCCGTCGAGAGCTTCCAACCCCCTGACCCGGATCCTCCCGCCCTGGATCTCGAGGACATCGACGAGCGAGAGGCTGATCGGGTTCGGCCGGTTGGGAGAGCGGGTCGCAAAGACGCCATGCTCCACCGGGTTGTGCGGGGGCGTCACCCGGAGGACGGTCCGGTCGGACCGATCAAACCAGCAGAGCACGAAGAGGTGCTTCTTCTCATCTATCCTGAAAAGGCCGGGAAGGTACCGTTCGTCGATGACGATCTCAGCCTCGGTATCGGTCAGCCTGCCCTGCCGCGGGGCGTCCTCCTTCTTTTTATACGGCGAAGAGACGTATCCGATTGGGGCCAGGTCGACGTTCATGGGCTCCCCCGCCCGGCAGTGATGCCCGGGCGGGTACACCCGCGACACTGGAAATCCGACAGCAGTACATCGATCTTCGTGATCTCAGTCAGTTGTTCCATGTTTTTTCTCCAGGATCAAAAAGTGGTGGTGAAGGTGATTCCTACCGCCTGCGGGCGAGCAGTACAAGGGCGCCGCCCCCGAGGACTGCCGCAACGACAAGAATTCCGGGGAGCGGGGCGGCAGTCGCGGCCGGTTTGGTCGCTTTCGCTGCCGATGCACCCTGCGCCGGGGTGACCAGGCCCTTGTTGTAGCGGATGACGTCGGGGAGCGAGTCGACGCCCGGGAGCGACTTGGGGAAGTTGGTGAAGATGACCCGCTCTACGGGTATCCCCGCGTCGATGAGAGCTTCCTCAAGACCCTTTGCCAGCTCTCCCGACTGCATGTTCTCGATGACGTACTTCACGTCCCGGTATTTTTCGGGATTCTTCTGGATATCGTCGACAACGGCTCGCGGAGTGAATTTTCCACCCTGGTAGAACTCCGGTGCAAAGATCGAGACCTGGTTCAGCCCGAGCCAGCCGACCGCTGCGTCCTGCTGCCATACCATCACCACGACATCCTGCCCGGGGATCGCCTCCCGCTCCTCCGAGGTGAGATTCGCGGCGTCGATCTCCGCAAGGTACTCGTCCAGCCGCGCCTCGTAGTACGTCCGGTTAGCCGGGTCTGCAGCGATCAGCCATCCCGCCACCTCGCGGGAGAGGTCTGTTGCCCCCGACGGGGTGTTCCAGATCATGGCGGGATCCGCGAGGGTCACCCACTCAACCGTGCCGTAGTTGTTGGCAGTCATGAAGTCGGCAACATACGGCATCACATAGGACTGATCGACCGACCCGTTGTGGGCAACGAAGAGGTCGGCATCACGGATGAACTCCCTCTGCAGCTGGATACGGTTCGGGATGATGTCCGCCTGCATGTGCGGGCAGATGGTAGGATCGGCGATGTAGATGGCTTCGATCTTCTCCCCGCCGATGTGCTGGATGGGGTCCCAGAGAACGGTGGTGGTGGAGACCACGCTGAGGGCATTCGCTCCGGATGCTACAAGTGCCAGAGCAATCAGGAAAAAGATGATACGAATAGGTTTCATGATGAGAATAGTTGTTACAAAAGTCTTAAGTTTTTCGAAACGTAATGCGCCGCCGGGGTGAGAGGAGCACCGCGGCGATGAAGACGACGGAGAAGAGAACGGCGGTCAGGGGAGCGACCGGAAGGGAATATTCAAGCCCGGCAAGGGCGCCGGATACGCTGATCACCGCGGCTACCGTCGGGGCGGCCACGAACATCGCGGACAGTCGGCTGCAGAACTGAAGGGCGATTGCTGCCGGGGTGACCAGCCAGACGTAGAGGAGGAGGCCCCCGATGATGGGGAGGCAGAGGGCGACGGTGAGCGCAATGACAAAGAGCATCGCGTAATAAACCGGTTTCACCCGGATCCCGACCGACTCCGCGATCCTCCGGTCAAAGATGATCGCGGTGATCTCCTTGTAGAGGACGACGATAAAGGCGATCGCAACGATGCAGATGACTGCGAGGAGGTATACCTCTTCGCGGTAGAGGGAGATGACGTCCCCGAAGAGGAGGCCCATGGCGGAGAACCCCTGCCCGAGGGTCTGCATGTAGGCGATGAAGAAGATGGCCACGGCCATGCAGATCCCGAACAGCAGCCCGAGCGACGTATCGGGAGAGAGCCGGGCCTTATCCGAGAGCGGGCCGATAAGGAAGGCGACGCTGACGCCGGCCACGATGGAGCAGACGGTCGGATTGAGGGAGAGGAACATTCCCACCGCCGCACCGGCAAAGGCGGCATGAGCCATCGTAAACCCGATGGAGGAGATCTGCACCTGGGTAATGATCACGCTGAGGATGGCGCAGGCGACGGAGGCAAAGAGCATGGCCTCCACAGCATGGCAGACGATGTTGTTTGAAATGATGAACTCAAGCATGCGAGGGCCCCTTTCCGGCATTCCGGACGACCTGCTCTACCTCTCCCGGCGAACACTCCCGGCTGACCACGATCTTCCCCTCCTGCATCACCACGACCCGCACCTGCCTCTCGGGCAGGTCATCGAAGGCATGCGATACGATCAGCACCGTTATCCCGCTCCCGACCAGGCGGGCGAGGAGGCGGTTGATCTCCTCCCGGGCGAACATGTCCAGGTTGGAGAAGGGCTCGTCCAGGAGGAGAATTTCAGGGTTGCGGGCCAGGTTCTGGGCCATGAGCACCTTCTGCTGCTGTCCGCCGGAGAGCTGTCCGATGGGGCGGGAGGCGAGGTCCTCGATGCCAAGCAGGTGCAGGGCTTGTTGCACCGCTGCGTAGTCCTCCTTGCCTGGTTTCCGGAAGAGTCCTATCGTGCCGTAGCGTCCCATCAGGACGACCTCCTCGACCGTGAACGGCGTGAGCGGGTCGAAGGCGAAGTTCTGGAGGAGGTAGCCGACCCGGCACCGCACCCGCACCCCGTCTCCCCGTACGTTCTGCCCGCACACGACGGCCTTCCCGTGGGTGATGGGGAGCATCCCGTTGATGGTTTCGAGCAGCGTGGTCTTCCCGGCCCCGTTCGGGCCGCCTATCACCACGAACTCGCCCTTCCCTACCGAGAGGGAGATGTCCTGCAGGGTGGGGCGGTCCGCCCCTTCGTAAGCGGTATACACGTTTTCAAGCCTGATGACAGGCTCCGGTGAAGTCATGGCCCTTCAGGACGAGGAGAGTTCGAAGAGTTCATCGTCGCGCATATAGTACATCTCCTCGGCCACGGCTTCGATCGCGGCCTCGTAGTCCATATCCCGCCCGGGGAGGGGGAACGGGCGCGGAGTGACGGCGATCCGTCTCCCGTCGGCTTCAAAGGTGCAGCTGACGGTCTCCGAAGAGATGATCTCGATGTTTCGCTTCCCAAGCGTACACCCGCTCCCGAGCTGGACGCCGTCTGCCAGGCAGGACTGCGGGGGCACCCCGGCACAGCGGATCTCGGCTTTCATCCGGAACGGATCGTCACAGAAGGTACCTCGTACATACTTTCCGATCCGGTACCCAAGGACGATATAAGGCCCCAGGTGACCGTGGAACGCGGCAAGGTCGGCTACGGAGAAGTCATTTTTGATATTATAGTATTTGCAATGGCGGTGGGTCTCTGCATCCATGGAGTATCGTCTGTAAAGATAATATTTAATAATTGTTTATTCAGACTACGTATGAAATAAGCGTCGCTATTTCTCATCAAGGTCAGGTGTTTTTCCAATGTACAACCCGGAACGATCATACAGGACGGCTGGTGAAGGATGACCGAAACGCACCAGATCCATGGAGTCATGGATGCGGAGGATTACGACCATCTCGTCAGGGCCATTGTTCCCGGCCAGCCTCTCCTCCTTGCCACCATCATCGATTACCTGCCTCCCCACCCACGGCGGATTCTTGAACTTGGCTGCGGGACCGGGATCCTCACCACGATGGTTCAGGAAGAGTATCCCGACGCGGAGATAACCGGGATCGACCTCTCCCCGGAGATGCTGAAGACGGCAGCGGCAAAACCCGATCTTGCCGGGGTCGAGTTTCTTGCACAGGATCTGCGGGATGCATGGCCGACCGATCGCTACGATGTGATCGTCACCTCCCTCTGCCTCCACCACGTCTCAAAGGAGGACCGGGTTATGGTCGCCCGCCGGGCCTTGCAGGCGCTTTCGCCGGGAGGCCGGTTCATCTGCGGGGACATCTTCCGGGCCGGAGACGACCGGGAGGAGCAGATGCAGAGGGAGATCTGGTGCCGGGGCATGGAACAGCAGGGAGTTCCCGGCGACGTCATCCGGGGAATGGTGGCACAGCGGGAGAAGCACATGTCTACGTTCACCACGGTATCAGAGTTCCGGGAGATGCTGGTGGAGTCGGGGTTCGGCCATGCGATTGTGCCGTTCACCTCAGGCTTCGTAGGCCTGGTGGTGGGGTTTGCAGGAGAACCTGAGGGGGTTTGATGGGAGATAACCTCCCATCCTTCTGCATTTCCCGCCCGTGCCCGCGGACACTTGCATGCCACAGGCAGAGGCCGCCGTACAATCCCGGGCCTGACAGGTGCATGCCTCCTGCCGTGGCCCCGGATTTGTCCGTGATACAAGAAAGCGGGAAAGCACCGCTGTCCAATCATTCAACCGTCTGCCCGGATACGACTCCCATCTTTTCCGGCCGTGCAACCGGAAGCAGTCGTGCACTGGACCCCAGACAATAGGGTGCCGTCCCGTGACTGCCTCCGGGAAAGAAAAAGGAGATTTGGATTGGACGTGCAGTGGAACGCCGGGACGGACATGAGTTGAGGCGATAGATACATGCTGTCCGAAATATTCAGAGGGTGCATCAACCCTCTGACATAAGTATTACTTTAATAAATAAAAATATTACTATTTGTGTATCGGTTGTGAAATGGTAATAACCGTGCAGGAATGGCTGCACTTCCCTTGACAACGCCCGGGGAGCGCGGCCGCATCGGGCTCTCTGCACCCCTCGTACGGGCCGGCCGCCGGAGCAACCGCCGCAGTCGAAAACAATCAACGTTAATACTCCTCCGCACCATCGGATAGTTATATGAAGGATCCCCGGCACATCGCCGGTTTCCCTGTTCTCAAGGGGTTCAAGACTGTCCGTAAGGAGGGAGAAGCGGCATGATGGCTGCACCCTACGTGCCGGAGCCGCTGCCCCCGGCCGGCATCGACTGGGAGGCTCATATCCCGCAGATAGCGTCGGCGAACCGCGCTCTCGCCCGCTACGACGGCATCCTCCAGGCGATCCCCAACCCCGAACTCCTGCTCTCGCCGCTCCTGACACAGGAGGCGGTGCTCTCCTCGAGGATCGAGGGGACGCAGGCGTCGCTCGAGGACGTCCTGCGGTTTGAGGCGAACCCGCGGGAGCGGATCAACGACAGGGCCCTTGCCGACATCCAGGAGATCATCAACTACCGGGAGGCACTCACCGTTGCGGTCGACGCCCTCAAGGCTCGGCGACTGGATACCGGCCTCGTCTGCGACCTGCACCGGGTTCTCCTGGCCGGCAGCCGGGGCATGGACCGGGAGCCGGGGTGCATCCGCACGATCCAGAACTTCATCGGGCGGGATGCGCATATCGAGCACGCGATCTTCGTCCCGCCGGCGCCGGCGGATCTTCCCGGGGCGCTCGCGGACTGGGAGGCCTACCTGCGCAATGAGGAGGAGAAAGATATCCTCGTCCAGCTCTCCGTCCTGAAGGCGCAGTTCGAACTCATCCACCCGTTCTGCGACGGCAACGGGCGTATCGGGAGGATGCTCGTCCCGCTGATCATGTACGAGAAAGGGCTGATTGCAAGCCCCATGTTCTATATCAGCGCCTACCTCGAGCGGAACCGGCCGGTCTACTACGAGCGGCTGCTCGCGATCTCGGGGGACGGGGACTGGAACGGCTGGATCAAGTTCTTCCTCCACGCTATCGAGGAGCAGGCGGGCGCAAACGGCCGGAAAGCAAAGGCAATCCTCGATCTCTACGACGAGATGAAACGGACGGTGCCGGAGGTGACCCGCTCGCAGTACACGATCACCGCGATCGATGCCATCTTCAAGACACCG
Source organism: Methanoculleus methanifontis (assembly GCF_030464365.1). Lineage (GTDB taxonomy): Archaea > Halobacteriota > Methanomicrobia > Methanomicrobiales > Methanoculleaceae > Methanoculleus > Methanoculleus methanifontis. The sequence goes on along the minus strand of NZ_VCYI01000008.1, from coordinate 75,065 downwards.
ATCTTCAGTTCGTCCGAGTTTTACGACCTGTCGGCGATTCCGAAAGAGAGCGGGGCAAAGATCCTCAGGGATCTGGAGGAGAGCGACATCATCCAGCTGGTGCAGAAGGGAAGGGGAAGAAAAGCGAGCATCTACATCTTCCCGCACCTGGTCGCCATCACCGAGGGAGACCGGTTGTGAGTGCTCTGGTATCTGCAAACACATTTGCGTGTATTAAAACCCCGATCTGATACACACAAAATATCTTGCGAGTACCGGGATATACACAAACACGTCACGGAGGCGGTTGTGGGTCATTTACGAAGAAAACAGGCAGAAGGCCCCCCACTTTAGTGGGGGGATGAATGCCGTCCATCGATAATCATATTACGCACCGTGGCGTATAAGACTATAATGCGTAAGGCATGTCGGTATCGACTCTATCCCTCAAAGTCTCAGACGACTCTGCTTGAGCAGACGCTTGAGATCTGTCGGTGGGTCTATAACGATACGCTCGCATTGCGAAAGAACGCCTGGGAGCAGGAGCAGCATTCTCTCTCTCTCTACGAAACCAACAAGATCCTGACACAGTGGAAGAAGCAACGATCCGATCTGAATCGGGTTCATTCTCAGGTCCTCCAGAACGTTCAGGTTCGAGTGGATCTTGCCTTCAAATCGTTTTTCAGGCGCGTAAAAGCAGGGGAGACCCCCGGATATCCTCGGTTCAAGGGGAAGGGACGATACGATAGTATCACGTACAAACAGTCCGGGTTCAAACTTGACGGGGATCGCCTCCACCTCTCGAAGATCGGAGACGTGAGGGTCGTCCTCCACCGTCCGGTTGAAGGGACGATCAAGACCCTCACGATCCGGCGGTCTTCGACTGGAAAGTGGTATGCCTGTTTCTCGGTTGAGTACGATCCCCCTCCCCTCCCACAGAAAGAGTCGGTCGTCGGGATCGATGTGGGTCTGGAATCCTTCGCCACTCTCTCGAACGGAGAGAAGATCGAGAATCCCCGGTTCTTCCGTACCGACGAGAAAGATCTCGCCAGGGCGCAGAGGAAACTCTCGAAGGCAGAGAAGGGCACTCCTGAACGGAAGAAGGCCCGGAAGATCGTCGCGCACGTTCACGAACGGATTGCCAACAGACGGCTCAATTTTGCTCACCAGACCTCCCGTTAGCTGGTGGATCGGTTCGGTACGATTGTGTTCGAGGATCTGAATATCACAAATATGCAGAAGAACCACCATCTGGCAAAAAGCATTGCAGATGTTGCCTGGAATATGTTCATCACGATCACGGAGAGCAAAGCGGAGGATGCTGGCTCACGCGTGATCCTGGTCAACCCCAGAAACACCTCGCAGATATGCTCCAGATGTGGGATGATCGTCGCCAAGACACTTTCCGATCGCGTCCATTCCTGCCCGCATTGCGGGTTGGTGATGGATCGCGACCAGAACGCGGCGATCAATATTATGAGATTGGGACTGCAATCTCAGGGGTGATATCCCAAGATGCCCCCGACTTCAGTCGGGGGAGCAGTCACGATCCACAACGGAATTTGTGGGACACCGGCGACGCACAACGGCCGGCCGCCGGAACCGGGGTCTGCGGCGCGGGGATGGCGGCATGAGCGTGGCAACGGGAAGACCGAAAGCGAATCTTTTCGATCCCGGAAGATAGAGATTTACCATGCATGAAGAGACGGCCGCGATGCTCGACCACGCCAGAGCAGCGCTCCCGGAATCGGGGGCGCACGGGTTCGACCACACCGGGAGGGTCGTGCGCCTCTGCGAGACGATCGGCGCCCGGGAGGGAGCGGATATAGCGATCCTCATCCCGGCCGCCCTCTTCCACGACATCGCCCGCCCCCTTGAAGAGGAGACAGGCGTTCCCCACGAGGAAGAAGGAGCGCGGATGGCGGAGTCCTACCTCCGCTCCGCCCGCTACCCCGAGGATTGCATCCCGGGCATCGTCCACGCCATCCGTGCGCACCGGTACTCCTCGGGCATCGCCCCCGGAACCCTGGAGGCCCGGGTGCTCTCCGACGCGGACAACCTCGACGCGATGGGCGCGGTCGGGATCGCGAGGACGTTCATGCAGGCCGGGGAGCAGGGACGGGGCATTGCGGATGCGACCGCTCACTTCCATGACAAACTGCTGAACCTCAGAGACCGCATGTACACAAGGACCGGCCGGAGGATCGCCGAAGAGAGACACGCACATCTCGTGGCGTTTCTCGATGCACTGGACGGCGAGATGGGTGGCCGAATCCTCCAGGATGTGTAATAGAGGGAATACCCCCGGCACCCTCACGCATCGGAACAGAACCGCAGCCCCACGATCCCCGATACGATCAGGAGGATACAGAGGAGGCGGAGGACGCTCCTTGATTCGCCGAAGAGCACGATCCCGGCGATGACCGTTCCGACCGCCCCGATGCCCGTCCAGACGGCATACGCTGTCCCGAGCGGAAGGCCGGAGAGCGAGCGCGAGAGGAGGTAGATGCTCCCGGCCATGACAGCGAGGGTCGCCACCGACGGCCAGACCTTTGTGAACCCTTCGGTATACTTGAGGCCGAGCGCCCAGCCGGTCTCCAGGAGCCCGGCAAAGAACAGGGTTATCCAGGCTGTATTTTGCATGATTCCTCTTTTATTTGGTCCGGAAAACGTTATACTTTGTCCGACCGGAAAACCATACGGACCACCCGCATCCGTCACGTTTAACATGGAAGAATGCCCTCCCGGAAATCCAAAGGAGGTATAGAGAGTGGTGAAAGTTACCATCGACAGGGAGGGATGCACCAGCTGCGAATCGTGCTGGACACTCTGCCCGGACGTCTTTGAAGAGGATCCAAACGACGGCCTGAGCTCGATCACGGAGAAGTACCGGGTCAGCGGCAACCCCGCGGAGGGCGAGGTGCCCGACGACCTCGTCGACTGCGCTGTGGAAGCCGCCGACGCGTGCCCGGTCGCGGTCATCATCGTCGAAGAATGAGGCGTTCCGGGCGGCGACACGGGTATCGGCGCCGAACAATTGTTATTCTCATGGCTGGACAAGAACTATAATCTTCGAGAGCTATGAGGCGGTTTGCCTGGGAGAGGAATCAACCAGAAGGTGCCTCACCATGATGCAGCCGTTCACAGGCCCAGGCGGTTAAGGCCTGAGAACACCAAAACGCTGCACCCATGGACCGAAGAGCACCCCGGACACGATCCCGCCTCCCGGGCACACCAATTCTTCAGACTCACCGGGGTAGTCCTGCCACATCGACGAGCGCTCCCGTGCCGTCGCTCTGGCTCTTCGTCAGAATCGAGAAGTTCCCGTTCGTCTCGAGGACGATCGAGTGCACGCTCTCGAGGGATGCGACACCCTCCGACCGCAACGCCTGCCGGATCTCGCTCTCGACGATCCGATCCCGCCGCATCGCGTCGTGCAGGAACTCCGCGTCATAAAAGAGGAGGCGGGGCTCCGACTTCACTGCCTTCTGCACCCTCTCCGACCGGACGGACGACCAGGAGACGGCGTATTGCAGCACGACCAGGATGCCGAGGGCGAGGACACCCTCTGCAAGCGAGACATCCCTTGAGACGATCGTCGAGGCAAGGATCGAGCCGACGGCCACGTTCACGATGAAGTCGAAGGCGTTCATCGACGAGAGCGTCCGCTTCCCCGAGAGGCGGACGATGATCACAAGGGCCACATACGCGCATACCCCGACGATCAGGACCCGCACCAGAAAGGCAGGGTCACCGAAGAAGATCTCCTGCAGGAATCCGGACACACCGTCGGTCATACTGGAGCCGCTCTGCACGGAGGATACATTAACCCTTTCCGTGTAGGGAAATATCAAAAGAGGGTTTGTTGAAACTCCTTTTTCTGGGGGAATCGTCCCTGGAACAGACTCTGCTCTGCAGATCGAGCCTTGTCACGATTGCAGTGGACGCATAGACCGATTTTCCAGAACGTTTGCGCGAGTCGCACCAAACGGTGCTCACACTCTTTGTATCTGGTAATTTTCTGCAGTCACGCTGACACGGATTTCAAGGGATATCGCCATTTGGGGGAGAGGCTGACGGGGAGGGGGCATGCCCCCCTCCCCTGTCCCCACCCCCCACGGCGATGGTCCCACGATCCACTGTAACATGATACTTCCTTATTTCGATTGCGTTGTTGCTGACGAGGGAGACAGCAGTATGATCTCTAACGGGAGGAATTCTCCAGAGCAAAAAAAGAGGGTTATTCAGAACGCGGGTTTGCCCTTCAGCGCCTCGACGAGGAGCCGGATCCCCGCCTCGACGTCGGCGGCATCGACCACCTCGACCGGGGAGTGGATGTAGCGGGCGGCGATCGAGAGCGGGATGCTCGGGATACCGCCCCGCTCCAGGTGGATGATCGTCGCGTCGGTATTGCCGCCGGTGCCGACCTCGATCTGGCAGGGGATATCGTTCTTCTCCGCGGTCTCGCGGAGCCATGCGGTCATCCGCGGATCGGCCATCAGCCCGCGCCCGCTCGCGCTGACGAGAACCAGGACCGGGCCCTTGCCCATCTCGACGCTCGCGTCCTTCTTCTCGATCCCCGGGTGGTCGCCGGGGATGGTGACGTCGGTCGCGATCGCGCAGTCGGGGTTTAAGGAGTAGGCGCTCACCTTCGCGCCTTTGAGCCCCAGCTCCTCCTGGACGGTGAAGACGCCGTAGATCGTGTGCGGGGAGTCCGCCTGCTGCAGCGCCCGGATGAGCATCGCGACACCGACCCGGTTATCGAGCGCTTTCCCTGTGATGCGGGTGCCGGCAAGTTCCGTGAACTCGCGGTCGATGGTGATCGGGGTGCCGATCTCGATCCCGAGGTTCTTCACCTCCTCCTCGCTCGTCGCGCCCACGTCGACGAACATATTCTCGATCTTGATCTCTTTTTTGCGCTCATCCTCCTTCATGACATGGGGAGGCTTTGCGCCGAGGACGCCCATGACCGGGCCGTTCTTCCCGTGCAGGATCACCCGCTGGCAGTAGAGCACCGGCCCGTACCAGCCCCCGATGGGGACGACCCGGATGAACCCCTTCTCGTCGATGTACTGCACCATCAGGCCGATCTCGTCCATGTGGGCGGCAATCATAATGGAGAAGTCGCCGCCGCGTTTCACGGCAACCAGGTTCCCCATCGTGTCCTCACGGAACTCGTCGACCACTCCTGCAAGCTCCGCCCTGACGATATCCCTGATGCTTCCTTCACTGCTCGAGACGCCGTGGGCGTCGGATAACTTCCTGAGTAACTCTTTCACCATTCTTCTCTCACCCCATCAGTTCCCCGAGCCGCCCGACCGCACGGGAGAGGTTCTCCCGGGAGGTCGCGTAGCTGAAGCGTGCATATTCGGGCGCCCTCGTGCCGAATGCCGAACCCGGCACGATGATGACGCCCGCATCGATGGCCTTCTCGATAAGGTTTCGCCCCATCGGGACGAACATATAGAACGCGCCTTCCGGCCGGGGAAAGTCGAACCCAAGACCGGTCAGCCCGTCGTAGAGGAGGTCGCGCCTGGCGCGGTACTCGTTACGCATCCGCACGACCGGCTCCTGGTCGCCGGTGTATGCGGCGAGCGCGGCATACTGCGATATCGAGGTCGCGCACGCCTGGGCGTACTGGTGCACCTTGAGGAACTCCGGGATGTAGTCCTCGGGTGCCGCAAGGTAGCCGACCCGCCAGCCGGTCATGGCGTAGGTCTTGCTCGCGGCGTTGACGGTGATGACGTCCTCGCCGAACCGGGCCGCGCTGACGTGCTTTTTCTCGTAGATGAAGTGCTCGTAGACCTCGTCGGAGACGACGGTGACGTTACGATCGTTCGCATACTCCACAAGAGCGCGGATCGACTCCTCGCTCTCGACCGCACCGGTCGGGTTCGCGGGAGAGTTCAGGACGAAGACACGTGCACCGTCCATTTGCTCCTTTGCCTGCTCGACGTCGATGTGCAAGGTCGCGTCGAGCCCGACGCCCTCGGGCTTTCCGCCGGCAATGGTCGCAAGGGCGGCGTAGGAGACGAACCCCGGATCGGTGAAGAGGACGCGGTCGCCCGGGTCGACGAGCGCCTCCATCACGAGGTGGAGCGCCTCGCTCCCCCCCGCCGTGACCAGAACCTGCTCCGGCCGGCAGGTGAGGCTGTTTTCGCGCGCGAGTTTTGCGCAGATAGCCTCCCGGAGTTCCGGTATCCCGGAATTCGGGGTGTAGCCGGTTCTCCCCTCCCTGATAGCGCCGATCCCGGCCATCTTGATGTGGTCGGGCGTATCGAAGTCCGGCTGCCCGATGCCGAGGTTGATTGCATCCGGCCCTCCGGCTTCGAAGAGCTTGCGGATGCCCGACATCTCCACCCCACTGACCCGGTCGGCGTACTTATGTTTGTTCATAATACTCACTCAATGTTCGCGTGGCGGCACTGGAGGTCCTCGGGCCGGCACTGGGTGATCTCCATCAGCCGGGAGATGATCGCGTCCGCAAAGACCATCGCGGTCGTTTCGAAGATGGTGCCGAGCGGTGCAAACGATTTGTGTTCGCCCATCATCTGCCGGATCTCGAACTCCGCAGACTCGTCGGCCACCTTATCCCGCTGGCTCTCGATGATGACGATGCAGTCGGCGATACGGCCGATCCTCGAGTCCCTCTTCGACGTGATGAGGCAGATCCTCCCGCCGATCTCCTTTGCGGTCTCGGAGATATCCGCAACCGTCTTGGTCGCGCCGGATCCGGAGAAGACAATAATGACGTCTCCCGGCTTCATGGCCGGGGTCACGGTCTCTCCGACGACGAACGCGGAGAGCCCGAGGTGCATCAGGCGCATGGCAAATGATTTCGCTACAAGCCCGGAGCGCCCGGCGCCCATGGTGTAGATGCGGTTTGCGTTCAGGATCTCGGCGAGGAATGCATCGATCTCGTCGTCGGACATCACGTCCGCGATCGTCCTGATCTTGGTCGCCATCAACCGCATCATGTTTTTAACCGGGTGATTTGTCATCGTAGTTCCGCTGTTAGGTTTTACCAGATCATACATTAGAATATCCCAGCCGCTCCTGACGGAGTGACCACTCTCTTCCCCCGGGGTCTGTCGGAAACCGGGAGAGAAGGGGGGCGATCATTGCCGAAAATGGCGGCAAAATGCATCATCCCAGGGCAAAGGGGTCGCGGTTCGCGACCGGCCGGCCGACGGAGATCCCGTACTGCAAAAATTAAGCCCCAATCACAATACGAGCGCAACAAACCCACCAAATGTCATCCATCCGTCCCGACCGATCGCCCTCAAAGACGCAAAAGGCTATTTCGGATGATGGCAAAATACATACAAAATTCGGCACAATGCTCCGGCCGCAACAGGGGCATTACGGCTATCAGAACTCAGTTCTGCAGCACAATTCCCCCACTTCGGCGCCATAGGGCGACGATGTCGGTAAATTCTCCCGGACAAGGAGCGGATCAAGGATTACGCGGGCCTGCCGTTCCCCGCATCCATATGCGGGAGGGCGCACAGCGGGACCCAAGGGACGACAAGAGGTAACAGGATGGAAAAGCGTCCGGAAGGGCATTTGGATGAGGAGATCCTTGATCTCCTCGATGAGAACGTACGGGAATGGTGCATACGAAGACTGGACGGGCGGTTCACCCCGCCGCAACGGATGGCGGTTCCGCTCATCCACGAGAGAAAGAACGTCCTCATCTGTTCGCCGACCGGGTCGGGAAAGACCCTCTCGGCGTTTCTTGCGATCATCGACGACCTCTTCGTCCGGGCACAGGCGGGAGAACTCGAAGACAGCGTCTACTGCCTCTACATCTCGCCGCTCAAGTCGCTTGCAAACGACATCCACAAGAACCTCAGCCAACCGATCGAGGGAGTCGCGGAAGTCGCCCGCGAGCGCGGGATCGACCACACGCCGCTCCGCCACGCCATCCGACACGGGGACGTCTCGCGGGCAGATAAGGCGAAGATGGCGCGAAAACCCCCGCACATCCTCAACATCACCCCCGAGACTCTCGGGATTCTCTTAAACTCCCCGAAGTTCCGCGAAAGCCTCCGGACGGTCCGGTGGGTCGTCGTCGACGAGATCCACTCCCTCGCGGGCTCAAAACGCGGCGTCCACCTCTCGGTGAGCCTCGAGCGGCTCGAGGAACTGGTGAAGGAAGCGGGCGGCGGCTTTACCCGGATCGGGTGCTCGGCGACGATCGAGCCCCTCGCCGAGGTCGGCCGGTTCCTGGTCGGCGCCGGGCGCGAGGTGGAGATCGTCGATACCCGGTTCGCGCGGGAGTTCGACTTACAGCTCCTCTGCCCGGTTCCCGACCTGATCGACACCACCCCCGAAGATCTCGCGCGGCACCTGTACGCGACGATCCACCGTCTCGTCCAGGAGCACAGCAACACGCTCGTCTTCACGAACACCCGAAACGGCGCCGAACGGATCCTCCACAACCTCCGCGTCCGCTACCCCGAATGGTATACGGAGGAGAACACGGGCTGCCACCACGGCTCGATGGGGACGGACGGGCGGCTCTCCGTCGAGGAGCGGCTCAAGTCCGGGAGGGTGAAGGTGGTGACGACCTCGACGTCGCTCGAACTCGGGGTCGACATGCCGCATGTCGACCTCGTCCTCCAGGTGGGCTCCCCGAAATCCGTCGCGGCGCTCCTCCAGCGGGTCGGGCGTGCCGGCCACCGCCTCGGCGAGGTGGTGAAGGGGCGGATCGTCGTCCTCGACCGCGACGAACTCGTGGAATGCGCGGTGATGCTCCGGGAGGGGCAGAACGGGTTTGTGGACAGGATTCATATCCCGGAGAACTGCCTGGACGTTCTCGCGCAGCACGTCTTCGGGATGGCGCTCGATGGAGAGACGCGGATCGATGGAATGCTTGAGGTGATCCGCCGGTCGTACTGCTACCGCGACCTCGAGGAGGAAGACCTGATGAGCGTCGTCCGCTATCTCGCCGGGGAGTACGCGGGGCTCGAAGAGCGGCGGATCTACGCCAAGATCTGGCACGACGAGGAGACCGGGACGGTGCGAAAACGGGGGCGGAACGCCCGGATGATCTACTTCCTCAACTCCGGGACGATCCCGGACGAGTTCTCCTGCGACGTCCTCACCCGGGACGGGGTCTTTGCCGGAAACCTGGACGAGAAGTATCTGGAACGGATGAACAAGGGCGACGTCTTCGTCCTCGGCGGGCGGCGCTACCGGTTCGCCTACCGCCGGGGCGGGAAACTCTACGTCGACCCGACGACCGACCGGCCGACGATCCCGAGCTGGTTCTCGGAGAAACTCCCGCTCTCGTTCGACCTCGGCCTGCACGTCCTCAGGTTCAAGGAGATGATGCTTCGCGCAATGGAGACGACCGGAACAGAAGAGATCGTCGAGGACCTCCTCGCCGACTACCCCATCGACGAGAACAGCGCCCGGAGCATCTGCGCGATCTTCGAGCAGCAGGTGCTCTATATGGGCGACGAAGCCGTCCCGACACTGCAGCGGATCGTCGTCGAAGAGCAGGTCGATCAAGAGAACCACCGCCGGCTCTACTACTTCATGACCAACTACGGGCTGCGGTTCAACGACGGGTTCTCCCGGATCGTCGCCTTCACGATCGCGCGGGACATCACGACGAACGTCTCGGTCGGGATCAGTGATACGGGGTTCCTGGTCTCGATCCCGCTCGAGAAGCGGGCCGACCCCGCACGCATCCTCCGGGGCATCCGGGCCGACGAGTGCAACGCGATCCTCGAGGAGGCCATCGGGGAGACCCAGCTCTTGAAGAGGGTCTTCCGGATCAACGCGGCCCGGTCGTTCATGATCCTCCGTAACTACATGGGGCGGCGAAGGAGCGCCCGGCGCCAGCAGGTGAGCGCTGATATGCTGATATCGTTTGCAAAACGGCTCGACAACTTCGCCGTGATGCGGGAGACCTACCGGGAGGTGATCGATGACCGGTTCGAGGCGGAGAACATCCGGCGGATCGTCGACGGGATCGGTGCCGGCGAGATCGAGGTCGTCCTGACCCGCGCGCCGTCCCCGAGCCCGCTCGCGTTCGGGATCGCGACGCTCGGCGTCTCCGACGCGGTCTACACACAGGACAAACTCTCGATGCTCCGCGAGTTCCAGCGCCGGGTGATGAGCAGCATCGGGGGGGAGGCGGCGGCATGAACCCGGTCACGGAGGCCGACCTCCTCTCCCGGTTCGGTTTTTATAAGGGAGCGTTTTATGTCAGGGAGCAGTCTCTCTGCGTCGTCTCCGACGTCCATATCGGGCTTGCGGAGGCGCTCTACCGGCAGGGGCTCCACTTCCCGCTCCACGAGGAGGAGACGCTCATCGAGCGGTTCGAGACGATCCTCGACCGGTTCGAACCGGCGGTCTTCGTCCTCGACGGGGACATCTTCCATGCCTTCGACCGGGTGAGCCGGGAGACGAAGGAGGCGTTCTCGAGGATCCTCGCGACCCTCCGGGCCGAATGCGAGGTCGTCCTCGTCACGGGATCGCACGATACCATGCTTCCCTCGGTCGCGGGGGGGACGGTCGACCGCTACGACCGCGGCGGCTACACGGTGGTCCACGGCGACCGGGAGGTCGACGACCACGGGACGCTGATCATCGGTCACGACCACCCGGCGATCGAGATCGATATGGCCCGGTTCCCCTGCTTCCTCTATGGCGAGAGGGTGGTTCGGGGAAAAGACCTCATCGTGATGCCGGCCTTCAATCCGCTCTCCCCCGGCGTCGTGGTGAACTACGCGCGGGGCCGGGACTTCCTCTCGCCCATCCTCCATCGCGTGGATGCGGGCAGCCTCCAGCCGGTGGTGGAGGTCGACGGCGAGGCGGTGGTCCTCCCACCGCTCGCGGGCATCCGGCGGTTTGCATAAGACTACGCCGTCAGAACCGGGGGTACGACACACCCCCGCGGGCTTTCACCTGGAACCCGTAACCCGTGAACAGGAAAGTCCAAAACATCCCATAAGGTGCATAAAAGCCTGTTCCGGGGCAGATTTAAAAAAATGGCTGAAGAGTATTTACTCTTCGATCACGACGACCGGTTTGATGAGGTCGCGCGGCTTCTCCTTCATCAGGAGCAGAGCCTCTTCCAGCTTGTCGAAGCCCTTGAACCGGTGGGTGAGCATCGGGGAAAGGTCAAGTTTGCCGGTCTCAACGAGGCTTGCGAGTTTCTCCATCCGCAGCCTGCCGCCGGGCATCAGGCCGCAGTGGATGAACTTGTGGCTCATACCGCAGCCCCACTCGACACGTGGAATATAGACATGCTCGCCGGAGCCGAGGTAATTGACGTTCCCGATGATTCCACCGGGCTTGACCATCTTGATTGCCTGCTCCATGGTGTGTACGTCGCCGCCGGCGATACAGACCTTGTCGACACCCTTGCCGTCGGTCTTCTCAAGAACCTGATCGACGATGTCGCCGTTCTTGTAGTTGATGATGTCGGTCGCGCCGTAGCCCTTTGCTGCCTCTATACAGTTCGGCCTGCTGCCGACCGCAAGGAGGTGGGATGCACCCATCAGGTTTGAACCGGCAACGCTCATCAGTCCGACGGGGCCGATACCGATACAGCAGACGGTGTCGCCAAGCCTGACATCGGCGAGTTCCGCTGCGTGGAACCCGGTCGGGACCATGTCGGTGATCATGGTCGCTTCTGCTACCGGGATGGAGTCCGGGAGTTTCGCGAGGTTTCCATCCGCTTCGTTGACGTGGAAGAGCTCGCCAAAGACACCGTCCTTGAAGTTCGAGAACTTCCAGCCTGCGAGCATTCCGCCGGAGTGCGTCGAAAATCCTCCCTGCGCTTCGAGGGACAGCCAGTCAGGAGTGATCGCCGGGACGATAACACGGTCGCCGGGCTTGAAGTCCTTCACCATTGAACCGACTTCAACGACCTCTCCGACAGCTTCGTGCCCGAGGATCATGTCGTGGCGGTCTCCCAGCGCTCCCTCCCACACCGTGTGGATATCAGAGCTGCACGGTGCAGCTGCAAGCGGCTTTACGATTGCATCAAGCGGACCATACTTTGGTGCTTCCTTCTCGATCCATCCGATTTCGCCGATCTTGCGCATCGCAAGTCCTTTGATTTTTTTCGCCATGGTATATCCATCCGTTTATTTCGTCCGCGAACCAGAGGTTCACGCGGGCCGCATGAGCAATGCCCATAGGCCTGTGCCGATCGATAACTTTCCGATCCGTGCAGACGCGACCGGATGATCAACCGACATGATTCCTAATAGATGATGAGATCATATATAATTTCTGATCTTAATCACTCCACGAACGTAACCTCATTTCAGGCAGTTTTCCCCGATTACCGGTAATTAATCCAGAATCCAGGAAGGGGGCGCTGTTGAGGCATATGTCAAAATTACATGCAATTAGGGCATATACCCACCAATACGCACCCCATTCGAGCATTTGAAGGCTAAAAATAGAAATATCTTTATGAGATATAATCCCTAATAACATATCGAATGGAGGAATGGATCCGTACATGGTTGAAGGTGCAGCGGGAAAAAGGCGAGAAATGCATCGAGATAAAAAAGATCCAGGGCAAACCCTACGTCTATCGCTCAACGACCACCTATGACCGGACGACCAAATCTCCAAAGAAGGTGAGCACCTACCTCGGGCGGCTCACGAAAGAGCACGGCCTCATTGCCAAAGGAACAAGAGGCAAGGGCGCTCCTATCCAGTCCCGCGGCGTTTACGAACACGGAAACGCCGTCCTGATGGCAGAGGAACTCAGCGAACTGATCCCTGTCCTCCGGGAAGCGTTCCCCATCTGCTGGCAGGAGATCATCGCACTCACCTTTACCCGGACCACCGGGTTCACCCCGCTTGTGAGGGTCGAGGACACCTGGGAGAAGCTCGACAATGTCCTCGATATTACGCCGGATTGCAATCCCCGTGCTCTCTCCCGGGCCCTCGCTGCAATCGGCAACGATCATGCCGCCCAGCAGACGGTATTCCGGCACCTCTCCACACAGGCACACCAGCTCGTCTACGACCTCTCATTTGTCTTCTCCCGTTCGGACGTCTTCAACCGGGGCGAGTTCAACAATAATACCGATACCGTCTGGTTGCGGCAGATCAACATCGCGCTCTCCATCGCAACGGATACCCGCCTCCCCACGAGGTTCTGGATCCTGCCGGGAACAGTCGGAGAAGTGGCTTCCCTCATTGCATCCCTTACAGATAGCGATACTGCAAAAATGACGCTCGTCCTCGACCGGCGAACCGTCTCAGAGGCAAACGAGACCCTTCTGCAGGAGGGAAAGATCCCGTTCGTCGTCCTCCAGCGCCGTGACAATATCCGGTATGCAACCAGGATCCATCTCATCGACTACTTCTTCTACCGCAAACAGCTCATTCGTGCCGGGAAACGCGAATCCAACGGTCTGATGCTCTACCTTTACGAAGATACCGACCTCAAGATGGAAGAGAAAAAGACCCTCTACCGTCTGCTGGAAGTGGGCCAGATCGACCGAAAAACGCTGAAACAGCGCATGAAACGTGCCGGCAGGATCCTGATTCTCTCTTCGATCGTGGCGGACCCACAGGAGATTTATGAACTGTATAAGTCGCGGAATATGGTTGAGGACCGTTTGGACGTATTCAAGGATCTGCTCCTGGTAGACAAGCCCCACCTCAAGGACGCCACAGCGGTCTTCGGCCACATATTTATCGAATTCCTCTGCTTCTACCTCTACTACCGGATCCTGGACAGGATCGAGCAGGCAGAGTTATCTGTGCACCTCTCGCCCGAGGAGCTTCTCCTGAAACTCTCGAAGGTGTATATGGTGGCCTCCGGGGGAGATAAACGGATAACCGAGGTGCCGGAGCACATACAGGAGATCGCCGGGAGACTCCGTATCGATTTCGCCTGACACGTGGGTGGGGCGGGGAAACAACCCCACGGAGCGTGGAACCGTGATTGTGGTTCACAAAGTGATATCGTCAACCGGGAGACGATATCAGGAGAGTTTCTGGTACAGGGCAATATCCAGCGGACCGGCGAACAAGGGATCTGCTTTCGCCACAAACCCCTGGAAATGCGGAGTTTTGTTGTGGTAATCGATTGCAGCCTGATCCTTCCAGACCTCGATGAATGTAAACTTCGCGGGATCTGCGGCGTCTGCGTAGAAGTTGTAGGAAACGTTTCCTTCCTCTTTTCTGCTCGAATCAACCAGGTTGAGGGCGAGCGGTATGAGTTCTTCGGCCTTGCCCGCTTTGGCACTGCATTTGGCAACAATGGTTATCATGGGTTCATCCTTCCTGCCGGTTGGCAACACAGATAATCATTTTGCAAAGATAATATAGTTACGCATCCGCACGAAGGATTTTTCCGGGCGCAGGGGGCCGCCATCACCCCCGCAGCCGGCGTCCAGGCGGCAGACGCAGGGAGCTACGGATACCGGCGGCCGCGGGCGGTCAGGCCGATGCACCCCCTTCTCCTGCTACCGTAACCTTCCTCCCGCTCCTGGAAACTACCACAACACACTAGCGCCGGGAAACCAGATAGGATCCTGGTATATCATGTGGATCGTGAATATCCTGGCCGGAACAATCGTGCTGTTTCTCGGGATCGTCATCAGGGCATTCAACGCAAGCAGCCTCATTGCAGGGTATAACACCGCGTCGAACGAGGAAAGATCAATGTACAACGAAGAGGCATTGACGGGATTCGTGGGTGCTCTGTTGATCGCCGCATCCGCGACACTCCTCGCCGGCGGGCTGCTGGCAGTTGCAGGCGCGCCCGGCTTCGTGGCCGGCGCATCATGGCTCCTTTTCCTCGGGATCATCATCGGGGGCGTCGTGTACCTGAACACCGGGAACCAGTTCAGGCGGTGAGCGGGGACAGGGTGGCCCGCCGGTTTGCGTGAGTAACCCCTATATATCCATCCCGCCATCCGGAGTCCGGAGATGACACGCCATGTCACGCCGGACCGTTCTCATCCTTGCCGCCGTTGCGGTGATTGCCCTTCTCGGCATCGCCGTGGCCGTCGTGATGCCGCCGGGCGGCACCACGGGCACCCTGCCGCTCGATACGATCACCCTCCCTGCGGGGTTTGAGATCGACGTCTACACCGGAAACGTCACCGGGGCGCGGTCGATGACCATGACCCCGAACGGGACACTCTTTGTCGGGAGCCGCGGGCCGGGAAACGTCTACGCCGTACCCGACCGCGACGGCGACGGGAGGGGCGATGAAGTGATCACGATCGCGAGCGGTCTCGACTCCCCGAACGGCGTCGCGTTCCGTAACGGCTCCCTCTACGTCGCCGAGATCAGCCGCATCCTCCGCTACGACGGGATCGAGACGGACCTTGAGAACCCGCCAGAGGCGGTGGTGGTGAGCGACGCCTTCCCGGATGATGCGTCGCACGGGTGGAAGTTCATCGCGTTCGGCCCCGACGGGAACCTCTACATCCCCGTGGGCGCCCCCTGCAACATCTGCGACCCCGAAGACGAGCGGTTCGGCACCATCTTCCGGATGAACCCGAACGGAACCGATCTTGAGATCTACGCCCGGGGCATCAGGAACACTGTGGGCTTCGACTGGCACCCGGCGACCGATGAGCTCTGGTTCACCGACAACGGCCGCGACTGGCTCGGTGACGACACTCCGCCGGACGAACTCAACCGGGCGCCGGAGAGCGGGATGCACTTTGGGTTCCCCTACTGTCACGGCGCGGCGATCCCCGACCCGGAGTTCGGGGAGGGCCGATCGTGCAGTGAATTCACGCCGCCCGAGCAGGAACTCGGCCCGCACGTCGCCGCGCTCGGGATGCGGTTCTATGACGGCGGGCAGTTCCCGGAAGGATACCGGAACAGGATCTTCATCGCCGAGCACGGCTCCTGGAACCGGCTGGAACCTATCGGCTACCGGGTGACGATGGTCGAACTCGAGAACAGCACCCCCCTCTCCTATGAGGTCTTCGCGGAGGGGTGGCTCCAGGGAGGCGACGCCTGGGGGCGGCCGGTGGACGTCGAGGTCGCGAACGACGGCTCAATCCTGGTCTCGGACGACCGGGCGAACGGCGTCTACCGGATAACCTACCCGGGAGTCACTTCCCCCTCCGGATGACTCTTCCAAAGGAGAACGGGGTTGGGCCCGGCACAGCGACCGGGAACGTCCCCTCCGCCGCCCGCCGGACGTCCTCGATCGAATAGAATGCCTTGGGATTGAACTCGTGGATGGCGTCCTCCACGTCGCGCATGTTTTTGCGCTTGACCACCGAGAAGATAACTTTGCCCGGCCCCTGTTTCCCGTGGGCGTCGAGGACGGTCACCCCGTAGCCTGCAGCGCGGAGGTAGTCGATGAGGTTGGTCGCGTCGCGCTGGGTGATGATCCGGATGAGGGCAAGCCCCATCGCCAGCCGCTCCTCGACGAGCATCCCGATGTAGTTCCCGGCGGCGAACCCGGCTGCATAGGCGAAGTAGTTGAGGGGGTTCGTGAGGTTCTGAAAGATCTGGCCGATGGCGATGATCCAGATGAAGATCTCGACGAACCCGAGGATTGGAGCGGCCACCTTCATCCCGCGGGAGACAAAGATGATCCGCATCGTCCCGATGGTGACGTCGCAGATGCGTGCGATAAAGATGAAGACCGGGACGACGACCAGGGAGAAGAACTCCGGGTCGATATCCGGGACGACGCCAAGCATGGATTATGGTTGACGAGACGTGATATATTATTATCTATATTCAAATATATGGCGGACACAAAAAATCTCACAGAATCGATCTTTGGGGATATCAAGCGAAATATCCCGAAGTCCGAAGAAGTATGATGCGCAGATCGTACGGAAGAGCGCGGCACCCGGATCTTCACCCGCTTCCCGAAAGAAACTCCTCACCCAGGGGGGGAGACGGAAAACAGCCGGAGATCGGCCCAACGACCGTACGGGCGCACGAACATCATGCTATCACCTTACGCCGCATTCCAGCAACACCCCCGGACAAATTCACCTTCCAGCCCGGATTATGGCCGAATTACCATGAGATAGCCTTATGGTAGTAGAACCCAATCGGACACAGTGTGGTGATATACCATGTCGAAATGCTACAGTTGTGGAGCGGAGATCAACCCGAAGAAGACGCGTTGTCCCAAGTGCGGAGCAAAAGTCGAAGCAGGAACCGGCAAACAACCTGAAGCGGGAGTTGCAAGGGGGCGGCGATAAAGACGCCCTAACCCACTCACCAGACCCTTTTTACATCATTTCTGTTCTTTTTCCGCCTGGTAGCGCGGGGACGTGCGCCACCAGTAGTAGACCTCGTAGGCCAGTAGCGCAAGCAGCACCGCGCAGGCGCCGAAGAAGAAGCCCATCACCATATCGTGGACCGGCAGCGCCCCGGCGCCATCCAGGGCCGGGACGGGAGACTGGAGCGTCGAGGCATCTTCACCGGTGCCGCCGGGGTATTTGTCCCCGTTCTCGGACATCACCCGTGGGATGGGCGTGTAGTCGCCGAACGGCAGCAACGCCGGAAGGATCGACCAGAGCCCGATGCTTGCGAGGACGACGATTCCAAAGAGTGCCGCGTATTTCTGCAGCACCGACCGGAGATCGCTTGCCGGCGAAGCGATGATGAGAACCTGGTTCGCAAGACCGTAGACCTTCACCTCACGCCCCTTCTCGCTCCAGCGGGTCTCCATAACTTCGAGAAGCCCGGCTTCGAGAAGGTTCTCGATGTGGTAAGAAGCGGTGGTGATGGGGATCTTCATCCGCCGGGCTACCTCCGAAGAGGTCAGCGGACCGGCACCGAAGGCCTGGATAACCGCGTTTGCCGTCTGGCTCGCCATCGCCCGGGCGACCTTCTGTGCGCGTTCATCGCCCGGCTGGATTACTACAACATCATTCGCCATGGAGTGTTTCGATAATTCGGTTGCGCCCGTGCTCGAGCGCTTCATCGAGGCGGGAGGCGTCCGGGCCCGCGCCCTGCGCAAGGTTCGGCTTGCCGCCGCCCTTCCCGCCGAGGATGCCGCAGACCTCTCGCACGATATCGACGGCGTTCACCGCCGGGACGCCCGACGTCGCCACCACCTTCACAGTTCCGTCTGCCGACGCAAAGAGCGCCACGCCGCCCTCGTCGGCGACGGTCGTGGCGAGTGCGACGAGTTCCTTTTGAGTCGCACCGATCTCTCTGATGACGATCCGGACTCCGTCCACCACCTCGCCGTCGAGATTCTGCATCTCGAGGTCAACCATTTTCTTCTGGAGACGTTCGATCTCTTTCTTCTGTTCCTTCCACTCACCAAAGAACCGCGATACCGTCGCCGGCAGGTTCTCGGGCTGGACGCTCACCACGTCGGCGGACTCCTGGAGGAGGTCGGCCAGGTGCTGCACGGCATGCACGGCGGCGATACCGGCCGCAAAGACCAGCCGCTCGACACCGTCCTGGATGTGCTCGACGCCGAGGATCCGGATCGGCCCGATCTCGCCGGTCGTCCGGACATGCGTCCCCGCACACGCCTGCACGTCGGCGCCGACCTGCACCGTCCTGATCTCACGGCCCGGCGGAACGCCGCCCTGGTAGAGGCCGAACCCATATTTCTGCTCGGCCTTCGTCCGCTCCTCGACGTGGACGTAGACCGGCGTATCAGCCATGACCAACCGGTTCGCTTCGGTCTCGATCTTCTTGAGTTCGTCGGGCGTGATGTGCTTGTAGTGCCGGATGTCCAGGCGGGACGCCTCGCTCCCTTTCTGCGCGCCCGCCTGGTGCACGTGGACGCCGAGCACCTCCTTTGCGGCGTGGAGGAGGACATGGGTCGCCGTGTGGTGGCGCATCAGCGACCACCGGCGTTCTTCGTCCACCATGCCCTTCACCCGGTCACCGCGCTTCAAGGAACCGCCTGTGACCCGGTGAAGGATCACCTCGCCGAGTTTCACGACGTCCTCCACCCGCACCATGCTCTCGGACGTCACCAGGGTGCCGGTATCGGACGGCTGGCCGCCGCCCTCCGGGTAGAAGAGCGTCTGGTCCAGCACCGCCATCCCGTCGAAGTAGTCCAGCACCATCGCCTCGAACTCGATCTCGTTTGGGAGTTCGTAGTAGAGCTTCTTCGTCGGGGGGAGGGAGGCTGCACGCTCGCGGTAGGCGTCGAGTGGGTCTTCCTCCTTCGCCTCCTTCTGCGCCTCTGAGTGCGTCTCGGCGATCAGCGAGTAGAAGTTGTCAGGGATATCCACGACGGCACCCTCGGCGGCGGCGACGTCCTTCACCACCTCAGGCGGGATGCCATGCGAGTCGTAGAGGGTGATGACCTCCTCGAGGGGAACCCGGGAACTCTTCGCCCTGTAATTCCGGGCGACCTTCTGGACGATCCTGGTTCCGCGCTCGAGGGTGGTTGCATACCGCGCCTCCTCGTTCTCCACGATCTCCCGGACCGCGTCGGCGTCCTGCTCGAAGTTCTCGGCCCCCACGATCTGCATCTGCGCCTCGATCAGGTCGGTGAGATCCTCGTCCATCGAGAGGTCGTTCATCATCCGGAGTGTCCGGCGAAGCACGAGCCGTGCGAGATAGCCCTCGCGGACGTTCGAGGGGACGATGCAATCCCCGAGCATGTAAGCGAGGCAGCGGGTGTGGTCGGCGATCGAGTAGACCTTCTCGATCGGCACGACAATCCGCTCCAGCCGTTCGACGGGTACATCGATCGCCTCGGCGACCTTCCTTCGGAGGTTGTAGAGGTTCGTCCCCGAGATGTCCATCACGCCGGCGAACCGGGCGCTGAGCCCCATGATCTTCGTGAACTCGGGGTTGTCAAGGAGGTTTTCGAGGGAGGCCGAATGCATCAGGCGGCTCACCATCTCCGGGAAGACCGCGTCGTAGATCGTCGGCGAACCCTTCGAGGCCCAGACGAACCGCTCAAGGCCGTAGCCGGTATCCACGATGTTCAGCCGCATTGGGTAGTAAGGCACCCCGTTGACGTCGACAGGCGGCTGATCGGTCTTCTGCCGCCCAAGATTCATGAAGACCAGCGTCGCAACCTCAAGGCCGCCGATGAGCACCTCGACGGACGCTCCGGCGTTCCCGCCGCCGTACCAGGGATGCTCCTTGTAACTGACCCGGGCGGGGTCGCCCCCGATGGATTTGATGAACTCGTCGCAGAGGGCGACCGTCTCGTCCTTCCAGTAGATCTGGTCCTCGGGGGTGTTGAAGGCGTGGTGCGCCATCATCTCAAAGAGCGTCAGGTGACGCCCGGATCTCCCAACCGAGTCGAGATCGTTTAAGCGGATACAAGGCTGGGAGATCGTCAGTGGGTTTGCCGGCGGGGGAACGACCCCGCTCGTGACAAACGGCTGGAAGTCGGCGATGGACGCGATGGTGAGATAGATATCATCCCTCCATCGGGCGGCTACGGGATATCGTTCGAGGCGTGTATGACCGTGCCGCTCGAAGAACGAGAGGAACGCTTCCCGCATCTCACTGACGCTATGGGGTTTGAAAACCGGGTTGCCGATGAAGTTATACGTCACGCACGGGGCGTCGCCGCAGAACTCCTGTTCAGGGTCCCGGGTCCAGAAGGCTGCGCCGCAGCTCTTGCAGACCTTCCGCTCGAACCCCTCAGACCTGAAATAATCGAGCGTATATTCTTCCTCGAGCATTGAAAATCACGCAGCATAAGTTGATATGATTGTGACCGATATAGTTGTTTGTGCAGATTGTTTAAGTTTTCCAAGTATCTTGATACCAGAGATCATAGGATTCATATAATTCTGTCTTTTCGGCGATGCGCACCGCAAGAATGTGCCAGCATTCGCGTCCCCGGAAGAGAAAATCGCTGCAGGTGCAGAAATCCCCTTCGACGATATACTCGTTGCTCCGGCCCACCACAACGAAGAAGTCGAGATACCGCTTCACCTGCCCGGCATCGACGGCTTCGAGCGCTTTTCGCCCCCTTTCGCCGTATACGCGCTCGATACAGGCGCGGAACTCCGGTGTCAGCACCCGGTCGCGCTCGATCTTTCCCCAGATACCCCTCATGGAACTACCACTACGTGTGGCGGATCAGGGATATAATGCCATCCCATGCGTGATGCGAGAGTCTCCATGGCCGGGGCTTCGAGCGCGTAGTGCGTGGATTCAAGGCAGGGAATGGGCGATGCACGGGCTACGCTGTGCTTGAGTTCCGCCGAGAGGAACGCTTCCGCCCCGAGACCGGCGGCCTCCCGGATCAGATCGGGGTCAAACCCGCTCCCCCCCACGACCGCGAGACGCCGGATTGTTCCCACCTCGCCGTAGACCCGGATCCCTCCACCCGGGAGCCGGCGGGCGATCTCTTCCGCGTCGAGGGAGCAGTCGCCGACGAGGCCGGCGGCCATCCGCTCCGTCTGCAGGAGATCGAGCCGGGCCGCGAGGACGTCGTTGACGCCGCCCTCGGCATGGTCGAAGTTCGTGTGCATGACGTAGAGATTCATGTCGGCGGCAAGGAGCGTCCCGAGCAGACGCGATGTCGGCCCCCGAATCGCCGTGACCGGGCTCCAGAGGGGTGTATGGTGGACGACCAGCATATCCGCGCCGGCACGAACAGCGGCATCCACCACCTTCTGCGTGGCATCGAGCGCACAGCAGACCATCCCGATCTCTTCTTTCCCCTCGACGACGAGTCCGATCCGCCCGGCATCATACTCCTCGGCCAGTTCGGGCGGAGCGACCTGCTCCAATGTGGCGATGAACCTCTCGATATCCATACAGTACCCCGTATGGCTCTCACGGGATAAAAGTGTGAACGAGGGCGCCGCCCTGCACCCCCCGGCCCGGCTCCTCCCATCGAATAAATTTTCATTTTCCGGCAAGTTTCATTCAAATCTTGAGAGCAAACCAGCCGTAATAATATAAAAACAGTAGGCATGGAATAGATCAAATAGAAAAGGTTATTCTCAAAAAAAACCGAGAATCAACCATTGTCTTTCGGAGACAGAACATGCTGAAACCTCTTATTATCGGAATGACGCTCCTCGTCCTCTGCGCCGGCATCACCGCCGTATCTGCACTGGGAGGAGATGAGGCGTGGTACCGCGTCCACTGCAACATCGACGGTGCCGACGTCTACTTTGACGGCCAGTACCAGGGGACCACGTACGGAGGAACGCTCGACGTCCCGGTCTACTCCACCGGGACGCCTTACAGCACCGTCCGGGTCGAGAAGAGCGGTTACCACACGTATACCGCCAGCCTGCCTTCAAGCCCCGCGGCCGGCGAGACCAGAGACGTCTACGCGACGCTGCAGCCGGTCGAGACCGCCGGTTCGATCCACGTCACGTCGAGCCCCTCCGGTGCGGCCATCTACCTGAACGGGAACTACCGTGGCACGGCGCCGCTCACGATCAAGAACCTCTCTCCCGGCACCTACTCCCTTGACGCCGAACGGTCGGGCTACCTGTCCGACCGCAGCACCGTCACGGTCAGGGCGGGACAGCAGTCGAATATCCAGTTCACCCTGACCCCGATCGAGCAGTACGGCTCTATCAAGGTCACCTCCAGCCCGTCGAGTGCATACGTCTACATGGACGGTGTCTACAAGGGCCGGACGCCCCTGACGCTCACGAGTGTCTCGGCAAAGAAGCACAACATAGAACTCGATCTCTCCGGCTACTACGACTGGAAGTCGACCGTGACCGTGAGCCCCGGCGTGACCAGTTACGTCAACGCCTACCTGACGTCCGTCCCCTCCGAGACCACCGGCGCCATCGACGTGGTCTCCTACCCGGCAGGCGCGGACGTCTTCCTTGACGACAAGTACCAGGGCAAGACCCCCTCGGCCGGCGTGTACACGATCTCGAACGTCCCGGTCGGGTCCCATACCGTGAGGGTTGCTCTCTCCGGCTACCAGGACTACACGACGGGAGTCGTCGTCAGCGGAGCGACCACGAGCCACGTCACCGCGACGCTCCAGCCCGGTCAGTCGACCTCGACAGGCTCGATCTCAGTCACCTCCTCCCCATCGGGGGCCGAGGTCTACATCGACAACGCCTATAAGGGTGTCACCCCGGTGACCGTCGACGGGATTGCCACCGGCACCCATGCGATCAGGGTGGCGCTCGGAGGCTACAGCGACTGGTCGACCAGCGTCCAGGTCGGTACCGGAAGCACCGCTTCGGCCTCGGCCTCGCTCTCGCCCGTGCCGACCGAGGCTCCTCCCCACGCGGGCGTGGCGCCCTTTGCCGTGGTAGGGGCGCTCGGCATCCTCGGACTCTTCGTCGCGCTACGCAGGCGGGACTGAGCGCATCAAAACCACCTCTTTTTTTGGCGCAAAACCTATTCGGCACTCTATACACATCTCCTGGAGCCACTGCTGGACAGACCCTGCCGGGATGCCCGCATGGCCCCGCGCAATATTACCTAAAGTAATAATCAACACCTATAAATATTCCAAAATGAATATACGTTCATGGAAAAGTCCCTCGACCTCATCAATGCCCGGATACGCGACGGTAGTGCACGAGTCGTTACCGCCGAAGAGATGCCGGGCATCGTCGACGAGTTGGGAGAGGAAGGGGCACTGGCGGAGGTCGACGTCGTCACGACCGGGACGTTCGGGGCAATGTGCTCTACCGGTGCCTTCTTTAACTTCGGGCACGCCGACCCCCCCATCCGGATGGAGCGCGTCTGGCTCAACGACGTGGAAGCATACGCAGGAATCGCGGCGGTCGACGCCTATCTTGGCGCAACCCAGGAGGCAGAATCCAAAGATGATCTCTACGGCGGCGCTCATGTCCTCGAAGAACTCGTGGCAGGGGGCACCGTCGAACTGCGGGCGACCTCCCACGGAACCGACTGCTACCCGCGCCGGAGCATCACGACGGAACTGCTGCTCGATGACATGAACCAGGCGGTCATGGTCAACCCGAGAAACGCCTTCCAGTGCTACAACGCAGCCTCGAACGCCGCCGACCGGACGCTCAACACCTACATGGGAACCCTCCTCCCGCGGTGCGGCAACGTCTCCTACTCCGGCGCAGGAACCCTCTCACCGCTCGCGAACGATCCCGGCTTCCGGGTCATCGGGAGCGGCGTTCCGATCTTCCTTGCCGGGGGAGAGGGCATGATCGTCGGCGAGGGGACCCAGCACTCGGCGGGCGGCGGATTCGGAAACCTGATGGTGTCCGGGGACATGAAACAGATGCGCCAGGAGTTCCTGCGTGCCGCGGTGATGAACGGCTACGGGGTGACGATGTACGTCGGCGTCGGCATCCCGATACCGGTGCTCGATACCGGGATCGTCCGGAGCACCGCGGTGCGTGACGAGGACATCCTGACCGACATCATCGATTTCGGCACGCCCCGGCGGGACCGGCCGTCGCTTGCGAAGGTCAGTTACGCCGACTTAAAGAGCGGATCGGTCGAGATCGGCGGTGAGACCGTCCGGACGTCGTCGCTCTCCAGCTACCGGCGGGCCCGGGCGGTGGCGCAGGAACTGAAAGGCTGGATCGAAGCGGGGAAGATGGAACTTGCGCTCCCCACCCGCCGGATCGACCCGGCAAAACGTGTGAGGGCGATGCGGGAGACGGCCGTCACCCCCCGCGTCCGCGATATCATGAACCGACAGGTGATCAACATCACGGAGGACGAAGAAGTCCGGGTTGCAGCAAAGCGGCTCCTTAAAGACGAGATGAACCATCTCCCGGTCCTCGATAGAAACGGCGCGCTGGTCGGGATCATCACCACCTACGACGTCTCAAAGGCCGTGGTGACGGACGGACGGTTGCGGCAGGTGAAGGACATCATGACCCGGAACGTGATCAAGACGACGCCCGACGAGCCGGTGGACGTCGCAGCCCAGAAACTGGAGCAGAACAACATCAGCGCCCTTCCTGTGGTGGATGCGGCGAACCGGGTGGTCGGCATCCTCTCGGCGATCGATCTCGGGAAGCTCTTCGGCGGGAGGCGGCGGCGATGAAACTTCGGCTGGCGTTCTCCCGGAAAGGGAAGACGGATCCAGGAAGAGAGCCGGTGATCGCGCGGGTGGTGAAGGAGACCGGCGTCCTCATCAACGTCGAGAAGGCCAACATCGACTCGATGGCCGGCGAAGTGCTGATCGACGTCCCGGACAGGGACGCCGACCTGGTCCGGCGGTGCCTCGAGGAGATGGGGGTCACCGTCCGCGCGATGGAGAACGCCGTCATCCGCGATGAGGAGGAGTGCGTCGACTGCGGGGCGTGCATCAGCGTCTGCCCTCAGGAGGTCTTCTCTTTCGACGCGGAGTGGCGGCTCTGTGTGAGCGCCGAACGCTGCGTCCTCTGCGGCAAGTGCATCCAGGCATGCCCGCACGGCGCCCTCTCGCAACAGGGATGATCCGGGAGCATTTCGAATTCCGGCAGACGATCGCGACGATCCTCGCCGACGATCCCCGGCACGTCAATGCGGCAAAATCCGGCATGCTGGTCGCCCGGCATGAGGTCGAGCGGCAGAACGCCGGCGATCCCTATTTTTCAACAACGCTTGAACCGTACACCCCACAGAATCCCACAGAAGTCCCGGCGAGCATGGCCCGGGCCGCCGCGGAGGCGGGAGTCGGGCCGATGGCCGCGGTGGCGGGCGCCATCGCCCGGGCAGGGGTAGAGGCGATGATCGAAGCCGGGGCAGTGTTCGGCCTCGTCGACAACGGTGGGGATATCGCTCTCGTGAACGACCGCGAGGTGACAATCGGCATCTATGCGGGCGCATCACCGCTGAGCGGGCGATTTGCGTTCCGGGTCCCTCCTAGTGAGGAGATCCTCGGCATCTGCACCTCGTCGGCGACGGTGGGCCCGTCGATCAGCTTCGGCACCGCAGACGCCGTGACGGTCTTCGCTCCCGACGTCGCCGCCGCGGACGCCTGGGCGACGGCGATCTGCAACCGGATCGCGGCGGACGACACCTCCGTCCTCGACGCCCTCTCCGGCACGAGCATCCGGGGTGTCCTCGTCGTCATCGGCGACGCGGTGATCCGCTGGGGAGAACTCCCGCCGATCGTGCGAGCAAGGGTGGACGAGCGGCTGATCACAGCCGGCAGCGACTGGCAGTATTATGGCAGGAGCTGAAGAAACCCGCAGGGTTTCTGACCGATCGCCGGCCTAGTGCTACTGGCTTCAATTTGCGCGAGACCGCATCCATCTCTATGTACCGTCAATTCACGCGAAGTGTGAGCGTAACGAGCTTGAGCACCGCCAGGTGCGAGACGCGAAGAACGCGAAGGGAAAGTAGGGGTACAATCAACAATCTTCGCGGCTTCGCGCCTTCGCGTGAGACCGCATCATCATCCCTATGCCGTCAATTCACGCGAAAAACGACGCTCCGGAGTGCGACCGAAGGGAGCTTGAGAAGACTGAAAGTCTTCGAGGCGCGAACACAGTGAGCGTGAGCACCGAAGGTGCGATCCGCGAAGTATGTGGGCTATTGACGACCCTCAAACCTCGCAAGAGACTATGCCCTCAAACGAAGGCGGCTCGACGCATCAGAGGCACTCTTCCATGTAAAGCGCAATCTTTGCGTATGCTTCCGCACCGCTGAACCGTGCGAGCGTACTCTCACCGTCGGTGAGGAGGACGATCGGCTCTCCTTCTTCCATCGAAAAGATCACCTCGTAGAGGTCGACCTCGTCGATGACGAGCCCCCGTGCGAGGTCCGACGCGGCGTGGAGCTGCAGCCGCTCCATCGTCAGTTCATCAGGCGTCTCCCGGAAGAAGTAGTAAAAGACCTGATACGCGTTGAGGAGATCAGAGGAGAGCAGTACCTCCCGTGTCTCATCGTCGAGCGTATCCAGTCTCTTCGCGAGAAGTTCGTCATCGTCGTCGCTTGCCTCAAAGAGGCTGTCGGCAAGTTCCGCCAGTTCCACATAATCGACCATACCCGGTTCCCACCTGTACATTCCAATCTTCCGCACCGGCAAAAAAAACCGCGGCGATAACGGCCGGCGGAGCCGGAACGGTGCATGAATAACTATATCGGTCTCCCCGGAAAAAAGAATAGGTGTGCGTGAGGAAGATCTGGACTGGGCCGTATATCATCGGATTCCCAAAACCGGCGGCATCACGGTCGAAGACCTGGTAGCAGTTACCGGAATCGAGCCCGGTGCTGTGACGGCATCGCTCAAGCGTCTCGAACACTCTCTTCTCATCAGACAGACGGAGGAGGGGGTGCGCCTTCTCTCCATCCAGGAGTCGCTGGTCGAGTGCCAGTGCCGCCATACGATAGATGATCTGCCGTTCGTCATCGAGAACGGGGTAATCCGGGCGACGAGGAGAGAGGAATGAGCGGCATGCCAGAAGTAGCCGTGCTCCGGATAGGCCACCGGCCCGAACGTGACCAGCGGGTGACGACACACGTCGGACTCGCAGCGCGGGCGCTCGGTGCCCGGGGGATGTACCTCGCCGCAGACGATCCCGGTGTCGCTCTGAGCATAACGGACGTGGCAGACCGGTGGGGAGGAGACTTCTTTATCGAGAACGACGTGAAGTGGCGGCGGTGCATCCAGGACTGGAAGGCCGCCGGCGGCAAGATCGCCCACCTCACGATGTACGGGCTCCGGATGACCGACGTCATCGATGAGATCCGCGGAGAGGAGCGGGTGCTCGTCGTGGTGGGAGCGGAGAAGGTGCCGGGCGACATCTACGGGCTCGCCGACTACAACGTCTCGGTGACGACCCAGCCCCACTCGGAGATATCGAGCCTTGCCCTCTTCCTCGACCACCTCTTCGAGGGGAAGGAGCTCAACCGGGAGTACCCGGACGCAAAGATCCGGATCGAACCGACGAAGATCGGAAAGAAGACGGTGGAGTGGTGAAGGGCCGGGTTCTGGTTGCGGGGTTCGCCACGCGGCACGTGGCGCAGTCGGCCCGCCGGGCCGGTTACACGGTCTACGCCGTCGACCACTTCTGCGACCAGGATCTCGGCTGGTACACGGAGGACTGTCTCACGTTCGACGAACTCGACGAACTCCCGGAGAAGATCACTGAACTCGCCGCCCGCCATCCGGTCGACGCGCTGGTCGTCGCTTCGGGCGCCGAGGCCGTCGGGACGACGATCCCGCTCTGCGGCACGCCGCCCGCGAAGGTGGAGCGGTTCCTCGACAAACTGGAGATCCAGCAGTTCTTCGAGGAACTGGAGGTGCCGGTTCCGTCGCTCGCCGGCGGCGACTGTTACCCGGCGATGATCAAGCCGCGCCGGGGAGCAGGAGGATGGAGGAACGCGGTCGTGAGAGCGGAGGAGGATCTCCGCCGGTGGGAGGAGGCCTGGCCCGAGATCCCCTACATCGCGCAGGCTCTCGTCGACGGCATCCCGTCAAGCGTCTCCTGCGTTGCGGACGGCCGGCGTGCGCGGGCGATTGCGGTCAACCGGCAGATCCTCCGGGACGAGGGGGAGAGCGCACATGGGTTTGCCGGGTCGCTCACCCCGTTCTCCCATCCCCTTGCCGGGGAGATGATCGCGGTGGCGGAGAGGATCTGCGCCGCAAGCGGGTGCGTGGGCTCGATCGGGATCGATTTTGTTGCGGGGGAGAAACCCTGGGCGATCGAGATCAATCCCCGGTTCCAGGCCACCCTCGATACCGTCGAGATGGCGATCCAGAAGAGCGTCTTCGCCATGCACATGAACGCCTGCCGCGGGATGATTCCGACAGCGGTTCCCGCACCCCGGCAGGTCGCGGTTCGGCGGATCCTCTTTGCCGAGCGGGATATGCGGCTTGACACCGATCTTGCGAACTTTGCGCCCCGTGTCGCCGACATCCCCTGGCCCGGTACCGAGTTCGAGGAGGGGCACGCTGTCGTGAGTGTCTACGGTTGCGGCGAGACGGAAGGGGAGGCGTATGCCGACCTCGAGAGGAACACCGCGACCGCCAGAAGGCTGCTCGGCCAATGAGCCCGCCCCCTCAGGACGGGAAAAGTCAATTAAAGGTTAAGAGCAGAGTATGGTAGACATCGATGCGGCATATATATTCTTATACGTTTATCCAGTTAAGGGAGAGATTTGAGCATGGTATCCGTCACTGAACTATTGGATGATCCGGCAATCAACGCCTATATCCTGCGCATGATTGGGGAGGAGGGAATCGAACTTCTCAGGCGGTTCCCCGAAGATGGAGAGCACAGTGACGAGGAACTTGCCGAAATAACCGGGGTCAACCTCAACACCGTTCGCCATACCCTGTATACGCTCTACGAGCGGCGTCTCGCCGAGTACCGGCGGTTGAAGAACACCGAGACCGGCTGGCTTACCTACCTCTGGCACCTCCGCGTCGACCGTATCTACGACGTCCTCGAGGAGCAGATCCGCGACGTGCTCGAACAACTCGACACCCGACTCGCCTACGAGGAGAAGAACGACTTTTACATGTGCAGGAACTGCAGCGTCATCTACACCTTCACGGACGCGGCGAACTGGAACTTTGAGTGCCCGAACTGCGAAGAGATGCTCGAACACTTCGACAACGAACTCCTCGCCGCCGCTCTCAGGAAGAGAGTCGACAGGATCAAGGAGAGCCTCGGGAGTGCGTGAAGAGAACTGCATCGGTCTTCTCAGGCGGGCGGGGTGTTCCGACGGGGTCATCGCACACTGCCGGGCGGTGCGTGACCTTGCGCTCGCCTATGCGTCCGACCCTCTGGTCGATCGCGACCTGGTCGAGACCGGCGCCCTCCTCCACGATATCGGCCGGGGAGTTACGCACGACCTCTGCCACGCCGAAGCGGGCGGCGAGATATGCCGGTCGTTCGGTCTCGACGAGGCGGTCGCCGCCATCGTCGAGCGACACATCGGGGCCGGGCTGACAGCCGACGAGTGTTCGCTGCTGGGTCTTGTCCCGCGCGACTGCATGCCCTGCACGCTTGAAGAGAAGATCGTCGCTCACGCGGACAACCTGGTGAAGGGAACCCGCGTCATCGCGCTCGAAGAGCGGCTGCAGCACGCGATAGCCCTCCCGCGAAGACAGAGGGAGCGGATCTGCAGGCTCGCCCTCGAGGCGGAACTCTTCAGATAACCAGCCGTTTTACCTGCGGGAGCGCCCGCATCTTTTCGTAGACCGACGCCGGGATCCGCGGTTCGCCGACGATCATCACGAGTTTCGGCTCCTCTGCGAGGTAAGGATCGGTGACGAAGATCTGGCGGATGGAGAGGTTGTGCTCGACGAGGACTTCCACCGCCGCGCCGACGATCCCTTTTTGCTGCGCGTCCTTGGGGTAGAGCGTGATGACCGAGAGGCCAAGGGCCTCGGCGACCCGGGTCAGGTCGGGCGCGGCCCGCATCCGGGTGAAGATCTCACGCAGTTCGGGATTCTCGAGGATGCGGCGGGCGGTGGCGTCGACGACTCTCCGGTCAGTCTCGATCGCCCTGCCGATATGCGTGGCGGGGATCTCAATGTCGTTGCAGACGATACGCCCCTCTTCATTGATGCCGAACCCGTTCTCCAGCAGAAAACGGACTATTCTGCCCTGGGACGGCGAATCGGCAAACTCCCGTGAGATGTCAGCCCACATGCGGAATCGTTGGATTCGGGCGCATAAATACGCATCGAAGACGGTTCCGACGCGCTGGAGTACAGGTATAGCCAGAGGAATCCGCCCGGGGAACGGCTCTCTGCCCCGCGCCCGCGGGAGCCCGGGTTCCGGCAGAGCAACCTATTTTAGGTTGCAGCGCATTGTATAGAGAAGAACAGGGCGAGGGTTGCCAAGCCAGGTCAAAGGCGCTAGGTTGAGGGCCTAGTCTCGTAGGAGTTCGTGAGTTCGAATCTCACCCCTCGCATTCGGTTTTGTCAAAATACAGTTTTGCTCCGATTTCAGTCCGAAATTAATCTTCGTCGGGCTCATCTAACCTGCATACTCACGCTTGTTTTCTCTCGGGATTTTACACCGCGCTTTGGGCCTGGAATCTAGCAGATTGGCGCCGGTATGCCGGTGGCCCCGAACCGGGCGACCTGCCCGTGACCGGACAGTTCTCCGGCAGGTATTTCATCATCCCGATGCGTAATATCGAATAACGAGCATGTTCGCACACCAATCGCCCGGAATCCGGGGAGACAGTCGCCATGGCATGTAAGTGCTGCCAGTGCGGCAGCTGCTGCAGCAACATGGGAAACGTCCACACGGTCATCGAAGATCGCGGCAACTACACCTTTGTTGTGCGCAACGCCTACAGCGGGGACGTGAAGGAGGTGCGGGTCGACCCGGACAAGATCGCTCTCTTCGAGGATGCGAGCAGCATCGAAGATCTGCCGGACGCATGCCCCTTCCTGAGGTTTGAACCCTCCCGGGTTTCTTCTGCTCCGTTCCATGGGAACGTCGCATTTGAGGGAAAGAAGGAAAAGGCGTGGTGCACCGTCCACCTCACGCGCCCCGAAATCTGCCGCGATTACTGCTGCTGGCGTCTTCTCATCCTCGATCTGGAGGGCAGAAGGGCCGGACGCGTGATGTACCAAACAACGTTCCTCCCGGACACCGACGAACTCCGCCGGCTCTGGGAACGGGTGCAACCGACATTGAACGGGCTCTCCGGCACCGAATGGGACGACGCCGTCATCAGTTGTCTTACGACGGCCGGATACCGTGTTCGCCGGTAGACTTCGATAAAGAAGGGCATTATCCAATTTCACCCGGAACGGGAACCCATCATCCGCTCATTCCCATCTCATCGTCGAGCCGGCCGAACATGATTGCGCGAACGCCCCAGGCGGGCAGTGAGAACCAAGTAGCCGTCGGAGAAGACCATATATTCCTGCTGAGAACCTGCAAAAATCGAAAAGATAGGAGACGAGTCAGGACCACCCTACACGTCGCCCGCCTCTTCCCCTGCCCGTGCCCGGATCCGCTCCACCGCGTTCTCGGCGGCCTTCCGGGCGTACCAGTCCTCGTCGTCGAAGATGCCCTCGAGAGGCCCGATTGCCCGTGCATCCCCGATCTCGGCGAGCACGTCCGCCGCACGTTTCCGGACATCGCCATCCGGGTCGCTGAGCGCGGATACGACCGGCTCCATCACCGGGGCTCCTATGGCGACGATTGCCGCCGCGGCCTCCCGCCGGACGCTGTAGTAGTCGTCGTGGAGGAGGTTCATGAGTCCCGGAACCGCATGCGGGTCGCCGATCTCTCCGAGGATCTTCGCCGCCCGCCGCCGGATACTGTCGTCGCGGTCTTCGAGCACACGCACCAGCGGTTCGACCGCGGTCGCTCCTGCCCGGGCGAGATCACCCCATCGTTCCTTCGCAATCAGGTAGACAACCGTCTCCTCCGCCGTCGCGGGCGACCAGTCCAGACGGTCGAGAGCGTCCGCGACCCCGGCACGGACGCGGAAATGCTCATCGGTGAGTGCACCGGGGAGCAGGCGTGCCGCGGGCTCGTCGATCAGCACGAACGCCGCCACTGCACCCTTCCGGGACGCACCGTTCCCGTCCCTGAGGACGCGCAGGAGCGGCCTGACCGCCGGTTCGCCCATCATGCCAAGCGCCCGCACCACGACGCGTCCCAGGCGCCAGTCGTCCTGCAGGAGCGCATCGGTCAGCGGTTCGATGGCCGCCGGGCTCCCGATCTTGCCGAGCGCTGCGGCCGCCCCCATCCGGATTGCTGGCGGAGCGGTGCGGAGAGCCCGGACCAGCGGTTCGACAGCCGGGTCTCCGATACCGACGAGTGCCCGTGCCGCACCCAGGCGGATCTGCCAGTCGCGGTCCTGGAGAGCGTCGATGAGCGGAATGACTGCCGGTTCGCTGATCATCTTGAGCGCCTCGACCGCCTTTCTCTGCGCCCCGTCCTGTTCGGTGCGGAGCTCGTAGATCAGTCTCGCGACTGCAGGAGCCCCGATCATCCCGAGCGCGCGTGCCGCACCCATCTGGATGGCGCTGTCGGGGTCGTTGAGTGTCTGGATCAGCGGCTCGACCGCACCAGGCCCAATCCCGGCGACGGAAGCCCACTGCTCCTTCGCGATCAGGTAACAGATGGTCTCGCTTTCGGTCTGCGGCTCCCATCCGGCCCTGCCGAGAACCTCGGCCGCACCCAGCCGCACCAGGTAGCATTCATCGTTGAGCGCCTGCGTAAGCAGATCGACGACCGGGCTTCCGAGACGGGTGAGGGCATCGATCGCCCCGAGCCTGAGGGTATCGTCAGGATGCCCCAGCGCCTTGATGAGCGGAGCCGCAGCCGCTTCCCCAAGACCGGCGATAACATCTCC
The DNA here is from genome assembly GCF_030464365.1 of Methanoculleus methanifontis. Lineage (GTDB taxonomy): Archaea > Halobacteriota > Methanomicrobia > Methanomicrobiales > Methanoculleaceae > Methanoculleus > Methanoculleus methanifontis. The sequence goes on along the minus strand of NZ_VCYI01000008.1, from coordinate 41,960 downwards.
CGCCCGTTGCCGGATCAGGACGTCGTCGTTCCCGAGCGCCTCGATCAGGGCATCGAAGGCTTCCTCCCCCATCGCCTCGAGGATCCCGGCAGCGGTCTGACCGGTCTCGGGGTGCCCGAGAACCGGGACGAGCGCATCGGCTGCAGGTCTCCCGATCCTGACCAGCACGCCGGCAACGGTCTTCCGGAGCGGGGGCCTGTCAAGGGCCTGGATCAGGGTCTCCACCGCCGGTTCTCCGATCCGAACAAGCGTCTCTTCCGCCGGATCGTGGAGTGCCGTTCTGCCGAGCAGGTGAATCAGGGGTGGAACCGCAGGGCCCCCGAGGGCGACCAGCGCTTCCATTGCCCCCGCCTGCACCGCCTCATCGAGGTCGCCGAGCCGCGCCACCAGGAGATCGACGGCGGAGTCACCGATATCCACGACCTCCTGCCATCGCTGTAGCGCGATCAGGTGGACGATCTCCTCCTCCGTCCCGGGTTCAGGAACCCACCCGAGATTCCCGAGGACTCTTGCGGCTCCCATGCGGATCGACGAGTTCTCGTTGCCGAGTGCCCCGGCAAGCGGTTCGAGTGCCGGATCGCCGATCCCGGTGAGCGCCGCCGCCGCTCCTGCCTGCCCGTCGCCTTCCTCGGCGAGGAGGGGGATGAGGGCGTCTACCACGGGCGCACCGATCCCGATCAGGGCATCGACGACTTTCCGGTGGAGACGGGCTTCGCCGTTCCTGACGAGCGCGACGATGGCCGGAACCGCTTCGGCTGTCCCGAGTCGGCCCAGGACCTCGACGGCATTCTCCCGGGCGGCCCCGACCCCACCTTCAAGAAGCTCGAGGACGGGGGCCACGGCCGGTTCCCCGATGGCAACGAGCGCATCCGCCGCCACCGGGGCGACGGCCTCGTCGGCGAGAGCATCCACGAGCGACCCTACTGCCGCCGGATCGCCGATCTCGCCGAGTGTCGCCGCAGCCTCGCAACGTACACGGTCGTCATCGCCGTTGAGCGTTCGGATCAACGGTTCGATGGCCGGCGAGCCCATCAGGGCAAGTTCCATCCACTCCTCCCAGGCAATCAGGTACCAGGCCCGTTCGGCGTCGCTCCAGGGTTCCCAGTTCATCCTGCCAAGAATCTCGGCGACCTGCGACCGGATACAGGACTGTCCGGACGTCAGCGACTGGATCAGGGCCGGCACCGCCGGCTCGCCGAGCGCCTCGAGAACATTCCGAAGCGTCTCCTGCGCCTCCCCGTCCGTGGAATCCAGGGCGCAGATGCACGCCTCCGTCGCCGGAGCGCCGATCTTCACCAGAGCCGCCGCCGCCGTGCTGCGGAGGGAGGGGACGGAGAGCAGCTCGATGAGCGGCTCAACCGCAGGAGAACCGATCTCCGTGAGCGCCATGGCCGCCAGCGGGCGGATCTCATCGCCCGCTTCATGCAGGAGTTCGACCAGGGGATCGACCGCAGCTCCGCCGATCTCCCCAAGAGTCCGGGCAGCGTTCCACCACACCTCCCTGTCGAGGGACTTCAGGATGCGGATGAGGGGTTCGACCGCGGTTTCACCATAATCCGCAACATCGAGCCACGCCTCATCGGCAACGAGGTAGCGTATCGCACCGGCGTCGTCGGAGGCCTTCCACCCGAGTTCCCGGAGGATGGAGGCCGTCGACCTTCGGATGCTCCGCTCGGGCGCACCGAGGGCCTCGATAAGGGAGGGGATTGCCTCGTCGCCGATCTCCCGAAGCGCGTAGCGGGCACCGAACTGCACCTCGCCGCCGTCGCCGGCAAGTGCTGTGATGAGAGGCGGCACGGCGGGACTTCCGATGCGCACGAGCGTGGCTGCCGCCCCGATCTGCACCGTATCGTCCCCGAGCGCAGCAATCAGCGCAGGGATTGAATCCTCGCCGATCAGGGCGAGGGCTTCGGCGATGCACCATCGCCGTCCGTCGTCCGCAAGAGCAAGGGCCAGAACCAGGGGATCCACGGCATCTGCCCCGCGTTCTGCGATGGTAACGACAGCACGCCCGCGAACCTCGGCGTCGTCACTGCCGAGGTCTTCGATGAGCGACTCTATCGGCCGGTCATCGCTTACGGGGGTTGTGGCCGTCGTCTCGTCCTCCAATAGATCGAGTTCGGCGGTCACGGATGAGGAGGCGTCATCGAACTCGAAAATTTGTATAATCTCCTCGTCGCTGAAGAAATCTGTGTGTGGCTCAGGCAGATCGTCGGAAGGGAGGGGCGGGTTTTCGTCTGGGGAAATGAGATCTCCCGGAGTGTTCGCGGGAGGCTCCGCCGGGGGAGGGACGGTAGCCGCCCCATTCGATGAAACAGGTTCGTCGAACCGCTGGAGGGCATCGAAACGGGTCTCAATATTTTCGAGGCTGCTCGTCCTATCGTCGACCTGGGCATGCCTGCTCGCGGGTGCCTCGATGGGCGCACCGGTAGCCGGGGGTTTGGGGTCGCCCTCGCTATCGCTCTCTTCAGTACCCCTCTTCATCCAGCGCCGGATAAACGAAAACCCATTCGGTCCAAAGAGTCCCGGAAAAACCACGATGGGGCATAGGGACTCAGCCACCGGTATACCCGGTGCCCCCGCACTGGACAGGGAAAGGAGAAGGCACGCGGTCCCGATGATTGCACAGACCAGGGTGCATAACATCGGAGAAGGTGCACGGTCGTCATCGGGCCAGGGGACGCACCCATTCGCAGGTACCGCCAGCTTCATCGCCACATCGTGGATTCCGGCTGCTGAATCGGCAGATTGGTTGTCCGGGACAGCTCGTCGGGCCTCGATGCACATAATGAGAACTCTACGTCTAAAAACTAAATATGTTTGTTTTCCTTGCCGATAGAAAAGCGTTTTAATAATCCGCTGTTCCACGAACGAATGTCACTTTGCCGGCCCCCAAGGTCTCCGGGTCGCGCCTGTGTCAGACTGATGCGGCGTACCCGCCAGTGACCATAGGTGTGGTGCCGTGGCGGATCGTGAGCCCGCCGGATCCATAGCCTGATTGTTGCAACAACGCGACCCATCAACCGCTTATTATGGTATGGGGATCTCCGGAGATGTGCGGCCCATCTGCCGAACGGCCTCCATCGGCGCCTGAATGCAACCGCAAAAAGCCGATCAGAACCCTTCGTTCATAATCCGGTCGATCTCCGAGCGCTTGACCCGCCAGGAGCCTCCGCACTTGACCGCCGGAATCCGCTCCTCGCGGATGAACTCCTGGATCCGGCCAGGGGTGAAGTTCAGGGTCGAGGCAACGTCGTCGACCGTGAGCATCGCGTCGCCTGCGTTATGGTGCTGGTCGTACCCGATCGCCTCCCAGTTCTCGTCCGGCAGCATGATGGTGATGACCGGTTCGCCGTCGTCCCCCGGGGAGACCGCGGCCTTGAACGTCAGGGTGGGAACAAGGCCGTTCTGGTAGAGACTGACCTGGAACTCGAACTTCGCCTTGGTCGTCATGCAGGCTTTGTCCCTGAACGCATGAAGGGTGTCCCAGAGGTTCTCCGTAACGGTCTCCTGGGGGATGTTCGGGAACGGAACCATGCTCTCCGCGACCCGTGCCGAGACCGCAAGAGGATACATGATGCCCAGATCCCTCCCCATCCGGGTGATCTCGATCAGATCCCCGTCATCAATGGCGTCCTGGCGTGTCTTCCTCTGCTGCTCCGGGTCGGCCAGTCCCCAGACATCTTCCGGTTTTCGCAATCGTATTCTTCGTATCTCCATGGTCATATCTCTCCGGGGTAATTTCGCGCTCTACTATACCACTATAGGGATATCGATCATAAAATATTTACCAAATATTTCGCGGTATTTTCCGATTTATTCCACGTTAAAGGCTTATTCAGGAGGCGCAGAGAGTAAAATGCCGCCATGATTCGGCAAGAACCGCCATGCGACACCAGGAGAAAAGGATACAGAGCCAATAATCCAGAAATAACGAATCAAAAAACCCGGAATGGTTACCACGAACCTCAACCACGGGAAGGGTTCTCCGACAAAGCCTATATAGCATCAGGGTGAGTCTTGAGGCAGTGATTGCCCCCGTGACACCCGCTTCCGGCGACGCCTACATAGCACTTCTCGGACGCTCGACATGGGCGCTCGTCAACGCTTACCACGCAGTCCTGCGTGAAAAAGGACTGCGCCCCAAACGGGTCATTATCGTCACCGAAGAACCCTACGCGCAGGACGCATCGATCGCGGCCGAAGCAATTGGAGTCATCTCGGAGGGATACGGGTTCGGCCCCGCGATCGGAACAGATATCCTGCCCGAAGCGGACTTTGTGGGGGCAGGGCAGACGATCCGGTCGCTTGCCGGAGACCTCATCCGGCAAGGATTTGACGTGGCGATCGACATCACCTCAGGCAGGAAGGTCACGGTCGCCGGGGCGCTCATAGCGGTCTCGGTCGTGGGGCTCGATATCCGGCACATTTATTATCTCGCCATGAAGAGCACCGACGACGTTGCAAAGCCCTACATGATGATCCCGCACCAGATCCAGCAGATCCGGGACATCATGGAGGATGCGGGGGCACGCTCATGAACGATGCGGTCATCAGGGAGGGCGAACTGCAGGTTCTCATCAACAGCCTCGACGAGATCCGCGTCAGGTACCCGCTCTACGAGGGCGATATCCTGGTCGCACGTCCTGAAGGTGCCGGGTTTTCGCTCGAACTGCCCGCGTCCCGCGAGACCTTCCAGGACCGGGTCACCGAATACGAGCCGTTCTCCGCGGAACTTCCATCTTATGACGATCTCCAGGAGTGCATGTTTGCAAGCGGGGTCACCCGCTACGTGAACCAGGCTGCCTTCGAGTCGATGCTTGCATCCTATGGGCAGCTCAAGAAGGCCGTCTTCTTCGGCCTGGATACGAACCTCTTCTATCACGGGTTTGCAACGAACAATCCACAGGTCGATCACGCCTCGTACCTGATCGTCGATACCGTCCGCGACGAGATCGCGTATGCCATCAACCGCAAGTACCCGGCAAAGACGATCGGGGAGATGACGGCACTGGCGCCCGACTGCCGGGAATACATCGTGGAACTCGAGAACAAACGGATGAAGCGGTCACGCAAAGCGGCGTATCTCGCGCTGAAAGAGTACCGCACCGTCCGCGACCGGGCGACGGAGATCGCGGCGCCGGGCCAGCACACGCACCTCTCCGAGGAGAACGACTACAACATCGTCCGGGCGCTCCGGAAGTTCGAGGATGAGCGATACGCTCTCCCGGTTCTCCTGACCGCCGACATCTATATGGCTGATCTCTGCACGGCCGAGGGGCTCGAGTACTTCTACTTCGACCGCCCATATAGATTGGAGACAACAGCCTGCACGGCGTCGTCGTTCCGGCGGCTGCTCTTCAACCTTGCCGCAGTCTTCGGGTTCGTGGATTGCAACGGCACCACGATCTTCGGGGAATACGGCGGGAAGGGCAACAATCTTGAAGAACTGAAGGTTCGTTTCCGGGACGACGAGGCGCACCGTGCATTCATGAGGGAACTCAAGATATGCAGACACCTTACGGCACTCGGCATAACGCGGTAGAGGCAGTCCTCTGCGACATGGACAACACCCTCTTTGACTTTGTCGGAGCGAAGCGGGAGGCGTGCCGGTGCGTCGTCGACTACCTCGGAACCGGCGACCCGGAATCGCTCTTTAGGCAGTTTCTCCGGGGGATTCACGGGTTCGAGGATCATGAGAATATACGTGACTACATGAGCGATCTCGGGGTGTATGAGGAGAGGACGTTCGAGGTCTGCTGCGGCACCTACGAAGACGTGAAACTCAGCCAGGTCGAGGCGTACCCGGGCGTCGAGGAGACGCTCCGGCGCCTCCAGGACACCGGGATCTCTCTCGCGGTCGTGACCGACGCGGAATCGCCCCAGGCACGCCGGCGCCTTGAGAAGACCGGGCTCATCGATTACTTCGAGACCGTGGTGACTCCAGAGGTCTCGGGCAGGCGGAAACCGGAGCCCGACTCCCTCCTCTACGCCCTCCGGCGGCTCGATGCGGTTCCGGCACGGGCGATGATGGTGGGCGACAGCCTGGTTCGCGACATCGCTCCGGGGAAGCATCTCGGGATGGTGACCGCATTCGCCGCCTACGGCGACTGGCGCGAAGGCAGCGGGGCGGATGTAGAGGCCGATATCGTCCTGGCCGAGTTCGCCGAACTCGCGGGCCACGTGGGCATACCGGGCCGGTGATCAGCGGAGCGGCGAGGGTGATTGCGATCCCGGCACCGGGAGACGCGCGCCGTGGACGATGACCTGCTGATCGGTCTCCGCGACTTTCCCGAGGATGACTGTTTTCCCTGCGTTCGTCATTGCAAAGACCGGGATTGACGTCCCTGCCTGGAGGAGCGCGCTCTTTGCTGCCTCCTCCCGGACGTGCCGCGAGGCGCAGGCAGTGAGGAGATCGGTCGAGCGGGTCATCAGGGCGGCGTCCTCCCGCGAGATCCCGGTCGTGTGGACGGCGACAATCACAGCATCGGGGAACCGCTCCCGGATGGCCGCCGCCTCGGCGGCAACGGCGGTGGTCACGGCTATCCGGCGATGGCCATGTTCTGCCGCCAGGGCGACGCCGGCGACCTGGTCGATCGCGGCGGTTGCCGGATCGAGGACGACGCCCCCGTTCTCTTCGATCCGCTCGATCACCTCGGGGATCGGGCTCGTTTTCACAAGCCCCGACATCCGGCCTCCGATCCCCTGGATGAGGGCGGGGTTCGTCGCAACGAGCGTCCCCGCCCCGTCGGAGGCGATCACCGCAGCGTCGAGGTCTCCCCGGCGAACGGCGCTGCTCAGGAGTTCCGACGCTCCGAAGATGACGAAGTCCGGCCCGGCAAGGACCTCGCGCTCCGGCGTGCACATCCCGAACGACCTGATGCGCCCCTCGATGTTTCGTCTGATCGCCTCCGGCGTCATCTCCTCGACCGGGGAGGCGAACCGCCGTGCCAGCGGACAGTCCTCTATCTGCGGCGTCCCGACCTCGACCACCCGGCCGTTCCGGATCACGACCCGGCATCTGCCGGCGGCTTCTACGATATGCTCGTCACGGTCGCTCATGAAAGAGAGTAGGCCAGACACAGGAATAATGGTGCCTCCCCCCGACCCCGGGTAAACCCTTATCAGATAACGTTCCATGAAATTGTAGGCAAGCCATGATACGCTTACAGCAGCAAGGCGGGGTGAGAGGAGATGGGCAGGATCTGTAGTCCGTTCGTCGTGATCGAGTGCAGCCGGCAGTGCGGCTTCTCCCGGCTCTATAACGAGCCCACCGAGGAGCAGGAGAAGGAGATCTCCGATACGAAGACCTGTCCTGCCTGCGGCGCTCCCGTCCAGCGAAGGCTCTTTTAACGGTGGGAGCATGCCGGGGGAGCGCTACTGGGAGATCGACCTCGCCCGGGGCGTCGCCGTCGTGACGATGATCGTCTTCCACTCGGCCTTCGACCTCGACTTCTTCGGCGTCCTGCCGCTCGACGTCTCCGGCGGGGTCCTCCGGATGCTCGCCTACCTGACCGCATCGACGTTCATCTTCCTCGTCGGGGTCTCCTTCACCATAAGTTACGCCCGGGCCGCACAAAGGCTTGATAAGCGCGGTCTCACGCTCAAGTACGTCCGGCGCGGCCTCAAGATATTCAGCTACGGCCTCGTTATCACCGGCGTCACCTGGCTCTTTCTACCGAACGTCTTCATCATCTTCGGCATCCTGCACTTCATCGGGATCGCAATCCTGCTTGCGCCGTTCTTCGCCCGGTTCGACACGGAAAAACTCCTCATCACGAGCATCGCCTTCCTCATCGCGGGCTACGCGGCAAGCCTCATCTCCGGCCCGTGGCCGCTCCTCTGGCTCGGCATCCGGCCGGAATCCTTCGCGAGCCTCGATTACGTGCCGATCCTCCCCTGGTTCGGCCTCGTCCTGGTCGGGATGGCAGTCGGGCATCTCTTCTACCCAGACGGAAAACGGGCATTCCTGCTCCCGGTTGCGGAGCCGGCGTTTGCCCGGCCGCTCGAGTTCCTGGGCCGGCACTCGCTCTTCATCTACTTCCTGCACCAGCCGGTGATTCTGCTCCTGGTCGCGGTGCTGGCGCCGGGGGCGGTGACGGGGTTTTGGTGAGAGCCGTATGGATGGCACCTCAGCACACCGCAGAACGTCCCGCGGAGGATATCGATGTTTGCAGCCTTATGCCTCGAAGAGTCGCTTATCTCCACACGGGGAACAGGCCGCCGACAGAAGGAATTAATCGCTGGAGCGGCGATGATCTGGGAAGACAGGGCGTGGACAGACCAGCGAAAGGCCGGGATGTGGTCCGATCAGAGTAACGTGAGCCAGGAACATCCAGAACGAGGGATCCTGAACCGGGTGAACTTATGGCAGCAGTAACAGAGACAGCGTGGATTATATTCATCGTCAGCATAGTGGCGCTCCTGGCACTCGACCTCGGCGTCTTCAACCGCAGAGCGCATATCATAAAGCCGCGCGAGGCGCTCCTGCAGGTCGCCGTCTTCGTCACCGCCGCGGTGCTCTTCAATATCGGGATATATCTCTGGATGGGGCCCCAGTCCGGGTTGGAGTTCACTACCGGCTACATCATGGAACTGATGCTCTCCGTCGACAACCTCTTCGTCTTCGTCATCGTCTTCGCAGCATTCTGTGTACCTCGAAAGGATCAGCACAAGGTGCTGTTCTACGGCATTATCGGGGCTCTGGTCTTCCGTCTGGCGTTCATCATGGCAGGCGTGGCGCTGGTGGAGACATTCTCCTGGGTCCTCTATATCTTCGGCGCCTTCCTGATCTTCACCGGTATCAGGATGGTGACCGGAAAGGAAGAGAGACCGGTCGAACCGGACAAGAACATTCTGGTCCGTGGATTCCGGAGGATCATGCCGGTTACCGGGGACTACGAAGGCGACAGTTTCTTCGTCAGGAAGCCTGATGCGGCCGGCAGGATGGTGATCTGGGCCACCCCAATGCTCGTGGCCCTGCTGGTGGTGGAGACCACCGACATCGTATTTGCGGTGGATTCCATCCCCGCCATCCTCGGTATCACCACCAACTCGTTCATCGTCTTCAGTTCCAACGCGTTTGCCATCCTCGGCCTGAGATCGATGTACTTTGCGCTGGCGCACTTCATGGCCGCTTTCTGCTACCTGAAGTACGGCCTGGCCGGTATCCTCAGCTTTATCGGCATCAAGATGCTGGCCGCCGATCTCTACCACGTCCCGGTGGAGGTCTCGCTGGCCGTCATCATCTTGATCCTGGGGGTGGCCATCGCCACCTCCGCCATCAGGAACTGGCGCACAGGAACCTGCCCAGCGGTGGTAGAAGCGCAGACCGAGGCCTGTCCCGCGCTGACGAGTCTCCATGCGGACGACGCTCAGCCCCCCGCGGCAGAGGCAGCACGCTCTGGACGGGATCCCGGGGAGGGTAAGAGAGGCAGGTAAAAGAGCACCACCAGATGCTCTACTTCCCTCCCTTACCCCTCAAACAGCGGCACGTCCGTAAACGCCCCGACGTCGAAGACCCCGCGCTCCGTGACCCGGACCTCGGGGATGACCGTCAGCGCGAGGAACGAGAGGTACATGAAGGGATTCGCGATCGCGCCGAGCCGCCGGGCATGCTCCTCGAGGGCCGCAAGCCGCCGCACGACCTCGTCGTAGGGAAGGGCCGACATCAGCCCGGCGCACTCGAGCGGGAGCGCGGTTATATCGTCTCCGGAGACAACCGCGAGCCCCCCGCCGAGCCGGACCACCTCGGCGACGGCACGGACGATATCGGCATCGCCGGCCCCGACCGCGACGATGTTGTGGGAGTCGTGGGAGACCGACCCGGCAATCGCTCCTTCCTGCAGGTGAAAGCCGTGCACGAGCCCGACACCGGATCCGGTCGCCCGGTAGCGATCGATGACGACCGCTTTGAGGATGTCGCGGCCGAGGTCGGGGATCCCGGCGGCGTCGACCGGGTAGCGCATATCCCGGGTCGTGATCTGGCCGGGCACGATCTCGATCACCCGCGCCTCCCCCTGTCCGGTTATCCGGATATCGCCGGGCTCCGGCACGCGGACATGCATGGGAGACGCAGGGCAGGCAGGGGGCCGGTAGCCGGCGTCAATGACCTCGACACCGCGCTTGAACGTCCGGAGGGCGCGGAAGCGGTCGGGATCGTCGATGACGCAGAAGTCGGCAAGCCTTCCCGGTGCAAGGGCACCCCGGTCGTGGAGCCCAAACCTTCCGGCGGCGGAGAGCGTGGCCATACGGAGCGCCTGCTCGACCTCGAGGCCGCCTGCGACAGCTTTCCTGATACAGTCATCGATATGCCCCTCCCCGGCGAGCATGTCGGCGTGCCGGTCGTCGGTGGCAAAACAGCACCGCGGCGCCGTGCAGGCGTCGACGAGCGGGAGGAGATCGCAGAGGTTGTGCTCCGTCGAACCCTCCCGGATCATGATGTACATGCCCCGGAGGAGTTTCTCCCGCGCTTCAGAAAGCGCCGTGCACTCGTGATCGCTCTGTACGCCCGCATAGATGTAGGCGTTCAGGTCGTTACCCGAGAGGAACGGCGCATGGCCGTCGATGACCTCGAAGAGATCCAGCTTCGCCCGGAGATCCTCGTCGCCGAAGAGGACGCCGGGGACGTTCATCACCTCGGCGAGCCCGATGACCCCCTCACGTCCCCGGAACCGGGCGAGGTCCGCGGCCGTGAGCACGGCGCCGCCCGCGTCGAGAGGCGTCGCCGGAACACAGGAGGGGAGCATGACCAGGATATCGAGCGGCGTCCGGGCTCCTTCAGCAAGCATGTAGTCGATCCCCGGCGCCCCGCAGACATTTGCTATCTCGTGGGGGTCGGCGATCACCGTCGTCGTGCCGTGTGCGAGGACGAGCCGGGCGTACTCCGCCGGCGCAAGGAGCGAACTCTCGATGTGGACGTGAGCGTCGATCAGCCCGGGCACCACGTAGGTACCGGAAAGGTCGTACTCCCGCGTCCCCCGGTAATCCCCGAACCCGACGACGCGGCCGTCCTTCACCGCGAAGTCCGTGCGCCCCCAGGAGCACGCGAACGGATTGAAGACCTCCGCTCCAGAGAAGACGGCGTCCGCAGGTTCGAGTCCCCGCGCCGCCGCGAGTCCGGCCGGGGTCAGGCTGTTACCTCCAGGTCGCGGATGACGGATGCTCTCCGTTCATTGCCGACGAACACGGTCAAAAATACCTTGTATGAGCCGGGCTGCAGGTCTGCCTGGATCGTGTAATCGTTCTCTCCTGGTTCAAGGTCAATATACCGCGCTTCGGAGAAAGCCTCGTGCTGCTCGAGCGCGCTCACCTCCATGATCGTGATCTGGAGCACAGCGTTCTCGACGGGTTCCCCGGCGTTCTCCACATGGATCTGCAGGGCGTCGCCGCTGTAGGTCACCTCCCCAAACGACGTGGAGAGGCATCCGGCTGCCCCGGCGAGGGCGGCAAGGGCCAGTATCAGAAGGACTGTATAGTTTCTGGACATTCGCTCGGAGAACCGGGGATCCGCACGTCGTGCCGGCGCAAGCACGGCCGTATGGCCCCCCCCAGTTCTCCATATTCACCTCCAATCTATTCATTCAGAATTCTGGCTGCTATTATTAAAATATTGTGAAAAAAACGGAGATTGCAGATGTTTTGGATTTCAGGCCCGCTACAGGAGGACGCGATACGGGGTTCACCCGGGTTCATGGAGGGCGTGCAGGCGCATGCTCGGGTTGGTTCTCGGCAGTGACCGGGGAGAGAGCGCCGCACCGAACCGGACGGTGTGTCACCGGGAGAAACCTGTAGTAAAGGGATTATTCCGGGTAGAATCAGGGAAATACCCATGGTGTGACGATTCATCCTGGAGCAACATTTAATATACAATTATTATAATAATATGATTATAATGAGTATCGCCGACTGCAATTCCCGCCTGTACCGGATATTTTGGGAACTTCAGGAGAAGGGGTTGATTGACCGCAGAAGGAGGCTGGTAAGGTGCCCTTTCACCGTCTCTCTGCGGGGATGCCCGGCGCTCAACTGCATCCGCTACCGGCACTCATTCTACGAGAGAAACCTCTCGGGGGCAAGCGACGACACGCTCCGGTTCGTGCTGCTCCACGAAGAGGGACACGTAAGGAAGGGTTCACCTTTTCTCTCAGTCCTTCCGGCCCTCCCAATCCTCCTCTGCCTCGCCTTCCTCGGACACCCGTCCCTGCAGGCGGGAGGGTCTCCGGCTGCAAAGCCGGTCTTCATCGCCCTCCTTCTCCTGACCGCATTCTTCGCCTACCGGACGTACTACCACCGCATGTGTGACGAGGAGTTCATAGCCGACCGGTACGCCGCCGATGCGATGAGGTGCTGCTACCGGGTCCGGGATCCCGGAGCCCTCCTCCAGAACCTCCTCTCCACCCTGCTGGCAGGGGCGTCGCTCCCCCACCGTAAAGGCGTGATCCCCGGAATATTCCATTCCAAGCCCGACTACCGGCCGTCGATCTCCGAGCGTGTGCAGAGAGTCCGGGCTGCAATTGATTCCAGTGACAGAAAACCCGTTGTACGCCGCACGGGCAGCAACCCCTCCACTGAAACCGGCTATCCTGTCATGCGCTGAAGCTCGCGGCAGTGATCGACCGATACGGCTCTCTTCTCCGGCCCCGGGATCCCGAGAGGATTCTGGCAACAAAATCTCCGCTTTCGGTCCTAAGGCGAAAGAATATTTCGAAAAACCGCCAGACGACCATAATACATATAGCAGCATAAAAGTAGGTTTAATAATACTTATTTCAAATAGAGGTATTGAGGGGTGCTGGATATCTCGGTTATAGCGTTCGCACACCACAAAGGTGGCACAGGAAAGACGACATCATGTCTCAACGTTGCTGGGTACCTCCAGAAAGAGGGAAAGAGCGTTCTGATCGTAGACTGCGACCCGCAGGCCAATGCCACCACGGGGCTCGGGGTCGACCCCGAAACCCTTGAACTGAGCCTGTATGACGTCTTCATGAGCGTCTTTGAAGGGTTTCCCTACGCCGGGATCACCGATGTGATCGTCTCCACGGCCTCAGGGATCGATCTCGCTCCGGCGACTCTGGACCTTGTAGGGGTTGAACCCTATCTCTACGGTATCGAGGACAGAGCAGGGCTGCTCAAGGGTGCGCTCGCACAGGTGAGGGACACCTATGACTTCATCCTGATCGACACGCCTCCGAGCATGGGCCAGTTCGTCATCAACGGCCTCGTCGCAGCGGATCACACCGTCGTCACCCTTGATTCCGGCACCTTCGCCCTGAAAGGCATGGAAGCCCTGTCAACAGTCTTTGGCGACATCAGGGAGATGCTCGGGGAGGACGTCGCCACAGATTTCGCCATTCTGACCCGCTGGAGGGGTTCGGGCAACCCGGCGGCCGGAACGGGCGGCATTGCACTCTTTCTGAAACGGATCCTCTCACCCGTCTCCTCCGCAGAAGAGGAGAAGGAGAGAGAACGGCTGAAGGCGTTTGAGTCCGAGGTGAGAAAAGCGTTCAAGCAGGTGTTCACGGTCCCATATTCCCCTGCAATCTACGAAACACAGCAACAAGGACTTCCAATCTCCCACTATGCACCCGAGAGCGATGCCGGCAGAACATACCGGGCAATAGCAACTGCCCTTCTGGAACGAGACGAGAAACAGGATGTGTAATCGATGATCGATAAACCTGGAAGAAAAGCACTATTTACCGGGCCGATTGTGCCGGGTAAGGCGGGACAGGCACAGGAGCAGGGGGCGATGGTACTGCCCGAGGCGATCGAGGCCGCACTCCATGCAGGAATCGACGGCGACGACTCCGCGAAGATCGACCTTGCCGGGGTTCCAGAGGGGTTCCGGCCCCTGGCCGTCTCCATCAATGCGCTGCTTGAGAAGAAGCAGGAAGAGAAGCAACGCCTCAAGCACCGGTTGGACGAAGCCAAAATGCTCCTGAAGGGAGCCGACACGATCATCCAGCAGAACCCGATACCCATGCTGGTCGTCAAGCCGGACTTCAAGATAACCATGGCAAACACCGCCTACGCCGAGATGAGCGGGATCCCGATGGATCAGGTGCTCGGCAGGAGCCTGAGAGACTTCAAGATAACGTCGCAGAAGGGTTCCGGCCTCAGACAGGTGCTCCAGGAGAAGAAGCGCGTGTATGCCGAGGTCGTCGTCGAACTGCCTTCGGGCACCCATATCCTCGAACAGTACGGCATCCCGCTGCTTGACAATGAGGGTGCAGTCGAGAGCATCCTCATTGTCTATAACGATCTCACCAGGCAGCGGGAGGGAGAGGAAGAGATCCGAACCCAGATGGAGAATATCGCCGAACTGCAACGGCAGTCCGATACGATTATCCAGCAGAACCCGATGCCCATGCTGGTCGTCGATACCGAGATGAAGATCGTCACGGCCAACGAGGCATACCTCACGTTGACCGGCATCGATAGGTCGCGTATCACCACAATGACCCTGCGGGACTTCAGGGTTCACAACCAGAAAGGAGACGGGATCAAGAAGGTGCTCACCGAGAAGATGCGGGTTTCCGGCGAAGTGACGGTCGAGTTCCCCTCCGGCACCTACATCCTGGAACAGCATGGAATCCCGCTCTTGAACGAGAAGAACGAGTTGACAGGGATCCTGAACGTCTATAACGACGTCACTGAAAAACGGAAAGAGGAAGAGCAGATCCGGGACCTGATGGAGACCGCGAAACAGGAAGGCGAGAGACTCACCGAGAGCGCCGAAGAACTCGGAGCCGCACTTGCCGCCATGGCGAAGGGCGACCTGACGGCGTTCGTTGACGCAAAAGACAGTGACCCGCTCCAGAAGGTGAAGAGCGACTACAACGTCTCGCTGACCGCCATCCGTGCGCTCCTCGCGGACGTGGCGAAAGCGACCCACCAGGTGGATATGACGACGAAGGAGGTCAGCAAGAGTACCGACGAGATCATCCGGGCCACGGAGCAGGTCGCCGTCTCGACGCAACAGTCATCCGAGGACGCACGGCGCCAGCTCGAGAAGATCGAGGAGATCGGGACGGATGTCAACGACCTCTCGGCATCCATCGAGGAGATCGCAAGCACATCGCAGGAGGTCATGGAGCAGGCCTCGAAGGCGTCGCAGGAAGGGAACGATGCGGCAACACTGGGTGAAGTCGCGGCGAAGAAGATGCAGGTCGTCGAGGATATCTCTAAACAGACCGTCGACGAGATCAGCACGCTCAACAACCAGATGCGCGAGATCAACAACATCGTCAAGCTGATCGCCGATATCGCGAACCAGACCAACCTGCTGGCGCTGAACGCCGCGATCGAGGCCGCCCGTGCCGGGGAGCACGGTCGCGGGTTCGCCGTGGTCGCCGGCGAGATCAGGAACCTTGCCGGCGAGTCCAAGCGGGCGAGCCAGGACATCGAGGACCTGATCCGGACGATCCAGGCAAGCACCGAGAAGACCACCGACTCGATGCAGGCATCCCACCAGGAGATCCAGGCGGGCATCGAGAGCGTCAACAAGGTCATCGTGGGCTTGAACCGGATCGTCAAGGGCGTGGAGGTGGTCACCCACGGCATCACCGAGATAACGAAGGCCACGGAGGACCAGGCGGGCTCCACCAACAACGTCATGCAGAAGATGGACGAGTCCACCCACATGACCAAGGAGAGCCTGGACCGCACCGAGGATATGGCGGCACTCGCGGAAGAGGTCAGCGCATCGACCGAGGAGGTCGGGAGCGCATCTCACGAACTGGCGGGTATGGCCGAACAGCTCCAGGCGGTCATGCAGCAGTTCAAGATCGACTGAAGGGAGGAGACGATGGCAGCATCCGTAGACGTGGTAGAGTTCCAACTCGGGGAGGAGCACTATGCACTGGATATCCAGATAGCACGGGAGATCGTGGAGATGATGCCGATCACTCCTCTTCCCCGCGCTCCCGAATACCTTGCAGGCGTCATCAACCTGCGGGGCGAGATCACGAACATCATCGACCTCAGAGACCTCCTCGGTCTCCCTGCATCGGAGGAGGGCGAGAACAGAAAGATCGTCGTGCTGATGCCGGACGTGGCAAGCGGGTCGAACGTCGGGATTATCGTCGATGACGTTCACAGCGTCATTTCAGTTCATAACGATCAGATCGAACACATCAGCGACGACATCACATCATCCATCAGCGGTTACGTCAAAGCGATCATCAAGATCGGGGACGAGAAGACAAAAAGCCTCATCATCTGGCTCGACATCCAGAAAGTAATCAGCGATCTCGGATATTATCAGAACACCCAGTAAACCAACACCAGCAAGAGTAAACTACCTCATGGATGCATTCATATCGCTCCAGAAGAGCATCGAGAGACTGGCCCGGATCAAGTGCTCAAACTACAAGCAGGACTACATCAAACGTCGCATCCTCTCCCGGATGCGCCTGACGAACACCGAAGATTTCGAGGCGTATCATAAGTATCTCCTCGGAAATCCACAGGAACTCGACCTGCTCCGCAAAGCTCTCACCATCAACGTCACCAAATTTTTCCGGGACCCGGAAGTCTTCGAAGTGATACGGCGTGAGATACTGCCGGATCTCGCCCGTCGCAAAAGATCGATCAGGATCTGGTGTGCCGGCTGCGCCACGGGCGAAGAACCCTACTCGATTGCCATCATCGCACGCGAACTGATGGTACTCCATAAAGATGTCAGCATAGCGGTATACGCGACCGATATCGACGCCGTGGTGCTACAGAAAGCCATGGCCGGGATCTACGATCGAAAAGCGCTCGAGAATATGGACGAAAAGAGGCTTCGCAAGCATTTCATCAGCCACGACGACGGCACGTTCGAGGTCCGCCCCCATATCAAGGAACTCGTAAAGTTCCGGCAGCACGACCTTATGTCCGGCATTCCCGTTGCCCGGTACCTCGACGCCATCACCTGCCGCAACGTCACCATCTACTTTACCGAGAAGCAGAAGAACGATCTCACGCACCTATTTTACTCTGCACTTGCCGTCGACGGCTACTATGTCATGGGCAAGACCGAGTACCTGGCAAGAGAGGTGGAGCATCTCTTTACGCCGTACAACGCCACGCAGAAGATTCTGCGGAAGGCCACGTAGCGCGCCAGTACCGATTGAATGTCACCAGCGGTGGCCGGAAGAGTCCGTGTCCGCCCGGGTGTCGTCGAACTTCGACATCCGGCGTATGAAGGCCTTCCGGGCCTGGTAGCGCTTCAACTCGGAGAAGAGCATGTAGAAGTTTATGCCGACAACAATGATGATCAGCGTGAGGCTGATCCAGAGCCGGCTGTCGTTCCGGGTTGTGATGACGGTCGCCACAAGGAGCACCACGAACGAGATCAGATAAAACATCACCCATGTGCGCACCTCAGTGATATCCATGCTCTCACAGGACCGTGGTCACGGCTTCATATTAAGGATTCCGTTTTAGAATCTCATTCGAGCGGGGAAACACAAAGAAATAGAGTTATTAAGGAACCCCGAACGCAATCTTCGACTATCTGCGGGCGGGAACACAAAGTCAAACCCGAAGGTCTTTTTACCCTGTACACCCTTTTAAAATTGTGGATAAAGGCGACGTCCTCAGCATTCTTGCCGCCCTGATCGTTGTCTCCGTGATAGCACTGGTGCTTCGTCCGCCCGTAGCGGAAACGGTGCCGGAGGTTCCCAGGACCCCTACCCCGACACCTTTCGTCACCGTTCCCCCCAAACAGACCCCGGCCGCGCCGCTCGAACCCGTCAGGTTATCCTACACGACCGCGGTCTGGGACTACCCCTGCTGCCATCTCCCCGGCAACCTCATGCTCTACGGAGGTTCCGATCCCCCGTGGAAGGGCACCCAGGAGGTCATCCCGTTCGCTTACGTCGAAGAGGGGCGAGGCGGCATTACCGAGGTCTTCCAGGTGCCGTATGCGGTATGGAGACTGAACTGCAGTGTCACCTCGACGATAAGGCCCCAGGCGGCACATTTCAGGATGGCACTCGTGGATCTCGATAGCGGAACCATCATCGAGGGAGCCGAACTGCACTACCCCGGCAGCATCATCAAAAACGTCGAGAGGGGAGGAAAGGACTTTTACCTCATCGTCAGTGTTGATGAAGTGGATTCGTACCGCATCACTTTAGAGACGTCCCCCAAATACTTCTCTACTCCTCTCGGATGAAGCCGGGAGCATGCCCGGCGATGCGGTTATGGCTTTGGAACCTTCAGATCTTTTCGACGGTCACCCTGACCCGGTCTCCGGCCCGCACGCCGTGCCCCTTGGGCACATCAATGTTGAACCAGAGCACCTCCGGGTTTTCGTGGTTCTTGTCCTGGGACATGAGACAGTCTTTGTGTTCGTTGATGTTAGCCACAAACTCAACGGGTGCTTCAAACTCAATGATCTTCATGCCGTAAAATAGAGCGTCCCAGGATAAAATTATGATGCACGGGAGGTGACCCGCCACGTCGTACTGTTTGAGTAACTCCAGCGCCTGATATCCAGCTCATCGCAGATCTCGGAGAGGATAGCAAGGTTAATGCCGACCTCTTTTGCGGAAAGGCCAAGATCGGTTGCGATATACTTGGATTTAAAGTAAGATTTGCCAGCTCGTATCCCGGTCTTGAGGTGATACAGGATCTTCCGCTGGGTATCGCTATATTTCTCTCTGATACGGTCTTTTGTCGACATCGACTGATTCCCTCGTAAGCAAGTGCACTTTGTCCAGATCAATATTTAAACCTGCCCATTTGTGATCGTAGAATCTCACGAGGGATATACAAATCATTGTATATAATTGAACATCGTCGTGCCGATCGGTGGGGCAGGGAGCATCATGTGCAACCCCGATGACGCAGCACCATTTCCGTGAGCGCGGATACCGGGGAAGGGAGGGGCGCTTCCGACGCCCCCGCCCCCGGGTCTCTTACGGCACCGTGCGGGGGGCACCCGGCATACCACCGTCACCTCCGGTTCCGCCCAAACGCGACAACGAGCCCAGCGACTAGCACGGCCAGGATGGCGCCGGCGAGCGAGGTGGGAGCAACCTGTGTCGTGCTCCCGTTGACCTGTGCAGCCTGGATCGGCGTGAACGTCGGCAACTCAGCCGTGGAGGTATCCACCGGCGTCGTCTCCGGCGTCGTCTCGTCCGGTTCGACTACGACGGGAGGGGCGGTCTCGTTGGTCGTATTTTTGCTCGTCTCAGCCAGGGTTTCCTCGGCGGTTTCGTTCTCTACCGCCCCGGTCAGGGTTTCTTCAGGGGTCTCGTTCTCCATCACCCCAACCAGAGTCTCTTCGGGAGTCTCATCCAGAGTTGTTTCCGGAGTCTCGTCGTCAAGGGTCTCTTCGGGAGTCTCATCCAGAGTTGTTTCCGGAGCCTCGTCGTCAAGGGTCTCTTCGGGAGTCTCGTCCGGGGTCTCCTCCGTCAGGGTCTCCTCGGGGGTCTCGCCGGGTGTCGGAGGGAGCGTCCAGGTCAGGGGTTCCGTGGGTGTCGTGTCCTGGGCCGCTGCGGGGAACACAACACCCGCCACTGCCACAAGCAGCACGACCAGGAGTGCTCTCCACACCCATAGGTTTCCGGTCATGAGAACCCCCGTGGGGAATAGACCTATTTTTATATTTCGGTTACCGTCAAAATCGCATCGGCGATTAATAACCCGGTGCGCCCCACAGCATAGCGATAGTATGCGCCGCTCCATAACGGTGATAACCTGGAAAAACATGAAGTGGCGGTGCAGCAACAGCGCCCGAAGGCCCTGTACGCGGGCGACCCCGACGGGGCTCCAGAAGAGATCGAACAAGCCCCCGACAGCAAGCCCGGTCACAATATCACGGGAAAGAGGTAGCAATCAGATTGGCGCTTCACCAATCTTCTTGATCAGGCTGTCGATGACCACGTCGCGCATCCCTTCCACGAACTTGATGCTCCCGACGACGAGGTGGCCACCGCCGTTCACGCCGCCGCCGACGATCTCGGTATGCAGTTCGCGCACCATCTGCGGGATGTTCATCATGACGCCCCGGGAACGCAGGACGGCAAAGTCCGGCCCGAACCCGATCGTGACGACCGGTTCTCCCGGGTGCTGCCGGACCAGACGGTCGTGCACCTCCCCGGAGGTCTTACCCGGCGGCGGGAACGTGAACCGGTGAGCGAAGAGTTCCACGTCGAGCATGAAGAGGTGAGCACCATTCGGGAGCATCCGGCTCTCGACATGGGGCATATTGGTCTCGAGCTGCTCCTCGATCGCCCGGTTCGCCTCTTCGACCAGCAGGTGAACGAACCGTTCATGGCGTTCGGGCTCGCCGGAGAGGTTCAGGATGTCCTTGACGATCTCTCTTCCGTCGCTGAACCGGAGCCAGAACTGCTCGTAGTCGAGTGCGAGCGCGATGTCGCGGCAGTCGTCCTCCGAGTACTCGGGCGCGGCAATCGCAAGGTAGCGGGCACGCTCCGGCGCTTCACTCCGGTCGCCGATTCCCGCGATTGCAGGCAGGTGCCGGATCCGATCCTCGACCGAGGGGTTGACCATGCGGGCGACCTCGGTGCCGAGCATTCCGGCCGTGATCCCGTAATCGCCGCCCACGTGATAGGGGTTGACATGCCCGATCAGGTAATCGTCCACGATCTCGTCGGGGTGGTGGTGATCGACGACCATCACCGGGAGATCGAAGATCCGGGTCACCTTCAGCGACGGCATATCCTCCTCGGTCGATCCGTTGTCCATCAGGAGGATCATCGGCATCTTCTGCCCGTAGCGGGCGTTGTCCTTGAGGGCGAAGTCGAGATCCCGCGTGATGTCCTCGATCTCGTAGAACGGGGCCTTGGACGGTGAACGCTTGAAGAGGAAGTACTCCGCGTCGAAGTCCCCGCCGCTCTCGTGAATCAGCGCGGTCACCGCCTGCTCGACGGCAACGGCGGCGCATATGCCGTCCGCATCCGCATGGTGCCTGAGGATGATCGGCCGCGCGGTCAGGACGGCTTTGCGGATCTCCTTTGCCACTTTCCGCATCTGCGGCCGGAGGGCCTCGAGAACCTCGCTCTCCACCAGGAACGGGAGGTCGACCGGCTCCGCACGCTCATCAAGCGCCGTGTCGATCCGCCCCCGGACCCGTGCCGCATCCTCCGGCTCCATGACCGTCATGGACGAGGCCTCGATCTGGAGCTGGTTGTTGCGCTGCATCACCTCGCCCGTGAGGGCGACGATATCTCCGAGTTCCACCTCGGGATACGCGCGGACGCCCGCCTCGACGAACGCTGCGGCGTTCGCAGTGCCTGATTCGTCCACGACCGTGAAGATCGTCGGCCCCGACGTCTGCTTGATCTGGGCGACCTCGCCCTCGATCAGCACCGTCCTGCCGATCTTCTTCCCGATGTCGGCAATCAGCACAGTCGTCGTCTTCCTGGTCACGTTCTCCGTCTGGTAGACGGTCGGCGTGACCTCCTCGAGATCGATGTTCCCGTTGCTCCGGATCTGGAGGACGTGAACGATGATCGGGTCGCGCTCGGAGTGCTGCACCTTCACGTTGCTCTTGTGGACAAGCCCTTTGACCCGGTCGTTTAACTGGACAAAAACGCCGAACGGCGCAAATCCCTGCACCCGCCCGAGGTACGTTTTTCCTTCCTCCACCTCGTCGAGACTGCAGTTCGCACTGAGGCGGTAAACAATTGTATCTTCTGTATCTCCCATAGTAGTTCTCCAATTTATTCTTCGGACACCTCGACGGCGTGTCCGGCAAGTTCGTAGAGCCGGCATTCACCATCCCGTCTGCCCTTTGCTATGATGGTATCCCCGCTCTCCAGCCTGACGCTCTTTCCCGGGCGGTAGACCCATCGGTCGCCGTGCTTGATGGCGAGCACGATCATACCCGTAACCGTCGCAAGCGACATCTCCTTGAGCGTTCTCCCTACAAGCGGCGACGACGGCATCACGGTCATCCGCGTGATGATCTCGTCCGACTCCCGGACGATCTTCTTGAATATCGGCGGGATCTCGATGTCGCGTAGCAGGACGTCGACGATCGAGTGAGCCGAATCGCTGATCGCCTGTGCGAACGAAGACATATACAGCAGGCCGCGAAGGTAGCGTACGTCCTCGATCTTTCGTGCCGCTTCAAGGATCCAGAGGTCCAGGTCGCAGCGCATATCGTCGAGCGTTGAGTCGAGGGCGACCACCTCGTGTGCGACCTCCTTGTTGTTGAAGAGGAGAGAGGTGTACGCCAGCCCGACCGAGAGCTCCGAGAGGTTCTTCATCTCGATGATCAACTGGACCGCACGATCGAGGTCGTCGACCTCGGCCGCGGGCGAAACCTCAACCCTGCGGCGCTCCCCCGACCCTGCCATCTCGGAGAGGAGATCCTCTCCGGCCTCCGGTCCCCGCGCAATCAGGATATCATCGCTCTCCACCCGGGTGCTTCTGTCGGGATCGTAGATCCAGCCCTTTCCGCGCCGGATGGCGATCACCTGCATGCCCGTCGTGCTCTGAACCTTGAGGTCGCCGAGTGTGCAGCCGGCAAGCTCGCTCCCCTGGCTGACGATGACCCGGGTGACGATCTCTTCAGCCTCCGGGAAGACGCGCTTGAGTTTTGCAGGGAACCGGATATCTTTCAAGATGAGTTTGGCGATATCCGAGGCCGAGTTCGCGATCCTCTCCGCAGCCTCGGCCACCTGGAGCATGCCGCTCATCGCCTCGGCCTCTTCGATCCTTCTCGCGCCGAGGACGCTCTGAATCCGGGCCTGGTAGACCAGTTTGTTCATCCTCTCCTCGAGATTGATCACTTCGAGTGCAATCTCTTTGCTGTCGAAGAGGATCGCTGAATAAGAAAGATCGACCATCAGCTCGGAGACGTCCTTCATCTCTATGAGGACATCTTTGAAGCTGATCGGCTGATATTCATGTTCCATCATGGTATGTTAACCGTCGTTCTCCATTCTTTCACTACAACAGCAGGCCTATCGCCGTCACGAGCGCGGCTGCACCGATCAGGTCGATCAGGCTTGTGATGACAGGGATTCCGAAGTTGTCAGGATCGAGACCGTACCGGAATGAAAGGCTCGCGGTGACATATGCCACGCCGTTCACCAGTGTCATGACGACCAGACCCGCCGCAAGGCTGATGATGACCAGCATCCCGAGACCGGGGCTGTTCAACCCCATGAGTACCGCCGCACCATGCGCGATGAGCGCCAGCAGTGGAAGCAGTATCAACGTATAGAGATAGGAAATAATAAAATGATGCACGACGCCGCGCTCGGGGAGGAACGAAGGGTTGAGCTCGCCGGTGTGCATCCCTGTCGAGAGGCGCGACCCGAGTATTCCTCCAATCGACCCGAGGCAGCCCGTGAACGGCGGTATCAGGATAAGGAAGACTGCGATCGCTACCAGTGCGTCGAGGTTGAAAGAGTAGGTCAGGCCGGCCAGCGTGCCGAGGACGCTGAGCGGGATGAGCAGGAAGAGATTCTCCCAGACGATCGGCCCGATCCCCTCCGGCCGGTGCAGGGTGTAGACGATAGCGGCGACGGTGACGGCGACGACGATGCTCCCGAGAACCATGCGCATCGCAGGAGAGAGGAGCATGACGAAGGTCGCCGAGAGCACGAGGATGGGAAGTGTAATGATGTCTCCGGAGGTGGTGACGGTCGGTGCGCCGATCATGTCGAGGTCGAGACCGTAGCGGTAGCTTGCAAGGGCGATGAGCAGGGTGATCCCTGTCACCACGGCTCCCGCGACGATGCCGGTGACGACCGAGATCAGCACGAGGTCGGTGACGCCGACTACGGGAGTGTCGAAGATGCGGCTCGCCGCGTAGGAGAAGATACCGATGACGAGCGCGATAAGAATGGTTATCACGAACGATGCGCGGATGTTGTCGCCGAGAACGCTGCCTTCCTCGAAGTCGATGGAGAACTCCCCGAGGTGCATCGCCGAAGAGAGGCGGCAGGCAAAGACGCCGGCTATGCTCCCCCGGATATGAATGATCGATGGCAGGAGCACCATCAGACCAGGTATCAGCGCGAGGACTTCACGTACGGAACCGAGATAGATCCCTGCAATGCTCGAGATGACGGCACTGGCGAGCAGGGCGCCGAGACCGGTAAGTATCAGGCGGCTCCGGCTGAATATGCCCTGTTCCATCACAATCACCGTCCATCTCGATCAACTCCTGTACGGGATCTCCAGCACGGCCAGATCGGCCGGCAAAATCACGTCTCCCTCATACTGTCGCTTTGCATCGTGTATATGGTTTGCTGTGCTTGCATAGCGGGAACTTATGTGCATCAGGGCAAGCATACGGGCGCCAAGTTCCGTTGCGGCCTCACCCGCCTCTCCTGCGGTCGAGTGGAGGACGTCGCGGGCGCGATCGGTTTCTAGGTCGTCGAAGGTGGCGTCGTGGATCAGAAGATCTGCACCCCGGATCAGCGCCGCGATGCCGGGCTGGTCCTGGAGCGGGCGGGTGTCGCCGGTATAGACGATCTTCCGGCCCGGGCGCGGCTCTCCCATCACGTCGGCGGGACGGACCGCGGTCTCGACGCCGTCGCGGACGACGCGGACCTCCTCCCCGCGCTGCAGCCGCCCGAAGAGCGGGCCCGGCGGGACGCCGAGTTCGATCGCCCGCTCGCGGTTGAACCTGCCCGGCCGCTCGTCCTCCTCCAGCACGTAGCCGAGCCCGGGGATGCCGTGGAGCGTCGTAAACGCCCGGACGGTGTAGCCGTTGAAGGGCACGACCGAACCGTGCTCGAGGACGTGGGCGGTGACGGAGAAACCCCTGGTGTGGCGGCTGATCCTCTGCACGAGATCGACGAACTCGCCGACCCAGGGTGGGCCGTAGATCGGGAGCGGATCGGTGCGCCCCATGAACGCGAGCGTCTCGACGAGCCCGAAGACACCGAGGAAGTGATCGGCGTGCCAGTGGGTGATGAAGACGGCGTTCACGGTAAACCCGGTTCGGGCGCGCATCATCTGCTGCTGGGCGCCCTCCCCGCAGTCGAAGAGCAGGGTATCGGAGCCCCGCCGAACCAGGACGCAGGAGGGGTTCCTCTGCGGGGAGGGGAGCGCCCCTGCTGTCCCGAGAAAGTGAACGTGGAGTGTCTCGCCGGCTATACGAACCACTTCCTGAATGCGGCGAGGCTCCGCTTTGCCTCTTCAAGGTTCCGACCTTCAATGACGACCGGGCCGGAGTAGTCGCGAGCGATGACCCGCCCGACCTTCTCCCAGGCGATGGTGCCGTCGCCGAGCGCAAGGTGCTCGTCCGACTGTCCGTGGTTGTCGTGGATGTGCAGGTGATCGACCTCCCGGACGTGTGTAAGGAATGCGTCTACAAGGTTGTTGGTGTTGGCGTGCCCGACATCCAGCGTGATCCCGATCCCTGCGATTCCTTCGGTGAGGCCAAGGATCTCCTCGGGGTAGCGGCAGAGGAAGTCCTTGATGCTGATCATGTTCTCGACGCACGCGAGGACGCCGTGGTCTTCCGCGCACTTCCCGATCTCGACGAGCGCGGTCTTCTGCATCTCCCAGACCTTCTCGGGGACGAGCTTGCCTATCGGAGAGACGAAACCCGGGTGAACGGTCACCCGGTCGGTCAGTTCGGCCGCGTGCTGGATGCAGCAGCAGGTCTGGCGGATTGACTCGCGCCAGATCGGGTAGTTCAACGATGCGAGGTTTAAGTCGCTGTATGGCGCGTGCACGGTCGCGAGAAGGCCGGTGCTCTCGAGGTTCTCCCGGACAGCAGCGAAGTTCTCGGGGTTGTCCAGGCGATACTTCCCGTCGGCGACGATCTCCCATCCGGTATACCCGATCTCTTCGAGCCCGTAGACCCAGTCACGTGACTCCCAGATCTTCGACGAGGCTGAAAAATACGGGACAAGACTCATTCTTCTATACCTCCCAGCCGGCAGAGCAGGGCGCGGATCTCTGCGGCGAACTCTTCAAGCGATGCTTCATTCGTGACCCGGCAGTCCGCCTGTTCCAGGGCGCGCCCGAGCCCCCACCCGAGTTCCCGTCTGTCGCGGATCCGCAGTTCTTCGGGGGTGAGGGAGTCGTCGGATCGTCCCCGGCTCGCGAGCCGCTGGTAGCGCGTCGCAAACGACGAATCGATCCCGACGAGCGTGAAGTCGGCGAAGTGTTTTTTGAACACTGTCACCTCGTAGTCACCCCGGATGCCGTCCACGAGCACCACCGGGGCGCCCGTCGCCTCGATCCTCGGGATGGTGATCCGGGCGATGGCGTCCATGCCGAGGTCTACGCGCAACTTCCCGGCGATTGCGCCAAAGTTCGCGTCGGTCGGGGGAAGCCCGGCTTCCTTCACCCGTTCCCGTATGGCATCTCCCATGACCACGACCGGGATCCCGAGATCCCGGGCAATCCTTGACGCCTCTCCCTTCCCGCTTGCCGGCATACCAACGATTCCAATGACCTTCATCCGGTTCCTCCTATATCTTCCAGAACAGCGGGCCGTGCCGACTAGAGACCGGCTGCAGGGTCCCGGCGATGCAGGTTGCGGCGGCCGCCGCAAATGTATTCATAAATGTGCGTTCCCGTCGATATTATGCTTAACGCCACCGAAAGGTGTCAGGGATCGGGGTCGTAGACGGCCTCGCCGCCTTCCCGGGTCCGTATATGAACCCTGCGGCCGAGCGGCGCCGCTGCCGCCTCGAGTTCCTCCCGGGTCAGGGGTACGAAGCCCGGGGCCACCCCCTGCTGGAGCACGAGGTCGAGTCCGCGGGTATCTTCCGCGATGGACAAAAGGTCTCCCTCACGGCCCCGAAAGAGGGTGACCACGGCCAGGCCGGTCTCAAGGCTCCCGTCGGCCTTCGCCCGCTTGCAGGCGGCGAGCGACTGCTTCACCGCATCGGCGGCGGTGAGTTCCAGGAGTTCGTCGTAACGCTCCCACGTCGTCTTGATATCGAGCGAGATCATGTCGACGAGGCCCCCGTCAAGGAGGTTCTCGATCACCCGGGGAAAGATGCCGTTCGTGTGCAGGCCCACAGAGAACCCCATTTTTCGGGCGGCGGCGGCGAGGTGGACGAGTGCCGGGCCCTGCAGGGTCGGCTCTCCGCCGGAGAAAACCACAGCGCCCGCAACCGTGCGGGACTCCCGGATCATCGCGAGGATCTCGTCTGCGTCGCGCAGATCCTCGCCGTCCTGGATAGCGATGTTGTGACAGTAGAAGCAGCGCGCGGGGCATCCCCGGAGAAAGACCGTGCAGGCAGCTCGTCCCCGCCAGTCGACGGTACTGAGCGGGACAAAACCTCCGAAATTGACGTACAAATGATCACCAGGCGGTAAAGAGATGCTCCTCAATCTCTTGTAAGCCTTGGCTTTCCGGCTATGAAACAAGATCTGAATAAGGTAAAGTCAAGTTTACTTGTCGAGAGAACAAGCCCAATTTAGCCCCGATCCTAAAAACAAGCCTTTATCAACTCTTTTCTGTAAATATAGGGCCATGGGTCTCATAGAAGACGCCCGAAACGGCGTCATCACTGAAGAGATGCGGATCGTCGCAGCAGCGGAGGGAGTTACCGAAGATTTCGTCCGGCGCGGCGTGGCCGAGGGTCACATCGTCATTCCGGTCTCCCCCTACCGGAAAGTGAAGATCTGCGGTATCGGCGAAGGGCTTCGTACAAAAGTCAACGCAAGCATCGGAACGTCTTCAGACATCGTCGATATTGATATGGAGGTCGAGAAGGCCCGGCAGGGCGAGCTCGCCGGTGCCGATACGCTGATGGAACTCTCCACCGGCGGCGACTTTTTAGAGATCCGGCGCCGGGTGGTCGAGGCGACCACCCTCTCGGTCGGGTCGGTGCCGCTCTACCAGGCGTTCATCGAAGCCGCCCGGAAGCACGGGGCGGTCGTCAACATGGAAGAGGACGACCTCTTCCGGATCACGGCTGAGCAGGCGAAGATCGGCACCAATTTCATGGCAATCCACACCGGGATCAACTACGAGACGATGAAGCGCCTGAAGAACCAGGGGCGGCACGGCGGCCTCGTCTCCCGGGGCGGTGCCTTCATGACCGCGTGGATGCTCCATAACGAAAAGGAGAACCCGCTCTATTCTGAGTTCGACTACCTCCTTGAGATACTCAAGGAGCACGAGGTCACCCTCTCGTTCGGCAACGGGATGCGGGCGGGAGCGGTTCACGACGCGACCGACCGCGCCCAGGTCCAGGAACTGCTCATCAACGCGGAGCTTGCCGACAAGGCACATGCGGAAGGCGTACAGACGATCATCGAGGGGCCGGGGCATATCCCGGTCGACGAGATCGAGACGAACGTCGTCCTGCAGAAGCGCGTCACCAACCGGAGACCGTTCTACATGCTCGGACCGCTCGTCACCGACATCGCGCCCGGCTACGACGACCGGGTGGCCGCCATCGGGGCCGCGCTCTCCTCCTCATACGGCGCGGACTTCATCTGCTACGTGACGCCGGCCGAGCACCTGGCGCTCCCCACCCCCGAGGAGGTCTACGAGGGCGTCATGAGTTCGAGGATCGCCGCCCACGTCGGGGATATGATCAAACTCAGGAAGCGCGACGACGACCTCGAGATGGGCCACGCCCGACGCGACCTCGACTGGGATCGGCAGTTTGCGGTCGCGATGAACCCCGAGCGCGCCCGGAAGATCCGGGACGAGCGGATGCCGGCCGACGCCGACGCCTGCACGATGTGCGGTGACTACTGTGCGCTGAAGATCGTCGGGCGGCACTTTAACTTCTGAGTGGGGTTGGAGAGCAGAGGGGCGCTCCCATCTATTTTATTTGTATTCCACTGAAGAGCGAGGGCTGTTCGTTTCCAGCAGCTCGGTACAGTGGACCGTGGGAGTATCGCCATGACTGCCCCCGCCCCCTGGGGCGGGGTGCGACGGGCTCTAGGGCCGGAGCATGAGCACCGAAGAACGATGTTCCATCAGGAACGGAGTTTGAGCACCGCAGGTGCGAAGGTGCGAGTGAGGAGGCCGGAGGCCGGGCGGGGTGCGACGGACGGGACGTCCGGAGCTTGAGAAGACCGAAGGTCTTCGAGTGGGGGTTACAGGCATAACATCCATTTCGTGGAGACGGGGGAGGGGGAGACCCCCTCCCCTGAAACCCCTCCCCCCGTGGCGATATCCCCACGAAATCCGTGGACCGGGCTCTATAACTGCTGGAGGGATAAGCGTCTAAGCAGCCATCAGGTTCGAGACAATCTTCCAGATGAAATTCCGCACCCCTCTCTCCTGCTCCCACCACCCCCGCCCGAACCAAAAACCGCACCATTATCCTCCCGTCTCACCCACATCTCCATACGAGGATACCTCAATGAAACTCGAGAACGAAAAACTCATAGACGACTTTCTTGCCCACGCAGACGACCTCGGCGATGACATCATGGCAGACATAGGGGAGATGCTCGGCGTCATGCCGTTCATCTTCTCCATCCTCCGGAACCGGCCCGACACCTTCGCGCTCTCCACCCTCGCCGATTACCGGTTCTCCCGCCCCAAATCCCTCGATGCAAAGACTGCGGAGCTGGTCACCATGGCAGCGGCAGCCGGGGCCGGGGCAGACGACTGCCTGAAGGTCCACATGAAAGCCGCGCTGAAGGAAGGCGCGTCCCGCGACGAGATCCTCGACGTCCTCCAGATCGCCGCGATGATCGGGAAGACCAAAGTCCTTGCCTCCTCCCTCCGCCGGTACCGGGAGGTCTGCGGCGAAGGGCAGGACGCGGATAAGTAGGCCCCCCTGCCTTTTTGGCATGCATCCTTTATGGTCTGATTGAGCCAAACTCTCATGCAATGAGCCAGACAAAGGCAGCCCTTCGCCTGCGGGCAAAGGAGGCCCGGGCGCTCCTCTCTCCGGAGGAGATCGCCGCATACAGCGCAGGCATCGAGCAGCGGCTTCTCGACCTCCTCGACGGATTTGAGACCGTCATGGTCTACGTCTCGAAACCCCTGGAGGCCGAGACAAAAGGCCTGATCGCGACCCTGAACCGCCGGGGCGTGCGGGTCGTCGTGCCCATCATCGAACGAGAGACCTGTAGCCTCCGCCTCTCCTACCTCCCCGACCCTTCGGTCCTTATTCCGAGCACGTTTAGCGTCCCCGAGCCGATCGGCCACGAACTTCCCGCACAGCCCGAGGACGTCGAGGCCGTCGTCATACCGATGCTCGCCTTCGACGCCGAAGGGAACCGGCTCGGCTACGGCGCGGGATACTACGACCGCTTCCTCTGCCAGTATCCCCACCCAAAAAAAATCGGCATCGCGTTCTCCTGCCAGCAGGCGGACTGCATTCCTGCCGATGAAAACGACGTGAAGATGGACTACATCGTTACGGAAAAGGGGATCATCCGGCAGAACGGGAGGGCGGTTTAGGGAAAAAATATAAATAGTGGACAGCACTTACCTATGGTAAACCCTACAGGAGGAGATTGTTCACATGGCCAATACCGAATCCGTTGAGGTAACCATCAAGGAGGCGGCTCACGAAGATGCCGGCCGGGGAATTGCCAGACTGAGCATCGACACCATGAAGGCGCTCGATATGGTCAGCGGCGATGTCATCGAGGTCGAGGGACGCCATAAGGCGGCGACACTCGTCTGGCCCGGTTTCCCTCAGGACACCGGCAAGGCGATCCTGCGCATCGACGGCAACACCCGGAGCAACGTCGGGTCGGGGATCGACGAAAACGTCCGGATCAGGAAGACCGAAGCAGGCTACGCAAAGAAGGTAACCATCCAGCCGACCCAGCCCATCCGCCTGGTGGGCGGTGAGCAGTACCTGGGAAGGATCCTTCGCGGCAGGCCCGTCACCGAGGGGCAACTCATCAGGGTCAACATCCTCGGTAACCCGCTTACGTTCGCGATCGCCAGGGTGGCGCCGAAAGGCATCGCCATCGTCACCGACAGCACCGAAATCGAGCTGAAGGAGACCCCGTACGAGCCCAAGGAAGGGCGACGGGAGACGGCGGCGGCCGACGTTCACTACGAGGACATCGGCGGTCTCGACCGCGAGTTGCAGCTCGTCCGGGAGATGATCGAGCTCCCGCTCCGGCACCCCGAACTCTTCGAACGCCTGGGTGTCGAGCCCCCCAAAGGCGTCCTGCTCTACGGCCCGCCTGGAACGGGGAAGACCCTGATCGCAAAAGCGGTAGCGAACGAGGTGGACGCACACTTCATCACGCTCTCGGGGCCCGAGATCATGAGCAAGTACTACGGCGAGTCCGAAGAACGCCTGCGGGAGGTCTTTGAGGAAGCGCAGGAGAACGCACCCTCGATCATCTTCATCGACGAGATCGACTCGATCGCACCCAAGCGCGAAGAGGTGAAGGGCGAGGTCGAGCGCCGGATCGTCGCCCAGTTGCTCGCCCTGATGGACGGGTTGAAGACCCGGGGCCAGGTCGTGGTGATCGCCGCAACAAATCTCCCGGACATAATCGACCCCGCCCTCCGGCGCGGTGGCCGGTTCGACCGCGAGATTGAGATCGGCATCCCCGACACCAAGGGACGGCAGCAGGTCTTCCAGATCCACACGCGCGGCATGCCGCTTGCCGATGACGTGAACCTTGAAGAGTATGCCCGCTCCACGCACGGCTTCGTCGGCGCCGACATCGCACTGCTCGCAAAAGAAGCGGCGATGCACGCACTGCGCGGGATCATACCGCATATCAAGATCGAAGAGGAGATCCCCGCCGAGATCATCGACCAGCTCCGCGTCACGAACGAGGACTTCATCGAAGCGCACAAGCACGTCGAGCCGAGCGCGATGCGGGAGGTGCTCGTAGAGATACCGGATGTCAACTGGGAGGACGTCGGCGGGCTCGAAGACGTAAAGGGAGAGCTTGCGGAAGCCGTTGAGTGGCCGCTCAAATATCCGGAGATATTCGCGTCGCTCGACACCGAACCCCCCCGCGGCATCCTGCTATTCGGCCCCCCCGGAACGGGCAAGACCCTCCTTGCAAAGGCGGTCGCAAACGAGAGCGAAAGCAATTTCATCTCAGTAAAAGGCCCGGAACTCCTCTCGAAATGGGTCGGAGAATCGGAACGCGGAGTTCGGCAGGTATTCAGGAAAGCAAGGCAAGCAGCACCGTCGATTATCTTTTTCGACGAGATTGATGCGCTTATGCCCAAACGTGGATCTTATATAGGATCATCGCACGTAACTGAAAGTGTGGTAAGCCAGATCCTGACAGAGCTCGACGGCCTCGAAGAGCTCAACAATGTCGTGGTTCTCGGCGCTACCAACCGCCCGGACATGTTGGACGAAGCGCTGCTTCGCCCCGGCAGATTGGACCGGATCATCTACGTTCCGCCGCCCGACCGGGAAGGCAGGAAGAAGATCTTCGAAGTGTACCTGAAGAACAGGGAGATCCTTGCAAACGACGTGGACATCGAGGAACTGGTCGACAGGACCGAGGGTTACGTCGGTGCCGACATCGAAGCGCTGGTCCGCGAGGCAAAAACTTCCGCCATGCGCGAGTTCATCGCCGCAATGGGAGGGAAGACCGAGGAAGAACGGCGCCAGGCAATCGGCAACGTGAGGATCACGAAGAACCACTTCGAGGATGCCCTCACCCGCGTGAGAGGCACGCTCGGTATCGACCGGCTGGAGGAGAACGAACGCCATTCCTGGCAGATACTCTACAACCAGGAGCAGCGGTCGGCACTCGAAGACGCCGTCTCGACGATCAACCGTGCCGGGATGCGGGAGACCGGGAAGGTCGACCAGGAAGTCAAAGATCTCACGCAGGCCCTCAAAGATGCGGTCTACCGGAGAAAGAAAGACTTCGGCGAGATCAAGCGTCTCACAAAGGAGTTGAAGGCCAAAATGGAACGCCCGCTGCCCCAGATGGGTACGGCGTTCTGACGGGAGCGCCCCCCTGCCCGTGAGGCGCTCCCTTGGGGGGCATCCGGCCCCCACCAACAGGGATAGGAACAACGTGATGCACATGAGTGACAGTCCACCAGACATCTTCGAGCAACTCAACGAATTGATGAAACGCCTCATGGAGCAGGGGCTCAAAGAGCAAGGAGATCAGAACAAGCCGTTTGCCTACGGATTCAAGATCGTCCTTCATGAGGCCGGAAAGCCAGAGATCCCGGCAACGGAAGCGGCCCCCGTAGCAGAGCCAGAAGAACCCTCTTCCGAGGGGACCATCGAACCGATTGCAGAGATGTACACGACCGATGACGACGTGACGGTGGCAATCGATCTCCCGGGTGTCGAGAAGGAGAATATTCACCTGTCACTCATCAACGGGACGCTGACGATCATTGCCGGCGGCAACCAGCTGACCTCGGTGGAGGTGCCGGGCGTGGACGCCGACTCCATGCAGTCGAGATGCAAGCACGGTGTCCTGGAAGTCAAATTTTCCCGGGGCAAGTCGATCAGGATCGACTGAGACATCAAGCTGCCTGCCGGCCCGGCATCCTGGCAGCGCCGCAATATTTTTTCGCCGAGAGCGGCATCCGCACGTGAAGGAGCCGGTAGATCAGTCTCCAGGTGCCGCATTCCTCTCGCCCGGCCGCATCTTACGGCGTCATCCCGGCAATACCTCCCTGAGAGAACGCGCGAGCCCCACCGGGGCCGCCAGGATCAGTTTCCCGGAATAACGGCCTCAAAAAGGCCACCATTACGGAAAAAATCGCTAAAAAAGGCACAATAAGTAAACAGCAGCATAATTGCACCGGCGCCCCCGTCAGACGCATCCGCCGCGAAGGATCGCCGGGAAGGACGAACCTGCAGACAGATTGCCGTAGCCAACCTTTTTTCAAGGCAACAACACCTACATATACAGTAATACCTATCTACTAGTCGTAAGGGCTACGCCCGTCCAGGTAGTGGTGATTATATGGTTAAGACCACCGTGTCCGTAATTAAAGCAGATATAGGCAGTTTCCCGGGGCACTCCCGAACCCACCCGAAGATCCTTGAGGTGGCCGCCCGGAGACTCAAGGAAGCAGAAGGCAGCATCCTCATCGACTCGTACGTCACCCACTGCGGTGACGACCTCGAGTTGATCATGACGCACACCAAAGGGGAGGACAATGAAGAGATCCACAAGCTGGCGTGGGATATCTTCATGGAGTGCGCCGGACTCGCCAAGGAGATGAAACTCTACGGCGCCGGGCAGGACCTGCTCGGAGATGCGTTCAGCGGCAACGTCAAGGGGATGGGACCCGGTGTCGCCGAGATGGAGTTCGAAGAGCGGGGTTCCGACCCGATCCTGATCTTCATGGCCGACAAGACCGAGCCCGGAGCGTGGAACTACTTCCTCTACAAGATCTTCGCCGACCCCTTCAGCACGTCCGGCCTCGTCATCGACCCGTCGCTGCACGAGGGATTCACCTTTGAGGTCCACGACGTCATAAAGAAGCGCAAGATCCTCTTCAACACACCCGAAGAGTCCTACAGCCTTCTTGCCTATATCGGAGCGCCGAGCCGCTACGTGATCAAGTACGTCTGGAAGAGGGACGGCCTGATAGGGGCGTCCACCAGCACCCAGCGGCTGAACCTGATGGCCGGCCGGTACGTCGGCAAAGACGACCCGGTCATGGTCGTCCGGGCGCAGAGCGGATTCCCGGCGGTGGGCGAGGTCATCGACCCCTTCAGGACGCCCATCCTCGTGGCCGGCTGGATGCGCGGCTCGCACCACGGGCCGTTCATGCCTGTCGGCGTCTGCGACGCAAACTGCACCCAGTTCGACGGACCACCCCGGGTCATCTGTCTCGGGTTCCAGGTCTGCAACGGGAAGCTGATCGGGCCTGCCGACATGTTCGACGACCCGGCGTTCAACCGCGTCCGCGACCAGTGCTGCGAGCTCTCCAGCGTGCTCCGGGCCCACGGACCGTTTGAGCCGCACCGCCTCTCGCTCGAGGAGATGGAGTACACCACCCTCCCGGGCGTCGAGAAGCAGTTCAAGGATCGCTGGGAAGACCTTCCCGAGTAACCCTTTTTTTATTGCCGGAACGCCGGTGCCCGGAAACTTCGCAGCATTTACCAGTCGGCAGCGGCACCTAACAGTGCCGCACCTCCCACCGACCGCCGAAGGCGGACGCTAGCCGGCAGCGGCACCTAACAGTGCCGCACCTCCCACCGACCGCCGAAGGCGGTCGGTGGTCGGTTATAGGAAAAACTTAATGCATGAACATAACCATATAAGAACAGATGGTTAACGGTATCGTACTCCCTGTGAAGAAGGTTTTTTCGCTCGTAGACTCAAAAATCACCGTCGAAATCAAGGATGACAGCAGGAAACTCCAGGGACGGCTCGTGGCAGTGGATGAACACCTGAACCTGCATATGGACGAGACCACCGAGTTTACCGGGGAACAGCGGGGCCGCACCCTCGGGACCGTCGTCATCCGCGGCAACAATATCCTGACCATTGCGCCCCTGCTCTGATAGCCATGTCCGACCAGGAGGAAGAAGCACTCAAGGTTATCCAGTCCCATCGCCAGGGAGTTCTCCAGAGCGAACTCTGGAAGCATCTCAATATCGACAGCAGGAAGTGCTCGCGGATCGTGAAGCGGCTGCTCGATGCCGGGCTGATCGAACGCATCGAGTTTCGCAGCGACGGCATCAAGACCTACCTGTTGCGCGCGAAGAAGCGCGCCATCGACCCCTGCATCATCCTTGCAGGCGGAGAGGTTCTCCCGTGCATCGGCTGCGATCAGGAGTGCACCCCGGAAGAGTGCGCACTCCTTCTCGACTGGATGTATCAGCTTGCTCTTGAAGAGTATCAGGAGTAAAGCATCTATTTTTTTACCCGGTTCTAACGAGCCGTCGCTGCACGAGACTTTACCACCGCTCTCAGCGGTAAACCCACACCGTCATGCTCTGGCGACGATCACCGTGGTGTTGTCGGTGCTTGCCGCGTCACTGGCGGCATCGATCAGTCTCCGGCATGCCATGTCGGGCTCGTTTCCAAGCACGATCTCCCGGATGACGCTCTCCGGGACGTAATCGTGCAGTCCGTCCGAGCTGATCAGGAGAACCCCGCAGGCGAGTTCCACGACGTCGAGGTCGACTTGCACCCGGGCCGAGAGACCGAGCGCCTGGGTCAGGACGTTCTTTCGCGGGTGGACCATCGCCTCCGCCGGGGATATGGCTCCCGATTCAACCAGGCCCTGGACGTAGGTCTGGTCGCGCGTATGCCAGATGGAGGTCGGCGTGACGATATGCGTCCTGCTGTCGCCCACCGTGCCGATCCAGCACCGGCCAGACTCTGCGACAATGGCGGCAGAGAGCGTTGTCCCCGCGTTCAGGCCATTATCCCGATTATACGTAAAAATAGCGGTGTTGATGCGCTTGAACGCGCGCCCAAGCAGTTCGCCGGGTTCGCTCTCCGGGAGTTCCTCGTCTGCAGCCTCCGCGAGGATCTCGATCGCCATCCTGCTCGCAACCTCGCCGCAGGCATGCCCCCCGAGACCGTCCGCGACGGCGAAGAGGTGATGCCCATCCATTCGGCCGGCGAAGTACGCGTCCTCGTTCTGCTCACGCTTCCCGGTATCGGTCAGGGCCGCGTACCGGAGCCGTGCCTCTCTTCTCACCTGCACTCCAGAGTCATCTCTCTGTTCGAGCGGATAGTCTTTTGGTGGCAGCATCTCTCATTCACCTCTCACGGGAACCCCCGGGTGAGGCCGTTTTCTTTTGCGCAGCTGACGGCGTAACGGTACTCCCGTGCCGTTATCGGGCGCTGCAACGCCGCAAACACCGGGCTCCTCCCACCTTCGGACGCCCTCCAGGCCGGGTGGTACTGGGCCATGACGTTCACGTAGGAGTCGCGCGATAGCTCCTCTGCGATGAACTTCATCACCATCTCACTGTTTGCAAGGTTCCCCGGGAGCACCAGGTGCCTGATGATCATGCCCCGCACCGCAATGCCGTCCCTGACCTCGAGGTCACCGACCTGCCGGTGCATCTCCTTTAATGCGGCCTGCATGCAGCCGGTGTAGCCGGGGGCGTGGGAGAGTTCCAGCGCCACGTCGTCCCGCCCGTACTTCGCGTCCGGCATGTAGATGTCAATGACGCCGTCGAGCAGCCGCAGGGTCTCCACGGAGTCGTAACCGCCGCTGTTGTAGACCAGCGGGATATTGAGACCCCGGGGGACGGCGAGGGTGACTGCACGGAGGATCTGGGGGACGACGTGCGAGGGGGAGACGAAGTTGACGTTGTGGCACCCGCGTTCCTGCAGGCGGAGCATGATCCCGGCAAGGTCATCGCACGAGACCGCGTAGCCGGCCCCGCACTGGCTGATTTCGTAGTTCTGGCAAAACTTTCACGATGATGTATACGAAGTTCTATATACGCGCGCCCCCTATACTGATTCATGGAAGGGAGCACCAGGGAAGTTGATGTTCGGCCATTCAACGAATACCGCCCGGAGTTTAACGAGAACTCCATTTCTAAAGCGACCGAGGACGGCAGGATAACCCCCGAGGACGCCCGGGTTATCCGTGAGTTTATCGGGACCGCCCAGGGTGAAGGACTCTCACCGGCGAGGATCCGCGCGCTCACCTCTAAGCTAGTGAGCATGAGACGGTACATACCCCCGTATCCCGGGATAACGTATCCCCAGCTGATGCAGGGTGTAGGAGCCCTCAGAACCGGACATTACGCACAGAGCACCGTACAGGAGAGTCTTAGGGTGCTGAAAAAGTTTGTGCGGTTCTTGATGGAGTACGGATACACCGAGATCACCGAGGCCCAGCTAAAGAAGATCCGCATTGAGAACCGATACGAGATCGATCTATCCCCGAGCGACATCCTCACGAAAGAGGAAGTTATCAGACTGATCCGAGCCTGCCGGAACCCCCGGGACCGCGCGCTTATCGCCCTCACCTATGAATCAGGAGGCCGGATAAGCGAAGTGTGCGATCTTCGGTGGAAGGATCTTACCCTCGAGGAAACCGGGATTGCCATCACGACCCGGAAGGGTGCCAAGCAAGAGAAGAGGCGCTATATCCGGTGTGTGTGGTGCCGGCCCTATGTCGCGGAGTGGTTGAGCAACTACCCGGTCCAGCCAGTACCCGACGATGCCCCGGTCTTTGTGACCGAACAACTCAAATCAATACGGTATGGCGTATACCGGCACCAGTTCAACCGGATACTTGAACGGAGCGGGATCGAGAAGAAGATCACCCTTCATGATCTCCGACATGCCAGGGTGACGCACCTATCAGCCGAAGGACTCAGTGAGAGCGTGATCAAGCTGATGATATGGGGCAATGTCGGCACCTCGATGCTAGGCCGGTATCAGCACCTTTCCAACCAGGACATAGATCGGCAGGTGCATGAAATGTACGGGCTCGCGGATAAGAACGCAGCCCCCGATCCGATGGAGCCCCGGCAATGCCCGAGGTGCTATCTAGTGAACAAGCCCGATGCAACGTATTGTAATCGGTGCGCTGCACCGTTAACCGAAGAGGCCCGAACGGCGTTCGATAGTAAAACGTCAAAGTTGGAACTTTTGTTCGGTGAGTACACCGATGAAGAAATGTTAGAGGCTCTTAAGGATGCACGAGCGAGGAAACAAGGTAGGTTGATTAACAGGTGAGTAAATTACAAAAACCTTTTTTCCGAGCGACGCGCGGCAAAATAACCTATTTTTGCGTGTTTATATTTTTATAACACTTTCCAATTAAATACACAAGACAACAAAAGAACACAAAAGAATACACTAGATAGCACTAGATATCACTTCACTTTAAACAAGTGAGGTTGTTGAGTGTCTTGGCAAAATTTTACCTATTTGCGCCAAAAGTGGTAGATATAGTATTATAATCCGTCTATTTTGAGAGAAATAATACACTAAATTAGACTTGTTTTAAGAAATCCTCTAAAATCCTTTCATTTCGGAAACAGGTAGTTCTAATCTCTCCGAGCCCTTTTTGAGAGCATCGGGTGAGCAGAGGGAATATATAGTAGTTATTTCTACTTTTACTTAGAGAGTTGAGGGACGTTGTTGGCGCAACGTCCCAACCGGGTGACCGGCAACGAAAATTAAAACCCGTCGGAAAATTCCGACAAAAAAGACTGAGGAAGCAAGGTATAAAAGACTTTGCCAACCTCGATACGTTGCCCGTCTTGCCCCCGTTTCAGCTCTTCTAAAACAGAACGGGTGAAGAAATGCGACGCAAAAACATATCTTTAGACGATCTCGATACTCTGATCGTCAGAACCGTTATTAAGCAACCTGGCGTGGGAATCCGGGATGTGATGGACAAGGCCGATCCGGCGACGCCTGAAAACACCATCAGGAACCGCGTTCGTCGATTGTCCGGCAACGGGTATCTAGCGCCCAAGAAAGTACTAAATCGTTTTTACCTCCTCTACCCGGGACCAAAGAGCGCGGAGGTATCAGAATGAGCGGTTCAGAACTTTTAGTACTGACTCATTCGGAATACAAAGCGATGGATTGCTTTCATCAAGCCATCGCGGATGTTGGTGTACGTAAAGGATTAGTCATAATCGTCAGAGACGAAGAGGAAGAAGGGAGCACCCCCCCCGAGGTGCTCAAATGACGAGAGTGCTTCAATTGGGCCATGTCCTTTCAGACATGGTAAGACAGTTGATAGACTGTAGTATCTCCCGCCTAATAGCTTCAATTGGGCCATGTCCTTTCAGACATGGTAAGATGCCTGGTTACACCAGGCATCGACCGAAACCGACCAGAACTTACCGCCTCCACCAACCCGGCGGCGCTCTCACACTACTCATACTGAGGGATGCGTAATGCAAAAGCAACTATCGCGCCCCCCCTATAAATACCCTTCTAAGGTAAACCCTTGCTTCGGTTGCCCCACCCGTTACGTTCCCGGACGGTGCGAACTACATCACACTTGGAAAGACTGCAGGTGCCGGGAGGTAGAGCATGTCCGGTGAGTCATGCTACCGGACGCCGAGCCTCGACGAGATCCGCGCTATGATCTCCCTGTGTGAACGCCATATGCAGAAATGCGAGCGGGGACCGCTTAGCCTGCGAGACTTGCACCGGCGCATAACTCTTATCAGGATGTTCCTCGTTGAGATCGTCGGTGCGGCCCCCCATAACAGCCCGGAATTAGCCCGAGGAGTTGAACTGTACTGGCGGTTCTCCAGGTGGG
This sequence comes from Methanoculleus methanifontis, assembly GCF_030464365.1. Taxonomy (GTDB): domain Archaea; phylum Halobacteriota; class Methanomicrobia; order Methanomicrobiales; family Methanoculleaceae; genus Methanoculleus; species Methanoculleus methanifontis. Next base: position 1,900 of record NZ_VCYI01000008.1, on the reverse strand, counting down.
TGATCGTATGATCGAGAGCGGATCGCTGGAAGAGATCAACCCCGACGACTACAAGAAGGATCTTCCTACCCCGTCCGCCCGGCACCCATGCCGGATATGTGGCAGGCCGGCGAACTATCGAACCACATTCGACCCCGAGACGATGCAAGCAGAATGGTTATGTCCAGACTGTTATAACTCAGCCACCCAGGAGAGCGGCAACGGTCAGACCTCAGCCGCGCCCGGGTTCGAGAGTATCACCTTCGTACCTCACGGTGAGGACACAGAAGAAGAGCGCAGCCCCGATCCCGCATGGAGCTACTATACTGACGACGAGATCAACCAAATGGGAACGGTCAAAGTGTCGGAAGCTCTGACGCACCTCGAGAGGCGGTACGACATCCGGCCCCCGAAAAACTACGATCAGATGCAGGAGGAGGATCTTAAAGAATGGATACGGGAGATCGCAGCATCGGATAAACTTCACCGCGCAGTACTCCAGGAGCAGGGGCAGCAAATCCAGAAGAGATACAAGAATGAGTATACTATCCCGACGCGCGACGGGTTTAAATTGAACTACATAACTATCGCTGACCACATCAAAGAGATTTACGATATTGTCACTTTTAAAGACGATATACGAGTCTACGAGGATGGGATCTTCACTTCCAACCGCAACGTGATCGAGGAGGAGATCAAGAGGATCGCCCGGGTAGTTGAGTATGAAGGGAATATCAGCACAGCCATACGTGAAGTTACGCACTACCTCATCACAGATTACAAGGATTATCCCTTCAATCAGTACCCCGATGCTATCCCGGTCATGAACGGAGTGGTTCAGATTGACTATGCAGCCAGAACGTACACGCTCCTCCCCCACAGCCCGAAGTACAGGTTTACCTATAAACTCCCGGTGACGTTTGACCCCGAAGCATCCGGCTCCGCTATCTATGAGGTATTTAAATCATGGATTGTCCCGGAAGGGGAGACGAACCCGGGAGACTATGAACCGAAGATAGAGCTCTTGTATCAGGTTATGGCACAGGCGCTATTACAGGCCCAAAATAAAGTGACCTACAAGAAAGCCTATCTTTTAAAAGGTCAGGCCGATTCAGGAAAGACTACATACGCCATAGAATTGTTAAATGCGTTCTTCGGGGAGGAATTTATTTCCCGGATCTCTCTTCATGCAATGGCAACAAACCGTTTTGCCCTCGCACAGTTTGAAGGCGCGTTGTTGAATGTCTACGATGATTTAAAGAGCGTCAAATTGAGTAACCTGGAGACGTTCAAGACGACGACCGGAGGAACAAAAATATGGGTAGAGAGGAAGGGGAAGGAAGGATATAATATCCCGGTCTATGCGACCCAGGTATACACCTGCAACAAACCCCCAGCCATACCGGACCAGGAGAAAGACGATGAAGCGTTCTTCAGCCGGTGGGAGTATGTTATCTTTCCAAACCAGTTTCCCCGCGACCCGTCCTTTATCGGGAAGGTGCTAACAGAGGAGAACCTATCCGGGCTCTTGAACGATGTGATCAAGAGAATGATCGTGATTCGAGCGGGAAGCAACCAGCTCTTAAGCACGAGCACCGGGATCCAGATTCAAGACCTCTGGCTCTTCGAGTCCGATCCTATCTACAAGTTTGTTCAATCAAACATGGTCCGGGATATGGACGAGAGGTACAGGAAGGAAGACCTGTATAACGCATACGTCCGATGGTGCAGCGATAACGGGAAGGTTGCAGCGAGGGATACCAAGTTTGCCGAATCCCTATATAAATTCGGGTTTGAGGTGATCCTATAATTATAAGTCCCCTCGGATAAAACTGGGGATCATGGCATTCCGGGAAATTGACGATGATCTCTGGGAGATTGTTCAGAAATACCTCCCCCCAACAAAGCCGCACATCGGTCG
>NZ_VCYI01000007.1 GCF_030464365.1 Methanoculleus methanifontis | reverse complement strand
GAGGGGGGATGCTCCCCCCTCCCCTGTCCCCTCCCCCCTCGTGGCGATGTTCCCACGGTCCACTGCACGGGGTTTTTCCACGTCGCGGCGTCTCCGTCCATCAGGGAAACTTCGGTGACCGCCACCTCCAGAACAGAGCCCGCACCCCAGCGATTTCGAACCTAGCTCCTCACCGCCCCTTCCCTTCCTGCAATTTCTTGATCATATCCCGCAGCGCAATCGCCCGCTCGAACTCCAGGCGCTCCGCCGCTTCCCGCATATCGGCCTCGAGCTCGATGATCAGGTTCGGGATCTCGGACTTCGGGACGTGTTTGATATCGGTGATATCGACCTCTTTCTCGCGGATCGGTTTTATGATCGTCTGCGGCGTGATGCCGTGCCGGGCGTTGTAGTCGAGCTGCATCTCCCGCCGCCGCCCGGTCTCGGCCATCGCCTTCTTGATCGAGTCGGTCATAGTGTCGGCGTAGAGCACGACCTTTGCGTTGACGTTTCGAGCGGCCCGCCCGATCGTCTGGACGAGGCTTCTCGCGTCGCGGAGGAACCCTTCCTTGTCGGCGTCGAGGATGCCGACGAACCCCACCTCGGGGATGTCGAGCCCCTCCCGCAGGAGGTTGATCCCGACGAGGACGTCGTACTTCCCGAGGCGGAGCTGCCGGATGATCTCGGTCCGCTCGATGGTGTCTATCTCGGAGTGGAGGTAGCGGGTCTTGATCCCCTGCTCGGCGAGATACTCCGAGAGCTCCTCGGCGAGCCGTTTTGTAAGGGTCGTCAGCAGTATGCGGTCGCCGCGGTCAATGGTGGCCCGGATCTCGGCCATCACGTCCGGGATCTGCCCCTCGATCGGCCGGACCTCGACCGCGGGATCGACGAGCCCCGTCGGCCGGATAATCTGCTCCGCGACGCTCGAGCGCTTCAGTTCGTAGTCTCCCGGGGTCGCCGAGACGAAGATGACGTTTCGCATGTAGCCCGAGAACTCGTCGAACTTCAGCGGCCGGTTGTCGAACGCCGACGGGAGCCTAAAGCCGTAGTCCACGAGGGACTTCTTCCGCGAGTAGTCGCCGTTGTACATCCCGCGGACCTGGGGCAGGGTCTGATGGCTCTCGTCGATCACCATCAGGAAATCCTCCGGGAAGTAGTCCAGCAGGCAGTAGGGCTGCTCCCCGGCCTTCCGCCCGTCGAAGTGGCGGGAGTAGTTCTCGATCCCCTTGCAGGTCCCGGTCTCGCGGATCATATCGATGTCGTAGAGTGTCCGCTGGCGGAGGCGGTGCGCCTCGAGCATGTCGAGGTTCGGGAGCCATTCTTCGAGTTCCTCCTCTATCGAGACGATCGCCTGCTCTTTCACCTCATCGGGGGCGACGAAGTGCCTCGCCGGGTAGACGAAGAAGTAGTCCATCGCCTCGAGCCGTTCGCCCGAGGTCTTGTCGATCTCGCTGATCCGGTCGACCTCGTCCCCGAAGAGTTCGATGCGGATGATGTTGTTGAAGTAGCCGGGGACGATATCGATGGTGTCGCCCTTCACGCGGAATCGGCCCGGCATGAGCTCGATGTCGTTTCGCTCGAACTGGATGTCGACGAGTCTCCTGATGATATCGTCCCGCCGCATCCGGTCGCGGACCTTCACCTCAAAGCCCATCCCCTGGAAGTTCGCGGGGTTCCCGAGACCGTAGATGCAGGAGACCGAGGCGACGATGATGGTGTCGGGGCGGGAGAGGACCGACGCGGTGGCCGCAAGCCGCATCTGCTCGATCTTGGGGTTGACCTGGGCGTCTTTCTCGATGTAGAGGTCGCGCTTCGCGATGTAGGACTCGGGCTGGTAGTAGTCGTAGTAGGAGACGAAGTACTCCACCCGGTTATCGGGGAAGAACGACTTGAACTCGTTGTAGAGCTGGGCAGCAAGCGTCTTGTTGTGCGCGATGACGAGGGTGGGCTTCTGGACCTCCTCGACGACGTTTGCTATCGTAAACGTCTTCCCCGACCCCGTGACCCCGAGGAGGGTCTGGAACCGCTCGTCGCGGGAAAGCCCGTCGGTGAGTTTCCGGATCGCGTCGGGCTGCGAGCCGGTTGGCTTGAAATCAGCCTTAAGGTGAAATCCAGTCATGGTGCCACCGTCTTCTTCCTGAGCGTTCTGTGATACGTGATCGCGAACCGGTGCGCCTCGTCGCGGATCTCCTGGAGGAAGAGCGACGCCTTCTCGTGCCGCTCAAGCGGCAGGGGGTGGGAGAAGCCCGGCACGAAGACCTCCTCCTCGCGCTTCGCGATCGCCGCGATCGGGACCTTGATCCCGAGGTCTCTCAGCACCGCGGTTGCCGCCGCAAGCTGCCCCTTCCCGCCGTCGATGAGGATCAGGTCGGGGAACTCGCCGCCCTCCTTCTGGAGGCGCGAGTATCGCCGGCGGACCACCTCGGCGATGGCCGCGAAGTCGTCGACGCCCTCGACCGTCCGTATCCTGAATCGCCGGTAGTTCCGTTTGTCGGGCTTCCCCCAGAGGAACCGGACCATCGAGCCCACCATCGCCGTCCCGGAGAGGTGGGAGATATCGAAGCACTCGATCGCGACGGGGAGGTCCGGGAGGTGCAGGCGGCGTTTGAGTTCGTCGAGTTTGATCCGGTCGCCGAAGAACGCGATCTCCACGTTCTTTTTGACCAGGTCGAGCAGATTCTTCTTCTCGCCCCGTTGCGGCACGACCACCCGGACTTTGCCGCCCCGGAGGTGGGAGAGGTAGCCGGCGACGGCATCGTCGACCGGCACGGGCAGGATCACCTCCTGTGGCGGTTCGTGGTCGGCGTAGTAGCGGGCGAGGAACTCCTCCAGGAACCCCTCCGTCTCGTCGAAGGTGTATTCGCGCTTCCCGGCAAGCGTTCCCCGGTCGACGTTGAAGAGCATCAGAAAGACGGTTCCAACGCTTGCGATATAGTTGACGATATCCTCGTTGTAGGTCTTCTGCCGGTCGACATGCTGGCGTTCGCGCAGCCCCTCGAGTGCCGCAATCTGGTCACGGAGTTCCATCGCCCGCTCGTACTCCTGCCGCTCTGCCAATGCCGCCATCTCCTCGCGGAGCGTCCGGATGAGCCCGGCGATATCCCCTTTCAGGACCGACTCCGCCCTCCTGACTCGTTCCCGGTATTCATCCTCGCCGATCCTTCCTGTGCAGGGGGCGCTGCACGAGCCGATGTGCGCCCGGAGACACGGGCGCCGGGGGAGGCGCCGGCACGACCGGAGCCCGAAGAGCGATTTCAACAGGCGGAGGAGGTCTTCGCGCTCTCGTGCGGAGACGAACGGCCCGTAGTAGCGGCCGTTCCCGTCAGGCTGGCGGGCGGTGTGAACCCGGGGGTAAGGTTCGTCGGTGATGTGGATGTAGGCGTACCGCTTCGCGTCCTTGAGGTCGATGTTGTACTTCGGCTGGTGCTTCTTGATCAGGGTGTTCTCGAGGATGAACGCCTCGACCTCGGTGTCGGTGACGATGAAGTCGAGGCCGGCGATCGCGGCGACGAGGCTCTCGGTCTTCGGATCGAGGTCGTGCCGGGAGAAGTAACTCGATACGCGCTTCTTAAGGTTCTTCGCCTTCCCGACGTAGATGATGGCCCCCTCCCTGTCGGAGAAGAGGTAGCAGCCGGGCTCGGTCGGAAGATTCTGGGTATCGATCATGGCTTCTTGAGGATCTCCTTTAAGAACTCACCCGTGTGGCTCCCATTGACCAGAGCGACCTCCTCGGGGGTTCCCGCCGCGACGACCTCGCCGCCGGCGTCCCCGCCCTCGGGGCCGAGGTCGATGATGTAGTCGGCCGACTTGATCACGTCCAGGTTGTGCTCGATAACCACCATCGTGTTCCCCCGGGCCACCAGGTCGTCGAGGACGGCGATCAGGTTCTTCACGTCGTGGAAGTGCAGCCCGGTCGTCGGTTCGTCGAGGAGGTAGATCGTCTTTCCCGTGGCCCGCTTTGCGAGTTCCCGGGTCAGCTTGATCCGCTGCGCCTCGCCGCCCGAGAGAGTGGTGGAACTCTGGCCGAGTTTGATGTAGCCGAGCCCGACCCTCGAGAGGGTGTCGAGCCTGTTCCTGATTGAGGGGACGTTCTCGAAGAGGTCCATCGCCTCCTCGACGCTCATGTCGAGGACGTCGGCGATGGACTTGCCCCGGTACTTCACCTCGAGGGTCTCGCGGTTGTAGCGCGCCCCCTTGCACTCCTCGCACTCGACGTAGACGTCGGGGAGGAAGTTCATCTCGATCTTGATGAGACCGTCGCCCTGGCAGGCCTCGCACCGCCCGCCTTTGACGTTGAACGAGAACCGGCCGGGCTTGTAGCCCCGAACCTTCGCCTCCTTCGTTTCGGCAAAGATCTTGCGGATCTCATCGAAGACCTTGGTGTAGGTCGCCGGGTTCGAGCGCGGCGTCCGCCCGATGGGGCTCTGGTCGATGACGATCACCTTGTCAAGTTCGTCGTCGAAGGCAAGGTTGCCGTGTTTACCCGGGGGTTCCCTTGACGCGTGGAGTTTCTGCATCAGCGCCCGGTAAAGCGTCTCGTAGATGAGCGTGGACTTCCCCGACCCCGAGACCCCGGTGACGACCGTCAGGACGCCGATGGGGATGTTCGCGTCGATGTCCTTGAGGTTGTTCTCCCGGCAGCCCGCAAGGCGGATGAACCGGTCGCTCTGCCGGCGGGTCGTGGGGACCTCGATCCTGAGGTCGCCCGCAAGGTAACGGCCCGTGAGCGAGGTGGGGGCTGCCGCGATGGCATCCGGCGGCCCTTCCGCGACGATCTCGCCGCCGTGGAGCCCGGCCCCGGGCCCCATGTCCACGACCCAGTCGGCGCTCCGGATCGTCTCCTCGTCGTGCTCGACCACGACGAGGGTGTTTCCCAGGTCGCGGAGGTGCTGCAGGGTCTCAAGGAGTTTCCGGTTGTCCCGCTGGTGCAGCCCGATGGAGGGCTCGTCGAGAACGTAGAGAACCCCCGTGAGGTTCGACCCGATCTGCGTCGCGAGGCGTATCCTCTGCGCTTCCCCGCCCGAGAGGCTCCCGGCGCTCCGCGAGAGGGTCAGGTAGCCGACGCCGACCTGGTTGAGGAACTCGAGCCGGGCGATGATCTCTTTTAAGACCTGCTTTGCAATCTCGCGCTCGGTCTCGGTGAGGTCCAGCGTCCGGAAGAACGAAAGCGCCCCCGTAACCGAAAGGTCGGTGACCTCGACGATGGACTTCCCGGCGACCTTCACGGCAAGCACCTTCTCTTTGAGCCTCTTGCCCCCGCACTTCGGGCAGGGGAGGACCCGCATGAACTTCTCGAGTTCGCGGCGACGGTACTCCGACTGGGTCTGGTGGTAGAGCCGCTCGGCCTGCGGGGCGAGGCCTTCCCACGTCCCGGAGTGCGACCACGAGTCCCCGTTCCTCGTCCGCATCGAGAGGCGGAGTTGCTCCGGCGAGCCGAACATCAGGGCTTTATACTGCCGCTCGGTGAGGTCTTTGATCGGGGTTAAGACCGAGAACCCGAAGTGTTTCGCGACGGCGCCGAGGTACTGGCTCCGGTAGCCGTCGAGAAAGTTTCGGTAGAGCATGACGGCGCCTTCGGCGATGGATTTGCTCTTGTCCGGGATGATCAGGTCCGGATCGAACTCCATCTTGATCCCGAGACCGTTACACTCCTCGCACGCGCCGAAGGGGCTGTTGAAGGAGAACATCCGGGGCTGGAGTTCCTCGAACGCAAGCCCGCAGACCGGGCAGGCCATGAGCGACGAGCAGGTCTCCTCGTTGCCGTCCTGGTCGACGGCGATGACGAGCCCTTCGGACTTTGCAAGGGCGTTCTCGATCGCCTCGACGAGCCGGGACCGCTCATCGACGCTCAGTCGGTCGACGACCACGTCGATGTCGTGCTTGCGGTAGCGCTCGAGGGTGATCTCCTCGTCCGTCCGGCGGATCTCGCCGTTGACCCGGACCCGGGCGTAGCCTTCCCGGTCGAGGTCTTTGAAGACCTGCTGGTAGGTCCCCTTCTTCTGCCGGACGACCGGGGCGAGGATGGTGACCGTCCCGGCCATCGTGGAGGCGATGTGGTCAGCGATCTTCTCCGGCGACTGGGCCTCGATGGGGATATGGTGCTCCGGGCAGAACGGCGTCCCTATCCGGGCGAAGAGGAGCCGCAGGTAGTCGTAGATCTCGGTGACCGTGCCGACGGTACTACGGGGATTCTTGGACGTCGTCTTCTGCTCGATGGAGATGGCGGGCGAGAGCCCGTCGATGCTGTCGACGTCCGGCTTCCGCATCAGCCCGAGGAACTGCCGTGCATACGCGGAGAGCGACTCCACGTAGCGCCGCTGCCCTTCGGCGTAGATGGTATCGAAGGCAAGCGTGGATTTCCCCGATCCGGACACGCCGGTGAGGACGATGAGCCGGTCGCGCGGGAGTTCGACGGTGATATTGTTGAGGTTGTGCTCCCGCGCCCCCTTGATGGTGATCTTCTTCATTCTCCTGTCCAGATAAATTGATCTTCTGAGCTCATAGGCATTTGCGATCCAAAATTTTTAAATACTACCCGGGCGTTTCGCCCGCGACCGGGACCATCCCGGTGAGAGAACAGGTCTCCTTCGGCAGGGGCGGGGAGGACCCGCCCTGCGAGGAAAGATGACGTGAAGGGGCGGTGGCGGTTACCACGCCTCAGGGTATGCCATATTGGTGTAGATGTCTTCGAGCCGGGCCTTGTGCCCCTTCTCCATGTTTGCGAGCTGGACAAAGACCGTCTGCTGCTCTGCATCCGCGGATGCGGCGGCAAGCTGCGTGTACATCTGGGCAGCCTGGAGTTCCTTCTTGATGGCGAGGACCAGGCCGTCGAGCGGCTTCATATCGACCGAGAGCTCGGGCTCTTCGAGAGAGTCGGTGACCCTGTAGTCCCTGGACGCGACAAAGTGCATCTCTTTTGCGTCACGGAGCAGCAGGCCCTGGAGGTACTCCCGGTGGCCTTTCTCGTCCTCGGCAAGGTCGAGGAAGAGCGTCCTCAGGTTTGCATCCTTCACTCTGTCGGCGACCGACCTGTAGAAGGTGTACGACTCTACTTCGCTGTCGATGGCGTTCGTGATGATCTTCCGGAAGTCTTCGGAGTTCATGGTTCATATCTCCTTTTTTCGGTAGGGTCTCCGGCCCGGGGGCCGGCTGGATGATTGGTTCGTAATTATACGAACTAAACACACCATTGGGAGTGCGAATATTTACATCTTTCTCTTTTAACCCGGCTTCCGGCCGTATCCCTCCCCCATGGGCAAAAGGGGCGTCCAGGAAGCCTCCGCGGTATCATTGCCCCTGTTCTGCCGGTGCGCTTCATGCAGCGACCCACGGCTTTCGCGCCCGGGGCGGCTCCTGATACCGACCTTCGAGGGGGACAGGTTTTTGCGACTCCCGGTCCAACGCTCTATCCTCAACGGGGAAGACTTTTTCATGCCGAACAATCAGATAGTGCCGGGTGTGGGCGCCCCGCGGCGGGTGGCCAGGATCGTGCAAGACAGGCACGGGAACGAGATCGAGATATTCGACCCGCCGTTCTACCGGAGGGAGTTCGAGGACGCCTACCGGTTCATCATCGATGACTACCGGGTGGCGCCAAAAGAGATCGCTCTCTTCCTCCCCTGCGCCGTCCGGAAGCCCTACAGCCAGAGCCCGAGCCATAAACTCTTCCGGCAGATCATCGACGGCGTCCTTACCCCGGAGGACTACCATATCGTCATATTCGGCACCTGCGGGACCGTCCCCGCGGAACTCGAGGGCATGTACCCCTACCGGAACTACCACTACATGCTCGGCAAGACCACGGACGAGCGGGTCCGGCGGGACTTCCACCGGATCGAGGTCTACCGGCTCAAAGGCTACCTCGAGAAGACCCGCGACACCTACCGGCACCGGCTCGCCTACTGCATCGGGCCGTTTCGGAAGGCCATGGTCGAGGCCGCGGAAGCGACCGGGATCGCCGTCGACCTCCTCCCCTCCGATCCGATGATCGAGCGCCTCTACGACATCGACTGCCCCTTCCCGGAGGGCAGCCTCTCGATGCAGGGCTACATCAACGAGTTCCGCGAGGGGCTCGAGAGGCTGGCGGGGGAGATATGCGCCGGGGGCACGACGGCTCTGGAAGGGTGCCCGGAGGGGCGGGGGCCGGTGAGGGCGTGAGAGGACTCGGAAAAGAGCACTTTTTTCGGAGGGACAGAACACCGAAAGTTTCTGATTGCCTGGGAACTTTGAATTGCGCCTGATCACCCCCCACCCCACCCGCGCTTCGCGCTCCTCCCCCGCGCCCCCAAGGGGGGCGGGGGCAGTGCGTGGCGATACCAGGGGAAATCGGTTGATGGGGCTACGTGGTAGTGGCAAGGCTGATCTGCAAAACAAAGACTGTTGTACGTAAAAGTCGTGGTTAAGTAGGAGACAGATCCTGTTCATCCGCGGTTCCGGGCACGGCTTCCGTGGGAGTATCGCCCCTGGGGGGGTGGGGCTGACGGGGAGGGGTCTCCCCCTCCCCTGTCTTGCGCAAAGATCCGAACACCTCATTACCCCACCCCTCCCGGCCTCCGGCCTCCTCACCCGCACCTTCGGTGCTCGAACTCTCGTCCTACAGACAGTCGTTCCCCACACCACGGGCCGGGGGCAGTGCATGGCGATAGCCCCACGTAAACCATCCACGCGATCTCGACTGGCGGAGGGTGCAAGTCACACCGGCCAAAACAGTGGTTGGGATGAGTTACAGGATAACCCAAACCCGTTTTCTCCCGAGTTGTCCCCGTGCAGTGGACCGTGGGAGTATCGCCATGGGGGTGGGGCTGACGGGGAGGGGGTGTGCCCCCTCCCCTGTCTCAAAACCAAACCCCCTCACTTCGGCTTATAATACCCCCACTTCTCGAGGGCTTCCCGGAGCGCCGCGGCCTTCTTCGCCTTCTCGTCGAGCGTCTCGCCGTCCTGCCAGGCCTCGATCGCCTGCATGGCGGCCTCCGCGCCGGCCCGGGTCCCCTTCGGGTGGCCGTGGATGCCGCCGCTGACGAGGAGGACGAGTTCGGTGCCGTAAATATCAAGGACGTCCGGCACGAGCCCGGGGTGGAGCCCGCCCGACGAGACGGGGAAGGCGCTCTTGATATTACCCCAGTCCTGGTCGAGGGCCATGTGGTCGACGGCGTTCGTGTGCTTCTCGCGGAGCACGTCCGCAAGCACCGTGACCTCCGCCCGGGTGCCGACCAGCTTCCCCACAGCGGTTCCCGTGTGGATCTGCGAAACACCGATAAGCCGCATCATCTTCGCCAGGAACTGCATCGTGATCCCGTGCCGTTCGTCCCGGTCGAAGGCCGCGTGCATCGCCCGGTGGGCGTGGATGGCAAGCCCGAGGTCGGAGCAGTAGTCCCGGAGGGTCGCGACGGCGGCGGTCCCGGCCACCACGACGTCGATCATGGCGTAGTTCCAGCCATAGTCCGCGAGCATCTTCGCCCGCTTCTCCATCGTCTCGGTATCGGCCGTGATGTTGATGAACGCAGACTTTTTCTCGCCGGTCTCCTGCTCGGCCTTATCCCGCATCTTCGCCATCGCCCGGACGCGGTCCTCGAACCGGTTGAACGGGTGGGACGTCAGGTTCTCGTCGTCTTTGACGAAGTCGAACCCGCCCATCCAGGTCTCGTAGCCGACCTCGGCGTGCTCCTCTGCCGAGAACCCCACTTTCGGCTTCGGGACCGCGCCCGTGAGCGGCCGCCCCCGGACTTTCATCATATCCCGGATCCCTTCCATGCCGAAGTGTGGACCCTTGAAGTGCCGGAGGTATTCGGCGGGGAACGAGGCGTCGATCAGCCGGAGGCGGTCGAGCGCCTTCATGCCGAAGACGTTCCCGGCGATCCCGCTCAGGAGCTGGGCCGCGTTCCCCTCCTCCCAGAGGGCGAGGGGGTAGGCGATCTTCACGTAATTCCCCTCGATCTCGAACGCCTTCGCCTGGAGGTCCCGCATCCGGGGCGGCAGGGTAAAGAGCGTGGTCCAGGTTCCGGTCGAGCTCTCCGACGCGATGCGCCCGACTGCCTCCTCCCTGCTGATCCCCTCCGCCGGCTCGAAGTAGTAGAGGGCTACGAGTTCGTCCGGGCCGGGGGTGTGGTTTAAATCAACAAACTCTTCGTACCAGTCAATCGCCATAAAATCACCTTTTGAAGTGAAGGGGTTCCGGGGTGAAAAACCTTCCATTCGGAGCAGGGTAAAGAACGCTGCAATCACTTTCTCCCCGCAGGCGCCAGGTTTATCTGCCGGCGGGTCGAGGAGAAAGCCGAAGGTGTAGTATGGAACGCACTGCCGACAACGTACGCCCGCTCTTCGACTACGATGCAGAGAGACCGCCCGCGATCGAGATTGCCGGCACCGACGTCTCGGTCAGCGACCTGACCTACCAGACTGCCCGGGATCGGGGGGTTCGGGCCTACCTGGTGGCCCCGGCAGAAGTTGACCGGTCGAAACGCTCTGCTGCCATTCTCTTCCTCCACCCGGGACTTGGTTCCCGCGCCACGTTCCTCGCCGAGGCCGTGACCCTTGCCGGGATGGGTGCGGTCTCCCTGCTCGTCGACGCCCCCTGGGCCGCCGATACGGCGGCAACCTGGGGGCGGGCGGTCACGGATCCCGGGGAGGCCGTGCGGGAGCATAACCAGACGGTGATCGACCTTCGCCGGGGGATAGATCTCCTCGTAGCGCAGCCGGGCGTCGATCCGGACCGGATCGGGTTCGTGGGCCACAGTGTCGGGGCGCTTTTCGGGGCGGTGCTCGCCGGCGTCGATCGGCGTCTTCGAGCCGCCGTCCTGATGGCGGGCACCGGAAGGTTTGCCGACGTCGCCGCGGTGAACCTGCCCGATTTGCGGGGCGAGAGGCTCGAGCACTACTGCCAAACGCTCGCGGAACTCGACCCTGCCGTCTGGGTCGGCCGTGCCGCACCCACCCCGCTCTTCTTCCAGGCCGCTCTTCGCGACGAGTTCTTCACGGAGGAGCAGGCCCGGGAGTTCTTCGAGCAGGCGAGCGAACCGAAGTCGCTCGAGTGGTACGACGCGGGCCATTTCCTTGACGAAGCGGCCCGCCGCGACCGTATCGCGTGGCTGGCCGGGCGGCTCTCGCTGGAGCGTTCCCGGTAGCGCTTCCCCGGTACCGGGACAGGTCGCCTTGTTATTACAAATACAATTTTTTGTTATAAAAGGTAAAATTTATTATACAATTGATTCTTACCAATACGTGGCCAGGCGACGATGGAACCTGCCTGCGCCTCGTCCGTCATACCCTGCAGCGCGCTACTGCACGTCCGTCATACACCCAATCACTTTTTAGCATTCACTCGGAGATCCCGTCGAGAACCTTCTCGATCCGGTCCACCTTTGCCTCGATCCGGTCCATCGACTGCCGCAACATCTGGAGTTCCCCGCCGGCCGCACCGCTCTTCTGTCCCGCCGCACTCGCAATCTGGTCTTCGATCCACTCCTTGAGCCTTACGACGATGATGAAAAGCAGCGTAAGGACGACGAGCATCTCGACGATCCAGACGGATCCACCGATCATGGTACGCCAGAATTCAAAGCCGGCTGCGGCACCGGCCAGACTGATCACGAACAGTGCAATGACGGCGCCCCACAGCGCCTTCAGGTAGAGTTTCCACCTATCCTGTCTCATCCTTCGACCTCTCTAATGACACAATCAAATCCAGGTTCAGCACCACCTCAAACGGCACCGCCCGGTAGCACCTCCGGAGATACGGGGGTTCGTCCGACGTCCGGCTGATCCCTTCCGCAAGACCGAGCTTCTCGAGCTGCCGGAGATAAATGGCGGCCAGCGGGCGCGATATGCCGAGCTCTTCGGCGACCTCGCGGGCATACTTCTCTTCGGCCGCGATTGCCCCGAGTACGGCAAGCCGCTGCTCGTTCCCGAGCAGGGAGAGCAGCCGCACCAGTTCGGGAAGGGTGCTGAAAGACAATGTCAACATGTGTTAATTATTTTTTACACATATGAGTGTTGCGATACCGCATCCTGTATGCCGCCGGGGTCTCTATCGTCTCGCCACGCAGAGCGAAGACGGGATGACCGAACGTATCGGGGAACCAGACGTTACGTGGAGGTCGGATTCGGGGAGAACTTCCGGGAGGCATATGCCGCCCCGGAATCGTCCGGTGGATCAGGATAGGTGGGTGTAGGAGAGCCACGTCACGCGTTCTCCCCGCCGGCATCGGATCCGGCCTTTTTTGTGATGGCATCTGCGTGGGCATCGCCCGGATCCGGTGCGTTTAGGGCAATCGCGGTACATGCCTGTGTGGTTCGGCCGTGGATGTTCTCCAGCCCGTCGCATATGATGGGAGCGCGACCGAGACCAGAAACGCTCCCGGCCCAATTAATGCGTTGCCCCTGCGGTGGGAATTGCTCCGCACCGGTATACTGGAGTCGGTCCGACCGGTGATATATTGCTGCGGCGGCCGCGGTAAGATCATTGAACCGTGCGGTTCAACCCTTTCAAGCGCCGCCTGCCACCGGTGGCGCTCCAGTTCCCGGTCTATTCTTCGTACAGGCGAATACACGGGAGATGTGCCGTTAGGTCGTAACGGTTTGACGGACCCTCACCCTGTGTTTGTCGCGTTCCGACCTTCGAACCGGGCCAGCGCCGGCGACGGCGGTCTCCCGACGAGTGCCAGGGCATCGGATATCCTGTCGGTGATCGTAAGAGTGCTGCCGGTCCTCTCCCGGAATTCCCGTGCGAGGTAAGCGGTGTGGTTGCGGTAGGTCCGGTCCCGGGTAACGAAGATCAGGTCTTCCTCGATACTGGCAAGCAGCGTCTCCCATATGAGCTCGTCGCCGATGGTATCCGTACCCGTGCTTTTAGGGGGTTGCCGAGAAGCTTGCGGCGGTGAGCCCGCGTGACGAGTTCGTCGGTCCGGCGAACGACCCGCACAACAGGGTTGCCGGAGAGGGCGTTGAACGCCCGGGCAACCGGATCGAGGGCCGGGTCTGCGATTATGTCCCCGATATCGTTGTAGAGGGCGCCGATAGCCCTATCATACTCCTCAGCGGCGCGCTGCAGCATAGCAACATTCGGGTGACCACGGATGACGGACGGCAGGCGGATCTCGTTGATCTCCCGGCTTCGCACGTCGTCCGCGATCCGTTCGAGGACGCGCGACCGGTTGCGGAGGAACTCGTCGATGATGATATCGGGTAAGACAAGGTGCTCCGCCAGCGCCCCGACATCCACAACAATCTCTTCCGGATCCTCGTCGGCCTCGTAAAGTTCGAGGAAGATATTCGTATCCATACATACGGTTGTCATACCATCGCCGGATGATGCCCACGCCGAGATAATAATTTCCGGGGTCGATGCCTTCAGCGAGTGAGAAGACCGCTCTGACACAGGGCACCGACCGGAAAAATAGAATACTATCCTCCATTTCCATGAATATCGGAATTGATGCCGAATCAAAATACTTAAGGTTTTTATTGACCATCATTTCATAAGTGAGTGGTGCATGTATCGTATTCTCGTAGTCGATGATGAACCGGCGCTTCTCAAACTGAACCGGATCTACCTGGAGCAGTCCGGGAGCATGCAGGTCGATACGTCTTCGTCGCCGCTTAAGGCTCTCGATATGCTCTCGAAAGCCCCATACGACGCCATCGTTGCCGACTACGAGATGCCGGAGATGGACGGCATCACACTCTTGAAGGAAGTTCGCAGCAAGGGCTTCTCGATACCGTTCATCGTCTTCTCCGGCCGCGGCCGAGAGGAGGTCATCATCGAGGCGCTCAACAATGGAGCGGACTTCTACCTCCAGAAAGGCGGCAACCCCTCCGCCCAGTTTGCCGAACTCCAGAACATGATCCTTCAGGCAGTCCGGAGAAGACAGGCTGAAGAGGAAGTACAGCGGGCCGGAGACCTGTATCGGAGCGTCTTCGAGCATACCGGCTCCGCCACCATCATCATCGAGGGCGACATGACGATCTCCCTCATAAACAGCGAGGCTGCCCGCCTTTCCGGCTATTCCCGGGAGGAGGTGGAAGGGAAGATGTCCTGGGCGACCTTCGTCTCGCCGGAAGACCTGGAACGGATGGCGAGTTACCACTGGCAACGGCGGACGGATCCCGACTCTGTGCCGCGGACATACGGGTTTCGGCTGGTCGACCAGGCCGGGAGAGAGAGGGATATGCACCTGACGATCGGCGACATCCCCGGGACGGACCGGTTTGTCGCGTCGATGATCGATATCACCGACCTGAAGCGGTACGAGGAGGAGTTGAACGCGGCGCACGAGCAGATAACCGCGGCGTTTGAGGAGGTAAAGGCGAGCCAGGAGTCGCTCGCGGCACAGTACCGCCAGATGGAGGATTACCAGGCAACCCTTCAGGGGATCATCGACTTCCTTCCCGACCCGACGTTCGTGCTCGGCCGCACGGGGAAGGTCATCATCTGGAACCGGGCAATCGAGATAATGACCGGCGTCCCAAAGGGCCAGATCATCGGATCGGGCCCAGAAGATGTCTGCAGGGCGATGCCCGGCCTGCAGCCCCCGCTGCTTGCAGAGACCATTCTCTCCCGGGAAGGTGGGGAGACCCTCACCCGGGAAGTCCGTATCACTTCGCCCTGCACCAGAAAGGAGGTCTGCCTCTGGGGAAAAGCGTCTCCGCTCTACGATGCGCAGGGGATATTCTCGGGCGTTATCGCGTCGCTCCGGGACATCACCCGGCGAAAGCGGATGGAAGCGGAGATCCGGAACAGGATCGACCTCGAGCGGGTGGTGAGTTCAATCTCCGCACGGTTCATCGCCCTGGACCCGGCGGACCTCGACGCCACCCTTGAGGAGACGCTCCGGGTGCTGGGGTCGCTCCTCGATGTCGACCGGAGTTACATCTTCCGCTTCTCCACCGACCTCAGTCGTGCGGAGAATTCCCACGAGTGGTGCGCGGAGGGGGTCGAGCCGCAGATCGATGTGCTCCAGAACCTGCCCACCGCCATGGTCTCCTGGGGAATGGCGCAGATCAGGGCGCGCAGGACGATCTGCATCCCCGATATCGCCGCTCTCCCGGCAGAAGCGGCGGCAGAGCGCGACTTCCTCCTGGGGTACGGGGTCGTGTCGATCGTCCTGGTGCCGATCGCGACCGTCGACGAGATCCTCGGGGTAATCGGATTTGAGACCACCCGCAAGACGCGGGCCTGGTCGGATGAGGACATCACGCTGCTTGAGATCGTCGGCAACCTCTTTGCCGACCTCTTCTCCCGGATTCGCGCACAGGAGAAGGTACACGAGAGCGAAGAACGGTTCAGGAGCCTCGTGGAGCGGTCACACGACTGCTACATACGTGCAACAACGACGCCTCAGGCGATCGAGTACATCAGCCCCTCGTGCGAGAGCCTGGTCGGATACACCCGGGAGGAGATCCTGGGCGATCCGGATTTCATCAGGCGGTTGATCCATCCCAAAGACCGGAAGACGTTCTTCGCACTGCTCCAGGAACGGGACGCGACGGCCCGCCAGCCGTATGTCTTCCGGGTGCGTCGGAAAGACGGGCGTTACATCTGGGTTGAGGCCTGTACGATCCCCGTCTACAGAAACGACGGACGCGCGGTTGCCATCGATTACGCGATCCACGACATCGACGCCTGGAAACAGACCGAGGCAGCGCTCATCCAGGCCAACAAGAAACTCACCCTGATGAACAGCATCGTGCGCCACGATATATTAAACCAGGTCACGGTGGTGCTCGGGCACATCGCCCTCCTTCGGGAACAGACGCTCGATCCGGCCGTCGCCGACACCCTCGATAAGCAGCAGGCCGCTATCGAGATAATACAATCGCAGATCGGTTTCACACGGGACTACCAGGATCTCGGCATCCGCGCTCCCCGGTGGTTCCCCATCGAGCCCCTGGTCATGGGGGCCTCGAAAGCCCTTCGGCCAACCGGGATCCAGATATCCACCGATCTCGACGGGATCGCCGTCTATGCCGATCCGCTCCTTTCTTCTGTCTTCTTCAACCTTCTAGAGAATGCTGTGCGGCACGGCAGGACGGTGACCGAGATCCGCGTCACAGCCGTGCCGGACGGCGGCGGGATCCGGATAGTCTGGGAGGATAACGGCGTCGGCGTCCCCGCGGAGCAGAAGGAGAGGATATTCGAGCGAGGCTTCGGGAGTCACACGGGGCTCGGGCTCTTCCTGGTGAAAGAGATCCTCTCGATCACCGGAATCGCCATCAGGGAGACAGGCGAGCCCGGGAAAGGGGCACGGTTTGAGATGGCGGTTCCAGAGGAGAACATCCGGTACGGATGAAATGACCAGCGCAGTTCGACGATACGACGGTGACAACCTGCGAAAAAAGACGAGCGGCAGGTTTTCGCCCTACCGCCGCCCGTATTTCCTGAACATATACCAGAGCCCTGCACCGATCCCGGCCATCACCAGGATGCCGAGCACCGCGACGTAGGACTGTTCCTTCACCACGATCCGGTACTCGTCCTCCTCTTCGTCCTGGTCGCATTTTGCCAGCGCGACGACCTTGTACTCGCCGGCAACGATATCGGCGGGCGGAACCACCGTCACCTGCACCGTCGCCCGTTCGCCGGCTTCAAGGCTCGCGACCGACGCCGGGTCGACGGTCACCCGCCATCCTTCCGGTGCGCTCATGTTGATCCCGATGTTGGTCAGCGCTCCGCCGACGCCGGCGTTTGTAACCGTCACATCGAACGTGAGGGTGTCGCCGCGGTTGATCTCGTGACGGTAACTCTTCGCGTAGGTCCGCATGTCGTAGGATCCCCGGAGCCGGAGCGTCAGGTTCTCCTCGTACTCTCTGGCAGAGGACCCGATCACCGCCGTGAGGTTGTATTCGCCGACACCCACCGAGTAGGGCGGGATGAGGTCGAGGTAGAGGGTCTTCTCCTCGCCGGACGGGATGTAGATTTCCGAGACCTCTTCGGTGGCGCTGCTGCTCTCCTTGAACCGGGCATACCACTGTTCAGGGAGACCCTGGATGGAGAGGGTGTAAGTATCGTCGTTTCTGCCGGCGTTCTTCAGGGCCACTTCATACTGCGGATTGGTGCCTATCGCCGCTACCCGGGACGGGGACTTCACCCGGATATCGGCGAAGAAGTTCTCTTTATCGAGCGGCACGATCCCGAGGTCGACCGTTCGGCCGATCCGGATCTCGACATTCTTCTTCTCCCATGCCCGGTAGCCGGGCCGGGTGACCTGTACGGTGTAGGTGCCCATCGGGGCGCCGATGGAGACCTTGCCTTCAGCGGTCGCGAGCATTCCCTCGATCCGGGTGTCGCGGTCATAGAGACCCACGTCGGCACCCTTCACGACGTTGCCCTCCTTATCCACCACAGTGGCTTCAAGCGTTCCCATCTCACCGCTGTGGGTCTTCGTGATCTTGATGTAGACCCAGATCGTGCCTTCGCCGATACCCACCCGGATAGGGTATTCACCCTCCGCAGCATGGCCGGAGGTCTCGGCCACCAGCCGGACGGTCTTCGTCTCGCCGGCCGGGATCAGCATCCGGTAGACCTCGCGGTCGTCGGCCTCGAACCGGATCTTCCAGTTGTCGGTGCCACGGAACGTCCAGTAGTTGAGGAGGCACGTCCCGGTATCACCGCGGTTCGTGACCGCGAGATCGAAGACGGCGGTGTCGCCCGCCTCGATCACCTCGCCGGGGAAGTCGCACCGGATCTCTGTGGGCATCGTCCCGCCCCCGGTTGCAGCCGACGCCGCCGGGGCGATCAGCACGGCAAGGAGGAGGATGAAAAGAATTCTTCTGCCGGTCATGGTCTCACCTGATGTCCATCCGCATGAACTTCACGTAGGCGGCGGCGAAGAAGGCCGACGGGAAGACGATCAGCGCGGCGATGTTCATCCAGACTTTGCCGAGAGCACCGGCAAGGCCGGTCGTCTCCTCGGGTGTCGTATCGTAAGGCGACTGCATCATCGAGAAGATCTGCGGTTGCGTCACCGCTATCGCAATGGTCTGGTAGTTACTCTGCGGCGAGAGGAGGTTCGAGATATCGTTGATGAGCTTCCGTTTCTCGATGTAGGTCTTCATCTCCTCCTCATACTCCCGCCACTCCGGGTCCTCGGTCCCGCCGTGTACCACGCTCTGCGAGACGCTGGTGGTGAAATACCCCCCGCTGCTCGAGGTTCGCACGACCTCCTGAGGCATGCGAGGCATCTGGGGCGGCTCGGGGGGGTCGCCCGCGAAAGCATTAGCGGCCATCATCCCGAACATGGGAAGGAGCGAGGAGACGGTGAAGAATATCACCAGGGTGTAGATCAGCGCGTTCCCGCTCTCTTTTGCGACCGTCGACATCATGAGCGCGATGGCGAAGTAGGCGAGCAGGAACCCGAGCGAGACCGCCCCGAAGACCAGGATGGCGGCAAACTCCTCCAACGTCGGTACGACCGAGAAGAGGAGGAGCATGGCAAGGGCGATGGCGAGGGCGAGCGCCATGGCGAACCCGAGCGCGCCGACACCCCCGAGTGCCTTGCCGTTGATGATCTCGTCGCGGTAGACCGGGTGGGAGAGGAGCGACTTGAGCGACCGGGTCTCTTTCTCCTTTGAAACCAGGTCGAACCCGATGGCGATGGCAAGGATGCCGCCGAGCATCGTCATGTAACTCATCATGGAGCTGAAGACGAGCATGATCGAGGGTTTTTCAGGCATCCACCCCGCGTAAGGGCCTTCGAGGTCCTGCATGTGCTGGAGTTGCAGGTTGTAGGACTCGAGCATGGTGTTGTAGGTCTCGATGCCCGAGTGCATGCCGATCGCCGATATCACGAGGAACAGGCCGAGGATGATGACAAAGCGCCTGCTGGTGATGTGATCGGAGAACTCCTTTCGTGCTACGTTGAACAATCGATCGAGTGCCATTCTGTCACCTCCGGTAGGCCGCCATGAAGACGTCCTCTATCTCAGGCTCCTCGAGGCGCATCTCCCGGACGTGCAGTCCCTGCTCGAAGAGGGACGCGGAAAGCCGGTCCCGGATATCGGCCTTCGCCCGGACGACCGCACGGTTTCCGTTCCTCTCGATATCGATGACCGCGGGGTCGTCGATCGCCGGCAGGTGCTCCCGGGTCTCGACGACGATACGGACGGCATCGCCGTCTGAGGGTGCGAGCGCCCGGGCGACCTCTTCGAGCGTCCCCTGCGCGGCAAGTTTCCCTTTTGAGAGGAGCCCGACGGTCCGGCAGACCACCCGGACCTCGGAGAGGATGTGGGAGGAGACGAAGATCGTCTTTCCCTCGCCGGCGAGGTGCTCGACAAGTTCCCGGTACTCCCGGACGCCCTCGGGGTCGAGGTTTGCCGTCGGTTCGTCGAGGAAGAGCACTTTAGGATCGTTGATCAGCGCCTGGGCGAGCCCGAGCCGCTGTTTCATGCCGCGGGAGTACTCCCCGGCCTTCTGGGTGACCCCGTCGAGGTGGACGAGTTCGAGCAGTTCGGCGATCCGTTCCTTCCTCGCTTTCGCATCCATTCCGTAGAACCGGGCGAAGTAGTCCAGGTTCTGCTCGCCGGTCATGTTCCCGTAGAACCCGACGTCTTCGGGGAGGTAGCCAATGGTCTTCTTTACGTTCAGCGGGTCGTTTGCGACCTCGATCCCGTCGACGAAGCACCGGCCGCCGGTGGGCTCGATCATGCCGGTGAGCATCAGGATCGTCGTGCTCTTCCCCGCTCCGTTCGGGCCGAGGAAGCCGAATATCTCGCCTTCACCGACCTCGAGATCCAGGCCATCGACGGCCGGTTTTCCGTTATATACTTTCGTGAGGTTTTCCGTTCGTATCATATCACACCCCCGCCGGTGCTGTTCTGGCGGTGTCTTACTTGCAGACTATGACACTCTCTTATTAACGTTTTCTGTGACAATCGTCTACACTTCGGGGAGTGATCACGATTCCAGTCTCTATGGTTTTACGATTATCCCGACAGAGTCCTGAGATGTACCGTGAATCAGGCGCTGGACTGCGTATCGGTCCTCGCGCGGCACCAATCATACGTCCTCTAGCGATGTCCCCCGAGGATACGGGTCATGCTCAAACCTCGTTTCGGCGTTTGGCGACAGAATATAGGGAAGATTGGGTGATAAAGCGATGGTAAACTACGAAAAAAATCGAACCTACCCGGGGCAGGCGTTCGGAAACCGGCAAGGCAGCGGTTTGTATAACGAGCGTCCACGCCTTCCAACCGACCTTCTTCCTTAAGACCCCCTGGAGAGGGTCGTAATGCAAAAACCTTTTCTCTCACGGGCCTGAAGGTTCTCCTGATTGCTATGAGAAGGTTATTCGGTGTGGTCGTCGTGCTCCTCTTCCTGGTGCTCGCAGCCGGATGCGTATCATCCCAGCCCCAGGCGGGCTACGTGACGATTCGGAGCGTCGACATCAGCATCCCGGACGGCCAGCCGCCGTCGAACGTCACGCGGGTCACAGCGGTCCCCTACCTCGACGCGGTCTACGCGGATGTAGACGGCGTCGACCTGCAGGTCATTGCAAAAGAGGCCGGGACGGATATCGTCGTCGAGGAGACGGTTCGCTCCATCGGCACCCTGGCGTCGGGGAGGACGGCGAAGGAGGAGATCACGCTCACGCTCGAGAACGGCCGGGGTTACGATATCTGGGTGACGATCTGGCAGGACGGGCGTATGCGGGAGTCGGGTTCGGTGAACGTCTTCCTCCCCGACAGGACAGTCGCCACGCAACGACTGGCCTACTCGCTCCTCACCGTCTCCGCGATCGATGTCATGACCCCCGACATTGACGCCGACCCGATCACGCTCGATATCATCACCTGGATCGCGAACAGCGGCAGCGCTTCCGGGAACCTCGTGATGGAGATCCGGGCGGTCAACCTCCAGACGGGGATCACGGCCGTCCGTGAGTCCCGGCCGCTCGGGACGGTTCCCGGTGACCTGGGCGCCGAAAAAAGGGTGAGCATCGCGGTGCCGAACGGCTATGATTACGAGATCCGCATCCGGCTCGTCGAGGACGGCGCGGCGTTTGCAACCAGCACCGGCCGGATCACCCTGGCACCGCCGCCGCAGGTGATCCTCGCCGACGGTGCGGTCTTCAGCCCCGCGAAGAGCACATCGCCGGTCGCTCTCTCGACACCGGCTCCCACCCCTGGAAAGCCGTCCTCCGCGCAGGTCGGGCAGTTCAGGGTGCAGAGCAGCGGTGCGCCGACACCGACGTACTCACCCGGGTTTACCGTCGGGCTCGCCGCCGCCGGGCTCATCGGCGCCGGGTTTTTGAGACGGAGGAAATAGGCGTGGTGCCTGAGGGTCTCACGGCGTGGAAGGCCTACCTCTACGCCGTCTCGTTCATCGCACTCATCGTCGCGATCCTGGGTGGCGTGAGCCTCCTTGCTATCGCAGTCGAGGTCTTCGTCTACCCGGCCCCCCAGCCCTACCCGGTGCCGCACTACTACCCCGAACTTCCCGGGAGCGTGGCGCAGGTCGTGGTGGGGCTCATTGTCTGGGGGTATCACTGGATGCTGCTCAAAAAAGAGCACTGAAAGGGATTTACCGTTGCCGGAGGGATCTCGCGGCAACCAGCAGTCCCGCAATCGCCCCCGCCGCACCGAATCCGGGGAGCGGGGTGGGCGATGTCTCCGCCGGGAGGGAGGAGGCATAGGGTGCCGGCTGCACCCGGGTGTAGACGTGAACCGTCCCTCCCGGCGGCGGCAGGGGCGGGAACTGGTGCCGCGACATCGTCCCTCTCTCCTTATCTCTGAAGACGAACTCTTCCGGAGGCGGGAGCGTGGTGTTCACCGCGACCCGGAGGGTGCCCCCCTCGACGACGCCCGCAAACGCGTTGTCGATGTAGACATCCTCCCCGTCAGCGCCGTAGATCAGGTACCAGCCGGTCTCGTTCACCTCCGCGCCCGGGACGGGCCGTTCGACCTGACAGAACTGCGGGAAGAGGTCGATCGTCTCCCCGGCGGCCGGGGCCCGTTCGATGAACCCGGTATACATCAGGCGCTCTCCATCACGGATGGTATACTCCCGTGCAGGCGGGGCCGCCGGGTCCACCGCCACGACAAGTTCGGTATCGGCGATCGTTCCCTTATACTCGCCATCGAAGGAGACCTCCGCACCGTCGCCGTTGAACCAGTGAACGACGTACTGCCCGGTATCATCCTCCCCGACCGCTGCCGCTGGGAGAGCCGTGGCAAGGAGGAGGACGCACGCGAGGCAGATTGTTCGCGTCGCACCTCCGGCTGAATGGTACATAAAAGAAGAGAGGGGAGAGCACCATATATCGTTTCTGTGCCGTCCGTCTACCGATCGGGTGCCCCCTGCCGTCACGCACTCTGCGCCACGCCGTAGACGGTTCCGTTCCACTCGCAGAGGGCATACTTTGCGAGGATCTGCTGCATCTCATCCGTCGTTATGCGAATCGAACTGCACATCCCGTGCTCTTTCCCGAACGGGCTATACGATGAACGGGGATCGAGCCAGAGAAGTGCGTCGAAGAGGGGGCCTTTCGAGACCAGGACACGCTTCTCATCGAGGATCAGCGCGCCGAGCGCCGGGTGGTCCCGGAAGTCCGCTTCGGCGAGGTGCGTCACGGAAGCGGCGTCCACAGGCGCTTCCCGGGGAAACGCAGCAAGGTGCGTCTCGTCGATCAGGTTGTTCCAGTGAAGGAACCCGAGGCCGATGACGCACAGGATGATGAGGACGACAAGTGCCCCAAAGAACGGACCCCTTCCCCATTCCAGATCTTCCGTCGTTTTACCCGGTTGTCCGTTTCCTTCCATCCTTCACCACCATCCGAGCAGCCCTCAGGGAGCGCGGCTGCCGTTTTCAGTGGAAGAGACTGGGCCGCCGGGCTATATGAGGATTGCGCGGCCGGGGGAAGAACCGGGACTCCTATTCCCTCTCGCCCTCGAACCGGTACGCCCCGTTCGGCACGGTGATCTCGAACCGGGCACCCGTCCCGGATCTGCCGGTCTCCCGGATCGTCATCCCGGTGATCCCGAGGATCCCCGCGACCAGGAAGAGCCCGTGGCCGTACCGCCGCTTATAGGCCTCGCGGAATATCGCCTCCTTCTCGCCGTCCGGGATGCCGGTGCCGTCGTCCTCGCAGAGGATCAGCAGGTCCGGCCCGGCCCTCGTGCACGAGAACCGGACCTCCGTCACACTTCCGCCGTGGCGGACGGCGTTGTCGATGAGGTTATAGAAGACCTTCTTCACCATCGGGTCCGCGTAGATCTCAAGGCCCGAAAGGTCGGCGCGGACGTCGATCCCTGCCGGGAGGGCGAGATAGGAGACGCTCTCCGCGATAAGATCCTGTGGCCTCTGCCAGATGGGCGCCGCGACGCCCATGTCCTGGTAGTCCCGGCTGAACTCAATCTGCTTCTGGATCTCGTCCACAGCGGCATGGGCACGCTCCAGACAGGTCTGGAGCCCGGGATTCCCGCTGTCCTCCCCGGCAAACTCGATGTAGGCGCGTGCGACGGTGATCTGGTTGAGGATGTCGTGGCGGGTGATCCCGGCGAGGAGGTTCAATTTCGCGTTCGCTCTGACAAGCGCCTCCTCGGCGTGCTGCTGCTCGGTGATATCTTCTCCGGAGCTCAGGATCCCGCAGACGGCACCGTCTTCGTCACGGAGTACGGTGTTGTGCCACGCGATGATCCGTTCGCCGCCGCCTACGGTGACGATCAACATCTTCACGTGCTCGTTCACCCCGATCTCGCCCTGCATCAGTTCCGTGAAGAGCGCACGGAAACGCTCCCGCTCCACCGGCGGGATAAACCGCTCGGTCCAGGGCTCGCCCACGGCCGCATCCGCCGGGCAGCCCAGGACCTCGGACGCACGGCGGTTGATGAGAGCGATCCGCCCGTCTTTATCGAGAACAACGAAGAGGGCTCCCGCGATGTCCAGATACTGTGCGAGCCGGTTCTTCTCCCGCCTGAGCCGCTCTTCGCTCGATTTCAGGCCGCTAAAGACCAGTGCGTAGGGCTGCCGGATCCCGGTTTCGACGAACGCGACGTAGATGAGCCCGAACGAGAGTACCATCAGGAGATGGCCGATCATGTTCGAAAGCCCGTAGACGCTGATATACAGTGTAAAAGCAAGTTCCGAGGCGATCATCACGAGGACGGCCGCGATCAGGTGGGCCGCCACCCGGGGCGAGAATGCGTCCCGCACCCGGTAGACGGCGACCGCCCCGAGGGCGAGCAGCGCCGCTATGATGTACTCGCTCCAGACCTTGAACGGCGTCAGCCCCGACCCCTCGACGTAGCAGTCGGGAAAGACCGGAACGGCGAAGATCGAGAGGAGCAGGAGCACGGTAACCCCTGCAAACGCGGCAAACACCCCCCGGGAACCGGGGTTTCTGTGGAGCAGGAGGGGCGCGGCAAGCAGCGCCCCGGCGAGGAGGTAGCGCGAGGCGATCCAGAGTTGCGTCGGGAGGTTCGCGTCATAGCCGACGAAGATCCCCATGCCGTCATACGCGAGGGTGTGAACCAGTTCGATGCCGGCCACGAAGAGCAGCCCGGTGCCGGCGACCAGCAGGTAGCCGTTCTCCCGCATTGTCCGGGCGTTCCACGCCACGATGAAGACGCCCAACGCAATCGCGATGGCGACGAATTCGGCAATCGTGTGGAAGAGGAGGTAGCTGTACAGGCTCGTCGCCGCGAGGGCGACCAGAAGCACCGTAAGGAGAGTGAGCGAACGCCAGACGCCGGATTCCGCGGCCCCCTGTTCTATGCGGCCCCATCGGCTCTCCGCTCCGCTCCGGGCTGCATGCGCCGCTGTTTCTGTCCGCATAAAGTTGTTCTGCATGGTTTCCGGCTCCGGGGTGGGGTACGGCGGGCCGCCTCCCGGACGTCCCGCCCAAGTATTATATTACCAATAATATATTTCATGAAACATTAATGTATCGAGTAAAAAAAGCATCGCTTATGGGACATTTCAAGTAAAACAGGGATTATATCCAGACAACCGGGAGGCTGGCTCGTCCGGGGATCGAGATCCCGGAGAGACCGTTACACCAGTTCGTTCCTTCGGAGGAACTCCCGGATATCACGGGACTCAACCCACCCCTCGTCAAGCTGCTTGACGATCGCGTTGATCCGCTCAACTTGCTCCCGGATCTTTGCCGACATCGCTTCATCGTCGGCCAGATCAGCCATGCCGAGGATCACCTGCAGGGGCAGCCGGATATGGTCCGCGAGAACTGCAAACTGTTCGATATTCTGCTCGATCTGGTAGAATGCCTGCAGTCGCATATCCTCGTAGCGTACCCTATCCGAGACGTCCCGACCAACGATCTGCACGCCCACAACGAGGCCGTCTTCCACGATCGGAGACTCGTTCAGTTCGAGGAACGCCACCGACCCGCCTTTGCGGCGGAACTCGACCTCAAGCCCCTCGACCGGTTCGCCCCGGGAGATCCTCTTTCGCCCCTCCTCCCAGAAGGGGAGAGACGAGGGGACGACATAGTCGTGACACCTGTGGCCGATGAGTTCATTGGGAGTATAGCCAAGGATGCGGGTCACCGCCGGGGAGATGTAGGTTATCCCCCGGTCATGATGGCAGGTGTAGATCATATCGAAACTCCGCTGCGCTATCTCGCGGAACCGCTCCTCGCTCTCCGCAAGAGCATTCTGCATCTCCCGCCAGTCGGTGATATCCTCCAGCATCGCGATGACCAGACCCCCCTCCCCGGAGTCGCGAAGCAGCGACGTGGTCAGCCGTCCCCAGATGATTTTGCCGTCCTTCGTCAGGTAGCGCTTCTCCTGGCGAATACCCTTCATCAGAGCGGTCTCCTGGTGGAGGGAACCGGCCGCCTCCCGGTCGGGAGGGTAGATCAGGTCGTATGAGCGCATGCTATACAGTTCGTCCTCGTTGTAACCAAACATGCGGACGAGCGCCGGGTTCGCCTCCATGATCCGCCCGTTCTGGTCGATGAGCGCGATCCCGGTGCCTGCCTGCTCGAAGATCCCCCGGAACCACTCTTCGCTCTTGCGCAGGGCAAGTTCCGCTTTCTTCTGCTCGGTGATATCCTGCCCTGTGACAGCCAGCATCCCGGCCTGCGGCCGGTAGATCTGCAGGTCGTACCATCGTCCGGTTCTCGGCTCCTGCAGCCGCCGCTGCATCGGAAGACCGGTCTCTGCGACCTCCCCGTAGAGCGCACGTGCCCCCTTTGTGATCGCCGGAAAGATATCGAAGAGCCGCTGTCCGACCAGTTCCTCCCGGCTGCGGCCGAATACCTCGGCCGCTTTCTCGTTCAGCTCACTGATACGGTAATCGACGGGATTCCCGACGTCGTCCCGGACGACCTCGTAGAGGGTGTAACTCTCGAGCATCCGTTCAAAGAGAAGGCGGTACTTCTTTTCGTTCCTCCCGAGAGCCTCGTTCGCCCGCATCCGCTCGATGACCCGGCCGAGCCGACCGGCAACGGCATCGATCAAGCGGCGTTCGCCGACGAGAAACGCCGCACCGTCGTCTTCGGGCCGCGGGTGGCGGTAACAGACCTCCACCCACCCGGCGATCCGCTCCTTAACGACGATCGGGCTCTCCTGCCGCCACGGGCTTTCGACAAATCCAGCCGACCGGTACTCTCGGCCGTCGACCACGATCCGGGCGGCGGCATCCTCTGGATGGAGCCAGCCGGCCGGGAGGATGACGGCAACATCCCGGAGAACCTCTTCAACCGATGTCCCGGACCGCTCGATGACGCTGCTCACGGCGTAAAGCGTCGCAAGTTCCCTCACGCGGTTGTCCAGGGCTATCCGCTGCTCCCGCAGCATCTCTTCAGCCCTGCGTCGTTCCGTGACGTCTTCTGCGATGACAACGAGCCAGTCGTGCTGCGGCCGGTACACCTTCAGTTCGTAGAAGGAGCCGGTTTCAGGAGTTGAGACCTCACGGTGCACGGTCCTCCCGGTTGCGGCAACCTGGTAGAAGAGATCAAGCGCAGAGGTGCCGATCGCCGGAACGGCTTTCAGGAGGTCCTCTCCAACGACCTCTTCCTGCGGGCGCCCGAGATTTTCGGCGGTTTTGCGATTGACCCAGACGACCCGGAAACCGGTCGGGTTCCCCGAGCCATCACGGAGTATCTCGAGAAGAAGGCCGGCGTCCGGCATCTGGTCGAAGAGGAGACGATATTGGTGCCCGGTTGGTGCAGCCGGAGCCTGTGCCGGCGCGACGGCCACGCCGAGCATCGTGGCGACGGCACGGATGAGGGCATGCTCCTGCGGCAGGAACGGATCGTCTCTCTCCTCCGGAACCCTCCGGAATCCTCCGGCTTCCTCTGGAACCCTCCGGCACTCAACCACGAGGTATGCGGGTGAACGTGCTCCCGTACCAATCCCGGCAACAATCCTTCCGGGTTCCGGAACCGCCGTTCCGGGCACTATCCGCACCGACACCAGTTCCGGGTGGCGGAACCCGCCGGGCAGAAGGGCGGCCGTCTCCCGGAAGACCTCATCTGCATCGGCTCCGCCCTCGATTGCGCGGGCGACCGCGGAAAGAGTCCAGAGTTCCTTCGTCTGCCAGCAGGGTTCATCCCGACCGGTGACATCGAGATCGACCCCGGCCCAGAGAACGACCCTGCCCGCGGCGTCCCTGACCGGGATGCCCCTGCTCGCGATGGTGCGATATCCACCGTCGGCATCCTGGATACGGTAGTTGCACCTCCACGGAAGACCGGCATCGTTGCAGCGTTCCCACTGGGCGGGCATCGTCTCGGCGTCCTCCGGATGGAGGTTGCCCGCCCATGTGGGATCAGAGCGCTCTTCGAGCGTCGTCTTCCGGAGAGCAGGCGCTACGCCGTCGGGCCCGCTGATCCAGATCCTGCAGGGGATTGCCTCGTCGGCAGGCTGGTCCTGGTTATCCGGAGCGGTCGCGGTGAAGTCTTGTGACGGCATGGTTTAACACTGAAGGGAAGTCGGGGAGGGGGACGGAGATTGACGGCAGGCAGTCACCCGGGCATGCTGTGCTGGGGGTGATCGTTCCGATCAATTGGGTCGATCTCTTCATAATGATTCTGTTCTGTGAAAGGATGACCCCCATTTGAGCGATCGCGCCGGCGAC
The DNA here is from genome assembly GCF_030464365.1 of Methanoculleus methanifontis. Taxonomy (GTDB): domain Archaea; phylum Halobacteriota; class Methanomicrobia; order Methanomicrobiales; family Methanoculleaceae; genus Methanoculleus; species Methanoculleus methanifontis. The sequence continues at coordinate 113,559 of NZ_VCYI01000007.1, read as the reverse complement.
AGGTCGGGGCATACACCCGGACACCCTTTAAGTGAGACGCAGTTAAGGTAGTAGGGTCATGACAGACACCTGCGCCCGAACGACTCCGACCGGAGGCAGGCCGTGACGGAGCAGGAGGAGGGTTCGTCCTGTCCCCGCTGCCGGCTAGGGGCCTCTCCGGTCCAGAGAGCGGTCGTCGGCCGCCGGGAGATCGCGGTCTTCGGGGTTTCGGGCGTCCTCCTCCTCGCGGGGATTTTTGTCGAGTACTTCACCCCATACCCCTTCGCCGGGACGGCCCTGCTGCTCGCCGCCGCAGTCATATCCGGCTACGATGTCCTGAAAACCGGATTCTTCGCCCTCATCCGGCTCCGGTTCAGCATCGCCGTGCTCATCACGATCGCGGCGGCAGGGGCGTTCCTGACCGGAAACCCTGCTGAGGGGGCGACCGTCCTCTACCTCTACGCTGTCGCCGAGTTCCTGGAGGAGTACGCGGCCGGGAGGGCCGAACGCTCGATAGCCTCACTCCTCGATCTCGCGCCGCAGACATCCCTGGTCAGGCGGGACGGCAGCGAGGTGATCGTTGCGGTCGACGACGTCGGCGTCGGGGAGGTTGTAATCGTCAGACCGGGCGACACCGTTCCGCTCGACGGCATCGTCGTTGCCGGCGGATCATCGGTCGACCAGGCGGCGATCACCGGTGAGAGCGTCCCGGTGGCAAAGGAGGTCGGGGACGGTGTCTACGCCGGGACGCGGAACGTCGACGGGTACCTCGAGGTCCGGGTGACGAAACCGGAACGAGAGAGCACGATAGCCCGGGTCGCCGCCCTGGTCGCGGAGGCCCAGGCCCATACCTCCCCCACCGAAGCGTTCATCGAGCGGTTCTCCCGCTACTACACGCCGGCGGTCATCCTCCTTGCCGGCCTCCTCGTCGTGGTCCCGCCGCTCGCCTTCGGCGTCCCGTTCTTTGATGCGTTTTACCGGGCGCTGATCCTGCTCGTCATCGCCTGCCCCTGTGCGCTCGCGATCTCCACCCCGGTCTCGATGGTCTCGGGGATCACGACCGCGGCGCATAACGGCGTGCTGATCAAGGGCAGGGACTCGCTCGAGGCCGTGGGGCTTGCCCGGGTGGTCGTCTTCGACAAAACCGGGACGCTCACGACCGGGAGGCTCGAGGTGGACGACGTGATCGGGTTCGGGGTCCTGGAAGCGGAGGTGCTCGCCGTCGCCGCGTCGCTCGAGTCACGCTCCGGCCACCCGATCGCGGAGGCGATCAGGCGGCGGGCGGAGGAGGAGGGCGCCATTCTCCGGGATGTCGAGGAATTCGTCTCGATCGCGGGGAGAGGCGTCCAGGGGCAGATCGACGGTGCGGCCTACGCCCTCGGGAACGTTGCACTCTTTGCCGACGAAGATGAGCAGGCATGGCAGGCAGCGTACGACCGGCTGGAGAGTGAGGGGAAGACCGTCGTTCTCGCCGGCACTCCCTCAAGGGTGATCGGGCTCATCGCTCTCTCGGACGTGGTGAAGAAGGATGCAGAAACGACGGTTGCCACTCTTCGGGCGCGGGGCATCAGGACGGTGATGCTCACCGGGGACAACGAACGTGTCGGTGAGGCGGTGGCCCGCCGAATCGGGATCGACGAGTGCCATGCCGGGCTTCTGCCGGAGGATAAGGTGGCGATGGTCGAGCGGCTGATGGACCGCTACGGGCTCGTGGTGATGGTCGGCGACGGCGTGAACGACGCGCCGGCGCTCGCACGGGCGAACGTCGGGGTCGCGATGGGGGCGATAGGCTCAGACGTCGCGATCGAGGCGGCCGATATCGTGGTGATGGAGGACGACATCTCGCGGGTCGCCTACCTCGTCGCCCTCTCGGAGAAGACGGTCGCGGTCATCCGGCAGAACATCACGGCAGCGCTCGTGGTGAAACTCGGCATCGCCGCACTCGCGGTCTTCGGGCTGGTCACCCTCTGGATGGCGGTGGCGTTCGGAGACATGGGGCTCTCGCTTGCGGTGATCGCGAACGCCCTCCGGATAGGCCGGTCGGGTGCCGGCAGCTCCCCGTGAAACCGCGGAAAAAGAGACGAAGTTATTCAGATATCAGGGCCTTCTCCGGCACCCTGGGAGAAATCCGGGCACCTTAAGCACACTTCCTGCGTCCGGCCTTCCTGAGGGTGAACCGGAACGCCGCGCCCTGCTCCGGAACCCGGTCTTCGACCCAGATCCCGCCGCCGTAGCGTGCAGTAAGCATGCGGCAGATCGAGAGGCCGAGGCCCTGGCTCCCCCGCTGGCCGCCCTCCCGCTCGAACCGGAAGAAGATCGCCTCCTTCGCGTCCTCCGGGATACCGGGGCCGGTGTCGGCAACGGTGACGATGACGGTCCTTTCATCCAGATCCTCGACCGCCACCGTGACCTCGACACCCGGCCCGCCGTGCTTTGTGGCGTTGCCGATGAGGTTTGTGAAGACCTGGGGCAGGAGATCGTCGGCGAGAACTGTCACCGGTACCCCATCGTAGTGGATACAGAGGTCGGGGAAGTGAGCGAGTTCCTCCCTGATCACGTTATCGAGATCAAGGGGCGTAAGTCCGGCCCGGGTCTCGTGGATCTTGCGGATGGTAGCGACGTTTGCGGTGATCTCGATGCTCTTCCTGATCCCGTCCTTCAACTTCCGGGCATGCCGGGCCGCCTCCCCCTCGAGCTCGTCGATGAGGATATCGGCGTAGATGTTTGCGACGTTGTCGGCGTTCCGGATATCATGAGTGAGGATGTCGAGGTAGAGGTTCGCCTCCCGGTTCGCCACCTCAAGCCTCCGGTAGAGCATCCCTCGCATGATACCGATCCCGATCTCCCGGCCGACCGCTTCGAGGAGAGCGTGCTCGTCATGAGAGAACGATCCCCTCTCCCTGTTCCCGAGGAGGAGCATCCCGACGACGTCGGACTCGACGACGAGCGGGATGCAGGCGAGTGCGGCAAGCCCGAGTTCCCGGAGGAGATGCGACCCGGAGGCGCTCGGGCCGCGATCCTGCTCAAGGTAGCAAGGGAGGCCGGCCGCGAGGGTTTCAGCAAACGACACTCCCAGGATCTCCTCTGCCTGCTCCAGGAACACATCCGGCATGTTGCGCCGGCACCGGAGAGTTGCCTCCCGCTGCCCGGCATCGATCCGGTAAACGGCGCCGCTGTCATAATCGAGCAGGTCAAGCGTCTGGTTGAGCGCCTTCTCAAGCAGTTCGTCGGATGTCCGGGCCGATGCTGATGTGCCGATGATCCTGTTCAGCAGCAGGAGGTGGCGGTTCCGTATCTGCACCTGCTCCTCTGCCTGCTTGCGGTAGGTGACGTCCCGCATAACGACCTGAACCGCGGGCCGCCCCTCAAAAACCGTTCGGGTGCCCCTCCCCTCGATGGGGACCGTCGTCCCGTCAAGCCTGACAACCAGCAGCTCGATGAGCGGCGTCTCCTCTCCCTGGAGATCCCGCGCGGAGAAGGCCTCGACAATCTCCCGGGCGTCCGGGTGGACGATATCAAGGATAGCCTTCCCGAGGACTTCTTCCGGGCGTGAAGCGCCGAGGAGCCTCATGCCGGCGGGATTGGTGAATATGATCTTCCCGTCGCGGTGAATCAGGGTCGCTTCAGCGGAGAGTTCAACGAGCAATCGATACTTCTCCTCGCTCTCCCGGAGTTTTGCCTCCATCTGCTTTAAGGCGGTGATATCCTGAATCCCGGCAAGGAATCCTCTGCAGGTGCCGTCGGCGTCGACGATCGGGGTGGTTGCCATCAGCGTATGTACGCGACCACCGTCTTTACGGATCAGATCGATCTCAAAGACCTCGCGCATGTTCAGGTCCAGGTTCTGCAGGTACTCCACCAGGCACCCGGCATCCACCTCGTCGACGAAGAGAGAAACCGGCTCTCCAATGATTTCGGCGACCGGGTAGCCGATGGTTTCGGCCAATTTCTGGTTAGCAAAGACCGCAACGCCCTCCCTGTTGATCACCCCGATGGCCTCGTTGAGGTTCTCGACGAGGAACCGGTACCGGTCCTCGCTCTCCCGCAGGATCTCTTCCATCCGCCTCTGCTGGGGAGTATCCATGAGCCTCTCCTGACCGCCGCCCGGAGGAACCAGGGCGCCGGGAACAGGGCAGCCCTGGATCTCGAAGGGTTCGGGAGAGAAGCGGATGATCCGCATGCCCTGAAACGGCCCTTCTTCAACAACCCTGCATGAGCAGCAGACCCGCTCTTCTGCACCGCTGGACGATCGTAGCGTGCACAGGACGTTTGCAGCCCGGGAGAGGTCGGAGAGGGACGCCAGGATCATTGCCCTCCCTGAATCCTCGTAGATTCGGGGCGCCAGCGTCCGGCGGAAAAATTGAACTGCATCCGTCCCGCAGACAGCGTCCTGATCGATTTCGAGAAGGTGGCGGAGGTGCCTGTTGACGCAGGCTACCCGGTTATCGGAATCGACGACGAGCAGCCCCTCATCGAGCGCATCCAGAATAGCGGTGTGCGCAGAAATATCGCCGCATGCGGGCTTGCGTACGTGCATTGACCAGGATCACCCTCTCATTTACACTCAGGGGACTTCTATATTCTACATAGATAAAATGTTCCCAGGCGATTCAAACGGATCTGGACCGTCTTTAGAGAAATCTGAGGAGACTTGCTGCTCCTGTGGATAAATTTATCCGGCTACGAGCAGTATGCTATCCTCCTGAATTTATAAATATGTCCATTTCCTCCGGGAGGTCTGCGATCTCTCCGGCGGCGGATACGCGAGTCAACTGCTCTTGCAGCTGCGCCGTGACCGACAGTCCCGGGACGCGAGGGTTCATGTGGGTCTCTCGTGCCCCCATAGCCGGTATATTTACATCCCCAAACGACCTGCATCTCCTGCTACTGGCGGATGCCATCGTCAGGCGGCGGACAAACTCCGGCACCGCCGCACGCGGGGCGGAACCGACGAAGAAAGGTGTTCGAGGCGCAGGGAGGTATTGATACGGACCACAATCACGAGCACGCCGGACGACAGCACGAAACACAACTGGCGGAGGCGAGCCGGCAGAAACCACCGGGGACCCACCGGCCCGGGCATGGCACGCACCGCCACGCCCTCGACGACTTCCGGCGGCGGTTCGTCGTCTCGACGATACTGACGATTCCGATTCTCCTCCTCTCGGAGCCGGTTCAGGAACTTCTCGGGATAGTCATCCGGTTCCCGAGCTCGGACTACCTGCTCCTCGCTCTTGCGACCGTGGTCTATCTCTACGGCGGCCGTCCGTTTCTTACCGGCATCGTGAGCGAACTCCGGGCGCGGATGCCCGGGATGATGACGCTCATCGCCGTCGCGATCACCGTCGCCTACGTCTACAGTTCGGCGGTCGTCCTCGGTATCGTCGGCGAAGAGGGGTTCTTCTGGGAACTCGCCACCCTGATCGACATCATGCTCCTCGGGCACTGGGTGGAGATGCGCTCGGTTCTCGGGGCGTCGCGGGCGCTCGAGGAACTCGTCCGGGTCATGCCCTCTGAGGCGCACCTGCTCCGGGACGGGGGGACGGACGACGTGCCCGTCGACCGGCTCGAACCGGGCGACCGGGTTCTCGTCCGGCCCGGAGAGAAGGTACCGGTGGACGGCACGGTGATCGAGGGCACGACGAGCGTCAACGAGGCGATGCTCACCGGGGAGTCTCGCCCGGTGGAGAAGCGCCCGGATGACGAGGTCATCGGCGGGGCGGTCAACGGCGAGGGCTCGATCGTCGTGGAGGTCCAGCGGACGGGTGCGGAGACCTATCTTGCGCAGGTGATCGACCTTGTACGGAAGGCGCAGGAGAGCAGGTCGCGGACGCAGGACCTCGCGGATCGGGCGGCGTTCCTCCTGGTAGTGATCGCCCTCTCGGTCGGTGCGGTGACGTTCGCGGGATGGTTCGCCCTCGGGGAGGGGACCGGATTTGCGGTGGAGCGGGCCGCGACCGTGATGGTCATCACCTGCCCCCACGCGCTCGGCCTCGCCGTCCCACTCGTGATCGCGGTCTCGACGGCGCTTGCCGCAAAGTCGGGGTTCCTGATCAGGGACCGGAGTGCGTTCGAGCGGGCAAAAGACCTCACGGCGGTCGTTTTCGACAAGACCGGGACCCTCACGACAGGGGTATTCGGTGTCACGGACGTCCTCGCCTTCGGCGGCGCGGCAGAGGAGGACGTGGTCGGGACGACCGCATCGGTTGAGGCACACTCCGAGCACCCGATCGCCAGGGGCATCGTCCGGAGCGCGGAGGAACAGGGAATCGCCCTGCTCACGGTAGAAGGGTTTCGGGCAATCCCGGGGGTCGGCGTCGAGGCGACGATCGGCGACCGAACCGTCCGGGTGGTCGGTCCGGGTTACCTCACGGAGCGGGGCATCAATACCGGGAACAGTGGAATTGAGACGCTCCAGCGGCAGGGCAAGACCGTCGTCTTTCTGCTCGAGGACGACCGACTCACCGGAGCGCTCGCGCTCGCCGACATCATCAGGCCGGAGTCGGGGGAGGCGATCCGCCGGCTCAAAGAGATGGGCGTCCGGTGTATGATGCTGACCGGGGACAACCGCGACGTCGCCGCGTGGGTGGCAGGGGAACTGGATCTCGATGAGTTCTTCGCCGGAGTTCTGCCCCACGAGAAGGCGGAGAAGATCCGGGAGGTGCAGCAGCGCTACCGTGTGGCCATGGTGGGCGACGGGATCAACGACGCCCCTGCGCTCGTCGAGGCAGACCTCGGGGTCGCCATCGGGGCCGGGACCGATGTAGCCGTGGAGAGCGCCGATATCGTGCTCGTGAGGAGCGATCCGCGGGACGCGGCGGCGGTCATCGACCTTGCAAAGAAGACCTACCGGAAGATGCTCGAGAACCTCCTCTGGGCGACGGGCTACAACACCGTCGCCATCCCGCTCGCCGCCGGGGTCTTGATCGGCGCCGGGATCCTTCTCACCCCGGCGGCAGGGGCGGTGCTGATGAGCGCAAGCACGGTGATCGTCGCGATCAATGCCCGGCTGCTCCGGATATGAGCGATCATGTGCCACCGTCCAGCTAATCGATTGAACCAGGAAGCTCAATGTGGTCAAATAGGGGAGCAGGGCCAGTATCTACCGGAGGTAACCAATCATGAAACGAGATACTGCAATCCATGTATTCTCCCTCTTCATCGCCCTTGCCGTGGTGGTTCCTGCCGCGCAGGCCGCCCTCACGGTCGATGCAGGGGGCGACCGCACCGCGCTCGCCGGGGAGCCGGTCACCATCCTCGCGACCTGCAACGACACGGACATCTTCGACGCGGTGAACCTCTCAGCCGCCGTCGACTGGGGCACAGGGAGAACCGAGGCGGAGATCGTGCCGGACGACGAGCAGAACGGCACCGTCCGGGCAACCCACACCTACCTCGATACGGGCACCTACACGGTCGCGGTGGAGGTCAAGAACAACGCTACGGGCGTCGTCGCCCGCGACACCCTGAACGTGACCGTCGCCCCGCAGACAGCGGAGGTGAAGGTCGCCCCAAGAGTCCTGAACCAGAAGAGCAACGGGGTCATGACCGTCTTTATCAGCATCGCGGACTGGCTCGGGTTTACCGGAACCGACAGCGCGAACACGACGGTATCGGACCCCTCGGAGTTCGCGATCGGGAACGCAACGCCGGAGAAGGTCAACTTCTGCATGAAGGACGGCGGCACGCTCATCCTGAAGTATCGGCAGCAGGACCTCGACCTCGCCGCCGGTGACGGCAACCTGACGGTGACCGGCGGCGCCGTGACGGATAACGGTTCCATCCCGGTCGCCGGTACCGGGGCCGTCTCCGTGATCAACCCGGGCAACGGGAAGGAGGCGAAGTTCGACAACGGTGACGGGCATGCCCGGACCGCGATGGTGAAGGAGAAGGTGAAGAATCCGAAGGAGTTACGCGAAGGGCAGCAGAAATCCAACGGAAAAGCAAACGGAAGGGCGCCATAACGGCGCACCGGGGGCGGGAACGCTCCCCTTTTCCTCCTGTTACTATAAAGGCCCGGATCAATTCTCTTATCGGTTTTGACGTAAACCTGTATGCACATGGGACGGTACGCCAGCGGCGACGTCGTTTTAGCCCCCGTGCGTCTCGGGGGAGGGGGCAAACGGAAGGTGCGCCCGGTGGTGGTTGTTTCTGCAGGAGAGAGCGGGAGCCTGCTGATCTGCCCGGTCTCAAGCAGCCCGTCCACCGACGGAATCTCAGTTCCCCTCTCGCTCGACGACTTCGCCCGGGGCGGCCTCGACCTCTTCGCTGAGAGTTTCGCCCTGACCACGTACGCAGCCACCATCCGGACGGCGGACGTCGTCGGAAAGAAAGGCACGCTCCTGCCGGAGACGCTCGCCGCCGTCCGGGAGGCCATGCCGGGGGTGTACGACAGGAGAGGGCGGCGGTGGTGATGAACAGGTGTTCCCAGGAATGCCGTTCTGTTCATGTGCGCTTCCGGACACGGATTTTCACCCTGAACGCACTTGATGCGAGTTGCGACTGTCGGAACGTGCTACGATTCGTTACGTGATGATTCGCAGAACAGGAGCTTGAGAACTGGAAGGGTTCCGAGGCAGGAGTTCGAGAAGGCTGAAAGCCTTCATTATGCGACAAACAAAGCGAGTGGAGCGAGGAAATATCCCGATGCAGTGGACCGTGAGAGTATCGCCGTGGGGGGAATGACTGTCCGAAGGACAGGAGTTTGAGCACCGAAGGTGCGAATTGGGGACAGGGGAGGGGGGCTTGCCCCCCTCCCCTGAAACCCCTCCCCCAATGGCGACATCCACTTGAAATCCGTGCATGGGACTTGAGATGCCCCAAACCGCGACCTATTTTACGTAGCATTCCGTCAACTCACGCGAAGCCGGGAAGAACGACTTTCCCGCAGGAAAAGGAGTTCGAGCACTGTCAAGGTGCTAAGGAGGGCGAAACAATTCCACGGACTTCGCGCACTTCGCGTGAGATGGCGATCTGCACCGGAACACACATGAACGGTGAAATGCCCATTACAATCCTATAAAACAACCATGAGGCCGCAACAACCCTTCAGAGTTCGTACCGCTTCAAGAACTCCCGGATTTTCCGTGACTCCATCCATTCCCGGTCGAGTTCCCCAATCTGCTCATTGATCCGCCGAACCTGATCCCGGAGTTTCTCCGCGACCACCTCGTCCTCGAGGAGATCCGCGACCCCCATGATCACCTGGAGCGGGTGGCGGACGTGGTCGGCAAGGACGGCGAACTGAGCGATATTCCGTTCGGTCATATCGAACGCCTGCTCCCGGAGCCGTTCGTGCAGGATCCGTTCGGAGATGTCCCTGCCGACGACCTGGAACCCCACGATCGCTTTCTTCTCGACGATCGGCGACTCGTTCAGTTCCAGTATGGCGGTCTCCCCGTTCTTCCGCCTGACCTCGATCTGGAGCCCTTCGACCTGCTCGCCCCGGAGCACTCTCCGCCGCCCCTCTTTCCAGACCAGAAGGCTCGTCGGGAGGATGTAGTCCTCCCAATCAGTTCCCACCATCTCTTCTGGAGCGTACCCGAGTATCCGCTCCATCGCCGGCGAGATGTAGTTCAGTCCGCCGTCCCGGTACGACGTGACGATGAGGTCGAAACTCCGCTGAGCAATCCCCCGGAACTTCTCCTCGCTCTTTTCAAGCGCCGCTTCCACCCGCATCCGTTCAATGATCCGGCCGAGACGCTTCGTGATGGAGTCGAGCAGCATCTGCTCTTCCGGCAGGAACGGCCCTTCGCCGCCCTCCGGAAACTCCGCGAGGTAGCGCACCTCGACCTCACCGACCCGAGTGCCGTGGACGACGATCGGGCTCTCCTGTTTCCAGGGAGAATCTGCCGGATCCCCCTGATAGTAATCCCAGCCGTCAACGGTGATCCGCACCCCGGTATAGTTCGGGTACTGCCACCCCATAGGGAGGGTATCGGCAACCGCCTGCAGGAGTCTATCGAGCGTCACCTCGGGCGTTTCGACGAGGTGCGCGATGGTGTACAGACATTGGAGTTCGTCCATCCGTTTCTTCAGTTCGTGCGTCTTCTCCCGGAGCACCTCCTCCACCCGGTTCCGCTCGGTCACATCGAAAGCCGTCCCGGCAATACCAACAATCTTTCCTTGTGCATCCCGAAGCGGCTTGAGCGTCAGGTCGCGGACACGCCGCTCACCTGCGATGGTGAACGTCACCGCAGCCCGGATGGTCTCTCCTGTCTCAAGAACCCGCCGTTTGAGCGCGGCAAGATGTTTGGCGTCCTCGGGAAAGGCATCCTCTTCGCGCATGCCAATGATGGACGTATCCGTGGACCCCAGTTGCTGGTTGTACGACCAGATGTAACGGAGTTCTTCATCCTGCACAAAGACGACCACCGGGGACTGGTCGAGCGCGGCCATGAAATGATGCGCATTCAGATCCGCGGTTGTGTCCCGGATCTTGATAAGCCGCTGCCCGGTCACGGAGAAAGCCTGTTTACTCGATATCGAGAGCCAGCGCCGGGTGCCGTCGGGGATTCGGGCACGGCAGAGGAGAGGAGACATATCCGCGCCATTCTCAAGGACATTACGGAGCAGCCGCACGGAATCGTCGTCCTCGATGATCGGCAGGATGTATGCGTCGAGAAGAGAACTCATCTCCATCCCAATGGCGTCCGTCTGCCGGATGCCGAGGGTCCGTGCGAGAGCCGGGTTGTACCATCTGACCTTCCGGTCATCGCCTGTCACAAGAAGCCCGTCTTCGAGAGCGTTGAGCACCGCGCGATCAAAGGGTGCCCGATCCTGATGCGAGTCCGTCATTACCCACCGACGCCGAAATACAGTCGCTGTAGTGGTTGTGCCCCGGGAACATTAAAAAGATTACCATCCGACCACCTGGTGAAAATCGGGTTTTTCTCAGCCCCACAGGCGATTTAGCGGCACCTCCTGGGATTTAGGAAAGCAGGCATGAGGTTCTGAGAGAGAAGCCCGCAGGCGGGGAGATCCATGAGGGCCGCCTCGCCAAGGTATAAATACCCCCGGCGGGCCATAGCCGGAGTCCATGATGACGGATACCGAGTCCATCGAGATCTTCTCCGTGATCCGGGAACGCCGGAGTATCAGGAACTACACCAACCGGGATGTCCCGGACGAGGCCCTGAGAGCGATCATCGCTGCGGGCATCCAGGCCCCGACCGCCCTCGGGCTTCAGCCCTGGCAGTTCGTGATCGTGAAGGATCGGGACCTGATGCAGCGGGTATCCGACTACTGTAAGCCGATCCTCGTGGAGAAGATCGGAGAGGAGGCTCGATCGGGGACGGAGGAGTTTCTCGCGGCGCTCAAGAATCCCGGGTTCAACATCTTCTACAACGCCCCGGTGCTGGTCCTGATCCTCGGCGCACGGGAAGCTGTCTCGAGCATCCTCGACTGCACGCTCTGCGCGGAGAACATGATGCTTGCCGCCTGGGCGCTCGGGATCGGCAGTTGCTGGATTGGTTCGGCGGCTCTCGTCCAGCAGAACCCCGACCTCCTTGCAGCGCTGAAGGTTCCGGACGACCACCAGATCGTGGCGCCGCTGATCTTCGGGTATCCCGGTCCCCTGTCACCGAAAGCGGTGCGCCGGGAGCCCCGGATAACGTGGGTTTCCTGACCGGGACCGGTAGTGACCGCGAAGGGAAGCAGTTATCGCGGACTTCGCACCTCGAAGCCTAACGGCTTCTCAAACTCCTGCCGCCCACGATGCTCGCACCAGTCAAACTCATGAATCGTTGCGATTCTCGCCTATAGTGCTCATGCGAGACTTTGAATTGCGTTCCAGACGCGGATTTCAAGGGGATATCGCCCTGGGGAAGGGGGGCTCGCGCCCCGGAATGTCGCTCTTCGCGTCCTTCGCGGCTTCGCGTGAGATAACGTACAAAGAGAAGGACAGGTCCTCACGCGAAGAACGCGAAGCCGCGAAGACCAGTTCGGTTGTGAGTTCCGCCTCTGTTTAGCCGGCGGCGGTGCACGCGACCGCTTCCGCCGGGACGATCGGGAGCGTAATCCGCCGCTCGTTCCGGACAATCGTCAGGGTTGCCGGTTCCGCGATAGGCCAGACGGTAAGGAACCGGTGCAGGTCGTCGATGCAGGTCACGCAGGTATCGTTGATCGCCACGATCAGGTCCCCCGGCCTGAGCCCGGCCCTCCCGGCGGGGCTGGCCCTGTTCACCGAGACGACCTCGACCGCCTGGTTCGCGGCGAGGCCGAGCGGCAGAGCAAGGTGCTGCGGGAGCGGCTGCGACTGGCCGGCGATACCGAGGTAGCCGCGCCGCACCCTCCCGTCGGCGACCAGCTGCGGGAGAACCCACGAGGCGGTGTTCGAAGGGATCGAGAAACAGATGCCCTGCGCCATCGGGATGATGGCCGTGTTGATCCCGATGACCCGGCCGCGGGAGTCCACCAGCGGGCCGCCGGAGTTGCCGGGGTTCAAGGGAGCGGTGTGCTGGATGATGTTCTCGATCAGGCGGCCGTCCCGGCTCCGGAACGCCCTCCCAAGAGCACTCAGGACTCCTGTCGAGACGGTCGAGTCGAAGCCGAGCGGGTTGCCGATGGCTATCGCAAGCTGGCCGACCGCGACCTTCCCGGAGTCGCCGAACGATGCGTAAGGGAGATCCCTGGTACCGGCGCGGAGCACGGCGAGGTCGGTCGCCGGGTCGGCGCCGATCAGGCGTGCGGGATGAGAGGTTCCATCCGCCGTCCGGATCTCGATCCTCCCTGCCCCCTGCACCACGTGATTGTTGGTCAGGATGTAGCCTTCCGGCGACACAGCCACGCCCGAGCCCGCTCCCACCTGCTCGCCGCGCCACCCGGGGGAGTTCTTCCCCACGACCACGCTCACGACCGCGGGGCCCACGGACTCGACGACCCGGACGACGGCGCGAGAGTAGGCATCGAGGAGATCGGCATCCGAATCCCCGGAATCGGGGGTTGTAGCGTACCTTTCTTGAACGGATTTCTGAGAAGAATCTCCGGTATGCTGGAAGAGTCTGTGCCCAATTTTATCCATCGTGTATTATATTTTGTAATTAATAGTAATGTACTTTCCGCACGGGTCTACGAAGCAACGTTGTTCCGACTACGCCGGATTGCTTGCTACCCGGGCGCGCGGAGACCTCCCTGCCGTAAAAGACAAATAGGGCCGATCTCTATTGCCCTCCATGCTCGGAACGGCTGCAATCGAAGTAGAGGGTGCGAGAGTCGACGTGCGCCCAACGGATGTCAGGCGAACGCCGCAGGCCAGTGAGGTCTACGACATCGTGGAGATCACGACCGACCGGGGGACGACCGTCTGCCGCTACTACGAAGCGCAGGGAGCCCGGACCGGCGTCGTCATGGTAGGCGGAACCGGCGGCGGGTTCGATACCCCGGCACGGGGACTCTACCCGCGGCTGGCACAGGATCTCCCGAACCACCGAATCAGCGCTCTCCGGGTGCAGTACCGGCACCCGGCCGACCTCGTGGAATCAGTCTTCGACACGGTTCTTGGGCTGCGCTATCTCGAGAGCCAGGGCGTCGCGGCCGCCGGGGTGGTCGGGCACTCACTCGGGGGAGCGGTGACGATCCAGGCGGCGGCGAACGTCCCGGCGGTCAGGACCGTCGTCACCATCGCCACCCAGGCCACCGGAACCGAACCGGTCGCCGCCCTCGGTGGCCGTGCGGCGATCCTCCTGGTGCACGGGGACGCGGATCCGGTTCTCTCCCATACCGCCTCGGAGGAGGTCTACCGGCGTGCCGGCGAACCCCGACGGCTGGTCATCTACGAAGGAGCGGGGCACACCCTCGACGAGACAGCCGAGAGCCTCTACGTCGAGGTGAAGGCGTGGCTCCTCAAGCACCTCCCGGGGACGCTTGTCTGACCGGGCGTTCCCCGGTCAATCTCTCAAGTATTGCCGGGAAACGCAGGGATCGTCGCTTGAAAACCCGTCGATGCCGAGCCGGAGCGCTTCACGGATATCGTCCTCGGTGTTTAAGAGCCAGGGGACGACAAGCAGCCCGGCTGCGTGCGCCTCCTCCACCAGTTCGTGCGAGACCCGATCCCACCTCGGGAGAATGAGATCGGCCTGCACCGAGCGGGCGAGCCCGACGGGATCGCCGGTCTCCTCCGAGTAGATGAAGCCCGCCTGCGCCCCGGGGAGGAGCCTCTTTGCCGTGGCAACACTCTCGGAGTGAAACGAGACCAAAAAGAGTCGTTCCGGCATTCGATCCATGAGCGCCGAGACGATGATCGCTTCCGTCCCGGGCTCCTTGATCTCCACGACAAGCCCCGTAACGTTGCGGACGAGGTCGAGAACCTCCCCTAGCGTCGGAATTCTCTCGCCCTCGCCGGCGTCCAGTCCGGCCAGGTCTTCGACGGTATGCCCCTTGACCGGCCCGGTTCCGTTCGTCGTCCGGTCAACGGTTGCATCGTGGATCGCGACCGGGATGCCGTCCCGCGTGAGACGCAGGTCGACCTCGACGAGATCGGCGCACGCCATACCCTTTCGCAGAGCCAGCAGGGTGTTCTCCGGCCCGAGACCCCTCGCCCCGCGGTGTCCGATGATGAGCATGCCACGGCATACGCCCGGGGATTTGATATAGGTTGGCGGTCACGGCCCAGGGTGCCTGGTGGCAGAACCGGCCCACCAACAGTTTAAGAGGTGTTCTAAGCCGGATTCTGGGGGTTTCGTGCACACTCGGCGGCAGACCCCCCCTTCGACATGGGCCGCTGAAAAAAAAGGTTATCTCTGCCGGATCCTCTTAAGTTCGGATCGGATCTCGTCCATGCTGTTATACTGACGTTCCTGAAATAGGTTCACCGTTTCGAGGACAGCCTGCGACGCTCCGCTATCCTGCGCCCGGGTAATAAGATCCCTCTTTGATGCAGGGAAGTTGATCCGGGACATGATCATCTCGATCTCCCGCGGATCGATCTCCTGCAGGGGCCCGGCAACTTTTGACATCCCGCTCGTGGCGGACTCTTTTCTCATGCTCCTCACCACCTGATCTCCGGCTCCTCACAGGGAGTCGACCGTGGGCAGGGTACGGTACTATAAACACCTATCGTCACCGCAGCAGCGATGTGCGAGATGTTCTGAACGAACAAGCCGGCGTGACTCTTGCGGCAATTCCCAGTAGACCATGTGTGATGAGGACACACCCGGCGTAATCCGGAAACAACCTGCGGCAGAATAAACAGGATATCCCCATCAAGCAAGTTTCCTGGACAGACTCTCGGCTAAACAGGCTCTTCGGCAGGGCCAAATCAAAAGGTTAATTTTACTCATCTAACTAAATTCTTCCTTATGAAAACGCATGGCATTCTCACACTGCTTGCATGTATCGTCGCAGTGCTCGCAGTCGCAGGTGCAGGGTGCACCGGAACGACCGAACAGACCGGAGAGGCGGGGTTGAAAGACTCCTACATCGTCGGCATCGACGATGCGTATCCTCCCTACAGTTACGTCGATAAGGACGGCAACGCCCAGGGATTCGATGTCGATTCCATGAAGTGGATCGCCGAGCAGAAGGGCATCGAAGTGACGTTCCTGCCGGTGGAATGGAGCGGCATCATCCCCGCGCTCCAGGCAGGGAAGATCGACATGGTCTACGCAGGGATGTCGATCACCCCGCCGCGGCAGGAAGCGGTCAACTTCAGCAACCCCTACTGGACCGTCAACCAGGACGTCGTGACGCGCGAGGATGCGGACGTGACGCTTGAGGACGTCCTTGCCGGGGAGGTGATCATCGGGGCGCAGCAGGGATGCACCGCCGCAACCTGGATCGAGGATAACCTGATCGAGAACGGGACGATGCCCGCTGAGAACCTGAAGACCTACGCCAACACGCAGCTTGCCGTCAACGATCTTGAGGCAGGCAGGGTCGACGCAGTCATGTACGACGACGTCTCCATCCAGGACATCATCAAGGGCAAGCCGGTCAAGACCATCGGCTCCGTCGAGACCATGGAGGAGTTCGGCGTCGCCATCAGAAAGGACGACACCGCGCTCCTCGAGTTCATGAACGAGGCGATCGCGGAACTCCAGGCCGATCCCTACTGGGAAGAACTCAAAGAGAAGCACAACCTCACTGAGAGCACAACCTGAAGTAACCGGGGACGATTCGTCCCTCCTTTTTCACGACATTCAATCATCCCGGAGGCAACTCTCCTGTACCCGCGTAAACCCGCCGCCGTAGAGAATGGATCCACCCTGACGCAGTACCGGACACCCGTCCTCTGCGCGCTGGCGACGGCGATTCTGATCGGCGGGAGCGCCCCGTTCACGAAACTCCTCCTCGCCGATATCAGGCCGCTCGTTCTCGCCGCACTCGTCTCGCTCGGGAGCGGTTGCGGCGCACTGCTCTTCTCCCTCACCAGAACAGCGACGGGCACCCGTCGGAGTCACATCGAGGCGCCGCCCGGCAGGAGCGAGATCCCCTGGCTCATCGGCGTGACGCTCTTTGGAGGGATTCTCGCACCGGTCACCCTGGTATACAGCCTCCCGGGAACGCCTGCGGCGACGGCGGCCCTCCTCCTGAACTTCGAGGCCGTTGCGACGACGCTGATTGCCGCGACCATCTTTGGGGAGTGGGTGAGCCACCGCGTCTGGGTTGCGCTCGGGTGCATCACCGCATCGTGCCTCCTCCTCACCTGGAACCCGGCCGCCGGACTCGGCCTCTCCCTTCCGGCTCTCGGCATCCTGCTCACCTGCCTCTTCTGGGCGGTCGACAACAACCTGGGGCAACGGCTCTCGGCAAAGGACCCTCTCCTCGTCATCGTCATAAAGGGGATCGGGGCCGGCACCGCCACGCTCCTCGTCGCGGTTGCCGCCGGGGAGCACCTCCCGGCCCCGACCGCTGTTGTTGCCGCCATGATCGTCGGGTTCCTCTGCTACGGAGGACTGACGAGCATCCTCTTCCTCCTCGCCCTCCGGGGCATCGGCGCAGCCCGGGCGGGTTCACTCCTTGCCGTCTCCCCGTTCTTCGGTGTCCTCTTCTCGCTCCTGCTCTTCGCCGAACTCCCGGCGGGCGCTTTTTACGTCGCGTTACCCGTCATGGCGCTCGGAGCCTGGCTGATGGTCTCCGAGAAGCACTCCCATCCTCACCGGCACCCGGCAACCGTCCACGAGCACCGCCACCGCCACGACGACCTCCACCACGACCATGACCACGAGGCCGGTGACCCGCCGCTCTCAGCGGCCGGGGAACACTCCCACGTTCACGCCCATGCCGAACTCGCACACGAGCACCCGCACCAGCCCGACATCCACCACCGGCACCTGCACCGCCGGTAGGGAGGTCAGGGGTGCCGCTTACCCTCCGTAGAAGATGCTCGCGATCTTGTAGAGGTCCATATCCACCGTCTTGAGGTTCGCCACCGCCTCCTCGATCGGGACCGCGACGATATCGTTCCCCCGGAGCGCGACCATCTTCCCAAAGTCCTTCTCCTTGATGAGGTCCGCCGCCGCCACCCCGAACCGGGTCGCGAGCACCCGGTCGTGCGCCGTCGGCGACCCGCCGCGCTGGATGTGCCCGAGCACCGTCACCCGCACCTCCATGTCGAGCCTCTTCTCGAGTTCGTCGCGCAGGTAGTTCCCGACACCGCCGAGGGTCACGTGGCCGAACTCATCCGTCCGGGCGGACTGCGCGATCGCCTCCGCCATCCCCTTCGGCTGGGCGCCTTCAGCGACCACGACGATGCTGAACTTCTTTCCCCGCTCGTAGCGCAGCCGGAGGTGGTGGGTGACCACGTCGAGATCGAACGGGATCTCCGGGATGAGAATCTCATCGGCCCCGCCCGCGATCCCGGCCACGGTCGCGATCCACCCGGCGTGGCGCCCCATCACCTCCACGACCATGACCCGGTGGTGCGACTCCGCCGTCGTGTGGAGGCGGTCAATCGCCTCGGTGACGATGGCGACGGCGGTATCGAATCCGAAGGTGTAGTCAGTCGCGCCGACGTCGTTATCGATGGTTTTCGGGACACCCACGACCGGGATGCCCATCTTCGAGAGTTTGTTCGCGACGCCGAGGGTATCCTCGCCGCCGATCGCGACGATCGCGTCGATCCCGAACTTCCTGATGTTGTCGCGCAACCGCTGGACGTCGGCCTCGTTCTTGAAGGGGTTCGTCCGCGACGTCCCGAGGATCGTTCCGCCCTTCGGGAGGATCCCGGTCACCGAGTAATCGGTGAGGGGCTCGACGTTCCCGGCGACCAGCCCGTGCCATCCGTCCCGGATCCCGACCGCGTCGAACCCGTGCTTCGCCCCTGTCCGTACGACCGCCCGGATCACCGCGTTCAGGCCCGGGCAGTCTCCTCCTCCCGTCAGTATGGCGACCGTCGTCATGCCCTCACTTACCTCCCCCGTAGATCCTGACCGCCTCCTCGACACCCGCATCGTCGAGGGTGATCGCCGATATCGCGTTACAGAACCGGACGGCCTCGTCGAACGGACGCTGGTGGATGTTTCTGCCAGTCGCGTTCCCGACCGTGCCGCCGACGTGGATCTGGTCGTGGAGCTGCTGCAGGAACTCCGGCGCGTCGGCATGCGACCCGCCCGCACAGACGACGCCCGTCCTGCCGCCGGCCGCCACCGCCTCCCGGAGCAGCGCGGCGTCGATCGTGCCGCCCGCCTTCGGGGGATTCACCTTCACGAAATCACTCCCGAGGGTCGCCGCGACCCCGGCCGCGCCCGCGACCAGGTGAGGATCGCGCTCGTCCTTGACCGCCTTGCCCCGGGGGTACATCCAGAGCACGGTGGTGAGCCCGTTTGCGTGCGCGTTGCTGACGATCTGCGCCGCCTGGAAGAGCATCATCGGTTCGTACTCGCTCCCGAGGTAGATCGTGTAGCCGACGCCGAGGATTGCAAGCCCCGTGCGGTCGCGGAGGTCGACGACCTGCCGGACGAGATGGAGTTCCGAGCTGAGCGGATCGCGCTGTGCGGTTTTGATCAGGTGGGTCTTGGAGTTGAGCTTGACGAGGTAGGGCACGTCCCGGTAATCCTCGCCGTAGCGGGCGATCATCCCGAGTTGCGTCGCAAAGACCCCGATCCTCGCCCGACTCGCGATCCGAAAGAGGTGTTCTGGATCGGCGTCGTCGGAGTGGATGCCTTCGCCATAGAAATCGTCGTTGAGGTGCTCGACCTTCTGGTCTCCGGCAAAGAGCATCAACCTCCCGGTACCGTGCGTGATTTTCCGGTAGTTCTCCCGGTACCTCTCCTGTTCCTCGGAGGGCACATCGAGAGGAACCCTGATATCGGGTGCAGATGGCATACCCCTCCTTCCCCCTCGCCCACATACTTAAGTGTTGCTGGAGCCCCTGGAGCGTGGCGTGGAGAGCGTTTGCAGCGGATACGGTCGAACCCGCCTCCGGGGATAAAAACATCCCGCTGTGGCGAACGACCGTCCTGCTCAACTGAGGCAGATTTGGCAACGTTTATTTTGCTCTCCGTCAGATTCATGCGTAGAGTACCCGGCGTCGTTCTTCCCGTCGGAGAGACTGCAATGATTCAGGGATAGCCAAATGGACGTTTTACCGATTCTCATCGACTGGTTACCGTATCTCCTTTCAGGTGTCTCCTCTACCCTCGGTCTTGTCTTCGCCGCCCTCGGCCTCGGCGTCCTTCTCGGACTGCCCATGGCGCTCGGCCAGGTGTACGGGGCGCGGCCGATTCGGTGGGCCGTCGGAATCTACGTCTGGTTCTTCAGGGGCCTCCCCATTCTCATCTTGCTCTTCCTTTTCTGGTTCGGCATATTCCCGGCAATCGGGCTCGGCCATCTCTCGGCGTTTGTCGTCGGGGCGGTCGTGCTGGGTCTCCGGGGAGCGGCATACCAGTCCCAGATCTTCCGGGGAGCCATCCAGTCGGTCAGCGAAGGACAGATGATCGCGGCACGGTCGCTCGGGATGAGCAGGTTCACCGCCATCCGTTCGGTCATCCTCCCCCAGGCGGTGCGCATAGCGCTCCCGGGCTGGTCGAACGAGTACCCAAACATCCTGACCGATTCGGCGGTCTGCTACGCGATCGGGGTCGTGGAGCTGCTCACCATCACCGCAAGGATCGTCACGCAGACGCACATCACGATACCAATCTACCTCGCTGCAGCGGGGATTTTCATCGTCTTGAACTACGGGGGTCTCAAACTCCTGCACAGGCTTGAGGCGAAGATAGAAATTCCGGGATTCGGAAGCGGAGCGATGTAGAGTATGAACGACAACGACATTGTGCTGAGAGTCGAGGACATACACAAGTCCTTCGGGGGCACCGAGGTGCTGCGCGGGGTATCGTTCGACGTCCACTGCGGTGAGACGAAGGTCTTCATCGGCCCCTCAGGAACCGGGAAAAGCACGCTTCTCCGGTGCATCAACCAGCTGACGCCGCCCGACCGCGGGCAGGTCTGGCTCGACGGGGAGGAAGTCACGAACTCGGGGGCCCGGATCAACTACTTCCGGCAGAAGATCGGGATGGTCTTCCAGAACTTCTTCCTCTTCGACCACCTCACCGCGCTGAAAAACGTGGAACTGGCGCTCCTGAAGGTCAAGGGTATGGGCAAAGCAGAGGCGCACGAAAAAGCGCTCACTGAACTCCGGCAGGTCGGGCTGGAGGAATGGGCTGACCATTATCCGGCCGAACTCTCCGGCGGCCAGGCCCAGCGGGTATCCATCGCCCGGGCGCTTGCCATGGACCCGGATGTCATCCTCTTCGACGAACCCACCTCTGCGCTCGACCCCGAGCTGACGAGGGAGGTGCTGGAGGTCATGAAGAAACTGGCCCGGAACGGGATGACGATGCTCGTCGTCACCCACGAGATGGGGTTTGCCTGCTCGGTTGCAAACGAGGTCCTCTTCATGGAGAACGGCGTGGTTGCCGAACAGGGGTCGCCCGACCTGCTCCTGCACGATCCGCAGTTTACCCGGATGAAGGACTTCATCGGTCGGATAGATTCCCGGATGGATGACTGAGGAGCAGCATGGATCAGACGGCATTCTTCTTCGAGATTCTCTTCCCGGCGCTGATGCAGGGGCTGATCGTGACATTGCAACTGATCGCGTGCTCCGCCCCGTTCGGCCTCGCGCTTGGGGTCGCCATTGCGGTGGGAAGGCAGTATGGCCACCCGGTCATTTCCTGGCTCTGCAAGACGTACGTCTTTTTCATCAAAGGCACGCCGCTGCTCCTCCTCCTCTTCATCCTCTACTTCGGGCTCCCGTCGATCGGGATCACATTCACCGCGTTCGTGGCATCGGTGCTCGGTTTTATCCTCTGCAACAGTGCGTATAACGCCGAATACATCCGCGGCGGCCTTATATCGATCAAGGAAGGCCAGATGGTCGCCGCCCAGGCGCTCGGGATGACCCGGTGGCAGGCGATCAGAAGCGTTGTGCTGCCGCAGGCGCTCCGCCGGGCGATACCGGGGCTCTCAAACGAGTTCATCTACCTGATCAAGTACTCGTCGCTCGCCTACATGCTCACGGTGATCGAGCTCGCCGGGGCGGGGAAACAGGTGGCGACGAAGTACTTCCTCTACACGGAGTCGTTTGCGGCCGTCGCCGTCGTCTACCTTGTGCTGGTCTCGATCACGACCGTCGCCGTCAACATCCTTGAGAAAAGAGTGGTCGTTCCCGGGACGGTCAGGGCAAACCCCTCGGCCCAGCTGTAACCTTTTTTTCGGGCACAGGTATTATACGCCAGCAAGGCATGGGACTGCAACGGAGACCCGGCAAAAGACCGGAGCGCGCTCCTCACCAGGACCCATACCATGAGCATCGCAGACTGCTGCCGGAGAGCCGTCGCCTTCACCCGGGATACCATGCGCCAGCCAGTGACGGCGAGAAACGATCTCAGGTTCCCTGATCTCGCCTTCTTCCTCCGGTTCGCCCGGCCGATCCGGAACGTGGGCGTACTGGCCCTCGCAGCGACCGTTCTCGTCTCGGCGGCAAAGACCGTGCTCCCGCTCAGCATCAAGTTCTTCATCGACAACATCCTGCTCGGCGGAACAGAAACCTCCGACGCACTCCTCGCAGGGGCAGGCGGGCTCCTCTCGTCGCTCGACACCCTCATCGCCGCCCTCCTGGTGCTCGGGCTCTTCACCGGCGGTATGGACCTGTTGCGGAACTACTGGACCGCCCGGTTCCGGGAAGGCTACGCCTTCAACCTCCAGACCGCCCTCGTCGAACATGTCCTGGATTTCCCGCTCTCCTACTTCAAGTCGCAGCAGACCGGTTACATCATGTCACGTCTCTCCGACGACGTCCAGATCCTGCAGTACACCGTCTCCCAGTACCTCCCCCTGATCGTCGCAAACGGCCTCTACGTCACTTTCACCCTTGCCATCCTCTGCATCCTGAGTCTGAAACTCACCCTCGTCATCGCCGCCTTCATCCCGCTCTACCTGCTGATCAACGCCGTCTTCATCCGGCGGATCCGCGCCGCCACCCACCGGGAGCGCGAACGGCAGGCCTACGTCTCCCGCGACATCCAGGAGGTGATCTCCGGCATCGACACCGTAAAGACGCACGCCGCAGAGGAGCGGGAAGTGACCCGGGTCTCCGGGACGCTTGCACGGATGGTCGATGCCCGGATCAGAAACACGATGCTCTCGGCGCTCTCAGAGTACTTCAGGATCGGCACGATGTCGCTCATGCTGATCGCCGTCTTCTGGGTCGGCGGGAGCGAGGTGCTCGCCGGCGGCATGACCGTCGGGGACTTCGTCACGTTCGCGGTCTACGTCGTGACGTTCGCGCCCACCGTCAACACCTTCTTCGCATTCCCCGTCGTCATGCAACCCGCAGCGACGTCCGCCGCCCGCCTGCGTGAACTCTTCTCGATGGACGGGGAGCCGGCCGGCGGCGGGGTCGTGCCCGCCGCGGTGCTGGGCAGGATAGAACTTTCCAGCGTCTGGTTCAGGTATACCGAGTCGGAACCGGTTCTCGCTGACGCAAACCTCGTCATCCATCCAGGTGAGGTGATCGCCATCGTCGGGCGGACCGGTGCCGGGAAGACGACGATGATCAACCTGCTCCTCCGGGCGTTCGCGCCGCAGGAAGGCACGATCACCCTCGACGGCCGCGATCTTGCGTCGCTCGATCCGAGGTGGCTGCGCCGGCAGGTGTCGCTCGTCTCGCAGGATATTTTTCTCTTCCACACCACCATCGAGGAGAACATCCGCTACAGCAGGCCCGGGGCCACCTTCGAGGAAATCGTCAAAGCCGCAAGGAAAGCGCAGATCCACGATGAGATCATGAGGTTCCCGGAGGGGTACCGGACGATCGTCGGGGAGCGCGGAACGCAGCTCTCCGTCGGCCAGCGGCAGCGAGTCGCCATTGCCAGAGCGTTCCTCAAAGACGCGCCCATCCTCATCCTCGACGAACCCACGTCCGCGCTCGACATGCAGACCGAGGAGCAGATCTGCCGGACGCTCCGGCTTCTCGTCCGGAACCGGACGACCATTCTCATCACCCACCGCCCGTCGCTCCTGACCATCGCCGACCGCGTCGTCGCGATCGAAGACGGACGGGTGCGGGAACAGCAGGGAACGGATCTCCCGCCGGAACCCGATACCGGCCGCATACGCCGCTCCGGCCAATCCGCGGCCACGTGATCCGCCGGGCCAGAGGATTATGGGATACGGCGACCTACCCTATGGCATGGAGCATAAGGCAGGATGCCTGATATGCGGCCGGAATCTCGTGTACAGCGAGGAGCCCCGCGACCTTGCGTGCGCCGTCTGCGGGGAGGTCATGAGCACCACGGTCGCCTGCGAAGCCGGGCACTTCGTCTGCGACCGGTGCCACGGCCTGGAGGCGCTCGACCTCATCGAGCAGTTCTGCATCGCAACGGAACTTGAAGATCCGCTTGCCATCGCCTGTATCCTGATGCGGTATCCGGCAGTCAGGATGCACGGGCCGGAGCACCATTTTCTCGTGCCCGCGTGCCTCATCGCCGCCTACTGCAACCACCGGGGAGAGCCAGGGAGAAAAGGGAAACTGCTTGGGCGGGCCCGTGTGAGGGCCGGCGAGGTTCCGGGAGGGGCCTGCGGAACCCACGGCACCTGTGGGGCGGCGGTCGGCACCGGCATCTTCGTGAGCCTGATCACCGGATCAACGCCCTTAAAAAAGCAGGAATGGTCGCTTGCTAACCAGATGACCGCACGCAGCCTGATGACGATAGGCCGGCACGGCGGCCCCCGGTGCTGCAAACGCGACTCGTGGCTTGCCATCCGCACCGCGGTCACGTTCCTTGCCGAGCGGTTCGGGGTGAACCTCCCGGTAGAGGAAACGGTGCAATGCGAGTTCAGCGATATCAACCGCGAATGCCTGCGGGAGGAGTGCCCCTTCCACGCCGGCTACCCGACCGGGTGACCCGCAGCCCGGAGAACGGTTACGATGATAAGGTAGCCGGCAACGGTTCCGGCAAGCGTCGCTATGACGGCGATGAGGCCGTCATCCCAGTGCATGCGGCTCCACCACCCCGCCGCGCTGCCGATGAGGAACGAGGCGAAGATGATGAGGATCTCCTGCCGGTCCAGCGTTGCCATAATCCAGGAGTTATCGGCTCTCTCCGCTCATATCGTTTGCCCTACCCCGAACAGCAGGATTATAACCGGTCGTATCATCTTTATAAAAAATGTTCGTCGCCTGCCACCTGTTCCTCGGCCTGGTCCTGGGCCTCGCGATCGCCGGACGCCTCGGTGACCGGCGGCTCATCGGCTTCTCTGCTCTCGGGGCCGTCCTCCCCGACCTGATCGATAAGCCGGTCGGCCACCTCCTTCTGGGGGGATCCCTCAACTCCGGGCGGCTCTTCGGGCACGGGCTGCTCTTTCTCACGATCCTCGCGGTTGCGGGCATCGCCCTGTACCGGAGACGGGAATCCTTTGCGCTCCTCGCCGTCACTGCCGGTGTCCTTTCCCATCAGGTTCTCGACGCCATGTGGGCGATGCCCGTCACCTGGTACTTCCCGCTCCTCGGTCCGTACGAGCCATACGAGTTCACCAACTACTTCGGCGGGGCAATCCTTGCCGAGATCTCTTCGCTCTCAGAATGGATATTCCTGGCCGCATCGGCCGGGATCGCTCTTGCCGCCTGTCGCGGCTTCGGGCCCGGCATCTCCAGGCTCGCCGCGGCACTCGTCCGCGTATCCGTCCCGCTCCTCGGAATCCTCGCCCTCGCATCCCTCCTCGCCTGGGCAACCGGCAGCCCGGAGAGCATCCTGATGGTCGGGGCAGGGCCGGAGAATTACCTGCTGCTTGCAGCGGTGAGTGCTGTCGGGGTTATCGGGGTGATACGGTACCAGGAGTTCTTGTACGCCGGGTAGCGCCGTTAGTCAAAGCCGGGTGATCGCGGTGATACTGCCCGGCACCGTCCTCTCCACCCGGAGCGCTACCCTGCCCGCCGGTTTGATCTCGACGGCAAACGTCCGATACGGCTTGCAATCCGACTTGCCGTCCGGTGTGATATTCAGTATGAACTGCTCTCCAGCCTCGAGAAGGTGATCGGAGTCGGCGTTGAACCGTTCCTGGACGCTCCAGTGGCCATGTATAGGAACGGCATCGATGAGAGGCTCATTCCGGTCAATCACCTCCTTATGCGAGGACCCGATCAGGCGGACGGATATCGTGGTGATATCGATCGGCTCGCTACCGGCAGTGAGGCTGACCGGGACAAGGATGGAATTTACCTTTCCAGGGGTTTTGCTGACGCCGTAGACGGTACCGGTCACGGTGATACTCGACCCGGCCTCCCGGATGCCCTGATGAACGGTTGACCGGCTCTCCTCGGAGAAAAGGATGCCCGCCCCCAGGACGACATACGCAAAGACGGCTGCAACGACGACGAACGCGATGAGTACGATCGCAGCCTCGAGGCCGGTGAACCCGGCATCAGAAGAGTTCGACGTAGACATTCTTCGCAATACCCGCAGGAACATCTCTGGTCAGCGCAGCGGTTGCCCCCCCTGCAGCGGTTATCTGGAGGGTGAACGTATCTCCTCGCCCAACCTCCACGCTTTCCATCTCCAGTCTCACCGTGACAACCTCCCCCGACTCCAGGAGGGGTCCGCCATCTTCCGGATACCGCCAGGTGACGGTTACGCGGTCGTCGCCGGGGGGGAACGTGACGAAGACATCCTTCGTGGTGATGGTGTAGGTCATGCTCCCCATATCGATGACGGCGAGATCGGTCGCAGTCTCAAGATCGAACTCCAAGAACCTGATGAGACCCTGATCGTTATCCAGTTTGGCGATGACCGACTGTCCCGGGCGGAGGGCGGAACCGGCTTCGCCGAGAGCGGCATGCATCGTCTCCTGGCTCTTCTGCGACGTGGTCATGCCCATCCCGAGAACGACGTACGTAAAGACCGATGCAACGACGATAACGGCGATGAAGACGATGGCCGCTTCAAGTCCGGTGAACGCCCGATCGTCACAGTCTCCCGGGGGCATATGAATTCGAGTTGGTCACGATTCGATTAAAAGATGCTGATTTTTCCCGGAACGTGCGGGCAAACACGCCGCTCACTGCCCTGGTAGAGGCAGAACCGAAGTGGACGGCTGCTGCAGCAGGAGTCTGCGCCCGGAGAACCTATTTATAGCATGCTTTTCATGGGGTAACAGAATGACGTCCGAAACCACCGCAAGGCTCCTCATGGGTTCCCTGGACCCCCGCACCATCCCGGTGGATTTAAAGAGCATCTACCTGTGCGTCTTGCTCGCCCTTGCAGGCATGCATGCGCCGCTCATTAGTGAGAGTCTCCTCCGCGTGGTATTCGTCCTGCCGTTCATCCTCTTCATCCCCGGCTACCTCCTGACTGCGGCACTCTTCCCGGCAAGGGGCGACCTTGCCGGACTAGACCGCATCGCCCTCTCGATCGGGCTTTCCATACCAATCGCACCGCTCTTCGCCCTCATGCTCAACTACACGCCCTGGGACATCCGATTCGACCCCCTCGCCATCACCCTCCTGGCGTTCAGTCTCGTCATCGCCCTTATCACCCAGTTCCGGCGCCGGGAACTCCCGGAAGAGAGCCGTTTTGCAGTTCCCTTCAGCACGCACCGGACTTCGATACGGAAAGAATTCTCCGGAGATTCTACATTCCGGTTCGATCGGGTCTTGAGCGTTGTCCTCATTGCCGCCGTCCTCGTGGCCGTCGCGACGACGGTCTTCATCGTCGTGGTCCCGAAAGAGGGCGAGAAGTTTACCGAGTTCTACATCCTCGGACCACGAGGAAAAGCGGCCGATTACCCGACCGAATTCATGTCCCGAACGCCGCAGACGGTCATCATCGGGATCGGGAACCACGAGTACCGCGATATCACCTACACGGTGGAGACGTTTGCCGTCGAGAGCAGGTTCGATAACGCGACAAACCAGTCGACGGTCGTCTCCGCGGCACCCCTCGACCGGTTCTCCGTCACGGTGCCGCACAACCGGACCGTGGAGCAGCCCTACACCTTCCGGATCATGGATCCGGATACGAACCGGATCGAGTTCCTCCTCTTCAAGGAGGCGCCGCCCCAAAACATCCCCAGAAACAATCTCACCGACGCCGGTTACCGCAACCTGCACCTCTGGCTGCGGGTGCATTGACGGCGAGCGATGCCTGCCGGGAGAGGGACTCGCGGGGCGCGGCCCCCGCGGTCCGGGCCGGGTCTCCCACCCGCCGCCCGCGGATGAAGCGGCTGGAAGATGCCGTGAGATAGAGGAGGCTTCTTCCAAATATTTATCCATGCAAACGGCGTATGGCTGTTTGAGGTACACGAATGAGACGCGAAATTCTGGTCGCCTCCCTCCTGGTCCTGGCATTTATGGCGGCACCGGCCGGGGCTTTTAGTGCAGACAATCTTGTGATTGTCGTGGAAGAGGACGGGAGTGCGGAGATCACCTTTAACTACACCCTCTCGTGGATCGAGAGGATCGCAGTATTCTTCAAGATTGCCGAACCGGAGCAGGAGCTGAAGGCCGCGCTCGAGGATGCACTGGGGGTTCCCGTAACAGTGGCCTCGGCCGAGAGCGACGTTGCCGCGTTCTCTGTTACGAGGTTTGCAAAGACCAGTGATGTCGACGACAGGGAAACCTACTCGACACCGGGCCTCGACCTCACCGGGGCACAGGCGATCCTCGACAGTTACTGGTTTGCGCCGCTTGTCGAGGCTGACTTCTCCCCCGACCTGACAGTGGTCCGGTTCCCTGACGGCCACGAGGAAACCTTCTCCGATCAGAGTACCATCCCGGCACTTTCTCACGCTACGGCGTGAGCAGAAATCTCTCTTTTTCAGCTTTGTTGGAACCCCACTGCTTGTTCCAGATGGCCGCACTCCGGGGTACGGCTTTCCACCGGGTTCACACCTTCGGTGCTCTAGCTCAGGTTCTCCGAACCATCGCTTATCGCCATGACTGCCCCCGCCCGCAGGAAGGGGGAGGAGCGCGAAGCGCGGGCGGGGTGGAGCCTGAGATATGCGGTTCTTCGCGCGAGACAGGGGAGGGGGAGACCCCCTCGCACCTATTGGTGCTCATGCTCCGTTCCTATCGGAACATCGCACTCCCCGTCAGCCCCACCCCCATGGCGATAAACGACCGGCGGCACGGCGGGAATTCGAGCACCGAAGGTGCGCAGGCCACCACGATCCACGGCATGCGGAGATGCCCGAGAAAAAAAAAGTCGTCCCGGGACGAGCCGAGTTCAGCACCAATCTCGTCAGGGAAGAATGACAGCCGAAATAGGGCTTCAAAGGGGTCCGATAATGGAAATCTTCTCCCCAGGCTATTTTTTTGTCATGAACGCGGGTTGATGCGCAACGTAATTCGGTTCGTAACGAAAGCATCCGGGTTAGCCTGCCGCAGGCATGGCCCTCGAACTATGGGAGCCCCTATAGTCGCTGACCGGAGAAGAAGGCGGCATCTGCCGGGCCGTAACCTATCAAAAAAAAGAGGGGGAGATCTTACTCGAAGATGTTGAAGATCTGGTCGCTGCCGGTGTCGGAGAGACGCTTGCGTTCCGTCTGCTCCTCGACCATGGCGAGCACCGGGAGCTCCATGTCCACACCCGGGGTGTGGCCGAACATCTCCTGGAGGTCAACCTGCAGAGCGTGCATGAAGAGCGCGTTCGGGATATCCATCGCGCAGTTCTCCTCGCACTGGCCGCAGTTGATACACGAGTCCGAGATGTGGGCGTACCGGATCAGGTGGAACATGAAGGGCGGCGGAACCTGACCGGGCTCGACCAGGTAAGCCTTCTTCGTGCTGCACTCGACGCAGTAGCAGATCGGGCAGTTTTCGATGCAGGCGTAGCACTTGATGCACCGGCTCGTCGCGTCCATGATCGTCTTCAGGCGCTCCTTGCCCTCGCCGAGTGCCTCGAAGTCTTTCGCCCGCCACTTGTCGCCGAGCTTCAGCATCGCGTTCTCGACCTTGCCGCGGATCTCGATACCCTTCGGGTTCGCGGCCTCGGTCTTGAGTTCTCCGGCCTTTATGGCTGCATCAAGGAGGTTTGCACCCTTCTCAGAGCAGACCTCGACGAACGTGGCGTTACCGGCCTTATCGCCGATGACGCCCCAGTTCCCGCAGGCGAGGTCAGCCTGGCGCGGGACTTTCATCTTGCAGCGGCGGCAGTTGCTGCGCCGGCCGTAGCCTTCTTCCTCGAGCTCGTCCATCGAGATGCCCTTGTGCTGGCCGTCCTTGGTGACGATGATGAACTGGCCCTTGTCGATCTCTTCCTTGACGACGTCGTCGGGATCAACCTCGAACTTCTCGGCGATCATCTTCCGGGCCAGGACCGGGCTGACGGAACCGCCGCAGTTGAGGCCGATCATCAGGATGTTGTCCAGGTTGACCTGGTTGCGCTTCGCGAGCTCGTAGAGGCCCATCGCGTCGCAGCCCTTCACCGGAACAGCGATCCGCATGTTCTCGGCGCCTTCCAGGTACTTCTTGACCAGCTTCGAGAGCAGGAGCGTTCCGCAGTGGAGCGAACCTGCCGTCTCTGCGATCTCGGCGGGGTCGGTGATGAGTGTGGGGACCGCATCGTAGATGTCCTGTCCCTTCTTGATGGCAAAGACAGCATCCACCATGCCGGACTCGAGCGCGTGCGTCAGCAGAGCGGTGACCGCTCCACCACACTCGCCCCTCTCCTGGCAGGCGGCGTCGGCTGCCCATGCATAGACCATGTCTCCTTTCGCTGCCATTTTCAGGCCTCCTCCGTAATCTTCTCGACCTTCACAGCACAGGCCTTGAACTCAGGGATCTTCGCGATCGGGTCGAGTGCGTTGTTCGTCAGGACGTTCGCAGCACATTCCTTGAAGTGGAACGGCATGAACATGACACCCTTCTTGATCTCGTCGGTCACTTTCGCGGGGACGTCCACCGTGCCACGGCGGGAGGTCGCCCGGACCATCTCCTTGTCTGCTATGCCGAGCGCCTGCGCGTCCTCTGTGTTAATCTCGATCCAGCCGGTCGGGACCTCGTTATCGAGCGTCTCGGAGCGGCGGGTCATGGACCCGGTGTGCCAGTGCCAGAGGCAGCGGCCGGTCGTGAGGATGTAGGGGTACTCCGCATCGGGGACTTCCGCCGGGGGTTTCCACTCGATGGGGTGCATCACGCCCATGCCGTCGGGGTGCGAACACTTGCCGATGTGCAGGATAGGCGTGCCGGGGTGGTCCTCGGAGGGGCAGGGCCAGTGGAGTGCTTCGGGCCGGTTGAGCCGCTCGTAGTTCATGCCGTGGTAGGACGGCGTGAGGGAGGCCATCTCGTTGAAGATCTCCTCGGCGCTCTGGTAGGGGAACTGGTCGGCGTAGCCCATGGCGGCCCCCACTTCGCTGAGGATCTGCCAGTCGACCTTCGCCTCGCCGGGCGGGTCCTGTGCCTTGCGCCACATCTGGACACGCCGCTCGGTGCTGGTCTGGGTGCCTTCCTTCTCTGCATAGCAGGAGGCGGGCAGCACGACATCCGCGTGCTGGGCGGTCTCGGTCAGGAAGATGTCCTGGACGACCAGGAACTCGAGTTGCTCAAGTGCATGCTCTGCGTGGGTGAGGTCCGGGTCGGAGAGCATCGGGTTCTCGCCCATGATGTACATCGCCTTGAGCTCGCCGGGGTTGTCGGTCAGGACGTTGAACATGACGGTGACTTCGTAGCCGTTCTTCGGCTCGCAGATGCCGTCAGGGAAGCCCCAGGCGTCGGCGAACTTCTTGTGGACGGCCTCGTCGATGACCTTCTGGTAGCCGGTGAAGACGACCGGGAGCGCACCCATGTCGCAGGCGCCCTGAACGTTGTTCTGGCCACGGAGTGCGTTCACGCCGCCACCACGCCTGCCGATGTTTCCGGTAAGCATCTGGAGGTTAGCGGTCGACTTGACGTTGTCGACACCGACGGTGTGCTGGGTGATGCCCATCGAGTAGAGGAGCGCGGAGGATTCGGCGGTACCGATCCATTCGGCTGCGGTCTTGAGGTCCGCAGCAGCAATGCCGGAGATCTTCTCGACGTTCTCGGGGAGATAATCATCCTTGAGCACGGTCGCTTTGAGTTCCTCGTATCCCTTTGCACGCTTCGAGACCCACTCCTTGTCCTCCCATCCGTTCCTGATGATCTCTCCCATCAGGCAGTTGAGGACGGCCACATCGGTGCCGGAGTAGAAGGAGGCGTAGAGGTCAGCCTGCTTGGCGGTCGGCGTGTAGCGCGGGTCGAAGACGATGACCTTTGCGCCGTTCAGCTTAGCCTGGACGATCTTGCGGCCGATGAGCGGGTGCTGCTCGAATGTGTTGGACCCGATGACGAAGACGCACTTCGACTCGGCGATGTCGAGGATGGAGTTGGTCATCGCACCGGAGCCGAACGAGGCGGCGAGACCGGCGACGGTGGATGCGTGGCAGAGCCGGGCGCAATGGTCGATGTGGCGCGTCTTGAAGACGCCGCGTGCCAGTTTCATCAGCAGGTAGTTCTCTTCGTTCGAGACACGGGCTGAGGAGAGGCAGGCGATTTCATCGGGCTTATACGACTTGAACTTCTGTGCGATCAGGTCGTAGGCCTCGTCCCAGGTCGCCTCGACGAACTTGCCGTCCTTCTTGATGAGCGGCTTTGTGAGGCGGTCCGGGCTGTTCACGAACTCGTGAGCGTAAGTGCCCTTGGGGCAAACTTTTCCCTCGTTGACTGGAGAACGCTTGTAAGGTTGTGTGCCGACAACCTTCCCGTCCTTCACGACGAGGTTAAAGCTGCACCCCGTACCGCAGTACGGGCATGTGGTTTGTACATACTTGAGATCCATGGTTAAAACCTCGGATACATAGAAGTACTAGGTTCAGAATATTTAATTATAGTGATTAACATCCCCATTTTTGGTGAATATCTGTGGGGTAGAGCCTACATTTTACCGGGCGGCCAGCAAAATATCAGCCATCCTCTTTTGAACACGCATTCCCGGGCATCAAATCAGCCTGATCCTGGATGCGCCCCGAAATACAGCATTATGAAAAAAAGGTTAGTTCGTGTAGGGTGCCTTTCCGAGTTTGGGCTCGAACGTAGTGTCGCCCTCGGTCCTGACGGCGTGGGAGAAGAGCGCAAGCGGGATATCCATCGGGCAGAGTTCCTCGCACTGGCCGCAGTTGATGCAGGAGTCCGAGATATGCGCAAACCTGCGAAGATGGAACATCGGGTTCGGCGGAACCTCTCCTGAAGTGACCATCCGGGAGTTTCCTTTGAGTTCGTCCGCTACCGGGAAGCAGACCGGGCAGTTCTCGATGCAGGAGTAGCACTTGATGCACCGGCCGGTCTCGCGGGCGATGGTTCCCCAGAGGTCGGAGGCAAGCGCTTCGAAGTCCTTCCTCCGCCACTTGTTGCCGAGATTCAGCATGGCGCCTTCGACCTTGCCGCGGATCTCGATACCCTTCGGGTTCGCGGCCTCGGTGGCGACGGCACCGGCTTTTGCGGCGGCGTCGAGAAGGTTCGCGCCTTTGTCGGAGCAGACTTCGACGAACGTGGCGTTACCGGCCTTATCGCCGATGACGCCCCAGTTCCCGCAGGCGAGGTCAGCCTGGCGCGGGACCTTGTAGAGGCACCGGCGGCAGTTGCTGCGGCGGCCGTAGCCCTCGTCCTCGAGGTCGTCGATCTTGATCCCTTTATGGCCGCCCTCATACTCGATGATGAACTGGCCCTTGTCGATCTCCTCTTTGTGAACCAGGTCGGGGTCGACCTCGAACTTGTCGGCGATCATTTTCCGGGCCAGGACCGGGCTGACGGAGCCGCCGCAGTTCACACCGAGCAGGAGGAGGCGATCCATATCGACCGCATTCCGCTTCGCGAGCTCGATAAGGCCCATCGTGTCACAGCCCTTGACGGTGACGCCGAGCTTCGCGGTCTTGTTGTTATCGAGATAGTCCTTCACCAGTTTCGAGAGCAGGAGCGTTCCGCAGTGGAGCGATCCCGCCGTCTCTGCGATCTCCGCAGGATCGGTGATCACGGTCGGCACCGCGTCGTAGAGGTCTGCACCCTTCTTGACGGCAAGGACGGCGTCCACCATGCCGGACTTCAGGGCATACTGCTGCAGGGCGGTGATCGCACCCCCGCACTCCCCCTTTTTCAGCACATCGGCGTCTGCCGCCCATGTGTAGAACATATCGCCTTTAGTTACCATGTTCAGGCCTCCGTAATCTTCTCGACCTTCACAGCACAGGCCTTGAACTCGGGGATCTTTGCTACGGGATCGAGTGCGTTGTTCGTCAGGACGTTCGCAGCACATTCCTTGAAGTGGAACGGCATGAACATGACACCCTTCATGATGTCTCTGGTCACCCTCGCGGGGACGTCGACGGACCCACGGCGGGTGATGGCACGGATCATTTCCTTGTCCTTGATGCCGAGTGCCTGCGCGTCCTCGGGGTTGATCTCGATCCAGCCGGTGGGGACCTCATGGTCGAGGGTTGCAGACCGGCGGGTCATGGTGCCGGTGTGCCAGTGCCAGAGGACACGGCCGGTCGTGAGCACGAACGGATACTC
This sequence comes from Methanoculleus methanifontis, assembly GCF_030464365.1. Lineage (GTDB taxonomy): Archaea > Halobacteriota > Methanomicrobia > Methanomicrobiales > Methanoculleaceae > Methanoculleus > Methanoculleus methanifontis. The sequence continues at coordinate 79,622 of NZ_VCYI01000007.1, read as the reverse complement.
CGCGTCGGGAACTTCCGCCGGCGGTTTCCACTCGAGGGGCGCAAAGACACCCATGCCGTCGGGATGCGAGAACTTGCCGATGTGCAGGATGGGGGTGCCGGGGTGGTCGACTGCGGGGCAGGGCCAGTGGAGTGCTTCGGGCCGGTTGAGCCGCTCGTAGTTCATGCCGTGGTAGGACGGCGTGACGGCGGCCATCTCGTCGAAGATCTCCTCGGCGCTCTGGTAGGGGAACTGGTCGGCGTAACCCATCTTCGCGGCGAGCTCGCTGATGATCTGCCAGTCGACCTTCGCCTCGCCAGGCGGGTCCTGGGCCTTGCGCCACATCTGGACGCGCCGCTCGGTGCTGGTCTGGGTGCCGTCGCGCTCGGCGTAACATGCCGCAGGCAGCACGACGTCGGCGAGTTCGGCGGTCTCGGTCAGGAAGATGTCCTGGACGACCAGGAACTCCAGGCTCTCGATGGCGTGCTTGACGTGGGTCAGGTCCGGGTCGGAGAGCATCGGGTTCTCGCCCATGATGTACATCGCTTTGAGCTCGCCGGGGTTGTCGGTCAGGACGTCCATCATGACGGTGACCTCATACCCGTTCTTCGGCTCGCAGATGCCGTCGGGGAAACCCCAGGCATCGGCGAACTTCTTGTGGGCGGACTCGTCGATGACCTTCTGATAGCCGGTGAAGACGACCGGGAGCGCACCCATGTCGCAGGCGCCCTGGACGTTGTTCTGGCCACGGAGCGCGTTCACGCCGCCGCCGCGCTTGCCCAGGTTGCCGGTGAGCATCTGGAGGTTGGCGGTCGACCGGACGTTGTCGACGCCGACGGTGTGCTGGGTGATACCCATCGAGTAGAGGAGCGCGGCGGACTCGGCGGTACCGAACCACTCGGCAGCGGTCTTGAGGCTCTCGGCGGGAATACCGGAGATCTTCGAGACGTTCTCAAGGCTGTAAGTGTCTTTCATGACGACTTCCTTGAGTTTCTCGTAGTCCTTGGTCCGGTTGGCGATGAACTCCTTGTCTTCCCAGCCGTTCTTGATGATCTCCTGCATCATGCAGTTGAGGATGGCGACATCACTGCCGGACACAAACGGCATGTAGAGATCGGCCTGCTTCGCGGTCGCGGTGTAGCGCGGATCGGCGTAGATGATCTTCGCGCCGTTTTTCTTGGCCTGCATCACCCTGCGCCCGATGAGCGGGTGCTGCTCGAATGTGTTGGACCCGAGGATAAAGACGCACTTCGACTCGGCGATGTCACCGATGGAGTTGGTCATCGCACCGGAGCCGAACGAGGCGGCGAGGCCCGCAACCGTGGATGCATGGCAGAGCCTGGCGCAGTGGTCGATGTGGCGGGACTTCATCACACCGCGGGTGAACTTCATCAGCAGGTAGTTCTCTTCGTTGGAGACACGGGCCGATGCAAGCGCCGCGAACTCATCGGGCTTGTACGACTTGAATTTCTGTGCGATCAGGTCGTATGCTTCATCCCAGGTCGCCTCGACAAATTTGCCGTCCTTCTTGATGAGCGGCTTCGTGAGGCGGTCCGGGCTGTTCACGAACTCGTGAGCGTAGGTCCCCTTGGGGCAGACCTTTCCCTCGTTCACGGGTGAGCGGCGGTACGGTGCCGTTCCAACAACTTTGCCGTCCTGGACGACAAGGTTGAAACTGCAGCCGGTACCGCAGTAAGGGCACGTTGTGGCAACATACTTCAACGTCATAATTTTACCACACCTCTATGGCAAGCCGAATATCTGGTGTTAAGTTACTTAAATTATATTAGTTAACCAGGTTTACCCACCATTTCCCAGAACTATTGGCGGATAAATGTCAATCCAAATCCGTTAGCCGGGAATTTACACGCATGAGAATCAGTAAAACTTCGGCCCCGATCAGGATCTGAACCAAATATAAGTGCTGAACTCACGCCTGATCAGCGGCATTTCCGGGCGCTCAAGAGCCCGATTGTACCGGGACCAAAACCAGGGCGGCGGGAGAGCAAAACCGGCCCCTCTTCGGGGCTCTCTCCTGCGGGTTGCACCTATCCACCATGCCGCCCGCTCCCGTTTGACGGGAGATGTTATTATCGGTGGATGCATACCCACTCATACAATTGCACGGGAGAGAATTGCCATAGCAAAGAAGACAGTACCGATCCCGCCGATGCTCGTCGACCTGGTGGGAAACGCCCTCGCGTCGATGGACGGCGTGATATTCGCCGATCTCGATGCCTGTCCGTCGTGCAGGGGTCAGGTGATCGGGCACGATATGCGAGCGAAGCGGTTTGCCGTCATACTCGATAACGGGAGAGAACGCACTATCCGGGTCTTCGTAAAACGGTTCTACTGCCAGGACTGCGGCGCCCTCTGCTATGCGGACGCCCCGTTCTACCCCGAAACCCGTCTCGCGTCGCCCATTGTCGATCTCTGCCTCCTCCTCTCGCAGCAGATGCCCTTCAACCAGGTGGCGCAACACCTCCGGGCGATGGGGATCGTCGTCGACCGGGGAACGATCCGAAACTACGCCTCCCGCAACTTCGGGACGATCCCCGCAACCGACCTCTTCGGTTTCCTGTTACCGCTCTCCTTGCTGAACCTTGCCACCTTCACCCTCGACCGTGAGCGGCGTCCCATCGTAGGGGCAGAAGCGCTCGCCGCCTGCGGTTTCCCACCCGCAGGCCGGGCAGCGTTTCACAGCAGGGGATCTCCCAAAGAGCGGGATCACCGGTATGAACAGGAAAAGAAAGAAGAACGGGAATCCTGACGCCAGCGATACGGCCGTGACGGCGATCGATACCACAAGCAGAAGAAGGGTCAGTCTCCACCGGAACGCCGTAGCGCCACCTCCCTGACAGCGTATGCCGGCAGCGCGTCCGAGACCTCTCCGATCTCCTCATAAAGCGTAACGCCGCCGAGTTCACGGGCAAAGAGGTCCGCTCCAATCCCGGCTGTGATCACCCGCCCGGCACCGCTCCGGGATACTGCCTGCTCTACTGCACGGGCGATCAGCGTTCGCTGGACATCCCAGAACTCCCGGGCGACCGCTAGCGCCCCATCTCTCCCGATCTCGTCGAGATCGGCACAGACCACCCGGGCAAGCCTCCGTAGTGCCGCTTCAGAGGTCTTTTCGCCGTCATCGGGCGCAGGAGCAGTGTAGTCCTCCGGAGAGATGTGGCCAAGCACGAGGTGGGCGTCGGCGCTTGCGGCGAAGTACTCGGTGCTCACCGGGGTCACTATCCCGTCGAGCGTGACCGATGAGACCAGCGTCGCGACGTTCGTCCGGAGCATGCCGGTGTAGACGAGGTACTGTTCCTGCAGCCGCCGGGTGTCGGTCAGCCCCCTGAGGTCCTCAAAACGGTTTAAGGGGATGACGTCGGCGGTGGTGCTCCCCACATCGAGGAGCACCGCGTCGGCGTAGTCCCCCCGCAGGTAGTCGGCCGACGCCAGCCAGTTTGCGGCGGCAAGGGCAGGAATCGGCCGGGTGTGGAACGCTGCATCGGTGCCGTAGAAGACGGCGCCGGGGAGAACCTCTTGCACCGCCTCGACGATCCACCGGATGCCGTCCATCTTGCTCGCAAAGCAGTCGGCGAGTTCCCCGCTCATCACCACAGCGGCGGGATTTCCGGCATACTGCTTGAGGAGCTCGGCGAGCGGTGCGCCCTGCCAGAGCGGGCAGTAGTGGATATGCACGCCGGCGCCGTCGATGATCTTGAGGTTCGCGCCGCCGATATCGATCCCGATCATAGCCGGTGAAGCCCCCCGTCCTTGTCGAACCGCACCCTCCCGGAGAGGTGCACCTCCGCCGGGGCCCCGCCGTGCGATGCTTTGACGAGGATATCGGCGATCTCCTCCTCCATGACGGCCGCGATGCCGACCAGACTGGTCGTGGGCCTCGGGTTGACGTCCACGACGTAGATCCGGTCACCGACGACGACGTCGATCCCGGCATACCCCTGGCACCCGAGGACGTTCATCGCCCGGACAGCGGCATCAACGATCTCCTCCTCGCGGTCGGGATGAACAGGCGTCTCTCCCCCCCGGTAGAGGAACCTCCCGTCGTCCGCAACGAAGATATCCTGCCGGTTGACGGCGAGCAGGAGCGGCGGGGCGCCCGTGTAGAACTCGCAGACGTTGCCGGTCACCCGGCTCCCCACCAGGCTCACGCTCAGCGCCTCTCCTTCGACGTATGCCTGTGCGAACTCGCCGGCTCCCGGCTCCTCATCCGTCAGCCGGACACCCAGGGCGCCGCAGCCCGTGATCGGTTTGACGACTCTCTTCCCTTCCCCGGCAGCGGGAGGGACGTCCATACCGTTCCGGGAGAGTATATCTGCCGTCCGCTGTTTGTTGGCGCAGACCGCCGCGTTCATGCTCCCGCACCCGACATTATGCGTAAACTGTTCGAGGAGGTGCGTGTACCGGAAGAGGAGGTGATCCGGCGCGATGACCATGCCTACGTCGCACTCCGGCGCGAGTCTTTTGATCTCGCCCTCGAAGTCGGGGCGCTCGGGCGTCACCACATCGTAGCCGCACCGCTCAAAACTCCCGCTTATGGCGGCGAGCATGGCGGCGCCCTCGGGCGCAAGCTCGGGGTCGTTGCATACGGAGTATTCGGCGAGAAAGACCTTCATTGCAGTAGTGGTTAGCTACAAAGAACTTGACCCTGACGATCGGGCAGGTTTTTGATGCGCGGAAACCATCCCTATAGACAAGGATGAAGCCCAAGATTCTGCTCACCAACGACGACGGGATAACCTCTACGGGACTCTGGGCGGCATACGACGCGCTCGCGCCGATTGCCGACGTCACCGTGGTCGCGCCCGCCACCCAGCAGAGCGCCGTAGGAAGGTCCATCTCCATCTTCGAGCCGATACGCGCGACAAAGGTGACGATGAACGGCGTGACCGCCTACTCGGTCGGCGGGAAACCGACCGATGCCGTGATCATCGGGCTGTTCGCGTTGCACCTGAACCCCGACCTCGTGGTCAGCGGGGTCAACATCGGCGAGAACCTCTCGTTCGAGTCGATCATGACCTCGGGAACCGTCGGGGCCGCGCTCGAGGCGTCGAACCAGGGGGTGCCGTCCCTTGCCTTCTCGCTCCAGGTGGAGGATCAGGGCGACAAGTTCGACGACCCCTCGCGGATCACCGACCGGTACTCCGACGCGAAGCGGGTGGTTCGCGAGACCTGCGAGAGGGTGCTTGCAAACGGGTTCCCTGGAAAAGCTCACGTCATCAATGTGAATATCCCGGCACAGGTGCGCGGCGGATACGAGATCACCCGCCTTGCCGAGAAACTCTTCTACACCGGCGTGGAGGAGCGCCTCGACCCGCGCGGCCGTCCCTACTACTGGATCGACGGGCCGCTGTACGAGGATGCGGAGGAGGGCACCGACGTGCACGCGGTGCAGAGGGGCAACGTCTCCATCACGCCGATCACCCTCGACTGCACGGCGTATGCCGCCGCGGACGAACTCAAGGCCATCTTCGACGGCATGCATATCTGAACGGGAGGAGAAGAGTACAGCATGAGTGCAGCAAAGCGGAACGCAGGCTACCGGGCGGCGGAAGAGGTCGAGGACGGGATGGTCGTCGGGCTTGGCACCGGGTCGACCGTCTTCTTCGCGATGGAACGGCTGGGCGAGCGGATAGCAGAGGACGGGCTTGCCATTGCCGGCGTCCCGACGTCCTACCAGGCGGCCATCCGGGCACGCCGGTACGGCATCCCCCTCACGAGCCTCGACGAGCACCCCGAACTCGATATCGCCATCGACGGCGCCGACCAGATCGACCCGGCTCTCCGCCTGATCAAGGGGCGCGGAGCCGCGCTTCTGCGGGAGAAGTGTGTCTGCGACGCGGCACAAAGAGCGGTCATCGTCGTCGACGGGACAAAGATGGTGGAGACCCTGGACGCGCCCGTGCCGGTCGAGGTGCTCCCGTTCGCCGTGGAGGCGGTCTCGCGCCGGATTGCGGCGCTCGGCGCCGACCCGGTCCTCCGGGAAGGGGTGAAGAAAGACGGACCGGTCGTCACCGACAACGGCAACTTCATCGTCGACTGCAGTTTCGGGACGATCGCGGACCCCGGACACCTGGAGGCAGAGATCGCCTCGATCCCCGGTGCACTGGAGTGCGGCCTGTTCTGTGCCTACGGAAAAAAGATAACGGTTATTGTCGGTGAGGAGACGGGTTGCAGTGTCGTGTCACTGCATTGAGATGCATTCCCGCATCTTCTGGATAAGGTCTAACTGATGCCGGGCTTCCTTCTTCTTTTCTTTCTCGATTGTATCCATGATCTCCGTTATTGAGCGCGAGAGCGTGTAGATCTTCACCGGCCTTCCCTTGCTCTCCGACTTGCTCTCGCGGGTATCGATCCAGTCGCATTCTTTGAGGTAGCGCATGGCGATGCTGACTTCGGGCTGGCGGAGATCGGTGCCGCGCTCGATGTCCCGGGATGTCGCTTCCTCGGTATTTGCCAGGTATACGAGCACTTTGGAGACGTTTCGTTTGATACCGATACCCATCAGGAGTTCGGCGAGTTCTTCATCGCGTGGTGTAAAATACCGTACCTTATCGGACCTCATCCATTCACCATCAGATAGTTATCTATTGTTTTAAATCTAACTATAAAAATATTATTATTTCAATGGGAGATCCGGCGATTGTGTTTGTTTTAAGTGAATAGATGAACCATCAAACCTGTGAGAACGGTCTTTTCTTCACCGGATCGCCCTTTCGTAGGCAGTAAGACGGCGCTCTCCGGAGAAGAGAGATGGCGAACGGGATGGCAGGGAGGCCAAAAGACAGCGGTCAAGTCACCGGCCGGTAAAACAGTGGCTACCCGGTTCCGTCGGGATCCGAAACGGCCCTTGGGGGGCACCAACGGCCCGGAGGCCCTTATAATCATTTAAAAAAAGGAGGGCTATCGAACGGGTTTCAGATAAGACCGAGACTGGATAGTTCGGAGAGAATCCGCTGTACCGCACGCTGGGCATCCTCAGGAACCTTGCCGCCTGTGATGATCAGTTTGCCGGACCCGAACAGGAGGACGACCACCTTGGGATCGTCGAGCCGGTAGACGAGCCCGGGGAACTGCTCGGGCTCGTACTCGATCTTGTCCAGGTTGAAGCCCACGGCAATCTTATTGAGGTTGATCGGCGTCCCGAGGTCTGCGGATGTGACGATGTTCTGGATCTTATACTCCGGGTTCTCGGGGATGTCGATGCCGAGCGCCCGCAACTGGTCGGCGAGGATATCCAGGCCGCGCGAGAGGCTGTCGATGCTCTTCGCACCGGTCAGGACGACCTTACCGGAACCGAAGACGAGCGCGGCGATCTTCGGGTCCTGCATCCGGAGAACGACGCCGGGGAACCGCTTTTTATTGTATTCCGCGTCCTTCAGCCGGGACGCAAGAGAAGGCAGATCAAGGGATTCCGTCACTTTCGCGGAAGCGACGATATTTTCTATCTTGAGGGACTCCTCTGGTCTGTGCTCATTCATATATATAGCATGCTTAAAAAAGGTATATAAAGAGTTGGTTTTCTACTCCTCCAGGGTCGATATATCACCCGGGTCCATACCCAGTTCCTGTGCTTTTAAGACTCGCCTCATGATCTTACCACTCCGGGTCTTGGGGAGCGACTCGACGAAGTCAATCTCGGAAGGGATGGCGATGGGACCGAGCGTCATCCTGACGTGGTAGACGAGATCGTTTCTCAGTTTCTCACCCGGATCGCGACCGTTCCTGAGGATGACGAAGGCTTTGATGCTGTTCCCCTTTAGGGCATCGGGTTTCCCGATGACGGCGGCCTCCGCCACGGCTTCGTGGGAGACAAGCGCGCTCTCGACCTCGGCCGTCCCGATGTTGTGCCCGGCGACGACGATCAGATCGTCGGAGCGCCCGATCACCATGATGTAGCCGTCTTTGTCCTTCACCGCGAGATCGGCCGCGGTGTAGCATCCGGGAATGGTGTTCCAGTACTTGCAGTACCGCTCGTCGTCGTTCCAGATCGTCCGCATCATCGACGGCCAGGGCTCCTTAACGACCAGGAGGCCGCCCGTGCCCGGCGGACACGGGTTGCCCGCCATATCGACGACGTCCGCGACGACGCCCGGGATCGGCTTTCCGGCGAATCCGGGACGCATCGGCTCGCCGATCATTGTGGTCACCATGTGCATCCCGGTCTCGGTCTGCCACCAGGTGTCCACGATCGGGCACCGGCCTTTGCCGATGATGTGGTAGTACCACTCGAACGCTTCCGGGTTGAGCGGTTCGCCGACCGACCCGAGGATGCGGAGCGACGAGAGGTTGTAGCGGTTCGGCCACTCTTCGCCCACCCGCATGAACATCCGGATGGCGGTCGGGGCGGTGTAGAAGATGGTGACGCCGTATTCCTCAATGAGGTCCCAGTAGGTGCCCGGGTCCGGGTAGTCAGGGGTGGCCTCGGCGATGAGGGAGGTGGCGCCGTTCAGGAGCGGGCCGTAGACGCCGTAACTGTGGCCGGTGATCCATCCGGGGTCGGCGGTGCACCAGTAGATGTCGTTGTCCTTGACGTCGAAGACGTTGCGGGTGGTGTAGTAGGTGCCGACCATGTAGCCCCCGCAGGTGTGGACGATGCCCTTCGGGGATCCGGTGGTGCCGCTCGTATACAGGATAAAGAGTGGGTCTTCCGCATCCATCGGTTCGGCCGGGCACTCCCGCTCGACGCCCTCCATCAGGTTGTAGTAGTCCACCTCCATCTCAGGGTGGAGCTCCACGGGCTTGTCGTCGTCGCGCCGGAGGATGACGATCCGCTCGACGGAGGGCGCGTTGACGACCGCCTCCTCGACGATATTCTTGAGCGGAATTGCCTTACCGCGCCGGTAGGTGACGTCGGCGGTGACGACCACCTTTGCATCGGTGCCCGTGATGCGCTGGTTGAGTGCACTGACGCCGAACCCGCCGAAGACGACCGTGTGGATCGCCCCGATCCGGGCGCAGGCGAGCATGGCGACGATCTGTTCGGGCACCACCGGCATGTAGATGCAGACGCGGTCGCCCTTCCCGACACCGAGACGCTTCAGGCCGTTTGCGAACCGGCAGACGGCCTGGAAGAGCTGGCGGTAGGTGAGGATCCGCTCCTCCTCTTCGGTCTCTCCCCGCCACATGATCGCGACCTTGTTGCGCCGCTGATCGTAGACGTGGCGGTCCAGGCAGTTGTGGGTGATGTTGAGTTTGCCGTTGAGGAACCACCTGGCGTAGGGGTAGTTCCATTCCTTCACCCGATCCCAGGGCTGGAACCACTCTAACTCTCTGGCGACGCAGTCCCAGAACCCGTCAGGGTCCGCAAGGAACTCCTGGTAGGCCTGGTTGTAGTCCCCGATCCAGGACTGTTCCCTGCAGTGGGCTTGGGGGGTATAGTACTTCGCCTCCTCGAGTTTGATATCAAAATTTTCCGCCATCCGTGTACCTCAATTATACATTATTAATAATGTATATTATATATCAACATTCTGGTTGAGAGGACGGATTCGGCAGAGCGGTCGTGGCCGGGAATGATTGCCGGGACCGCACCAGGAGGAGGGGAATGCCACGGGACATTGTGGATACTTGATGCGCTCGTGGACGCGGGCATCCTAACGGGCCCGCGCGCCGCAGAATCCCTGAGAACGATGCAGGCGAACAACAGGTGGCTCCCGAAAGCAGAATGTGATGCGCGAGTGAAAAGTGGAACCTGTAGGAAAATGGGTTCGCGGGACAGATGCCGCTACATAGTACAAACCGCGATCGGAAGAAAAATACGCCCCTAAAGGGGCAACATCAATTAAACGGCTCCAGCCTAATCGTACTCGCGCCAGGTCTTGCCGCAGGCGGTGCACCGGAAGAACCTGACCTCGCTCTCATCCGCCGCACGCAGCTGTCGCAGCCACCAGAAAGCCGTCGTGCAGTCGCACTCCGGGCACTTGATGGTCGCGGTAGGGAGGGTCGCTATCTTGTCCTCTTCGTCGACGATGGTGATCTCTTTCTCCACGCGTTTGTCTGTCTTCTTTAACCGGTCCGAGTCATCAATATCCCGAATATAGCCACATTTTTTGCATTTCAGCTGACCACCAGACGATATCATCAGACCTTTGCACTGTGGACAGAACATCATTATAATGAATAGGGCGGCAATCGCAATTAATTCTTGGTCATGCCGCACGATCAGTTTGCACGACAGGCGACCCGGGCTGAACTGGTGCACAAATAATTATAGCCGGATACGCCGAAGGGTAAAGGATGAAGGATTACCTGGTGCTGATCTCCTGCATCTGCTTTCTCGTCTTTCTCATCCCGGGCAGGTTCAGGAAGTACTTTGCACTCGGCGGGTGGGCAAGTATCGTCGGATATCTCTTCCTCGAACTCCCCCACTACTTCTCCCTCAATAACTTCATGTACCCGGCGATAGCCGTCCTCTCGGTACCCTTCCTCTACATCACCGGAAAATACCTGCTCCGTGATGACCCCCGGGTGATGCAGATCTCGACGATAGCTGCCGTAGCATTCCTGATCTACGCTCCCTTCGGCTACATACCTGCACTCGGGGACTGGCTGATTGCTGTCGTCTCCGACCAGACCTCGGCGGCGCTCGCAGCGGTCGGCTACCCCGTAACCTTCCAGGCCTGGAACCTGATGGAGCGCAACGGGTTCCAGACCGAGATCATCCTTGCCTGCACCGGCATCCAGAGCATCGCGATCATGCTCGGGGTCGCCTGGGGCGTGCAGTCGACATTGAAGCAGAAGATCGCCGGCTTCTTCATTGTCTTCCCGACGATCTACATCCTCAATATCGTACGGAACGTCTTCGTGATCACGGCCTACACCGAACAGTGGTTCCCCTACCTCCCCGATATCGCCGGCAACGGTGAATTCGGGTACGAGAGTTTCTTCTGGGCGCACAACGTCATGGCAGAACTTGGGGCGCTCATCTTTCTCGTGATCCTCGCGTACGCTCTCTTCATGATCCTGCCCCAGCTCGGCACCCTCGCCGAGAACCTCTACCGGCTCTACCGCGACGAAGTGGAGCGGATTGTCCGGCCAAATGCTGGGAAGACCAAACGCTGATGCCGGGCGGGAAGTGCCCGGCAGCCGCATCCTGAGTGTCGTTCTTCGAAGACCTTCGGTCTTCTCATGCTCCTGCCCCGAAAACGCTTCGCGTTTTCTCATGCTCCTGCCGTTCCGGCAGTCGCACCCTTCGGCCAGTCGCACTTCGCGTGAGCTAACAGTTTATAGGCGATGATACGGCCTCACGCGAAGTGCGACGGATGGGACATCCGGAGTTTGAGAAGACCGAAGGTCTTCGAAGAACGCGAAGCCGCGAAAGTTGAAGGGGCACAGTTTGAGCAGCGTCGGGATGCGGGCTGCAACGCCCATCCGCCACGCTTCCTCAAGGCCCAAAAAAGATCTGCGAGCCGGTCAGGAATACCGCCGGTAGAGGTAGAAGACCCGCTGGATCGCGGAGAGGTTCGTGCAAACCGCGATGAGGAGCACCGAGACCCAGAGGAGTCCGGTCACGCCGCCGAGAACCAGCACGAGGATCGTCTCGGGCCTGCCGAAGAAACCGACTCCTTCAAGGGGATCCTCGATCTTCCCGGCGATCCTCTCGGAATACCCGATCTCCGCGTATGTGACCGGCTTGATGAAGGTGTTCATCAGCGATCCCGCGAGCGCCAGCCCCACGACACCGAAGTCGGCAACCGGCGGGACGTCGATGAGATGGCTGACAATGGGGATGCCGGAGAACCCCACGCCGAGGATGACCGCCGCGTCGACGTATTTGTCGGCGATCCAGTCGAAGACCGCCCCGAACCGGCTCTCAGTGTGATTCTTCCGGGCGACGTTGCCGTCCACCAGGTCGAGGATCGCCGAGACGAACAGGAGCAGGCTGCCTGCGAGGAAGTGCCGACCGGCAAAGGCAAGTGCGCACGAAAAACCGAAGAGCACGGAGAGCACCGAGACCTGGTTCGGCGTAACACCCAGCCGTATAAAAAACGACGCGATTGGCTCCGTATATTTGATGAATTTCGGCCGCAGGGAGGTTATATTCATCGCATATTTTATCTGCTCGAAAGGAGTTTAACCTTTGCTCTGATGGACGAGAGCGCAACACTTCACCCGGAATACCGTTTACGGGCTAAAATCACCAAATTCATAAACGCTCCCGCCAGATAGATCACCGGGAACGAATTCCAATGCCAGAACACGACAGGCCGCACGTGCTCATGATGTCGGAGATCACCGTCGACGGGAAACTCACCCTGAAACGCGGGGCTTCGAGCAAGATCCTCATGAAGTATATGGCTCCTGAAACCGAACTCCTCCTTCACCGGACCCGGGCGGAATACGACGCCATCATGGTAGGGGCAAACACCATCAGGATCGACAACTCCTTCCTGACGGTCAGGCTAGTCGAGGGAAAAAGCCCGCTCCGCGTCATTCCGAGCAGCCGGGCGGATATCCCGGCGGACGCAAACGTCCTCGGGCCTGACGCAAAAACGGTCGTCGCCGTCAGCGAGGCCGCGCCGGCGGAGAATGTTGCCCGGCTCCGCGAACGCGGCGTCGACGTCGTCGTCGTTGGCGAGAAAGACGTCGACCTGCCGGAACTGATGAGCAGTCTGAAAAGAGACTACGGCGTCGACCGAATGATGATCGAGGGAGGGCCGACGCTGAACTGGTCGATGCTGAACCACCGCCTCGTCGACGAGATACGCCTGATTCACCTGCCGTTCATCGTCGGCGGCGCCGACACCCCGTCGCTCGTCGGGGGCATGCATATCGAGACCGAAGATGAGATGTTCCGGCTCTCCTTAAAGCGCCACTTCATGTGCGGGAGCAACCTGGTCACCGAGTGGGACGTGTTGTATTCCACCTAGTCCCCCACGAATAATCCTTTTTTGACACTGAAGCCTAGATCATCACGTACGGATCGGCCTTCATGTACTCCCGGCAGACCGTCGTCGCGTAGTGGCCGGGAGGGAGCGTGAATTTGAGCCGGACGTCCACACCGGACACGTCCGTCTCCACGTCGGCGGAGAGGCTGATCGGTCTCAGAACACCGGCAAACGCCGTCTTCACGAACCGGGAGGCGCGTTCGAAGTCCCCGGCATCGATGCCCGACTCGGTCATCAGTTCCTGCAGGATCTCATCCATCGGCCCGTGCGATACTACCGGTTCGGCTCCGGGGATGAACAGGGCGATCCGGCACCGACCGCGGCGAACATGCATCAGGGCCGCCTGCCGGTTCCGCACGGAGACGATATCCTCGCGGCCGCCTGAAAAGAGGAGCCGGTCGCCAGGTTCAGGCTCGGTGAGCGACATGCCGGCGTCTATGCGCGAAGAGAGTGCGCGGTTGAAGAGGTAGGACTGGTATGCGCTCACGAGGAGCGAGAGGAGTTTCGGGGGGAGCACCCGGAGCGCGCCGGCGTAGTCGCCGGGGTTCGCGACGAGGTGGTTCGCCATCGCTCGCTCGTAGGTCATCCGGACGGGGAGGTCGGCGAGCGCCGCTCGTGCATCGCGGGTCTCGGCAAAATGCGTCCGGGCGCGCCCGACCTCCTCCGGCTCCCGGGGGTAGGCCCGGCCGATATACGTGACCACGGCGCCTTCGTAGTCGCCCTTGAGGATCCTCTCACCGACCAGGTGCGTGACCGGCCGGACGACGCCAAACCGCTGCAGCCCGTAGTAGTTCGGTATCCCGGTGGACGCCACCTCCGTCGCCGCCTGCACCCGCGCCGGGAGGCCGTCTTCGATGCAGTCGCGGATGACGATATCGAACCGGTTGCCCGCGAGGCTGCCGAGGGAAAGCGCGTGCTGCGACCGCCCGACGACCTCGAGCGAGATGTCCGCAAGGTGCACCTGTCCGACGGCCTCCGGCGTGAGGTTGTAGATCGATATGAGCTGGGTGGTCACCGCGTTCTTGTCCTTCGTCCCTGCCCAGGCGATCCGCCGGTGGCTGACGCTGAGCCGCTTTGCAATCTCCTTGACCGCCCGCTGGAGTTCCCAGTTCGTCTTGGTGAGCCTGCAGATGAGGTAGGGGCCGTCCGGGTCGGCGATCGGGAGCGGGAGTTCATCGACGACGAAGTCGGCGGGGCTGGCCCGGAGCCGCCCGCCGATACCGGGAGCATCGGACGCGTAGTAGCGCATCCCGAGGTCCTGCTCGAGAGGATGGGGTGAGGGCATCATAGCAGGGAGAGGTCTCCGGTGATCCGGTCGAGGTCTTCGGAGCGGGCGGGGCCGAGGCCGAGCGCCGTCACGGTTCCCGGCGGGATCTCGGTCATCCCGGCGTCCTGGATGATCGACGCGGGTATGCCCGCCCGATCCGCGATCGTCTTGAGTTCAAAAAGCTGCCGCTCGGCCGAAGCCTTCAGCACCACCTTCTTCTGCCCCTCGTCGAACCAGGCCTTCCTCGCAAGTTTGTCGGCCTTCTCATATGCCCCGATGGCGGCGTGAGCGATCTGCGCGCACTTCTTGCCGCAACTCATCTTGATGTCGCCGCGCACGATCAGGCACTGCTTCCACTTGAACTCCCGTATATCAGGCATTTCGTACTACTTGGGGCATGATCCGTCAAATACGCAGCTGTGGAGACGAGGTTGGCGGGCCATGGGGTGCGATGGGCCGGAGGGTGCGACGTTCCGACGGAACGGAGCAGGAGCACCGAAGGTGCGGGGGCGGGGGGCACACGATCGCACCTCTCTAGGCCATGTGGAGAGCCGTGCAGCGAGGGACCAGAGGGGGTTGTGCCTATATACTCCAGCCGTTCGTTGGAACATTGCAAACCCCAGTACACGGATTTCCATTGGATATCGCCATAGGGGAGGGGCTGACGGGGAGGGGGGCATGCCCCCCCTCCCCTGTCCCCACCCCCCAACGGCGATATTCCCAAGATCCACTCTACGGGATTTCCCACGGTTTATCTTCCCGCTAATACCCACAAAAAAACGAAGACCTCCCCCTATTTCGGGCGACCGGTCTATTGCGTTCCCAGGCGTCGCACTCCCTATGGATCGCATGCCTGGATGTGACATGTAACGTCCCCACCCCATCCGCTCCCTTTTAAGTCACCGAACGTCCACTCTACTCAGGAACCGGCCCGCCGGCCTGCACCACAGGGACAGGCAACCGGCACCGGAAACTCACGTGTGTGGGGCATGATACTCTGGTCTGGGATGTTGTCGTTGTGGGCGCGGGGCCTGCCGGGAGCGCCGCGGCGCGGGCGTGCGCGGAGGAGGGGCTCAAGACGATCTGTATCGAGGAGCACGGAACGATCGGCTACCCCGTGCAGTGCGCGGGACTGCTCTCCGCATCTGCTTTTACCGAATGCGATGTTTCGAAACGCCCGATCACAAACGAGGTGACCGGCGCCCGGATGGTCTCGGGTCTTGGGGGGGAACTCCTCTTCGATGCGGGGGTCACAAAGGCCTACGTCGTCGACCGGTGCCTCCTCGACCGGGAGATGGCAAAAAAGGCGGCGGACGCCGGGGTGGAGTTCCGCTTGAAGACCAGCGCGTCGGGCATCAGCGGCTCCTCACTCCTGACCCGGGGCGTCCGCGGGCGCGAGGAGATCCCGTTCCGCCTCCTGATCGCCGCCGACGGGCCGCGGAGTTCCGTCGCCCGCATGCTTGGCCTGCAGCGCCCTGTGCTCTACCTCGCCGGGGTGCAGGCGGAGGTTCCCCACGAGATGGACCCGCGCTACGTGGAACTCCACCCCAACGCCTCGCCCGATTTCTTCGGGTGGGTGATCCCGGTCTCGGCGACCCGGGCACGTATCGGCCTCTGTGCCCGGGAGCACGCGAAAGACCACTTCGACCGGTTCATCTCCCGGTACGGGCAAAATTCGCTCCACCTCGCGAGCGGAGTCATCCCGCTCGGAGTCATGCCGCAGACCTATGGCCGCCGGGCACTCTTCGTCGGCGACGCGGCGGGGTTCGCGAAGCCCACGTCGGGCGGAGGGGTCTACACCGGCATCCGGTCGGCGAAACACGCCGCCGCCGTCGCGGCGGAGTGCGTAGCGCGCGGGGCGTTCGACGACGGGAGCCTCCGCGACTACGAGCGGCGTTGGAAGGATGATTTCGGGAAAGAACTCGATATCGGGATGAAGGCGCTTCGCATGCGGCAGAAGATGACCCCGGAGGATATCGACCGCCTCTGCCGGGCCCTCGACAACCCGGACCTCATCAGGACGATCGTGGAGCACGGCGACATGGATCGGCCGGGCACCCTGCTCCGCAAACTCGCCCTGAAACCCGCATTGGCCAGGGCAATGGGCATACTTTTCGCATCAGGGGTACGCCGGATTCTCACTGATTGATGCTGGCGTATTGCCTGACAGTATTTGCACAAAGAAGCAATACAATCAGGTGCACTGAGCATATCCTGACGCATTTATACCAATGGGTCATCGCCCTCATCTTCATCGCTCTCGCCCGGCGGTGGCCACGGCGTTCGGTGGGAGAGGAGAAGATACCGGTGGTCGCCGTGGTCGCCGTGGTCGCCGCCGGCACCGCAGAGGAGCAGGCAATCGCCGCGACCGAGAACGACTTCTCGTACGAAGCGTTCATACCAGACTACAACATCCCCGGCATGGATAAGCCCGGATAAATGCTTGCGGCCGTGATCGGCACGATTCTGGCGCTGGTGCTGGTATTCACCGTTGCCAGGGTCTCCGCACGGCCCGATAACTAGATACCTGAAAACCCACATTTTGCCATCATGCACCTGCTCGAGACTCGCGACCTCACCCATATCTACCGCGGCGACGTCCGCGCCCTCGAGGGCGTGAACTTCGTTGCGGAGCGAAAGTCCCGCATCGCCGTCATCGGGCCGAACGGTGCAGGGAAGAGCACGCTTTTCAAGCACTTCAACGGCATCCTCAAACCCACGTCCGGCGAGGTGCTGGTCAGGGGCGAGCCTATCACGAGGGAGAACGTCCGCGAGGTGCGCAAACTTGTCGGGCTTGTCTTCCAGAACCCCGACGACCAGATCTTCTCCCCCACCGTGGAGCAGGACGTTGCGTTCGGCCCGACGAACCTCGGTCTCGACGACGAGACGGTCACCCACCGCATCGAGGAGGCCCTGCACCTCCTCGGGATCGAGGACCTGCGCGAGCGCGTGCCGCACCACCTCTCGGGCGGCGAGAAGAAACGGGTTGCCATTGCCGGCATCCTCGCGATGGAGCCGCAGGTGCTGGTGCTCGACGAACCGACCGCGGGGCTCGATCCGCAGGGTGTCGCCGATCTCGTGGCGTTCGTCAACCGGCTGCCCGAGGAGTACGGTATGACGGTGGTCTTCTCGACCCATCATCTCGGCCTCGTTGCGGAGATGGCGGACTACATCTACGTAATGGATAGGGGAACGATCGTGGGCTCCGGGACGGTCGAAGAGGTCTTCACCCGGCCGGAACTCCTCACCCGGACAAGGCTCGACGTGCCGCCCATACCGAAACTGATCCGGTCGCTCCGGGAGAACGGCGTCGCCATCGAGATGGCCTACACCTACGAGGACGCGAAGAAGTCGTTCCTCGACGCCTACGTGAGAAGAGCATGATCGACGACCTCTACTTCATCGAGAGGTATGCTTACCGAACAAGCATCATCCACCGGCTGGATGCACGGATAAAACTCCTCATAGCCCTCGCCGCCATCGTGGCCATCGTAGCCGTGCCGTACTCGACGAGGGTCTACGCGGTCGGTGCCGTCCTCTTCGCTCTCGTCGCCGTACTCTGGGCCGCATCGCGCCTCTCACCGGTTATCTATTTGAAAAGGCTCGCGCTCATCCTGCTGTTCGGCATCTTCCTGGTCGCGTTCCAAGTATTCGTAAAAAATCCATATTACGATGTTTTCCATACAGTTGCGACCCTTCCCTTCGGGATCGAGGTCTACGCGGAGTCGGTGGAGTTCGCGTCGATCCTCCTCGTGAAGTTCGTCGTCAGCGTATCGTTCATCATCCTGCTCTCGTCGACGACAAAGATGCAGGACATGATCGAGGCGGCGGGGAGGCTCGGCCTGCCCCGGGAGTTCACCCTCACGCTCGTGATGACGGTCCGCTACATCTTCGTCTTTGCCGAGATGTTTACGAGGATACGGACCGCAATGGCGACCCGGTGTTTCGATCCCCTCGACCGCACCCTCCCCTATCAATACCGGCTGCACCAGGTAGGCTACACGGTCGGGACGATCTTCATCCGGTCCTACGAGCAGGGCGAGCGCACCTACACGAGCATGCTCTGCCGGGGATACGGGGCAAACGCCAGTCTGTATATCAGGAAAAAACCCCTCCGCACCGGAGAGACCGTCTTCTTCGCCGCGACGCTGGGTTTCATCGTGCTTTCGACGGTGCTGATCTATGGGCAGCCGTAGGTGAGTGCGATGTTACCTTGCCAATCAAATTCGGTCCCTGTTGAAGCGTCCAGAGCCTGAAATGGCTTACTTGCGTGTTGCAGGCATTACCTCTTCTCGTCAAAGCGATTCCGGGATACCAACGACAACAATGCAACTATAGCGAGGAAAAGCCCGATCCAGTGGACCGTGGTGGCTATCGCCACGCAGGGGGGTGGGGACAGGGGAGGGGGGAATATTCCCCCCTCCCCGTCAGCCCCTCCCCAAATGGCGATAGTCACTGGGAAGCCGTGCACGGGATGTAGACTGCGCGTAGGATAGGAGCTTGAGCACCGTCAGGTGCGGGGGCGGGAGCACGAGAGGCCGTGAGGCTTAGAGGCGCGAACACAGTGAGCGTGAGCACCGCCAGGTGCGAAGTGCGCAGCCCCCTCGAAATCCGTGCCAGGTGCAATTAAAAGAGACAACCGAATGCAAATGCAGAAGCATGAGCAACATCGCAGACCCGGAACCGTTTCCCGGGACACCTTCGACATACGAGAAAAACCAGATCGTTCATATTCCCCGGCGATGTATAGGGATAGTATGCCCCCAAAGAGCGAATTCGGCAGAGGGTTCGTCGTCAACCTGATGCTGCTTTCACGGCACTTCGGTCTGCCTCCCGAGCGAGCGTTCTACGGCGCCGCAGATCATCTCAACGACTTCATGGTGCCGGAGCAGTTCCGGGGAACCGAGATCGAGGAACTCGTCGAGCGGCTCCGCAAACAGGTGATCTGGCACCAGCCCGGCACACTGGACAAGGAAGATGCGGCCGACGTGAAACGGGTTCTCAACCGGCTCGCGATCGCGGTCGACAAAGAACTCGGGATACCCGATCCGGATACGGGAAAATACGATTAACGGGAGCGTATGCTCTCCGTCCATAACCGGGGCTTCCCGGGCACACCTGCATCGGAGCCCCATCTAATCGTAAAGTTGCAGGATATCCTCAAATCAGAGGATTTCTCAGAGCCATACAATATAAGTGCTTATAAAACCAATATATACTGTGAATTTTGCTGCGATTCAGGACACCGCTTGTTCAGCGGAGGTCACAGATGACTGATACCTACGATGCATCACACATCACGGTACTGGAAGGCCTGAGGCCTGTGCGGGAGCGGCCCGCCATGTATATCGGCAGCACGGACAGCCGAGGGCTGCACCACCTTGTCTACGAGGTCGTGGACAACGCCGTAGACGAGGCGCTCGCCGGGTTCTGCGACCGGATCCTCGTAACCGTTCACCGGGACGGCTCGGTCTCGGTTGACGACAACGGGCGCGGTATTCCGGTCGACCTCATGCACCAATACGACAAGAGCGCACTCGAGATCGTCCTCACCGTGCTCCACGCAGGTGGAAAGTTCGACAAGAATACCTACCAGGTGTCCGGCGGGCTGCACGGTGTCGGCGTCTCTGTCGTCAACGCTCTCGCAAGCTGGCTTGATGCAACAGTCTTCAAGGACGGCAACGTCTACGAGATGCAGTTCCGGCAGGGTCTGGTCGCAAAGCCGCTCGCGAGCCGCCCGGAGACCGAGCACGAGATGGAGGTGCGGTACGAAGAGCGATACGGCGCCCTGGACGGACAACAGCTCGACTACAAACGGCTCCAGGGAACCCGGATCACGTTCCAGCCCGACCGATCGATCTTCGAGACCGTCGAGTTCGATTACGACGTGCTGGATCACCGGCTCCGTGAACTCGCCTACTTAAACAGCGGCCTCACGATCGTTCTGCGGGACGAGCGCACCGGGGATTCTGTCACCTACTGCTTTGAGGACGGGATCCGGCAATTCGTCGCTCATCTCGGCGAGGGGAAAGAGAGCCTCCACGACGATATCATCTACTTCCAGAAACGCGATCCCGAGAGCCTGGTCGAGGTCGAGGTCGCCCTGCAGTATAACAACTCATACTCGGAGACGATCTACACCTACGTCAACAGCGTCAACACCCGGGAGGGCGGCACCCACCTCGAAGGGTTCCGGAGCGCCATCACCCGGGCGATCAACAGCGCAGCACGCAGGAACAACCTCCTCAAGAACAACGACGCGCAGGTCAAGGGTGAAGACGTCAGGGAGGGGCTCGCCTCCGTCATCAGCACCCGGGTGGCGAACCCTCAGTTCGAGGGACAGACCAAGATGCGCCTCGGGAACAGCAACGTCCGGGGAATCGTGGACTCGCTCGTCTACTCGTCGCTCACCGAGTACTTCGAGGAGCACCCGAAAACCCTCCAGACGATCGTGGACAAGGCGATGGCAGCCGCCCGGGCCAGGGAAGCCGCCAGGAACGCGCGCGAACTCGCCCGGCGAAAGAGCACGCTGGAGTCGACCGGCCTCCCCGGGAAGCTCGCCGACTGCCAGGAGCGCGATCCGGCAAAGAGCGAACTCTACATCGTGGAAGGAGATTCTGCAGGCGGTTCCGCAAAACAGGGGCGGGACAGGAAGTTCCAGGCGATCCTCCCCCTCCGAGGGAAGATCCTGAACGTCGAGAAGGCGTCGGAGCACAAGATCCTGAAGAACGCCGAGATCCAGGCGCTGATATCCGCTATCGGCACCGGAGTCGGCGACAGTTTCGATGCGGAACGGGCCCGGTACCACCGGATCATCCTGATGACGGATGCCGATGTCGACGGAGCGCACATCCGGACGCTCCTCCTCACGTTCTTCTACCGCTACATGGTGGGGCTCGTCGAGAACGGCTACATCTACATCGCCCAGCCGCCTCTCTACCGGGTGGCGAAGGGCAGACAGGAACAATATGTCTACCGCGAAGAGGAGATGCGAAAAACCCTCGCCGAATGGGGCGAGAAAGGCGTCTCGCTCCAGCGGTACAAGGGTCTTGGTGAGATGAACGCCGGGCAGCTCTGGAGCACCACGATGGATCCGGCGAACCGGGTCCTCAAACAGGTGCAGATCGAGGACGCTGCTTACGCGAACGAGATATTCGAGAAACTTATGGGAGAGAACGTTGACGCCCGGAGAGATTTCATCCGCAGGCATGCAAAGGAGGTGAGCAACCTTGACATCTGAAGGGGTTGTCCCGATCAACATCGAGGAGGAGATGAAATCATGCTACATCGACTACGCGATGAGCGTGATCATCGGCCGCGCCATCCCCGACGCGAGAGACGGCTTGAAACCGGTTCATCGCCGCACCCTCTTCGCGATGTGGGAGATGGGCAACACGAGCGACAAGCCCTACAAGAAGAGCGCCCGTGTTGTCGGAGACGTGATGGGTAAGTACCACCCGCACGGCGATTCGGCCATCTACGACACGATGGTGAAGATGGCCCAGCCCTTCTCCTACCGCCACATGCTGGTGGACGGCCAGGGGAACTTCGGGTCGATCGACGGCGACTCCGCAGCCGCCATGCGTTACACGGAGGCCCGGCTCACGAAGGTCTCGGAGGAACTGCTCGCCGATATCGACAAGAAGACAGTCGACTTCGTCCCGAACTTCGACGAGTCGCTCCAGGAGCCCAACGTCCTCCCCGCCCGGATCCCGAACCTCCTCGTCAACGGGTCGAGCGGGATTGCCGTCGGCATGGCGACGAACATGCCGCCCCACAACCTCAGAGAGGTCTGCGAGGCGATCTGCCGCGTCATCGACGATGCGGGCATCTCCACGGAGGAGCTGATGCAGGTCATGCCCGGACCGGACTTCCCGACCGGCGGGATCATGATGGGCACCGCGGGCATTCGCGACGCCTACCTGACCGGTCGCGGAAAGTGCGTTGTCAGGGGCGTCGCGGAGATCGAGGAAGAGGGCCGGACACAGCAGATCATCATCACCGAGATCCCCTACCAGGTGAACAAGGCGCGCCTGATCGAGCATATCGCGAACCTTGTTCGCGACAAGAAGATCGAGGGGATCGGCGACATCCGCGACGAGTCCGACCGCGACGGTATGCGGATCGTGGTCGAACTCAAGAGGGGAGCCGCGCCCCAGGTGATACTGAACTTCCTCTATAAGCACACGGCGCTCGAGTCGTCCTTCGGCGTCATCAACCTCGCAATCGTCGAACGCCAGCCCCGAACCCTGAACCTCAAGGAGATCATCCACGAGTTCCTCAAGCACCGGGTGGACGTGGTCCGGCGGAGGACCGAGTTCGACCTCACGAAGAACGAGGATCGGATGCACATCCTCCGCGGCCTCCTCATCGCGCTCGACAACATCGACGCGGTCATCGCGACCATCCGGGGTTCCGGGACGACCGAAGAGGCGCAGAAGGCCCTGGTGGTGAAGTTTGCGCTCGATGAGGTGCAGGCGGATGCCATCTTGAAGATGCAACTCCGGAGGCTTGCGGCACTCGAACACCAGAAGATCCTGGACGAGCGCGATGCAATTGCGGCGGAGATCGAGCGGTTGTCCGCGATCCTGGCGAGCGAGGCGAGCATTCTCGCCGAGATCAGGAAAGAACTCGTCGATATCGGTGCGCGCTTCGGCGACGAACGGAGAACCCGGATTGCGCAGGCAGCCGAGGCGTTCGACAGGGAGGACCTCATCGAGGATAAACCGATGCTGGTCTCGCTCACCTCCTCGAACTACGTAAAACGGATCGACCTCGACACCTACCGGAACCAGCGGCGCGGAGGGCGCGGCATCATCGGCATGGCGATGAAAGACAACGACGGCGTCGAGAGGGTCTTCGTCGCGAACATGCACGATAACCTCCTCTGCTTCACCGACAGGGGGAGAATGTACTGGTTGAAGGTCTACGACCTTCCTGAGGGGCAGCGGACGGGCAAAGGCAAGGCCCTCGTCAATCTCCTGAACCTTGCCGGCGAAGAACGGGTGACCGCGGTGATCCCGGTCCGGGAGTTCCGGCCCGACCGCTTCCTCTTCTTTGCGACCAGGAGCGGAACGGTCGCGAAGATGGCGCTCGACGAGTTCTCGCGGCCCCGGCAGACCGGGATCAATGCCATCAACCTCCGCGACGGTGATGCGCTGGTGGACGTGAAGGCGACCGACGGCGACCAGGAGCTGATCCTGACGACGAAGTTCGGGCAGAGCCTCCGGTTCCACGAGGAGGCCGTCCGCCCGGTTCACCGGAACGCCATGGGCGTGCGGGGGATCAAACTCCGCCACGGCGACGCGCTGCAGGCGGTGGCGGTGGTCGAGGAGGATCATCTCCTCACCATCACGGAGCAGGGCTACGGGAAACGGACGGAGTTCGACGAGTTCCGCGGCCACGGCAGGGGTACGCTCGGGGTGCGAAACATCGTCGTCGACGCCCGGGCGGGCAACGTCATCGGGTCGATGGCGGTCTCCGACGACGACGAGATCATCGTGATGAGTGCGTCCGGCATCGTGATCCGGACGAAGGTTTCCGAGATCTCGATCCAGAAGCGCGGCACCCGCGGCGTCCGGGTCATGAAACTCGACGAAGGCGATAGAGTCATCGGGTTCACGATCCTGGATACCGAGGAGAACGGGGAAGAGGCGTGATGCCTCTTCATCCCCAGCCTGAAAATACCACAAAAACTTCTTTTTCTCGGCCCGGTGAGACCGGTAAACAGAGGATGCAACGGACTGAAGGGCACGGTCTCGAGCCGAGACCCTCCCAAAAAGGTTAGAATTCGGCTCTGTTGAAACCCTGTTCCGATCTTCATCCTTTCCCTGATGAGGCTGGTGCCAGACCTGGCCTGTCCCCGGGACGACCTTTTTTCTCGTGCTCCGGCCCCATGGCCCGTCGCACTCCTCCTGGCCTCCGGCCTCCTCCCCCGCACCTGCGGTGCTCAAACTCCCGCCGTCCGCTACGCTCCCGGCAGTCGTTCCCCGCACCTGCGGTGCTCATGCTCCGGCCCCATGACCCGTCGCACTCCGCACCGGGAACCGTCCCCGTAACGTGCCGGATCTGGCACGCCGTACCACCATCTTTTCCGCGGGTTTTATCCGGCCGGAGGACAACAGGACGTTCGGATGAGGTGTCTGTGATGTTTCGTACGACGATAAAAGTAGATACGCACGGCGAGGGGGAGATTGTCGACCTCACGCCCAGGGTGGCGCAGGCAGTCACCGAGAGCGGTGTTCGGGAAGGGCTCGCAAACGTCTTCGTCGCGGGCTCGACCGCCGCCGTCACCACCATTGAGTACGAGCCGGGCGTGCTCTCCGATCTCTCCCGGGCGCTCTCGGTCATCGCCCCGGCCGATATCCCCTACGCCCACGATGCGGCGTGGGGCGACGGCAACGGCCGCTCCCACGTCAGGGCAGCGATCGTCGGCCCGTCGCTCACCGTCCCGGTCATCGGCGGTGCGCTCGCGTGCGGCACCTGGCAACAGATCGTCCTCCTGGAACTCGACGTGCGGTCGAGACGCGAGCGGACGGTCTACGTCACTGTCACGGGCTGAGGTACACGGCCCGATTACCGCAAGACGGGCAAAAGGGGTACAGTGTTGCCGGCAACCCGGATAGTATCGCCCTGCTTCCGGCCTTCACCGGAATCGCTCGGGAAGAATGAGTGATTTAGTCAAGAGGTACCGTTTCGAGTTGAGATACCAGTTCCCAGATGCGAGTCCGCGCGTGGACCGGCATGTTCGGATCGTTGCTGATCTCGTCGATCATAGAGATTGCGGTTGCGGCGCGAAGACCAATGCTCCTGGAGTCATCCTGGAGAATCGATTTGGTCGAGTCTGCGACGCGCCGGATATTTCTTGGAATGGTGGAATCCTCACTGATATTCTGCAGCATCTGGATGCAGATCCGTATTGTTTCGTCTGGACTTGCCATTAGAATTACCCCTCTATTATTAATGGCATCCAGACATATATAAGTTCATTAAGGGAGTTCAACAAAATGACGGCTGATCAGGCTGACGAAGTCATGGCCGAGTATCTCCTTAAGGGAGGAAAAATGCTCGCTAAATCCTGTAAGGTCTGCGGTTACCCCCTCTTTGAGTATAAGGGGGAGACACAGTGCGTCGTCTGCCCGCTTGCTGCTTCAGAAGAACCTCTTCCCGAACCGGAGCCGCCTGCACCGGCCCCGGAAACCGGACAGCCACCGGCACCGGCCGCACGGGAGCCGCAGGGCGAGGCTGCCGTGGAGATCGAGCGGACGATCGTCCACCTCTGCGAACGGATCAGGGGAGAACAGAGGCCCGACGAGTGCCTGACCCTGATGAAGGCGGTCGAGCGGGGCGCCAGAGCCCTCGCGAGACTGGGTCAGCGGTAAGGCCTGCGGGCGAGATCCCATATCGCACGGGCGGTTTTTTCCCCGATCCCGTGCACCGCCGCCAGTTCCTCCGGTTCGGCATCGATGATCGCCTTGAGCGAGCCGAAGTGTTCGAGGAGGAGACGGGCGCTCTTTAGACCGACGTTCGGGAACGCAGCAAGCGCGTACTCCTGCTCTTCACGAACCGAGCGGTAAGACTTCTTCGGGTGCACCTTCCGCTCTCCCCGCTCGCTCCCCTCCCGCTGTGCAAGCACATAAAGTGTCTCGGCGGTGTCGTCCGCATCCCGTGTGCGTATCAGCGCGACACCCATATCGACCGTGATGGCCGCAAGCGTGCCCCGGATAGCGTTCGGGTGGATGTTTCGCACCGTATAGAGGTCGCCCTCTCCTTCGATGATCAGGACGGGACGCGGCACCGCGTCGGCCATCGCCTTGATCTGCCCGAAGAGGTCGCGCTCGACGAGGGTGTTCATGAAGTCCTGCACGGTCTTGCGCTCCACGAGGATGCGGTCGCCGATGGCGTAGTCGCCGACCTCGAGACGCTCCAGCGCGATCGATGCCCCGAGTTCGTGCAGGCGTCCGACGACCCGCGACGACGTCTCTCGGTCGTCGATGGTGATTGCCGGCCCAGCCGGAGCAAACGAGAGGATGTCCGCCTGCCTGGTTGCGGACGAGACGGCCGGGGCAGGTGCGGGAGCGGGTGGGGGAGCGGGTGCGGTGCTCATCCCCTTGATCTCCGTCACCATCGCCCGCTCCCGGCTCTGGCTCACGTACCGGAACGCTTCATCGGACGTGCCTTTCGTCACCAGCACGACGATCGTGCCGCTGCCGCTTCTCCCGGTTCGACCTTTCCGCTGGATGCTCCGGATCTCTGAGGGGACGGCCTCATAAAAGATCACCATGTCCGTCGAGGGGACGTCGAGCCCTTCCTCGCCCACAGAGGTCGCGACCAGGCACCTGAACTCGCCCTCCCGGAACCGGGCGAGGCTCGCGATCTGCTCCTTCTGCGAGAGCCCCCGCTCTGCGTCCCGGGACGCCTGGCCGACGAACCGCTCGCAGGCGATGCCGGCAGCGGTGAGCGTATCCACGAGCGTCTGGACGGTGTCGCGGTACGTGGCGAAGACGATGATCCGGCTCTCGGGGTGCGCTGCAAGCTGCGCCCGCACCAGTTCGCGGACGATTGAAGCCTTGGGGTGCAGTTCCTCCTTCCAGCCGCCGGCGGCCTCGATGAGGTTTTTGTAGGCGGGGTCGGCGACGAGGCGCTTGCTCGCCTTGCTCCCTGCGCTCGAGACTCCTTCCGCACCGAGCCGGGCGAGGTAGTGCTTGAGCGCCTCGCTCCCTTGCGTCTCGGCAAGCGATATGGCATGCCGGAGCTTCATGCACTCGGCGTGCAGGGACGCCGCGATGAACGCCGATGGATCGCGTGTCCGTATACGCTGCTGGATCTGGGCGTTCAAGGCGTTGAGCGCCTTCATCGAGAGTTTGTCCGGTTTCGGGACGCGGAAGTTGAGTTTCGCGAGCCGGCCAAGACGCGACTCCACGAGCCCCCGAAGGACGACGAGCGCCGCCTGCAGCTCTTCGGGCAGGTAGACGTCGACGTACTGGATGTCGCGTTCGTGGATGTAGGGCCGGACATCTTCGTCGGTCTCCACCCGGGTCTCGACCGCCTCGATATGCAGGTTGTCGCAGACCTCCTGCACCTTCGCCGGATCCCCGCCGGGCGAGGCGGTCATCGCGAGCAGCAGGGGGTCTTTAGCCGCGGTGCAGTAGTGCCCGGCGAGGAAGACGTAGGCGTAGTTCCCCACCGCCCGGTGGCACTCGTCCACGACCAGCAGTACGACATCGGCGAGGCTGTACCTCCCTGCAAGACAGTCGTTCTTGATCACCTGCGGGGTGGCGAAACAGACCCGGCACGCCTCCCAGGCCCGCGTCCGCTCCGCCGGGGAGGTGTCGCCGGTGAACATGGCAAAATCGGGCTCATCCGGCTCGGAACCGTTCTGGATGAGCAGGAACTGTTTGAAGAAACGGAGGTGCTGCTCGACCAGGGGCTTTGTGGGCGCAAGCACGAGCACTCTCCCCCGGTGAGAATAGAGGCGGGACGCCGCGACGATGAGCGCGACGGCCGTCTTCCCGAGCCCCGTCGGGAGGACGACCATCGTGTTCCCATCAAGCGCCCTGAGCGCGATGGAGAGTTGATACCGCCGTTCTTCGATGCTTTCTGGCCGGATCAGCGGGTGGGAGACGTAGTTCATACCCTGATTTCACGCAGCGTGGTGGCTCCGGAGATGAGTGCGGAGAGAAGCTCGGGCAGGCGCTCGATCGGTACGCGAACCTGTTCCATGCTGTCGCGGTCTCTCACGGTCACGGTGTTGTCCTCGAGCGTGTCGTAGTCGACGGTGACGGCAAAGGGCGTCCCGACCTCGTCCTGTCTCCGGTAACGCCTGCCGATGGCG
The DNA here is from genome assembly GCF_030464365.1 of Methanoculleus methanifontis. Lineage (GTDB taxonomy): Archaea > Halobacteriota > Methanomicrobia > Methanomicrobiales > Methanoculleaceae > Methanoculleus > Methanoculleus methanifontis. The sequence goes on along the minus strand of NZ_VCYI01000007.1, from coordinate 51,634 downwards.
CCTGAGTCGTCGTACTGGGCGAGGATGCGGCACTGCGTGAGCCTCTCCGTGATCGTCCGCGCGATCCTGTCGAGACCGTCGCGGTTCATCAGCGGGAAGACGGCGACCTGAATCGGCGCGACCGCCGCCGGGAGCCGGAGCACTCTCCGGATCTCGCCTTCGACCTCTTCCTCGGCGTAGCTGTGCTCGAGAGCGACGTAGATCATCCGGTCAATGCCGTACGATGGCTCGATGACGTGGGGCATCACCTCTTCGCCGCGGACTTCGATCTCCTCCTCGCGGACCTGGTAGAGATCGGCGGGGATGAAGAACTCTTCGCCGTCGACGGTGACCAGCGCACCGTCCTCCCCCGGCTCGGATGCGGCGAGAGCATCCGCGATCGCCTTCGCCTTGCCGCGGTACCGCGGTCCGAGCACACCCATATCGGCCACAATCCGTCGTTTCACGACCTGTTTCGGCTCGTCGTAGGGTATGAAGACCGTCATCGAGGTGCCGGAGTGCTCCGCGTGCGAGCGCAGATCGTAGTTGGTGCGGTCGGCGATGCCGACGATCTCCACCCACCCGAACCGGCCGGAGTAGACCTCGGCGTCCCAGCAGTCGGCCGCGTAATGCGCCCGCTCGTCGGTCAGGTGCTGACGGAACCGGAGTTTTGCCGGGTCGACACCGATAGCGGTCAGGATCCGGTGCGTCAGCGCGATGTAGTAGGCGACGTACTCGTTCGCAATCACCCCCTCGTCCACGGCTGCGCGCATCGTCATTGCGGCCGGCTTCTGGCCGTCGAGCTGCCGCGCAATGGTGAGGAGGGGGGCCGTGTAGTCCGCGTAGCGGTGGAAGGCAGGATGGTCTTTCTGCTCAGGGTGGACGAAGATCTCGGCTTCCGCCTGAGAGAACTCCCGTAGCCGGATCATGCCCTGGCGGGGGGAGATCTCGTTTCGGTAGGACTTCCCGATCTGAACAGCGCCGAAGGGGAGTTTGTCCCGGTAAAAGCGCAGGAGCCGGGAGAAGTCGGTGAAGATGCCCTGGGCGGTCTCGGGGCGCAGGTAGCCCTTCCGCTGTGAGCCCGGACCGATGGTCGTCTCAAACATCAAGTTGAACGCAAAGACGGCCGTTTCGCCCAGGGGTTCCTTGCACGACGGGCAGGGGAGTTCATAGAGCGCCGTCTGGAGCGCTTCCGCCGAGAGCGTGCCTGCGTTCTCGATGCCGTTCTCCTCTGCGATATGATCGGCGCGGAGGTACTCGCCGCAGTGCGGGCACTGCACCATCTTGTCGGCGAACTCTTTCACATGACCGGATGCGACGAAGATCGCTTCGTTTCCGACGGTGGGGCATTCGATCTCGTAGTAACCTTCCTGGAAGACGTAGAACGACCGCCATAGATTCTCAACGTTCCGCTTTAGCATCGCTCCGAGAGGGCCGTAATCGATGAATCCGGCAATCGACCCGTATAACTCGGATGAGGGCCAGACGAAACCTCGTCTTCTGGCTACTTCCATGATTTTCTCGTAAATATCGCTCGTCTCGGCCATAGTCTTGCAATACAGTTGAGCGCCGGTGCTAATAAAGAATAGTCCTCATCTCGCGCGGGATCACGATCCTTCGAGAAATGGACAAGTATGGGAAAGGTTCTTTTCACGGCGTGCGATACCCCGGAAGATACAGTTACATCCACTGAAACGATCCTTCTGTTTTGAGAGCGTATATGGTAAAGTTTAAATGATAGCAGTTGTAATGTAGGGAACGTTACGCCCCGACCCGGGGAAAATGTATATATATAGGGTCGTCATGGGTGACCCTCAGAACCAGACGGTGGAATACAGAACTGAGTGAGACGGACATGGCAGAAGATACCCGCAAGCAGCAGCTCCTCGAGCTGTTCACGACCATCACGAACAAGAAGACAATCGTCGAACCGATGAGAAAGGTTCATGGTACGCTCCGGGATCGCGACGCTGTGGAGCGCGAGATTGCCCTGATCATGCGGGAGATCCTCGATCGGGGGTATTTCAAGACCAAACTCGTCCCGCGGCAACTCGCGAAACTCGTGGCTGCGTACTACGATGGCAAGAACGACACCGAAATCGCGAGGGCGCTCGGCGATGAGAAGCTGAGCAAAACCGTGGCACGTGCCCGGGTCCGCCTCAAACTCTTCAGGGAGCTCGATTTCAAGATGCCGTTCGACCAGGCGGCGATGGGGGAACTTCTTGATTCGGGGAAGACCATGAAGGAGATCAGTGAGGAACTCGATATAAGCCCCTCGACGCTTCGTGAGTACCGCCACGTGCTCGAGCAGCAGAGAGACACCACTCTCGATCCGTTCCTGGAACGGATCAGGGATGTCATGGAGGACCGCGATCTCTCCGAACTGATGACGCGCGGCGTCGTGAACGACGGTCTTAGCGAAGCGATCGACATCACCGAAGCGATCGACATGGGGGAGTTCTGAACCCCTATCCATCCCCATAACCCACTGAACACTTTTTTAGTATTACGAATTGATCTCTTCTCCATGAGATTGACCTGGCTTGGCCACGCGTGTTTCTCGCTTGAGGGTTCGCGGACGATCCTCATCGACCCCTTCATCCCGGAGGGATCCCTTGAGGCGGAGCCCGATATCGTTGCCGTGACGCACGCCCACGCCGACCACCTGGGCATTGCCGCAGAACTCCGGAAGAAGACGGTCGCCATCAACGAGGTGGCGAAGTATCTGAAAACGAAGGGCGTTCCCACCGAACCGATGAACCTCGGCGGCACGATCACCGTCGACGGTGTCCGGTTCACGATGACGCCCGCACTTCACTCGTCGTGGCTGGAAGACGAGGGGGCGGGGTTCTACGGCGGTGTTGCCGCCGGATTCGTCATCGCGATGGACGGCGTCAGCGTCTACCACGCCGGCGACACGGCGCTCTTCTCCGACATGCAACTCATCCGCGACCTCTACCGGCCGGACGTAGCGCTTCTCCCCGTAGGCGGCTGCTACACGATGGGGCCAGAAGAGGCGATGATCGCGGCCCGGTATATCGGCGCGCCGCTCGTGATCCCCATGCACTACGATACGTTCCCTGTCATCCGGCAGAGCCTGGAGGACTTCAAGCGGACCATCGAGCGGACGATGTCGATCCGGGTCGCGCTGCTCTCGCCGGGGGAGAGCATCGAGATCGGCCCGGAAGGGGCCGAGGAGTGAGGGGGCCCATACCCAATTTTTATGGAAGGTTAACGCACATCTTCGATGCTTGACTCCTCCAGCCACGTTCTGGGCGTTTCAAGTCCCGTGCACGGTTTTCTAGGGACTGTACACTTTCGATGTTCATGCTCCGGCCCTTCGGTCAGTCACCTATCGCCACGCACTGCCCGCCCCCTTGGGGGCGGGAGGAGCGCGAAGCGCGGGAGGTGGGGGTTTTTGAGGAGAGGTTTGCGAGTGCCAATATAGGGAGGTGTTCGATAACTCAGGAAGGGCGACGGACAACTCTAGGAGTTTGAGAAAACCGAAAGTCTTCGAGTGGGGTTACAGATGTCGGCGTACTGGGCAGATACAGGGGAGGGGGGCATGCCCCCCTCCCCGTCAGCCCCTCCCCCAATGGCGATATCCAGTGGAAAGCCGTGTACAGGCTTTGCGACATCGTGAGGAAGAATCAGCCGTAAGGGGAACAGAATCAGCCATAAAGGAAACCTTCGCACACCCAAACCCCCACCCTTCGGCGCCTGTTGAACCAGCGCACCAGCCTCCAGGACTCACCGCTCTAGCAAATGTGCTCGCCGGAGCGCAATACTTCTCCTCACCAGACCCCGTCCCCTCGAAGAACTTCGTTCTTCTCGTCCTCCTGCCCCCGCACCTCACACCTTCGGTGCTCGAACTCCGTTCCCATGGAACGTCGTTCCTAACGGTGCTCCAACTCCGTTCCGGAGGAACGTCGCACCTTCGGCCAGTCGCACACCCAACCCCGCACAAAGATATATGTGCTCTCAAACCTGGAGTGACGCGGGCTCACCGGCCCCCGGTGAGAGTATCCAGCATGAGGTGAGGGAAAATGGAAGAGAAGATGTTTACTCCCGGCGGCATGGAGCGCCTGCAGGCCACGAGCGACCGGGAGAATATCCCGTATCCCCGTGGAGACGGGAAGGTCAAACTGGTGAACTCGGAGTGGGTGGATCGCCACCTGAACGATGAAAACCTGGTGATCGTCGACGTTCAACCGAACATACACGACTACATCCAGGAGCACGTCCCCGGTGCCGTCTACCTGACCGAAGGCGTCCTGCGGGTATCCAACCGCGGATTCCCGGGATCGTACAGCCCGAACGCCTGCCTGCAGGAGTCGTTCCGGCGCGCGGGTATCGAGGCCGACTCCCCGGTCGTCGTCTACACCGGGAAAGGCGCGTTCTCCGGCGCGGGCGACGGGCTCGGGCAGACGATGATGGCCTACACCCTGGCGAAATACGGTCACAACACCGTGTACATCCTCGACGGCGGGATTGACGCGTGGAAAAGCGAAGGGCGGGAACTCTCGCAGGACTACCCCGCGGTCGAGCCGTCCAGTTTCACCGTCGAGGTCCGGGACGACTACCCCATCGGGTACGAGGAGTTCGTGCGGATCAAAGACAACGACGACGTGGTCGTGCTCGACGCACGCCCGGCAAAGGTCTATGAAGGGAAGGGGCCCTGGCGGAAGGCCGGGCATATCCCCGGAGCCGTCAACCTGCCCTGGAAGAGTCTGATGCACGAGGCGAACCCGGCGCGGCTCAAGTCCAATGACGAACTCGACATGATCCTGGAAGAACATGGTGTCGACCGGAGCAAGACGGTCATCTGCTCGTGCGGAACCGGGAGGGAAGCCACGAACGAGTTTGTCCTCTTAAAGTGGCTCTACCTCTACCCGAACGTTCGGATCTACGAGGGATCATTCACCGAGTGGGTTACCTATCCGGACAACCCGGTCGTAGAAGGGCCGGAGCCCCGAGGAGCGAGAGTCGAGACGGCTCCCGCACGGTAATCCTTAAATGCCCGGGCAACCGGCCAAAACCTTTATTTTCTACATTTCCCAAACAGAAATTATTAAATATTAGACTGCACTAGATAGACCTAGAGAGATTTGGATCCACACAAGACACTTCCCCCCTTGACGTCGTCTTTTCGTGTATCCTCTTCTCTCTAAATGCGACGGGCCGCAGGGCCGGAGCTCGAGAAAACACGAAGTGTTTTCGAGTTGCGAGGTTCCGCAGGAACCGAGCAGGAGCACCATTAGGTGCGACGGGCCGGAGCACCGCAGGTGCGAAACCGCATTTCTTCAGGGATCATCGTCCACCGGGAGGCAGGTCTCCGCGACGCACCACCGCGTTCTGCCGGGGTAACATGTCATCAGGACGACCGGTGTCGGTTCGCCTCTTCTCCACTGCACGTCCAGGAAAAGTTAATCTCGTTCGCCGCTATTAGACTCTTCGTGGATAGTACTGTCGCCGGGATCGCTCCCGTGGACGATGACGAGCCCGGCGATCACACGATGGGGGACGCCTTGTCGACATTTCTCACCCTAGAATACCCGTATTGCTGCGTAGCGGAGCACTGCCTCCGTGCGCCTGCCGGCTGTTATGGTGCAGCACCCGCTTTTGCAGGATCGGCTCCCGGAGAGAGCCTCCGGCCGGGCACGCGGCAGGGAACAGACCGGGAGGCACAGATACTCACGCCCCACGGTGGAACTACCGGCGGCCGGGTGGAGACATGAAGAAGATCGTCGTTCACGTGCGGGAGGACGGGCACGAGAGGATAGAAGAGGTTCTCGAGGGGCTTCACTACACGGTATCGCTCGTTCAGGACATCTACGAGATCACCCTATACACGCCGGCCGAAAACCTCGACGAACTGATCGAGAAGATACAGGACGTACTCGATCTCCGGTACAACGAGAACATGATCGAGGTCTCACAACCCGAGTTCGTCATCTCGTCGCTCCTGAAGCGTGCCGAAAAAAAGGTCGAGGAGAAGGAAGAGAAGACGCCGGTCGAGAAGCTGGTCGATCAGGTCAAGGGTTACGGCGAACTCGATCTCGAAAAACTCGCGTTGACGTCCATCGCCGGACTGGTGGCCCTCTCCGGCCTCCTGCTCGACAACCCGACGATCATCATCGGGGCGATGCTCCTCTCCCCGATCATGGGCCCGATCTACGGGTTCTCCGTCTATGCCGGCCTCGGGGATATCCAGAACGCCACGCGATGCCTTGGCGTGCTCGCGACGCTGCTCCTGGGCGTCTTCATCCTCTCCGCCGTCGCCAGCTTCTTGATCAACATCGCCATACCGCTCACGATGACCGAAGCGATCGCCACGCGCCTCGTGTTGAACCCCATCTACAGCCTGATGGCGGTCTTCCTTGGTTTCGCGGCGGCGGTGGCGTTCAGCAAGGGTACGGCGGAGGTCATCGCCGGCGTCGCCATCGCCGCCGCCATCATACCGCCGACGGTGGTGGCCGGCCTTGTCCTGGTGCTCCAACCGATGAGTATCATCACTTCCGGGCTGCTGGTTGCCGGACAGATCGTCGGGCTGATAGCGGGCGCACTCGTCGCCGTGGTTCTGATGAAGATAGAACCCCGGGCCCCCCAGGACAAGGCCGTCGCACGGCGATACCGGATCGGGTCTATCGTAACGACCGCGATCCTTTTCGCCCTGCTCCTCTGGATCACGGCGCTCATGTGGGTGTAGCGGCGGAATTCCCCCGCCGACAACCGCGCGGCCGGGTGGTTCCGAAGGTTCCGAAAAAGACCATACCGGTATAGTTGTCCCCCGGAAATGCCGGTGACATATATAGCCCAGAGAATGCATATATCCTCCGGGCGCCAACGCCTACCAGCCCATGGAGATCAGAAAAGTCCAGATCACCGGCGGTTCGTCATACATCGTATCCCTGCCGAAACAGTGGATCAGGGCCGCGAACATCCAGAAGAACGATCCGGTGGGACTGGTCGTGCAGCCCGACGGATCGCTCCTGATCACCCCCAAGATCAGCGGCGAGTCGGCCCACCGGACCAGGGTCTTCGAGGTCGGGGCCGCGACCAACCGCACCTACCTGCTCCGCCTCCTCGTAGGGGCGTACATCGCCGGGTTCACGACCATCCGCCTTGAGTCGAAGGGAAGGCTGCCGCCGTTCATCCTGCAGCTCGTCAGGGAGTTCACGCAGATGGCGATCGGGCAGGAGGTGGTCGGCGAGACCGACACCTCGATAACGATCAAAGATCTCCTCAACCCCGCAGAGATGCCGTTTGAAAACACCATCAAACGGATGCACCTTCTCGCGCGGGGCATGCAGCAAGATGCGATGACCGCAATACGGGACCACGACGCGGCGCTTGCGAGCGACATCATCGCGCGGGATACTGAGGTCGACCGGCTGCACTGGCTCGTCGCACGGCAAGACAATCTCATCGTGAGCGACGCCACACTCGCGCGCCGGATGGACATCCCGGTAGCCCAGGCGGCATACTGCTTTCAGGTGAGCAGGATCATCGAGCGGATTGCCGACCACGCCACCCGGGTCGCGCACAACGCTCTCCTCCTGATCGACCGGGATATCGAGGCGGCAACGCTCGACCCCATGGACGAGGCAAGCGCGCTTGCCCTGCAGATATTCTCGTGGAGCATGGAGGCGTTTCACACCGGAGACATCGAGAAGGCGAACATGACGCTTCAGAGGGTGCGCGACCTTGAGGAGATGACCCGCGATATCAATACCCGGGCGCTCCGGTTCGAGGCGGTGACGGCGATCCCGACGGGGCAGATTGCAGACAGTATCCGGCGGATCGGGGAATACTCCGGCGACATCTGTGAGAGCGTCATCAACTATACCGTCGGACGAGAGGCCTGAAGGCCACTCGGCCCCGGCAGAGCCTTTTTTCGGGTAGAGAGAAACCAACGATAGCGCGCAAGTTCTTCACCGGCGATACCATGGGCACACTCATCCCGCTCGTCGTTCTCGTCATCGTCTTCCTCCTGATCGCGGTCAGAGAGGTAGGGAACGTCGACTTCCGTATCTGGCAGGTGGTGCTCCTCGGCGCCGTGGCCGTCCTCGTGACGGGATCGATCGCACCGCTCGACGCGCTCGCGTCGATCAACCTCGACGTGATGCTCTTCATCCTCATGGCGAGCGTCTGGCAGTCGGGGCTCTTCCAGCCGCTCATAGAAGGGAGTTTACTCGATCTCGGCGCCGTCCCGGTCATCGTCGCAACCGGCGTCGTCGTCTCCCAGTTCATCTCGAACGTCCCCTTCGTCGCCCTCTTCCTCCCGGCCATCTCCCGTCTCGGGACGTCCACCGTCGGGTTGATGGCGCTTGCGGCCGGCAGCACCATCGCCGGGAACATGCTGATCCTCGGCGCCGCCAGCAACGTCATCGTCATCCAGGGTGCGGAGAAGGAAGGCGAGACACTGACATTCGCCGAGTTTGCGCGGGTCGGTATCCCGCTCACCCTCGCCCAGGCGGTGGTCTACATACTCTGGCTCTCGCTCATCCCGGCGTGAGAAGGACTCAGCACCGGAACGATTCCATCGACCCCGGGACCGCCCCGAGATCCAGGGAGATCGAGCCGAACCTGACCGACGCGACGGCGGCCGGGTCGAAGGGCGGGGCGACGACCTCGAGCCGCCTTCCGGGATGAAGGTCCTCGACGATGCCGAGAGCGATGACGAAGTTCTCGGGGTCGTTGAGGGAAACCAGCTGGCCACCGATCCCGCGGAGGTTCCTCATGTCGGGCACCCTGCCCTGGAGACCGAGCCCACGGAACGGGACATTCTGCAATTCTGCATCGGTAAAATAGGCCCTGAAACGTTCCTCGCGGTAACGCCGCCGACCGGCGGCAGGCCGGGCAACCATGGCAGGGGAGACAGCGATCCGGTGGATCACAGTCCCCGGGCGGCGAGAAAAGTTCGTGAGCAGCCGTTCGAGCTCCCGGCCGCGCTGGAGGGCGACGATCCGGGTGGGGCGGAGAAGGTCGATCATCTGCAACTGGAACTCGATGCCCACCCCGCCGGAGACGAGCCCGGGCGAGTCGATGACAATGACGCGGGCGGAGAGTTCTTCGGCCTTCTCAACGAGGCGCTTTGCTCCCGTGATGGTCTGGACGAAGTGGCCGCCCGGGGACGTCGAACCGACGAACCGGAGGAAAGTGGGACCGGAACAGAGGATCATCCCCTCGGTCGTCGGCGGGCCGATCCGGGACTGCCCGGTATCGCAGTCGACATACGCCGTCCTCGCCTTTGTCGCCGCCGTATCGACAAGATACCGGCAGAGTGTCGTCTTCCCGCTGTCCGTCGATCCGACGGCGTAGACGCGCTCCCCGGCATCCGAATCACGGAGCGCCGCGGCAAGGTCTTCCCATCCTTCCCCGATGCTGATCAAACCGATACGCCTCCCTGGAGGAACTGTTGCGCTTGAAAGTTATAGTGCTTGGCGCAACGCTCCCCACCCGGATACCGCACACCCCGGGGAGAGCTTTATCTAATGGGTACCCTTACCTGCAGGCCATGAACCGAACGGCAGCAACCCCCGAACCGGTGCCCGCAGCCCTCGGCAGGACGTTTCCCACCCTTATGGCAACGTCCCTCTCCGGCAGAGTCGTCACCCTCCCCGACGATGCAGGAGGCGACGTCTCACTCGTCGTCCTCGTCTTCCTCGAGTCCGCCGGGCCGATGGCGGAGTCCTGGAGCGGCCCCTTCATCGGAGCGTTCACCGAGAATCCCCGGGTGGCGACCTACCTCGCTCTAGTCGTCGGCGACAGCCTCATCGGGAGATCTCTTGCCGATAGCATCCGGCAGGGGCTCGCGGGCGGCACCCCTCCCGCGAAGCATGACCAGGTGCTGACCATTCCAGAGGATATCGAGCGGTGCCGGCGGGCCTACGGAATAGAAGACCCGTCGCTCGCCTACATCTACCTCCTGGATGGGCGTGGCATCATCCGCTGGATGGAGAAAGGAAACGCAACGCCGGAAGGCCTCGCCGCTCTGCTCGATACCGCCGGGGCAATGCTCGAACCGCTTCTCGCGTGACTCACGGCGGGGGACGGCGGGCAGGCAGGATAGCGGCAACGAAAGCAAGCACGGGGCCGATCACGCGCCGCGCCCAGATGACGAGGGCGAGGGGCCCGAGCATTGTCATGGTGATACGCTCCCCCTCCTCCATCCGGAACCAGTAGTGCCGCGCGGCGGGGTGTCGTAGATCACCCACGGCTTTGCAGGGTCTTCAACGACGAGCGCCGGGTCGGGTGACGACCCGCCCCGGGCGAAGAGCGGAACGTGAGCAAAGGCGGGCATCGTGACCAGCACCGCAATAAAAAGAACGGAGAGCATCAAACGGCATTTCGGAGCCATACCGTCCCGTGCCTTCCCGGCCCTAAGGGTTCCACGCCGCGGGCTCCTGCACGGGTTTCGTTAAAAAAATTAGAGATTCTTGAGAGCAACGATATCGGTCACGCCGGTAAGTTTCCAGATATTCGAACGCTCTTCGGAGGCGATCGCCTCGATCGGCTCCTCCGGCTTATGGCCGAGCGCCGCAAAGATGTTCCTGGAGAGGTTGTGCACTTTGATCATGTTCACGAACTTCTCCCTGATGATCTTCTTCTCGATTGCGTCCTCAAGCTGCACCAGGTACCCCTGCATCGTCACGAAGGTGTAGCAGGAGAGGTCGCCGGAATACTTCTCGATCTCGACGGAGACATACGGGTGCTGCCGGAAGAGGTCGTTCTTCCTGCCGTACTTGGTTGCCAGGAAGTAGAGAAACTTTCCGTCGAAGACGTACAGGAACGGGGCGATATACGGATATTTACCGCCCTGGAATGCGATACGGCTGAGAAACCCCTCCTCAATGAGCTTATCGTACTCCGCTTTATCCATATTCGGTATCTTCACGATCTCCATCAGGCTTCCTCTTAACCCGGTAACCCGCGAGAGTTCATATAAGTTTCCACAAGACGGCGCAACATCTCCAGCGAACATCAGACCGATACCCGGAATGTCCGTCTTAACGGCCGAAAACCCCTGGAATGCCTCTCCCGTAACCGGGATAATGCCCCCGTTTCCTGCAGGATTCCGCTGCACCATGAGCAGTTTGCGGGTCTTCTGCCGACTGTTCCGGATCACGGCCTCCGGCGAGCGGGTCCGTACTACCAGGTGTGCAGGCTGGCGGATGCCGCAGATGCGGCGGTATCGAAAACGGTTTTGCCAGAGAACCCTTTTTTTCAATATGGAAATATAATAATATTTATATTCATTAACTGAAAGAAAAATGCGCATGAGCAAGCACCACCAGAGCGCTCTGATTTTCCTTGGAATTGCCGTCTGCGCGGGATTCCTCCTCACCGTACCGGCCGCTGCCGGTTCCGGCCAGGGGCTCACGGTCCTGGAGACGGGAGAGATGTTGCCGTTCTCGCTCAAGGAACTTCCGGCGGCAAAGAACGGTTCGGAGCCATCCGGTGACCCTGCATTCCCGGACGAGAACGAGACCCACGATGCGGTTCCGGTGCTCCCTGAAGATGAGGCGGACCCTGACGAGCCCAGGGTAGCCCCCGACGAGGGGAACACCACCGGTGCAGCCTCCACCCCGACGGGTGCCGACGTCGAGACCGAGCCGGAAGCGCCTGTTGCCGGGCCCGACACCTACGACGACGAACGGCTGGCCGGACTGGTCGACACCGCCAGCATCCGCCTGATGAGGCTCTCGATGGAGCATGCCCACGCCCTCTATCTGCAGGACACAGAGGCAGCCGCCGTAGCGGCGGACGACCTGCATGCGTTCTCCGTCAGGCTGCTACGCGAGGTGCAGCCGCTCCAGGTCTCCCCGGAACGGCAGCCCTTCAAGGACGAGTTCGTCAGGTCGCTTGAGGCATACTCCGCAGCAAGCTCGAAACTTCTCAGTTCGACCGATGCCGACGAGGATGCCGTTCCGGCGGCCTTCAGTGACATGGCAACGGCGTCGGAGAACCTCGAGACGGTCAGCCGCGAGGCCGGCGAGATACACTCGGAGAGGGGCCGTGCATCCACGATGAGCACCGCCGTCTCTCTCGCAGCGCGGACACCCGACATCCCGGTCAGCACCGAACCGGTCGTGGTCGCACCGCCGGAGAAGGTTCTCCCGCTCATGGACCGCCACACCTACGATGATCCAGACGCCGAGAACATGGTCTCGCTGCTTGCCGAATCCACCCGAACCGCAACGGCATACCGGGAGGTTCCCGGCAATGAGTCGACGCCGACCGTCGAAGCAGGCGAAGGACGTACGTTCCTCCTCGTAGCCGTCAAGTCGACCAACCTCGGGCACAAGGGCGACTCCGACCTCTACACTATCGAGACACCTGCGAGGGACGCGTTCGTCCTCGAATACGGGGGAACCACGTTTGCGCCCCTGGATGTCCCGCCTTTCACCACGCTCGGGGAGTCGTTCGACAGAACGTCGCTTGAACGGTACGAATCGCTGAAGGGTTACCTCTACTTCAACGTCCCGGATACGTTCGAGGTCTCCGGGGCGACGCTCAGGGCAGATCTCGGGTATGCCGGCACTCCTGCCTGGAGACTCGACGAAGGATCCGACGACGCGGGAACGGTATAACCCGCACCGCCTCTTTTTCCCACTCCCTCATATGGAGAGTAGTTCCACGTTCCGGGTTCCCGTATCCAGCACCGCAACGGTCGGCCGCCCGGTCAGGTAACCGCAGGTCTCCCCGGGGTTGACAACCAGCGTCCCGCAGAGCGTGCGGACCTGCGCCTGATGAGTATGACCGTGAACCACGACGTCGAAGGCTTTCCGTCCGATGAGCGCCTGCAGGAGTTCGCGGTCATCGCCGTGAAGTAGCCCAATTGTCATGCCGCCCGCGGTGACGGCGGCAAACGTGCCCCGCAGGCTGAGCCGGTCGTGCTCGGCGAACCGTGCCGAAAGGAGGTGATGATCACCGTCGTTGTTTCCGAGGACGCCGATCATGGGTGGCTGCAGGTTTGCGAGCCGGGGAATGACAAACGGCGAGACGTAGTCCCCGGCGTGAAGCACCAGATCTACCCGTTCCCCGTTCAGCTGTTTTACGGCCGCGTCCACCATCTCGAGGCAGTCATGTGTGTCGGAGAGAATCCCGATGCGCATGTGTGCATCCTTGGGCACTGTCACGATATATATGGGTGTCCATCGTCGCGAGTGTCCGGGAGTCGCGCCTCCCTCGCACGATCAACCGGCACGCGCTTTGAGGTATATCGTCCCCCGGAAATCCGGAATACTCACATATTCTTAGACTTTCCGGGCAGGAAAGACATATATATAGCTACCATCTGACACTGCAATGGGAGCACGCTCCCGGGAGTATGCCGGGAGCACTGAAACAATGAATCTGCAGAGGTACGGTATGTGGGCGTATATCAAGCATTCTGACGGCAGAACAGAGGAACGGGAGTTTCCTGCAGGGGTATACATCGAGATCGGTGATGTCCTCGAAGATGGAGCGGTCGTCATCGATGTCCCGTATCCCGACGATATCGAAGATGATGCAGAATTCCCGGACTTCTACGACGGCTGAAACAGGCGAGCACAACGCACGGGGCCACTATCGCCGGAACCAGCCTGCGGCCCGGCGCATCGGCTGGACGTTCGCCCCCTCCATCTCGCCGAGAGCAAATGCGAATCTTGCCCGGATCGTCGGCGGGAGATCGCTCTCCGGTATCGATATGAATCCATACTCTCCGTAGAAGTCGACGAGGTTCCTGACCGAGTGCATGTACAGGGTGTCGTGCTGACACGCCTCGACGAGTGCGTCCATCGCCCGCCGGGCATACCCTCGGCCCCGGAACCTGGCCGGGGTGAAGACGCCGTCCACCTCGTAACCGTCCGGGTGCCGGCGGCACCGGGCGACGGAAACGAGAGTACCGTCCGCAAAGACTCCAAATATCCGATCTGTTCCGGGATCTGCCTTTAACTCGTGGTAATCGAGCCATATCTCTTCTGCGAGCCCGAACTCCTCGCTCCGCAGCTCCCGGGTCTCGATATCCAGGCGGATCGAGATCGCCAGCACCAGCACCGGCTGTTTTACACACCCTATAACGGCGCTCGTGACGCTCCCGAGCGGGGCGGCTCCCGCAGCATCACGTTTTCCTATGCGCGGAATGACAACAAGGGATACACCGATCTCGTCCGCCACGGTGCAGATGGTGCGTGCCGGATCCCCGACCCGTGCCAGCGGCTCGATATCTCGCCCGACGCCCGAAAGAACGTTCTTCAGGGCGGCGAGTTGGTCGCCGGCCTCCTGCTCGGCCTTCGCACGTCCGGGCTCGACGACGTGCAGGAGCACCGCCGGCCCGTCCCCGGCAGCGCCCTTGAGGAGCGAACGGACTTCGGGGGCCGGGTCTGCGAGGTCGGTCGGCACCAGCAGCCGTGAAAAGAGCGCCGACCCGTCTCCTGCCGACTGCGGCACGATCAGGACGTGCACCCGGGCATCCCGGAGCACGGTGGCCGCAACGTTTCCGGAGAAGAGGTTCCGGAGAAGCCCCTGGTCTCTGACTCCAATCGCGATCATATCAGCCCCCGCCTCTAGAGCGGTCCGGAGTATCCTCTCCGGGACACCGGTCCCGTCACCCTCCGTAACCACCACCTCGACGGGGAATCCCTGCCGCTGCACCAGTTCCTGCATCCGGCGGAGCGCATCCTCATCGGTGGGCGAGGAGCCTGCCGATCTTGGGGCGTGGAGGAGAACGACCTCGCGGACACCTGGAATCTCGCCGACCCGCTCCGCCATGGTGAAGGAGGCCTCGGAGAGGTCCGTCGGAATAAGCACCTTTGCAAACATTCTTCTGCCTCAGACTATCCGGTACCCGCCCGGGGGCACATGTATCTCGAACCTCGCCCCCCTGCCGGGCGTTCCGGTCTCCCTGATCGTCATGTTCGTGATGGCCAGGATCTCCCGGACGAGGAAGAGCCCGAGCCCGCCTTCGATGCCGACACCGTAATCGAAGATCCGCTCTTTCTCCGGTTCAGCGATTCCCACGCCGTCGTCCTCGATGGAGATCGAGAGCCCGTCATCCAGGATCCGGTAGGTGATGACAACCTTTGAAGCTGTCTCTCCGTGACGGGCGGCGTTCTCGATCAGGTTCGAAAAAACCCGGTCGAGCATCGGATCGGCGAAGACCTCGAGCCGCTCAACCCAGGAACGAACCGATATCCCGGGGAGCAGCAGGCACGACGTCACGTCCCGGACTACCTTCTGAACCGGCTGCCACCCGGCGGGTCGGAGGCCGAGATCCTGGTAGTCCCGGGTGATCTCCGCGCGCCGCTGCACCATCCGGGCGTCCTCTTCCAGGTTCTTGAGATACCGACGGACATCGGGGTCATCGAACTCCTGCATCCCCCCGCCGATTCGTTCGAGGAGGGCCGATACCGCCGCGGCGAGATCGTTCCGGGTGAGGTGTCCCAGCATGTTCAGTTTGGCGTTCGTCTGGCGGAGTGCGTCTTCGGCGTTCTTCCGGGCGGTGATATCGACGAGCGTGAGGACAACTCGCTCACCCGGGAGCCGGCCGGCCGACACGAGCACCTGGACGGCTGCTCCATCGATTCGGAGAAGCGTCGTCTCGTACTCGTAGACGGTTCCGTTCCGGTCGACATCTTCCTTTAGTGCCTCCCAGGCAGCGGGGTCTTCGAAGATCCCGGCAACGTGCTTCCCGGCCAGGTTCTTCGTCGTGAAGCCGAGGAGCGCGGCGCCCACATAATTTGTCTCCTCGATGCGCGGCCCGGACTCGCCGGGGGCAACGATGAACGTTCCCGCCTCCGAGTTGTCGAAGATCCCCCGGTACCGCTCTTCCTGCTCCCGCAACCGGAGAGAGAGGAGCGACACGGCAGCGCCGACAGCGGCGAAGACTACCGCCCGCGAAATTACCGAGACGGTCGTTCCGACATCGCTCCCGGTGAAGGGCAGGGTCAGCGCCAGGTACCCCAGAGACAGGGCAAGTGAGAAGATGGTTCCGCGGCGGGGGTACCAGTAGGCGGCAAGGATGATCGGCAGGTAGAACAGGTGCGGAAGGACGATGGTAACGCCGGCAAGGAGGCCGGCGGCGTTTGCGATGAAGGCAACGAGAACCGATGCAGCAAGCAGGAGGACACGGGTATCCCCCTTTGAATGTCGGCGGCGCGAGGTCAGGTTGCTCGCCCCCGGATACCTCCACGGTATGCTCTCTGCATAGTTCCCTATAAGGCGCATTGACTTTTGGCCTTTAAAAGGAATATGGTCTGTTCACGCGAACAAGAGTATGCAAAGACATATGCTACCCGTTCCGCCATTACTGATCATAATCGGGGAATGACCATGAAGATCTCACTCCTCCAGGTGAACCCGGTCGTCGGCGATCTCGCCGGCAACGCCGGCCGGATTGCGGCGGCAGTACGCGAGGCGTCCCGCCACCGGCCAGACCTGATCGTCGCCCCGGAACTCTCCCTGACCGGCTGCCCTCCCCGGGATCTGCTCCTGCAGGCGGGGTTCATAACCCGGACCCTCGCCGTCCTGGAAGACCTGGCCGCCGGGCTCGCCGATGCCCCGTCGGTTCTCGTCGGTTTCGCCGAGCCGAACCCTGCCGAAACCGGCCGGCCGCTCTTCAACGCCGCCGCTCTCCTCCAGGACGGGGAGGTGCGGGAGACGTTCCGGAAAACCTCAACCTCCGGCATCTTCAACGAAGACCGTTACTTCGAGCCGGCAGCCGGGATCCCCCGGGTTTTTGAACTCGGTGAGAGAACGGTCGGGGTCTCTATCGGCGAGGAGGTCCTGTGCGGCGGGCAGGTGCCGGACGTGATCGTGAACCTCTCAGCATCGCCGTTTGCCGCCGGCAGACAGCGCCTGCGCGAGGAGGTGCTCTCCCGGGCCGCAAAGGAACACGGGGTCGCAATCGTCTCGGCAAACCTCGTCGGCGGGAACGACGACCTGGTCTTCGACGGCCGGAGCGTTGCTTTCTCCGCTGACGGAACCCTCATCGCCCGCGGTGCAGCCTTTGCCGAGGACATCGTAACCGTCGATCTCGCCCGCCTCGCCCCGCAGGCGGCCGCACTCGACGATCAGGAGCCTGAATCCGATATCTGGCGGGCGCTGGTGCTCGGCACCCGCGACTACGTTCGTAAGTGCGGGTTTAGATCCGTCCATCTCGGCCTCTCCGGCGGGATTGATTCGTCGCTCGTGGCCGCCGTCGCCGCCCGGGCGCTCGGGCCGGAGAATGTTCTCGGGGTGCTCCTCCCCTCCCCCCACACCTCCGCGGAGAGCGTCGAGGACGCCCGGGAACTTGTGGAGAACCTCGGCATCCGGGTGCAGTGCATCCCGATCGCTCCAATGATGGAGGCGTTCGACGGCGGCCTCGCTGAAGTCTTTGCCGGACTCCCCTGCGACATCACCGAGGAGAACCTGCAGGCCAGAATCCGGGCGACAGTCTTGATGGCCCTCTCGAACAAGTTCGGCTCCATGCTCCTCTCGACCGGGAACAAATCGGAGGTCGCGGTCGGTTACTCCACCCTTTATGGGGACGGGGCGGGGGGGTTATCCGTGATCGCCGACGTCCCGAAGGGGATGGTCTACCAGATCTGCCGGTGGCTGAACGTGAGCCGCTCCGTCATCCCTGAGAGGGTGCTCGAAAAACCTCCTTCCGCAGAACTCCGGCCCGGCCAGACCGACCAGGAGACCCTCCCCCCCTACGATCTTCTCGACGCGATCCTCCACCGTCTTATCGACTGTTTCGAGTCACCTGACGAGATCATCGCCGCCGGGTATCCCGAAGATGCCGTCCGAAAGGTCGCGAGAATGGTCGAGCGGGCGGAGTTCAAGCGCAGGCAGGCCCCGCCCGGGATAAGAGTGACCGGCAGAGCGTTCGGTACCGACTGGCATATGCCGATCGCCGCGAAATCCTGGTGGCAGTGATGGCGGTGACCCTCACCGGCGACCTCCTTCAGATCTACGATGCCCTCTTCACGTCATTCGGCCACCAGCACTGGTGGCCTGCAAAGACACCCTTCGAGACGATGGTCGGCGCGATCCTCACCCAGAACGTCTCCTGGACGAACGCGGCGCAGGCTGTCCGCAACCTCGAAGACGCCGGGATGTTCGACCCCCATCTCCTCACCGCGGCAGATACCGCCGATATCGCCCGCCTGATCGTTCCTTCCCGGTATTACAACCAGAAGGCAGAGCGGATCCGGGAGTTCGCCGGGGTCTACGTCAGGGAGTTCGGGGCCGATCCGGCGGCGATGGCGGCCGTTGAGACCGGCGAACTCCGCGAGCGACTGCTTGCCCTCCGGGGTTTCGGGGAGGAGACGGCGGACACCATCCTGCTGTATGCCTGCGAAAAACCGGTCTTCGTCGTCGATGCCTACACCCGGCGGATATTCTCGCGCTACGGCCTCCTCCCCGAAGGGGCATCCTACGACCGGACGCAACGCCTCTTTGCCGACAACCTCGAAGAGGACGCGGAGCTCTTCAACGACTACCACGCCCAGATCGTGCACCTGGGAAAGACCATCTGCAAAAAGTCGCCGCTCTGCGACCGCTGTCCGATCCGGGAGATCCACGGGGCGCTCTGGTGCGCCGTGGGGCGGGGGTGAAGGGTGTTAGGTTTTCCGGGTGCGACGGACGGAACGTCCGGAGCTCGAGAAAACGCAAAGCGTTTTCGAGTTGCGACGGGCCGAAGGGTGCGACGGTTCACTAGAACCGGAGCATGAGAAGCCCGAAGGGCTTCGAGTCCGGAGCGCGAGCACCGTCAGGTGCGGGGTACACACAGCGGAACGACGGGTGTAGGAGCACTGAGGGAGCAAAGCGCGACGGGAACTCGTCAACAATCACACGAACTTCGCGTTCTCGAAGACCTTCGGTCCGTCCCGAATCGAACCTCACAGTGCTCACATTCTTCGTATCTGGAAATTTCTGCAGTCATACTGGCACGGATTTCAAGGGGATATCGCCATTGGAGGAACGACGCTCCGCAGGAGCGGAGTTCGAGCACCGAAGGTGCGAGGTGGGGCTGACGGGGAGTGCGATGGGCGGAACGCCCGGAGCTCGACCACCGTCAGGTGGGGAGGGGGAAACCCCCTCCCCTGTCCCCACCCCCCACGGCGATAGTCCCACGGTCCACTGCATGGGGATCTCTCCTTATTTCGGTCGTGTTGTTGCCAGCACTCAAACCTGACGGTTCCCACGCTCCGGTCCTTCGGTACGTCGCACTTCGCACCTGACGGTGCTCAAACTCCGGTCCTAGCGGAACGTCGCACTTCGCACCTGACGGTGCTCAAACTCCGGTCCTAGCGGAACGTCGCACTTCGCACCTGACGGTGCTCAAACTCCGGTCCTAGCGGAACGTCGCACTTCGCGCCTTCGCGTGAACTTGCAGAGCATGGATGATGATACCGCTCACGCAAAATGAGCGATGGCTCTCCCTGACCGCCAGCGCCGGGAGAAGATCAATGCCCGCTCACTTCTTCCGGTAGATGTTCAACCCGATCTTGATGTCCTCGTGCCCCGGCACCGAGACGTTGCCCTCGGTCGAGGCGATCGTGATCGACTTCCCGCTCTTCGATGCGCCGAACTCTTTTTCGAGATCCACGCGTATGGTGAGGACGTTCTTCTCAACCGTCATGTCAACGTTCTTCATCGCTTTCAGTACGTGCGTTCCCCGCGGATATGCGCATCGGTGCGGGAACAATAAACGCTATCCCGCCCCCGGTTCAACCGTATCAGCACATCAGGTTCTGTGACGCAATGGACGCAAAACACACTGCTCTTGAGAAATACTTCGGCTACACGTCGTTCCTCCCTCACCAGGAAGAGATCGTCGACGCCGTCCTCGCCGGGCGCGACGTCCTCACCGTCATGGCGACCGGGGGCGGCAAGTCCCTCTGTTACCAGCTCCCCGCCCTCGTCTTCGGCGGGCTTACGGTCGTCGTCTCGCCGCTCATCGCCCTGATGAAGGATCAGGTCGACGGTCTGCGGGCAAACGGCATCCCGGCGGCGACGATCAACAGTTCGCTCGGGCGTGGGGAGCAGAAGATCGTCGAGCGGGTGATCCTCGAAGGCCGCATCCGGATCCTCTACGTCTCGCCGGAACGGGCGGTGCAGCCGTTCTTCCTCTCGCTCATCGCAAAAGCCGATGTCCGGCTCATCGCCATCGACGAGGCGCACTGCATCTCCATGTGGGGCCACAACTTCCGCCCCGAATACCGCCGGCTCCGGGTGCTCAAAGAGCGGTTTCCCACAGTCCCCATCATCGCCCTGACCGCGACCGCCATCCCCGCCGTCCAGAACGACATCGCGGTGCAACTTGCCCTCAAGAACCCGGCCAGGTTCGTCGGAAGTTTCAACCGCAAAAATCTCACCTACCGGGTGGTGCCGAAGGCCCGCTACTTCCCGCGCCTGGTCGCCTACTTACGCGAGCACTCAAACGACGCCGGGATCATCTACTGCTTCTCCCAGAAGGCGACGGAAGAACTCGCAAAGAAACTGCAGGACAAGGGGTTCTCGGCACTTCCCTACCACGCGGGCCTCCCCGACAGCGTCCGCGCGGAACACCAGGAGGCTTTCTCGCGCGGCGACGTCGCGATCATCTGCGCCACCGTCGCCTTCGGCATGGGCATCGACAAACCGGACGTGCGGTTCGTCATCCACACCGACCTCCCAAAGGACATCGAGTCCTACTACCAGGAGACCGGCAGAGCGGGTAGGGACGGCGAGCAAAGCGACTGCATCCTCTTCTATTCCCGGGGCGACTACGGCACGATCAAATACATCATCGAGAAGGAGAGCAGCGATGCGGCGCAGAAGGACGTCGCTTACCGCAAAGCCGGGGCGATGCTCGACTACTGCGAAACCACCGGGTGCCGGAGAAAGTTCCTGCTCGCCTACTTCGGCGAGTCCTACCCGGAGGAGCGGTGCGGCACATGCGATCGTTGTGAGACGGAGATCCGGGTCTTTGACGGCACGGAGGTCGCGTCGGCGGTCATCACCTGTATCCAGGAGACCGGGGAACGGTTCGGCGCATCCTACATCGCCGACGTCCTCACCGGTTCGAAGAGCGCGAGGATCCGCGAGAACGGGCACGACCGGCTTGCTGCCCACGGCTCCGGCGGAGGCTACACCCGTGACCAGTGGCTCCTCTTCATCCAGGAGATGGTCGGGAAGGGGTTCATCACGTCGACCGGCGGCCGGTACCCCGTCCTCGTCTCGAACGGCCGGAGCCGGGAGGTGCTCGCGGGAAAGATCCCGGTGCCGCTCGCAGAGCCCCATCCTGAGGGCGTTGTCGCGCCCCGTGTCGAGAACGATTATGATGAGGCCCTCTTCCTCCGGCTCCGGCGGCTCCGGAAAATCGTTGCCGACCTCGACCACGTGCCGCCGTTCGTCGTCTTCCACGACAAAAGCCTCAAGGAGATGGCGAAACTCTACCCAACCACCGGCGTTGCCCTCCTCGGGATCTACGGCGTCAGCGAGGCGAAGTTGAAGCGTTACGGCAGGAGGTTCCTCGACGCCATCGACAAGCACTGCGCCGAACACGGGATCGGGCCGGAGCAGCGGAGCGGGTGACCCCGTCCCGCATAAACACCTTGAAATTAGCCTCAACTCGATGAATTAATGAATAAGGAATGCCAACATGCCATGTACAGGGCATATGCGGCTCATTTCATGGAACGTGGATCTCTTCCGCTCCGGTCTTAAGAGCGTGGAGAAGAAAGTTGAAGCAGTCTCCCAGTACTCGCCTGATATCGTCGCCTTCCAGGAGGTGACGGACCGGGCTCTGCCGCTCTTCCGGGAAGAACTGGAGAATTACGGGTTCCTTTACTCCGTCGACAGCCTCGCGCTGGTGGAGATCGCGCGGGTGGCCTACATGGCCGAGCGCCTGAACGAACTCCGCGCACGGGGCGCGAACGATCCGTTTCAGTTCGCGTACAGCGTCTCCCGGCTCTCGGAACAGTACTCGCCTCCCGGCGAAGCAAAGAACTGTGGGTGCCTGATCGCGAGCAGGTATCCCCTCACGCCACTAAACCCGCTCGACTTCGATATCCCGTGGAAACAGCGAGTGGTCTCTGCCGTCGTCAGCGCACCGGCGGGCGAGTTCGAGATTCACAACGCTCACGTGCCGACGGCCATAGGGAGCAGGAGGAACGAGATCGTCAAGGCCGAGACGCTGGTCGGGATCTACCACCACCTCGCCACCCAATCGGCAAGACCACGGATCTTCTGCGGCGATCTTCATATCCCGGAGGCGGAGCTCCCCGACGGGACGATCGTTCCCTTCTACCGTGACATCATCCCGGACAAAACCTACAACACCACGATCTCCGAGAGCGACGAGTATCTCGGCCGCCCGAGAAAGTGGTGGTACAACGCCGAGATGAATGTCCTCCCCGGTCTTGCGGAGTACGACCTCCCCGACGTCTTCCGCAGACTCCACGGCTACCAGGCGCGGGAGTACAGCTGGTGTCCCGACCGCGGGCCCGAGGATGTGCCGAAGTGCAAACGCTACGACCACATCTTCGCGTCCGTGCGCCTCAACCCGACGGCGTGCTGGTACCTCCATGACCTGCGGGGCCAGGGGTTGAGCGACCACTCCGCCGTTGTGATGGACTTCGAGCCGTGACCGGGGTGCTGCCGTTCACGGCACAGGCACGGCCCGCTCCCCACCTGGGCGCGTCCCCGGCTGGTTTCACCGCAATCGCCGTTTAGCATCAACAGGATCGTTTTTAAACCTGCAATCGAGAGAGTATACCGGTGAAGACTGATGGTTGCACTTACTGAAGAGATGAAGGCAGCATTTCGTACGATGAAGGCGTTCCCGGTCGCCACGGCCTCGAAGGACGGCTGGCCGAACGTGGTGCCGATCGGGTTCGTGGAACTCGTCGACGACGAGACGATCTGGATCGCGGACAACTTCATGAAGAAGACGCTCGCAAACGTCCAGGAGAACCCGAAGGTCTCCATCTATGTCTGGGGGCCCGAGACGAAGGGCTGTTTCCAGGTCAAGGGCGACATCGAGATCAAGACCAGCGGTCCGGAGTTCGAGAAGATGCAGTTCACCGTTCGGTCGAAGATGGCGAAGGCACCGGCAAAGACCCTCTTCGTCATGAAGGTTCGCGAGATCTACGAGTGCTCCCCCGGGCCGAAGGCCGGGGAGAAGATTCTTTAACTTTTTTTGGAAGTCCTAGCGGGATCTGCTTACGGGCAATATCCACGGCCGTCTCCCGGGTTCTCTTGTGGCGCAGGTAGCGCCTATGTAGGCGATCGACAGAACCGTTCGGGTTCGTGAAAAGTCCCGTACAGTGGACCGTGGGGGATATCGCCATGCACTGCCCCCGCCCCCTGGGGAGGGGTGCGACGGGCCACGGGGCCGGAGCATGAGCACCGAAGGTGCGTTCGAGGAGGCCGAAGGCCGGGTGGGGTGGGGGTTGTAGACATCAGCTTAGGAGTTGAGACAGGGGAGGGGGGGGCATCCCCCTCCCCGTCAGCCCCTCCCCAGTGGCGATAGCCAACGGAAATCCGTGTGTGGATATGCTAATCACCAACCGTCTCCCATACGTTCGCGCACCGCCCCACAGCGGCCCGCCTCCCCGGTTCCGCACATTTTTCCCGCACCGGAGCCAACGCATCCTCAGGATTTGATGAAAAAGTGAAGATAACCGCAGTTGCGGGAAGTCCGCGAGGAATGCAGAGCAAGACGAGAAAACTTGTAACCTTCGTGCTTGCCGGGGCAAAAGAGGCCGGTGCCGAGATCGATCTCATCGACCGCGCCGACCTGCAGATCGTCGCCTGCACCGGCTGCGAGAGTTGCAGCCTGGACGGGACGTGCGTCTTTGGCGACGATTTCCCCGCCGCGTACGACCGGATGCTGGATGCCGACGGGCTGGTGTTCGCCTCGCCGGTCTACGTCGACAACGTCAGCGGGCAGATGAAGGTCTTCATCGACCGGCTGGCGGACGCTATGCGTTACCAGAAGTTCGCCGGGAAATACGGCTGCAGCGTCGCGACCACCGCGATCTCGGGAGGCGACGCGGTCGTCGGCTACCTGAACCACGTGCTCAACTACCTCGGGGTGACGACGGTCGGGGGGATGAGCGTCGCACTCGATGACGACCCGGAGGCGCTCGACCGGGCCGAACCGGCGGCACGCGATCTCGGGCGGCGGCTCGTCCTTGCCGTCAGGGACCGGCCGCGCTATCCCGACCAGGAGGCCCGGATGGCGGAAAACCGGAAGTATTTCGCCGGGATCGTGCGGGAAAACAGGGATTGGCGGCCGGACGAGTACGAGCGGTGGGTGCGGGAGGGCTGGATCGGGGAGGAATGAAGTGACCGGCGAGGCTTCGCCATAAAAAAAAACAGAACTACTTTTTAATCAGATACGCCGGGAGGGAGATTTGAACTCCCGAGGTGCCAGGCACCAGTGGCTTTCAAGGCCACCGCCTTCCCGGACTAGACTATCCCGGCTCGCCTTAACCTATTGGTCACCGGACAAAAAAAGGTTATTCATCCCCTGCGCGCGAAGACAACGACAAGAAGCGCGATGAGTGCAAGAGCAGCCGGGAGCGGTGCAGCCTGTGCAGGGGTGGGGGTCGCGTCTCCGAAGAGACCAGGCGCAGTCTGGCTCACCCTGACCGAGTCGGCGTTCGAGGCCGAGACCTGCACCGTTTCGCTGTCGTTGTAACTCATGGGGTAAACCTTGACGTAGACCGGGCCACCCCGTGAGGCAACCTCCACGCTCTCAGGCTCGAGCATGCCTTTCTCGTTGACCTTGTGGTGCTTGTCATCCTCATCGATGTACTCGACCACCCAGTCGATCCCGGCCGAAGTTACGATATTCACCGTGCCGCTCCTGGTGTCGACCTCGAAGTACGCCGGGGAGGACCGGCTGGCGGGGGAACTCGCGGATATCATCGCCTCCGTCGGCACAGGATCAGGCGTCCCGGCCACCACGAATACGGCGTCGCCGATGTAGCCTTTGCCGTCGGAGAAGGCGACCTCGTACGAACCGCCTTCGGAGATGGGCACAGCAACGAAGAACGCTCCGTTCTTGTCGGTCGCCACATACTCCGGCCCGTATACGATAAAGCCATCGCGTTCGACCCTGACCTGCACGCCCGCGTCACCGAGATCCGCGATCGAACCCTGGATATCGAGCATGCCGTCGAAGTCCTGGTTGAGCGGCGCGTCGATCTTGAGATTCTCTGACCGGTTTTCCAGGGAGATGATCTGCCTGACCTTCGAACTGCTTCCGAAGGTGGAGAGCGTGGGATCGATGATCTCGATCGAATACTGCCCCGGCTCAAGACCGTCGGTCTCGAACGTCGTGGAGAACGACCCGTCCTCCTGGACGACGATTGTGTTCCGGGCAATCTCATGCTTCATGTACTGGGCACGGTACAGTACAATCTCCGTGCTGAATCCGGGGTTGACCGTCGGCTTGGGAAGACCTCCCACAATCGTGGTACCGGTAATATCGAGTGTGTCACCGACGTACACCGTCTGCGGGGCATTGAATGAGATGTATGCGGCCGATGCCGTACCGACAAGCATCATCGCGGCGATGATCGTCAGCCATGCGATCCTTTTCATATCATAACATCCTCGAATATGAGGTATAATGGTATCCAAATTAACCGAGAAACCGCTGGCGTCCTGGCGGGGGAAAGACCGCTATGAAGGGCGGATCCTCGATACGCTGACGGTAATCTTTCGAAGCGGCGGGTGCTCCTGGAACCGGTGCCGGATGTGCGGCTACCGGCACGAGCGTTATCCCGACCTCGCCCGGGACGAACTCACCGAACGGATGATGCGCCAGGTCCGTTGGGTGAAAGAGAACTTCCGCGACGAGGATTACCAGGTGCTCAAGATCTTCACGTCGGGGAGCTTCTTCGACCCCGACGAGGTTCCCCCCGCGGTCAGGCGCGCAGTCGCGGAGGCATTCCGGGGCAAGGCCGTGATCGCCGAGACCCGGCCCGAGTACGTCGATGCCGACGCAGTCAGCGAGTTCCGTGAAGGGATCGATACCGGCGACTGGGATAAGCCGCTCCACGTCGCCGTGGGCCTCGAGACCACGAACGATCTCATCAGGGAGAGGAGCATCGACAAGGGGTTCTCATACGCCGACTTCCTCCGCGCCACAGAGGCCGCCCACGCTGCCGGTGCGGGCATGAAGGTCTACCTGCTGATGAAACCGCCGTTCCTGACCGAACGCGAGGCACGCGACGACATGGTACGCTCGATCAAGGACGTCGCTCCTGTTGCGGACAGCATCTCCATGAACCTCTGCACCGTCCAGAGCAGGACCGAGGTCGAACACCTCTGGAAACAGCACGCATACCGGCCGCCGTACCTCTGGAGCGTCCTCGACGTGCTGATCGCGTCCCCGGTGCATATCCTCTGCGACCCCGTCGGCGGCGGGAAGATGCGGGGGCCGCACAACTGCGGCAGATGCGACGGCCCGATCGTGAAGGGGATCATCGACTACTCGCTCTCTGAAGATGTCGGGCTCCTGCGCGCCCTTATGGAAACGGAGTGCGGGTGCAAAGAAGAGTGGGAGTTCGTGCTGGATCAGGAAGAGCCGTTCTGTATGCCGCTCACCCGCTAGCACTTCTCCAGTTGCTTGCAGAGCAGCGGGAGGAACGTTCCGGCATCGCTCACGACGCCGATCGCCTGCGTCGTGCCCCGGTCCATCAGTTTCGTCACCGATGCGGGGTTGATGTCGACGCAGACGGTCTTGACGTACGACGGCAGGCAGTTTCCGACGGCGACCGAGTGCAGGAGCGTCCCCACCATCACCACCATCCCGAGATCGTGGATATGGCGGCGCATGACTTCCTGCGCCTCTACGACGTCCGTGATCGTGTCGGGGAGCGGCCCATCGTCCCGGATGGAGCCGGCGAGCACGAACGGGATGCCCTTCTTCACGCACTCGTACATGATCCCACCGGTGACGATTCCCTGGTCGACCGCGTTCTTGATGGAGCCCGCCCGCATGATCTCGCTGATGGCACGGATGTGGTGCTTGTGCCCGCCGGTGACGAGCGTGCCCGTCTTGACGTTCATTCCAAGCGACGTGCCGTAGAGGTTGGACTCGATATCGTGGGTAGCAAGCGCGTTCCCTGCAAAGAGTACGTCGATGCAGCCCGCACGGATCATCTTCGCAAGAGCATCGGCCGCTCCGGTATGGACGATGGCGGGGCCGCCGACGAGCGCGATCTTCCCCCCCTCCTTCTTCAGTTTCAGGATCTCGCGGGCGATCTTTGCGATGATCGCCTCGCTCGGCCGCTCGGACGAGACGGTTCCGTGCATGAACTCGAACGTGCTGACCTTCCTCGGTCGCTCGGGGTAGACCACGCGAACCCCGGCCTCGGTGACGACGACGGCATCTCCAGTCTTGATCTTCGAGATCGGTGTGCAGATCGCCCGTTTCTCCTTCTCCTCGACCACGATGTGGCAGTCCATCTCAATCTGTTCGACGGGCAACCATTCGCCCTGGTATTTTACGAAGGTCGGGTGATTGGTGGTCGAGTAGAACCCCTTCGGCAGGATCCGGTCGCCCTCTGCCGGTACGAGGGTGACGTCGTCGATCTCGGGGGCACGTGCGCCGAGCCGGTGCAGCTCGGAGAGGATGGCGTCAAGCTGGTGATCGCCGGGCGCCGTCACGCGCAGCCGTGCGTAACTCGTGTCCGTCTTCAGTCTTCCGACGTTGAATGTGAGGATCTCGAATTCTCCCCCCATATCCATGATCCTGTCAAACACCAGGGTCATGACGCCTGAATCAATGATATGGCCTTCTAGTTCGATTTCCCGGCAGGATTCCATATATAAAGATTGGCAATAGTCCAATAATACAGTTTCCCCGTCTGCCGGTCCACCCGGCACGTCACCCCTGTGGCCAGCCAGAGGCGGTATTCTTCCGATCGAGTGCCGCCGTGCACTGGTTCCGCCCGGCGACGAGACCATCCACGGGAGCCCTACGCGTCCCGCTTCCGGCAGAGGTACTCCTGCACCAGCGCCAGTTCCTCGCGCGTGTTGACGTTGAAGGCAAGCCGCCTGTCATGCAGGAGAAGTTGCAGTTCGTCCTGGGCCGCACCGGAACCACCCGCCATCAGGATGTTGATTCCGGCGGGGCAGGCCGGGATACCGTCGACCGATTCGGTGTACTGCGTGCGGCAGCCGTGCTCCTCGCAGAGGTCGCGGGGCACCCACGTCGAGCATGCCGGCGTTCCCGCCCGGCGCCAGGTCTCCTCGACGCCGGCGACGATCTCGGGCGCAAGGCAGGGGAGGTCGGAGACGCAGGTGAAGAAGGGTGTTCCTTCTTCCTCCAGGTCCGCCGCAGCGGCGTTGATGTCCTCGATGTAACCGAGCCCTTCCGCTTCGTACAGGGCGACCCCCTGCGCCCGGCACCAGTTCTTGGTGAACGGCGTCCGGTATGAGGCGACCACGACCACCTCGTGGCCTGCGGCCATGAAGGCGTCGATGACGTAGGAGAGCATCGGCCGCCCACAGATGGTGACCAGAGGCTTCTCACCCAGGCGGAGACGGGTGCCCTGCCCTCCGGCCATGATCAGGGCAAGCATGCTTCGAGCGCCTCGATGAGTTGCCGGTTCTCTTCATGCGTCCGCACGGCCACGCGGATGTGACGGGGAAGCCCGAACGACCGGCAGTCCCGCACCAGAATGCCGCGGGAGAGGAGCCGCTCAACGAGCACCTCCGTCTCCAGCGGGACTTCAATTAGAATATAGTTCGCAGACGGCGGCGCATAGCCGAGATCGAGAGCGTCAAGGTGGCTGCAGAGCCAGGCCCGCTCCCGGGCAATCCGCTTCCGCGATTCTTCGAGGAGGTCGTAGTGCCGGAAAGCCTCGATCGCGAAGGATTCGGCGAACGTGTTCACCGTCCAGGGAAGGCGGACTGTCTCGACCTTCTCGATGAGCTCGGGCGCGCCGAAGGCGTAACCGAACCGGATGCCCGGCACGGCGAAACTCTTTGTCAGGGAGCGCAGCAGAAAGAGGTTCTCGTCCGAAACGTCGACAACGCTCTGGGCCGGGTCGGAGAGTTCGATGAAGGCTTCGTCAAGAAAGAGGCACGTTCCCTGACCGGCGGCATCATCAAGCAGCCTGAGGACTTCCGTCCGGGTCAGGAGTTTCCCGGTGGGGTTGTTCGGGTTGCAGACGAACCAGACAGCAGCTCCGTCGTCATCCGCCGTAGACCGGGCACCGGCAAGCCTCACCGCCATTTCATACTCGGCAAACGTCGGCGGCTCAATACGGGCGGTATCACCAGCCCTGAGCACGGCAGAACAGAACGCGCGGATCAACTCGACGGAACCGTTGCCAACGGCGATCTCTGCGGCATCGCGGCCGAGTGTTTTGCCGATTTCCTCTTTAAGCGTCTCATACCGGTCGTCGGGGTAATCTTTCAGCGCCGAAGCGTCCGGAATCCAGGGAAACTCTGGAGGATACGGATTCACGTTGGCACTGAAATCAAGCAGGTCACCCCTCTCCCGGGTGCGGTGCCACCGCACCCGGCCGCCATGTTCCGCCCTTTCAGGGAGATTATCTCTCATATTCGTGGCAACTCTTTGAAGATACGTTGTCGGCTGCTATCCATAAAACCATTATGTCAGACATGATTGCATATCGATAGACATATATATCATCCGAATATTATTATGCCTTATCTGATACAGTCAGACGAAAAGGTTACGTTTGTCTGACAA
Source organism: Methanoculleus methanifontis (assembly GCF_030464365.1). GTDB lineage: Archaea > Halobacteriota > Methanomicrobia > Methanomicrobiales > Methanoculleaceae > Methanoculleus > Methanoculleus methanifontis. The sequence goes on along the minus strand of NZ_VCYI01000007.1, from coordinate 21,951 downwards.
ATGACCGACAAGGGGCAGCCACATGTCAGATATGAGTGATTGAAATGATGGATCGGATTACAATCAGATTGCCACGGCAACAGGTTGAGATGCTCGAGAAGCTGGTGGAGGCCGGCGAATTCCCCACGGTATCGGAGGCTGTGAGGTATTCAGTCCGGGCGCTTCTTGAACGGCATGGAAACCGTGTTCTGCGTGAGGCCGACCAGATTTCATTCAAAGTTTAGGAGGATTATTGATGCAGACGATCATCAACGAGGCGTTAAAACACGCAGAACAAGAAAAGTACCGCAAGACAGACATGGCGGATGGTGAAGACGACATCATCGGCCAGCCACGTATTGTCATCGTAGGATGCGGCGGTGCGGGCAACAACACCGTCAACCGTCTGTACCACATGCAGGTCAGTGGTGCCGAAACGATCGCAGTCAATACAGATAAGCAGCACCTGGACATGATCCAGGCCGATAAGAGGGTGCTTGTCGGCAAGTCGCTCACTAAAGGCCTTGGAGCCGGCGGTTTCCCGGACGTTGGCAGGCGTGCGGCCGAGATGGCCCGGCCGACCCTGGAGACCCTCCTCTGCGACGCCGACCTCGTCTTCATCACCGCCGGCATGGGCGGAGGGACCGGCACCGGCACCGCCCCGGTCGTCGCGCAGATCGCAAAGGAGCAGGGCGCCATCGTCGTCGGCATGGTCAGTTATCCCTTCCAGGTCGAAAAGGCCCGGCTTCTTCGTGCGGAAGAAGGGCTTGAACAACTCTCGTCCGCTGCCGACTCGGTGATCGTGCTCGACAACAACCGCCTCATCAAATACGTGCCGAACCTCCCGCTCGGTCAGGCGTTCTCGGTCATGGATCAGCTCATCGCGGAGACAGTCAAGGGCATCAGCGAGACGATCACGGAGCCTTCGCTCATCAATATCGACTACGCCGACGTGCGTGCCATCATGAGCAAGGGAGGCGTCGCCGTGATGCTCGTCGGCGAGAGCAAGCAGCAGAACAAGGCCGAGAACGTTGTTCACGAGTGCCTCAACCATCCCCTACTGGACATCGACTACCGTGGAGCCACGGGGAGCCTCATCCACATCACGGGTGGGAACGACCTGACCCTCCAGGACGCCGAAGAGATCGCAAGTTCCCTGACCTACGAACTCGACCCCCACGCGGACGTCATCTGGGGAGCGCGGGTGAACAGCGACTACGAAGGAAGAGTTCGCGTCATGGCAGTCATGACCGGAGTAAAAAGTGCACAGATCCTCGGAAGCCACCACGCCTACGAACAGGTCTCGCAGCGGTCCAGCGCGCAGTCCGGCAGGCGCATGGCAAGGGACGCCCCGAGCGGCGGCCCCGTCATCGACTTCCTCTAAAACCCTCTACCCTCTTTCATACCATTTTTAAATCGGAAGCGTTCCTCAGAAGCGTGCTCTGCGCTCCTGCGAAATACTTAAGAGTACAGATGACGTTTGAATTATAGACGTTCTTGTATAATCCCTCCAGCACGGGGTGTATTGTGCAGGGCACAGATCCACCGGGTCTGCGATTGCCAAAGTACCGGGGTTGAACACATGAGCAGACAGATGAACGACGGTCTCGATTGCCGAGTCCGGAAACGTCTTTTCTTGTGGTGTAGCCGCTACACGAGCCTCCGGCATCCTGCAGCATACGGGAGCGGTCTTTTGCTGGCGGGGATATGAGACAGGTACCGAATGTCGAGGATTGGTAAAGAATGCTGAACGATCTGATTGAAAAAAGAAAAAAAGTCCTTGCGGAGTCTGAACAGCACAAAGACCGGCGCAACGAGTTGAACGCGCTTGCCAGTAAAAACGCCCGGGAACGCAACGCGTTGAACGCCCAGACCCGCGAGTTCGTCGAGGAGGCGCAGCAGCACAAGGAGCAGCGGGATAAGATCAACGAAGAAGTCCAGGTGCTGAAAGACCAGAGGAACGAATACAACGATAAGGCAAACGCGCTCTTCGAAGAGATCGAGTCTTTCAAGAGAGAGCACGGCAACCTCCAGAACCGGGGCATCAAAGAGCTGCAGAAGCAGATCGAGCACCTGGAGTTCAAGCAGCAGACCGAGGTCTACAGCACCGATAAGGAGCGCGAACTGATCGAGAAGATCAAGCAGCTCAAGGCGGCGGCAAAGGACCAGGAGGCTGAGCTCGAACAGAACAAGGAGATGCGGACGAAACTTACCGACGCCCGTGAGTTTCGCAGGCAGGCTTCCGAGATCCACAAGGAAGTAACCGAGAAAGCCGAGGCCGCACAGCAGCACCACGACCTGATGGTGGAGTCCTACAGGAAGGCCGACAAGTCCCGCGAAGAGGCCGATCGGGCCCACCAGCAGTTCGTCGAAGCCCAGGAGGCTGCGGACGAGGAGCACAAGCAGTTCATCGCCTGCCAGAAGGAACTCCGTGACTACGACAAGGTGATCTCGGGTCTTCGGAAGAAGACCAGAAAGACCAAAGTCACCAAAGAGCAGAAGGCCGTCCGGAAAGAAGCGGAACGTGTCTTCCAGCAGTTCCGTGACGGTGAGAAGATCACGACCGACGACCTGCTCCTGCTTCAGCGCGCAAAACTTATCTAATACTTTTTTACCGCGCCGCAAATCATTTAATAGATCTGAGGCGATGTTCTATTGAATGGCGAAAGAGCGGACGCTTGTCCTCTGTGTTGATCGCGATGACGATCTCGGGTTTAAGGCCGGGATCGATGGTCCCATCGTGGGCAGAGAGGCATGCCTCCATGCAGCGACTTCACTGGCCCTGATCGATCCCGAGGACTCCGATGTCAACGCCATCTTCGAGACGATCAAACTCCACGACGAACTCGCAAAAAAAGAGGAAGAGGTCGCCGTCGCCGTCATCTGCGGCAACCACATGAACCTGCTCGAAGGCGATCGACGCGTAGCGTCCAGTCTCGATGCAATCCTCTCCACAACGGGCTCGACCTCCTGCATCATCGTGACGGACGGCGCCGAGGACGAGTATGTTCTCCCCATCATCCAGTCGCGGGTGCCGGTCAGCAGCGTGCGGCGGGTCGTTGTCAACCAGATGCCGAACCTTGAAGGGACATACTATATCTTAAGGCGCCTTCTCGACGACCCGAAGGTCTCGAAGATCGTGCTCGTCCCGCTCGGTCTCGCCATGCTCCTCTACGCGGTAGGATACCTGCTCGGATACCCCGAAGGTGCGACCATCGTCGTCGTCGGCGTCATCGGCACCTACCTGCTCTTCAAAGGCGTCGGGATAGACGAGGTCTTCGGCTACCTGATCACCTCGCTGAAAGCATCGCTCCACGGCGGGAGGTTCACCTTCGTATCCTACATCGCAGCGATACTGCTCGGAATCGTCGGGGTTATTCTCGGGCTCATAAGCCTCCTTGAGTACTACTCCCCGTTCGGCATCGTTATCCAGCTCCTGGCGTTCATCTACGGTGCCGTCATCTGGTTCATCGCCGCAGGTCTCGTGGCATCGGTGGGAAAGATTATTGACGTCTTCTTGAACGAGCGCGAGGCGATCCAGCGGGTGGTCGCCCTGCCGTTCTTTGTCCTGGCGATCGGGGCCATCGCCTACGGGGCGAGCATCTACATCCTCTCGATCAGCAGCGAGATCTCCGGGTTCCCCATAACAAGTACGAACGGTGCACTGTATATTGTCTTCGCGATAATCGGAGGCCTATTCTGCGCCTTTTTCGGCGTTTACCTCCAGTCGTTCCTTGGCAGGTGGGCTGACGAGCGCGAACCGGTCGCACTGCAGAGAGAGGCGTAGAGACGCCCAACCCCCTACTTCTCGACGACATAGCGGATGAAGCGCTTCGGCCGGATGCCGACCGTATTGAGGAGCATAACCAGGACATAGACGGCGCTCAGGCGGTACTTTCCCACCAGGAGGTATCGCCGCGGCGATACAACGATGGGGAGGTCGAGCTGGACAAGCCTCCCGTGCCGGCGTGCTGCTCGCGCGAATTCCACGTCCTCCAGGTAGGGAAGCGGCTCGTATCCGCCGAGCTTAAAGAAGGCCTCTTTTTCTATGAATATACCAAAGTCCCCGAAGAACGTCTGCGTCCTCGCCGCCAGCAGGTTCCCGAACCTGCTTGTCAGGCGGAGCAGGGGGTCGCGGCTCGCGAACGTGTGCCGGAATCCTCCGCCGATGACGCCCTCACGCTCCAGTGCCCGGCCGATGGCGCCCGGGGCATCCGGAGGTATCCTGCAGTCGACGTGCAGGAAGAGCAGAGCGGTTCCCGCGGCATGCCGGGCCCCGGCGTTCATCTGGACGGCCCTTCCCGCCGGGGAGGAGAGCACCGCGACCCTATGGGCGAACGACTCCGCTGCCGCTTCGAGCGCTCTGCACGTACCGTCCGTGCTCCCGCCGTCGACGACGATTACCTCGAACGGGCCCTCGAGATCGTTGATGTGGGCCAGAAATCCAGGGATGTTCTCTTCTTCGTTGAGCACCGGCGTGATGATCGAGAGCATACGCGAAAACCCCTCCCGCAAAGGCTGCATCTCCGTCACCCACTTATATGATGATGTTTATGGTAGGCTGTGTAGGGGCTGCTGCCATGGATGCGGGAGGACGAAATCTCAATACGGTCATCACCGGCTGCCTTCATCCTGCAACAGATGAGGTGGTGCGGTATTTCGAGGGGGGGCGGGTCTATTCGCTGCAGATTGAGTCGACCCTTGCGTGCCCGCAGGGATGCCGCTACTGCTACGCTCCGGCCGATGCCGCCCGGGCCGGGGAACTCCCCGCCGACGATATCGCCGCCACGCTCTCTTCGGCGGCGAAGATGGGCGTGAAAGCCGTCGACTGGCTGGGAGGCGATCCGCTGGTTCGCAAGGACTGGTACGATCTCGCAGAACGCGCCCGTGACCTCGGTTTTGTCAACAACATCTGGTCGAGCGGCATCCCGCTCGCCGATCCAGAGGTCGCAGAGCACGCTGTCGCCGTAACAGAAGGAGGTTTCATCTCCGTGCACCTGGACACCCTCGACCCGGTTATCTATGCCCAACTCCATGACGGGGATGCCGGGGAGAAGATCCGGGCTATCCGCCGCGGCATCGAGAATCTTGTCGCCTTCGGCAAACCCACAGCCGAGCTCGTCAACTGCATCACGTTCACACGGCCGCTCGCAGGGGAAGACGTTATGAAGACGATACGGCACTTCTGTGAGGAGGTCGGGACGGCGATCTGTCTGACGCAGATCTGCACGGTCGGCAGGGCATGCCGCCACCCGGAATGGGTGCCGACAGCCGGGGAAGTCCAGGACGCCTGCCGGGCACGGGACGCGATCTGCTACCCCGGTTCTCCCTTCTCGTTCGAGACGATGGACGTCAACAAATTTTACTGCGGCAGCGTGATCTGCGTGACGGTGGACGGCGACGTCACGCCCTGCTCGGTCATCAGGAAGGGATTCGGAAACATCAGGGAGCAATCGCTCTCCCGGATCGTCGAAGAGCATCGAAGCGAACTGCTCTTTTCGGGGATGCGGCAGCAGGGTCCGAACTCGTCCCTCTGCACCCGGTGCGAGCAGAACGTCGTCTGCTGGGGATGCCGGGCGACGGCATACTACGAGACCGGCGACCTCTGTGGGCCCGACCCGAAGTGCTGGCGGGCGGCGCCGGGGAGGTGAGAGGGATATGCTCGATATCAACATCGGCGACGTCACTGCCGCCTACGAAGGGGCGGTCGGCGTCATCTGGGAGATGCTGATGGGGGAGCAGATCCACGTCGGCGGCGAGCAGGAGACCGATATCCTCGCGGAGTTAGCGGGTGTGAACGCAGGCACACGGGTGCTGGACGTCCTCTCCGGTCTCGGAGGGCCGGCGCGGCACCTGGCACGGATTTACGGCGCGACGGTGACGGGTCTCGATGCAACGGGGCGGATGGTGAACGAGGCGGTGTTACGCACGGAACGTGCCGGTCTCGACGACCGTGTCACCTTTCGATCCGGCAACGCTCTCGATATGCCCTTCAAGTCGGGAACCTTCAACATTGTCTGGGGACAGGACTCCTGGTGTTACGTCACTGATAAGGACCGGCTGATACGCGAATGCCGCCGCGTGGCGGCGCCCGGCGGCACGATCGCCTTCACCGACTGGATAGAGACCGGGCCCATGAGCGCGAAAGAACGCCGCAATCTCAATGCATTCATGCTTTTCCCATACATGGGGACCCTGGACGGTTACCGGAGACTGCTCCGCCGGCACGGGTTTGCCGTGGGGGTGTGCGAAGATCTCAGCGAGGATTTTACGGTGCAGATGCACCGCTACCGGGATGCCCTTGCCGGCGGCCTGAAGGGCCGGATCGTCGAACTCTTCGGGACAGAGACGTTCCGGGACATGGAACGCGGCATCGGCCTCTGGGTGGATGCCGCCGACGAGGGGAAGGTAGGGAGGGGGCGATGCCTGGGCCGGAAGTTGTGATGCGGGCGGCTGCCATTATGGCCCGGATACCGGTTCCCGGAAAAGTGAAAACAAGGCTCGTTCCGCCGCTCACGCCTCAACAGGCGGCACGGTTGTATGCTGGATTCCTTCGGGATGCGATCGAGCGACTCGCCTCCCTCGACGGAATCCAGCCGTTCGTGGCCTACACACCCCCTGCTGCAGACGGCTTCTTTGCCGGGATCGTTCCCCCGGGATTTTCCACGCTCCCCCAGGTCGGTGAAGACCTGGGCGAACGCCTTGACAGCGTTGCAGCAACACTCTTCTCGTGGGGGGCAACGGCGGTCGTGCTCTGCGACAGCGACAGCCCGACCCTTCCCGGCCGGTGCATCGCGGAAGCATTTCTCAGGCTCAATGACGCCGATGTTGTCATTGGGCCGTGCGACGACGGCGGCTACTACCTGATCGGGACGCGGAAGCATACCCCCCGGCTCTTCTCGGGCATCCCCTGGAGTTCGGCCTGTGTGACACAACGGACGATTGACACCGCCGAACGCCTGGACCTCTCGGTCTCCCTGCTCGAACCCTGGTACGACGTCGACACGGCGGCCGACCTGAACCGTCTCTACCTCGAGGTAGCGGCATCCTCAAAAGACGTTAACTTCGCCCGCCACACCCGCCGCGCCCTGGCGGGGATCGGACTGCCGCCGCAAGCATGAGCGGCGGCCAGAATACCGTAATCAAAAGATGGCACTGCATCCGGCTTACCGACAGTCAGGCAAAATAGCCGAGTCCGTCGGGGAACTCGTTAACGTTCTCGTAGTGTTTGACGTCCTGGGGAGAGATGACCGTGAGCGAGGGGACGACCACGCCGAAACCGTGCGCGGGGAACCAGTACGACCCCTGCCCGTAGTCGTTCGACGCGTTCTTCACGCGCACCTCGACACGCTCAAGATCAAGATGCTGAACGTCGGCGTTGTCGAAGTTCAATACCTCGAGTGCCTTCTCCCTCAGGTCGGATTTCCCAAGGAGAAGAACGAGGAACCCGATGCCGTCGTCTATCGTATAGTTCATGGTAACGACGGCGTCTGCCTTCTCCAACCGGACGGTGACATCTTTGACGGTGATATAACTGTGCCGCTCATCGCCCGCCGCCATTGCGGGAAGAACGAGAACAGCTACCAGCATCAGTGCCATGCCGACCGCCAACCGTTTCATAGTATAGCATATATGGCGAGGCTCATAAAGCCTTTATGGTCGACCCGTATCAAATCGGCCATATATTCGACCGTCTGACGGATGGAGCGCGCAAGAGGGGATTATTCCGGAGCGCCGAAGACCACCGGCGCGCTGTACAGGAGCGCCGTCACAAGAAAACCTCAAGCGGAGAGGCCTCGTCGAAACCCGGCCGCTACGCTCCATTGATGGTATCAAAAAATGCTTCGGGATCTCACTTCCCATGAGTGAGGACAATCTCGATGCTTGATACGTTCGTCTTGCCGGTATCGGTGTCGATCATCTCAGTCGACGTGAAGATCTCTTTCTTGTCCACGTTTGCAAGGAACCGGTTGAGCGCGATCTCCGCCGTATCGACCGCACGTGAAATTGCCTTCCCCCGGGCCTTAATCGCGACTTCCTCCGCTCCGTTATTGAACTGGGTGACCACCGCAAGCACGTAGTTCATGACCGGTTTGTTTCCCACGAATACTGTGTTATCCTTTATCATTAGCCCACCTCGTCTAAAGGTACTTCCTTGAGCATATCAGTTCTGCGTTGAGAACGGATGCGCCCGCGGCCCCACGGATGGTGTTGTGGCCGAGCGCAACAAACCGTAACCCTTCGCGGATTCTCCCGACGGACACCGTCATGCCCCGTCCACGGTTACGGTCGAGCCGCGGCTGCGGACGGTCAGACGGGTCAAGGAGCTCAACGGCCTTCTCCGGCTGTAAGGGTAGATTGCTGAAGGGGGACTTAAAGTTTGCGTAAACTTTTTTCACCTCGGCAACCGGTTCCTTCACGTCGACCCAGACCGCAATGGTGTGCCCGTCGATGACGGGAACCCGGTGGCAGCTCGCACTCACGCCGAACGAAGCCGGAGTCACCTCGGAACCATCGAACGACCCCATAATCTTCAGCGTCTCGATCTCCATCTTCTCCTCTTCGGAGCCGATATAGGGAACGACGTTATCGTAGATCTCCATGGCGGAGACACCGGCAAACCCGCCACCCGAGATGGCCTGCATGGTCGCCACACGCACGTCGTGGAACTCGAACGCTCTCAGGGGTGCAAGGGCCAGCGCAAGGACGATCGTCGAGCAGTTCGGGTTCGTCACGATGAAACCCTCACGTCCGCGATCCCGCTGGACATCGATCAGGCCGAGGTGATCCGGGTTGACTTCCGGGATCACCAGCGGGACGTCTGCCTCCATGCGGTGCGAGCGGGCGTTGCTGCAGACACCGATACCTGCATCGGCGATCTCCGTCTCAAGAGACGTCGCCACTTCAGGAGGGAGCGCCGAGAAGACCAGGTCGCAGTCCTTCAGACTCTCGACGGTTGTGGGAGTGACGACGATATCACTGACGTTGTCCGGGTACGGCGCATCGAGGCGCCAGTTGACCACCTTGCCGTACGGTTTCCCCGCACTCCGCTCAGATGCGGTCAAGGTCTGGAGGTTAAACCAGGGATGATCCGCCAGCAACTGAACGAAGCGCTGTCCCACCGCTCCCGTGGCACCAAGCACTCCTACATTTATCATAGATAGAAGTATCTGTAGTGCAGGTGATATTAAAAGAGTTGGTTTCTTTATTCCATTGAGATCGCTTCTGAAGGGCACTCGTCAACGCAGGTCTCGCAATCAACGCAGAGATCGGCGTCGACTTTTGCCTTGTCGTCTTCCATGGTGATGGCGGAAGCCGGGCAGACGTCCACGCAGGTTTCACAGCCGGTACACTTCTCAATATCAACAACTGCTACCAATTTTGTTCCTCCGAATGTACATAGTATTATAGCCGCACCAAAAATAAATTTCGCTTTTCCTATCACAGCCCGAGGACATCCTGCATGCCGTAGATGCGCGGTTCCCTGCCGACGACCCAGCGTGCGGCCCGGACGGCGCCCTGGGCAAAGACTGCCCGGTCGTAGGCCCGGTGAGATACCTCGATGCACTCGAAGTTCCCTGCGAAGAGAACGGAGTGATCACCGACGATATCACCGCCGCGGATGGCATGGACGCCGATCTCGCCCTTCCGCTCGGTCTCGCCGACGCGGCCGTAGACCTTCTCGCGGCCACCAAGTTCCTGGTCGAGGATATCAAGGATGGTCTTTGCCGTGCCGCTCGGGGCATCCTTCTTGTAGCGGTGATGGGCTTCGGTGACCTCGACGTCGTAATCGCCGAGCTCGCGTGCCGCTTCCCGCACGAGTTTCCAGAAGATGTTGACACCGACGGAGAAGTTGCTCGATATCACCGCCGGGACGGTTCCTTCGACGGCGCTCGCGATCGTCGCCCGCTGCTCAGGGGAGAATCCCGTCGTCCCGACGATGAGCGCCACGTTGTTTTCAGCGGCTACTTTGATGTTCTCGACCGCAGCAGCCGCAACAGTGAAGTCGATCAGGACGTCGGGCTTCTTTTCTTTCAGGAACGCGTCCATCCTCTCGGCGAGGACGACCTCGGTCCCGAACAGCGTTCCTTCCTGTATATCGATGCCTCCGACCAGTTCCATGTCGGCGGCTTCATCGACGATCCGGCCGATGTTGGTCCCCATGCGTCCCAGGGCACCGGATACGACTACCTTAACCATGATTTACCAGCACCTTTCTCAGTTGTTCCGTCTTTGCTTCGTCGAGCTCGTCGAGCGGCAGCCTGACCGGCCCCGCGGCCATCCCGAGGAGTTCCACCGCTTTCTTCACGGGGATGGGGTTTGTGTCGATGAACATCGCGCGCATGAGCGGGCCGAGTTCGTAGTGCAGGGTCTGTGCGCGGGCAAGGTCACCGGCCCGGAAGGCCTCGTACATCCCCACCATCCGGCCGGGGTCGACGTTTGCCGTCACTGATATCACGCCTGCGCCCCCTACAGCGAGGAGGGGAAGCGTCATTGCATCGTCCCCGGAGATCACGCTGAAGTCCTCGTCCCGCGTCTCCTCGATGATGCGGGAGACCTGGGTGATGTCGCCGCTTGCCTCCTTGATCCCGACGATGCTCGGGTGACGGGCCAGTTCCGCCACAAGGTCAGGCTGGAGGTTCTGCCCCGTCCGGCCGGGGACGTTGTAGAGGACGATCGGGATATCGAGGTCGGCAAGCTTCGTGAAGTGCTTGATGAGCCCGGAACGGTTCGGTTTGTTGTAGTACGGACTGATGATGAGCGCGCCGTCCGCACCCGCGTCCTTCGCCGACCGGGTCAGGCGAACGGCCTCCTCCGTGTTGTTCGATCCCGTCCCGGCAAGCACCGGCACCCGTCCGTTGACGACCTCGATGGCCTTGCCGATCACCTGCTCGTGCTCCTCGAACGTAAGCGTCGCGGATTCGCCGGTCGACCCACAGGGCACGACACCGTGAACTCCACGCTGCAGGAGTGATTCGATGTTGGACTGTAATCCTTCAATATCGAGACCCATCCTGGAGTCCCGGTAAAAAGGGGTAATGATTGCCGGAAGGATTCCCTCAAACATAGTGGAAGTTTATCGCTTCCTTGTATTTATCTTTCTTGAGATGTACCCGGCAACCCGGTTCCGGACGGTCTTGCTGTCGATCATGGCAACCTCAGCGACAGCGTGCTTGTTCTCTTCAAAGTCTCCACTGAATCTGTCGCGATGCTTGACGATGAGTTCTTCGCCGAGATTCTTGATATATGACGGTTTTATTCCCATGTGGACCTACCCTTACAATTGTGCATAGATTATGCGATTTGACAGTTTAAGAATATTTTGTGCGACCGTGACGGGATCTTCCCCAAGAACCCGGATCATCGGCTCTTTCCCCACGGCCCCACGGTCGTAGATGACGTCGGGTACACCCTCCTTGCAACAGGAAGCGACGCCCCAGTCCATCGTCTGCACGCCCACGGGTTCGTTTTCCCGGTCGAACGAGCAGACCTCGAAGAGGAGGTTATCGAGCTCAGGGAGGATTGCTTCCGAGAAGCGGATGTTTGCGGCGCTCCGGATGCGCGGGTCGAAACGCATGGCCGTGATGACGATCCGGGCCACGTGGTCGCTTGCCCCGAACGCGATCTCCCCGACGGGGTGCACCGCCTCGCCGAGCCTGACGATCCGGCCGAGGACTCCCGCCACGTCCTCTTTGCTCCGCGCATCGGGGAGGGCGTAGACGATGTTCATCCCGACCTCCGGGATGAGCCGGGCGTCCATCCGCTCGACGAGCAGCGCTACGGCCTCTTCCACGCGATCGATAACCTTGCCGCGCTCTTGCATCATGCCTTCTATCCTCGGTCAGGGAGCCATATATGGGTTGCGCTCAGCCGAGATCGAGATCGCCGCGGCCTTCCGTGAGCCCCTCGATCGCGATGCGGTAGAACGTCTCGAGATCCATGAGCGGTTCGATCATCCGGATCCTCTCGCGCTCGCAGCCGGCGGCAAACGACTTCTCCTTGAACTTCTTCTTCACCGTCCGGGGGGTGACCTCGTCGATCGCACCGCCCTTCACCAGGGCGCAGGCGATGATCAGGCCTGACGCGCTGTCCGCCGCCTGGAGCACAACCTCGACCGGCCGGACGTAATCCCCAAAGAGCATGTGGTTGTGGCGCCTGACGATATCCGCGATCTCTTCGGATACACCGTTCTCGATCAGAATCCGGTAACCCTCGACACCGTGCCGCTCCTTATCTCCGCCGACGATGTCGTGCAGAAGGCCGATCACCTCCCACGTCGCGGCATCCTCGCCGAGATGCTCCGCGGCCTTCCTCATGACGGCGGCCGTGGCATGGCTGTGCGTCGGGCCGAACGCGACCGGCCGAAGGGCGGGAACGTGAGCACCGTTAGGTGTGAAGGGCCGTAGCAGCAGCACCGCAGGTGCGACTTGAATGATGTGGGACGGGGACGTCACGTAACGCCGGAGCAGGGCCAGTGCCTCGTCCCTTTCCACGCGTGCGGGATTGTCGGTCGGCCCGGATAAGCGTGTGGGTCGCCCCCGCCCCGGGGATAGAGATATACCTGCACGTACCCCACCTGTTTACATGAATCTACGGGTTCTTGAGGTGCTGGCCGCGTTCGGGTGCCTTGCACTGTTTATCGCGCTGCTGGTGACGCTGCCCAAACTTATGGGAGAGGTGATGGAAGGGCTTGCATACGTCGTCGCACTGGTAGCCTTCATCGCTGCGCTCAGTATCGCTGGCTACCTGATTGATAAAAAGGTCGCTTAACTCCGTTTTTTCTTTATATTTTTCTTGAACCGGTAGTAACTCAGCGGGTGGTTGACCCGTTCGCAGTCCTTGTCCCGGTTGGCGCAGAGCCCGAACGTGCGCATGGTGGCGCACGATGGCGGGGTATACTCGGTGCCGCCCCGCCCGGAGATGTGCTCCACCTGGTACATCGTCATCTCCGGGTCGAAGTCCGGAGCCCGCGCGAACACGTCCGCTATCTGCGCGACGTTCATCCCGATGGTATGGAGGAACGACGTGATGGCGAACCGGCCCATGTGCGTCAGGTTCGTCCCCGCGGTGATCGCCTGGATGAGCGCATTGATGCAGGGTGGGAACGCGTCCTCTTTGATCTCGCCGAACTCTTCAAGGATCTGCTGCTGCCGCAACGCGGCAATCTCGCCCGTCACCGGTGCGAGGCGCTCGCAGATCCCCGCTGGAACCCGAAGCGGCAGCTGGTCGGCGATGATCGCCCGGATCCGTTCCCGGAGAAGTTCGTCGATCTCGCCCGCTTCAAGGTTCACGCCCCCCCGCCGAACATCCCTGTTGACAAGCCGCCACCGCTTATCGCGCAGGTGAGGAACCAGTTCGACATACCGGGTGACCGGCATTGCAACCGCTCCGGTATCGATGCCGACGCTCCAGGCAACGAACCGCCGTATCTCCGGCTCTTCGGCCGCAAGGAAGAACGATGCGCGTTCGGCCTCGTAGCGGGCAAGGCGGTCGATGAGCGACCGGTCATTGATGCAGGAGACGAGCATCCGGGCAAGGGCGTAGCTTGCGATCTCAAGCTCGGGCTTGAGGTTCCGGGTGTCTTCGTCCCCAAACTCCTTTTTGAACGTGAGCGCGGCATTGACCCGTTCCTCCGCCCGTTCGAGCGCCGCGAAGCCCGGGCTGCTCCCGAGGAACTCTTCGAGCGACTCGACGTGCCGGCGTGCCAGCTCCTGCGATTCTTTCAAAAAGGGATATTTAATGAGTTCTTTGCGATCGAGTACTACATCCATCAATCGGCCTCGATCCGAGGAGCAAGGAGGTACTCGACGCGGCCGTTGCCGTCCGCAATGTCAAAGACAAACCTTACCGGGTGATCGATACCGAGGTAGACCTCCACCTCGTCCGCGCGCGCCATGACCCGGCCCATGTCCTTCAAGTAGTCGATCGAGAAGAGGGAGCGGGCCTGCACCGGGTTTAAGGCGACGAGTTCGTCCTCGCCGAGCGCGAGTTTGATCTGATCCGTGTCTCCTTCCGCCTCCATGTAGAAGGTCATAGCATCGGGGTCGATCCCGAGCGCGATCTTATCGGAGATGACGGCGGCGGCTTTGATGGCGTTGTTCAGCGCGTCGCCCGGGACGACCACCTTGCCGGGGAGGTCGATTCCCGGCGGGTTCGGGTCTTTCCGGATGGTGTTGACATCAAGGAGCGAGATGGAGTAGCGGTAGCCGCCAAAACTCAGTTCAAGTTTCCGCTCTTCGTCGAGCAGGTTCAAGGTCAGCGCGTCGCCCTTCCCCATCATCCCGATGATGTTCTTCAGCTTTGCGATATCCAGACCCAGCTCCCCGGCCGTCGCCGAGAAAGAGTTGAACGCCGTGCTCTGGAGTTCCAGGGAGACCATGGCCACGTTTGCGGTATCGACGGAGCGTGTCCGGATCAGGTCCTCGGCCGTGTGCAGGCGGCACTCCGTCACCAGTGCGGCGATCGCATCGATGGATTCCCGAAATATTTCTGCGTTAATCGTTGCCTTTAACATTCTGACCCCTTATTAAACTCTCGTTGAAAGTATATAATCACCCTATTCATTATAGTGCTTTACGATCAAAATCGGCAAAAGGCTCATGACGCCGGTCGCAGAAGCGGTCGCGGCAGGCGCCGATCGCCCGTACTCCGGAACCGTATCATTCATGTTTAACAACATCGAATACTATACATAATCTTCTTGATTGTGCCGGCGGTGCAGGCAGCCATCCGTCGACCTCAGGTGGAGGGTATCTCCCAATGGGTTCTCAATGGACTAAAGACAGTGTCTATCGAAAGGCGATGAAAGCGGGCTATCGGGCACGTGCCGCCTACAAACTGCTGGAGATTCAGCAGCGAAACGGTATCATCAGGCCCGGCGACAACATCGTCGACCTCGGGGCGGCGCCAGGCAGCTGGCTGCAGGTGCTCCGCGACCTGACCAACGGCAAGGTCATCGGCGTGGATCTCAATCCCATCGCGCCCATGGAAGGCGTCACCACCATCGTCGGGGACTTCACTGACCCCCTCGTCCAGGAGCGTATCCGCGAGGAGGCCGGCGGCGTTGTCAGCGTCGTGGTCTCCGACGCCTCGCCGAAACTCTCCGGCCAGAAGAGCTACGACCAGGCCCGTGCGATCGGGCTCGGCGAGGACGCACTGGCGTTTGCCTGCACGGTCCTGAAACCCGGCGGCAATATGCTGATAAAGTCGTTCCAGGGTGAGCTCTTTGGTGAACTGATTGCCGAAGTGAGAAAGCATTTCTATTCCGTCCGGGGCTACAGGACGAAGGCGTCGCGGAAAGGGAGTGCCGAGACCTACATTATTGCAAAAAATTTCAAGGGAACATGCGATGGTGCTGAAGGACCCCTATAACCGAACCGTAACCAACCTCCGGATCAGCTTGACCCACCGGTGCAACCTGCGGTGCATCTACTGCCACGCCGAAGGCGAAGTGAACCCGGAAGAGCAGATGAGCGCCGAGGATATCGCCGAGCTGATGCAGGTGGGCGTGCAGTTCGGGATCAGGAGTATCAAGTTTACCGGCGGGGAGCCGTTGCTCCGCCGCGACCTCGTCGATATCATCCGCTCGGTGCCGCCGGGAGTGGAGTCGTCCCTGACAACGAACGGGACGCTGCTTGCAGAGATGGCCGCGGACCTCAAAGAGGCCGGGCTTGCCCGGGTGAACGTCAGCCTCGACAGCCTCCGCCCCGAGCGCTACCGCGAGATCACGGGCAAAGACTGCCTCGCGGACGTTCTTAAGGGGATCGACGCGGCGATCGAGGTAGGGCTGACCCCGGTCAAGCTCAACATGGTGCTCCTCGACGGCATCAACGAGGACGAGCTGGACGACTTCATGGCGTTCGTCCGGAACAAACGCGACGTCATCCTTCAGGTCATCGAGCTGATGGAATTCAACGAGTGCAAGTTCCACGGGGACGTGGATGGCGTCGAGCAGGACTTAAACGAGCGGGCGAAACGGGTCGTCACCCGCCGGATGCACCACCGCAGGAAGTACTGCCTCGACGGCGCCGAGGTCGAGGTGGTGCGCCCGCTCCACAACACGGAGTTCTGCGCATTCTGCAACCGCCTCCGCGTGACCTCGGACGGGAAACTCAAGCCCTGTCTTCTGCGGAGCGACAACCTGGTCGATATCCGGGGCAAGCACGGCAAGGAACTCGAAGACGCCTTCCGCGAAGCCGTCAACAGGCGCAAGCCGTTCTTTGATTGAAGCGATGTTCGGCCGCTATTGCGGCCGAACGGAGCTTGAGAAAATTGCGCAGCAATTTTCGATGGCGATGTTCTGCCCGCAACGCTGAACGGAGTTCGAGAACCCACCAGGCTTCGAAGGCGATGTTCGCCCCTCCCCGCTCGAAGACCTCCGGCATTCTCGAACTCAGGCCCTCCGGCCCCTCCCCGCTCGAAGACCTCCGGCATTCTCGAACTCAGGCCCTCCGGCCCCTCCCCGCTCGAAGACCTCCGGCATTCTCAAACTCAGGCCCTGCCACACTCCAATTCAGCAGAACCAAAGCCCCTCACCGCCCCGTATCACCGGCACTGCTGTATGGAAGCAATACTTTTTGTACCTCTCTCCCCAATAGGAGAGAGTATGCTGGAAATGAACGAGTATGTCCGCGTCCTGCAGAAGTTGTACAGCAAATCGCTGATCCTGGAAAGCCCAACCGATTTTCACCCGGTTCTGCGCTTCTACTTTACCGATGCAATCGCTCACATCGACTACACGCTCAGCACGCTCGCCTACAACTACATGTCGCCCCGGAATATCATGACCATGGAATACATGCGGTGGCGTCTGGACGAGGAGAAGGTCGGCGACCGGGTGCACTTCCCCGGGTTCATCAACTGGCTCAAAGAGAAGCAGCCGGAGAAGTACGAGGCGCTCCCGATGCTCTGGACTGGCGTCTACGACAACGACGACCCCGCCCAGTACCGGAGCTTCCGGATCGTGCTCAACCCCGACGACAAAAAAGCGATCCCGGCCGAGCATCTCTCGACGTTCATCGACGAGTTCTTCGACCCGAAGTTCATCAAACTGCTCTATAACACCTCGTCGCTTGCCCGGCTCTTTGACGAGTACGTCCAGAGCAGGTCGGCATAAGGGGAGCACTCTATGGATGTCGCCCGACTTACGTCGTCGCTCGTCCGGATCAGGAGCGAGAACCCGCCGGGGAGCACGGCAGATGTCGTCGCGTTCATCGGGGAGTTCCTCGATTCCCTCGGGGTGAAGAACCGCATCATCTCGCATCCCGGCGGCCGGGACAACCTCGTCACAACCGAACCGGACTCCCGGCTCCTCCTCTGCGGCCACGTCGACGTCGTCCCCGCCATCCCCGACGACTGGACGCACGACCCCAACAGCGGAGAGGTTACCGACGGTTACGTCTGGGGGAGAGGCGCCACCGATATGAAGGGGGGATGTGCCGCCCTCCTTATCGCCTACCGCGACCTCATCGAGAGCGGGGTGGAACCGAAGGCCCAGTTCGCCTTCGTCTGCGACGAGGAGACCGGCGGGGAGTACGGGATCCGGTCACTGCTCGCCCAGGATCTCCTTGAACCCCGGGAGTGTCTGATCGCCGAACCGACGCCGGCGACCAGCCCGGCGATCGGCCAGAAAGGCCTCTACCGGGTCGACCTCTCCTTTAGCGGCAGGCCGGGCCACAGTTCCCTCTATCCCCTGGTCGGGAAGAGCGCCGTCATGGCGGCGTTCGATCTCCTCGGCTACCTGCGGGAGGTTCATACCCGCCCGTTCCCCGTCGACGAAGACCTGCAGCCGCTGATCAAGGAGGGTGCCCGGGTCTTTTCCGAGATCTTCGGGATCGAGGGAGGAGAAGACGTCCTGACCCGGGTGATGTTCAACCCCGGTCGCATCGAGGGCGGCGAGAAGGCGAACATCGTGGCGGAGCAGTGCCGGATGGAGCTCGACATCCGGGTGCCGTGGGGCTGCTCCCTCGACGAACTCCGGAAAGGCATCGCGGAACATGCGCCGGACGCCGTGATACGCGAGACGGACGTGGCCGAACCGACCCTGACGCCCCCGGATGCCCGGATTGTCCGGACAGTCTGTCAGGAGGTGGAGCGGGTCTACGGGACGGCGGCCCCCTTCCTCCAGTGGGCGGCAAGCGACGCGAAGTACCTCCGCGATAGGGGTTTCGACGTTCTGGAGTACGGGCCGGGGGAGATCCCGACACTGCACGCGGTGGACGAGCGGGTCAGCGTGGAGCAGCTCGAGCGAGCAGCGGATGTCTACCGGGGGGTTATCCGGGCGTACTCCGGGTAGCCGATGCCGCCGTCGACCCTAACCCGCTTTTTTAAGAGAGAGACCAGCCTCAGTACGCTTTTGTCCACGTGTAGTGCCTGTTCACCATATAGTTCCAGGCAAACGCAACGGATATCCCTGCAAGGTTCGCAAGGAGGTAGTAGACCCCGGCAACTTCCGCAAGGAGGTAGAGGACGGCCATATTGAGGGCGAGACCGCCCATCGAGACCGCCTGAAACGATCCGAACCGCGAAAACCTCCGCCCGAACTTCAGGAATTCTATCGACCGAAACGTCCAGACGTCGTTTAAGGCGAAGTTGTTCACGATGGAGAGTTCGATCGCGATTGCGGCAGATACGAGGTAGTAGAGGCCGGCAACCTCGGTCAGGGCGTAGAGGAGTCCCATGTTGACGAGGATGCCGGAGATCCCGACGAGCCCGAACCGGATGACCTTCGTCCACTCCGCCCATACCGGTCCTGTCCGGTGCGCGACCGCGAACCAGGCGATGCCGCCGCACTGCCGGAGGTAGTCGATCACGGTGCCGGCCCGGAGTTTGCTCTTCCCCTCCTCACGGTTCTTAAAGACGAACGGGATCTCCACGAATGACTCCCATCTGCCCCTGCCGAGGACCTCCATCAGGATCTTGTAGCCCCGGGGGGCAAGCGGGGCGCCGTCGACGACATCGCGCCGCACGGCAAAGAATCCACTCACGGGGTCGGTGACCTCCGGGAAGAGCACGCGCCCGAACGCGGTGGCCGAAAGCGATATAACCCTCCGCGCAAGCGGCCACGCCTCGATATCCCCGCCCTTCATGTACCTGCTCCCGATGGCGATATCCGCGCCGCCCCGTATCGCTTCATAAAACCGGGGGATGAGCTCGGGCGGGTGCGAGAAGTCGGCGTCGATGACCTGGAGGATATCCGAGCACGCCGACCGGAATCCTTCGACGACCGACTGCGAGAGGCCGTGATCGTCTCTCCGCACGATCAGGCGCACGTTCTCCTGCCGGCCGGCGATCTCCCGGACGATCGGGATCGTCTGGTCCTTCGAGTCGTCGTCCACCACCAGGACTTCGCCGCGGATGCTGTTTTCTCTGAAGATGTCATTGACCGCATCGATGATCGCGGCGATGTTCTTCTCCTCGTTGAAGGTCGGGATGATGACCGAGAGATCGTAGGGTTCAGCCATCGATCTTCCCTCTAGCCCGACACAAAGAGGTAGATCCCCATGCGCTGTCCGGCGAACTCTGCATTCTTATCAAGCCAGCCCAGCGCATCCCCGGTGGTGTCCACGGCAAGGATGTCGGTGGTCACAATGTAGAACGCACGACGGTCTGGATATTGCTCCCGGATCGTCTCAAGATCTTCTCCGGTATTCGCCCCGAGTTCGAGGGTTCCGTCGGTCGCGTTGCTGTAGTAATAGTCGAGCGGCTGCGCCATGTAGGGCGGCAGCACGACGACGAGATCTCCTTCCCCGGTCATCCCGCCGAGTTCCGCGGAGAAACCCCGCCAGTCGTTCTTCTGCGGTGTCGTGTAGTAGGCTGCAAGGAAGGGTGCGCTGACGAGAAATGCCGCTGCAATAGCAAGGTAGACCGCTCTCCGGTCCTTGACGAGGGCATGGAGTCCAGGATACGCCGACGCGATCCCGATGAAGTAGACCGGGAGGAGGTAGATGAGGTAACGCGGGATCATCGGCATCCGTGAGGAGAGGATGAGGCTTGCGACGAGCGGGAGGATCATCATGAAGACGAGGAGGAGCGCTGCGTTCCTGTCCTCGCGCCAGGTGTAGGCGACGCCGAGCAGGAAGAGGAGGAGGAAGAGAACCATGATGAGGTCGCTCTCCCCCGACACCTGCGAGAGGGTCATGTGGATGACATCGAGCCCCTGTATGCCGAAGGTCGGGGCGGATGATGTCCTCATCATGAAGAGGGTAACCGTGACGATGAGCAGGGGAAGGGTGGCAACGATGAAGACAGCGAGCGCGAGGACGGGGCTCCTCGCGTTCCTGACGTCCTTTCGGATCTTCCCGGCGCGGGTGACCAGGGCGTGGAGGACGAGGACGGCGACCGGCACGATGGCGTAGAAGTGCATCCAGAAGGCAATCGCAGAGAAGACACCGAAGAGAGCCCAGGAACGGGTCTCGTTCGATCTGCTCGCCCGCACGTAGAAGAGCAGTGCGAGTGAGAAGAAGAAGAGCATGGGGGCGTATGCCCGGGCCTCCTGGGAGTAGAAGATATGGAAGGGCGAGAACGCGAGGAGGGCGGCGGCGATGAGCCCGACGTTCCTGTCCCGGAACTCAGAGCCGATGTAATATACGACCGGGATCGTCAGAACGCCGAGGAGCGCGGGGAGGAACCGGAGCACGAACTCGCTCTCCCCGAAGACGAGCATCCCGTGCTCCAGCCAGTAGAAGAGCGGCGGGTTGAACTCTCCGCCGGCGGTGGTCTCCCAGATGCCAAGGAGTGACTGCCCGGCAAACGAGAGGGTCGTGGCCTCGTCGAGCCAGAGGGAGTTGCCGGCGAGGTTGTAGAACCGCAGCAGGGCACCGATGACGGTCAGGCCCAGGAGGTACCAGAGCGCCGCGCCGTTTTCCGGAGGGGCAGACGAAGCGTTTACGCTCTCGCAAAGGTCGCTCGCGCTGCCCGGAATAACCGTGTCGATCTCTCTGTGCTGTGGCTCAGGTCTCTTCGGTACTATCATCGGCCGAGCGATAGAGATACGAGTGTCCGATAAAAAGGTTCTCCTGCATGCCGGTGCATGATCGGCTTCTCCCGGGAATGTCTCCTGGCGCCTCACTTTTTCCGCCCCGGCAATACATCTTCGGGAATTATGCCGCGAAAACAGACCGGTTTCCAACGATTTTTTCTGCCGATTAATATCTATTGAATAAAATGTTTCTTTAAAGGATCAAGAGTAAAAACATAAATATCCCCTTGCATAACCCCTCTGCGATGAGCAAGGTGTATAAGCCACTCTTTGTAACTGCGGTGATGATCCTGGTTCTTGCATCCGCCGGTTGCGCGGAGATGCCGACCGGCAGCGATCCGGGCTGGTCCGGCAGCCTTTCACCGGAAGAGCAGGGCGAAGAGGATGACGACCTCGGCTACCTGACCCCGGCAACCCCGTATCCAACCGCAACGAGTGGTATTGCCGGCCCCACGCTCAGCAGGCCCTCAGAGGTTCCGCCGACGCAGGACCCCTACGTGACGCTCTACGACAAGACAATAGAGTTCAGTCCCGCTCACCCGAGAGACGCCTACTCCTTCGACCTGACCGCGCCCCCGCTCATCATTGAGTTCGATGTGGAGCCGAAGATGGTCACGCGGGAGAAGCACACCACGAGTGACTACGGTAAGAAAAAGGAGAGGTCATCCCATAACCCTCCAGATCATGATGGCACATGCCAGGTGGATCAGCCCGAGGAATGAGTGTTCATAGCGTTCATATCGAGGAACAATCTTCTTGAATGCCTCGATCCAGCTGAAGAACCGTTCAATAGCCCCTCTTTCTTTATACAGTGTCGGATCGAACCAGCGCGGTCTTCCCCGCTTCGGGTGTATCCGGGATCTCGGGTTGGTCGGGATGTTGCTCTTGATCCTTCGTTTCCGGTTGTACTGGCGGATCATCTGGGCATCGTAGGCTGCATCCGCCGAGATGATTGAGGGATGAACCTGCATCTCTGGAATCGTAAACGCTTC
>NZ_VCYI01000006.1 GCF_030464365.1 Methanoculleus methanifontis | reverse complement strand
ATAGCCATTCGTCGACACTAACTCTGCTCCTTGTTGTTGGTTTCGTCATTAACACAAGGAGCAACGGTTTTATAGATCTTTCCCCTCAGATGGAGCCGACCCTCGACTAGAGGGTTTCAACAGAGCCGTTCCTTCGTCAAAATGATACGATTCTTCGTTCCACCAAAGAAGGAGTTGAAGAGATACGCGAATATTTTACGGAACTAAGACGGAAGCACAATGATAATTGGGACCAAATTGGGTCTGATCTGAGAGAATTTTTCCGCTCATTAGATGATGATGATCCCCGGAAGCCTTTATCTAGGTTTAACAAAGTAGATGCAAGAGGACCATACAGGGACGACCGGGATATCAGTTGGCCTGGGGGTGGGGGTCCGTCTTATGACGTAGTACACCCAATTACCGGTAAGGTCTGCAAGGTTCCAAGGCGTGGTTGGGTATTTCCAACCATAGAACGGATGCAGGAAGAAATTGAAAAAGACAATGTCGCTTTTGGACCGGATGAGACTACTGTACCTAGTTTGAAATCATATCTTTTTGAGAATGTAACACAGGTTATGCGAAGCGTTACATTCAGTTATGCTCAGAAAGCAACACAAGAATTTGATGCTTTGTTTGATGGTCATCATATCTTTGATAATCCCAAACACTATGCTGATTTATCTCAAATTGTGGAATATTTAACTGATGAGAATGATTTAATCCTTGATTTTTTCGCAGGGACATGTCCTACCGCTCATGCTGTTTACAATTTGAATTTAAAACGTGAAACTTATCGGAATTTCATTTGCATTCAGTTGCAAGAACCTGTAAACAAAAAAGAAGCTTCCGGCAAGAATGCACTGGAACTAGGCTACAAAACTATCGCAGATATTGGAAAAGCTCGGATACATCGTGTTCTTAGTAACACCCAAAATGAAGCACAAGGACAACAACCTCTGCTTATAGATCGCGCATATCGTGGGGACTTTGGTTTCCGGGTATTCAAACTTGGAGAATCGAATTACCGACAATGGAAGGGAGTTGATGAGAAAGATGGTGAGGCGTATGTGGATCAGATGAGTTTCTTTACCGACCTTCTCACACCCGGATGGACGCCCGAAGATGTTATCTGGGAAGTTGCGCTCAAAGAAGGCTATAGTCTCTCGTCGCTCATCGTAAATCTCTCCGGGATAACTGGTAATCAGGTCTGGCGTGTAACAGACCCCGATAGAGATCAATCATTCTACATCTGCCTTGATGACGTACTGAAAGAAGAGACAGTGCAGGCTATGCGGCTTAATAAGGAAGACCTCTTCGTCTGCCGTGACGCTGCACTTACGGATGAAATGGCTGTCAACCTTGCCTTGCAGTGCAAGCTTAAGATTCTCTAGGGATGTGCTGCATGGAGTTTAAGTTCGATGCCAATCAGGAATTCCAAGTTCAGGCAGTCGACGCTATCTGTGATCTGTTTGACGGACAGATTCACATACGGGCACAGGTGAGTTTCAATGCCGGGACATTTACCCTGGCTTCTATCCCAAACCGTCTGGACCTGGATGATGTCACGCTTCTAAAAAACCTTCAGGATGTCCAGCGGCGAAATGGCATTCAACCGGACGAGCGCTTAGAATACATTGAGGAGACCATTCAGACAGTCGACGGGGAGAAGGCTGCCCGCTTCCCGAACTTCTCCGTGGAGATGGAGACCGGGACGGGGAAAACCTACGTCTATCTCCGAACAATTCTCGAACTCAATAGGCGCTATGGGATGAGGAAATTCATCGTCGTCGTGCCTTCTGTTGCTATCCGTGAAGGTGTCTTCAAAACGCTGAAGGTGACGGCAAAGCACTTCCGGGAACTGTTCGGCAATCCAGTATACCGCTATTACAAATACGACTCTGCCAACCTCTCCCAGGTGCGCCAGTTTGCGCAGAGCGATAGTGTTGAGATCATGGTGATGACGCTCGACTCGTTCAACAAAGCGTCAAACGTGATTCGCCAATCAACCGACCGCCTGCAGGGAGAGACCCCGTTATTCCTTGTGCAGGCAGCACGGCCTATTCTGATCCTCGATGAGCCTCAGAACATGGAGAGCGAAAAGGCTATCGCAGCGCTGGCGACGCTCGACCCGCTCATGGCTCTCCGCTATAGCGCGACACACCGCAACCCCTACAACGTGGTGTACCGTCTCACACCAGCCGAGGCATACCGGCAGGGACTCGTAAAGAAGATAGAGGTTGATTCTGTCATCAGGGAAAATGCAGAGAACCAGCCTTATCTGCGCCTAGAGGCTATCCAGACGCAGAAGAGAACCATCACTGCCAAAATCACCGTGCATAAACTCATGAAGAGCGGTCAGGTGAAAGAGACCGCTATCACGGTGCGCCCTGGCGACTCCCTGGAGGAAAAAACCAACCGCGCTGAATACGCCTCTTTTATGGTCGATGAAATCAATCCCGGTGCTGGATTTGTGCGCTTTGCCAATAACATTGAGCTTGGCATAGGTGAGGAGCTGGGCGCTGATCGCGATGTGCTCTTCGATGCCCAGATCCGGCATACTATCGAAGAGCACATGCGTAAGCAGGCGCGGCTTAACGAGAAGGGCATTAAGGTCCTTTCACTCTTCTTTATTGATAAAGTCGCGAACTATGCCTCTGAAGATGGCATCATCCGGAAACTCTTCGATCAAGCCTTTGACGATCTGAAAGCGCGATACCCCGGTTGGAATGAGTTATCACCGTCTGAAGTGCGCGCGGCCTATTTCGCCGAAAAACGCCGCAGAAGTGGCGAGACCGAGGCGCTTGATTCTGTCTCCGGCGAGACGAAAGAAGATGAAGCTGCCTATGACCTGATCATGCGCGATAAAGAAGCCCTGCTCAGTTTCCCAGGTCCTGGCGATGACGAGGAGACCCGGCGCAAGAAACAGGTATCCTTCATCTTTTCGCATTCGGCCCTGCGTGAGGGATGGGATAACCCGAATATTTTCCAGATATGCACGTTGAATCAGACGGTATCGGCCATCAAGAAGCGTCAAGAAGTCGGGCGCGGCATCCGGTTGGCGGTCGATCAATCGGGGAGACGACTGCATGATAACGCTGTCAACATTCTGACGGTCATCGCAAACGAGAGTTACCGGCGGTACGTCGAGACTTATCAGGATGAGATTGCTTTCGAGTATCGGTCGGAGATTGAGGGCAGATATGGGAAATCCATTAGTGATCTCTCCGATGAAGAGCGCCGGAAGGTGGAGGAAGAGTACGGTGAGGGTATCCTACCTCCGCAGCCCAGACAGGCCGGAGAGCAAAAAGCGAAACTCCGGAAAGCGCGGGTACTTAGTGAGGAATTTAAGGAGCTCTGGGAGCGCATCAAACACAAAACCCGGTATGCTGTACGAATCGATACCGAAGCGCTGCTTGCTGAGGTTATCTCGGAGGTTGATCGGGCTGATATCGCCCCGCCACGAGTGACGATAACCAAGGCTTCAGTGATTGCCGGCGATGATGGCATCTTTGAGGCCATGCAATTAAGTCAGGCAAAGAACGCTGCTGATCTGGCGGGACGCTGGCCGCTGCCGAACCTTATTGACCTCATGGCAGACCTCATGGAGAACACGACGCCACCGATACGCCTTACTCGCCGGACGCTCCTTGAGGTCTACCGCAGAGCAGGGAACAAGAAAGCAGCGATTGATAACCCACATGAATGGGCGACGGTTGCGATACGCATCATCAAAGAGAAACTTGCTATTCAACTCGTGAGAGGGGTTGAGTACATCCGTATCTCTGACGGCCCTGGAGCTGATAGTCTGCCGGATGATGAGAAATGGTATGAGATGCGGCAGATTCTTGATGATACCGAAGTTGAACTCTTCAGTAAGTATATCGAGCCTACAAGAGAGGAAAGATCTGTCTATGACCTTGTGCCCTGTGATTCCGATGTGGAGCGGCAATTTGTACGGGATCTGGAAGCCCGGCAGGATGTAAAACTCTACCTGAAGCTGCCGTACTGGTTCACCGTCCCGACTCCGGTAGGGGAGTATAGGCCAGATTGGGCTATTGTAATGGAGAGCAAAGAGGAGGCTGAAAAACCGATTCTCTACCTTGTCACCGAAACGAAGGGTTCACTGAGAGAAGCCGAGCTTCGGCCGAATGAATGGCGGCGTATCCAGTGTGGAGCGGCACACTTCGGCTCAAAACAGCTCGGAAGGAAAGGAGCGCTTGAGGAAGTCGATTACAAAGTTGTGACCAAGGCGCGAGAATTGCCGTGAGATAGCCCGCAGTATCGTTCACTTTGGCCGGAACGCTGGCGGCACACCCTCGTTTCTCTCCCATTTTCTCCTATCATTTTTCTTCTCAGATTTTCTCCTGTGTTTCTCTAGGCATTCTCCCTCTTTCTCCACATGGTTTTTCCTCTGGAAAATCTATTCTCCCTGTCCATCGCGAAGAGAAGGAGAAAAGAGAGAGAAAGAAGTTAGATATTCATTTTTGTGGGAGTAAAAAGGGGAAAAGGATTCTCCTCTCTAGGAGAACTTTGGAGAATTATTCATAACAAATGGAGAAATGAGGAGGATTCTCTTCTCTTCTCCAGAGAAGACAGAAGAATTCTCCTCCAGTTTGTTCACCACTGGCATATACTTCGATCCCACCGAAGAACTTCAAAAACATCCTCAAATACACGCATATCTCCGGCATTTATGGTGATGAGCAGATCGCGCACGATCTCAAGCGTACTGTGTATGCGATGCTCTGCGATGATATCTCATATTTTGGGGTTTAGGGTCTGTATTGGAGTCAGAAAAAGGGTAATTAAGGATTAGCGCTTTGAAATTTCTTCAATGACTTCCCTGATCATATCGGATTTTAATTTAATCAGCTCTTTTTGATTTTCGCGCTCTTCTTCCAGGGTTTTTGCTCTCATCAATTGACCAATTAATGCCTGATTTAAGTTCGGATACTCCCCGCCCTCAACTTTTCCCTCCAGCCATCTGTATAATACATTTGGAATTCGCCCAGATATTGGAGAAGCGCCAGATCGTTCTGTCATTGATTCAAAAAGTATCATGCGAGAAGTCTGTTTAATCTATGTATGCCATGGTATAGCATATGGCATACATTTTATACGGATGTATGCCAATACCCTGTCATGGAAAACAACACGCGGCGTACTGTGAGTGCCCGTCCCCCCCTTCTTCATCCCTGTAGACGGATTGAGGGGATGGCGCGCGATGGTAAGTATTCAAATTGGGATAATCACGGGGGTGTCGATAGCATGAAAGTTGCGATCTGCCCCCGATGCGGTGCGGATGGCATCAAGATCGGAATCACTTCACTGCCTGATAGTGATGAAGCCTATGAGCAGTACTGCTGCCTGAAGTGCGGGCATGGGTTCATGCTCCGTGAGGAGGATTCTGATTGCCAGGAGATCATCAGGGGAGCAGACGCCGATATTATGCGACCATGAGAGAACCAAGCGGAGGGGGAGTTGATGTGATGGTCATTGATGAAAGCATGGTAGAGTGGGATGTCCTCTTGTAGATCATTGAAATGGTTTTTCCCGGATTGTTCACCATCCCGGCAGTTGCAACCAATTAAGCAGGACCATGCAAATGGTCACAGAAAAACGTCAGCAGCCACCACCTGCACTTGCGCGCAAGCTGCCACCTCTGGTTTTCTCGTATTCTCGTTTTTCTCAAGGAGAATTTCTCTTTCTCTTCTCCTTTTTCTCTCAAGTACTCTCAAATTTTCTCTTACTTTTTCTCTTCTCCTCCGCTGTTTTTCTCCTGTAATCGACTGTATTCAGTTGTGACAAAATGCCAGCCAGCCGCTTTGAGGTCGAGATGAGTGTGAGATAGCCTGATCAGGCCATTAACTGTTCACGTTGCCGCCATGCCCCGCGACGGCATCCCTCGTCGTCAGATCGTCGAGGGGACCTCAGCTCTCTATGGCGTCCCGGCGGAGTGTGGAAGAGGTCGCGGCCGCAGGAGAGACAGACTGTGATCTGATACCGGGTGTTTCGTGAGGAAAAAGCGGTTGTAATCAGGATTCAATTCTCGCAGAAAGCTAAATCATCAGTCTTCCAAAATTTTTGTCAGATCCCGGGAAACTATATGGACAGAAAAAAGGTTTCTTCTGAGCGTTCACGATTGTTTTAGTTCTATCAACTCCCATTCATCATACTCTCTATCAGTTGCCTCCGCGTATTTGATAGTATGCTTAAAGGTTGCAATGACCTCTTCATCCAAAACTTGCCTTTTCACTGCAGAATCTAAGTGATCACTATATTTCCCTCGAATATGCCTCCCTTCGGGAAGCTCAAAATGAAATGACTTGTCATGCGTGTCAATTCCGCGAATCCTACCACTATAACTCTCAAGTTGTTCTGGCATTTCTTCCACATCCTCAATTACTCTTAAGATTGTACTTGCTAATTCTTTTGTCACCGTGCGCGGGGTGAAAGTATCCGCTTTAAATTGATCATAGAGAGTAATATTTGCCTTATTTGATTTCAAGACGTGGATAAATCTCTTGTACTTATTAATTACTCGCGTCCCTACAATCCCTCTGATATCCTTTATTTTTTGAATATCCGCTCCACACTCAATTAAACTATTAAACTTTTCAAGGGCAATAAACGAGGCAGGAGTGTCAATTGCAGGGTTACTTGAAATAATTATACGAAATGAACCCGGTGCTGTAGCAGCCACATTTAATAGGGCTAAATTTTTGACTTCATTGGATATAGACCCACTTGAGGTTTCACCTCGATAGTCCTTTTGAACGATAGAAGTAATGGTATCTTGAAGAGAACTACAAAAATCACCTAAAAATGACAAGGAGATCTCAGAGCCTGAAACACTCTCCCCAGTGAGAACTGCATCGAACGTTCTTTGTGTTCGCAGTTTTTCTGACTCCTCAAGTTCTGTAAATAGTTGATTCCGGCGATGTTGAAGGCTTTTCATTCCAATTATTAACGACAGATCTTCGGGGAACTGCTCGATTAACCTCGCATTCTCAACTATTAACTTATTGAGGTCTCCTAGTTCATCTTTGATTACTTTCGGGGGTCTTGCAGCAACTTCACTCATTGTAAGTTCCCCTCCTCAGCAAGTACTTCCACATGAGTGTCCGAAGATAGATTAAACTCGATCAGACCCCTCGGTCTATCCGCCCGATCTTTTTCGAACCATTTTCTCCAATATGCACTCATATTGATACCCTGAGCGTGTTTCGGGCTTGCAAGGGGGTACATGGGTATGAGGAATAAATGGCAGTTATATATATTCTTTACCTGATCGGGGTCTGTTGTCATTGCGAAATTCATCGTTTCATCACGCGACTTGAATTCCTCAGCATTGAAATGGATTACTAAGTCCACATCATCGGGATCTACTTTACTTGATGTGTAGCTACCTGCAACCCATTGAATATCTGCGACTTTGAATGATGCAACCATCATTGAAAAATTTACAAAGTCAGTATATAGACTAGGACGAGTCACAGAGCTAGGAAAATCGACCACAAACCGGTCTTTAAACTCAGCTAGATCGGGACAGTATATACCAGGAGGGATATTTCCGAAATTATCGAAATCTGGTATCATATAATTAAAATTTAATTGTATATTAAAAAGTACTTGTGCTATATGCGCATATACGGAACAAAATATTTTACTGCCACTTATAATCAATGTCAATTAATGGTTCTTCGAATATAATATCTAAGTCAGTGAATTACCTCTAGGATTTTGGATTATATGCACTTATTCGATATATTGCTCAAAAATGTGGCGGCAAAGGATGTATGCTCGTGCTTTTCAATGGAGTGACGTAGGGACACCGCGCATAAAGTTGCTCCTGAATTACCCCTTCCAGTCCACACTCGCCCCCACACACTAGACCCAGCCCCTTTAGCATCCCGTGTGGGCGCATGGCCCCTGCACTCTGTTGTTTGACACCCGGCGTTTAAGGCCCCCTCACGCAGAGAGTTAGATATACCGAAAGTGTGCGCACATGTGCGCACATGTGCGGACAGGAGAAAAGAAACATGGAAAACAGAGAAAAGAAGAAAACAAGCAAACTGCATCGAGTTAGGCCGCGATTGAATTTATCTATCGACCCTGAGAACCACGAGTATTTAAAGGAAATCGGCATTAATGCGTCTCGATTGCTCGATAAAGCAATATCCGAACTCCGAAAGGTATCGCACCACGGATTTGTTCTCATTTCAGAAAAGAAGGAAGAATTATGGGCTCGGCCGGATTTGAACCGGCGATCTCCGCCGTGTGAAGGCGACGTCATAACCAGCTAGACCACGAGCCCCATGCATCGACCGGGAATTGAACCCGGGCTATTGGCTTGGAAGGCCAAAGTCATACCACTAGACCATCGATGCAATGCACGGTATGCCTACATAGATTGACCGTGCTGAATATTAAATATTGGGTGGGAGAGGAGCCGGGGCGGGTCTAATACCCGCGCCGCTGTGCCTGCAGTTCCTCGAGGGCGGCCACCCGCTTCTCCAGCGGCGGGTGCGTGGAGAAGAGCTCCATCAGGGTGTTGCCCGAGAGCGCCGGGATGATGAAGAAGGCGTTTGCGCCCTCCACTTCCTGCTTCTTCTCGGCAGGGACGTAGTCCATCCGCCCGCTGATCTTCTGGAGCGCCGATATCAGCGCCCGCGGGTCGTCTGTCAGTTCGGCGCTGCCCCGGTCCGCCGCGAACTCCCGGTAGCGGGAGAGCGCGCGGGTGAGCAGGGTGCTCAGGACCCAGACGAGGATCGAGACGATGTAGACCAGGATCAGCGCGCCCATGTTGTTGTCGCGGTTGCCGCCGCCACCGCCGAAGAGAGCCATGAAGAACCAGTTGCGCATGATCAGGAAGGCGAGCATCGATATGAAACTCGCCATCGTCAGGGTCAGCATATCCCGGTTCTTCACGTGCGACATCTCGTGGGCGAGCACCGCTTCGAGTTCCTCGCGGTTGAGCGTCCGCATGATCGAGTCGGTGACCGCCACGACGGCGTTCTTCGGGCTCCGGCCGGTCGCGAACGCGTTCGGAACCGGGGAGGTCATGATCCCTACCCTCGGTTTCGGGAGGCCCGCTCTCGCGGCCAGGCTCTCGATCATACGGTGCAAC
This sequence comes from Methanoculleus methanifontis, assembly GCF_030464365.1. Classification (GTDB taxonomy): domain Archaea; phylum Halobacteriota; class Methanomicrobia; order Methanomicrobiales; family Methanoculleaceae; genus Methanoculleus; species Methanoculleus methanifontis. The sequence goes on along the minus strand of NZ_VCYI01000006.1, from coordinate 143,149 downwards.
TCCGGGTACTCGTCCTCCTCGACAATCCGGGTGCTGGTGCTCCAGAGCACCAGTTTATCGGAGAAGAAAAACTGGAGGAACGCCATCCCGGCGGCCACCAGCAGGAGGAACTCAAAGGGGAATCCCAGGGCGGAAAGGACGCCCAGGAAGATCAGGTAGACTATGAGGAGCAGGAATGACGTGAGAAACATCCTCATAGTGAGACCGAAGTCGCGCGTCCACTTCATGATAGAAACATATTGTGCAGGATCGCTATTAAGGTCTGTGCCACTCTCCCCGGTTGCTTCTGCTTGAACCGCGATCCGGTGCGTTTTCCCCACACGCGCCAGTGCTCTTATCTCTCTCCGGCGATATAAATAAGGTTCAAATGACGTTGAACGAAGTGACCATCAGCAGGGCCATTCTCGAGGAGCAGCACCAGGCGCTCATCGACCACCTCGAGATGGACGCCGCCGTCATCGGCGGGGGCCCCTCAGGGCTCGCCTGCGCCGCGCTCCTCGGCGAGAAGGGTGTTAAGTGCGCACTCATCGAGAAGAAGCTCAGTATCGGCGGCGGCATGTGGGGCGGCGGGATGATGTTTCCCCGGATCGTCGTCCAGGAAGAGGCACGGCGGCTCCTCGACCGGTTCGGTATCGCCTACAAAGCGTTCGAAGAGGGCTACTATGTCGCGAAATCGGTCGAAGCGGTCGCGAAGCTCACCGCAGCCGCCTGCGACGCCGGGGTCGAGTTCTTCAACCTCACCACCGTCGAGGACATCATGATCCGGGGCAACGGGAGAGTCGGCGGCCTCGTCGTCAACTGGACGCCGGTCGATATGGCCGGGCTGCACGTCGACCCGCTCACCATGGCCTGCACCTGCACCGTGGATGCCACCGGCCACGACGCCATGATCGCCCGGATGGTCGAGAAGAAAGGCGGCGCGCTCAAGGTGAAGGGCGAGAGTTTCATGTGGGCCGAGCGTGCCGAGTCACAGATCCTCGCCCACACGAAAGAGGTCTTCCCCGGCCTCTTTGTCACCGGGATGGCGGCGAACGCCGTTGCCGGGGAGTGCCGCATGGGGCCGATATTCGGCGGGATGCTGCTCTCCGGGGAGCGTGCCGCGGAGCTCGTTGCAGAAAGGCTCGGCCGGTAACACTTCAAAATTCTTTTTACTCTCCCGGCGGTTACCATTAGGTATGGAAGAGATCGATCCGGAGACCCTGGCCGAGGTCGCGTATGGGATCTTTGAGGTCTACCTCAATCGCGAGATCCGTCTCCGCGGCCCGTACCTGTTCGAACTCGTCGAGCAGGGAGCTGATTTTGAGGCCGATGTCCGCGAGATCTTCGGGCGGTTCGAAGAGGACTACCCCGAGCTCGCAGAAGCCCTCCTCCGCCGATTCGGCGGGATCGATGCAATCTATGCACCCCTCAGGGAGGGCGAAGGAGTCCTCCCCTCGAAGACAACCCGGATGTACTGGATCGTCCAGGATGCCCCCGGGCCCTCTGAGAGAGGTCTCGACGACGACCAGGTGGGGAAATGGCTCATATTCGTCGCTGCCGAAAAAGTGGACGAGGCGTGGCGGGAGGTTCGGGACGAAACGGTGAAGGGGACTCTCGGGATATCCGCGAAGGTCAGCACCGCCAAACCGAACCCGGACTCGCGCGACGAGCGGTCGGTCATCTACATCTATACCCGGGACTGGGCGGACGAGGCGGACGTGATGCGGGTTCGCGAACGGCTCAGGGAACTCGGTTTTGAGGAGCGAATCGGCTACAAGCGTAACATCGAGACCTACCGGGGCGAGTACAGCGAAGAGGGCAGAAAAGTCACCTATTACAGCGCCTGAAGAACCGGGCGCTCATCCGTAAACAGCGCAGAAAAAGAGTATGCCGGGGGGCCGGACGAGCGGCGTTATGCCTTCCGTTCCTTGGACTTGGCGCGGAGTTCGTCCGAGCCGCACTTTCGGCAGCTGGTCGCGCGGATTGCGTTCCGGGCGTTGCATTTCATACAGATCTTTACGTTGAGCAGACGTGCTTCAGCTTCGGGAAATCTCGCCATGTTAAAAACACCACTTGTCAGTTGGATACTATTCGTTCTTGCTCATATTAACAGTTCTGTCGTCTCCGGCCTCCCGCTCTACCCAGGCGCGGAACGCCTCGAGTGCCCGTGCCCGGTGAGAGATCTTGCTCTTCTCGGCAAGCGGGATCTCGGCGAGCGTACGCCCCTCGTACTCGAAGATCGGGTCGTAGCCGAACCCTTCGTCCCCCCGGGGGGCGACGATCGTCCCCGGCAGGATTCCCCGGAAGACCCGGATGCCGTCCTCGCGCGCGAAGGCGATCGCCGTCTCGAAGCGGGCGCTCCTCTCCTCCGCGCCCTCCATGAGTCTCAGGATCCCGGCGTTGCCGATGGTGTCGTGGACGTAGGCGGCGTACGGGCCCGGGAACCCCCCGAGCGCGTCGACGAAGAGCCCGGTGTCGTCGACGATCAGCGGCCGGGAGAGCGTTCTGTAGGCGAACTCCGCCTTCCCGCGGGCGATCTCCCCCACGTCGGCGTGGCGGAACTCCGGGCACTCCAGCGCGACGTGCTCAATCGTGAGCACCCCCGCGAAATAGGCAGCCACCTCCTGCGCCTTGTTGGCGTTGCTCGTCACCACCGCGACCTTCAGAGGTACCGCCCCCGCAGTTCGACCTCGTGCTCCCGGGCAAGAACCTCGTCCGCCTCCGGGAAGACGCCCGCGTAGCCCTCCACGAAGGCCGCCTTCAACTCCTCGAAGTTCTCCGTCGTGCTCTCGAGCGTCTGGAAGAAGACGTGGAGATCAACCCCGCGGCTCTCGACCTCGGACGACGTCGACGCAAGCCCGAAGTCGATCAGGGCGCACTGGCCGTCGCGGACGATCATGTTGCTCGTCGTCAGGTCGCCATGAACGATCCCCGTCCCGTGCAGCCGCCCGACCGCCTCGCCCGCGAGCCGGATCGTCTCCGGCGCGGTGACGTACTTCAGCACCTCGCCTTTGACCCGCTCCATCACGATCGTATCCGCGGTGACGTCGCGGATCACCGGGGTGGGGACGCCCGCTCGCCGCGCCGTCGCGATCAGGCGCGCCTCCGCCCGTGTCCGTTCCGCGATCAGCCGCCGATCGAGAGCCGGGTAGCGGTAGCGCTTGCTTGTCCGGCGCTTGACGACGTCCTCCTCACCGATCTCCACGACCGCCTCCGCGCCGCGGGCGACACCGCCCTCGTGCGGCCCGATAGAAAAGACCTCGCCGGGCTCCGTCCGCCAGGCGACCTCCACCTCGTCGGCCCGGTAACCGGGGCGGATCTGCGACTGATCGAGGGGGAGGGTCACACCGTGCTCCAGCATGACCTTGCCCGTATAGGCGATCATTGCGCCGTTGTCGCCGAGGAACGTCCGTTCGGGAACAGCGAACGCTGCCCCCCGCTCCTCGCACATCACCCGGAGCATCTCCTGCAGCCGGCCGTTCGCACCGACCCCGCCGACCAGCAGCACCTCGTTCTTGCCCGCATGCGCGAGCGCGCGCTCCGTCACCTCGACACACATCGCAAACGCGGTCTCCTGCAGGCCGGAACAGACGTCTTCGAGCGGCGCGCTACTCTCCTGGGCGGCGCTGATGAGTCCCGAGAAGGCAAGATCCATCCCCTTCACCGTGTAGGGGAGCTCGATGTAGTTCCCCTCCCGTGCAAGCCTCTCGATGGCGGGCCCGCCCGGGTGCGGGAGATCGTGACTCCGGGCGAACTTATCGAGTCCGTTCCCGAGCCCGATATCCAGCGTCTCCCCGAATATCCGGTAGCGGCCGTTCAGGTAGCCGAGCACCTGCGTGTTCGCGCCGCTCGCATAGAGAACGATCGGGTCGGAGAACCCGGTCGCCCACCTCCCGATCTCGACGTGCGCCACGCAGTGGTTGACGCCGACGAGCGGCACATCAAGGGCGATCGAGAGGGCGCGTGCGGCGGTCGCCACCGTCCGAAGGGACGGGCCGAGCCCCGGCCCCTGGGAGAAGGCGATCGCCCGGATTCGCTCCGGCTCCGTAAGCACCCGGGCAACGACCTCCTTCATCGCTGAGGCGTGGTGCTGCGCGGCCTCCCGCGGATGAATCCCGCCTTTCGGCGGGACGTACGGCGACGAATGGAGGGCGACCAGGCCATCTCCGAAGAGAGCGGCACTGAGGTTCCACGCGGTTCCTTCAAGTCCCAGCACCAGCCCGTTGTCGGGCACCATATCAGGCATAAAACAGGTATCGCTCCGTTACGAGAAAATGGCCGGCCGCGGCCGATGCCGCGTCCGTATCTTGTATCCAGGTGAGGATCTACTTCTGGAACTCGGTGTAACCGCACTTGCCGCAGGCCACCCGATCCTTGTGCGCGGCCATCAGCACGCCAGGGCCGCACCGGGGGCAGTGCCGCTTCTGCAGAACCGCTGTGTCGCCCTTGACTTCGTAGCACTCGTATCTCTTGACCATGCGTTACTCCTCGCTCTCCGCCTTCGGCTCGCCGCGCTTGAGCAGGTACTCCCGCTCGGTCGACTTCTTGCTCTCCTCATCGTCGTAGATCCGGGCACGGCCGAAGAGTTCCATCTTCCCGAACCGGGTTCTCTCCAGGTCTAACACGAGGAGGTTCTCATCCTTGTTCTGCAGTGCGGCGAGCTTCTCCTGAATGCTCTTGCGAGAAGGCGTCGCTCCGTCGAAGGTGAGAGTAAAATCGAGTTCTCTCCTCTTCAACAACTCGTTCCTCACATCACGGGTAATTTCGAAGTCCATCGATATCCCTAAAATATTGTTGACGGATTTATTTATACTCTGGGATGGGAGGTCGGGGTCGTTCCAGTGCACCTGCCTCCCGTCTTCTAGGTAGTTGTATCCCGCTTGAGGCCGTGCAATTACCTCTGCGGTCAGCTCACGCGAAGACGCGAAAGGAACCTGCAGGCAATTGTACTGAAATTCAGATGAGGTACCGTAAAAAGATAGTATGTAGTTCCTTTCCTCACTCGCGCACGAAAACGCTCAGCATGGATGCGGCTTTCTGCTTCGCCGCCGCGTCCACGAGCCGGAGGACGACCCCCTCTCCCGGCTGGCCGTAGAGGACGGCGGCCCCTTCCGGCGCGGCGATGACGAGCGGGATGACCGCGAGATCCTCCTCGCCGTCGACGAAGATTACCCCGGGAGGGTTCCCGACGACCTCCTCGATCGCGCCCTCGAGTTCGTCGGTGATCGTGCCGGGAGGGTTCTTCACCGTCAACCTTCTGGCCCGGAGCAGGGGCGACCGGGTGCAGGGCGTGCGCATCGTGTAGCCGTCGATGATCGCGATCTCGGGGACGATCCCTGCGGCGAGGAGATTATGGGTCACCACATCGCCGACGGCGTAGACCGCCCGGCCTTCGAGCCGGGGGATGAGTTCGTCGATGCTCCCGTAGAGAGTTCCGAACGGCTTCTTGAAGAGACCCCGGTGCGCTTCGGGAAGCCGGAGCATCAGCGGACCTTCAGCGCGTACCTGCCGGCCATGGTGATATTCATCTTCTTTGCGATCTCCGAGCGCTCCGGATCGATGATCACGACGTAGCCCGCCCAGTCCTCGCTCAGGTTGGCCGTGCCGCAGATCACACAGCTCTCTCCCTCGACGACCCGGTGGCACTCGCGGCAGACCTTGAGCACCTTCTTACGGACGACCATCCTATGCCGCCCCCTTCTTCTCCTCTTCGAGTTCCTCTTCCAGCCAGGTCGTGGTTCCAAGGCCCGACTGGCGCATGGTGAGGCCGATCTTGCTCTCTCTGGGCTCGCGCTCGTTCAGCGAGAGTGCAACGATCCGGGCCCGGATCCCGTCGCCGACGGCAATCGATCGCTTCGAGTCCTGGCAGACCAGTCTGCCGTTCTTCTCGTCGTAGTTGATGTATTCGTCCGATATCTGGCTCACGTGGAGCATGGCGTCGATGGGCCCGAGGCTGACGAAAGCGCCGAAACTCGTCGTCTCGACCACCTGGCCCTCGATCACTTCCTGGAGCCCCAGGCGGAGCACCGCCGCCTCGAACCTGACGTCGTAGTAGACGGCACCGTCTCCGGGGATCAACTCCCCCTCGCCGACGTTGAGAATATTCGTGACCGCAATGAAGATGCCGATCTCCTTTGCGATGCTGCCTTCCAGTTGTTCCTGCAGTACGTTGAGGATGACCTTCTCCAGGTCTTCCCCGAGGCGGTGCGGCGGAACGCGCACCTTGTCCTCCAGCGTCATCTTATAATACATGATTTCACTTATCCCCTCATCAGCTCCAGTGTTCTCCCTCTCCGCATCGAAACAACGTCGATTCCCTCGCGGAGGAGAGCGTTCCGGAGCTGGCGATCATTCGTCACCACGGTGCATCCTTCCCGCCGGGCATACTCGGTTACCCGGTCGTCCACATGCTCAGCACGACTCTCGCTCGGGACGACCGTCGAGCGCCGGGCCATCGCAAGGCCCACGCGGGCGGCAGCCGCATCGCGGCCGTGGCCCCGGGCGAGCCCCGAGAGTTCACCGATCACCTCTTCGAGCGTTATCGGTTCGAAGTCCCCGAAGAGGGCCATAAGCTCGTCATAAAGGTCGATCCCGAACTGAACCGGCATCAGCAGGGCGTTCGTGTCGAGGAGAACCCTCACTCGACCAGAACACCCATGCCGATCAGCCGCCATCGTCCGCCGACCTGCCTGCTGATGGCGATCCGTGCGCCGACCTCCGCGCAGACCGCCCGTTTCAGCTGAACCTCCACCTGGTTCTTCTTCGTGTTCACGATCACGCCGACGGTGACGGCGGTGCCGACCGAGAGCATCAGCGGCTCCTTGTGCTTCAAGGGCTCGATGATCTGCTCGCTGTCTGCGCCGACCACCCGGTCCATGAGCGTGACGTCGAACTTCAGCCGTTCCCAGACCGGCGGGAGTTTACCCGTGAGCCCGGCAACCTGCCCGGCGAGGGCGTCGCTCTTCGTCAGGGCCGGATCGAGTTTCGTCGCGACGCCGAGGAGGCCCCCGGGCGACGCCTCGGTCACGCCGGTCTTGCCTGCGTTGATGGAGGTGATCTTCGTCTCGATCGGCTCCCACTTCGTCCGGTTCTCGATCTGGACCTGCCGGCCGGGGCGGATCTCGATCTCATCCCCCTCACGCAGTACTCCCCGGATGAGCGAACCGCCGATGACGCCGCCCTTCACGTCCCGCCAGCTGCAGCCGGGTTTGTTGACGTCGAACGACCGTGCGATGAGCAGCAGCGGGTCGATCTCCGGATTGCGTTCGGGTTCCGGGATGACCGTATCAAGCGTCTGGATCAGAGCACCGATATTGATTCCCTTTTGCGCGGAAACCGGGATGATAGGTGCGTTCTCGGCAATCGTGCCCTTGATGAACCGCTTGATCTGTTTGTAGTGCTCCAGTGCCTCGGCCTGCGTAACCACGTCGATTTTGTTCTGGACGATGACGATCTTCTTGATGCCGATCAGCTCGAGCGCCATCAGGTGTTCCTTGGTCTGGGGCTGCGGGCAGACCTCGTTGGCAGCAATGACGAGCATCGCGCCGTCCATCAGCGCGGATCCCGAGAGCATCGTCGCCATCAGCGTCTCGTGACCCGGGGCGTCGACGAATGAAACCGTCCGGTACGGAACCGCCTTTTCCCCGCAGTTCGGGCATTCCGGTTGGGAAGTGTAGGCATCAGCCCCCTCACAGTTCTCGCAATTGTAAAAAGTCGTGTCCGCGTAGCCGAGCCGGATGGAGATGCCGCGCTTGATCTCCTCGCTGTGCCTGTCCGTCCAGGTTTTGGTCAGCGCGCTGACCAGAGTGGTCTTGCCGTGATCGACATGACCTACGAGCCCAATATTGACACCGGGAATGAATGCATCTCGCAAAAGTTTTCGAACCTCCTTATCCAATATATAGTGACACTACTTATACATAATCGGTAGGGATTATTCTGTCGCCCGGTACCGCTCTTTTATAGTGCGCGCATCGATCTCCCGGTTGTCACCTCCTGTTCGGCATACGAAGTATGAATAATGCCCTGGTTGTTAGCGAATATTTATACTCTATGAAGTGAGATATGAAAACTGATCGCAATGCCAGGCGATACTGAACTTTCACGTATCGGGATCTCTCTCCCCAAGAACCTCCTCGATAAGTTCGACGAGATCCTGAGCCTCCGGGGGTATTCCTCCCGTTCCGAAGGGATACGGGATTCAATACGAAGTTATATCACGCACTATCAGTGGATATCCGACGTAAAAGGCGAGCGCCAGGGGGTCATCACCATGGTCTACGAGCATGACCAGCGGGGCCTGCTCCAGACGCTCACCGAGATCCAGCACCAGTATGCCAGCAACATTCAGGCATCTCTGCACTCACACGTGACCCACAACAAGTGCCTCGAAGTGATCCTGATCCGGGGGGACGGGGCCGTACTGAAGGATATTACCGAGAGATTGATGGCACAGAAAGGTGTTGAGGCGGTGAAGCTCACCACCATACCGGTCGAGGGTTAACCGCCGCCCTCGCAGCTCTGATCGATCCCTTTCTCCCAGACCTCCTCGAGTTGCTCCTGGAGTTCCTGGTGCTCCTTGAGGTAGTCCTCAAGAGAGCGGTCTTCTCTCTCTCTCTTCCCGGTCGTTTTATCGGCGCCGATGAGTTCGTCCATCCGGTAATAAAGTCCGGTGCTGTCGATTTCGGCATACCTCCGGCCGTCGATCTCCTCGATCCGCACGACCTTGCCGGTCGTACCGGTGCGGGGGTACCGGACGACTGCGCCCACTGCTACGTCATCCGTGCTCATAAGAGGTAGTATATCTGCCATACTATTAAGGTATCACCTCCAAGGTATCTTCAATGGCAATCACGATTCGTCCGGTAGAGAAACTATACTTTGATGGAACCCACCGTTCCCGGTCTCCGGAGGAGACCCGTGCCGCCGTGGAACCGCTGATGACGGAGATCGGCGTCACCGAGATCATCGACGTCACACCACTCGACCGTATCGGGATCCCGGTTTTTACGGCGGTTCGGCCGGGAGCGGCCCGGGGAGCGACTCGTGTTCACGCGGGAAAAGGCAAGGAGCCGGTTCACGCCCGTGTCTCGGCGATGATGGAGGCGCTCGAGCGCTACTGTGCCGAGTACCGGGGCGACCGGATGGAGTACGCGACGTACGAGGAGATCGGCCCGAGAAGGGCGGTGCATCCCGAAGACCTCCTCCTCCCCCGGGAGTTCGAACAGGGGGAGAAGGTTCACTGGACGCCGGCATGGGATCTCTTGAATAACGAGGAGACCTACGTCCCGAGCAACGCTGTCTTCCACCCCTACGACTCGCTCGGCATGGCGATCCCGCTCTTTCGGAGCGATACGAACGGGCTGGCATCAGGGAACGTCATCGAGGAGGCGATCCTGCACGCCCTCTTTGAGGTGATCGAGCGGGACGCGCTCAGCGTCGCCGACGCAAAACGCGACCTCGGCCGCCGCCTCGTCATCGAGAAGAAGTGCGCCGCTCGCGAGGTCATCGATCGGTTCGAGGAGAACGGGATCGATATCCACCTCTGGCTGCTCGACGGGAAGACCGGTATCCCCACGGTCGCGGCAGCCGCGGACGATACCGTCACGAAGGATCCGGCGATGCTCGTCATCGGTTCGGGGACGCATCTCTCCCCGGAGATTGCCGCGCTCCGCGCCCTGACCGAGGTCGCCCAGAGCCGGGGGAGTTACCTGCAGGGCGGCCGCACCGACCCCCAGCGGGAGATGATCATCCGGAAGGCCGGATACGAGCGGCTGAAGCGGATCAACAAGATGTGGTTTGCCGACGCGGATGCCGTCGATATCACCGCCGTCCCCGATGCGAGCACCCGGCGGTTCGACCTCGACATCCAGCAGGCGCTCAAGGAGATCGGCCCCCACACAGACAGGGTCTGCGTCTGCGACCTCTCAAAGACAGCGGTGCCGGTGGTCCGGGTCATCGTCCCGGGCTTCGAGGTCTCCTATATGGACCCCGACCGGAAGCGGCCGGCGCAGGGGTAACGCGCTTCAGGCGTTTGAGTTCTTCGCGCTCTTCGCGGCTCGAAGCCTACGGCTTCTCAAACGCCTTCCCCAGAGGGGAAGTCGTTCTTCGCGTGAGTGAACGGCGTACTGGAGTGATGCAGTCTCACGCGAAGGCGCGAAGCCGCGAAGTGCGACTGGCCGAAGGGCAGGAGCATGAGCCCCGCCAGGTGCGAAGTGCGAGTGTAGCGAGCATGAGAAGCCATCAGGCTTCGAAGTGCGACTGGCCGAAGGGCAGGAGCATGAGAAGCCATCAGGCTTCGAAGGAGAGTTGCTCTCATATACACCGATCTTCGCGTTCTTCGCGGCTTCGCGTGAGTTAACTGTTTTACAAGTGATGATACGTCCTCACGCGAAATGCGACGGCCTATTTGCCTGTCGAAAGGGGCTGCTTAACAGAACCTGACCTTCTTCAGGAGATCCACGACCCTCTCCGTGCCGCGGTTCAGCGGCCTCTCCGGAGGCTCGAACCGCTTCCCTGCGAGGGCCTCGAATATTGCGCGGATCGCCTCCCCGATCGACGGGCCGTAGCCCCCCTCAAGCGTCAGCGCAAGGGGGAGATCCGTGCCGTCGACGAGCATCCCGGCAAGCACGCCGTAGTCCTCGGGCTCGAGGTTCATCCGCCCGTGCTCGTCGTCGGCGAGACTGTCCTGCCCGGCCGAGATGATCAGGACGTCGGGGCGGAACCGGGCGATTGCCGGGACAAAGATTTCTTCGAAGACCTGCGCGTAATCGGCGATGGTCGAGCCCGCGCGAAGAGGGGCGTTGAGGGTATACCCCCGGCCTCTCCCGGTGCCGATCTCGTCCACCCACCCGGTCTTCGGGAAACTGTTCTCCTCGTGCACCGAGCAGTAGAGCACCCGGTCGCTCCCGTAAAAAGCCGTCTGGGTGCCGTTGCCGTGGTGCAGATCCCAGTCGAGGATCGCCACCCGGTCGACCGACTGGAGTGCTTTCGCCGCCGCGACGGCGGCGTTGTTGAAGATGCAGAACCCCATCGCCCGGTCGGGTTCGGCGTGGTGGCCCGGGGGACGGACCAGGGCGAAGAGGTGCTCGCCGTCGAGTGTCCGCTCCACTGCCGCAAAGGTCGACCCGGCGGCGTAGGATGCGGCATCGAAGGAGTGGCAGGTGACGTAGGTGTTCACGTCCAGAAAACAGGTCCCCGTCGCCATCTCCCGCACCCACCTGATGTATCGCGGGTCGTGAACCCGCGCGAGATCGGTCTCGGTGGCGCGGACGGGAGCACGCCACCTCACGTTTTTTGGGATCCCCGAGAGGGCCGCCCGTAACCGGGCACCCGACTCGGGGTGAGCCTCCATGTCGTGCCTGGTAAAGACGTCACCGTAGATGACTGAAGACCGCATCCTCGTCAGTTGATGGTGCGTCCCTGCTGGACATCCTCTTCGGTGACGTCGAACGCCTGGCCGGTGTCCGCAATCCGATACTGACCGGTCGCCTTCACCTCGCCCGACCACCCGGACGTTGCGTATGGGACGACGAACGTGCCGTTCACGCTCTCCTGCCGGTAGGTAAACTCCCGGCCGGTGTTCGTGACGATGGGGACTTCGATGATCCCTTCGCCCCTGATGGTGGCTCCGGGGACGTACTCGAATATCTTGACCGTCTTGAGATCGGGCCCGCCTTCACCGACGTTGCCGTAGACGTTCCGGGGCGTCTCGTGGACGAGCCGGTAGTGCTGGAGCGCCGGCACCCGCTCAAGCGGGTGGAGGATCGAGTCTCCCTGGAACTGGTAATACATGTTCAGGAGCGTCGCACCCGACCCCGCCGGCGCATCTCTGTTGTAGGCTTCCACCGCGGCCGCGCCTGCGGTGGCGTTCATCTGCACTGTGCGCGTGATGACCGGGAGGGAGGTGTTCGCCGCGGCCGGTTCCAGGTACTCGGCGTAGATCACCGATGCCTCTGTCGGATCGGTCATGGACCCATCGAAGTTGTGGAGCCGGGAGACCATCGTCAGGTAGTATTCCTGGGTGTTGAACGGCACCGCCTGGTAATTCGTCGAGCCCGCGCTCTCCGGGAGGAGGAAGTAGGGCTGGAAGGGCTCTTGCCCCACGTCGGGGTCTGCCCAGGTTGCCGGGGCGTGGAACTTTGAGGTGTCGAGCTGGATGTCGGTGATGACGTAGCGGGTGCCGATGTTGTCAAGGATCTGGTTTGCGGCCGCTTCGTCGGTCGAGACGAGGTAGGTCGCGGAGCCGTTCGGTCCGGAGACCCCGTGCTGGAAGGGGTTGTTGTTCGGGATCCGCTGGGCGATGAAGGTTATCCAGTGACCGTAGTCCCACCAGGACATGACGCCGTAGGACTCTTCGGGGTAGGTGAAGGTCTCTTTGTCGTAGATCGCGTAGTAATCGACGCCGGGGTCGGGGGTGTTCTCGCCCATCCACTCAAGCGCCTCCATCCACTCCGAGTCGATGCCGCCGTACTTCGCGCTGTTGGCGAGAGCGATGTTCCCCATGAGGGATGTCCCGGCAAAGAGGAGCGTGACAGCGACGACCGCGGCGAGCGCTCCGACTTTGAGATAATCGGGCTGATCCCGTTTGGGGTTTTTCGTCTTCCGGGTATCGGGAGCCTTGCCACCCTTCTTGCCCTTCTTTGGCATCTCCTGCTTCTCGATGGCCTCAGGTGCGGGGGTAGCCTTGCTGCCGCTCCCTCTCCCGAGGAGGCGCCCGACGTCTTTCCAGGTCGCGTTTATGACCGCGCCTGCGAAGACTGCTGCGAGCAGGGCGATGTTTGCTGCGAGGTAGTACTCGTACCGGACGTGTGCGGCCGTCGATGCCAGGATGATCGCCGACCAGATCAGGACGAAGACGTGGGCCGGGTTCACCCGTTCAAGGTTCTGCCAGAGGAGGGCTACGGCCCCGCCGGCCGCGAGGACGAGGCCCCAGTGGAACGTCGCCCAGGCGGCGGCAAACGACCAGGCCCGGGCTTCCTGGACGGTCGTGGTGACCGGTCGCTCACCGAAGAAGGAGATGAGGCTCGATATCAGGAGGTTGTAGATGTCGGGCAGGGCGAAGTAGAGCACCGCGACGGCGAGTGCCGCGACGGCCGCGAGCGCGGCCGGATAGTAGTACTTCGGGCGGTCTTTCAGGAAGACCGAGAGCCCGTAGAGCGCGAGCGTGCCTGCGATGAGGCCGGCGTAAGCAATGACGTGCCCGACGCTGTACAGGGAGAGGCCGAGTCCAGAGTGCGGGAAGCCGAATGCCGCCGCCCCGATGATGACGACACCGAAGACAACGGCGTTTACGAGAACCAGATACTCGCTCGATCTCTCCTGGAAGAAGTCGAGGATGAACTGGACCAGAGTGAAGGCTACAACGATGAGTGCGAAGAGAACCATCGTCGGCATGTTGAAGAACCCGAGGAGGTACGCGACACCGGCGAGAGCCGCCGTGATAACCGGGATCTTCAGGGTTTCAACATTCTTCGGGGAGAGCGGCCGGTCGCGTGCCGCGAGCAGCGCCACGACGTAGGCGAGGACGAAGATCGTCGAGAAGAGTGTCTCCGCGATATGGTGGTCGACGAACCCGAAGAGGGATCGGTAGGCGTAGTTGCTGCCGATGACCGCAATCAGGCCCGCTGCGATGAGGCCGGTCTTCCAGTCGGCAATCTTTCTCGCGAGCAGGTAGATGACCGGGACCATCGCGACGGCCATCAGCGGCGGAACCCAGGACGCGACCAGCATGATCTCGGGGCGCGTCGCCGCGCCGGTGAGGACGCAGAGCGCTGCTGCGATCTGAACGAAGAGCGGTCCCCAGTAGACGACGTCGCCGGTCGGGTAGAACGTCATCGCATCGAACCAGGCGTAGTTCGGGAAGTTCGCGACGCTCTGCTCCACCTGGCGGAGACTGTACCAGGGGTCGTTGCCGAGGAGATTGACACCTTCGGCGGTCACCAGACCTTCCGAAGGGATGCCCCGCGTCCAGAGCGTGAGCAGGGCAAACAGGATGATGATACCAATGATGATGTAGGGTTGGTACTTTTTGAGATCCATCTGAGCCATCGGACACTCCTTGTTAAGAATCTGTTTCCCTCGAACCATTAATAACCTTGGCGTATCTGTGGCGCCGGAAAAAGGGTGGATTTCAGCGTGTTCCCGTCACTTGCTCAAAGATCTTCTCGAACGCCTCCGCCTTCTTCTTCCAGCTGTGCTCCTCCACCCCGGCCGGGCACCGCCCCGGGGCGAGAGCCAGTTCGTCGACCCGCTCGAGGAACTCAACTTTATTCCGGTAGACGGCGATATGGTCGCCGCCCATCCGGAGCATATCGGGGATGGGGGTCGAGAGGATCGGTTTTCCGCATGCCGAGTACTCGAAGTACTTGTTCGGGAGCGCGATATCGATCCACTGGGGTGGAGAGAGCGGGATGAGGCAGAGGTCCATCGGCGCGATGTAGTCGGGGAGGTCAGGGTAGTCGACGGCACCGGTGAAGTGTACTCTGCCAGCGATCCCGAGCCGGGCAGCGAGCGCCCGCAGTTCGTCCAGGTAATCGGTGAAGAGCGAACCGCCGACGATCAGGAGTTCTGCGTTGGGGTGCCGCTCGAGGACTTGTGGGAACGTTCGGATCACCTCGTCGAGGGCGTACCACCGCTCGACCGCCCCCGCAAACCCGAGCACGAAGGCGTCGGGGGCGATATTGAGTGCCGAGCGCATCGCCCCATCGTCGGTCGGGCGGAAGAGGTCGGTGTCGACGCCGTTCGTGATCAGTTCGGCCTCGTAGCCGTATCGGCGGAGTTTCTCGACGAGTCCGGGTGAGACCGTCGTGACGACGTCGCTGTGGTCCAGGTTGTAGCGGGTGATATTGAGGACGCCTTCCCGGAGCAGCCACTTGACGGCAGGGTTTTTGTAGTAGGCGGCGGCGGAGTCGGGGAACCAGTCTTTGAGGTCGAAGATCACCGGCACGCCGGACTTCTTCGCCGCTTTGACCATCGCCGTCCCCGCGAGAACGTGAGCCCCGACGACGACGTCGATATCGTGGTCGCGGATGATCTCGCTGATGACCCGGTGGTGGCGGGGTGCGTTCAGGGTATAGTGAAGGAACGGGCTCTCGACGGGAAATCGCGTCGCTTCGTGGACGTGAAGAAGGGTCTCGCGCTCCTTGCCCCGGCTGACGTGGAAGTGAGGCACGTGGACCTCGTGCCGTGTCGCGAGCTCCTCGAAGATGTTGTGGTGCCTCGAGGGGATCGGGTGGTGGATGTAGTCCTGGGTGGAGACGAGGAGGATGTTCATCGTTATCGTAGGTTAGTGGCTTATGGGGTCTGGAGTTCTCGCACCATATCGCAGATATACGCCAGTTCTTCGTCCGTCACCGCCGGATGAACGGGCAGGCTCACGACCGATGCCGCGAGGCTGTCCGATACCGGGCAGGAAGCGGGCTCGCTCTCGTAGACCGGCTGCCGGTTGACGGGGATGGGGTAGTGGACGGCGGTCCCGATCGCCCGCTCTGCGAGAGCGTTCATGAACGCGTCCCTTGAGAGCGGATAATCGCCGGGAACCTTCACGACGTACTGGTGGTAGACGTGCCGGACGCCCGGTGCGACGCAGGGCGTCGCGAGCCCCGTGCCCGCGAGGTGGCGGTCGAGGTACCGGGCGTTCGCGATCCGGCGCTCGTTGAAGCCCTCGAGCCGGCCGAGCTGCACGAGGCCGATCGCGGCGTCGATGTTCGTCATCCGGTAGTTGTAGCCGATCGCCGAGTGAAGGTACTTCTGGCTCTGGCCGTGGTTGATGAGGAGCCGGACGCGTTCCGCAAGGGCATCGTCGTCGGTCGTGACCATGCCGCCCTCGCCGGTGGTCATGTTCTTCGTCGGGTAAAACGAGAAGCAGGCGAGGTCGGCGAGGCTCCCCGCCCGTTTCCCGTGGTACTCCGCGCCGTGCGCCTGGGCTGCGTCCTCGACGAGGACGAGGTTGTGGTCGTCGCAGACCTCGCGAACCGCACCGACGTCGAACGGCTGCCCGAAGAGGTGGACCCCGACGACCGCCCGGGTGTCGGGCCGGATAAGGGCCCCGACCGAGTCAGGGTCGATGTTGAACGTCTCCGGATCGACGTCCGCAAAGAGCGGTGTCGCCCCGCACATCGAGACGCTTGACGCTGTCGCAAAGAACGTGAACGCCGGAACGATCACCGAGTCCCCCGGTTCGACACCGGCGGCGAGGAGGGCCGCGTGGAGCGCCGCGGTTCCCGAGTTGACGCCGACGGCGTGGGCGGCACCGCAGTAGTCCGCGAACCGTGACTCGAACTCCGTAACGACCGACCCCTGGGCCAGCATCCCCGACCGCATCACATCGGCAACGGCCGCGATCTCCTCCTCGCCGACGAGCGGGCGGGCGACGGGGATCTTCACCGGCACCGCCTCGCTTCAGGGGGGAGCGGTCGGAACCGTGCGGGAGTTCCCACTGCGAGCATTCCCGGCGGAACATCCTTCGTCACCACCGCACCGGCGGCGACGAACGCACCCTCACCGACGGTGACGCCGGGGAGGATCGTCGCGTTCGCACCGATGACGGCATCGTCCCCGATCACCGGCCCCCGGAGAGACTCGTGCGGGCCGGGCGGGTAGCGGTCGTTCGTCAGCACGGCGTTCGGGCCGACAAAGACCCGGTCGCCGATCCGGGCGCCGGTGGGGACGTAGACCAGGCTCTGGAGCCGGACGTCGTCGCCGATAGTGCAGTCGCCCTCGATCACCGCTGCTGTCCCGATCGCCACGCGGTCGCCGATGGTCGTCTTTTCGCGGATCAGCACGTTATGGCCGGTCTGAAAGGCATCGCCGATCACGACGTCGCAGTAGATGATCGTGCCCGACCGGAGGACGGCGCCCCTCCCGATGGTGGTGCCGGGGTAGTCGCTCTCTCCCATCCGGTCGCGGGAGGGAAACCCGACGGTCACCGGCTCGAATATCGTCGCCCCCTCGCCGAGGGCGTTACGTCCATACTCAATCATTCAACGGTCACGCTCTTTGCCAGGTTTCGCGGCTTGTCGACATCCCGCTGCAGGGCACACGCGGTGTGGTAGGCCAGCAGCTGCAGGACGACCGACGCGGTCAGCACCTGCACCAAAAGGTGTGTGTTCGGAATGGGGATGAAGATGTCCACGATCTCGGCGAGTTCCGTATCCCCGGCAACCCCGAGAGCGATGACCGGGGCTTTCCGTGCCTTCATCTCCTTGATGTTCGAGGCCATCACGCCGTAGGTCGGCCCCGGGGTGCAGACGGCGACCACCGGCGTCTCGGGGGTGAGCAGGGCAAACGGGCCGTGCTTGAGTTCTCCGGCCGCATACCCCTCGGCGTGGACGTAACTGATCTCCTTCATCTTCAGGGCGCCTTCCATCGAGACCGGGTAAAACGCCCCTCTTCCCACGAAGAAGACATGCTCGGCCTTTGAACAGAGGGCGACCGCCTCGTTGATGTCCTGGAGGAGGACGTCGCCGATGGCCAGGTGCGCGTGCGAGAGGACGTCGTCGAACGCCCCCTCGCAGCGCAGGTTGACGATCTCCATCAGCGCCGCAAGCTGCGCCGTGTAGGACTTGGTCGCGGCGACGCCGATCTCGGGCCCGGCCCGCATCAGGAGGGTCTCGTCTGCAACCCGGGTGACCGTGCTCCCCTGCATGTTGGTGATGGCGAGCGTCGGGCAGTTGCGGGCTTTCGCCATCTTCAGGGCGGCGATCGTGTCCGCCGTCTCCCCTGACTGCGAGACCGCGATCGCGAGGCCGCGGAGGGGCGGGGTGAAGTACTTGAACTCCGATCCCATCTCGACCCGTACCGGTATGTTGCAGAGCGGCTCGGCCAGGTACTTGAAGGCCAGGGCGGTGTGGTAGGACGTCCCGCATGCGACCAGCGTGATCTCGTCGGCCTCCATGACCATCTGCCGCACGTGCTCGTCGATGCCCGCCCTGATGGTCTCGTAGAAGGACTGGGGCTGCTCGTAGATCTCTTTTAGCATGTAGTGGGCGAACCCACCCTTCCGGGTGTCCTCGACGCACCAGTTGATCAGTTCGATCGGGCGTTCCACTGTCTGGCCGCCGTGGTAGACGGTGTAGCGGCCGGGCGCGAGATCGGCGACGTCGCCGTCTTCGAGGAAGATCACGCGTTCGGTGTACTCGAGGAGCGGTGTCATGTCCGAGGCGGCAAAGATCTCGGCATCTCCGACGCCGAGGACGAGCGGGCTTGCGTCGCGTGCGGCGACGATCTGCGGGGTGTCCTCCGCGATCGCGAGGACAGCATACGAGCCCCGGAGCAGGGGGAGGGTCGCGTTGACCGCCGCGAGGAGATCGCCGTCGTAGTGCTCCTCGATGAGGTGGGCGATCACCTCGGTGTCGGTCTCCGACCTGAAGGTGTGGCCGCGTCCTGCGAGTTGCCGCTTCAGTTCGCCGTAGTTCTCGATGACCCCGTTGTGCACCACGGCGATCCTGCCCGAGCAGTCGGTGTGCGGGTGGGCGTTGAGGTCACTCGGCTCGCCGTGGGTGGCCCACCGGGTATGTCCAATCCCGGTGCATCCCCGTAGACCGACCACCCCGGCCTCACCGTCCGAGATGCGGCCGTTCTTCTTGTAAACCTCGATTGCGCTCCCGACCGTCGCGATGCCGAAGGAGTCGTAGCCCCGGTACTCGAGCCGCTTCAACCCCTGGATCAAGACCGGCGTTGCATCCCGTCTCCCGATATAGCCGACGATTCCGCACATCTACATCACCCGCGTGCCGTCCTCGAGGATGCCGATCACCGTCTTCCCCTCCCCGACGGTGACACTGTTACCGGCGATACAGTTCTTAAACGTTGTGAATGGTGCCGCGCGGACTCCCTCGCCGAGGACTGCACCGAACTCCTCCTTCTGGATGCGATCTCCGACCTCAAGGAGGGTCGTGGACGGGTAGGTGGTGGTGTGGTCGGCAAGGATGCACCCCTGGCCGAAGACCGCCGAGACGATCCTCGAATGCGACCCGATCGTAACGTCGCTCATAACGAGCGAGTCGGCGACGTAGGTGAACGGTTCGAGCACCACCCCGTCGCCGATGCTCGTGTCGGGCATGATCACGGTGTTCGGCCCGATGGTACAGTTGTTCCCGATGGTGACGGGGCCGCAGATCACGGTGTTCGGTCCCACGGTCGTCCCGGTGCCGATACGCACGGCGCCCCGGCGGATGACGGATGCGTCGACCGCCCCCGCGATCCCGGGCGTGATCCCCCGAAGCATCCGGCTGTTCATCTTCAGGAGATCCCAGGGGTAGACGGCGTCCTGCCAGTCGTCTGCCGGGATCGCCCGTATCCGCCGGCCCGACGCGATCATGGCGGCGATTGCGTCGGGGATCTCGTTTGTCTGGAGGTAGGAGAAGATGTCGGGGGTGAAGGAGTAGACGCCGGTCGATACCGTGAACGTCGGGGCGTCTTCGGGTTTCTCGACGATCTCGCGGACGATGCCGTTCCTGATCACCACGACCCCGAAGTTCGAGGGGTTCGGGTGCTCGGCGACGAGCATGGCGTTTCGCTCCTCCTTGATCCGGGCTATCGATTCGGCGTTGATGTAGTTGTCGCCGGGAAGAACCAGGAAGTCTTCCGTGATCTCCGGCTCGGCCGCCCGGAGAGCATCAGCGGTCCCGAGCTGCCGCTCCTGGACGACGACCTGGATCGGAGCGTCGAGCCTGTTGAGGTGCCGGACGACCTCCTCTTTGCGATACCCGACCACCACCACGATGTCGCGGATCCCGTTCTCCAGGAGTGCATCGATGACGTACTCGATGATCGGCCGGTTTGCGACCGGGAGCATGGCCTTGGGCTTGCTTCTCGTCAGCGGCCGCAGACGGCTCCCTTCTCCCGCTGCTAAAATGACTGCCTGCATCATATCACCTGATTATCGAATTGTCCTCGATGCACCCTTCAACGAGAGAGTGGGGAGCCACCCGGGTACCACTGCCGACGAGGCTCCCGACGTTGACCGAGCAGTTGATCCCGAAGAGGACGTCGTCGCCGATGATGGCGCCGAACTTCCTCCGCCCGGTAGTCTTCCCGCAGACCTTCACCGCTCCGTTGTCGTGCCTGAGGTTCGCGACCTTGGTGCCCGCTCCGAAGTTGCACCCGCTCCCGATGATGCTGTCGCCGATGTAGTTGAAGTGGGGAATCTTCGTCCCCGGCATGACGATGGTGTTCTTGAGTTCCGTCGCGTGCCCGATGTGGCAGTTATCCCCGATCGCGGTGGAGCCCCGGATATAGGCGTGGGGGCCGATGACGCAGTTCTCGCCGATGACGCAGGAGCCTTCGATATAGGTTCCGGCCCGGATGATTGTCCCTTTCCCGATGCTGACCGTCTCCGGGACGGTGCATCCGTCTTCGACGGTTCCGTGCCGTTCGTGGCGGAGCGAGGCGAGAAGCCCTTCGTTTGCGTCGAGGAGATCCCATGGCTGCCCGACATCGAGCCAGTAGGCGAGCGAATACGCTCTGAGCGTCCCTTCCCTGATATAGGTGTCGAGCGCGTCGGTCAGCTCGAACTCGCCCCGGCCCGATATCTTGAGCCCCGAAAGGAGGTCGAAGATGCCGGGTTCGAAGAGGTAGGCGCCCGCGTTGATCAGGTTGCTCTTCGGCTCCTCGGACTTCTCCTCAAGACCGGTGATGCGGTTTCCCTCAATGGTCACCACGCCGTAGTCCTGTGGGTGGTCGGTCTCGTGAATCCCCACGCACGGAGCATCCATCCGGCAGAATTTCCTGATATCGTCGGATTTGAGGATCATGTCCCCGTTCAAGAGGAGGAACCGCTCGTCGATCATCCCTGCCGTCGCCCGCAGGGCGTCGGCGGTGCCGAGCTGGTGGCGCTGGGTCACGTAGGTGATATTCACGCCGAGGCTGCTGCCGTCCCCGAAGTGGTTCCGGATCTCGCGTTCGAAGTATCCGACGACGAAGGTGAAGTCGGTGATTCCCGCGTCGCGGGCCGCGACGACCAGGTGCTCCATCATTGGGCGGTTCGCGATCGGAAGCATCACCTTCGGGCGCCGGGTGGTCAGGGGCCGCATCCGTTTCCCCTCTCCTGCTGCCAGTACGACACACTGCATATATCTACTCCAGAGTATGGTTTGCCCGCTCAAGGGCGGCATGCCCCGCTTCAAGCATCTCTTTCGCCTTTGCGGGTGTTCTTCCCTCGGCCGTGATCCGGACCTTCGGTTCGGTGCCGCTTGCCCGGATCAGGTACCAGCCGTCTTCATCCTCGAACCGGACTCCGTGCGTCGGTTCATCGGCTCCCATCCCCGTCATGACCTCCCGCGGGGAGGCGATGCGATACGACTCCCGCAGAAGGGTATAGCGGGGCATCCGGTCGAGTTCCTCAGCGATCGACCACTCCGAAGCGATCTCGCAGAGGAGGGCCGCGGCGTAGACCCCGTCCGGGCAGTAGGAATGCTGGGGAAATATCCAGCTCCCCGACGCCTCGCCGCCGAAGTCTCCCCAGGAGAGGAGTTCTTCGGAGACGAAACTGTCACCGACCGGTGTGCGGCGGACTTCCGCGACCTCCTCGATCGCCATCGAGGCGTCGACGGTGGTGACGACGCGCTTGCGGTCGAGATATTTCGCAAAGAGCATGAGGAGGTGGTCTCCGTCGATGTAGCGGCCGCGCTCGTCGAACGCCATCATCCGGTCGGCGTCGCCGTCGTGGATCACCGCGCACGCGGCTCCCCGCTTGCGGACGATCTCGCCGATGTAGGGGAGGTTTGCCTCGAGCGGTTCCGACGGCCGGGCAAACCTGCCTGCGACGTTGCAGTTCAGGCCGATCACGGTCGCCCCGGCCGCGGCAAGGAGGTCGGGGGTGATGACGCTTCCGGCACCGTTACCACAGTCGAGCACGGCGGTGATGGGGCGGGAAAAACTGACCTTATCGAGGATTGCCTCCTGGTGCGCGTCCACCGCGTCTATCGACTGGACGTGCCCCTGTTCGTCCCAGTTCTTCCAGTGCGTCTTCTCGATTGCATCCTCGATCGCCGCCTGCTGCCGGAGAGTGAACGACGACCCGTCGGGGTTGAGGAGTTTGACCCCGTTGTAGGACTCGGGGTTATGAGAGGCGGTTATCATGCATCCCGCGTCCGTCTGCCGCGTCGCGTGCGCGACCGTCGGCGTGGGCGCGATGCCGCAGGAATAGACGCTTGCGCCGGCCGAGAGCATCCCGGAGACGACGCAGTGCTCAAGCAGTTCGCTGGTCGTGCGGGTGTCCCGGCCGACGGCGATCCCCGGGGCTCCGGCTGCGATAGCCGCTCCGATGCGGAGCGCGAGGTCGACGAGACCGGGGCCGAACTCCTGCCGGATGCCGGAAGAGCCGAAAAGCATACTCCTGTATAATCCTTTCTTTCCTAAAAAAAGGTATTCATCGTCCGTAGGGGCACCAGTGCTCGAGATTTATCAGGCCGCTGACCCCGGCGGCCGACGGTCCGAGGAATATCGTCCGTTTCTTCTCCCGGTACTCTTCGATGCAGGCGACCCCTGCATCGCTCGTCATGCCGTCTCCGCCGACCAGGAGGATCTCGGCCGCCTCTGGTGTATCGACGATCTGCTCCGCAAGCGCCCGCTCGAGTAGCGGCATCGGGCCGACGAAGTAGACCTTCTTTCCGGCGACCTCGCGGGAGAGTTCCGCAAGGCAGGGGGTGTAGCAGTCGGGGGTGCAGGGCTGGAGCCTCCGTGCCAGGCAGAGGAACGCCGAGACGGTGTTGATGATGGCGCCCGCCGCACCTCGCTGCTTCTGATTCGTGAGCGGCGCACCGAACATAAAGGAGATCCGGGTGTTCGCCCGGACCGGCTCGCTCGTGACGAACTGCCCGCTCCGGCCGCCGAAGTGCCCTTCCAGAGTGACGCCTTTCGGGTACTGGCAGGTGTCTGCGTCGTGGTTCACTCCAAGCGTCACGATACCGTCCTCGCACCCGCTGTCCGCGAGGATCGTCTCCAGTCTCTCAATTGCATCGTGCCAGAAACTCATGGTTCTTCCTCCCTATCCGACAGGATAGCCCGCACGGGCGACCCGTCGATTCCTTTGAGCCGCATCGGAAGCGCTGTCATAACATAGTCTCCTTCCGGCACGGCGGAGAGATCGAGCAGTTCGAGGATGAACGTCCCGCTCCCGAGCAGCCGGCGGTGAACGGAACCGTCGCAGTCAAACGACTCGATTGATGGGGTATCGATCCCGAGGCAGGTGATCCCGGCCTCGACGACCATCTTCGCCGCTTCGAGGGAGAACGACGGGTACCCGAGATCGAACTCCCGCCGCTCCGAAAACCAGGTCTTTACGAGGATCGTCCTCGCACCGTCGAGGCGGCCGGTGAGGTGGCCTGGTTCGATGATCTCGCTTACGTCGCTGCAGTCGAGGACCCGTGCGGCCCCCATCAGCACCGCGGGCGGGATCTCGTCGACTGTCATGCCTCCCTCGATGTAGTGCGACGGGGCGTCGAGGTGCGTCCCGGTATGGCTTCCAAGGGTCATCTCGGTCACGCGGTACTGCCCGTTGTCGATCTCGTGGAACCGGGGCCGGACGTCTCCCGGGTAGAGGACGGCGTCCGCGGAGAGATCCCGGGTGATGTCGTAGACCGTCACGGGGATACCTCTCCCTGCCACCCGAACTGCCCGATCAGCGGCACGAAGCAGACGCCGCCGAGCGGGATCGTCTCCACCCTGCCTTCGCGTTTGACGAGTTTGACGAGGTCCTGGCATTCCCGCGGCCCGATGGGAGCGACCAGCCGCCCTCCCTTGCCAAGCTGGTCGATCAGGGGTTGGGGGATCTCCGGCGATGCCGCCGTGACGATGATAGCGTCGTAGGGCGCCTCCGGCGGATAGCCTTCCGTGCCGTCGCCGACGACGATCTCAACACCACTGACTCCTGCCCGCGCGAGATTCTCCCGCGCCTGATCGGCGAGGTGGGCAAGGCGTTCGACGGAGACGACCTTCTCGGCGAGTTCGGCGAGGAGCGCCGCCTGGTAGCCGCTGCCGGTTCCGATCTCGAGGACACGGTCGTGGGAGCGGATCTCCAGTTGTTCGGTCATGACGGCGACGATGTAGGGCTGGGAGATGGTCTGCCCCTCGCCTATGGGGAGCGGCCGATCTTCGTAGGCTGCACGTTCGAAGTTCTTCGGTACGAAGAGGTGGCGAGGGATCTTCTGCATCGCGGCGAGCACCCGTTCGTTCCTGATCCCCCTGGCCCGAACCTGGAACTCCACCATCTCCTCGCGCTCCCTTCTGTAGGGATCGGTCTCCATCCTCCCGTCTCCTGAATCAGAAGCCTGATTCTGCTTTATCGATCGCAGCGTCGATCTGCTCCTGCAGGACTGCGGGCAGACCGCTGATCTTCACATCCAAAAACCCGCGTATAATGGTTGCGGTGGCCTCCTCCTCGGAGAGTCCGCGGGCCATAAGGTACTCGATCTCGTGGCGGGCGATCTTTCCTACGGCGGCTTCGTGGGAGAGTTCGGTGCCGGTCAGCGTTCCTTCGATCTCCGGGATGGCGTGGACGGTGCCATCTTTCAGGATCAGGCCCTTGCACTCGATATGGCCGCGTGTGTTGTCCTTCTCGCCGAGGATGTGACCGCGGGATATGATGGTGCCGCCGGTGGTGATCGCCCGGGTGATCAGTTCGGCGCTCGCGTTCTCGGCGCCGAGGATGGCGCGGGAGCCGAGATCGAGGGTCGAGCCCGGTGTCGCGACAACGATACTCGAGAACCGGGCGACGGCGTTCTTCCCGACCAGGCGGGCCGTCGGGTACATGTCGATCCTCCTGACGGGCTGCATGCAGACGTAGTTCGAGAGGAACGTTCCATCCTCCTCGACGACGGTGGCACTCCGCGGGAAGACGCTGATCCCCTCCTTCCAGTTGTGGATCATCGTGGACGTGACTTTGGCGCCTTTGCCGACGTAGATCTCGGTCACCCCGATATGCGCCCCGTGCTCTTTCTGCCAGGAACTCGCGCAGCCCGAGATGATGTTGATCTCTGAGCCCTCTCTTGCGATGAAGAGGTTGTGGACATGCTGCACCGGCTCGTCGCGCAGAAAGAGGCAGGCTTGAAGCGGCATCTCGACCTTCACCCCTTCGTGGGCGATGACGACGAGACCTTGCGGGTTCTCCTGCTTCGCAAGGTATTCTGTGTATTTGTCCTTATCCTTCGGAACGGCGTTCCAGTAGTAGTCCTTGACCCAGTCGTACTTCTCGAGAGCGGCCTTGATGGGGATCATCTCGATCCCTTCGGCCCCGCAGGTGGTCTGGATCACGTCCTGGTCGATCTGGAAGAAACTCCCGCATCGGTTCTGCATCCCAACTTCAAGACCGGTCAGGGCAAGGCGTTCCCGGTCTTTCTCCGGGAGCCGTTCGATATCGCCTACATCTGTTTGCAACGCAGACACTCTCCATATCCTTTTTCTTTGACCACGCGCAGGATCTCGCGGGGGTTTCCATGGCACCGGATCCGGCCGTCGATGAGCACGTGTCCCTGGTCGGCCTCGAGGTAGTCGAGGATGTAGCCGGTGTGGGTGATGATGAGACCGCTCTTGCGGCGGTTGACGATATGGATATCCTTCTCAAGGAGATTCGCGATCTCTTTGCCCATAAGGGCCATGTTTTCGAGGTCGACGCCGCTCTCCGGCTCGTCCAGCATGAGGAAATCGGGCTGCTGGACTTTCAGCTGCAGGACCTCGCTCCGCTTGATCTCTCCGCCGGAGAACCCGACGTTGGTGTCCCGGGCGAGAAAGTGGTCCATGTTGACCGTCTGCGCGAGCGCCTCCAGCGCGTCGTTGCCGAGATGGGACGTGGCAGTGAGCAGTTTCCCGAGTTTCAGCCCCGATATCGCGGGCGGGTGCTGAAACATCATGCCGATCCCGAGATGGGCGCGCTCGTGGATCGGCATCCTGGTGATGTCCGTTCCTCTGAAAACGATGGACCCGGACGTGATCGTGTAGCCGCCGAACCCCATGATGGCTTTGAGCAGCGTGCTCTTCCCCGAACCGTTCGGCCCCATCAGGATATGGGTCTCCCCCTGCCCGATATGGAGGTTGATGTCGTGGAGCTTCTCGGTGCCATCCACTTCCACGTGCAAATCACTGATATCCAGCATACGGCACTCCGCTCCATGTATTTGTCAGGGGATACATTAACACTTGCCAACAGAACAGTTGCTGTTTCGCCCGAAGGAAGGTTGAACTGCGTCAGTTTGATGTTACTTTTAGAATGTGTTGGTAGTTTGGAAGTTTTCGCCGGAACGAGGTTGGGATAGGGGGTGAAATCCCGGCGCTTCACTTTCACCCCGCACGCGGCCTACGGTTAAGTAGCACCCTCACTCCGTTTCATGTATGGAACGATCTGAATTTACCACGTTTTCCTCTCTCGCTGAGCGGGCCGCCCGATATCCGACTGTTATTCGGCGAAGTCAGATGCATAAGTCGGCGTATTTCGCTTCCAGCGCCCCGGCAAACCGCACCCTCCTTGAGGCAGAGAGCTACGCGTAAGCTCTCTCCCGGTCACCCCGAGAGATACTCATGGGCCAGGAGGTACGACCCGGGCCGGTCGTGGGCGTGGCCGACGATGTGGTTGTGGAGATCCGCGGCGGCCTCCGCCTCATCGAGCATGAAGTTGTAGACCTCTACCGCCTTGTTGTAGTCCCCGATCATCCGATTGTATTCCGGGACGAACCGGTTGTATTCCTGGATCTCTCCTGATCGGAAGAGACCTGCCATCTTCGCGTCGAGGGCCGCGAGAGCCTCCCGGTCCGCTTCGAGTTCGCGGGTGCGCACCACGAGTTCCTCTTCGAGTTCCTCGACCCGGTCGCGGGATGCGGAGAGGGCACGCTCGATTGTCTCGATCTCTGAAGAGGCTGTGTAAGACCCGTCTCCATCCCCGACCGGTATCACGAGCGGGTTGGAGGAGAGGTGCGTCCCGTCCCCGAGCGCCGCAGGGGGGATGCCCACGTAGCTCCGGTTCGTGGTCTCGATGTAGGCATATGACGTGTTATGGTAGCGGCACCCGGCGCTCTTCACCCCGACGGCCATGTGCTGTTCCTCCCCGAAGTAGAGGAGCGCGGCCCCGTAACCTTCCCGTGCGAGGAGCCCGGCGAGGAGGAGGCTTTTGTCGTCGCAGTCGCCCTCGGTGTCCACGTAGGTCTCGATCGGGAACTTCGGTTCGGTCATCGAGGCATCGGTTCTGTAGGGGATTGACTGCACGAACGTGGCGATCAGTTCAAGATACCGATCGTCGTCGAGTTCTTCCCGGTCCCGGATCTCGCGGAGAGCCGCGAGCAGGTCGGTATAGAAGGGCTCCTGGTGGGAGTCGCTCGCGAACGCCAGGTAATAGATCGGGATCCACTCATCTCTGGTGAGGTTATCGAAGAGGTAGAGTTGCCGGTCTGCCTCTTTCGCCCCGGCATAGACTGCCGGATCTGGCTCGATCCGGATCGTCTCCTCCCCGTCCCCGAAGGGGAAGGTGTAGACCGGCACCTCTCCCGGGGCCGCCCCCTCGACCGGCACGATAGCCGGCGGGACGGCCGCAGGATGGAGGAGGCCGCCCAGGCATCCGGCACCGAGGATCGCGGCGATGAGGGTGAGCACGGTGAGGATTCGTCGCCACATAGGATCAGATATACTCCGGGAGGTCCGCGAGCGAGTCGATGACGAGGTCCGGCGCGATGCCTGATGCCCGGACGGTTTCTTCCCGGTACTTGCCGGTTCTCACCAGGATGCCCTTCATGCCACAGGCCCGGGCGCCGCCGATATCGGTGACAATGTCGTCGCCGACCATCGCCGCCTCGCGGGGCCCGACCCCGATCTCCCGGAGCGCACGCAGAAAGAACGCCGGGGAGGGTTTCCCGATCACTTCCGCCTCTTTCCCGGCGGCATACTCGAGCGCGGTAACGAAGGGGCCGGCCGAGAGCATCAGCCCGTCCGCCCCCATCCAGTAACGGTCTCTCTCGAGCGCGACGAGGTCAGCGCCTTCCATGAGGAGGCGGAACGCCCTGTTCAGGCGTTCGTAAGTCAGTTCGCCGGCCGCGTCGGCGACCACAACTGCATCGGCCCCATCCTCCACGGACGTGATGCCGGCCTCTTCGAAGTCCGTCCGGGTGTCCGGGGTGGTGAGGAGGAAGCACCGCATCCGGCACCCGTCCCGCAGATGTGCGGCGGCGGCGACCGGGGCGGTGATGATCCAGGGTTCCGGGACGGCGTAGCCGAGGGTCTTGAGGCGCTGCGCGACCGAACGGCGGGAGCGCCGGGTGGTGTTGGAGACGAACCGGTAGGGTATCCCCCGCCGGTCGAGTTTCCGGAGCGCTCCCGCGGCTCCGGGGACTGATCGGTCGCCGACGTAGAGGACGCCGTCGATATCGATCAGGACTGCTCCGATCTTCATGTCTCCCCTTCTGTTGTCCGTGGGAGTATTTATGCGGTGTCCGGGAGGGGCGGCAGGTTCGTGAGAACCTTCATGGTGTGGCAGGTGTACCCGCCCCTGATCCGAAAACCGCCATGAGGAGGGGATGAGGATATGGATGCATTCGAACGAATCCCGGTGGACGTGCGGTGGAAACTTGCCGCCCGGGAGGTCTCCATGCTGCCGCTTGCCTACCGGAGAGCCATCAGGGACGGCGCCGACGACCAGCTCTACAACGAGGTCGAGCGGGCGGTGTGGCAGGAGCAGGGCCGGGAAGCAGGTGTCGTAGCCCGTGCTTTCAGAATGCCGCTCGGAAACGCCCGGGAGGTTACGGAAGCGTTTGCGGCGGCGACGAGGTTGCTCTTCGGGCCGGAATACCGGTATGAGGTCAACGACTCGGTGCCGGGAGAGGCGGTTCTGACCGTCAGTGGGTGTGCGATGAACGCCCGCGCAAAAGAGCAGGGGGAGAACCCGCTCGCTGCCTGCAACGCCTGCCATGCCTACACGAACGCCGCGATATCAGGCCTGAACCCGAACTACGCCCCGAAGTACCTGAGCGCCATCTGTGCCGGCGACAAAACGTGCTCGATCGCGGTGAGGCCTGCAGGGCAGTGACACGGGAGGGCACACCCCCCCGTTCACTTTCACCGTGCGGTGGTCATCTTGAATGCGGGCGGAGTTCAAACCGTCTGTCGAGAAGATGGTTCGCGCGTTTAATCGGGCGGGGAGGTACGCTCCGGGCATCCGGTCACCGTTCAGCGCCTGCCCGGATGATGAGGAAGCCCGGAGGCTCCGGGACGACCTCGTCGCCGGATACCGGGGCCGGGTGCTCGAGGACGTTTTTTGCGGCCGGGAGGTAGCATGCCCGTCCGGGACGTGCTACGTCATCGAGTCCGAAAGCCCCATGAGCCTTGATGGTCGGGACCCTGACCGGGCGGCAGCTGCCCTTCTCGGCGACCTCACCCTGGTCCGCGGCATCGGCGAAGCGACCCGGCGGCGACTGGAGGAGCGAGGTTGTCGGACGATCATTGATCTTGCAGACCACCCTCTCTACTGCCGGGATGCCGCCCGGCTCCTCGATTCGATAGCGGGAGGGGACACTTGCGAACTCGTGGAAGAGATCGCGCGGCGGCGGCGAAGGAGTGATCCGCTCCTCCTCGAGGCCAGCCGGT
This sequence comes from Methanoculleus methanifontis, assembly GCF_030464365.1. Classification (GTDB taxonomy): domain Archaea; phylum Halobacteriota; class Methanomicrobia; order Methanomicrobiales; family Methanoculleaceae; genus Methanoculleus; species Methanoculleus methanifontis. Next base: position 113,608 of record NZ_VCYI01000006.1, on the reverse strand, counting down.
TCCACGCACCCGAAGAGTTTGTCTTCCTCGATATCGAGACGCTGGGGCTCTCCTCACGGCCGATCATCCTCATCGGCCTTGCACGGGTGAGCGGCGGGTCGATCGCCGTCCGCCAGTACCTCTCGAGGTCGGCCGAAGAAGAGGAAGCGGTGCTCGCCGCCGTCCTTCCCGATCTGGAGGCGGAGGGCACGGCTTTTGTCACCTTCAACGGGCGGGCGTTCGATGTTCCCTACATCCGGGATCGGCTCGCCTGCCACGGCATCCCGGCATACCTCGCTGTTCCTCATTTCGACGTTCTCCACTTCGCACGCCGGCGCTGGAAGGACTTGCTCCCCTCCTGCCGGCTTGATGCACTCGAGACCGGGGTTCTCGGTGTCGCCCGGGCGGATGACGTCCCGAGCAGGATGGTGCCGGAGTTCTACGAGACCTACCGCCGGACAGGAAACCCCGGGCCGCTTGTCCCGGTCGTGGAGCATAACCGGCAGGATATCGTCTCGCTTGCCCGGCTCTTCGCGCTTCTCCGGGGGGATGGCGGCGGCGGTGCGGCACCCGGTCGGGACCGGCCGGGAAGGGGAGGGGGCGCGGAAAATGTTGCACTGAAATCGCAGGGTGCCGAAAAAATACTTCCTCCGTACCGCGCTAAGCCCGAACGTTAAGGGTGTCGACAGATATTATATTTATGTGTTTATTAAAACGCCAAATTGCTCTTGCGCTCTAAAAAAGTCTTCTTTTAATGAATTGGGGGTAATTGCTCCGGAAAGAGGAAGCACAATGTTTTTCAACTCCGTGTTCAGACATTAAAAACTGCCCCCAATATCTTTTTTTGGCTCTGTTGATACGGAAGTCTCCTCAAAAAGACCTCATGTTCATGCCAGATCCTCCTCTTCGAAGATGAAGACCTCCTCGATGGTGGAGCCGAGCGTGCGGGCCACCTTGTAGGCGAGTTTCAGGGAGGGGTTGTACTTTCCCTTCTCGAGGAAGACGATCGTCTCCCGCCGGACCCCGACCTGTTGTGCCAGCTCCTCCTGGGTGATCCCCATCTTCGCCCGGAGTTCCCGGATCCGGGTCTTCACATCGTGTCCCCCTTCCAGGAAAGACGCTTTTTGACGACGCTTGCCGGCCTCACGCCACGTCCCCTTGCCGGAAGAGGTGCCACTGGAAGATCCGTGCGGAGAGCCCCATCAGCAGGATTGCGGAGAGCAGCACGGCCTCGACCGTGAGGGCGACCACGCCGAGATAGTCCACCCAGAAGAGGAGCGCGAGGAAGACGATGGTGAGAAGCCAGGAGTAGGAGATGGCGTATGCTCCGATCTTCTGCGTCCGCTCGTCTCTCTCCGGCTCGTCCCGGAACCTCCAGTGCCGGACCACGGCCACCGCGAGGATCACGAGACCGATCGTCACCATAAGCGAGGAGAGCGCCTCCGTCCCGTCTACGAGGAACGGGAGGAGGATGCCTGCAGCACCGAGAACCGCTCCCGCCGCAATCTGAACCGCGTATCGTCTCTTCATCGTTGCACCTGTTATGTATATCTAACATTGTGTTAGAAAAATATAACTTTATCGGTCTTGAGCGGTCAGGCTCCGGGGACGAGACGCCCGACCGGCCGTAACTACCTGTCCTGCTCACGTTTCGGGGGGATTAGCGTCCTGAAACGCTCCCGCTGCCGCGGATGTCCCGGCGGGATCGCCGCGTTCGGGCGTGCACGGCATGCGTGGGGTCTCCGGGGAACGGCGGAGCCGGGGAGAAGGGTTGACTTCCCGATCTTCGATATCTGCAATCTCTTGAGATTTCGCCAAAACCTTAATTTTGGTTGAGAATCTTTAGATGGATCATACCACGAGTGTGAACAGGGTCGAACCATGAAACGGTTACTGATAGTCTCAAACAGGCTTCCGATCAGCGTATCCCGCAAAAACGGCGATCTCCGTCTCCAGCGGAGCGTCGGCGGCCTTGCCACCGGGGTTGGTTCGTTTTACAAATCCTACGAGAGCCTCTGGGTTGGGTGGCCCGGCATGAACGTCCAGAAGCAGCAGAACGAAGAGAAAGACCGGATCGTCGATGTGCTCAGAAAAGAGCAGTGCCACCCGGTATTCCTCTCCCCGTACGACATCAGGCACTACTACGACGGGTTCTGCAACAACACCCTCTGGCCGCTCCTTCACTACTTCAACCTCCATGCAGAGTACGACCCCAGGACATGGCAGGTCTATCAGCGGGTGAACGAAAAGTTCTGCGACGCCGTGATGGAGGTGGCCCGGCCCGACGACACCATCTGGGTTCACGACTACCACTTGATGCTCCTCCCGCAGATGCTCCGGGAGCGTCTCCCCGATGCCGAGATCGGCTACTTCCACCACATTCCCTTCCCGTCGTTCGAAGTCTTCCGGCACCTGCCCTGGAGAAGGGAGATCCTCTCCGGCCTGCTTGGAGCGGACCTCATCGGGTTCCATACCTACGGCTACGTCCGCCATTTCCTCTCCAGTGTCCGGCGTCTCCTCGGGTACGAGCATACCTTCGGGGAGGTCAGGACCGGCACCCGGGTGATCCGGACCGATCTCTTCCCGATGGGCATCGATTACCACCGGTTCGCCGACTCCGCGGGCAGCGCTCCAGTCCAGAAGGAGATAGCCCGGATCCGGCAGAAATACGGGAAGCACAAGATCATCCTCTCCTTCGATCGCATGGACTACACGAAGGGGATCCCGCTCCGCCTCGAGGCGTTCGATGCGCTTCTCGAGAAGAAGCCGGAGTACCGGGGGAAGGTCTCCCTCGTTCTTGTCGCAGTCCCGTCCCGGACCGGCGTCAGCAGTTACCGGGAACTGAAGAAACGGATCGACGAGCTTGTCGGCCGGATCAACGGGAAGTACGGGACGACAGACTGGGTTCCCGTCCGCTACTTCTACAACTTCCTCCCGTTCGAGACGCTGGTGGCGTTCTACAGCGCCGCCGATGTCGCCCTGGTGACGCCGCTCCGGGACGGCATGAACCTGATGGCGAAAGAGTATGTTGCCACGAGGACCGATGGCACAGGGGTGCTCATCCTCTCCGAGATGGCAGGGGCGGCCGAGGAACTCGGCGAAGCGATCATCGTCAACCCGAACGACCAGGACGCGGTGATCGAGGCGATCGAGACTGCGCTCGCCATGCCGGAGAAGGAGCAGATCGAGCGGAACCGGACGATGCAGAGGAGGTTGATGCGCTACGACATCGAGCACTGGGTCGGCGACTTCCTCACACGCCTCGGCGACGCCCGGGCGGTCCGGGTTGAACGCTCTGAACAGGTCGTCACCCCCGCTATCAGGGACGAGCTGGTCTCCGACTACGCTGCCGGCAAGGATCGTCTCCTCCTCCTCGACTACGACGGCACCCTGGTGCCGTTCGCCGCAAGGCCGCAGAAGGCGGTTCCCGGAGACGCAACCCGGGAAGTGCTCAAGTCCCTCGCCCGGACGCCCAGAAACGAGGTGGTGGTGATCAGCGGCAGGGACCGCTCAACGCTGGATGACTGGTTCGGGGAGCTGGATATCGGGATCATCGCCGAGCACGGTGTCTGGGTCAGGGAGCGCTCCGGGGAATGGCGGATGCCCGAGCCCCTCTCGGACGAGTGGAAAGGGGAGATCTACCCGCTCCTCGAACTCTACACGGATCGCACGCCTGGCGCCTTCATCGAGGAGAAGGACTACTCGCTCGTCTGGCATTACCGGAGAACCGAGCCGCTGCTCGGTGCGCAGCGGGCGAAAGACCTCAAGGACGACCTCCTGCACCTGACGTCGAACCTGAACGTCGGGGTCATGGACGGGAACAAGGTCGTCGAGATCAAGAACAACGTCGTCAACAAGGGCAGAGCAGCGCTGAACTGGGTGTCCCGGCACGCCTGGGACTTCATACTTGCCATCGGGGACGACCGGACGGACGAAGACCTCTTCGAGGCGATGCCGCCGGAAGCCTACTCGATAAAGGTCGGGCTCGCCCCGAGCAGGGCCCGGTTCAACCTGGTCGGCCAGCGGGACGTGCTGCCCCTCTTGAAAAAGTGCATCGAGAGCGACAAGAAAGGAGTTTCCAGAAAAAAAGAGAGGCCGGGAAAGGAGAAGAGTGTTATTGAGTCGGCTGCTCCAGGATGACAGACCTGACCGTCAGGAAGACCGGGCCCCGGAGGTCCACCTTTTTGTTGTGGTCGGTGACGTAGCGCATCGCATAGTCCTCGATGCGCAGGTTGACGTCTGAAGGGAGTTTCGACATCTTCACCTGGACGTGCGTCCCTTCGCCGCACCGTGCCGCCTCCTCGATCCGGGTGGCGGCGAGGCTCGATACCGCGTCGAGGTAGGTTATCCCGGTGGAGACGCCTTCCTCCCGGACCTTCGCCCACTTCTCGATGTCCGGGACACCGAGCACCGAGCCGTCGTGAACAAAGACCTCGTTTGCGCAGGCCGGCCCGCAGAGTTTCGTGTTGGACTCGGGCTCCTCGACGATCACTTCCACCTCCCTCCCGGCGATCTCGCCTTTCCACGCGGTGAAAGCGCACGGTCCCGGCGCGGTTGCGTGCTCGGCGGCTGTGGCGCGAATGGCTTTTGCCATCTGCTTTCCGGTTGCGGACGTCGGCTCTTCGCGGAGGTGGATGGCACCGGCGATCTCGCGGTCGGAGACCTCCTTCGGGAAGAACTGCGGGTAGGTGAGCTGGCGCACGTCATTTGACTGGTAGGCGATCATCGCAAGCCGCTCCACCCCGAGGCCGAGGTTCATCACCGGCACGCCGATCCCGTACTCCGCGAGCGCCGAGGGGGAGTAGATGCCGAAGGTGGCGACCTCGACCCAGCCGAGGGCCGGGTGGCGGGCGTAAACCTCCGTCTGGGTCTCGGGCATGTAGTACTTCGACCGCTTCTCGTCGGGCTGGAACCGGAACTCAGTAAACCCGAACGCCGAGAGGAGGGCTTCGCTGATGGCTTTCCCCTCCTCGAGGGTGACGTCCTCGCCTGCGACGATGCAGGAGGCCGAGTGATAGGTCATCAGGCGGGTGGCCCCCTCCTCCTGCTCACGCCGGAAACAGCGGTCGACCGAGAAGAGCTTTATCGGGAGGTGGCGTTTCTCCCAGAGCGAGGAAAGCGTCAGGAACCAGCCGCTCGTCATGTGGCTCCGGAGGGTGTTGCGCGACGACTCGGGAGCCAGTTCCCGGAACTCGGGGAAGACCGCGTCCAGGATATGCACCACGGTGGCGTCGTCGGCCTCGAGGACGGCCGCGAGTTCGTGCGCCAGTTCGTCGCCGTCGATCGTCCCCTTCTTGTAGCCGTGAAGGGTCTCGCGGAGTTTCCCCTCGATCCCGGACGGCACCGCACGGCCGAGGATGGCCTCGATCTCATCAAGCTGCTTTCGTGCAATCCCGACGTTCGGGCGGGGAAGCCCGCCGAGGTAGAAGACCCGGTCAAGGACGGCCATTGCTTCAGGGCCGAACTGCCGGTAGATGTCCGATTCTTCAACAATCAAGGGGTTGATTGTTTCGTCGAACCCCATCGCGAGGTAGGTCTCGCGGAGCCGCTGCACGATCTCGAAGATCGGGTGCGGTGTCGCCCGGGTGTACCTCAGCCGCGGGTAACTTCCCGAGACTCCCGGCGGGGTCAGCACCGACGGCCCTTCGTGCCATGCGTGCTCGAAGTCCTCTCTCGCCCTCTTTTTGAACTCTTCCACATCGAATCTCATACATCTCGCTCCAGGCAGACGACCCGGCTCACCGGGCTCTCGTCCCTGATACTATAGTCGCAGTGCTTTGCAATAAGCTCTGAAAATGCCCTCACTTCGCGGTGTTCGGGCATCTGCGTCCTCTGCAGTCGATTTCTACTGTACCCCAGATACATATAACCCTTTACCTCCACGAACCGGGCGCCGGAGTCCTGGTAGATCGCCGCATACCGCTCGGGGGAGAAGTCGTTGTAGCCGCGCACCACCGTGGTGCGGATGGCCGATCGGCGGTCCCGAAGTCCGGCGAGGCTCTCCTGTATGCAGTCCCAGTAGTCCTCCTTCGGCCGGCAGAGGGAGAGGTAGGTCTCCCGGTCGGGAGCGTCCAACGAGACGTAGGTCTGGTAGGGCCGGCACCGGGCGAGAACGTCGGGCCGGGTGCCGTTCGAGACGAGGAAGGTCGTATACCCTTCTCCGTTGAGGCCATCGACCAGCTCCGGGAGGCGCGAGTAGCAGGTCGGCTCTCCCGAGAGGGATATCGCGACCATGGTGGGGTCGAGCGCTTCCGCGAACTGTTCCGGTGCGACGTAGGGCGAGACCTTGTAGCCCGAGAGCGCCTTCTTCTGGACGCGGCGGAGGTTTGCGACGATGACGTCCGGCGGGCACTCCTCCTCCTCCACGACCTCGTGCTCGAACGACCGCCAGCAGAAGAGACACTGTTGGTTGCACCGGAGGGTCGGTGTCATCTGGACGCAGCGGTGGCTCTCGATGCCGTAGAACTGTGCCTTGTAACACATCTCCCCGCCCTTGAGCGCCCGCTTGTTCCACATGCAGGGTTTTACGGCCGCCGAAGAGTCCGGGCTGATGAACTGATAGCCCTGTTTTTTGAGGGCTTTACATGCTTCTGAGCGCATCGATTCCGAGAGTCTCAAGCGACTCCTTTAAGGTGTTCCTGACCGCGTCCACAAGCGCGAGGCGGCTGTTCCGGGTCTCTCCCTCGCTCTTCAAGACCGGGTCATAGTGGTAGAAGGCGTTGAAGAGGTCGGCGAGTTCGCGGGCGTAGGAAGCGAGCAGGTGCGGGCGGAGTTCCTGCATGGTATGCTCGATGGCGACCGGGAACTTCGCGAGATGCCGGGCGAGCGCGACCTCGTGGTCGGTCTCGTAGTGGTAGGCCCGCTCGAACTCGCCGGCCTTCTCGAGGATGCTGCAGGCGCGGGCGTGGGCGTACTGGATGTAGGGCCCGCTCTGCCGCTCGAAGTCCAGCGCCGCCTTCCAGTTAAAGACCGTGCTCTTCTCCGGAGAGACCTTCACAATGTCGTAACGGATGGCGGCGATGGCGACCGACTTCGCGATAGCAAACCGCTCTGCTTCGGGGAGTTCCGGCCGGCGGGCGGTCACCTCTTCGTAGGCCTTCGCGGCAACCTCTTCGATCAGTTCGTCCGCCGAGATGAACTTGCCCGCCCGGGTGCTCATCGAGCCTTCGGGGAGGGAGACGAACTCGAAGAAGACGATCTCGGGCGGCTTCTCGCCGAGGAGTCCGAGGGTGGCGCGGAGCTGGGCGCCGATCAGTTTGTGGTCCGCTCCGAGGACGTCGATCATCCGGTCGTAGTTGCGCGCCTTCCAGGTGTGGTAGGCGAGGTCGCGGGTGCTGTAGACCGAGGTGCCGTCACTGCGCCGGAGGATATACTTCTTCTCGAACCCCTGTTCGGTGAGGTCGACCCAGAGCGTCTCGTCCTCGTGGGCCTGCGGCAGCCGCCGGACCTGCTCGACGATCCGGTCGACGTCGCCGATCCGCACAAAGTCGCTCTCCCAGACGAACCGGTCGTGGTGGGCATTTAAGGCAGCAAGAGTCGCCTTGATCCCCTCCGCGCAGAGATAAACGGCTCTACGGAATTTTGTGACGGTCTCGGCGTCGCCGCGCTCCACCTTCTGCATGAGGTGGTCGATCTCCTCGGTGATGATGGGGTTCTTCTCGATTTCACGGTTCGCCGCGACGTAGACCCGGGCGACGTAGTGATCCTCCTTCTCGCCCTCTTCGCGGGGGATATCGAGGTGGTCGAACCCCCATGAGACGATGGCGATCTGGCGGCCCATATCATTGAGATAATACTGCACCTCGAGCGAGTGCCCGGCCTTGCGGAACGCCCGGGCGAGGGTATCGCCGATGACGGTGTTTCGGATGTGGCCGACATGGAGGGGGCCGTTCGGGTTGGCGCTCGTGTGTTCGAGCACGACCCTGCCGGAACGGCGCTGAAGGGCCCCGTAACCAGGCTCGATCGCCTCTCTGACGGCTTCGCCGAGAAGCGTCGGGCCGAACCGGAAGTTGACGTAAGGCCCTGTCGCCTCGACACGGACGTCGCCGAGTTCGGGGTTCCCTGAGAGTTTCTCCGCGATATCGGCGGCGATCTTCTGGGGAGCCCGCTTCTCAATCTTCGCGAGTTTGAACGCTATCGTCGAGGCGAGATCGGCATGATCCCCGCCTGTCGTAAGGAGGATGTCCTCCTCGCTGGTGCATGCCCGGAGCATGCGCTCGATCTGGTGGTACTTCTCCTGATACATCATCAGTATCCTGTCCTGTAGCGCAGAATTGCAGCGATCCCGCCGAATGCGTTGGAAAGCATCGAGCCTTCTTCGAAATCGTCCGAGATGATCCTGACCACCGTGCTGGTCTGGTCGGCGAGCTCGGTCAGTTCGTCGATGATATCGGTCTCCTCGGCCACGTAGAGCGATGCACCGTCTTTGGGACAGGTGCCGAGGTCGAGGTCTTTGATATGCATGCCTGGCTCAATACTGATCGTCCGCTCCTCGGTGTAGTCATCGTTCGGGCAGGCGAGTTTCAGCCGGGCTCTCCGGAGTTTGTCGGAGAGGAGGAGGGTATCGACAGCGCCGAGCTCCAGATTCTTCCTGACACTTTCTTCCCCGTAAGCGGCCGCTCCGTCGTCCTTGACCAGTTCCTGGAGGAACCGGTTCATAATGTTCTTCTCCTTGATGATGTCGAGGCCTTTTAAGGCATCCGATGCGTTCTCGACGAGTTCGGCAAGCCCGGACTCATTCGTGTAAGATACGTCGAAGAGCCCGATGATCCTTTTTTGCAGTTCGTGGTGGAGGTAATTGCCGGCCTCGAACTCCTCCTTGGTCGGGGTCGGGCCGCCAATCAGCACGCCTTTGAACCGCTCGAAGAAGTCCTTCTCGGCAAGGAAGACTTCGCTCGCGAGGTCGCCGATCTTCTTGTAGAACTCGTTGATGGCGATCAGCCGCAACCGCTGGAAACGGGCGCTCGACTGACCACCTTTCCGCTGCTTGCCGGGGACAGTCGAGGTGACGCCGCGGATCGGCTCGATCCGGCTGCCCCGGAGAAATCCGACGTAGGCCTCTCTTCTGTCGAGGACGATGAGGCCGTAGATCTCCTTCTCCCCGAGCATCTGCTGCAGCGGCTCGAGTTCGAACGAGGAGCTGCACCGGTACGTGTAGGTGTTGAGCGGCTCGGGCGGCTCGATGATCTCGCATTCGAGGTTGGTGCGGTCACCGCCGGTGTTGATCGTGCCGCAGAAGACCGCCATGCCGTGCTCCGGCGGGCGCTTGTAGTATTTCAGGCGGGAGAGGATGGAGGATATGGCACTCTGGACGTTCGTCCGGGTCTGTTTGCTCTTGATGTTCGCGCACTGCCCGAACTCGTCGCGGAGTTGGGCGGTCACGTCGTATATCTGCTTGTCCGGAGGTATATAGAGTGTTATCAGCTCGGTGCCGCTCCCCTCCTTCTCCGCAAGCCTCTCAAGCATCTTTTTAAATTCGTAGCGCTTTCGCGCGGTATCCATCTCTTGCGTCTCTTCCATGGGGGTTTCACCAGGCCAGCTGGGTGTTGTTCATATATCGGAGCTACTAGATCTTTCGCCGGGGACGGCATAAATCTGCGCACATTCGCCGATCCCCTTCATGCCCTCACTCCAGGCACCGGCAGACCAGGCAGATCGTCTTTGCATCGACGATCCTCCCGTCCGCGACCATCGCCGCGAGCTCTCTTGCCGGGACGCGGACGACCTCGATCACCTCGTCGTCGTCCATCGCGTAGTCCGAGCACGGCGAGAGCCCTTCGGCCTGGTAGAGCCAGATCCGCTCGTCGGTGTAGCCGGGAGAAGGGTATATCCAGCCTTTCGGGACGAAGGTCTCAGCCTTCATCCCGGTCTCCTCGATCAGTTCCCGGTACGCGGTCTCGTGTGGCTCCTCACCCTCGTCGATGGTGCCTGCCGGCGCTTCGTAGATGTAGTCGTCGACGGCGAACCGGTACTGCCGGATGAGGTAACAGTCGTCCCCCTCGATCGGGAGGATTGCGACCGCGCCGCCGGGGTGGACGACGATCCGCTCCTTCTTCTTGCCGTTCGGGAGCGTAAAATCCCTCGTCTCGATACTGAGACGTTTGCCGTGGTAGATCTCCATCGTCACACCTCGTACTCGATCGGATCTTCGAACCCGAGCTCCCGGAACGCCTCCCGCCGGTAGTGGCAGGAGGAGCAGACCCCGCAAGCCCGGTCGTTGTTCTGGTAGCACGACCAGGTCAGTTCATAGGGGACGCCGAGCGCGAGCCCCTTCCGAACGATATCCATCTTCGACATCCGGACGAACGGCGTCATCAGGACGATCCGCGGGTCAGCCACCGTGCCGAGGTCGACCGCTCGCTGGAACGCCTCAATGAACTCCGGCCGGCAGTCGGGGTATCCCGGGTAGTCTCCGGTCTGGACGCCTATGAATATCGCCTCTGCCCGCCGGGCTTCCGCGAGGCTTGTTGCGATAGCGAGGAGGTTCGCGTTGCGGAACGGAACGTAGGTGCTCGGTACCTCCTCTTCCTTGCCGGCGTACTCCTCGACCGGGATGCTCTCGTCCGTCAGGCTCGATGCCCCGATCTTTGTGAAATGTTCGAGGCTTATCTCGACGAACTCAACTGCGTTGAGCCTTCTGGCGACGGTGCGGGCGCACTCGCGTTCCTTTGCTTCCGTCCGCTGGCCGTAGGTGAAGTGGAGCGCGATGATCTCGTAGCCCGCATCTTTTGCGACGTAGGCGAGCGTGGTGGAGTCCATCCCGCCCGAGAGAAGGCATACTGCTTTCTTCATTTTACCCCCAGGATTTTGTGGAGCTGCAACTGAAACCTCACCGGGAGGTTCTCTTCGACGATGTAGTCCGCGATGGCGCGGTAGTCGGATCCTTCTACCGGCGAGATGAAGACCTCGGCACGGATCTCGCACCGGCTCATCACCGCCCGGGCGTAGAGGAGGTCGTCCTCGTCCGCCACCACGAACTTGACGCAGTCGCGCGGGGTGATGTAGGTGAGGAGCGAAAGATCGCTCTTCTCGCCCGATGAAGGGCACTTGACGTCCATGCAGATGGAGGCATATGCCTGCATCTCGCGGAAGTCGCGGGTGCCGTTCGTCTCGATCTCGACGGTATAGCCGTGCAGGCTGAACTTCTCGAGGAGTTTGAGTACATCCTCCCGCTGCAGGAGCGGCTCCCCGCCGGTGATGCTGATATGCGTCCCGCGGAGCAGCCAGACCCGGTCGAGAACCTGCGTAACACTCATCTCTTCCCCGCCTTCCCGGGCGTAGGCGGTGTCGCACCAGGTGCACCTGAGGTTGCACCCGGCGAGCCGGACGAACGTACAGGGCCGCCCCTGGTTCTTCCCCTCCCCCTGGAGGCTGCGGAAAATCTCACTGACGATCATAGATACGCTCAGCGTAGCAGGTCGTCGACTCCCAGACCCGTATCTTTTTGACGCGGGCGTCGTGTCCCTGCCGCGCGGCTTCGGCATCGATCATCTCCGCGACCAGCCCCGCGAGGTGTTCGCTCGTCGGGTCGCCAGAGGTGGTGACGACCGGGTGGAACTCCTCGATGCACGCCGCCATGGGGTCGTCTTCGTTCAGGATCACCTGGTGGTCGAACTGCCCGACGACTTCTTTGATGCAGTTGTAGTCGAGAACAATTCCCGTGCGTTCGTCGGCCGTCCCTTCGATCCAGACCTCCACGCGCCACTGGTGACCGTGGAGCTGGAAACACTTCCCCCGGTAATGGATCAGGCGGTGGGTCGCCTCGAAAAAAACCTCTTTGTATATCCGGGTTGTCATCAATGAAGGTTGCCCGTCAGGATATAATATTATATCAGCTCCCGATCTAATACCTAAGGCGGAAGATCGGCGTGCAAGCGGGTTCCACAATATATAAATCCGCAACGCGCGTTGTTTTATAGCACACCAGGAGTTGCTCCTATCCACAAATTTAGCTAATTCGAGGGTATTCGATGGGAAATGGAAAATTTGCAGCCCGAAAACTGAAGCGCGACGCAAATAATAACCGGTGGCATGACACCGGCTACGCGCGCCGCCAGCTCGGGCTTGATGTAAAAGCTGACCCCCTTGAGGGAGCACCGCAGGGTCGCGGGATCGTTCTCGAGAAGGTGGGTGTCGAGGCAAAGCAGCCGAACTCTGCGATCAGAAAGTGCGTCCGCGTACAGCTGATCAAGAACGGTCGTCAGGTAACGGCGTTCGCCGTCGGCGACGGAGCCATCAACTTCATCGACGAGCACGATGAGGTCGAGATTGAGGGCATCGGCGGCAGACTGGGCAGGTCGAAGGGTGATATCCCCGGTGTCCGGTTTGTCGTGACCAAGGTAAACGATGTCAGCCTGCGTGAAATGGTCACGGGCCGCAAGGAGAAGCCGCGGAGGTAAGTGGTATGGTAGAAGCAGCAGAGGCAGGAGCAGAGCAGTCCCAGCAGCTCCTCTTTAACCGCTGGGACATGAGCGAGGTGGAGATCCGGGATCCGAGCCTTGCCCGTTACGTGAACCTGCATGCGATGATCGTGCCGCACTCCTGCGGTAAGCTTGTCGGCCAGCAGTTCAACAAGAGCAATATGCTGATCGTCGAGCGGCTGATCAACAGGATGATGCAGACTGAGAACAATACCGGCAAAAAGGAACTCACTATCCGCATTGTCCGGGACGCCTTCGAGATCGTCAACAAGAAGACCAAGAAGAACCCGGTCCAGGTGCTGGTGGATGCGGTCGCGAACACCGGGCCCCGTGAGGAGACCGTCCGGCTGAAGTACGGCGGCATCAACGTCCCGAAGTCGGTCGATACCGCTCCCCAGCGCCGTGTCGACACCGCGCTCCGGTTCATCACCGGCGGTGTCTTGCAGGCGAGCCACAAGAAGAAGAGGAGCGTGAGCGAAGTGCTTGCCGACGAACTGATCGCTGCGGCGAACGGCGACACTCGTTCCTACGCCGTTTCAAAGAAAGAAGAAAGAGAGCGTATTGCAAAGGCAGCCCGCTAAAACTCCCTATTATTTTTTCGGTGTATTTTCATGACTAGACGAAAGAAGATGGTAGAGCGGGTGACGGAGCTGATGGACAATCCGGAGCACATCCGGAACATCGGTATCGTCGCCCACATCGATCACGGAAAGACAACTCTCTCAGACAACCTGCTCGCCGGCGCAGGGATGATCAGTGAGGAACTCGCCGGTCGGCAGCTCTTCATGGACTCCGACGAGGAGGAGCAGGCACGCGGTATCACCATCGATGCGAGCAATGTCTCGATGGTCCACGAGTACGGCGGGGAGGGGTACCTTATCAACATGATCGATACCCCCGGCCACGTGGACTTCGGCGGTGACGTGACCCGGGCGATGCGTGCGGTGGACGGCGCCGTCGTCGTGGTGGACGCGGTCGAGGGCACCATGCCCCAGACGGAGACCGTTCTCCGGCAGGCCTTGAAGGAGGGTGTCCGCCCGGTTCTCTTCATTAACAAGGTGGACCGGCTGGTCAACGAGCTGAAGGTGGACGAGCAGGAGATGCAGATCCGCCTTGCGAAGGTGATTGACAAGGTCAACAAGCTGATCAAGGGCATGAACGAGAAGATGTATAACGACGGCTGGAAGCTCGATGCCGTGAAGGGCACCGTCGCCTTCGGTTCCGCGCTCTACAACTGGGCGGTCTCCGTCCCCTTCATGCAGAAGAGCGGCGTCTCGTTCAAGGATGTCTTTGAGAAGTGCAACTCCGGCGACATGAAGTGGCTGGGGAAGAACAGCCCCCTGCACGCCGTCCTCCTTGACATGGTGGTCAAGCACCTGCCAAATCCCCTCCAGGCCCAGGACCGGCGTATCCACATCATCTGGCACGGCGACTACACCTCCCCCGAGGGTAAGGCCATGGTCGACTGTGATCCGAACGGGCCGGTCTGTATGATGGTCACCGACATCTCGTTCGACCCGCACGCGGGCGAGGTCGCCACCGGCCGTCTCTTCTCGGGGACGCTCCGCCGGGGCACCGAGTGCTACATCGTAGGTGCGGCGAAGCGCACGAACCGTCTCGCTCAGGTCGGTATCTTCATGGGTGCCGAGCGGATCGAGGTGGAAGCGCTCCCAGCAGGCAACATCGCCGCCGTGACGGGCCTGAAGGATGCCGTCGTCGGTTCGACCGTTACGACTCTGCTTGAGATGGCTCCCTTCGAGTCGCTGAAGCACTACTCCGAGCCAGTCATGACCGTCGCCGTCGAGGCGAAGAGCATGAAGGACCTCCCGAAACTCGTTGAGGTTCTCCGTCAGGTAGCAAAGGAAGATCCGACGGTGCAGGTCTCGATCAACGAGGAGACCGGCGAGCACCTGATCAGCGGTATGGGCGAACTTCATCTCGAGATCATCACCGGCCGTATCAAGCGCGACAAGGGCGTCGATATCATCACCTCTCCGCCGATCGTCGTCTACCGCGAGACGGTCACGGGCGCGGCAGGCCCGGTCGAAGGGAAGTCGCCGAACCGCCACAACCGGTTCTACATCGAGCTCGAACCGATGGATCCGGCAATCGTGAAGATGATCCAGGACGGCGAGGTCTCGATGAACCAGCAGGCGATCGAGCGCCGTGACGTCCTCGCTGCAGCCGGCATGGACAAGGACGAGGCCAAGAACGTCAAGGCGATCGAGGGTACCAACATGTTCATCGACATGACGAAGGGTATCCAGTACCTCAACGAGACGATGGAACTGGTCCTCGATGGCTGGCGCGAAGCACTCCGCGGCGGCCCGCTCGCCGACGAACTGGTTCAGAACCTGAAGATCCGGCTGGTGGACGTGAAACTCCACGAGGACGCTATCCACCGCGGCCCCGCGCAGGTCATCCCGGCGGTCAGGAGTGCCGTCAAGGCAGGTATACTGATGGCCGGCGACTCGCTTCTCGAGCCGGTTCAGAAGATCCAGATCACGGTTCCGAGCGAGCAGATGGGTGCAGCGACCTCACAGATCCAGGGTCGGCGCGGTCAGGTCTTCGACATGCTGAGCGAAGGCGACACGATGACGATCGTCGGCAAGGCGCCGGTCGCCGAACTCTTCGGGTTTGCCGGCGACGTCAGGTCCGCAACCGAAGGGCGTGCGATGTGGAGCACCGAGTTTGCCGGGTTCGAACTGGTTCCGGCTGGTGTCGTCGACGAGGTCGTCAAGAGCATCCGCCAGCGCAAGGGCCTCAAAGAACAGGTCCCGCGTCCAGACGATTACCTGGCGTAACGAGTATCGATATACCCTCCCTTTTCTTTTTCGCCCGCCGATGGGCGCAATCGTAGCGGTTTTGACGAAAAAAAGTGCAGGGCCGTCCTGCCGCGGATACGTCTACTGTCTCCGTGCCGCCGCAAGCAGCCCGCAGATACCAGGAGTGACGATCGCGAGGACTCCCTGCCAGGGTCATCCCGCGCCTGATCCGGTTTGCACGCGAGAGGAAGTTTGTCTCCGGTTCAGGAGGTGTTGAGCCCGATATCGTCATCGAAGGCGTCGCCGACCTCGGGATCTTCGGTGTCCGGGGCAGGATCGTCCCCACACCGGGGCATACCCCCGGTTCCGTCTCGATTCTTATCGCCAGCGGGGTCGCCATCGTCGGCGATCTCCTCTCCACCCTTGTCCCGGGCGGGAGGCCCCGGTTACCCTTCAGGATGGACGATCCCGCGGCGGCAAGGAGGAGCATCCAGATTCTTCTTGCCTTCGGGCCGGAACGGGTCTACGCGGCACACGGGGGGCCGTGGCGGGGTGCGGTGGTTTTGAGGCGGTTCGGGAACGGCCGGTGACGGGGATGCGCAAAAGAGGGAGGTTGTTACTCGATGGTGAAGGCCATCGAGAACGTGGTCTCGTTTCCGGTCGTCTCTTCCCAGGGGCGCTTGTAGATCGCGGTGAACCCGGCGGCACCGGGCTCAGCGGCGAGGTACTGCCATACGTGCATCCCTCCCGCACCCACGAGCTCGGTCTCCGGCGTGATGTAGGTGTCGTTCACGTACTCGAGGCCGGCGGACGAGGTGATGTTCCACTCGTAGCCGGTCGTCGGGTTCTCATCGAGGCTGATGGTGATCTCGCTTCCGGTGGAGACGGTGACGATCTCGTTGTTGTTCGTCTCGTTAAAGGCGTATTCCTCAGCTGCGGCGTGCGTGGGCGTCGCGGTCGGGGTCCCCTCCTCCGTCGGCTGCGACGTGCAGCCGGCACCGAGGAGGCACAGGGCCAGCAGTCCTGCAACCAGGACGCTGGAGATGCTCTTTCTCAGAACCATGCGATAATATATCTCAGAATTGTTAAATACTTTTCTTAAACCTCTGGAAACGATATTCGGTGCCGGGCCACATCTTGCTCTATTATTTCGATATTGCTTCCAGATCTGAATTCTACACATCCCTCAAAAAGGATTCAGGTAGTTTTGCCCACCCGGTATTGCAAAAAAGCAATCTATAAATAAGAATTTGTTCAGGCAGGTCTGCCTAAGGGCATTATTATGAGAAATATCTCTCCAGCAATGATCCCGGCACTCTTTGCGCTGCTCGCGCTCTGCCTCATGGCAGCAGGCTGTACAGGTACGTCGGATACGATCGAGACGACCCCTTATGAAACCTCCTCGACAGGCACCGCTGAGGCCACGACAGCTCCTGCCGCCGCCGGCACCACCGTCTCCGGGGCTGCAGAGGGAAGCGTAGCCGCGGTTTCGTACACGGGGTTGATCCCATTCCTCCCGAATGCGCCTGCAGGGTGGTCTGCAGAAGAGCCTGTAGGGGCGTCACTGGCAGTCGAGGACGACCAGTGGACCTGGGCGTCTCGTGACTACAGCAAGGACGATGCCTGGGCGACAATCATAATTCAGGACTCGGCCTACCAGGACGTGGGCTACTGGGGGTCCTGGGACTCGTTTGTTTCGTTCGAGACGACCGAGGGCTACTACAAGCAGCGCACGGTCAGCGGCCACCCGTCCAGGGAGTTCTTCAGCAAACCCGACTCCTACGGAACCTGGGTCGGTGTGAACGAGCGGTTCATGGTCTACGTCAATGTCGAAGGCGGATCCAAGCAGGATCTCGACGCACTCGTGAACGCCGTCAACTACGGCGGCATTGGATACCTGAAGTGACCCCTAGTTCCCCTTTTTTATCCTCCGGCACGGCCGTGACGGTGTAGTGATACGGTCCTGACTCCGCAACCGCCGTAACCCGGAGCCCTGCCTCCACCATCAACGCCGCTGCGTACTCCAGGCTGAACTTCTTTGCAGTCGGCGGGCCGAGAGGGAGCGGCTCCTTCTTCCAGTCCACGTCGACGATCACGCCGGACCCGGATACCATCCGGTTTGCGTTCCGGAGCACCTGGACCGGGTCGACAAAGTCGTGGAGGTCGATGCCGAAGAAGACGATGTCTGCACAGCCCTTGCAGAGAACAATCTCCTCGGCCATCCCCTTATGGAGGACGACGTTGTCGAACCCCTCGCGAAACGCCTTCTCCTGCAGGAGGTCGAGAGCCTCAGCATCGATATCGATCCCGCAGACGCGACCGTGCGGCCCGACCATCCGCGCAGCCGGAAGCGCGAAGAACCCCTCCCCGCACCCGACGTCGATGAAGGTCGAGCCGGGCTTGAGCCCGACTCCTTCGAGGATAGACTCGGGGTGCTGCCAGCGCCGCCGGGCGGCTTCATCCTCGGGCAGGTGTCTTTTGGAATGCGGATGTTGCGCCATACGATGTCACGGTGCGTCCACCCTGATGAACCTGCCGTCCCCCGGCGAGAGCGCCGGAGTTCTCTCTGTGGCAGGGTTTCAGGGGTGTTCGACGCCGAAATCCGGAAAAGAGTTTCGGGAGCACGATGCTCCCTCACTTCATCGCTTTGCGGATCTTCTCCTGCACTTCCGGCTGTTCCAGGTTCATCTGGTGGGCGGTCTGAACATGCCCCTCGACCCGCTTCATCAACTCGTTCTCGTTCTCCGCCTTCTCCTCGAACTCGCACTCAAGACCGAGATCTTTGCACCTGAATGACTTCTGTTCCTGCATGCCTCTCACCGGCCGGGGTTGTATGCTGGGTTCGATATAAAAATATCGGTGCCGTTTTTTTCAGCCTGACCCGTGAGGCTGGACGCATCCTCGTATTCGGGGGCTGGTGCCGGGCCGCTCACGTTATGGAGGGTTCTGGCCCCTCCTGCACTCCACCATTTCCTCGATCAGTCCGTCCCGCAGGGTGACGATCCGGCAGAAGTACTCTTTGTGCCAGTCCTCGTGCGAGACCATCACGATCGTCTGGTCAAGTTCCTCGTTTAACCGTGCAAAGAGGTCGAGGATACTCTTCGAGGTCTGGCTGTCCAGGTTCGCGCAGGGTTCGTCGGCGAGCAGGATGCTCGGATTGTTCACGAGCGCCCGGGCTATCGCGACACGCTGCTGCTCGCCGCCGGAGAGTTCGCTCTGCCGGTGATCCATCCGATCACCGAGGCCTACCCGGCGGAGGATATCGGCGCTGCGTTCGAGGTACTCGTCCTTCGATGCGCCCCGGACGAGCGAGGTTAAGTAGACGTTCTCGAGCGCCGTGAGTTCCCCGATGAGCGCGTAGTCCTGGAAGACGTAGCCGAGCCGGTTCAGCCGAAAGAGGGTTCGCCGACGGTCGGAGAGGGACAGGACATCCGTCCCGTCGATCGTGACCGAACCGGAGGTGGGGCGGTCGAGAAGCCCGAGGATATGGAGGAGCGTCGATTTGCCGCTGCCGCTCGCCCCCATGATCCCGACGAATTCGCCTTTCGCGACCTCGAGCGAGACGCCCGCGAGGGCCCGGACTTCCACCCTCCCCATCGTGTAGACCCTCATGAGGTCTTTTGCGACGATCATTCCTTCACCCCCTGATTGCGGTGAGGATATCCTCCCGCGCGATCCGCCATGCCGGGATGTAACCCGCCACCACCGAGACTCCAAAGAGGCTCGCGATGCTCCGGAGGATGGCCGACGCCTCCACGTCCGGGTAGACCGGGCCGCCGGGGAAGACGAGCGGGTAGGCAGTCAGGTAGGTCGTCACCCCGGTGTTCAGCCCGATCCCGACGAGCGCCCCGACGGCGGTGATGAAGAGCACCTGGAGGACGTAGGAGTTGATGATGATCTGCTGGTCGATCCCGATTGCTTTCAAGATCCCGATCTGGCGCCGCCGGTTCACGGTGTTGATGAAGATCACGATGAAGACCACCACGATGGCGATGATCAGGCTGACGAGCGTCGAGATGGCGTTGATGATGTTGAAACTCTGGATCGCCTGCTCGACGAACCCTCCCGACTTCTCCCGGAACGTCAGGACATCCTCCTGGATGCCGTAGGAGAGGATCTCCCTCTTGTATTCCTCCTCCCTGCCGTTGACCGCGGTCTTGACCAGGATCGCAGACGCCTGGTTGTCGAGTCCGAGCACCTCGCTCATCTCGCGGGTGGTGACGAACGCCGCCGTATCGACGCCGAAGGACTGGGTCTCGAAGATCCCCTTCACCCGGTAGGTCCGCGTCTCGCCGTTCGGGTAGGCCACCTTGATCGAATCGCCGACATCGACCCCCTGGAGTGAAGGGAGACCTCCCTCTTCCTCCCCTTCCATCCCCGCGAGGGTCGCGCCGATGATGATCGCACCGGTATCGCCGCCCGAGAGGAACTCTCCCGCGGTCATGTATTCGGCGATCCTGGTCACCGATCGCTCGCCCTCTGGATTTATGCCGTAGAGCGTGCTCGCGGCGTTGTGGCCCCGGTAAAAGAACGTTGCCCCGGCGGTTATGCGGGGCGACGTGCCTGTGATTCCCGGGATCTGCTCGACCTTCCTCTGGAGGCTGTCCACGTCGTCGATGTACTGGTTGCCTTCCCGGGGCTCGATGACCAGGTTTCCGACGTCGAAGTCGATTGACTGGGTATCGAAGGTCACGACGACCCCGGAGATGATGGAGGGAAGGAAGACCAGGTTCACGAAGATGAGGGCGATGATCATGATGGTGAGGGCGAGCGTCCCCCTGCTCCCGCGCTGGATCGACTTCCACGCCAGGAACGCGGAGACCTTGAGGCCTGAAAGCACCGCGGTCACTCCTCCTTTCGTCGCCGGTACCAGTAGATCGCGATCGCGGCGGCGACGATGAGAACGGCTACCGCGGCTGCGATCATCGGGACCGGGCTCTGTCCGGTAACGACGACCTGCAGGGCCTGCCTGACCGTATGTTCACCGTAGTCGTCGGTATACCGGACGACGAGGGTGTAGCCGAACTCCCCCGCCTCGTCGGCATCAAGGGAGAAGATGGCGGGGCCGTCGTTCCCCGGCTCGATCGTCCCGAGGAACGCCTCTTTTGAGCCCGGGAGAGCGAGATCCTCGATCGTCGCCCTGACCGACTCCGCGTCCGCCGTCCCGGTGTTCTCCAGCCGGATCGTCAGGTCGACCGTGTCCCCGGCGGTTATCCGGGCGGGCTCGGTTCTGATGGAGGCGACGCCCATCTCGGCGCTGCCGACGACGGGGATCCCGATCGTCGCGATCTGCCTGGACGGCGCGAGATCGGCGCCCCGGTAGTCGACGGTGACGAGGATCGGGGTAAGCCCGAGCGGTGCGCTTGTATCGGTCTCGAAGGCCAGGTTCAGGACGGCGTTTTTCCCCGCCTCGATCTCGGGGATGTAGTAGTTCTCCGAGTTCCGCGGCGCGATCCCGCCGGAGGTCGCGTTGACGCCGACGGAGATGTCACTTGCGGTGGCCTGGCCATCGTTATGGATGGTCAACGTGACGTTGAAGGGCTCGCCCGGGTCAACGGACGCCGGGACGGTTCTCTCCACCCGGAGCGCGGGCCTCTTGATCAGGGCGTGTGCGGAGTTGACGTTCACCGGTACGGGATACCGTACGTTGGCGCCGTCCCGCACGCTGACCCAGACCTCCGGGAAGTAGATCCCCTCTTCGCCCGGGGCGCGAATCCGGAACGTGAGCGGGAAGGATTGGCCGGGGCCGATCTCGCCGATATCCTGGAAACTTCCGCTCATGACCTCGACGTCCGTACTGTGCAGGAGCACATTCTCGATGTAGGCGTTCTCCTCCGTCTCCGGAGAGGTGTTCATCTCCCCGGTGCCGGGGTCGAGCCGGATGCTGAGCGGCGATCCCGTGGCCGGCAGGGCCGTGCTCGTGAGCACCACGGTGATCGTCCCCTCGTCGCCGGGCATCAGGACAGCAGGGGTGACGGTGTAGTTGGAGACCATCACCGATGGAGCGGCAGCGGACGCCGCTGCCGGGATGAGCACCAGGATGAGAATGAGTGCGCCTGTGAAGCAACCGCTCGTTTGCCTTTTTATGCACCTCTGGGGCGCAGCCGTGGATACCTGGATCATCCCCCATCTCTCCCGGACAGATCGTCGGAGTCCTGGAGTCCCTGGTGTTTATATATAATCGTTGTGCATGGCTGCTCCCGCCTGTTCAGGGTGGTGCGTTACGCCGGGTATCGCGAAAACATTTTTATTGCCTGCACAATATATTGTGCTCGGGATGCGGGTGAGCCGGTACGGACAGAATGCGTGACTGCAACGATACCTCCATTCGTGATGCAACGCTTAACACCTCTCTGTACGTTCTCATAACGCCGTGCTGCTCTCCGTTCTCACTCATCAGTCCACCATTTTTCGCCATTCTCGCCGCAAGGGATATCCGACATACAACCTCCCCGGTCGTGAGCTGCCTTTATGACCCGGCGACGGTATACTCCGTCCACATTGTGAGGGGGGAGAGATGGAGACGACCCAATGGCTGGTGACGCTGACGTTTCAGGTGACGGTAAGCGGCGTTCGTTCGAAGGACGACTCGGTGGCTGCAGGCCTGGAACAACTCAAATTCGGGCTTTGCAGCGGAAAAGATATGCCAATGGAAGCGAGCGTCCGAAGGATCACGAACCTCGTCGAGGAGGAGCCAATCTTCGGTGTAAGGTGGTGATAGCGGCCGTGGCGAGCCTGCAGGCGCTAGGCGGCGGGGAGTAAATTCCGGTGGGAAAACGCTTTTTACCCTACCGCTCTCTTCGGCACCATGCATGAACTTCCCGAAACGATCGCCGTTGATGTTGTCTTCCTTCCGCCCGGCCCGATCATGGATATAGCGATCGGTGCGAACCGGACACTGCTCGCCGGCAACCCGGATGGAGGGATACGCCTCGACAGGGAGGGTTGCCTCCCGCATATATCGGTCGCGATGTTCCCGGCAAAGCGCAGGGATATTACGGATATCGCCGCGAAGATTGAGCAAATTACGCGGCGCTGCTCCCCAATGTCCCTGACGATCGACGCCGTTGCAAAACACCGTAAAAACGCGGGTGAGACCGTCTCCACGTTCCACATCCTCAAGGCGGAGATCCTCCAACTCTTTCACAAGACCGTGATGAACGAGGTAAAGCCGTATCAGGCACCCCCGGCGGGGCCTTCGATGTTCTCCGGGGAAGCGTCCGCGCCGTCCGTCGACTGTCTCCTGCGGTTCCCGAAGACTTCCGCGTACGAACGCTACTCGCCGCACATCACGCTCGGGTTCGGCGACCTCCCGGAGATCATCCCCGGGATCGACTTTCCCGTCCGGTTCGAGGTGACGAAGGCTGCTCTCTGTCACCTTGGGAGCCATTGCACCTGCCACCGGGTTCTTGCAACGTTCGATCTCGGTCTTCGGGCACACGGGGGGCGCGGCGGGACGGCGGCCCGCCGGTAGTCCGGGGCTACAGCAGCAGTGCCTTCACGTACGGCCGTGTGCAGGCGACGCACCCCGAGTAGCGGTTGAGCGTCCCGGTTTCGAGAACCTCGACTGTCGGGGGCTCCCGGTGCATGCACTCCGAAAACTCCGGATCCCACTCCGCGATCGTCCGAAAAAAGACCGTGAGCGGCATGAACGGCCGGGCCTGCACCGGGACGATCCAGAAGTCCGCATAGTCGGCGTCAAGCGTCGAGTTCCGGGCGAGGTCTTCGTCGAAGTAGAGGATGACCTCAACATCGCGGTGTTCCTGCAGGTCTTTCAGGCGATCGAGCCCGAGTTGCATCCCGGCTGCGAGGCCGACCCGTTTGAGTTCCGCCGGTTCTCCGGGGAAGAAGGTCTCATAACCTGATTCCATCACGTACTCCTCCTTCATAGCGTTTCGCGGGGAGAGGCTTCTTTTCTTCGGCAGCCGCAGGATACTTTCTTAATCGCGGAGTCCCCAGTATCTGCATGGATTCGTTTGCGGCCGAAGCAGCGCCCCGGATGATCCCTTTCGCGGCTACCTGCCGGAGGTGCCGCACATGAGGTTGACCGTCCTCGTGGATAACGCCACCCTCACCGACCGCTACTTCCTCGCGGAACCCGGGCTCTCTATTTACATCGAGGACGGTGGAACCCAAGTTCTCTTCGACGCAGGCTACTCGGACATCTTCGTCACCAATGCCCGGAAGATGGGGATCGACCTTCTCCGTGTTGATGACGTCGTCATCTCCCACGGCCACCTCGACCACACCTGGGGCCTCGACGCTCTCATCCGGCTCCATACCGAGGCTATCCTCGAAGGCCATGAACGTGTCGAACCCACGTTCATTGCCCATCCGGATGCGTTCCTCACCCGGAGCTGCGACGGCGTCGGGGAGATCGGGTGCCATCTCTCGGTCGAGGAACTCTTCCGGCACGGGAACGTTCTCCTGACCGCGCCCCCTCTCTGGCTGACCGAGAACCTGGTCTTCCTGGGCGAGATCGAGCGGCGGTTTGAGTTCGAGAAGGCGCCCCCGTGCGGCTACATCTACACGCCGGACGGTATCCGGGACGACACCGTCCCTGACGATACCGCGCTCGCCTGCAAGACCGAGGAGGGGCTCGTTGTCATAACCGGCTGTTCTCACTCAGGGATCTGTTCGATCGTCGAGCAGGCCCGGGAGGTCTGCGACGAAGACCGGATTGCCGACGTCATCGGCGGGTTTCATCTCCTCGATGCGCCGCCGGAGCAGATAGAGGGTATCCTCGACTATTTCGCGGAGGTGCGACCGGCTGCTCTCCACCCCTGCCACTGCACCGACCTCGCGGCGAAGATTGCCCTTGCAGGGGTAGCGGACGTCCGGGAGACCGGCGTCGGGCTGCACCTGGAGTTCGGGTGAGTCAGGGGGCGGGTTCCCGGAGGGCCGGTATCTGTAGACGCCTTTTTCCTGAGATCGAATCCCCTCCCAATGATCCATGCATTACTGGCTCACGCGAAGATGCGAAGAGGAGTTCCTCTCAGCGACATACCGAACTTCGCGCTCTTCGCGGCTTCGCGCGAGGTTGTCATCGGGATGGCAAATAGGCCTCACGCGAAGAGCGCGAAGCCGCGAAGGGATGTATCAACACGCTCCTATGCTCCGGGTTGCACCTGCCATTGCGAACGGCTCTCCCTCCCCGTCTTGAGGGTTTTGAAGTGATTTCAGGAGTTGGACCCCCCGAGGGCCGGGATCGTTCCGTGCTCCACCTCGTAGGCCCGGACTGCCTCCGGGGCGCCGAGGAGGAAGCGCCGGGCGTTGTTGTAGACCGCGGGTTGCGCACCGGGATCGAGGCCGGCAAGGAGATCCGCGAGCACCGCGACCGCCGGAACCCGGTGGCGGGGCTCCATTGCATCGATGAATGCAAACGCATCGAGAGCCCGGACGGTGCTGTACTCGTTGACCGGGGCGAGCCGCCGGAGCACCTCAGTAAGGTAGGCCCGCCCTTCCTCGGTCTCGAGCGACCGTTTCCTGTTCAGCGCGAACCGCCCATAGAGCGCCCGCTGCTGGTCGGCCTGCTCGGATACGAAGGTGGGCGAGGACTCGATCCGCTCCAGAATGGGGACGAGGTCGTCGCAGTCGCTTCCGGCGACGGCGGCGAGGAAGGATTCCCACGCGACGGGGCTCTTTGCTGACTCTACCGCGAACGATTCGAGGATCTCCTGCCGTTCCGGAGCGCTGCTTTCGAGGATCAGCGAAAACGCGGTGAGCCGGTCGGTTGCGGCCGTTGCTTCCTGGAACTGGCGAAGGAGCAGCCGGTGAATCTCGGGGGTGTCCCGGGTCGCGAGGATCGAAAGGCAGGCGTTTTTGCGCTGCCGGCGCCGGATCGCCGCGGCCTCTTCCTCCAGGCTGCCTGGCGCGGCGGGGGACGCGTTTGCCGCCTGCCGGTAAACACGAAGGAGGGCCTCGCCGCCGCCCCGTGCGGCGGCGGCATAGATCGTCTGCCGGACGTCATGGAGTGCCCGGTAGTGGTGGGCAAACCGCTCGTCCTCCACCGAGGGGAAGATGGTCAGGAACTGTCCGCCCGCCTCCTCCATAAGAGATTCGTCGGCGAGGAGGGCTGCGCAGAGGTCGGCGAACCGGTCGGAGACGGCTGCACCCGGATCCTCGAGGAGCCGGAGCATCTCCCGATCGGCGAGCGCGAGGAACGCGGTGAATCGGCCGACGATATCAGGGTCTCTCTCGACCTGGAGGTAGAGTTCGTCCTCCGGCGCCCGGTATGCGGTCCTGCCGTAGAAAGAGTAGCCACGGTTGAGCGAGAGGAACGCGGGCCGGTCGACGCCGTCGAGGACGATCTCTCCGGTTTCGTCCGCGATCCGGACGGTCACCTCCCTGATATCCCGGCCTTCGGCATCGACGAGCGCGAACCGGAACGGGAACTCCCAGAGACGGCCGCCGGGCGAGCGACTCTGGCGGTAGGTGAGGGTGAACCGGCGGCCGGCCGGGTCATACGCGGGGGATACCGTGAGAACCGGGTACTCCTTCTCCTTCAGCCAGACCGCAGCCATTCCTGTGAAATCCTGCCCCGCGACCTCCTCCATGCAGCGTATCCAGTCGTCGCGGGAAGCGTTTGCGTGCCGGAACCGGTCGTGGTAGCGGGCGAGCGCTTCGGCGAATGCCTCCTTCCCCATCAGTGTCTCGATCATCCTGACGAACTCGGGGGCTTTCACGTAGGTGACGCCCGTGATGAGGTCGTTCGGATCATTGAACCCGTCCGGCTCGATCGGCATCGAGCCCGCGCCCCTATCGAGCGTGAGCGTCCCGGCCGCGGGGTCGAGGAGGTCGAGCACGGTCTTGATGCGGGAGTAGGCCTCGCCGAAGAGGAAGGCGTGGTGCTGGTTCTCGATGTGGACGGTCACGGCCTCGTTCAGCCAGATCTCGAACGGGCTCCACCCGGTCACCTCGGAGCCGTTCTCGTTGTGGTAGTACTCGTGGACCTTCACCCGGATCAGGTACTCGAAGGCCGGGTCGGTGGTATCGGGTCCGGGCATAAGCCGGTTCGCGGCGATCGTCGTGTTCCCGACGTTCTCCATCCCGCCGAAGTCGGAGTTCTGCATGGCGATCTCCCGGTAGACCGCCCCGGTGTAGGCGTAGCCCGGTGTGATAGTCGAGATGAGGTCTTTGAGCATCTTCCTGGTCTCTCCGAGCGTCTGAGCGTCGCCGGTGCGTTTTGCCTCATCGCGCACCCGCACAAGCCGCCACACCTCCTCCCGGGTCTCGCGGTCGCGGTACTGCGCCGGGCCGGTGAAGAGGTGGACCCACATCACCGCGTCCGCGAGGATATCGAGCGCACACTCTGCACCCTCCGGGTCGGATCCGGGTTTTGCGAGGATTTCGAGGGCGAACGTCCGTCCGTCGGGGTACTCGAACTCGCGCTGGTAGGTGTCGTAGCACCCCACCCCGAGGAAGAAGAGGTAGGGTGCCATCGGGGTTTTGGTGTTCTCGTACCTCTGCACGGAGCGCCCGGGAGCGCAGGGGATCCGGGCTCCTGCAGGATCCCCGTTCGATATGGTGGCCGTATACCCGTTATCCGCGACGATTGTCGTCGTGTAGGTGCACTTCGCGGTCATGTCGTCGAGACAGGGAACCAGCCGCTGGAACCCCCACTGCTGGCACTGGGTGATCTGGGTGGGCGGCCCGCCGGGGCAGACCCCGTCATAGTAGAGGCCTTCGAGGACGTGGGTGCTCGGCCGGCAGATCGTCTCGGTCTCGAGGGTGAACTGTGTCCGGGGCGGGATGGGGGGATCGAAGGTGACGGTGAGGAGCGCGGCGTCCCGGTCGTAGGTATGGGTGACGGCGTATCCGGCGGACTCCACGCGGAGGATGTCCAGGTCGCGGGCGTTCAGGGAGAGCGATGAGAGCGGCGTCTCAGGGGTTTCGGCGGTGAGGGCGGAGACGACCCGGGTGTGGCCGTCGTAGACGTCGAAGACGAGATCCATGTGGACGATGCGGACAGGGAGTGCCCCGAAGTCCTCCGGGTAGTAGCGGAAGAGCCTCTGCTCTCTGCTTACTCTCCCGGTCAAAATCCCACCTCGCCGGTGATCTCGCGGAGAGCGCGGCGGATCGCCGTCCGGACCTCGGGTTCCTCCTCTCCCTCGAGCGCGGCGGCAAGGGCGTCTACCGCCCGCCGGTCGCGAAGTTTCCCGAGCGCGTCAGCGGCGGCAGCCCTGACGTCCTTCTTTCTGTCGGCAAGAAGGGGGAGGAGGGGCTCGACCGCGCGCTGATCGCCGAGTTCACCGAGTGACCAGGCGGCGCCGCGCCGTGCCCACCGGTCGCGGTCACCGAGGAGAACAAGGAGCGGTTCGACCGCCCGTCCGTCACGGAGTTTCCCGAGTGCCTGCGCAGCGACCCACCTGACCTCGTTCTCGCAGTCCGCGAGGGCGGCGATCAGCGGCTCGACTGCACGCGGATCGGCGCACTCCCCAAGCGCCTCCGCTGCCCGCAGCCGGTAGGGCGTGCTCTCGTCCAGGAGTTGTTCGATGTACCTGCCGATGTTCTCCTCGCGCCGCTTCTCCCTGTCCTCCATGAGGCGTTTTACCGAGCGCTCCATCTCAATCCCTCCAGATTTTTGCCGCACACCTGATGTCGTTTACGGTATATAGCACCTGGCACGGCATCTTCCTGTCCTGCCGGCGGAGGATCCGCCGTCCCCCGCGCCGGTTACGCGGACGTTTCTTCTTCCTCGCCGACGACGTCGAACGCGACGATCCTGTAGTTGTAGTACCGGCCGTCCGGGGCGGTGAAGAAGAGAAAGACCATCAGCCCGTGCTCGTCCGAGATCCAGAGTTCGGCATCTTCATCGACGCTGTAGTATTCAAAGCCGAACCCGGCAAGCGCATCCTCGATGGCGCTGCCTGCACCCATTTCCCTGACCATCTCGAACGTCGCGGCCAGGGGGTACTGCCGCTCCTCGAGTGCAGATACCTGGAGCCGCGCCTGTTTCTCCGCAAGGAAGAGGCTGTCCAGGGTAACCATGATCTCCTGCACGACCGAATCCATTCCGTTCGGCTCCATACCCGTACCTTGGATCTGCGGTTATATGGATGTTGGGCGCTTGCGCCGGGGAGACGGTAAAAGCCTCTGCGGGATGGCGGAGCAATCATTTCCCTTCTATCGGCGCACGAAGGAAATTATCTCTCACAGCGGTAGCCGGTTCGTCGTTATCATCGTCATGGCACCGCAATAGCGAAACCCTAAAACATCCTGGTGCAAATAAAAGTTTAATGGCAGAAGGCAGGCTCAAGATTGTCGTTTTCGGTTCCTTCAATGCGGGCAAGTCCAGCTTCATCCAGGCGCTCGACCCCCGCAGCCGTCATATCGAGGCGTCCTCGGAAGAGGGGCACACGACCGTTGCATTTGATTTCGGCAGATTGACGGTAAGAGACAAGGCCGTCTTCCTCTTCGGGACACCGGGACAGGAGCGGTTCGAGTTTGTCCGGCAGATCCTCTCGCGGGGGATGGACGGGGCGATCATCGTCGTGGACGCCACTACGGGAGTGGACGCGATGACGAGGCACCTCTACGATCAGTTGAAAGCCCTCAAGGTGCCGCTCGTGTTCATGGCGAACAAGTGCGACAGTCCCGGTGCGGTGCCCCAGGCCGTCAGCCGGGATCTCCCGGGGGAGATGGTACATCCGATCTCAGCGCGGAACGGTGAGAACGTCCATGCGGCTCTTGACGCCTTTGTCGCAACCCTAACCGCGCGGTAGCGATCATTTTTACTGCCTCGAAGTCGTTCTTCTCTACAGACAATGACCCGCAAAGAGACCCATATCAAGGAGGTTGCCCGGCTGCTCACGGGTTTTTTCTCGAGCGGCGATGCCGGGGATCTGCTTGCCTACCTTGTCGCGGAGAGCCGCCTTCCCGGACCCCGGGCAAACCTGGAACTTGCGGCGGCGTTTGCCGAAACCGTGCAGGAGTTTGCCGTTGCTGATCCCCACGACCTGCACCTGCTGTGGGACCTCTGCGTCGAGCTTGCCTTTGTCTCGCCGGAAGATGCTCCAACAGGCGATCCGCATGAGGTCCTCGGGATCTGCGGCGTCAGGGGGATCGGGGTGATCGGGTCGGTTTCGCCGGCATGCGTCGAGACGGCGCTCAAGCACCTCGGGGAGGCCTCCGCCGATCCGCGGTGGCGGATCAGGGAAGCGGTGGCGACGGGGCTTCAGGACCTCCTCTCCCGGCAGCGCGGTACGACGGTTCCGGAGCTGGAAGGCTGGGTGGAGGGGGGTTCCTGGCTTGCCATGCGGGCCGCGGTCGCGGGGATTGCCGAACCGGAGCTTCTGGATGAGCCCGATCTTGCAGCGGCGGCGCTCCGGTTCCACAGGAAGATCCTGATCCGGATCTACACCGCAGAAGAGCGGCGGTCCGAGGCCTTCCGTGCACTCCGAAAGTCGCTTGGCCACACGCTCAGCGTAGTCATCGCCGCCCTTCCCGCGCCTGGTTTTGAGTACCTGCGGCAACTTGCGACCCTCGACGATCAGGATATTCGGTGGATCGTGAGGGAGAATCTCAAGAAGAACCGGCTCGAGAAGCGGTATCCCGAGACGGTGCAGCACATCCGGGCGCAGATGGGGTGATAGCGGTTCGCTACCGCTCGCGGGACCCCTGCGAAACCCGTGCCGCTGCTATGTTGAATGCCGCGTTTGTATCGGCATGACCAGTATACCGGCAGTGTGGGCAGAGGAATCGTTTGCCCTTGCGAGCGCCCCGCTTTCCGCACCGGCTGCAGCGCCGGGACGTGAGCGCCGGATCCACGAGGGCAACCGGAACCCCGGCGTCGTGAGCCCGTCCCTCGATGAGGTTCTGGAGGTGGTAAAACGACCCGTCGCGCCGGGAGAACGGGAGGGGGGTGCCCGGCTTCTCCCGCCCGGTAAAACCTGCGCCGGCGAGGTCTTCCAGTTTGATGCCGCACTGAAGTTGCCGGGCCATCCTTACGATCTCGCTTGCGACTCTTCTGTTCTGGTCGCCCCGGATACGGCTCTCGCGATCCCGTTCAGTCCTGTACCTTTTGCCCTTCAGGGCGCTGCCGCGCTGCTCCCGGTGTTCGGCGTCATCGGGGAACTCACCGAGCGTCACCACGCCCCCGCTCGCCGGGTGGGCCACGACGGCAAGGTGATCGGTGGTGTTCAGGTCGACCCCGATCCAGTCACCGGACGGGGTGTTATCCGCAAAAACCGGCATCACCCTTCCGACTGTGAAACATCTCCATGATCTTGCGTGAAGAGGAATGGTAGACCGGGTACCATATACCCACCGGGCCCGCTGTATCAGACGCCGTAGCGCCTCCATGCCTCCTCGACATGCAACGCCTGCATCCCGATCTTCCGGGGAGCATCGATGTCATTCTCGGCGTTGTCCCCGATGAACAGGACTTCGGGGGTGGGAAGCCGCATCCGCCCGAGCGCCGCTGCGTATATCCGGGCATCCGGTTTCTGGTAGCCGAGGTCTGAAGAGAAGATGACGAAGCCGAGACGGCCGTAGAGGCCGAGCATCCGCATCTCCTGCTCCGAGAAGACCCGCTGACCGTTCGAGACGACCCCCGTCTTCGTCGCGCTGAAGAGGTCGAGCAGTTTTTTGCTTTTTCTGATGACGCCGAGGCGCCTGAGCGACGCGGCCCGGAACGCCCGGGCCGACTCGGCGCCGAGCCGGGCCGTATCGATCTCCCAGACGGCGTGTTCGGCGCAGATGCCGGCAAAAACTTCCTCGACCCGTACCTCCGGGTGGGGTTCCCCGGTCTGTTCGAGACCCTCCCTGACCCGGCAGGTGTAGAGATCCCGCAGGTCTCCGGGAGCGATCCGGACCCCCTGGTAGATGAGCCACCGGGAGAGGCACCGGTAGGTCTCGATATCGTGCTCGTCGGTCAGGACGTCGATGAGCGTCCCGTAGCAGTCGAAGAGAACCCCCGCTATCGATGGATCGCGCCGAGACACGCCTCCGCCTCCGCTAAAAGCCAGTCGCGTTCCGCCGCCCGCCAGGGCAGCCGCGCGATCCTGAGGTAGCCGAGCGCCATGAAGAAGGGGAGGACGGCAGTATGATGCCGGAACTCCTCCTCACTACCACTGTAATGCCAGAGCAGATGGCCGATGTAGTCTTCGGCAGTCGTAGTGCTCCCGCCCGATGCCTTGAGTTCTGCGGCCAGGATGCCGAGGTCACGGACCGGGTGGACGTGGTTCCGGGCTCCCTCGAAGTCGATCGCGCAGATCTCGCCGTTGAAGAGATAATTGCCGAGCGTGGCATCGCCGTGAACCATGCACCCCTCCCGGCCGAGCCGTGTGCTGTGCCACCACGCCCCGAGCAGGCGGTCGAACCGCTTCCTCCGGGATCCCGGGAGGTTGTTCTGGTCGAGGATCGCGTGGAAGTAAGCGAAATCGCGCTCCCGTTTGCAGGAAGTTCGTGTGCCGTCGTGGAGCCGGCGGAGCAGGTGCGCGATGCCGGTCAGGGGGTCGTACAGGGATACCCCTGCATCGAGGAGTTCCCGCACGGTCGGGCCGGGGACGTACTCGGTCACGAGAACGGATTGAAACCGGCTGTTCGTGGCGATGGCACGGGGGACGCGGATCCAGCCGGACGCCTGTCGGAGCCTGTGAAACTCGTTTTTCATCGCCGCATCCGTGTTGTAGCGGGTCTTCGCACCCGTCGGCGCACCGAAGAATTTGCCGACCACAGAGAGTCCTGTCCCGAACTCATAGCGGCAGACAACGTGGGAAGCGGGCTCTATCCGGTAGACCCGGATCTCCCCGTGCCACCCGGCTAGCCGGCCGGCGAGGACGCCCGCGAGCCAGTCCCCGAACGCATCGTCGGTCTTCAGGTATCCTTTCCTGGTGATCACCTGCTGTACCACTGAACGACACGGGGGCCTGCAGGGCAATGAAGATACCCCCGGCACCAGACCCACACCTTTTTACCGTCCGGGCGTCTTAACCGGGTGCACCGGCATCAGCGTGAGTGATGAGCCATGATACCGTTTCGCGAGTTCCTCGAGAGGATACGTCCTGCAGTCAATCGCCGTATCGCGGAGACGGCAGGAGGCGAGGCCGATATCGATCCCGGTGTCTTCCCTCTCCTCCTGAAGGGGAAGCGGATGCGGGCGGGACTCCTCCTCTACATCCACGCCGGTCTCGCCCCTGCGGCGGCGCCCACCCGGCAGGCACTCGACCTCGCCTGCGCCGTCGAGCTTGCGCACGCCGCAAGCCTCATCCTTGACGACATGCTGGACGGGGATACCACCCGGCGGGGAGCCCCGTCCCTCCATCTCACCCGGGGAAATGGGCGGGCGGTTCTCGATGCCGTCGGCATTCTCGCCCTCCCCTACGGGCTCGCCGCCCCGTACGGTGCCGGATACGTGACGATGCTCGCGTCGGCCCAGCGGAGGATGGCGCGGGGCGTGGCCTGGGAGATGCTCGGGGGGCCTGACCTCCCGGCGGCTGAACTCTACGACGCGGTCGTCGCCAGAAAGACAGGATGCCTCTTCTCGCTCGCGGCCGCCTGGGGAGCTATGGCGACGGGAAAGGAACATGCGGCCGTCGCCGCGTTCAGTGAGTTTGGTCTCGCCGCCGGGAAGGCGATGCAGGTCGCCGACGACATCACGGATCTCCGCGCACCCGGCACGGGGGCCCGGGACTCCCGGCCGGGGTCGGAGGCGCTCCTTCTCCGGTGCGTCCCGGAAAATAACGGAACCCGGCAGGCGCTGGGACGGATACTCGAGCGGGAGGTGAGCGGTGCGGCTGCCCGGATCGCGGACGCCGGACGGCGCCGGGTTCCGCCGGAAGCGTGGGAGCCGTTCGGGAAGGCGGTCAGGGATATCGTGGGGCTCACGATGGGGGAGGAAGTGCTGGTCGGATGACGACCTGCGCAACGATAAATACCGTCCCGCCCTACCCTCTTCTGAGAGATCATGCCGGTAATAACCATTCGTATGGGCGAAGGTCGGACGCTTGAGCAGAAACGGGTACTCGCAGACGAGATCACCGCCGCGGTCACGAAGACGTTCGGTGTCGACCCACAGGTGGTCACCATCTTCTTCGAGGAACTCAGCACCGAGAGCATCGCCCGGGCGGGAAAACTCCTCTCGGAGTCGTAACTGCAAACACTTTTTTTGCTAAAAGATGCCTCCCATGAACGGGGAGAACCATGGCACGCGAACTTGACGAGAAGGACTTTGCCATCCTGAGAAAACTGGCTCCCGAGTACAGCGGTATCCTCTGCCCGGAGTCGGGCCACGAGTTCCACTCGATCCTCCCGCCGGTCTCCAACCACATCGCAGTGAACGAGGAGGATTTTGCAAAACGGGTTGCCCGGCTCTCGGACGAGGACTGGAGATACCTTGCCGACCAGATCTTCGCCGGCCGGGAAGACCTCGGGTGCATGCCCGAGGAGGATATCGAGACCATCATCGTTCGCATTCGGCAAGCGGTATCGGAGGAGGCGGCCGAACGGGTCGAGCGGCTCTACCACCTCTCCGGGTGCGGGTTGCTCTAATACTTGGCCGCATCCGGAAACGGTATATGCCGCGGCGACAACCAGACTTTCATGGAATTAAAAGAGCAACTTTCCGGTGTCCCCGGGATGCTCCGGCCGTTCAAAGCGTACCTCCGCGAGGCAGGACTCAACGAGAGCGACCAGGTCGTCTACTACGGCTGCCCCGGAACCTGCACCCCCTTCATCGAACTCCTGGGGTTCGCCGTCCGGGATCTTTCCCTTGAGCAGGTCTACGTGCCCTACGTGGACGAGGCGGCGGCAAAGGCGGTCCGCCCTGTCGAGGGCGTCGGGATGCAGATCTCCGGCGACGCGGTCAGCCTCGACCCGAAGGTGATCGTCCTGATGGGCGGGCTCTCGATGCCGGGCGTCCCGGTCGAGAAAGAAGCAGTGCAGGCGGTCGTCGCCGCCCATCCCGGGGCCAGGGTAGTGGGCATCTGTTTCATGCAGATGTTTGAGAAGATGGGCTGGCTCGACGTTTTCGACTTCGACCTGATCATCGACGCCGCCATCGACCCGGTCAAGGTCTGGCAGTGATCATCCGGCAGGCCGGCGGCGGTGCGGGAGGAGCCGGCGGCTTCTGTCTCGAGCCTGATTGGAGGAGGGTGAACCGGAACGCCGCACCGCACTCGGGACGCCCCGGTACCCGGTCATCGACCCATACTCGACCGCCGTAGCGTTCGATCAGGGTGCGGGTGATGTAGAGCCCGAGCCCTTTCCCGCTCCTGCTGCTCGTCCCCCGCGCAAAACGGGTGAAAAGGATTGGTTTGACCGTATCGGGCACCCCCACCCCGGTATCCTCGATCGAGACCAGCATCTCACCGTCCTGCTCCTCGATCCTGACGGTGATCTCGACTCCCGGATCCCCGAACTTGATGCTGTTGCCGATGAGGTTTGCAAAGACCTCGGAGAGGAGGTCGTCGGCCATGACCCTGACCGGTTTTCCCCTGTAGGCGATCCGGGCACCGGGATGGTGGGCAATCTCGGTCCTGATGACAGCGTCGAGGTCGACGGGCTTCGTCGCCGTCTCATGGGAGTGCAGCCTTCGTATCGTCGTGACGTTCTGGATGATCTCGATGCTCCGGCCGACGCCGTTCCTGAGTTTTCGGATCATCTCCTGTTCCCCCCCGTCAAGCGTCGCTTCAAGCAGGTCGGCATACCCGAGAGCGACGGCGTTCGCGTTGTTGATATCGTGCGTCATGATGTCGAGGTAGAGGTTCGCCTCGTCGTGGGCCTCCCGCTGTTCCTCTTCGGCCCGGATGCGGTCGGTGATGTCGGCTCCCGACCCGATGATCCCGATCGGCCCGCCGTCGTCACCGGTAAGCACGGTGTCCTGCCACGCGAGGATCAGTTCGTCGCCGCTCCGCGTGACGACAGGGTGCTCTCGCTGTTCAGGAAGGGTGTTTTTCCGGGCAATCGCCTCGTTAAAGGTCTGCCGTCGCGCCTCCCGGAACGCTCCGGGAACGACCGTATCGAACCAGTCTTTCCCGAGCAGTTCCTCTTCCCGGTAGCCGAGCATCTCGCACCCGTGACGGTTGACGAGCCGGATGGTATGGTCGGTGCCGATGGCGACGAAGAGGACACCCGCCACGTCCAGGTAACGCTGTACGAGATCCCTCTGTCTCTTCACCTCCTGCTCCCGTCCTTTGAGCTGCTCGGAGAGGGACGCGACGACGAAGGCGATGACGACGAACATCAGCGCGCGCCCGTAGTCGTTCAGGGTCAGGAGTTCGGGTCGATAAAAGAGGCTGCTGATGACGACGAGCCCGCCCAGGAGGATAGCGACCAGTATGCTCCGCTTCTCCCACCAGAGTGCGGTCAGGATGATCGGGATGTAGAAGAAGTGCGAAAAGACGGTCCCGAGCATCAGGATGGCGTGGAAGTAGTAGGTCAGGAAGACTGAGATTGCAAGGAGTGCCATGATGACGGCCACTCGCTGGTATTCGGTACGGGTAGTCACGGGGTGCTCACCTCGACGGACAAATATATGGTCGTAATAATATAAAATTATGAGTATGAATAGATCCGGGGGATTCCGGTGAGTTGTTGAAAATCGGGGTTAATGGGATGAGTTCAGGCGGGATCCGGCACAGGAGATCCGGCGGGGATGTGGTCTCCCTCCCCCGCAGAGGGTGCAACGGAACGCCTCCCCGATACGAGAGCATTCTGCCGGATGCGGCCGGTTTTCTGCAAACTGCCTATGTTTAATAGGTCGTAGAGCGAAACTATTCTAACTGCCTGCTTCACTGATGCGGCTGCCTGCAGGGCCGCGTCGCGTGGCGCGGTATCGCACCGTGCACCACGAGAAGAATCCACCCACTGGTGAATCCGTGTCAACAGACCTTACCAAAGCACTCAAAGCCATAGGCTATGCAGATGCCGAGATTCCGGTTCTGATGGAGTCGTTTCCTCCCGCCGTCACCGAGTACCTGCGGGACTTCCGGCTGCAGGAGGTTCGCGACATCGTCGAGACGCTCCTCTACATCTACATCGCCCAGAACAGCGCGTCGTCCCGGGGAGAAGGGGCGGGCGTGGTCGAACAGAGCTGTTATGCCTACACGTCCGGGCCGCTCTTTGCGCTCAGGCAGGTCGGCCTCATCGAGTCCGCTTCCTGCCACGGCACGACGGTGTTAAACGCGACCTCTACCGGCGAAGCGATAGCCCGGCCGCTGATGGAGGCACGGCTCCGGGCGCTCGATATCGGTGGGCTGGCCCGCGAGATCCACGAGGTCGTGCCGGCGCTTCTTGCAGGGACGGTGAAGGGATCGTTTGTCAACAAGACCTTCCCGTCCATGCTCCCCCGCACCGAAGAGACGTTCATCAGTTTCCTCCTCAATAACTGTCCGGGCCTCTTTCTCGAGTGCGAACGGTTTGCTTCCCGGCTCAGGGCCGCCGGGTGTGCGGTTCTCGCCTACGCTTACGACCTCGACGGTGCACGGGCCGACGGCGTCGTCTACACCTTCCCGCCGGAGTTCGCGTACATCCTCAAGGGGGTGCTCGAGCGGATCGATCCGGCGATCAGGGAGCACTACGACATGCTCCTCGAGTCGTTCTACTCGACGTTCACCGTTCTGCGCTACCTTGCCTGCGGTGAGGACTACGACCGTATCCGCGCATCGGCCGCCCACCGCCGCGAACTCGCGAGGGTGCTCGCGGAACTCGACGACGCGATCTACGTCCTCGAAGGGGTGCGTGAGGAGGACGGGGTCGACCTCGCCCGGTTCATCGTCAAGGACCGGAACCTCTACGATATGCACCTGCGTGATCTCGGGCGGGCGCTGATGGCCGAGGTCGCCGAGAAGATCGTCATCGGCCGCTCTGTTCCGGCGGAGGAGCCCTCCTCCCCCATCTCCGAGGAACCGTCTCTCGATGCGGAGGAGACCCCCGTCCTGACGCCCGTACTCCCGGTTGAGGACGAGTGGGAGGAACTCATCTCCCCCGACGAAGAGGAGGATGAGGAGACGATTGAGGAACCGCTCCCGATCACGCCGCCGCCCACACCCCGGGCGTCTCAAACTCCAACCCCTCGACCCGTCGTTCCCGTTGAAACGTCGTCACTCGCATCTGACAGTACTCAAACCCCTGCTTTGAAACCTACAGTTTTCTCTGGTTCTGACAGACCGTCGCGCGTGCCGGCAGACGTTCCCCGCGCGGGGGGGTTCGACATCTTCCTCGGGCATGCGCAGGACGGGCAGCAGGTCAACTGGTCGCCCGGCCGGCTCAACAACGGCCACATGATCATCCTCGGCGGTTCGGGCGCCGGCAAGACCGAGACGATCCGGTGCGTCGCCTCAGAACTCGCGGCAAAGGAGATGCCGGTCGTCCTGATCGATTTTCACGGGGACATGGCCGCGAGCGACGGAGATATCCGGTCGTACAAGATCCGCGAGGGCGGTGAGTACTACTTCAACCCGCTGGAACTCGATTCCGATATCGACGAGATCACCCCGCTCCGGGCGACCTCGGATTTCGTCGACGCCATCTCGATCAACTTCCCGACGCTCGGGATCCAGCAGCGCAGAAAGATTAAGAACATCATCAAGGACTGCTACCGGACGTCCGGGATCACGGGGAAGACCGAGACCTGGACGCGGGTGCTCGACTTCGACGACATCGAGGGCGAGATCATGAACTGCGAGGACGAGGCGATCCCGGCCTACCTCGAGGACATCTTTGACTACAAGCTCTTCTCGGGCGAGGAGAAGATCTCGATTCCCACGATCCTCTCCGGCGGGATCACCCATATCAACCTAAACGCCCTCCCGGAGAACCTGCGCTACCTCTTCGCGGACCTCTTCCTGCGGCGGATCTACTATACCCTCCAGGCGACGGGCGAGATCCCGCGTGGAGCGGAGGACGAGCGGGCGAAGTTCCGGCTCTTTGTCATCGTCGACGAGGCGAAACTCCTGGTGAGCCAGAAGAGCGGTTCGAAGACCTCGATCAAGGCTGTCCTGAACAAGTACGCGACCGAGATGCGGAAGTTCGGGGTCTCGCTGATCCTCGCATCGCAGCTGATCGCCCACTTCAACGAGGAGATCCTCGCGAACATCGCCGTGAAGTTCTGCATGCGCTCCGAGAACAAGAAGCAAGCCCAGGAGAACGCCAAGTTCTTCGAGGTGAGCGAGAAGGATCTCCTCAACTTCCAGCCGGGGGAGGGGATCCTGATCATTGGTTCGGAGAAGATGAACATCCGGATCGTCCCGGCGTCCGAGCGGAACCATTAGTGAAGCAGTGCACGTTGCTCCGGTGATTCCCAATGCGCGGGGAGGATTGTCATCTCTCGCGAAGTGCGAGCCGCGAGGGACGGTAGAGGGTTATCTGTAACTCCCTTCGCGGCTTCGCGTTCTTCGCGTGAGGCCATATCATCGCTTATAAACCGTTAACTCACGCGAAGCCGCGAAGAACGCGAAGACCTGTTTGGTTACGAGTTGCCCCGCTTCGTGCGAGGGGGGTCGCTGGTTTGACCCCCGGCGGGTTTCCTCGGAGGCTCCAGCGAAGCACCGGGACCGGGAAAACCCTTATCTCAGGCCGTGCCGGAGTTCTGGTATGACCGGCCCTGACACGCTCGATGAGTATCGCGAGAAGAGGGATTTCTACCGGACGCCGGAGCCGTCGGGAGAGCGGGAAGCGGCTGCCCATCCCATCTTCGTCATCCAGAAGCACGCAGCGAGCACGCTCCACTACGACTTCCGCCTGGAGGCCGACGGGGTGTTGAAGTCCTGGGCGGTTCCGAAAGGGCCGTCAATGAGCCCGAAGGAGAAGCGCCTCGCCGTGCCGACGGAGGATCATCCGCTCGACTACGCCGATTTCGAGGGCGTCATCCCGGAGGGGAGTTATGGGGCCGGGACGGTTCTTGTCTGGGACCGGGGAACCTACCAGAACCTCACGGAGAAGGAGGGGGAGAGGGTCGGGGTTGCCGAGGCCCTCCGGCGGGGTCACGTGTCCTTCTGGCTCGAGGGGGAGAAACTCCGGGGCGGGTACGCCCTCACCCGTTTCAGGACCGGGAAGGGCGAGGCCTGGCTGCTCGTGAAGATGGACGATGCCGAGGCTGACCCCGGCAGAAACCCGGTCGCGACGGAGCCGCGATCGGTTGTCTCCGGCCGATCACTCGAAGAGATAGCGGCGGAGGAGAGCATGTGACGGGTGAACCGCCACGGAGGAGAAGGCCTCCCGATATCCCGGTGGAGATGGGCGAGTTCATCTGTCCGTTCTGTGGCAGGCACTACCCCACGATCGAAGCCCTTCATGCCCACGTCCGGCGCACGCACCGGCAGCCCCCGGAGGTCCGGTGAAGGAATCCACCTGCGGCAGGTCGTGCCCAAAAACCCCGGCGAAGTGCATGACGGGAGGCCGGGGGTGCGCGTCGCCCGGCAGAGATGCTCTAATTTCAGGTGCCGGGAGAGGGGTTCCGTAGTCGTCGCCCGGCTGCTTTTCGGTCGGGATCGAGGCCGGTGCGAGGGCGGATATTTCCTATCTCCAACTTATTGGTTTTTCACATCCGAAATGATATCGGGAAGCCGTGCTGAAAAAAGATCTGTCTTTTAAGGCCCCTTCTGCCTGAAAACCCCCGGAGCAAAGTCCGCGGAAAAAATTTGCCGACAGGGTTTATTCATACTTGGTATGAATCTTGCATTGGCTTTTGACTACTAAATGATGAATTGGTCGAGTAAAGGCACCGATTTAAAAATCTGTCAAGAATGTGCCTTAGAATTTTGGATAACTCGGAATTGCTCACGCCTAACCGGGAAATAAGGGCTATTTTTCATTAGCAGCATGGATAGGTTTAAAATCAGAACTATCAAAATCTACAGAGATCATTCGATCAGAGTTTGTCTCGAAGGTGAGATCATGGCTAGTAAAGTAATGGCAAACAACGCTGCTGCAAGCAACGTTATGGCAGAGACCGTAAGCGACGTAGAGATCGTTGCACAGTTCAAACAACGCGGGTGCTGGGGGCTGTACACGAGCGTGGACC
Source organism: Methanoculleus methanifontis (assembly GCF_030464365.1). Lineage (GTDB taxonomy): Archaea > Halobacteriota > Methanomicrobia > Methanomicrobiales > Methanoculleaceae > Methanoculleus > Methanoculleus methanifontis. The sequence goes on along the minus strand of NZ_VCYI01000006.1, from coordinate 73,481 downwards.
TGAAGGGGTGCGATCCGGCAACGATCAGGGACGCAGAGAAGATCCACCGGTTCATCGTCGAACTGTGCGACCTCATCGACATGAAGAGATTCGGCGAACCACAGATCATCCACTTCGGCCCGAACGAGAGGGTCGCAGGGTTTTCCATGACCCAGCTCATCGAGACATCGCTCGTCTCCGGTCACTTCGCGAACGAGACCAACGCAGCCTACCTCGACATCTTCAGCTGCAAAGAATACGAGCCTTCGAAAGCAGCGGAGTTTTGCAGGGACTTTTTTGGAGCAGAATCGGTAACGCACCAGGTACTGTTCAGGGACTGAATACGAACATAATACCCGGAAAACACTTCAACGGTAACGTACGACAGTAGAGAGCCACTGCCATCTCCCGCCGGTCTGACCGGATAACCGCGGCGAGGCGGCCCCCACCCTCGATTTTTCCTGGAGAAAATAGCCTGGACCTCCGGGTCTGTAGACCCGCCCGGCTGGATAATCCTGACGGGTCTATTCTGTAAAACCCCGTTGCACGGATTCCGTGGTGGCTATCGCCATTGGGGGAGGGGCTGACGGGGAGTGCGAGCGAGAGCGAGCTTGAGCACCGATAGGTGCGAGGGGGGAGCATCCCCCCTCCCCTGTCTCCACCATACTATAGCGATGTCTGAAAACCCCACCCCGCCCGGCCTCCGGCCTCCTCATTCGCACCTGCGGTGCTCATGCTCCGGCCCCATGGCCCGTCGCACCCCACTCCAAGGGGCGGGGGCAGTGCGTGGCGATATCCCCACAGCCCACTGCATGGTGATATGCCAATCAGCGACGACCAGGGCAGTTTGACCGAGGTTGGGCGACCGATTTCACGTAAACCCGGTAAAACTCAGTCAACGGAGATATTCGATTGAGGGGAGGCCGAACCGACCGAAAAAAAAGTGTTTCAGGGGGACTCGTAGGGGTTCCGGAGACCCTTGGGGGTTCCGTCCGCCTTGAGGCCCATTGTCTTGCGTGCATCCACGTTCTTCTGGTTCTTCGTGATCTTCTCCGTGGCGAGTTTCGTCACGAGGTCGAGGCCGGGCTTGACCTGATCCATCGGCTTGGTCTCGAAGAGACCCGCGGCGATCGCGCCGTCCCAGACGGCGTTACCCTTCATGCTCCGCACGAAGACCGTGCTCCAGCCGTCGGGGCTGCCCACGGAGCCGCTGGAGATGTCGGCGAGGTTCGCGACGTAGTCCAGACAGACGTTGCAGCCGGGCTGCACATACTTGTGGATCAGCTTCAAGGGCATCTGGCTGACTGCACCGCGTTCGGTGTAGACCGTGAACTTGCCCTTGCCGATGTCCATCTTCTTGACGGACTCCATCTTCTGGTTGCAGTGGTCCTCGACGATTGCTTCGAGCGCCTGGTAGGGGAGGTTCTCCATACAGTAGATGCCGAGCGCGAGGGCAATCTTGTCGTCAACGTCACGCATGCCGATCGGGTAGAGCTGAGCCTTCCGGACAGCCTGAATCTGGCAGGGCACACCGACGATACCGACGCGGTCGAGACCGTAGCTGCGGGTCGCCTCCTTGATCAGGGCGAGGTTCGGGCTGATGGTGTAGCGCGTTCCAGCGGCGGCCAGAAGTTCGGCCTTCGTGGTCACGACCATAGGCTCCGGCTTCCAGGGCTCGTCGCTCGGCCCTGCGACGATGGCACCGTCGATGATACCCTCTTCGAGCGCATACGCGAAGAGCGTCGTGATGATGCCGCCGTCCTGGGACTTCTTTGTGATGTCCTTGTCGGTCGAGCGCGCCGAGATTACGGACTTGTAGTTACCGAGTACGTCCATCTTTCTCACCTCACTCCATGGCTCCCTTGATGGCATCCATGATGCCCTCGTAGTTGTTCATGACGTCGAAGTTGAACCAGCTCCTGGGGCACTGCGCGTAGCAGGCGCCACACTTGATACAGAGGTCGCGGTTCACGTTCGGCTTTCCGTACTCCATGGTGATGGCACGGACCGGGCAGGTGCCGGCGCAGGTTCCGCATCCCATGCAGAGACCCTGGTTGATGACATCATACATCAGGTCGCAGCCGCATGCCTCGTTGCCGCGCTGTGCAAGCTGCATCAGCGGCGTCAGGTAGGCGGTCGCGAGGTTCTTCTGTTCGTCGTTGCCGCGAAGCAGCAGGTAGGCCATGACGGCGACGTTCCTGACTTGCTGGGGGCACGGGGGACACGACGGGATGTAGAGATCGACGTCGACGACTTCGCTGATCGGCACGAACGCTTCCTGACCGGGCTGGTTCCACTGACCGCCACGGCAGAACCGGGTGATGTTGCCGTAGGCCGCACAGCCGCCGTAGGCGACGAGCACCTTCGACTTCTCCCTTGCTTCCTTCAGTTCCTCTACTGAGATCTTGTCGTTCAGACAGCACGAACCCTCGACCAGGCACACATCCATCTCGGGCACGTGGCGTACGTCGACCAGGGTCAACGCGTAGACCAGGTCCGCGTAATCATCGAGCAGCTTGAAGAGACCCTCGTAGTTATCCGCAAGCGTAACGAGGCATCCCGTACATCCGCTCAGGTGTAATTCACCTATCGTAATCTTTTCTGCCACAGGCTTTTCCTCCTTTTGTACAACTTCCACCTTTTCTTCTACAATCACATCAGAGGGCTTCACCGCGGGCTTTTCCTGCGGCTGAGTTGCCGCCGGCTTCGCCTCAGGCCTTTTCTCAGGGGTTCTCCCCGGCATCTCCGGTGGCTTCTCCCGGCGACGCCCAAAGATGCGTTCCTTGATGGTTGATAGTAGCCCCATATTCTACCCCAATCTCTTCCAGTACGATACGCACTGTTTTGGGAATGGCACCCTCAACCTCCTCAGTGAGCCCCAGTTCAAACTCATGGCTCGCGACACGCTTGGGCTGACACCCGATGATCGTGATATCGATAACGTCTTTCAATCGTTGTAGCGGTTCTGAGAGATCCCACGAATGGGCGTCCCGGTAAGTGCCCGGCGGCAGGTCCTCGGGCCGGAGTTTCGTCACATCACCGGGGTTGGCGCCGAAGTCGGCGATATCGATGATGATCAGCTTCTTGACCGGCACCTCTGCATCTTCCATCAGGGTAAAGAGGAAGTGAGGGGCGCCAAGGCCGGCATCGAACACCTTGACGTTGTCGGGCAGTTGTAGTTTCTGGAGTTCCTCGACGACTGCAGGACCGAACCCGTCGTCTGCATAGAGGGGGTTGCCGCATCCTGCGATCACGATCTCACGGAATAGCATGCGTGTACGCTCACTGAATGAGTTTCTGGGCCACCAGTCTCTTGTCTTCGTCGATCACCAACATGTGCGTCGCACAGGAGACACAGGGGTCGTATGCACGCATGATGACTTCCGCAAGCCGCCAGGGTGCACCGGTCAGTGCACGGCTGCAGGTGGGGAAGTTCCAGGTCGTCGGGACGAGCATGCCGAAGTACTCCACCCGGCCGTCCTTGACCTTGGCCATGTGGACGTCGGTTCCACGGGGAGCCTCGTTCGCGGCCCATCCGAAGGATCCGTCGCCCTGCGGGATCTCGTCCGCGAGCACCGATCCGGACGTGTCGAGCGCGTCGAGCGCGTCGATGATGCCGTAGGCGGTCTCGGGGAACTCCATCTGGCGTGCGATCTGCAGGCCCATGGCGCCCTTCTCGTCGTAGTTCTTGAACTGGACGAGACGTGCACGCGGTCCGACCTCGACGGGCTGTCCGTCGTAGAGCGGGACGCCGGTGCAGGCCTCCATCTGGGGCCAGGCCTTGTTCCCTACGGGGGTGGTGCCGCCGATCGGGTAGTTCGGGTCGGCCTCGCTGATCTCAACCTCGCCCATGTACCAGTCCCAGGGGCGGACTTCGGTGAACCGGTCGGGGAACCACATCGGGGTCTCGTCGAGGCTCGAGCTGCCGTAGACCGGCGCGGTGGCCATGTAACCCTGTCTGTGGTAGCCGAGATCGTCGGGGATCTGGACTTCGACGCCGCCGACTTCGGTGGTGCCGCGTGTCTGGAAGTCCCGGAAGACCGCGATCATGAACTCCATGTGCTCCTGAGTGAGCACCCGGGCTTCCTTCGCGAGGTCGTAGATCTTCGCCTTCGCCCGCGGGGAGATGTTCTTGTACATACCGCCGACCCGGGGGTTGCTCGGGTGGATGGCCTCTCCGCCGACGATCTCGCCGATGGTCTGACCGATCTCACGGAGCCGCTGGATCCGGAGAGCAACGCTCCTGACTGGTTCTTCCTTGGTGAACGGGTTGATCTTCACGTCGGTTCCGGGGATGTACATGTCCGGGAGGGACAGGATGTTGTGGATGGCGTGGCTGTGCATCCTGTTGGCACACTGCAGGATGTAACGCAGCAGTTTTGCGTCCTCGGGGATCTCGCACCCGATGGATGCTTCCATCGCCTCAATGCCCGCCAGGGTGTGCGCGATAGGACAGATACCGCAGACGCGCGATGCGATCTTTGGAACCTGTTCCATCGTCTTGCCGATGGCGAGTTTCTCGACTCCCCTCACCGGGGTGATGCTAAGCCAGTCTCCGCGCTCGATGATGCCTTCATCATTGACCTTCAGAACGAGCTTAGAATGGCCTTCATGTCTCGTAGTTGGGGAAATCTCTACAACTTTCGACAAATATATCGCCTCATTCCGATATTTTGGTGTTCTGAACACTATACTGGTGTTACCACACAATTCTGTACTGAAAACGTACATGAGTACGTTAACAAGGATTATGAAGAAAACAGAGTTTATATCTTTCGCTTCAGGTCATTCACTGATAATACGATGTTGTAAAATGGTAATACTTAATGTCAGGACGTTCCGGGCACGTATAAAAATGTGGGATTATATCTGATTTACAGTGTGCCCTTGTCCATCTCTGAGACGAGTTCGGCTATCGTTGCTTTTCGCTCCGCGTACGCATTATGCTGGTGGATACTCTCCTCGTTCGTCTGTTTTATGGTGACCACGGAGTCTCCGGGCAGCTCGCGGAACTGCGCGATCACCTTGCGAGCCATCTCACGTACGCAGTCTTCGACGAACCGGGGGTTCTTGTGAGCTTCCATCACCACGTAACTCTCGTCACCCCGCTTGAGGAGCTCGTAGATACGTGCACTCATGGAGTCCTTCAGGATCTTGATGATTTTTTCGAGACTGATGTGCTGGTCGTCGTCGATCTCGATGCAGAGGAAGCCCCGACCACGCTGGTTGTGTGTGGCCATCGGCACCTCTTCCAGGAACGTCGCAATCTTATCCTCCTCCACCCCGAGATTCTCGAGGACATGCAGGGCATGATCCTTCATGATGTTCTGGGCGCAGGGGCAGGCAGTCATTCCGGTCACTTCGGCGCCGATGCTCTTTCGGATGATCGGGTTCCCTTCGTTCCTCTGGGCTATTGCGCGTGCGTGGACGTTCACGACCTCATGGCAGCCCGTCTCGCTGACAGGCGTCTCCCGCCGGACCATGAACTTACTCCGCATCCGGACCTCGGTCCGTTCCGCGTATTCATGCCGGTCGAGGAGTTTCCTCGCCACTGCGCTGCAGAGTTCCTCGATCTCGTTTACATCCCCATCGATGGCCTGCTGCAGCACGTCGTCGATCACCTCGAAGTTCCGGGAGAGGTTCGCCCCTTTGAGGCTTCCCGGGAGGTCGACGAAGACGTCGAAGTTGGAGATGAAGATGACCGGCCGCTTACCGGGCCGGGCGACTTCAACGAGTTTTTGGACGTTTTTGACACCCACCCTGGTCAGGTTAATCCGGACTTCCGGCAGGCTGGACTGGACATCTGGCAGTTCCATTACAAATCCTCAATAGCGTATTGAGAGTAAGGTTTCTCTTCATCAACCTTAAAATGACCCTCAGTGCACCACCCGGGTTCTTTGATATAATGTTTATCTGGTTTGCTACCCAATCGGGAGTGAGAACCTATGGTGCAAAAATACTATGAGTCCGATGCGGACCCTCGCACCCTGGAGGACAAGACCGTCGCCGTCATCGGTTATGGGTCCCAGGGTCGTGGCCAGGCGCTGAACCTGCGTGATTCCGGGTGCCGGGTCGTCATCGGCCTGAGGCCGGGCGGCAGCTGGCAGAAAGCATCGGAAGACGGTTTTGAAGTGTACTCCGTGGCCGAAGCGGTCAAGCGCGCCGACGTCATCCAGATCCTCCTCCCCGACGAGAACCAGGGGGCTATCTACCGCGCCGAGATCAGCCCCAATATCAGAGAGAACGCCTGCCTGATGTTCTCTCACGGATTTAACATTCACTACGGCCAGATCGTTCCCCCACCCACCGTCGATGTGGTCATGGTCGCCCCGAAAGGCCCCGGTCATATGGTCCGCCGGACCTACGAGGAGGGGAAGGGCGTCCCGGCCCTCATCGCCGTTCACCAGGACGCAACGGGCGGTGCGCACGCCATCGCGCTCGCCTACGCGCGGGGGATCGGTGCGACCCGCGCGGTCGTGCTCGAGACGACGTTTGCCGAGGAGACCGAGACCGACCTCTTCGGCGAGCAGGCGGTTCTCTGCGGCGGCGTAACCTCACTCATCAAGGCCGGGTTTGAGACCCTGGTGGACGCCGGGTATGCCCCCGAGATGGCCTATCTCGAGGTTCTGCACGAGATGAAACTCATCGTGGACCTGATCTACGAGGGTGGGTTCACACAGATGCGTGACTCGATCAGCAACACCGCCCAGTACGGCGACCTGACCCGCGGTCCCCGCGTCATCGGGCCCGAGACCTACATGGCGATGCAGGAGATCCTCGAGGAGATCCAGAACGGCAAGTTCGCGAAGGAGTGGATGCTTGAGAACATGGTGAACCGCCCGGTCTTTAACGCGCTGACGAGGGCGGGTGAGGAGCACCTGATCGAGCAGGTGGGCGCCGAGATCCGCGGGTTCATGCCGCAGTTCCGGAAGTAAGGCCCTCCTCTTTTTTCCGTCCTTCGCGTGAAACTACATCGCCGTCCTTGAACCGGTAACCTCACGCGAAGGCGCGAAGGGAAGTTGCCGGTACCTGCGCCGGAGTTCGTGTGAGGGCCGTGAGCATTGCTCCACGCGGCCCCACCCGATACCCGTTTATACCCGGCCGCGTCACCCTCCGGTATGTCCGTCTGCATCATCTATCACTCGGAGACCGGCAACACCCGGGCGGTCGCCGAACAGGTCGCCACTGCGTCCGGCGGCGATCTCATCGGGGTCAGGGACCTTGCGAACTACTCGAAGGTGGGGATGTACCTGAAGGGCGCTCGCCGGGCCATGAGGGGAGATTCTGCCGATATCGAACCCGCGGCTATCGACGTCTCCGGCTACGAGACAGTCGTCGTCGGAACCCCTGTATGGGCAGGAAACCCTACTCCCGCGATCAACGCCGCGGTCAACGCCCTCCGGGGCATCGAGGGGAAACCCACGGTCGTCTTCTGCACGTCGGGCGGGTCACCGCGAAGGACGCTTGATACGCTGACGGTGATGCTCGCGAAGAGGGGTGCCGACGTCAGGGGCGCGGTCCCGCTCACTGCACGCACCGCGAAGAGACCGGAGGCGGTGAAACCGCTGATCGATCTCGTCCGGCAGTCGCGAAGAGAGATGGCTGCTCAGTAACGCACCGCACGGTCTTCTGCCGGCAGCATATTGAAGACCTGGTGGGCCGCCCACCTGCATACGTGTGCGAGTCCCGGTGCAAGGTAACCACTTTTTGACGTCGCGCGATCAATAGTGAGGTATGAGCCCGTCATACGAAGACCTTCTGAAGAAGGCGTATACCAATATCACGGAACCGACGGAGTTCGAAGACCGGTTCACGGTTCCGACCGCCCGCGCCTTTATCGAGGGGAAGACCACGGTTCTCGAGAACTTCGCCGAGATCGCGAGTACCCTCCGGCGCGACCAGGATCACCTGATGAAGCACCTCCTCGGCGAGCTCGGCACCGCCGGCAAGGTGGAGGGGACACGGGCGGTCTTCTCCGGGAAGTTCGAGCGGGAGCAGATCAACACGATCATCAAGGGCTACGTCGACGACTACGTCATCTGTTCGGAGTGCGGGAAGCCCGACACCCGCCTGGTCAAGACCGACCGTATCCTGACGCTCAAGTGCGACGCCTGCGGCGGTCACCGGCCGGTGCGGAAGCGAAAAGCAATCGTCGACCCCTCTGCAGCGTCGAAGCCGACCGAGGGCGCGATCATGGACGTCACCCCACAGTTCCTCTCGAAGCGCGGTGACGGTGTGGTGAAGATTGATCGCTACACGATGTACGTTGCAAATGCAAAACCGGGCCAGACGGTGAAGATAAAGATCACCCGGATCGCCGGGACGATCATCTTCACCGAGCGTGTTGACTAAAAAGAGATCAGTCTTTCCTGATCTCCACCCAGAACCCTGCTTCTTCTTCCCGTATCCGGGAGCTGGCAACAGCGCTTGCCGCGAGCTCCCGGCGGAGCAGATCGGGAGTCGCCCGCCCGCTCCTCCGTGCGACGTCGCGGTCCCAGCTCGGGTTGCGCCGCCGCATCTCGGCAAAGATTTTGTCCCGGAGCTCGGCGGTCCCAAAGCTGCCGCCGACGAACGCGACCCCGCCGGGCCGGAGGACCCGTTCGATCTCCCGGAACGCCTGCACCCGGTCTTCCCAGAAGAAGATCGAGCCGCGGCTGACGATGAGTGATGCGGCGTCATCCCTGACCGGCATGCAGTGGACGTCGCCGATGACCGGGGCTACCCGGTCAGTACGTCCGGCGGCAGTCTCCTGCGCGATCCGCGCCATCGCCGGCTCGGCATCGAGCGCGATGACGGAGAGGTCGCTCTTCTCTGCAAGCGCGACCGAGAGGAGGCCGGGGCCGCTCCCGAGGTCGAGTGCGAGACCGTCCCGTATCCCGGACCACGCAAGCACCTGCTCAGCGATGACAGGGTAGATGGGGGCAAAGACTTCCCGGGCAATCCGGGTGAAGCCTTCAGCGCTCTTCTTCATGGCTCTCTACGCGGTCTCGAGGGCTTCCATCTGCTGGAGGAGTTCGCCGGCGTAGCCGGAGAGCCGTTTTGCCGCATCCGTAACTGCAAGAAGAGGGGGCCGGCCGCCGATCGTGGTGACGACGAGTTCGGGGTCGGAGAACTGGAATGCCTGCTTGTGGTGCGCCACGTCCACCCCGGGATCGTTGATGAGCTCGGCGGCGAGCGCGTTTACGTAGGTGTTGCCTTCGCCTTCAAAGAGGATCCGGGCCTTATCGTCGGTTAACTCCAGGAGTTTGAGTTTCATGGCCATACGCAACTATGTTTGGTTTTGTGAGGAGTATATAGGTATGGGTGGGTCCGGATCATCCTCCGCTGCGTCAGTGCTTCAGGAGCGCTGTGGCCGGGGAGCCATGCCGCGTGATGATCCCTCCCGGTCCTTATGACCCGTGCACGTCCGGCGCGACCAGGTCGCGGAGTTCCCTGCGGTCGCGCGATGTGTCCCAGACCCCGGGTTCATCATCTGCCCGCGTGATGATCATGGCCTCTGGATAATCTTCGAGATCCAGAAAAATTATCACCTCGTTTACCGTGACCACCTTCGGCGACCCGTCAACGAGATAACCTGTCTCAAACGTCGTGGGGATCGGGAAGTTCATCGCGACGTAGGTGCCGTTCTGTTTCATGGCCTCCAGTTCCTCCGGCGAGAACCCCGTCTTGTACTGAGCAGAGATGCACCGGATCTGCTCGCCGCATTCTGCTTCGATGGCGGGATACCCGGGGTCTTCCGGGTGGAGGAAGACGCTCAGGCCTCCTGCGCGGTGAATCTCGATGTAGGGGGTATCCTCCCCGGGGTTGTCTGCCGGACGAGGCGTCCAGTCCCCCGGCATTCCCGGCAACGCCTCGCCATGATCCAGTCCGAGGAAGAAACCTCTCCCAACCTCCCATCCCACACCCTCCATCCAGACAACGATCGCCTCTGCCGGCATGGTTCGATTGTCCAGGGCGGTAAGGTGCATCTTGAGGCGTGCCTTCTCCCCTATCCGAAGGGTGAAGGTGTCCGGGACATAGGAGACGCATACATCATCGGGCAGCCCGTCGGTCCGAACGACCCTGACATCAACACCGGTATCGGCTTCCGAGGAGACGACGATCGGGAGGGTTGCCGATGCATTTGATCCCAGAATGAGTGTCGGCGCTCCCGGGTGGTCGGCCCTGACTTCCTCGAAGCCCGAGGAGTTCCCTGCATCGAAATCAAAGAGGAAAGGAGGAGCGCCTTCCTTTCCAGGGGGAGCGTTGATGATCGGCTTATCCAGGATATCGGGCTGGAACGTGGGAGGGGTCGGTACTGGAGTCGCACTGTCAGGTCCTCCCTCGCTCGTACACCCGGCCATAAGAAGGAGACACCCTAGAATTGCAAGAGAGAGCAAAGGGGCCGACACTATCGTTTTAAGCCTGCTCCTTTCCTTTTCCATCATCTCTTCACTCATCCCGCTACGGGAACGTGCATTACGTCCCCCAATTTGCTTCCGGCACTCGCTACTACAGCCTAAAACTGACTTGCCGTCAGGCAATATGTCCATAGAACTGCCGAACCCGCGCTGTCCTGCCGCCTCTCTTCGCAGATACCATAGATAGACTGTGTTCCTTCATAACTTCCAACCCAGTCAACCGCATACTTCCCGGCGTTTCCCACCCGGCATTCACCCGGTTTCGGCCTGATCTTGCCCTGGTGCAGGATGAAGTCCTTGCTGATGTTGTGGCAATCCGGACCCGAAAACTCGAGTCCGAACCGTAATGTAACTGTATTTTCAACACCACGCATATCCCCATCGGGGGCGTACCATAGCAAGTTTGATGTGGAATTTTCGAACTCTACCCGGCTCCAAAAGTTCCGAAGGTTTGAGTCGTCGCCTATCCAGGTATCCTCGCGGTTTTTCGCAGCGCCCCACTGCCACCAGTAGTAATGATCTCTGCCCTGCTCGTCGGTCAGGTCTAACGCATAGAGAACCAGTGCATTGTCGGAATCTGCCAGGACCACGCCGTCATTGTTCCTGATCTCCAGACTGCCGCTCCATGCCGACACATACCGGATATTCGGCGTCGCACCCGCCCCCTGAGATGGACCGCGGGTTTCGTCAGGGATGTGCAGTCTTAATGCGCTCACGGCCTCCGAACCGTATTTCTGCTCCATTCTCCCGGCGTAGGCCATAAATTCATCTTCAGACATGCCTGAACTATTGGGGGCAATTCGCAGCGTTTCCTGAGCAGTACTCGTAGAGAGAACTGCCTCGGCACCCACCGCCAGCACGAAGGCTGCGCCTGCGATCATCAGCGCCGCAAACATTGCGCCGATTCCGGAAAGGAATTTTGGTTTCATGGTTCCACACCTCGATGCGTGCTCCGGGAGGCCGTGGAACCGCAACGGCTATCTCTGATGATAGCCAACAGCACCATTAGCCTCCGGGCACGCGGTGGGGGCCGGGGCACGACGCCAATCGAGACACCCGGCTCCCGCGGGATACCGCGTGCGGTATCACCGATGGAGACTTCGCTGTTCTTCTTTATACCGTTTCTCGGACAAACACCGATTCATCCGGGCGTTCATAGGCCTCAAGTCCAGGGAAAAGAGCGGGAGTGCAGGTATCAGAGCCTGATACTCCAGTGCTTTCCCCGGGGTCCAGGTGCAGGCAGAGTGCGTGCAGGGTGGGCCGCTCCCCGCTCTCACCGGATATCCATCCGCATGAACTTCCCGTACGCGGCGGCGAAGAAGACCGACGGGAAGACGATCAACGCCGCAACACCCCGCCAGATCTGGTCTTCGGCATCTTCCAGTGGCATACCCGAAGGATCGGCGACCGGCCAGACCACCGCATGATAACTCACTATTGGGGAGAAGAGGTTGACCGTATCAGTGACCACCTGTCGTCTGCCCCGGTATTCTTCCATCTCCCCGGTATGCTGCCTGCACTCCTCCTCGTATGCCATCCATACCGCTTCATCAACCGGACGCCCGTCCACGGTCACCGGCATCTCTGGTCTCTGCGGCGGGTCGCCCGCGACCACATCCCCAAGAGCCGTCCCGAAGACCGGCAGCAGGAAGGCGATAGCGAAGAAGAGTGCCAGGCCGTAGATCACCGCATGCCCGCTCTCCTTTGTGACGACCGAGAGGGCGAGAGCGAGGGCGAAGAACGCCAGCAGGTAGAGGAGCGAGGCGAACCCAATGACCCCGATAGCGGCAACCTCGCCCGCCGTCGGCACGATCGAGCAGACGAGGAGCACGGCAAGAGTGAGAGCGAACGCGGTGACGAGGGCAACCCCGAGAGCCGCAACCCCGCCGAGCGCCTTGCCGTTGATGACCTCGTCCCGGTAGACCGGGTGTGCGAGGAGGGTTTTGAGCGACCGGGACTCCTTCTCCTTTGATATCAGGTCAAACCCGGTCGCGATCGCGAGCATTCCTCCGAACGGCACCAGGGAGCTGACCAGATACCCGAAGACGGAGAGGATCGACGGCCGCTCAGGCATCATGCCGGGTCCTGCGGAATCTCCCGCTTCCTGTAACTGCTGGTTATACGACTCGAGGTTCTTGTTGTACTGGTCGATCCCCTGGTGCATGCCGAGCAGGGCAAACATCAGGAGCAACGCAAGGATCACCAGGAATTTCCGGCTGGTGAGGTGGTCGGTGAATTCCTTCCCGGCCACGGTGAAGACTCGTTCTGCTGCCATATCATTACCTCTTGTGTGTCATATGATCGTTCATTCTGCCTACCGCCTCCGCGAGATGAGGTACCCGACGGCAAGGAGCGAGGCGGCGACCGTGCATGCGACCGGGACCAGGGGGAGCGGGTCCTCAGGGGCTTGTGCCTCCCGCACAGCGCTGTTCTGGATGTAGTAACGCATAGGGTCGTCATACAATCGTCTGACGAGATACGTCGTCTCGTCATACCCTACGACATCCCCGCCAGCGACCGCCGCCACCTCGTAGCGGTGGAGCCCCGAGGCATGGATAATGGTATGCCCCCCCTCAAGCCCGGTGATCCAGATACCGTCGACGTAGCCGTCGACTCGGGTCTCTGGGTCTTCCTCTCGCGGGCCGTCGTAGGAGAGGGAGACAAACGGGGTGCCATAATGCTGCATTCCATACTTCTCGCGGTCTTCTTCCGTCCGCTTCCAGGGGATGCTGATACCCCCCGGCTGATGGTCGGACCCGGGGGTGTCGCGGCCGGTACCAGGCACGTCGGCCTCCAGGTCCAGGACGCCCCGGTTCCCGGCCGCATCGTAGGCAATGACCCGGACGCTATGCTGGCCCGGCGGGAGGGTGACCTGCCCTGATGTGAGGGCGCCAAAGTCGGTCCCGTCGACGATGAGGTGCGTCACCGCGGGTTCGGAGACGGCGTACCGGATCGTCCCGTCCTCCTCGACCGACCCTTCCACCGCCGGGGGCGTCGTGTCGTCTGCGGCGGCAAGGGTCCGGACCATGCCGGTCACCGCTTCGGTGCAGGACGCCGCCAGGGAGAGGTTCAGGGTCTCGGGGGTATCGTCCGGGGTATGCCGCAGGGTGTAGCCGCTGTTGTCGGTTATCAGGGCGGCGGGGATATGGTGCTCCCAGAAGCGCCAGTGGTCGCCCCCGAGACTCGATCCAATCAGATGGTTGATCGCCGGGGATTCGGGGACGGTGTCCAGTATCCAGCTGTACTGGGGGAGTGTATCGACATGGAGTTCGTCGCCGCGTGCAACGCAGTCGAGGTTGACGGCCGCGATGATATCCCCGGCAAGGTCCGCGTGGCGGTCCAGCCAGTCGGCGCTCCCCTGCAGCCCGACCTCCTCGCCGGAGAAGGCGATGAAGTAGACCGATCGGTCCAGGGATTCCGTCCGGAGCGCCCGTGCGACCTCAAGCATCACGGCGACCCCGGCGGCGTTGTCGTCCGCTCCGGGGCAGTCGGGACCGTAGACATCGTAGTGGGCGCAGACGACGACGATCCCCGGCCCGGAGCCCTTCTTGATACCGATGACGTTCTGGGTCGTGGCCGGTCCCGCATCCGTCTCGACGGCAAAGACCTCCTGCTGTACGTCATATCCGTCCTCCTCCAGTCTCCCGGCGATGTAGTCGGCAGCCGGTCCGTCGTCGAAGCCGGGGACCCGCTGGTAGTCGGTGAGCACCCCGATGATCTCGGTTAATGAATTCATATCCTCGGCACAGGCCGGGGTAGGTATCGTCGTGCCGAGGAGGAGCAAAGCGGCGATGATCGGGATCCCGGCAATGAGGGGGCCAAAAAGTTGGGAAGAGGAGGAATCTGCCGCCATTGTGGGTTATCCTTACACCAGGATGAGGTCCCCGCGAGCCGAGGCGCTCTCGGAACCTTCACTGCACGTGATCTCCCAGTGGTACGAACCGGGACTGGCGGGCGTAAAAGGTACCGACAGCTTGCCCTTCCAGTTGTTGTTGATGAGCGGAACGTCGAAAATGGACTTCGTGGCTACGGAACCATCCGGCCCTTCCAAGCGGAATTGGGCCGTTTGTCCAACTACCTCATTATAATCCCTGTATTCACAATCCACGTCGATCTGGTAGGTTACCCCGGGTATATAGGAGCCGGCGTACGTATCAGCTGAAGCAGTGCAGTCGATGCCTCCGTCCTCATTGATCAGGAGCGAGCCCCCATTAATGGCCACGGCATGCAGCCCGTTCTCAGCGCTGACCGACGCCACCGTCATACAGACGAGAAGCAGGCCGATGACGGCAACGGCACACGGTCCGAACATTTTTTTCTGTTTCATGATGTTTTTACCTCCGTTCATGCGTACCCGGGAGGCCGTGGAACCGCAACGGCTATCTCTGATGATAGCCAACAGCACCATTAGCCTCCGGGCACGCTGTGGGGGTCGGGGCACGACGCCAATCGAGATACCCGGCCCCCGCGGGATACCGCATGCGGTATCACCGATGGAGACTTCGCTGTTCTTCTTTATACCGTTTCTCGGACAAACACCGATTCATCCGGGCGTTCATAGGCCTCAAGTCCAGGGAAAAGAGCGGGAGTGCAGGTATCAGAGCCTGGTACTCCGGTGCTTTCCCCAAAGACTGGTGTGCAGGCAGAGTGCGCGCACCTTCCCACCGTAGTGAGCGTCACGGCGAACGATCGCCAACACGGGAGACCGAGGGAACACCGATAACATTCAGGGGTCTCTGAAACTCACCTACCGGGAGGGAACACCCCCGGGGCTGATCCATCCAGCGGGATCTGCCGCGCTCCGGGCCGGTTTAAGGCGGGTCCGCATATCCATCAGTATACGAGAATAGTTCTCGGCGAGAGTATACCGCACACATCGCCCATCCCTCTCTGCGATCACAACACCCAGATCTTCCAAGTATCGTAGGTGCTCATAAACTGTAGTTCCTGATAACTCGACGTTTTCTGCAATCTCTTCGTTGCATGCGCCTTGATTGAGATAGATTTCTGTTATAATTCTCCGCAGACTCTCGTTCCTCAGTGCGATGATGAGGTTCTCCTCCTCGGCCGAGTATGGGGCACCTGCAACAAAATAATGAACCCTCCCTCTTTCCAGTATCGTCTTTAAGAGACCCACGGATTCCATCGTTTTCATATGGTAATCAAGCGTCCCTCGCGTCAGAGGCACACGCCTCAATATCTCCCTGAAGTACAATCCCGGGTTCCTCTTGACAAATCTCAAGATCTTGCGTCTCTGCGGACTCTCAAGGGCGTTTTCTTTGCAAATCCGTTTGTACCCGAGGTATCCGGCGGCCTTCAACGGAATGAGGGTCTCGATCGGGGCTGCCGTCAACTGGGGAAATACAGACAGCAGCAGAAAGAGCCAGAGCGGTATCGGGTCTACCTCCTGCACCTTCTCGCCCGATATGGACATGCCGGGCTCTTGCCCGACGTTTCTTGAGGGCCGGACCGTGTATTCGGTGGCATCGGCAACCGCTACCAGCAGCACCAGAAAAAGGATCGAGAGGATAAGCAACCGGAGATGTCCACCGGGCCTAGTATTGGTAGAGGTTGAGGGTGTATGATCTCTCTGATGATACCTTCTCGCCGTATACATCGAACGTCCAGGTTCCATGGTCCACATAATTGCCATCTGGGTCAATGTCGATATGAATCTTGCCATCCATCATTCCGTCGCTACTGTCGCGGAACGTGCCGATCCTGCTTCCCGATGGGGCGTAGATGGTCAACGCCAGAGAATCGGAGGTCGAACCCCAGTTCAGGTATATTTCAAGGTATGCGACCTCACTCCCGACATAAAATTGGTGCCTGTTGGTCTCGCCCTGGCCGACGGTGTCGGAGAGCCCTAGCGTCGTCACCGGGTCATCCGATGTTGAAGGGCGGACCGTGTATCCGACGCCTTCGTTCGCCGATACAGGAGGCACGGCAAGGAAGGCAACGGCGAGCAGCAGGACAAAAGCCCCGTATTTTCTCTTTGCCGATGTCATAATGGATTGTTGTGACCTGTGTTTTATGAGTTTTATGGGACAAACACCGATTCTATTCTCGTCTCCGTCCGCTTCGAATCCCGGGAACATCACGGTATTCACCTCTCCGCCGGAACTGGTCTTCGGTCCTCGAATGCATTCTCCCTGGTGGATGCGCCTGTGCGGTGCACCATGAGGGGGGCCTGATCCCCGGCCCCGCATCCCCCACGAACCCCCACGGTTTATCACCCGCCGCTGCCATACCTACAGGAGAGGCTACATCATGGAGATCGCGTTCACCAAACTGCAGGGAAACGGCAACGACTTTATCCTGATCGATGAGCACAACGGCGAGGTCATCCCCGAGGACATGAAAGGAGCATTTGCGGTGCTCTTCTGCGACCGCAGGTTCGGCATCGGAGCCGACGGCATCCTCTTCCTCCAGGCATCCAAGACGGCCGAGATCCGGATGCGTCTCTTCCAGCCCGACGAGAGCGAGGCGGAGATGTGCGGGAACGGTATCAGGTGCCTCGCGAAGTACGCGTATGACGCCGGCTACGTGAAAGAGTCCTGCTCGGTCGAGACCGGGGCGGGGATCGTCCAGGTCTCGGCAGGCTACGCGGATGACGAGTTCACCGCGACGATCACTATGCCGACGCCCGCGTTCGAGCGGGGCGGTATCCCGGCCGTCGGGAACGGTGAATACATAGAAGAGATCCGCAACTTCACCGTGTATGCCGCGAACACCGGCGTTCCCCACGCGGTTGTCTTCGTTAAAGAGATCGGTGCAATCGATATCGCCGCCATCGGCCCGGCCATCAGGAACCACCCCTCCTTCCCTGAAGGCGCGAACGTCAACTTCGTCGAAGAGGCCGGCGGCGACACGCTCCGGATCCGGACGTTTGAGCGCGGCGTCGAAGACGAGACCGAGAGTTGCGGCACCGGCGCAACCGCATCGGCGGCGGTCGCCCATAACCTCGGCAAAGTTGGGGATACGGTGCGGGTCGAGACGAAAGGCGGCCCGCTCGTGATCCGGTTCGGAGAGACCGTCACGATGGAAGGCCCCGCCGAGACAGTCTTTGCGGGCGTTATACCGTTCTGATTCCGTCTTCGGTGATCACGAAGTCGAACGAGAGTCCTTCCGGCCGGGACCGGTGCTTCCGGAGCATCGCCCGCCGGACGCTATCCTTCTTTTCCAGCCGTATAATGGCTTTCGAGAGGTGTTCGAGCGCCGTCCCCCCGAGCCCCGCCACCCGCTCGCGCTCCACGTCCATGTAGATCTGGTTCGTGATCAGGACGGGGATGTCGTACTTCTTTGCGAGGCCCAGGAGTTTGATCATGTGATGCGAGAGTTTCCGTATCGCCTCCCGCCCGAGATCGAGTTCCGTCCGGTAGAGGGCGGTGGCCGAGTCCATCACCAGCAGCCCCACGGGGGCCTGGCCGTTCTTCTTGAGGAGCGCTTCCGTATCAGCGATCATCGCCCCCTGCTGGGAGAAATCGAGCGGTTCGAAGAGGTAGAGCCGGTCGGCGAGTGTCCCGGCGCTCTCCCCGGCGATCTGCGTAAAGCGCTCCACAGAGAATCCTTCGGTGTCGATGTAGACGACTGAGTTCCCGGCCCGGAGGCAGGCCACCGCCGCCATCAGGCAGAGGGTGCTCTTGCCGCTCGCGGGTTCGCCGTAGATCTGGGTGATCGCCCGCCGCTCAAGCCCGCCGCCGAGCAGGTCGTCGAGGCCCTGGCTTCCCGTGGTGACCCGGTCGGTCTTCATGGTTCGAGCACACCCCGCTCGACAAAGAGACGGCGTGCGGTTGCCTCGACCGTTCCGGCGATCTCCCGGAACGGGAGTCCGGTCTCCCGTGCGCACGCCGCCGCCTGTTCGTACTCCGCCTTGAACGAGACGATCTTCCTCTCGCACCAGCCGCATTTGACGTCGATCGTCGTCTCCTTCCCCCGCACGGTCACCGTGACCGGCTCGATTGTCCGTTCTGCGACGGCCCGGTGCACCATCGGGATGCACCGTACCCCAAGCGTCCCGAGTTCCCGCGCCATCACCCCTAGCAGGTGGTTGGTCGCGTCGGGGGAAGAGATCACCCGGACGAGGTGGCCGCTCCGCCCCTTCTTCATCACGACGGGAATGGCGCTTGCGTCCCGTGCCCCCTCTTCCATCAGGCAGCCGATCGTGTAGGCAAGAGTCTCTCCGGTGACGTCGTCGACGTTCGTCTCGAGGATGTCTATCCTGTTGCCTCCCGGGGCATCTTTAGTAGAGAGGAGCATCGACCGGAGGACGTTCGGCCTTCCCGGCGGGTTCCTGCTGCCCGCCCCGTAGCCGACTGCCCTGATCTCCACCGCCCCGAGGCCTTCGGGCTGGACGGTCGAGAACTCGGCGAGGAGCGCGGCCCCCGTTGGGGTGCAGAGTTCCCGCTCCTCCTCCCCGGGAACCGTCGCAAGATCCGATTCGGCGAGGACCGCCACGGTCGCGGGGGCCGGGATGGGGAAGGTGCCGTGCGCACCGACTGCAAACCCCCGGCCAAGGGCGACCGGGTGGACGGCGACCCCGTCGGGGGCGAGGGAGTGAAGGGCGGTGCAGGCTCCCACCACGTCGGCGATCGCATCGTCCGCACCCACCTCATGGAAGTGCGCCCCCTTTCCGTGGATGCTCTCCTCGGCCCGGTGTATCCGGAGGAAGACCCGCCGCGCCATCTCTTGAGCCGGGGCGGGAGCGTCGCTTTCGGCCACCCGGGCGAGCACCTCGTCGAGGGTGCGGTGCTGCACCGGGGCGTGCGTTCTCACCTGGACTGCCCGGATGCCGGAACGGTCTATCCGTTCTATTGTCGGTTCGCCGACGACGGAGCGCATGGCTGCCCGGACAAGCCCTTCGTCGGCCCCCAGATCGAGAAGAGTTCCGATAATCATGTCGCCTGCGGCTCCGTTGAAGGGATCGAAGAGAAGTACGTTCATGCGCCTCCAGTACTTATAAATCCCCGAAATATAAGAACTAGAGGTAATGCCCGAGATATACTTGAAGGTAGATAGCGCTTATCCGGAGGATCAGGGGGCAGGCAAGGCACGGCTTGACCCTGATACCATGTTGCAGCTCCGGCTCAACCCGGGAGACCTCGTCGCTATCGAAGGGAAGCGTCGCACCGTAGCGAAGGTCTGGCGCGCCATGGTGAACGACTGGCACCAGGGCAAAGTCAGGATCGATAACTTCACCCGGCTCAATACCGGTGCGAGCATTGGCGACCGGGTCAAGATACGAACACTCGATGAGGAGGGCGAGGCGAAACGAGTCGTGCTTGCGCCGCCCGAAGACCTCCCCAAACAGCTCCCTATCAACTACGGCAGTGTCGTCAACAAGCTGATCGACTTCCCGGTTGTGAAGAACGATTCCGTGCCGATCCAGGCCGGTCTCCCGTTCATGCAGCCCCAGCTCGTCGCGTTCAAGGCCGTGGTGGTCGAGCCGGAGAACGCCGTGATCATCACCAAGAACACGAAGATCGAGTTCTCCGAGAAGCCTGCGGCCGGATTCGAAGGCGTGAAAAGGATCAGCTACGAGGACATCGGCGGCCTGAAGGGCGAGCTGCAGCGGGTCCGCGAGACGATCGAGCTCCCCATGCGGCACCCGGAGATCTTTAGAACGCTCGGCATCGAGCCCCCGAAAGGCGTCCTCCTCTACGGCCCGCCGGGGACCGGGAAGACCCTCATCGCGAAGGCGGTCGCGAGCGAGAGCGGCGCCCATTTCATCTCGATCGCGGGGCCGGAAGTGATCTCGAAGTACTACGGCGAGAGCGAGCAGCGGCTCCGGGAGGTCTTTGAGGACGCACGGCAACACGCGCCCGCCATCATCTTCATCGACGAGCTCGACTCGATCGCACCCCGGCGCGAAGAGGTGACCGGGGAGGTCGAGCGGCGGGTGGTCGCCCAGCTCCTGACGATGATGGATGGGCTCGAGGAGCGGGGTCAGGTCGTGGTGATCGGGGCCACGAACCGGCTCGACGCCATTGACCCTGCGCTGCGCCGTCCCGGGCGGTTCGACCGGGAGATCGAGATCGGGGTGCCCTCGGAGGACGACCGGGTTCAGGTGCTCCACATCCACACCCGCGGCATGCCGCTCGCGGAGGACGTGACGATCGCCGATGTCGCCCAGCAGACCCACGGGTTCGTCGGGGCGGATCTCGCCGCCCTTGCCCGTGAGGGAGCGATCAAGGCACTGCGGCGCTACCTCCCCGAGATCGATCTCGAAGCCGAGGAGATCCCGTCCGAGATCCTCGAGAGGATGGAGGTGCAGGGCAGGGACTTCCGCGACGCTCTCCGCGACGTGGGCCCGAGCGCCATGCGTGAGGTTCTCCTCGAAGTCCCCCACACCGTCTGGGCAGATGTCGGGGGGCTTGAGGAGGCGAAGCAGGATATCCGCGAGGCGGTGGAGTTCCCGCTCACCCAGCGGGAGCGGTTTGAGAACCTCGGTATCGAGCCGCCGAAGGGTGTTCTCCTCTACGGCCCGCCGGGGACGGGTAAGACCCTCATCGCAAAGGCCGTCGCGAGTGAGAGTGGGGCGAACTTCGTTCCGGTCAAGGGCCCCCAGCTCCTCTCGAAGTGGGTGGGCGAGAGCGAGCGGGCTGTCCGCGAGATCTTCAAGAAGGCCCGACAGGTGGCGCCGTCCATCATCTTCTTCGACGAACTCGACGCCCTCGCCCCGGCCCGGGGCGGCGGCACCGAGTCGCACGTGGTCGAGAGCGTCTTAAACCAGATCCTCACCGAGATCGACGGCCTCGAGGAACTCCGGGGCGTGGTGGTGATGGGCGCGACCAACCGTCCCGACATGGTCGACCCGGCGCTGCTCCGGCCCGGCCGGTTCGACCGGCTCGTCTACATCGGTGAGCCCGGGCGGAAAGATCGGCAGAAGGTCCTCGCGATCCACACCCGCTACATACCGCTTGAGGGCTCGACGATGGAAGACCTGGTGGCGATGACGGAGGGGCTTACGGAGAACGATCTCGAGGACCTGGTTCTCGCCGTGGGAGCGAACCGTCGGGTGACCGTCGAAGAGGTGAAGGAGCACCGCGCCGCGATTGCGCCGACCGAAGACGAGGGGCTCGAGAGCCACATCCGGCGGAAGAAACTCGTTGACCTCTTCGCGCAGCAGAAGGTGACCCTGGACGATCCGGCGAGAGACCGGATCATCGAGAAGATCGCGACCGATGCCGACGGGTTTGTCGGCTCGGACCTCGAGGCGCTCGCCCGGGAGGCGGCCATGCTCGCCATGCGGGAGGGTGCCGTCGTCGTGAACGCATTGCACTTTGAGAATGCACGGGAGAAGGTGCACGCGACGATGAACGAGCGGCTGCGGCAGTACTACGGGAAGGTGCAGCAGCACTTCAAGGGCGGGCTGCCCAAAGATATCCAGCCCCCGGAATACCAGTAAGCGGCTCTCCCCGGAAATTCTTTTTTTCAGCGAACCTGTTCATCGCGCCTGCGGCGGATATGCAATCAGCCCTTCCTTGACGCCCCGGACGAACCCCGCCTTCTCGTAGAGCCGGAAGACGTTTTGTTCGCGACGGCCGGACAGAAGCATCACCTTGTAGCAGTTCTGCCGCCAGGCATGGCCCAGCGCATGGTCAAGGAGGGCCGTGCCGAACCCCCGGTTCCGGAACTCCCGCCGGGTTACGACGTTCTCGATGAGCCCGTAGGGCCGTGCGCCCCGGGTGAGGTTTGCGAGGATGTGCAGGACACAAGACGAGACCGGCACGCCCCCGTCTTCGAGGAGGAAGAGGTGGGTTCGCGGGTCGGCAAGGATCTCCTGCCAGGCTCGCTCCAGCGCACGGTCGTCGGCCTTCTCGTCGACATCGTGCAGGTGGGTATAGAGGGAGAGGACGGCGGCCAGATCGCTCTCAACAGCCTCCCGGACGAGCGGCGTGTCGCTCTGCATATATCTCAATCTGTCTTTCCGGTAATCTGCTTTTGTTTTTGTCCGGGCTTTGTTGTGCCTCTCTCCGGAGAAGTCTCGATTGTGTCCCGGACACGGATTCCGAGAGGATATCGCCATGGTCCACCGCACCGTGATATTTTCCTGTTTTGATTACTCTGTTTGCCACACTTCGCATCTGCGGGCTCAAGCTCCTGCCCTTGGGCTGGTCGCACTTCGCATCTGCGGGTGGTGTATCTCTATCCGCCGTCACCCCCTGAGAATCAGCGCATCACACCCCCCGGGGCAACCTATTTACCGCCCCATGAACAAGCATATACATCAAAGCGCATACCTGCCGCCCGGAGCCTGCCCATGCCGAACTGCACCACGTTTCTCGACGCCAACGCCTGTAACCCCGAAAAGACCGCTCTCATCGTCCCCTCCACCGGAGAGTCCTACACCCGCGCCGAACTCCTCGACCGGGTCTGCCGGGTCGGGCGCGGCCTCCTCGACCTCGGGGTCGGGCGCGGGGACCGCGTCTGCATCTACCTCGACAGTTCGACGGAGTACCTTCTCAGTTACTTCGCCCTCTGGCGCATCGGCGCCGTCGCCGTCCCGACGAACCGGGTCTACCGCGAGAGCGAGGTTCTCTACGCCGTCCGCGATGCGGGGGCCGTGGCCGTCATCACCGACGTCGAAGGTGCGGCGCTCGTCGGCCGCATCCGGGACCAGGCGCCGTCGCTCCGGCACGTCGTCGCCGTCGGCGGGGAGGGCGCGGGCACGACGCCGTGGGCGGACCTCCTCCGGGCGCCGGCGGACTGCCGCGCCGTCCACTGCCGGTTCGACGACCTCTGCCAGATCCAGTATACCTCCGGCACCACCGGCAAGCCGAAGGGCGCCATGCTCACGCACGGGAACTGGATCGCCGCGATGGACGCCGAGCGGGACGTTCTCCGGATCACCGACGAGGACGTCTACCTCGGGATCTATCCCATGGGGCACGTCGGCCTCAGCTGGGGGATCGCCACCCTCCGGGCCGGCGGAACCTACGTCGTCATGGAGCGGTTCGATCTCGACCACTACCTCGACCTCGCCCGCGAGTACCGGGCCACGATCGTCGCCGGGATGCCGCCGGTGATCCACTCCCTCATCCAGACCCCGCCGGGAACCGAGGCGGCGCTCGCCACCGCCCGGGCGATGATCAGCGGCGGCGGCCCCCTGACGCCCGGCGTCTGGAAACCCTTCCACGAGCGGTTCGGTATTCCCGTCGTCAACGCCTACGGCCTCTCCGAGACGGTCGTCGTCGGGACCGGGACCGCCATCCGCCCCGAGCACTACGCGACCGCCGACGAGTTCCGGAGCGTCGGCACCCCGGTCGGGTTCTCGGAGGTGAAGATCGTCGATGCCGGTGACCCCACGCGGGAACTGGAACCCGGCGAGGACGGCGAGATTGCCCTCCGGGGCCCGGGAGTGGCGCTCGGCTACTGGCAGATGCCCGAAGAGACCGCCGCCGTCTTCCTCCCCGACGGCTGGTTCCTGACCGGCGACGTCGGCCACCTGGACGCGGACGGGATGCTCTACATCACCGACCGCAAGAAGGACATGATTGTGATGTCGGGCTGGAAGGTCTACCCGACCGAGGTCGAGGACGTCCTCGTCCAGCACCCGGGCGTCCGCGACGCAGCGGTCTTCGGGTGTGCCGACGAGCACCGGGGCGAGGTTCCGGTTGCCGTGGTGGTTCCTGCAGGTAACGGCATCTCGCCCGACGAGATCGTCGCCTTCGCCCGCGAGCGCCTTGCGGGGTATAAAGTCCCCCGCCGGGTCATCCTCGCCGGCGAGATCCCCCGGGTGAACGGGTGGAAACTTCTGCGCAAGCGGCTCCGGGAGGAGTACTGTGGTGCCTGCAACGACTGAAAAATCGCATCCGATAGAGTAGTTATTAAGGAAAGAGCGGCAAATCTCCTGTTTGAGGACACTTATCCGAGGTACAGACGTGGCAGACACCACCAAACGTTCTACAGGAATCGCGGGTCTGGATCTGGCGCTTGACGGGGGATTCTCACCGGGCACCCGCATCGTCATCTCCGGATCTCCGCTGAGCGGCCTTGAGCTCCTGGCACAGCAGTTCTGGCAGGAAGGGGAGGGGGCGGGAGCTTACCTGATGCTCGATACCGCGCCGGGAGCGAATATGATCGACGCACGGGGCATGAAGCCCGCAGCGATGACGGCGGCGATGGAAGGCGAGAAGATCATCGTGGACTCTCTCTCCACGCTGATCGCCGCCTGGGGGATCGATACGGCCGCCAGGTTTGTCCTCGAAGACACCCGCCCGATCATCGAGGGGGGTGCAAACATCGTCTACCTCCTCTACACGGGAACTCACAGCGCCTTTGAGGAGGCGCGGATCATGCGGGCGGCCGACATCTTCCTCACCCTCAGGCACGAAATCCACGGTAACGAGTTCGAGCGGGCGCTCGCCGTCGAGAAATTACAAGGCGCCGACGTGCCGCAACGTGTCATTCCTTACAACATCATGGCGGACGGGCTCGAGCTCTCGACGACGAGCCGGGTGGTTTAGGCGGTATACCCGGCTCGGACAAGCCCCGTCGCAACAACCATATTCTTCAGTTTTCCGAGCGCCGCGTCGCGTGTCTGCATCCTGAGACCGCAGTCGGGGTCGACGAGCATGGTGTCGGGGGAGAAAACGTCGATACCGGCCTCGAGCCTTTTTTTGATCGTTTCTATGCTCTCGACGCCCGGATCGGCCGAGTCCACGCACCCATACCCGATCATCCGACCACCCAGGTCTTTTTCCGAGAGAACCTCGAGGTTTCCTGGGTTGTTCGCGAACTCGAAATCGAATGCTGCGACGTTTATTCGGAGGACGTCGTCGATGACGTTCCCGAGGTTGCCGCAGACGTGGAGGGAGGCCGGCACCCGGAGCCTCCCGGCGATCGCGTTCACCGCCTCGCGGCCGACGGCGATGTTCGCCGCCCCCGTCGAGAAGATGGGCTCGTCGACCTGGATGAGCGCAACACCGGCGTCCTGGAGGTAGTTCGCCTCGACCGCGAGCGCTTGCGCGAGGTCAAGGACCAGTTCGTCCTTGTTCCGGTAGAACGGCGTCTCGATCGAGAGGCCGTGCGCGAGCGTGCTCGGGCCGGTCAGGATACCTTTCACCTTCGGGTGCCGGGAGAGAGCGTACTTCGTGTCCGCGAGGGTGATGGGTCGTGTGGCAGGCTGGACCTTCCCGACGACCGACGATCCTCGGATCCCGGGGAGGTGGGAGGTGAAGGCCCGGATCATGTCGCCCCGAACCTGGCCGTCGGAGATGATGTCGATCCCGGCGCCGATCTGGTCGGCGACCGCTACCTCCACCGCGTGTTTCAGCGGGTCCATGCGGGCGAAGAGCCCCGAGCCTTTCACCACCGGGTAGCTCCCGACCACCGTGGTCGGGAGGAGCACGCTTGTCAGGGTCATGGGAACAACATCAATTCGTGGGTTGCCGGTGCAATTAATGTCATGGTGTCAGTCTGTGCCGGTCACGCGGGAAGAGCACCGCTTCGCGGATGTTTGGAAGGTCGAGCATCGTCATCACCAGCCGCTCGATGCCGAGCCCCCATCCGGAATGCGGGGGCATGCCGTAGCGGAACGGTTTTAAGTAGAACTCGAAACTCTCGGGAGAGAGGCCCTTTGCGCCAATCCGCTCAACCAGGAGGTCGTGGTCGTGGATACGCTGGGCGCCGGAAGAGAGTTCCATCCTCGGATGCATCAGGTCGAACGCCTTGCAGAACTCGGGGCGGTCGGGATACGGCATCGCGTAGTAGGGCCTGATATCGGTCGGCCAGTCGACGACGAAGTAGTGCTGCCCGACGGTATCCCCGAGCGCGCGCTCGGCCGCTGGAGAGAGGTCGTCGCCGAAGGCAAGTCTCTCCTCGACGGTGCGGTTCGCGATCTCGATCGCCTCGGCATACGGGATCCGGGGGAACGGTTTTGCCGGAACCGCGAGTTCGACCCCGAGTTCCTCGAGCGCGTCGGCGCAGTTCTTCGCGACGTAGTCGTAAACGTGGACGATCAGGTCTTCGAGGAGTTCCATGACGTCGTTGTGGTCGGCAAACGAGACCTCGACGTCGAGGCTCGTCGCCTCGTTGAGGTGCCGGACGGTGTTGTGCTCCTCGGCGCGGAAGATGGGGCCAAGCTCGAAGACCGCCTCGAACCCGGCAGCCATCATCATCTGTTTATAGAGCTGCGGGCTCTGGTTCATGAACGCCTCTTTCTCGAAGTACGCGATCGGGAAGAGTTCGGTACCGCCCTCGGTCGCCGCCGCGACGATCTTGGGGGTAGCGATGTTGATGCAGCCCCGGGAGGCGAGGAACGCGGTCGCGGCGCAGGTCACGGCGGACCGGATGCAGAATATGGCGCGGACACGCGGTTTTCTCGCGTCCAGGAACCGGGAGTCGAGCCGGGTGTCCATCTCGGCGGGAACCTTCTCGGCGACGTCGAGCGGGAGCGGGCTCTCTGCGGTGCTGATGAGCTCGAGTTCCTCGGGGACGATCTCGCGCCCGCCGGGTGCTTTCTCGATCGCTTTGACCGTGCCCTGGACCCTGACCACGGACTCCCGCGAGACGTTCCGGGCGACGTCGAGAATCTCTGCCGGGACTTTCTTCTTCGGGATGGTCACCTGGATGATGCCGGTCCGGTCACGGATCAGGAAGAACGCGAGTCCTCCGAGGTCACGAACCTCGTGCACCCAGCCGATGATCTCGGCAGATTCTGTTTCCGGGGTTACGGCCCGTATTGGTAGATGCATGTGAAAAACCTGGATACAGTGTGGGGGTCGGAAGGTATTTTGTTTTGCGCTCCAGCCCGGGAAGAAAGGTCGGCGGGGCGGTCACAGGAAAAAGGGAAGTGCCGCCCCGGGAGGTGCGGGTCTTAGATGAAGACTGCTGCGGCGAGGACCGTCGTCCAGCGACCGTCCATGACCCCTTCCGCCGCCTGGCAGGTGTGGGTCGTGTTGATGATCCGGCCGCTCGCCTTGTAGATCTGTTCCCGCTCCTGCCATGCCTTGTCGGGGTCGAACTCAATCCCGAGCGTTGTCGCGAGCATGGTTGCCGCAAGGTCTTCTGCGTATTCGCCCGAGACTTCCTCCGTCTCCCCGAAGGCATGGTGCTCGGAGAGGTAGCCGTAGGCATTGCTCTCCCTGGGCATCGCGTGACCGATTGCGGCAGAAACAAGTCTGCTCGGTTCGTTAGTCTCGTTCCGGGCCATGACGACGTAGACGATGCTGCCGGGCGAGAGTTCTTTCAAACCCTCCTCCTTCGAGATCAACTGGCAGTTCGGGGGGAAGATACTTGATACGTAGACCAGGTTATACTTCTCGATGCCTCCCTGCCTGAGAGCCAGCTCAAACGATGCCAGTTTGTCTTTGTGGATACCCACACCCTTTGTAAAGAAACACTTGGTCGGAACGAACATTAGAGATCTTCTTATCGCTTGAATTTTTTAATATTTTCGGTTATTACAGCCACAAATCGAAAAAGGATTGAGATATCTTCCCTTTTTGGTAGTATGCCGGTAAAATTCCGGCAAATGGGAAATTATCGGGACAAATGCGCGTGGTTCATATGGCCCGGAGTGGCTGCGGCTACGCCGGATCGCGTCTATGGTCCCTTTATGTGCGACCCGAACCGGGACTGCTGTCGTATCCATCGCTACCCCGGAAAACACCGGGGATCTGCCGGGGGGCGGAGCGCATCCGTCAGGTGAGGTCCCCTCGCGCCTTTATCACCTCCAGCGCCCCGGAACGGACGGCCGCGTCCCCGTGGTGCGCCGCCTCCTTCAGGGCATCCACCGCCGGGTTCCCGAGCGACCGGAGCGCCCGGACGGCGTCCTGACGCATGGCGTCGTCCGCGTTTGCGAACGTTCCGATGAGATGCGGGATCGCCGCCGGGCCCACCCGGCCGAGGCCGGCCGCCGCTTCCCGCCGGACGCACCAGTCCTCGTCGCCGAGCCCTTTCATCAGCGGGAGCACCGCTGGTTCCCCGATCTCCCCGAGCGCCCGAACTGCTCTCCACCGGGCTACGATATCCTCGCTCTCAAGCGAGAGAGCGAGCCCCGCTACCCGGGTTTCCTCCTCAGCATCGGCTGATGCATCCGTTTCCTCCCCCTTCTTGCGTCCAAACCGGTTCCACAGTCCCATCGGTATCCTCCGTACAATCGGTCTTCTCCGATGATGGTAGGTGGCAGGAGGTGGAGTATAACTTTTCTGATCCGCTCACCGGGGCATAGGAACCATCCGTTACCGCTCGTTACCGCCGGCACCCGCGAAGGAACGCTTATATGGGATGGGACAGCATCCGGTGCTCCCGGGGGTGTACTGCGGACGGGTTGCGGGGCCCTGGATCCCACGCGCGCCCGCAACAAGAGGCACGGCAATGGGGCTGGAGAGAGAACCTGCGGCGGTCGTGGCCTGCATCGGGCAGACCGGGTGGGGCACGAGGGCGTGAGGTTCGAGAAGGGTTGCGGAGCCGTAAACGGTTCCATCCGGAAGATGAAGTGAGGTGAGACTGATGTACGCGGATAGGACGATAAACTGTGTCGGTACCTGCCAGTCGCCCATGCTCCTGATCGAGGGGGAGATGGAGGTGCTCGAGAAAGGGCAGGTTCTTCAGGTGACGGCCGATAGGCGCGACCTTGTCGAGATGGTCAGGTCCTGGGTCAATGAGAGCGGGCATAAGATCGAGGAAGAGCACGTCGCGAGCGGCGTGACGACCTTCATCGTGCGCAAGGGAGCGACACCGGCGGCAAAAGCACCGTGACCGGCCGGAGAAAAAAAGGTGATGACCGCGTTCGCCGGCGGAAAGGAGGTTGAAGCGTATGGCACGGATACTGTATCTCCAGACCAGCGGCACCGACACACCCGAGCGGTTGTATGCGCCGTTCTTGCTCGCGATGACGGCGCGAAGCATGGATATGGACGCTGATATCTACTTCATGATCAGAGGGGTGACGGTCGTCGTGAAGGGCGCGGCGGAGGAGATCCAGGTTGGAAACTTCCCGCCTCTCTCCGAGATCATGCAGCAGGCGATATCCGCGGGGGTGAAGATCTACATCTGCGAGCAGAGTTCCCGGCTCCTCGGCATGGAAGATCCCGACTTCATCAAGGAGGGGGAGGTCGTGGGAGCAGTCACCTTTAACGACCTCGCGGTCGACGCCGAAGCGGTCGTCACGTTCTAGCGAGGGCGGGTGTCTCGACGGGTTACGGGGAAGGGGCCTGCCTGACCGGCCACGCCCCCCTCCGTTTCTCCCGGCCGACTCCCGATCACCAGGACCGTCGAAGAAACAGTTAAACGCCTGCGGGCTATTATACCGCTGTAGGTGGAACAATGGCGGACCAGATCGGATACAGCCAGAAAGTGATGGAGCACTTCATGAACCCGCACAACGTCGGGGTGATCGAGAACCCGGACGGTTACGGCAAGGTCGGCAACCCCGTCTGCGGGGATATCATGGAGATCTTCATCACGGTCAGGGACGACGTCATCGAGAATATCAAGTTCCGGACGTTCGGGTGCGGGTCGGCGATCGCGACGAGCAGCATGGTGACCGACATGGCCAGGGGTAAGACGCTCGACGAGGCGCTGAAGATCACCCGCGACGATGTCGCGACCGAACTCGAGGGGCTGCCGCCCAAAAAGATGCACTGCTCGAATCTGGCGGCGGACGCGCTCCACGCGGCGATAGAGGACTACCGGGAGAAGCAGAAGAAAGAGTGAGGGGTTTTCTCAGCACCCGTAGATCAGGGTCAGGATGCTCTTTGCAAGATCCAGGCTCTTGCCCCTGTTGACCATGAGGGTGTCCTGGCGCAGCGCCCCTTCGAGTTCGACCGGGTCGCGGGTGTCCTGGATGAAGACGTCCACGAAGTCCTCGTAGAGACCGTAGGTTCCGGCGGACGATGGCTCTTTTCCGAACGCCTGCATCAGGGCCGCCGCCGGGCCGCTGACCGGCGTATCGCCGATGAACGGGCTGACCGCGATGACGTTCTGCCGGCGGAGCGCCTCCCGCACCCCGGCGCACTCGAGGATCGGGGATATGCTCGTGACCGGGTTGCTCGGCCCGATCACCACGGCGTCGCTTTCCTCGATCGCCTCGATCACCTCGCGGGTCGCGGCCGGCGGCTGGCGGGACCGGCGGACGACGCCGTCGATCGTCACATCGCCGCGGTGTTTCACCCAGTATTCCTGGAAGTGTATCTCGCCCCGGGGCGTCCGGACGTAGGTGGTCACGGCGGAGTCGGTCATCGGGAGGACGGTCGCCCGGATGCCTAGCGTCCGGCAGAGCGCCCGGGTAATCTCCGTCAGTTGCATGCCGCTCCTGAGCATCTCTCCCCGTGCTGCGTGAACCGCCCTATCCTGGTCGCCGACGGCGATGTACTCTTCGATGCCGAGCCGTGCGAGGAGGTCGTGGGTGATGTAGGAGTCGCTCTTGATCCCCCACCACCGGTTGGTGTCGAGGATGCCCGCAAAGAGGTACATGACCGTATCAATGTCTGGCGAGAGGTGGTTGCCGGAGAGCCAGGTGTCCTCGGCCGTGTTGACGACGACCGTGATATCCCGCTCGTCCAGCAGCTCCCGCATTCCGCGGAGGAGTTTCGGGGTTCCGGTCCCGCCCGAGAAGAAGGTTATCATAGGATAATTAGCGTATCAAGTGCATCCGTATATGAATTTTCCCAAATCGGGCGGGACGGTTCGGGGCGGATTTTTCGGGTTCCAGAGAATTGCCACGCATGACACTCCTGCTCGCCCGGACGACGATGCGGTTTCGCGTGAATCAGTGATGCGTCGCAAGCCGCATGGCCTCGCGCGAAGACGCGAAGAACGCGAAGGAAGGTTGCCAACAACCACACAGACTTCGCGCCTTCGCGTGAGATACAGAGGAGGGGCGGATAACGGCGAGGTGTATAGAACCCGTTCTCCTACAGGACTGTTTTTCACGAAACAGCGTGGCGGATGACCGCCATGATGTCCCACGCGAGCGATTCGGCCTGCCGCTCGTGTAAAAGACGCGTCTCGAGGCGGAGCGATCCGGGGACGTCGTCGGGGTCGTGGATGTCCTGGACGAAGACGTCGACGATATCCTCATACAGCCGGGAGACCGCGGCAGCGGTGGGGGTTTCTCCGACGGCGTACATGAGGGCGGCGTCCTTTTTGTCCGGCGCGACGCCGCCCGAAAACGGCGAGACCGCGACGACGAACTTCTCACGGAGGAGGTCCCGCATCCCGGCGCAGCCGAGGATGGGGAGGATGCTCGCCGCCGGGTTCGCGGGGCCGATCACGACGGCGTCGCTTTCCTCGATCGCCGCCCGCACCCCGTCCGTGACCGCCGGGGGTTCTGGTCCGACGAGTTCTCGGACCTCCGTCCCGGGATCGGCGGCCATCCGGTACTCGAGGAGCGCCAGGCGTTCGGTGCCGGTGTCGACGAAGAGGGCGGCGTCGCCGTCGGTCATCGGGAGGACGGTCGCCCCGATGTTGAGCGAGCGGCACTGCGCCCGCACCGCCCCGGTCAGGGTCAGGCCCTGGCGGAGGAGCGCCGCCCGGGCGATCTGGACCGCCCGGGCACGGTCGCCGACCGGGAAGGGTTCGCCGCCCGCCACCTTCGGGAGGTAGTTGTGGGTGGTGTAGGTGTCGCCCTTGATCCCCCACCACCGGTTGGTATCGAGGATGCCGGCAAAGAGGAAGACGGCGGTGTCGATGTCGGGCGCACAGTGGCCGCCCGATACCCGGAGGTCCTCGGCGGTATTCGCGACCACGGCGATCTCGCTGTCGTAGAGGATCTGGCGGACGCCCCGGATGAGCGCAGGCGTCCCGGCTCCGCCGGAGAGGAAGGTGATCATGGCTGAATGTCATGTATGTGGGGTGTCCGGGGGGTTAACGGTTTCAGTTGTTGTGGCTGACGGGTCATGTTTGGATCTCTGGAAGTGTGTAATCTCACAGTGGCCGGCCTCGACCAGCGGGATCACTATGAACAAAGGCTGGCTATACTCCAAGGCAGAAATCGAGGACTGCTACCAGTGTCGGATCCGCAGCTTACGGTGATGGCCCCAGCGGAGGTGTGAGAGATTCAATCGGAGTTCCGACAACGGATGCAGGCCCACTCGGAGATCCTGACGAGCCTGGTGAGTGAAAACATCCTGTTGAAGAAGGGATTGGAGGTGGTCAAGAAATTGCAGGTTCGGATGGATAGGATATCGATAATAGTTGCCGGGTCCGAGATACAAGAGGAAAAGTAGTGGCCTGTGAACGATGGCAAATAACTTTCTAATCTTAAGTTACAATTAATGCATTAACTTCATTCCTGAAGATTTGCCTCAGTTGGCCTGTGGAACCATCTGAGGCGGGTTTCTGATACTCTGGTCTCAGCTCGCTTGGCGGTAGATCACGTAGCGGATCCTGAAGATCCAAAGAATCCGTAACTCAAATTCTCTGTACATGACGTATCTCCTTAGTTTCGTTCGTATGGCTATGCTATCCCTCATGCTGTGGCAATCATCGGGACGATCAATATATAAAGAGTAACGAGTATTTAATTCTTCAAGCGCGACGAGATCATTGTCCATTAGAATGACTTTTCAGAATGACCTGATCCTGTCCGATGGGGTAAGATTTAATAACAATACCTCACAACACTACATCGTCCTTTTGAGTGTTTGTGAGCAAGCATTCAGAGGAACATGTACTATCAGAGTGTCAAAAGCGGTTGAAAAACGCTGGACATGACGTTAGATCCTTAGTTTGTGGAGGGGTTCCCGGGCCTAATCTGTGGTATGGCTTGGGAGCGAACTCCATTATTGCCCTGAAATTTCGCTGTGTTGACACTTGTAGACAGATGGAAACTCAGTATGGTTTTTTATAACTCAATCTCCCCTCTCCGCCGCATCCTCCATCGTGATAAACGGTAGGTAACCATCCCTGGAAACCCTGACTCTCTGTTCCCACACTCTGCTCCCAATGATTGCAATAGCCATTGGAATGTAGTGCCTCACCGACACGGTTCCCGGCAATCAGCGTTGCGGTGCTGGTCAGGGGACGACCATTTATGGCAGGGCGTATCGCCACCAATCGGCCCACCTCTCTCATGGGCAGAACGACTGGCCTGGAGGGTGGAGTTTGAGAAGATCGGAGATCTTCGGGAGGGCGAGACCCCCCCCGCCCCGCCGCCTGAGCGCTCCACCCCCGCACCCACACCCCGCTCCTCCCAAAAGAAACTGCCCCGCACGCCGCGCGCCTTCAAATACCTTTATCTTCCATCTCCCAAGAATCTTAACAGAATCGATGAAGATCATCAAAGATCCGGTGCACGGCTACGTCGAGGCGGACGCGCTCGCGCTCCGGCTGCTCGACTCGGAGGTCGTCCAGCGGCTCCGGCACGTCACCCAGCTCGGGTTTGCAAACCTCGTCTACCCCGGGGCAAACCATACCCGGTTCGAGCACTCGCTCGGGACGATGCATCTTGCGGGCCTGATGTCGGGCCAGCTCGGGCTTGATAGGGACGAGACGAAACTCGTCACCACGGCCGCCCTCCTCCACGACATCGGCCACGGCCCCTTCTCCCACGTCACCGAACCGGTGATGGAGGAGTTCACGGGGAGGAGCCACCACCAGATCGATCGTCTGGTCCGCGAGGGAGCGACCGCCGGGATCCTCGAAGAGGCGGGGCTCGACCCCGCCGAGGTCTGCGCCGTCGTTTCAGGGAAGCACCGCCTCGCGAGCATCATCCACGGGAGCCTGGACGTCGACCGGATGGACTACCTGATGCGGGACGCCCACTACACCGGCGTCCCCTACGGGACGGTCGACGCCCACCGGCTTATCCGGAGCACCATTTTCACCGAATCGGGCATCGCCCTGCACGAAGGCGGGATCAACGCCGCCGAGTCGCTCCTCATCGCCCGGACGCTGATGCGCCCGGCGGTCTACTTCCACCACGTGAGCCGGATCGCGACGAGCATGTTCGTCCACGCCCTCCGCGAGGAGGTGCAGAACACCCCGGGCACGGACGCACACGAACTGATGCGGATGGATGACGCCGCCTGCATGGAGCGGCTGAAGCACTCTTCCTGCGAAATTACCCGCGACCTCGCCCGCCGGGTCTACGCCCGGGACCTCTACAAGCGGGCGCTGTATATCGGCGAAGACCGGGTGAACGCCGCAGCCCTCCGCCAGGAACTCGGCCCCGCCCGGGAACGGGAGATCGCCCGCGAGATCGCCGAGACCGCCGGGGTCACGGAGGACGAGGTTCTCGTCGATATCCCCCGGCTCCCCCGGGCGCTCTCGATGGAGGTCCGGGTCAGGAACAGTCACGCGATGGTGGAGATCGAGGAGGTCTCCCCCCTCATCAATACCCTGAACGACACCCGGCGACAGCAGTGGCGCCTCGGCGTCTACACCGTAGAGGAGCACCGGGACACCGTGGAGCAGGCGGCAACAGAGGTGCTCCGGGTGAAGCGGGCGACAAAACAGGATAAACTCGTAGTGACATAACGTATAGGGAATATATGAAGAAGGAATTCGTCGTCGGGGTCACCGGGGCAAGCGGGATCGTCTACGCACGCCGCCTGCTCGAGGTGCTCTGCGATAACTCAACGGTGCACATCGTCATCTCCGATACCGCCCGGCAGATAGCCGGGATCGAAGGCGTGAACCTTGAAGGGTTCGATGCCATATACGCCGAGAACAGCGACCTCGCGGCCGATATCGCGAGCGGCTCGTTTCGCTACGACGGGATGGCGATCGTGCCCTGCAGCATGAAGACGCTTGCCGCCGTCAGCAACGGGTTCGCCGACAACCTGATCACCCGGGCGGCGGACGTCTGCCTCAAGGAGAAGCGCCCGCTCCTCCTTCTGCTGCGGGAGATGCCGCTCTCCCGGATCCACCTTAAAAACATGCTTGCCGCCGACGAGGCCGGCGCGACCGTGATGGTCGCAAGCCCTCCCTTCTACCAGCACCCGCAGACCATCGACGACCTCGTCGATATGGTGGTGGCCCGGGTGCTCGACCACATGGGGGTCGACCACGACCTCGGAACCCGATGGAGCGGATACGATGCGTAAATTTATCGAACTGATGCGGGATCAGGGCCGGGTCGAGGAGATCGAGCGCCCCTGCTCGACCGTCTACGAGGCTCCCCGTATGGCGAGCCGGACAGACAAGATCCTCTTCTTCCACGACCTCGACGGCCGCCGGGGGGTGATGAACCTCCTCTCCGACCGCCGATCGCTTGCAGCGGCGCTCGGCGTCGAGGAGCGCGACCTCGTCGGACACCTCGCGGGCATGACCTACAACGGCCGCGTCGTGGATGCCGGACGGCTTGAGGGCGGCATCCCCGCCGACCTCTCCCGCCTCCCGGTCATGAAGCACTTCCCCGGCGACGCCGGGCGCTACTTCACCTCCGGGATCGTCTTCTCGCGCTACGACGGCGTCGAAAACGCCTCCATCCACCGGATGATGGTCCTCGACGACGGAAGAGTCGTCGCCCGCCTGGTGGAAGGCCGGCACACCCATACCCTCCTCAAAGAGGCGCTCGCCAAAGGGGAGAAACTCCCGGTCGCCATCACCGTCGGCACCCATCCGCTGGTGACGTTCGCCGCCTGCACCCGCGTCCCGCAGGGGACGGAACTCGCCTACGCTGCGGAACTGATGGGCGGGGAACTCGCCGTGCGGGAGTGCGAGAACGGCGTTCGGGTTCCCGACGCCGAGTTCGTCCTCGAAGGCTACATCAGTGCCGAAAAAGCGACGGAAGGGCCGTTCGTCGACATCACCGGAACCTACGACCCCGTGCGCCAGCAGCACGTGATCGAGTTCACGAAGATGTACTGCAAGGAGGACCCCATCTACCACGGCATCCTCCCGGCCGGCGACGAGCACAAACTCCTGATGGGAGCGCCGTACGAGCCGAAGATCTACCGCGCCGTGGGCGAGGTGACGACGGTCAGAGACGTCCTCCTCACGAAGGGTGGCGCCGGCTACCTCCACGGGGTGGTGCAGATCCGGAAGAACACGCAGGGAGACGCGAAGAACGCCATCATGGCGGCGTTTGCCGCCCATACGTCCCTCAAACATGTCGTGGTGGTGGACGAGGATATCGACATCCACGATCCCCACGACGTCGAATACGCGATCGCGACGAGAGTTCGGGGCGACACCGATATCATGGTCGTCACCGGCGCCCGGGGTTCGTCGCTCGATCCGACGCGGCTGGGTGACGGGACGAACGTGAAGGTCGGGGTCGACGCCACGATGGTCATGGGAAGAGAGGACGAATTCAGAAGAGCGGAGTGGGTGTAGATGTATCTTGACAACGATGACGAGAGGGTGCTTGCTGGCGAGTTCGGCGAGACCCGGCAGAAGATGATGGAGATCCTGGTCGCGCTCGGGGATGTTTACGGGGCGGAGAAACTCGTCCCGATCACGAGCGCCCAGGTGAGCGGTGCTTCCTACAAGACCATTGGGAAATGGGGGCTCTCCTGGTTGCAGAGCCTCGACGCCCGGGCGGCGGTCCCGGCGGTCTTAAACCCCATCGGGATGCCGCGGGAGGGCTGGCAGGAGTTCGGGATCGATGAAGAGTTCGCCCGCCGTCAGGCGGAGGTCGTCGAGGCCTACCGGAAACTCGGGATCCGGGTGGAGTGCACCTGCACGCCCTACTATCTGCGGATCACGGAGTACGGGGAGCATCTGGCCTGGTCGGAGTCCTCGGCGGTCGCCTACGCAAACTCGGTTCTCGGCGCCCGAACGAACCGGGAAGGCGGGCCGAGCGCCCTTGCTGCGGCGATCATCGGAAAGACCCCCTATTACGGTCTTCACGTCGTCGAGAACCGGCGCCCGCAGGTCGTCGTGGAGGTCGAGTGCGGCACGGGCCCGCACGCCGGCCACTGGGGTGCCATCGGCCACGTCGCCGGGGGGAAGGTGGGGAACCGGATCCCGATATTCCAGGGTGTCCGGCCGGCCCGCGACCACCTCAAGGCCCTCGGTGCCGCGATGGCGGCGACCGGCGCGGTTGCCCTCTTCCACGTGGATAAGATCACCCCGGAGGCAAGGGTATTCTCGTTCGATACCGACGACCTCGACCGGGTGACGGTGACGGCGGACGAGGTCGAGGCCCTCTTTGCGAAGACCGAGGTCGAGGCGGTCGCGGTCGGGTGCCCGCACTGCTCCGCCGACGAACTCCGGGAACTCGCGGAACTCCTGCGGGGGAAGACAACGACGAAACCCTTCTACATCTTCGCCGCAAAGGGCGTCGCGAAGCACAATCCCGACCTTGTGGGGGTCATCGAGCGGAGCGGCGCCCGGGTGATCCCGGATACCTGCATGGTCGTCTCGCCCCGGATGGATGAGTTCGCTTCGATCATGGTGGACTCGGGCAAAGCCCTCGCCTACGTTCCCGGGATGTGCGGCGCGCTCGCCCGGATTGGGACGAGGAAAGAGTGCGTCGAGGTCGCGACATCGT
Organism: Methanoculleus methanifontis; assembly: GCF_030464365.1. Taxonomy (GTDB): domain Archaea; phylum Halobacteriota; class Methanomicrobia; order Methanomicrobiales; family Methanoculleaceae; genus Methanoculleus; species Methanoculleus methanifontis. The sequence continues at coordinate 35,714 of NZ_VCYI01000006.1, read as the reverse complement.
GAGGATATGTCGTTATCCTCACCAATTCCCTCAACCGAAGCCGAGAATCACTATCAGCGACCGATATCGGACGCGAAGTTCGGTATAGTTACTTGTAACTCCCTTTCGCGGCTTCGCGCTCTTCGCGTGAGGCCGTATCACCGTTTATAACCTGTTAGCTCGCGCGAAGCCGCGAAGGACGCGAAGTTCGGCATACGTGTGCCGGCGCTTTCCTTCGCGCCTCCACCCGAGATCTACCGTTGTCCGAACAGGCCAACTCACGCCCCAACCGACTTCACGTCGAGCACCTCCATCAGGCTCTCGTCGAGCATGTAGCCCCGGAGCCGGTCGCGGTTGCCCCGCAGGCTCTCGATGCTGTTGATCCCGGCCGCGCCCAGGAGTTCGGCGAGTTCGAGCGTCCACGCCCGGATCAGGTTCGCCACCTGTTCCGACGCTTCGTCGGGGTTCAACCGCGCCACGAGATCGGGCCGCTGGGTGGCGATCCCCCAGGGGCAGAGGCCGCGGTAGCAGTTCCCGCAGACCCGGCAGCCCATCGCCGCGAGCGCGGCGGTGCCGATGTAGACCGCGTCCGCCCCGAGGGCGATCGCCTTCGCGACGTCGGCGCTTCCCCGGATACCCCCGCTTGCGATGACGGATATCTCGTTTCTGATCCCCTGGTCGCGGAGTTTTTTGTCCACGCTCGCGACCGCCGCCTCGATCGGGATCCCGACGTGGTCGCGAAAGACCGTCGGCGCCGCGCCGGTGCCGCCGCGGAACCCGTCGATGACCACGGCGTCGGCCGGAGAGCGGGCGATGCCCGCGGCGACGGCGGCGACGTTGTGGACGGCGGCGATCTTCACGAAGACCGGTTTCTTCCACTCCGTCGCCTCCTTGAGGCCGCGGACGAGCTGGGCGAGATCCTCGATGCTGTAGATGTCGTGGTGCGGCGCGGGGCTGATCGCGTCGCTCCCCTCCGGGATCATCCTCGTCCGGGAGATGTCCGCGCAGACCTTCTCCCCCGGGAGGTGGCCGCCGATGCCGGGCTTCGCCCCCTGGCCGATCTTGATCTCGATCGCGGCGCCGCGCTCCAGGTAGTCGATGTTCACGCCGAACCGCCCGGACGCGACCTGGACGATCATCCGGTCCTGGTAGGGGTGGAGGGCGGCGTGCAGCCCGCCTTCCCCGGTGCCCATATAGGTCCCGGTCTCTTTTGCCGCCCGGGCCATGGCCAGCTGGGCGTTGAGGCTGATCGCCCCGTAACTCATGTGCCCGATCATCACCGGCGTCTCGATGCGGAGGTTCGGGGTGAGGCGGGTCCTGAGTTCGACGTCGCCGCCCTCCCGCCGCCGGAGATCGAGTTTCGCCGGCCTCTTCCCGAGGTGGGTCGTCAGTTCGATCGGCTCGCGAAGCGGGTCGAGGCTCGGGTTCGTGACCTGGCAGGCGTCCAGCACCAGGCGGTCGAAGATGACCGGGTAGTCGAGGGCGTTGCCCATCCCCGCGAGGATGATCCTGCCCGTCCGCGCCTGGTTGTAGATCGCCTCCCGTGCCTCCCTTGTCCAGAGGGGGTGGCTCCGGTAGTCGCAGGGGTGCTCCTCGAGACTGATGGCGTCCCGGGGGCAGCAGGCGATGCAGCGGTGGCAGGCGGTGCAGTTCCGGGAGTTGACCTGGATGCGGTCGCCGTCCCGTGAAAAGACGCCGTAAGAGCAGTTCTCGATGCACCGCCCGCACTCCATGCACCGGACGGGGTCGATATTGACCCGGTAGCGGGGAGGGAGGCTCCCGATCATGAGACAACCCTCCCGATCACCGGCTCGCCCGCGGCCGGCATCCGGATCGACTCGACCCGCGGTTCCATCGCCCGGATCGCCGCCTCTTCGCTCGAGATGTAGAGCCGGTCGCCGCACTCGCCGACGACCATCGGCCGGAGTTTCGTCCGGTCGGTGAACCCGACCATCATGTCGCGGTTGGCGGCCACGATGGCGAACGGCCCGTTCATCATCGCGGATGCGTAGGCAAGCCGGAGGGCGGAGTTCCACTCCCGCTCCTGATCGGGCATCCGGTCGATCTCCTCCCAGAAGGGCGGGGCGAGCGCCCGGACAGCGATATCGACGTCGAGGTCGTGCCGCCGCACCAGGAGGTCGACTAAGTAGGCGACGACCTCGGTGTCGGTATACATCGTGCAGGTGTAGCCAAGACTCTCGATGTAGCGCCGGTTCGTCCCGTAGGAGGTGATCTCGCCGTTGTGCACGACGCTCCAGCCGAGGAGGTTGAACGGGTGCGCGCCGCCCCACCACCCGGGGGTGTTCGTCGGGTAGCGGTTGTGCGCGAGCCAGATGTAGCCCTCATAGTCCTCGATCCGGTAGAAGTCCGCGACGTCCTCGGGCCACCCGCTCGCTTTAAAGACCCCGAGGTCCTTGCCGGAGGAGAAGATGAGCGCGCCGCGGCGGGCGGCGTTGACCTGCATCACGAGGGCGCTGACGATCTCGTCCTCCGGTGCCGCAGGGGATGCTTCGGGCTTGAAGAAGTAGCGCCAGGGGGTGTGAACCGCCCGGAGATTCGGCTGCCCATAGGTGGGGATCGCCTCGTCGTGCTCGACCGTCCCCCACTGCGCGAGCGTCGAGTCGAGGAGCGGCTTGTTCTCGCGAGGGTTGTCGAAGAAGACGTGGAGGGCGTAGCAGTCCCGGTAGTCGGGGTAAATGCCGTAGGCTGCGTACCCCGCCCCCTCGCCGCTGCCGCGCTCGTTCATTATGGAGAGGGCCTGTCGGATGCCGGAACCGTCCATCGTCCGGCGAGATCTGTCCATTACGCCAATTATGCCGCACATAACCATCACGGTCGACCCGCCCCCCTCCACCTCCTGGTGGTCGGGGAACGCTCTGATAGATGTAGATCCGTAAATTATATATAACATTGGAAGGAAGTTTCCTTCCACATGAATCCCGGCAACATCTCATCGATGCTCGAGCGCATCGAACAGGACAACGTCCGGTTCCTCCGGCTGCAGTTCACCGATCTCCTGGGCATGCCCAAAAACGTCTCCATTCCGGCGAAGCAGGTCGGGAAGGCACTTACCGACGGCATCGGGTTCGACGGGTCGTCGATCGAGGGATTCGTCCGGATCGAGGAGTCCGATATGGTGCTCAAACCCGACCTCTCGACCTACTCTCTCCTGCCCTGGCGGCCCCGGGAGAAGAGCGTCGCCCGGTTCATCTGCGACGTCTGCAAACCGGACGGCAAACCGTTCGATGGTGACCCGCGCTCCGTGCTCCGGCGGGCGATGGAGGACGCGGCGAAGGACGGCTACGTCTTCAACACCGGCCCGGAACTGGAGTTCTTCCTCTTCAAGATGCTCGACGGGCGGCCGACAACACAGTTCCAGGACGCCGGGGGCTACTTCGACCTCGCGCCGACCGATCTCGCGGAGGACCTCCGGCGTGAGGCGATTCTCGCGCTCACCGAGATGGGGTTCGAGATCGAGGCGTCGCATCACGAGGTCGCCGAGAGCCAGCACGAGATCGACTTCAAGTACAGCGACGCGCTCCACACGGCCGACAACGTCATCACCTTCAAGTTCGCGGTCAAAACGATGGCGCTGATGCGCGGCCTGCACGCGTCTTTCATGGCGAAGCCGATCCACGGCATCAACGGGAGCGGGATGCACGTGAACTGTTCGCTCGCAAAGGACGGGGTGAACGCCTTCTACGATCCGGACGCCCCGTTGCAGCTCTCCAGGACTTGCATGCACTTCATCGGTGGGCTGCTCCGCCACGCGCCGGCGATCACCCGGGTCGCGAACCCGACGATCAACTCCTACAAGCGGCTCGTCCCGGGCTACGAGGCGCCCTGCTACATCAGCTGGAGCGCGAGCAACCGGTCGGCGCTGGTGCGGGTCCCGGCGCCCCGCGGCAACAGCACCCGGGTCGAGTTCCGCAGCCCCGACCCGACCTGCAACCCCTACCTCGCCTTCACGGCGATGCTCGCGGCCGGGATGGACGGCGTCCGGAGCGAGATCGAGCCCCCGGACGATGTTCACAAGAATATCTTCCACATGACGTCCACCGAGCGGGGCCAGAACGGGATCGAGACGCTTCCCGGAGACCTCCACGAGGCTCACTCCACCCTGCTTGCCGACGACCTCATCTGCAAGGCGCTCGGCCCCCACGTCGTCGAGGCGCTCACGAACGTTGCCGAAGCCGAGTGGGACGCCTACCGGACGACGGTCCACCCCTGGGAGATCGACCGGTACCTGGCGACCTACTGAACTCTTTTTTCCTTACGTGGCGGGAGCACCCGGCACCTCCGTTCGCCGAAAACCCGTATAACGCCGTATCCTCATCCCGCCGCTATCGCTCACGCAAACCCGGCCGTTGCAGGAACGTTCATATCCCCAAAAAGCATAGATGCGCGTATCGGCCGAACGGGGAAGCCACATGACACGAAGAATTGATATCGACACTATGCGAAGGCACCGGGATATCGACGGCCTGGTTGCAGCACTATTCGAGCCCGAAGAGAACGTGCGGCTGACCGCCGCCGAAGCCCTCGGCTCCGTCGGCGACGAACGGGCGCTCGAGCCGCTCGGGCGGCTGAAGTTCTCCGACCCGAACGCGGGCGTCAGGCGGGCCGCGTCGTCTGCCCACGCCCGGGTGGTGGGGAGGCTCGCGGACAGGAAGGCGGCGGAGGGGATGTCCCGCGAATCGTAAGCCCGCACCCGGTAAGGCATATATATTCCTGGGACGTCTACGCGAAACGATCAGGAGACTGCCATGGCGACAATCGATGAGGTCGATACCATGCGGGATGCCCGGGACGTCGACGGGTTGATCCGGGCGCTCGCCGACCCGGACGAGTTCGTCCGGTCGCAGGCCGCCCTCTCGCTCGGCACACTCGCCGACCCGAAGGCGCAGGAACCGCTCACGAAGGTGAGGGACGAGGACCCGAGCGCCTCGGTCAGGGAGGCGGCCGCGACCGCATATAAGTGGGTAGTCGGCCGGCTCCGGGAGATCGAGGCGGCCCGGTAGCACCGGCCTACAGGACGGCGAAGTTGAGGCAGAGGAGCGCCGTCCCGGTCCCGACCGTGACGAAGAGCACGAGCATGCCGACCTTCAGGAACTCCAGAAACGAGATGGAGAGGTTGCTCCTTGCCGCGATCCCGAGCACGACGACGTTTGCCGACGCCCCGATAGCCGTGCCGTTCCCGCCGAGACACGCGCCGAGCGAGAGCGCCCACCAGAGCGGGTAGGTGTCCATCGAGATGCCCATATCCTGGATCAGGGTGGCGGTGAGCGGGATGTTGTCCACGATGGCCGAGGCGATCGCCGCGAACCAGGCGATGATCATCATGGCCTCGCCCTCCGAGTGAACGTTGTTCACGACGAACCCGGCGACGGCCGCGATTGTCCCCGTCTCGACGAGGGCGCCGACGACGACGAAGAGCCCGCCGAAGAAGAGCGCCGGCCACTCGATCTTCTCGAAGATCTCCTCCGGCGGCTGTCTGCTCCAGAAGAGGAGGATCGATGCGCCGATCAGGGCGACGAGGGCGGGTTCCAGCCTGAGGAGGTCGTGGACGAAGAACATCCCGATGACGAGCACGATGACGGCGACCGATTTTTTGAAGAGCGACATGTCGCGGATCGCCTCCCGCTCGTTTAGGTTCGCAAACGTCTTCTCGATCCCCGCCTGCTCGTCGGGCGAGACGTGGAGGTCTTTTCTGTAGATGAGGACGGGCATCCCCATGACGACGGCGAGGTTGACGACCATGATCGGGCCGGGGTTGATGATGAACTCGTTGAACGTCAGGCCGGCGGCCGACCCGATCATGATGTTCGGGGGGTCGCCGATGAGCGTCGCCGCTCCGCCGATGTTGGGGGAGAATATCTCGGCGATGAGGAAGGGCAGCGGGGTTATCCGCATCACGCTTGCGATGTAGAGGAGCATCGGGGTGAGGAGGAGGACGGTGGTGACGTTGTCGAGGAACGCGCTCGTCACGCCCGTCACGAGCGAGAAGAGGAGCAGCATCCGCATCGGGTTCCCGTTCGCGAGTTTCGCCGTCTTGATGGCGATGAACTCGAAGAGGGCGCTGCCGCGTGCGGTGTTGACGATGATCATCATCTCTATCAGGAGGAAGATGGTGCCGAGGTCGATGTACTCCGGGATCTTCTCCCACGGGACGATGCGGAGGTAGACGATGACGGAAGCGCCGAACATCGCCGCCACCGCGGTGGATCCGTTCGTCGATGATGAGCGCGTAGGTGAAGAGGAAGACCGCGACCGCGATCACTTCCGGGCCGATCACGCGTTCCCACCCCGGCGAGGGTTGGGGCCGCGGGCGGCGGGGTATGCCGTGAGAGATTGACGATATGCCGTGGTACTCTCCGAAAAGAACGAAATTCAGGATTCAGGTGTGCTGCTCCTCCCATAACCATGCCGGTTAGCACTGCTGTGGGGATACTGCCGGTGCAGCCTCCGGCACCCGAGAAACGGGACGGCGGCGATCTCCCGCGCCGGGTTCAGCTCGACGCGGGAGATCCGCTCCGGACCCGCAGCCGGAGTATCTTGTACACCTCCCCGGCGAGCAGCACCGGCAGGCCGAGCAGGGCGAGCAGGCCCCAGTCGGCGAAGGTCAGGGGTGCAGTCCCGAGGAAGGCGTTGAAGATCGGGACGTAGACCACCAGCGCCTGGAGCGCGAGGCTCCCGAGGATGGCGAGGATCAGGGCGGGATTCGAGAAGAACCCGATCCGGTGGAGCGGGAACCGGAACGACCGGAAGTTCAGCACGTTGTAGAGCTCGAAGATGATGAGCCCGGTAAACGCCATCGTCCGCGCCCGGTCGAGGTCGACCGCGTAGAGGCCCATGAAGACGTAGATGGTCAGGAGCCCGAGCCAGACCCCCAGGATGAGGATGACGAGGTAGGCGCTCCGCGTGAGAATGGACTCCTGCGGGTCGCGCGGCCGTCTTTGCATGACGTCCTGCTCAGCGGGTTCGAGGCCGAGGGCGAGCGCGGTGAGGCCGTCGGTGACCAGGTTGATCCAGAGGATCTGGACGGGGATGAGGATCAGCGGCAGGCCGAGGAGGAGCGCGCCGACGATCGCGACGATCTCGCCCACGTTCGAGGAGAGGAGGTAGCGGGTGAACCGGCTGATGTTGTCGTACTCCCGCCTCCCTTCCTCGACGCCGGCGACGATGCTCGCGAAGTTGTCGTCCACGAGCACCATGTCGCTCGACTCCTTGGCCGCGTCCGTCCCCTTGATGCCCATGGCGATCCCGATACTCGCTTTCTTGAGCGCCGGGGCGTCGTTGACGCCGTCGCCGGTCATGGCGATGACCTGCCGGTCGCGGGAGAGGACATCGATCACCCGGAGTTTGTGCTCTGCGGTGACCCGGGAGAGGACTTTCGTTGTTTTGAGACGCTCCTCGAGCTCGTCGTCGCCGAGCGCTTCGAGTTCGGCTCCGGTCAGCGCCCCCTCGCTTGAGAGCCCAAGATCGCGGGCGATGGCGGAAGCGGTCAGCGGGTTGTCCCCCGTGATCATGATGACGTCGATCCCGGCACTCCGGCAGAGCCGGATTGCCTCCGCCGCTTCGGGCCGCGGGGGGTCGACGATCCCGGCAAACCCGAGGAAGACCAGGTCGGTCTCCACGGTATCGGCCGTCCACTCGATGCCGGCGGGGAGCGTGCGGCAGGCCGCCCCGAGCACCCGGAGCCCCTGCGACGCGTACTCATCGAGTTCGGCAAGAAGCGCGTCCCGGAGTTCGTCCGTGAGCGGGACGACCGAACCCCCCCGGAGAACCCGGGACGAGCGTGCGAGGAGGACCTCCGGCGCCCCCTTCATGTGGGCGACGTCTCCTTCCCCCTCCGGGTAGATGATCGTCATCCGTTTCCGGGTGGAGTTGAACGAGAACTCTTTCTCCGGCTCGGGGGCGTCGTCGCGGGAGAGTCCGGCCTTCTCCGCCGCGACCACGAGCGCCCCCTCGGTCGGCGTGCCGAAGACCCGCCATCCCCCTTCTTCGAGAGCGAGGGTTGCGTGGTTGCAGAGGAGGACGGTGCGGAGGAACTGCCGGAGCCCCGGGTCGGCGAGCGGGTCGACGGGCTTTTCCCCGGCGAGGAACTCACCTATCGGGAGATACCCCGCCCCGGTGACTGCGACCTCCGTATCGGCCGTCCGCACCCGGACGACCGCCATCTCGTTCCGGGTGAGCGTCCCGGTCTTGTCGGTGCAGATCACCGAGACCGCGCCGAGCGTCTCCGATGCCGGGAGGTGGCGGATCAGGCAGTTCCTCCGCATCATGGTCTTGATCCCGATGGCGAGCGTCAGCGTCACGACCGCCGGGAGACCCTCCGGAATCACCGCCACCGCGAGCGAGACGCCGACGAGGAACATCTCGAGGAGTCCCCGCTGCTGCAGGAGACCAACGACGACCACGAGAGCGGCGATCCCGAGGGCGATCAGCCCGAGATCGCGGCCGAGCCGATCCATCTGCCGCGCGAGGGGCGTCGTCTCGTCCGCGACCCGCTGGGAGAGGCCGGCGATCTGCCCGAATTCCGTCTCCATCCCGGTGGCGACCACAAACCCCCGGCCATGCCCGTTGACCACCGTCGTGCCGGCAAACGCCATGTTGCTCCGCTCGGCAAGGGGCGTCCCGGCAGGGAGCCTGCCCGGCGCCTTGTCCACGGGGGACGACTCGCCTGTCAGCGGCGCCTCGTCCACCTCAAGCGACGTCGCCTCGACGATGTAGATGTCGGCGGGCACCCGCTCCCCCATCTCGAGGAGGACGAGGTCACCCGGCACCATCCCCGACGCATCGATCTCCCGCCGCTCCCCGTCACGGACGACCACGGCATGCTGGACGAGCATCTTCCTGAGCGCCTCGATCGCTTCGCCGGCCTGCCACTCCTGCGAGTATCCGAGGATGGCGTTCAGAACAACGATGATGAGGATGGCGGCGGCGTCCAGGGGTTCGCCGGCGAGGAATGAGGCCGCAGCGGCGATGATCAGGATGACGATGAGGACGCTCTTGAACTGCTGCAGAAAGACCTGGAGACGGCTCTCCCGCGCCTCCTCGCGGAGGACGTTCTTCCCGTAGCGCTGCAGCCGCGCCTCTGCTTCGCCCGTGGAGAGACCCGACAGGTCGGCGCCGACCTCCCGCTCCACCTCCTCCGCGGAGAGGGTGTGCCAGTCAGGCAGAGGAGTCCCCCCCGGAGATTGCGCCTCCACCGGGTTCTCCAGTCGGCGCGGGCATATGTTCCCGGTTCTGCGCCTGGCTATAAAAAGGTATAGAGGTTGCTCATTCTGCTGTGAAACCGCCGCAGCAGCGGCAGGTTCGTCCTGGATCTCCCGGACCTCCGGCAGGATTATATCTTCGGGCGAACCGATCCGGTGCCGGGCCGGGCGACCGGTCCGGGGAGGAACGAGAATGAGCAGAATAGCAGTCCTGATCACGGATATGTTCGAGGATGTCGAGTATACGAAGCCTGCCGGGGCGTTCCGGGAGGCCGGTCACGATCTCGTCCACGTTGGCCTCTCCGCGGGGGAGACCGTGCACGGGAAGGCGGATAAAACACCGGTCACGATCGACCGGGCCGCGTCGGATGTCTCGCCGGACGACTTCGACGCGCTCTTCATACCGGGCGGCTACTCGCCCGACAAACTCCGGGCTCACGATGCGCCCGTCGAGTTCGTGCGCCGCTTCGTCGAGAGCGGCAAACCGGTTCTCTCCATATGCCACGCGCCCCAGCTCATGATCACCGCGCAGGTGCTCCGCGGCCGGAAGGTTGCCGGCTGGAAGTCCGTCGCACAGGATATCAGGAACGCCGGTGCGGAGTACGTCGACCAGGAGGTGGTCGTCGACGGCAACATCGTCTCGAGCAGGCAGCCGGACGACATTCCCGCGTTCATCGAGGCATCGCTCGCGAAACTCAAGGAGGCGTCCGGCCAGGAGGCCCGGGCTGCGGCTGCAGGGCAGCGGTGAGGCGGGAACCGCACCGCATAAACTCTTTATGGGTGCGGCCCGCACCTCCTCTTCAGGATGAGTCCTGCAGGTCTGTCGGGAGAGGCATGGAGCAGGCCCGCAGTCCTCGTCCTTGTCACGGCCCTCGCCGTTCTCCTGGACCTTGCCTTCGGCACGGTCGCGTACACCCACCTCTTCTACCTGGTGCTCATCCTCGCCGCGTTCTGGTACCGGAGACGTGCGATCGTCGTCGGGATTCTGCTCGCCATGATCCACGTTACCGTCTATTCCCTCCTCTACGGCACCCCGGACGCCGGCACCCTGGTGAGTGCGGGGGCCTTCGTCGTCGCCGCATACCTCCTCGGCTACCTCTTCGAAGCCGCGGGCAGGCGTGCCGGCGCTCTCCACTTTCGCATCGATGAGGCCGGCGGGGCCGCGTGCGACCGGAACACGAGACGGCTGATCGGCCGGCTCTCGAGCCGCGACCCCGATACCCGTTACCGGGCGGCGGGGTGTCTCGGCGACGCGGGCGTTCCTGCCGCGGTCGAACCACTCGCCGCTCTCCTCGCGGACCCTGAGGTCGGCGTCCGGTGGAAGGCGACGGAGGCACTCGGAAGACTGGGGTCCCCGGCCGTCGGGCCGCTCACGGAGAGCCTCAAGAGCGAGAACGTCGACGTCCGCTGGATGGCCGCGGTCGCTCTCGGCGATATCGGCGATCCCGCGGCGATTCCGGCGCTGATGGACGCGCTCGAAGACCCGGACACCTACGTCCGGAGCAGGGCGGCCCTGGCGATTGGGGCTATCGGCGAGCCGGCCCGGGAGGAGGCCATCGCCGCCCTCTCTGACGGGAACGAACGCGTCAGGTGGGGGGCGGCGATCGCGCTCGGGAGCATCGGGGGGGAGAGCAGCATTGCGGCCCTCGTCGAAGCGCTCCGGGATCAGGACGAGGAGGTGCGGCAGCGGGCCTCCGTTGCGCTCGCCGATATCGGCGAGCCCGCCGTCCAGCCACTCATCGAGGCACTCGGGACGGAGAGCGAACTCCTCCGGCGGGGGGCGATCGCCGCCCTCGGCCTTGTCGGGAAGCCCGCCGTCCCTGCGCTCGCGATGGCGCTCCGGCACGGCGACGACCGGCGCGTCCGCATGGGAGCCGCACGGGCCCTCGGGGAGATCGGCGATCCCAGATCGGCCGACAACCTGATCCGGGCGCTTGAAGATGAGCGGGAAGAGGTGCGCGAGGCTGCCCGGGAGGCGCTCGGCAGCATCAGGAAGACATAACAACAGCAAGTGTGCACCTGAACGCTATGACTGACAGAACCCGGATCGAGGAACTGATCGCCGATCTCCGGGACGGCCCTCTCGCGGCACGCCGGGCGGCGACCGCCGAGCTCGGTGAGAACGGAAAAGAGGCCGTAGAACCGCTCATAGACGTGATGGAGGCCGGGGACAACGATGTCCGGTGGTATGCCGCCCGTGCGCTGATGCGGATCGGAGAACCGGCGGTCGATCCCCTTCTCGCGGCGATACGCGGCGAGGACGACCGCGACTTCAGGCGATACGCCACAGCGGCTCTCGCGGAGATCGGCGCCGCCGCTGTCGAGCCCCTCATCAGCGTCATCGAGAACGCCGATCCCGACCTCCAGCCGTTCGCCGCGATGGCACTCTGCCGGATCGGGGATCCGGCGGTCGAACCGCTCCTCCGCCTGATGCAGAGTCCCGACCCGAAGACGCAGGAACGCGCCGCCCTCCTTCTCTGGAAGATGGGGGAGACGGGCGCCGAGCCGCTCACCGAGGCGCTGAAGGCGAAAAGCCAATCGGCGAACAATAAATGATCGAGACGCCTTCAGATCGTTAGGGCCTGGCGGCATCTCGTATGCCGGAGCCCCTCCTCCGGTTCTTTCAGGAAGGCGACCTCCGCGAACCCGGGAATGTTCTGGTAGCCGGTGCCTTTGGTACGGCAATCCCTGCCGCTCTTCTCGTGGAGCCGCCCGGCACCAACCTCATCCTCTGGGCCGACCTTCGCGCTGCGTTCGCGACCGGGCGGGTGGGCCAGATGCTCTCGCCGGAAGGGATCCGCACGAATACTATTCTTTTTTCCGGAATCCTCTGACGCTCAGCCCTTTGTTGTGGCCTGCCTGAACCGGGGCCGGCAGACCTGAACGAGTGCTCTAAATGCGTGAAGGGCCTATACTTCATGCATGGAGGTCTCGCCTGCTATCGCCCGGTACTTTGGCGAACTCGAAGGAGAGCTCGATGCCGCGATACGGCTCGCCGCCGCCGCACGCGCCCGGGGGCTCGATCCAAGAACGGAGATCGAGATCCCGGTGGCAAGCGACCTCGCCGACCGCGTGGAGGCGCTCCTCGGTTACAAGGGCATCGCGGCCCGGATACGGGAACTCGAGGCGGAGATGTCCCGTGAAGAGGCGGCGCTCCGGATCGGCGACGATTTTGCGGCACGGAAGTTCGGCGAGACCACGCCGGAGGAGATCCTCGATCACGCCATCCGTGCGGCGATGGCGCTCCTGACGGAGGGCGTGGTGGCCGCCCCGACGGAGGGGATCGGGAAGGTGAGTCTCGGGAAGAACGACGACGGGACGGATTACTTAAAGATCTACTACGCGGGCCCCATCAGGAGCGCCGGCGGGACGGCGCAGGCGCTCTCGGTGTTGGTGGGTGACTACGTGCGCCAGGCGCTCGGGATCAACCGCTACACCCCCCGCCCCGAGGAGGTCGAGCGCTACATCGAGGAGATCCGGCAATACAACAACATCATGAGCCTGCAGTATCTCCCGGGCGAGGAAGAGCTCCGGATGATCATCGAGAACTGCCCGGTCTGCATCGACGGCGAGCCGACCGAGCAGCAGGAGGTGAGCGGCTACCGGAACCTGGAGCGAGTGGAGACGAACACCGTTCGGGGCGGGATGGCGCTCGTCGTCGCGGAAGGGCTGGCGCTGAAGGCCCCGAAGGTCCAGAAGAACGTCCGGAAGATGAAGATACAGGGCTGGGACTGGCTCGAAGACCTGATCGGCGGTGGTGCATCGGCGAAGAGCGACGACGATGATGCAAGCGCCGCGATCAAGCCGAAAGACAAGTACATCCGCGACCTGATCGGTGGTCGGCCGGTCTTTTCCTACCCGATGCGCAAGGGCGGGTTCCGGCTGCGTCTCGGCCGGGCGCGGAATACCGGGTTTGCGGCAGCGGGTTTTAACCCGGCAACGCTGCACATCCTCGGCGACTTCCTCGCGGTCGGGACGCAGATGAAGGTCGAGCGGCCGGGGAAGGCGGCGGGGGTCGTGCCGGTCGACTCGATCCAGGGGCCGACGGTCAAACTCCGGAGCGGGGAGGTGCGCCGGGTGGACGACGCGGCGGAGGCCCGGCGGCTCGCGGGGCAGGTGGACGAGATCCTGGACGTCGGCGAGATGCTGGTCAGTTTCGGGGAGTTTATGGAGAACAACCATCCCCTGATGCCCCCGGCCTACTGCGAGGAGTGGTGGATGCTCGAGGGCGGCCCCCGCCACCCTGAAAACGAGCTCGAGGCGATCGAGTTCGCGTTCGACGGGGTTCCGCTCCATCCCGACTACACCTACATGTGGGACGACGTCGCCCCGGCCGATATCGCCCACCTCGCGGAAGCGGTCAGCACCGGCGGGACGATCGAGGACGGGATGCTGATGGTCCCGAACACCCCCGAGACGAAGGCGATCCTCGAGGAACTCCTGGTGCCCCACCACCTCACGGGGGACCGGCTGGCGATCCGCGAGCACCTGGTGTTCCTCGCCTGCCTCGGACTGACGCTGCAGCTTACGAAGCGGCCGGCGTGGCAGGACGCGCCGATGGAGAACTCGCTCGACCTCGTGGCGCACCTCTCGGGCTTTACGGTGCGCTCGCGGGCGGGCACCCGGATCGGCGGCCGGATGGGACGGCCGGGGAAGTCAAAGCCGCGGGAGATGCGCCCGCCGCCTCACTCGCTCTTCCCGATCGGGGACGAGGGCGGCGCCCGCCGGTCGTTCCAGGCGGCCTGCTCCTCGAAGCCCCGGTCGAACACCGACGGTGGAATCATCGAGGCGGAGGTCGGGGAGCGGCAGTGCCCTGCATGCGGCGCCTTCACTTACAAGAACCTCTGCGAGTGCGGGGCGCACACGAACCCGGTCTTCCGGTGCCCGAAGTGCGGCAAAGACGTCGGGCAGGAGGTCTGCCCCCGGTGCAACGCGGAGACGGTCTGTCTCCAGAAGGTCACGATCAACGTGAAAGCGGAGTACCTGGCGGCGATGGAAAACCTCGGGGTGCGCGAGTCCTCGGTCGCTCTCTTAAAGGGCGTGAAAGGCCTGATATCGCGCGAGCGGCCGGTGGAGCCGATCGAGAAGGGGATCCTCCGGGCGTTGCAGAACCTTTATGTCTTCAAGGACGGCACCGTCCGCTATGATATGATCGACCTTCCCCTGACCCATTTCCGCCCGGACGAGGTCGGTGTTCCGATCGAACGGCTCCGGGAACTCGGCTACACCCACGACACCTCAGGCCGGGAGCTCGTCTCGGACGACCAGGTACTGGAACTCCGCCACCAGGACATCCTGGTCTCGGAGGGCTGCGGCGAGTGGCTGGTCCGGGTGGCGAAGTTCGTCGACGATCTCCTGGTGCGGATCTACGGGCTCGAACCCTTCTATAATGCGGAGAAACCCCTCGACCTCGTCGGCCACCTCCTGATGGGGCTTGCCCCGCACACGAGCGCGGGGGTTCTCTGCCGGTTGATCGGGTTCTCGAAGGCCCCGGTCGGTTACGGCCATCCGTTCTTCCATGCGGCGAAACGGCGGAACTGTTTCTCCGGCGATACGGAGATCACCGTCTCCGACGGGCGGCGATGGACGACCGTCCCTATCCGACAGTTCGTGACGGAGAACTTTGATCTCTCAAAACCGGGGATTGACCACGTCGGGACGTTCTACTCGGATCCCCGGCAGCCGTTCTACGTCCGGAGCATCGACCCCCAGGGAAAGACGAGCCTGAAGAAAGTGACGTCCGTCTCCGTCCACCGCGCCCCGGCGCACCTCGTTCGGTTCGCGACACGACGGGGGAGGATCCTTACGGTGACACCCGATCACGCGATGCTGGTCTGGGACACGGATTACCTCCGGAAGGTCAAGGCGCTCGAGGTTGCGATCGGCAACCGCGTCCCGGTGGAGGAGGGTGGGCTTGTCGTGGCGGACGAGGTTGTCTCCCGCGAGACGGTGCAGGCGCTCGACGACCGGGTCTACTGCCTGACGGTCGCCGACAACCACACCCTGGTCGCGAACGGGATCTTCTGCGGGCAGTGCGACGGCGACGAGGACTGCGTGATGCTCCTCCTCGACGGGCTGATCAACTTCTCCCGCGCCTACCTCCCCGATACCCGGGGCGGGACGATGGACGCCCCGCTTGTCCTGACCACCCGGCTCGATCCGGCGGAGGTCGACAAGGAGAGCCACAACGTCGACGTCTGCGACCACTACCCGATCGAGGTCTACAATGGCTGTCTCACCTACACTCATCCAAAAGACCTCGACGAGTACGTCGACCGGGTGGAGCGGCGGCTCGGGACCGCGGCGCAATGCGAGGGGTTCTCCTTCACCCACTCGACATCGAACATCTCGGCGGGGCCGCTCGAGTCCACCTACACGAAGCTCGGGTCGATGCTCGACAAACTCGATGCGGAGCTCGATCTCGCAAAGAAGATCCGGGCGGTGGACGAGGACGATGTTGCCGAGCGGGTCTTGAACACCCACTTCATCCGCGACCTCCAGGGGAACCTGAACGCGTTCTCGAGGCAGAAAGTCCGGTGCATGAAGTGCAACGCGAAGTACCGCCGGATGCCGCTCGCGGGGAAGTGCACCCGCTGCGGGGGGCACATCATCCCGACGGTCCACGAGGGCTCGGTGAAGAAGTACCTGGAGATGTCGCGCAACATCTGCGCAACCTACGCGATATCGGACTACACGAAGCAGCGGGTGGAGGTGCTCTTCATGCAGATCGAGTCGACCTTCGGCGAGCCCCCGGAGAAGCAACTGGGGCTCGCGGATTTCATGTGAGGGCGGGTTGCACCACTTCACTGATTTTGACATCCGGTATTGAGCAATGCAGCCTCGTGTGACGACTTAAAACGGAGTTAGCACCACCTGGACACTGGGCTTCGCACCTTGCGGTGCTCGAGCTCTGTTCCTGACGGAACATCGCACTTCTCACCTGACGGTGCTCACGCTCCTGCCATTCTGGTAGTCGCACTTCGCGGCTTCGCGTCCTTCGCGTGAGGCTCTATCACCCCCACCGATGCTGAATACTCACGCGAAGCCGCGAAGAACGCGAAGGAAAGTCGATGGTTTGATCTCTGGGTGGACTGCCCAAACATTTTAGCGAAGTACTGAGACAGGGGTGTCCGTCCCGGCGGGGCCGGCCGCCATCAAACTCATTACTTCGTAGGTTCAAGAGGTACAGGCGCGAGTGTTACCGAGCGGCCAAAGGTGATCGACTCAAGATCGATTCTCGAAGGAGTTCGCAGGTTCGAATCCTGCCACTCGCATTCTGGTTTGTCAAAATATCTCGGAGTGCCAGGCTTTTTTCCACATACTCTGTATCACTCTATCTCGTGCCGATTCGTTTTGGAGTGTCCCCCCTCACCCTGGTTGCCCACCCGGAACTACCCGTCCTCGGTCTGCAGTGCGGGGCAGAAGTTGCAGATCGAGAACGGGACTTCCTTTTCGCGGTCACGGATGAGACAATAAAAAGACCCATTGTGCTCTTCGACCCGAAACCCTCCCGGGAACGGCATTCCCACCGGGTGACCCGGGCGGTCGAGCACGAAGATCGTAAATGCCGAGACCAGGTAATAAAAGGCCCGATGTCGGGGTGTATTCCGAAACGGGATCCGTTCCGGAGATTCATCCCGCCGGAAGCATCCATCGGGAATCATATTGCAGAACTCAACGAACGTTGCACGATCAGTGATCGGTTCGGTCATGGACCGGAACCGGCCCGACCGGTGCATGGCGAGAAGCTGGTGGTGAGCGCCGAATAACTGCTCGGTGATGAAGGGGTGCACCTGTTTCCGGTAGGGATCGGGCAGCCGGATAATCTCCGCGTGCAGCCGCCCCCCGATGATCTGAAGATCCATGAGCGAGTAACGACTGACTTCTTCGGCGAGGAGCAATCCGAGATCTCCCTTTGTTACCGCGGCCGCCATCCGCTGGACCATTTGATGGATTGCACCTGCTTCGTCCTCTGCCGTGATTGGATCGAACTCCTTCCAGTATGAGTATACTGATAATCTTCCATTAATCTGGCGGGCGTTGACAGACAAGTCCTCCCACCCCCAATCACCAGGGTCTTTGAGGTCACCTCGGCGATGTACGAAGATACATCCCGGATACTCACTGCACCGGTGAACCTCGGTAGCGAAGTCTTCCCGTGGTGGATCAACCTCAGGCCCACAGGATCTTCGACCCCCGGTGGAGTTCAAACCGCTTATCCCGGACCTGAAGTTTATCACCAACAAGAAGATGTGGTCGGGGCATATCCGTGGTCAGGCGATGCAGGAGATCCCGGAGGAGGACTACCAGTTGATCATGAGCCAGGGTGGTTGAAGCGCTGCATGATCGGGGACCGGCGGGAGGACTATGCAATCGCCGGGGTTGACCCTGCGCAGAGAATGACAGCAAGTGACAGCACGTTGACAGCAGTTGCTGTCATTCTGCTGAAAACTGCTGTCATTGCTGTCATCATCGGGGTCGTGAACGAGATCATCGACCACATGGTGCTGCCTCTCAAACTGGCCGGTATTCCTTGCAGTCTTCGTTTGTGCCTCACGAGCCCTGGACCGCCATCTCGATTGCATAGGTCCAGGGCTCGCCCTTTGCCGCCGGGGGCAGGGTCGGCCGCTGGCAGCGTTGGCAGCATCTGCTGCCAACGTCAGGATCGCTGTCCGGGCGGACAGGGCCCCGAACCTTCCCGGGATCTGCTCAGTGGTCAGATTCCTGAACTACTAATTTAGTAGAAATTAGTAGTTCGTTAGTAGTTCGCGGCAGCGAAGCCCGGCACTTGCTAACACCACGATACGTGGATTCGTCCCGGTCGATTCACCTAGGCCCCAAATAATCCAAACATTGGGGGTAATATGGATAATTCCCCTAACAGACCCTCATGAGACGGAGAGCCAAAGGATCCGGACTACTGATTCCGATAATAATATTTCACCGAACGACGATTGTGAAACCATGGCAAAGCCGCTGGAAACCGGACTGGAACTGACCGGGGAGGATGCGCTCTGTTTTCACCGGTATATGGAATGCCACGAAGCGCTGCCGCAACGCGGGCGTGAGATGATGCGGGTAGCGGTTCGGCTGACCGAGAAGGAGTAACTCCGATTACCATAGGTATCTGAACGATATCACGGGGTCATTCTCTCAAACCCCTGAATATGAAGATGTACTCCTTGCCCGATTTCTGCTTCGCCAGATATCCCAACTTTTCGAGATGGAAGAGATCGTTTCTCGCTGTTCCATACGCCACACGGTATGTCTCGACGATCTCTTTGATTGTAATCGGCTTACCCGGGTGTTTAATAAGGAACTTGATGATCTCCGCCTGGCGAAGACTCAGTCCTTCGCTCTTCTGGAGAATGTTTAGCGCCTGTCTGCTCTCTCTCTGCTTTTTCTCGATATACTTCTGGATATTGTCGACCGCGGTTTTTACTGCGGTGAGATTGTAGCGGATGAAATACGTGAGATCGTTCTCATCACTCTCGGTATACTGGTATGCGAGTTTATATTGCCCTTTCGTGTCTTTTATCGCTCTGGATACCGCCATGTATTCGAACAGCCAGTAGTCCTTCCGGAGCATGTACCAGTACAAGATACTCCGTGCAGTCCGACCGTTTCCGTCATTGAACGGATGTACGTATCCTATCAGGAAGTGCAGGATGATGCCTTTGATCACAGGATGGATGAACTGCCCTTCGTCGTTATTTGCAAAGGCACAGAGTTCCTCGATGAGTCCTTCGATAGACGCGAAATCGGGAGGCGTGTGCAGGACATTGCCCCGCATATCAAAGACCCTGATCTCGTTGTTATCCCTGAATCTCCCTTCGTCGTTCGGATCTTCGAGCGTATCCCGGGTGATGGTCTTGTGGATCTCTAAGATCAACTCCGGGGTCAGATCTTCGTCTTTTACCTGAGTGATCCTCTTCATCGTGATGTAGTTATTCAGGATCATCCTCTCGTCTTTCGTGGCGGGCTTCCTCCTTTCACGGAGCATCTTTTTTGCAATCGTCCTCGTGACTGCGGCTCCCTCGATCTGGCTCGATGCAATCGCCTCCTCCATCAGGGAGTTGATGATAAACTGGTCCCGATCGTGGGGCAGCGAATCGAGGCCGGATGAGATGCTTCCCGCTGCCGATTTGTCAAGGCAATGAAGTTTTTCGAGAAACGCATCCAGGAGATTATATTTCAACTGGAGATCATCGAACATCACATATTTCATATCCTTCTTTCTGAAGGTCTTCATCAGTATCCAGACATAGAGGGGATCTACCGGAAGATCGCGCCGTTTCAACTCATCCCAGTGCAGATATTTTTGGTTGTATTTGAAAACTGCGTCGATTACATCTCCAGTATCCGCATACTCCCAGGCCTTTTTAACATCTGCCGGAGAGTATTCTGGGGTGTGAGGGAGATTCATGCTTAAATTTCATCTATGGCTTCGATCCTTCTTATCATTATCTATCAGTTTGTTACATTTTGATAGATATTGTAAGTGAGGCAGTATGTCGTGCATCATCGCCAGCGATAAGGCAGGTTCAGTTTGAACGAAAGAAGATCGTGCGATCCGGGATCATAATCTATCAGTTTGATACATTCTGATAGATCCTGTAAACGAGATGATAGCATGGTTGTCCCGGAACACCGTTGCCAGGAGGGGGACACCCGCTCGCACTTCTCTGTATCAGCCCTTAAGTGAAAAAACGATTTGAAATTCCGGGCGGCTCACTTTATCTTTTTCTCGAGCTTCTTGAGTTTCTTCTTGGCGGCCTGGCTGCCTGCAGCCGCCTGCTGCGCGAGTTCTTCTGCCTTGGCCTTCTTTGCTCTGTTTAGTTTCTCCATTTGTTTCTTGCTCGTCGGCATACAGTAAACCTCGCTACGTCTTTGAATGGTTCTATTTGCCGTTTTTCATCATATACATATGCTTGTCGTGGTACCAGCCGGGAAAACTCCAGGGAAATGAAAGATCCGCCTGTTCAACAGATATGGGGCCCGCCGCTCCCGGCACCGGACTGTGGCCCTGCACCCGGTCTGCCGGTAAAATGAACTTCAGAGGGCGATGCTATAGGGTCGTTACGTACAATTCGTGCAAGCCCCTCCTGCACAAATGCCCGACTCACGCTTTATCAGTGATGATACGGTTGTGAGAGCAGGAAAAAATTGATGCAGCAGGCTGCTGCACAAACACCGCCCCCGGTTACACCCGCCTGAAACTGAAACCCCACCAGGATATCTTTATCTGTATCGTTGACATATATCCAACAACCGATGAGAGAATATCAACATATGTTGAATGTAACTCAACAACGAGGTAATCCCACCTGGCGACACCCGCACAACAAGACCCCGGAGCCCACCCCGGCCGGGAACCTCCACCCCTGGGACTTCCTGGACGGTTACAACTCGCTCTTCCGGAAGTCGTCGTTGATCCTCCTCGTCGTCCTCGGAAGGGCATACACGAATAAGTTCCACGTCCGGGAACTCTCGCGGATGGTGGAGCGCGACGTCTCGCTCGTCAGTAAAAACCTCAAAGACCTGGAGGCGATGGGTCTGGTCACCCGCGAAGACGTGGGAAACCTTGCCTTTTACCAGGCGAGGATGGAGAGCGTCCTCCTCCGGCAGACGAAGATCTGGTTCACGCTCCTGGAACTGCAGCCCCTCGTCCGCGACCTGCAGGAGGTGACGACGAGTGCCGTCCTCTATGGCAGTTGTGCACGAGGGGAAGACACGTCTGCGAGCGATATCGACCTCTATATCGAGACCGCCGAAAAAGAACCCGTCCGGGAGGTGCTGGAACGGCACCGGGCTGCCCTCTCGCGGGAACTCTCCCCGGTTGTCCATACCGCGGACGAAACCTATCGATTAAAGACCGAAGATGCCCCATTCTTCGATAGTATCCGGCAGGGGATTGTTCTTAGCGGGTGAGGGATGTCATACAGGTTTCAGGACTGCGTGAGCCGCCGGGGTGTAGTTAAACGGCCCGCGAGCAGGGGAACGGTCGAGAAGGAGCTAGCCGAAGCGAAACGAGATCTCGATTCGGCGAAGAACTCCCTCTGTGACTCGGACTTCAAGTGGACGATCATCAAGGCATACTACTCCATGTTCCACGCCTGCAAATCGCTGCTCTTTAGTGCCGGGTACGCCGAGAAGAACCACGAGTGCCTTATCGCCGCCATCGAAGAGCTGTTCGCCGACAGAGGGCTGCTACCTTCTACAGTTGTCTCCGACCTCCGGAGAGCGAAGACCGCACGGGAGGCCGCCGACTATGGCCTGACGTACGGCGAATCCTCTGCAAACGGAACTGTGCGCGATGCAGAGCAGATTTTCGAGATCATCTCCGGCTATCTTGCAGAAGAGGGGTTCGGGACGCCCTCCCCGTGATCGCCGCGAGAGGTGCCCGGCGGAGGTGGGAAGAGTGCATCGGAATCCGGTTTGATAGGATTAGACCGGTAAGAAACCGCGTATGGAAAGATTATTCCATCAACGTCCGCAATCCTGAATATGGATCCCGGAGGCCATCCCGTAACAACAATATGCTGTCCGGACTGCAATGTTCCGCTCCAGGTTACGGCCGAGCACCTGAAAGAGAACAGACCGATCGTCTGCGGCGGCTGCGGCAGGATCGTGGCCCTTCGCGGCGCCGACGGATCGGTTGAAGACCGCCTAAAAGAGTTCAGGGCGGCGGTTGAAGACCTCGACCGCAACATGAAGCGCTGACCGGTTCGGTCGTAGCGATAAAAATAGCCGGAGGAGGGCTCCTCCCCCATATCTCATTATCCCCGGGCCCCACCGCCGGTTGGGGTATTGACTTCAAATCCCAGAGCGCGTGCAAGGGAACTACTTAGATCGTTGAAGAAGGTGAAGACCGGTTCGAGCAGCTCCTGGGGTTTCGCTCTTTGCTCAACGCTGAGTATCCCTCCCTCATAGATCGTCCTTGTCCCGGAGTCCCAGATCTCAACGGTCACCACACCCTCTCTGATAAACAGGGTATCGCCGACAAGCAGGCTATCTCCTCTATATACAGGAAAGATCCGGGCATTTCTAAGGATCTCCGCTCTGCCCTGAATAGATGTCACCGTTCCTGCTTCAGTTTGTCCGTAATCCACGTAAATTATCCCGCTGCCCGACGGGGTTTCCGTCACCTCGGGAGTCGCCGCCTGTCCGGAACCGCCGCCTGCCCGTTCGATCAGGACCGCGGTTCCCCCGGTGCCTCCGCCGAGCATCGTCGTATCGCTCCTGTCGACCAGCTGTATATCCGCAAACGAGCCGCGCTGCAGGGTGATGATATCCTTATGGCGCAGCGTGTCGCCCACACCGGCAGGCTGAACGCTCGTGCCGCGTGTAATGGTGATGGAATACGCACCGACATCCGAAGCCGGGGTGATCGAGACGATCCGACCGAGAACGGTCTCATCCGTGTAGACCTGCAGTGTGGTATGCGAGCCGGCCTGCGCCGCTGCCGGCGGAACGCAGAGCCCGAGGATGAGAAGGAGAAGGCAACACTTCGATAGGGATTGCATAATAGTGAATGAAATATCTCGTATAAAAAAAAATATAGTAAACAGAGACGCCGGATGTGAATAATATTGGCATATTATGGGGCTCAAGGAAAAAGAATATCGACAACCGGCGGCATCCCGGTAAAGAATATGGAATCCGCAATGATCATACGGGATCACGAAACCACATGACGCCGTCCCGCAGTGCCCCCCTCTTCGAGCAACGGCTGCACCGTATACTCGCCGCAGCCGGAGGGACTCCCCCGACCGCCCTTCCGGAGAGCCGGCTCTCTCAACCACTCATTCGGCGGTTCGCGGCGGCGATCTCCGTCGCCGCAGCGCCGGACAACCACTTAAAAAAAGAAGATTATCCGATCCGCTGGTTGGTCTTCGGATCCATGTAGAGCGGGTCGCGCAGTTCGGAGGCGGCCCCCGGCTCCGCGGTTGGGAACGGGAACGCCTCGTAGAGCGACGTGAAGATGTACTCCAGGAGTTTGTCGGCTGCTTTGATCGGGTCTATGACGACGTACCTGTCTATCTCCCGCTCCGAACCGGGGACATCCACCGTCACCTTCACATAGAGGGTCTCGGCAGCCGCCGTTCCTAGTTCCTCCGTCACGTAGGATGCACCGGCGCCGAAGAGCCCTTCCACGTAATTCTGGAGGATGGGGCCTACCGCTACGTCTTCCGTGAGGGTGTTCACGCCCGGAACCGCGAGTTTGCCCTCGGGCATCATGTCCTCGAGCATCTTGACCGCCGAAGAGTCCAGGAGCCTGGAGATGCCCGATTTCGGGTCGTTGACCTTGCCCTTGAGGAAATCGCCGAACTTGTTCGAGAAGAACTCGAGCGAGATGTCGGAGAACGACGAGATGATCGCGTTGTATAGGCTGCGTTTGCCGTTCTCATCGAGATCGAAGGAGTAGTGGCGCACCAGGTTGAAGACGCAGAGCCCCGCGATCACCTGGGCGAGTTTCTTCGGGTTCGTCTTCCCGATATCCTCGAAGCACGACTTGGTGTAGTTCTCGATCATCTCGGAGATGTGCACACCGACCTTGATATCGTCCCAGTTCACCCCGTTGCCCATGAAGAGGTCGGCCGAGATCTCGCCGATCAGCTCGACCGTAAGCTCCTTCGTCGGGGTGAGGATCGCCTCTCCCGCAGGCCCCGTGTAGACGGTCATGAGGTAGGAGAACGCCTGGTCGCCGAACCACTTCACGACGGAGAGGAAGGAGATCCAGTCGTCCATGGTCTCGGCGGTCTCCATGAAGTCCGCCGATTCCTGGGTGTAGTAGACGATCGAGTCGTAGACGATCTTCTTGCTCATCAGGCGGAGCTCGGCGGCAGTGAAGTTCTGCACGTTCTCCCGCAGGAACCGGGCGGTGTCCGGATTGATGCCGAACTTCTGGATCCTCTTCTTTAAGTTCGCAAGTTCGGTCTCGCGGTCCTTGCGCACCCCGAGTTTGTCGCCGATGAGGCGGATGGGGAGATCGAGTTCGTAGGTCTCGCCACCGTAATCGCAGGTGATCGGGAGCGTCAGGAAGTAGGGGTTCCTCTCGTCCTCACCGATCTGCTGGGCGGGGGTGAACTTGTAGGCCTTGTTGGTGTTGTCCGGCTTCTTCTCGATGGTGTACTTGAACCTCGAAGCAAGGACCTCCGTTCTCTGGTCGGTTCCCTTGAGCTCGCCGAACTCGGGCGCGTAATCCGTCCCGTCCAGGAGTTTCACCACTTCCTTCCCGTTCTCGTCCACCCTGACGGCGAGGTTCACGATGAACCCGGTCGGTTGGACGTCGTCCTCTTCCGTGTCGAGATCGTCGTAGGCCGCGAACCGGGCGTGCCCTTCGTCGTCGTAGACAACGTCGGTGACGCTGATGCCCTCGGGGTAGAAGATCACCGTGAACGCCTCCTCGACGACCCTGTCATCCTCGGTGGTGGCGATGACCCTCGCGCCGTATCTCGTCACTTTTGCCCCTTTCACGGGAAGCGTGCTCGTGTTGACGATCTTTGCGATGTAATGCGTATCGTCGATCTTCTCTAAGGAGCTCGTGAACGGCGCTTCGTCGAGTTGCGTGATCGTGACCTCTTTGGGCGGCTCGATGAAGTCGACGAGTTCGACCTCGACGTCGTAGGTCATCCCGTCGCCGTAGAGGACGTTCAGCCGCAGGTCCATGGCCTCCCCCTGCTCGGGGAACGTGACTCTCGGCTCACCGATGATCCGGAAGTGGATGTTGTTCGTGAACGACCCGCCCTTTCCGGTGTAGGCCACCTTGACGATCCCCTCTTCCGCGAGTTCGTTCTCGTCCGCAGATACGAACGCTCCCATGTAACTGCCGGTGAACGTCGGATCTTCGACCCGGAGGCCGCCGCCGGAGGTTATCGAGAGCGTCGCGGTGAGGTCGTCCCGCTCGATCGTCTCGCCTTCCGCGGTGATCTCGATCATCTGGGCGTAGATGGTCTCGGGGCTCTTCCCGCAGACGATGTAATCCTCAAAGTCTTTGCGGATCCTCATCCGGTAGGTACTGGTGCGCTCCGTCTCGCTGCCGCCTTTGCCGCCGCCGGCCGCCGCTGCAGCACCCGCAACCGCGGCTCCCGCGGCACCGATCCCGGTTATAACCGCGAGCGGTATGCCGTAATCGCTCTCACCGGCGCCCCCGCCCGGGGTGTTTATTGAGAAGGCGCCGCCGCCGTAGCCGCCGAAGACCTCGTCATAGTTCCCGACGATGAGCGTTGCCTTTGCGTTCGCCGCATCGGCGATCACCGAGTCCACGACCTTGTTCGCATCCTCGTACGCCTTCCTCATCTCGGAGAGTGCTATAGCTACCTGGTTCTCCGAGGGATACGGATCATACGTCAATGACCGGCCGTTGTCATGTTCGAGGCCGACATGACCGCGCAACCTGATGTGGGCGAGCCCCGAGCCCGCCGGGTAGAAGTCCTCACGGATCACGTAGTAGGTGAACGTGTTCTCCAGGTGGTTGTCCGCGACGTTGCCCGCCCGGTTGAGATCGTCCGTCAACTCGCGCACGCCGACGACGCGGTGTCCGTTTATGGTCGTATCCACGTACTCGATCTCAGCACTGGAACTCTTGACCGATTCTTCGAGAACAGTCTGTAAGTAGCCGGCATACTCGCCCACCGTCCTGTACTTCGTGGTAAGACCGAACTCGGTGAAGATGTAGCGGCCGGCGGTGACTTCTCCCGTAATCTGCCTGATCTCGCCGCCCCCTACGTCGCCCTGGTAGGTGTAACTGTAGACATCTGTCGGAATCTCGGTCAGGACAAGCCGTTCCGCCTCGGGGTCTACCTTCCCGAGGTTGCCGATGATCAGCAGCGTGTTCTCGGTCGCAAGAAGTTCGTCCGTTCCTTTCCTGTAGACGCCGATCGGCATCTCGACGACGAACCCCTCGTCTTCCATGCTGTGGATGTACTTGCTCGCCAGTTTGTAGTCGTAACTGTTGGTATCGGTGAGCGAATAACTCGCAGCCGCGGTTCCACAGAGGAGTGAGGCTGCAAGGAGCACGAGCAGCAGTTTCGTCATCGGCCTCATGCCGGGACGCCTCCTGCCTGCTTCTGAACGGTGACCATGAGGACGGCGCCGGCCGCCAGGAGGAGGAACCCGGCGATGTAACAGGTGTACCCCCCGAAGATGGAGAGGACGACGCCGAGAGCAAACCCTCCGGCCCATCCCGCCATCACGTGCGTGACCAGCCCGGAGTCGGCCCTGCCCTCTTTCGCAAAGGCTGCGGCAACGACCTGCCGCACGCATCCCGCCCGGTTCGCCAGCGCGCGGGCCGCGATGAGGAACGCCACAACCCCCACCATGCAGTTCATGATCGTCGACGTTCCCGCAAGGAAGTTGTAGA
The DNA here is from genome assembly GCF_030464365.1 of Methanoculleus methanifontis. Classification (GTDB taxonomy): domain Archaea; phylum Halobacteriota; class Methanomicrobia; order Methanomicrobiales; family Methanoculleaceae; genus Methanoculleus; species Methanoculleus methanifontis. The sequence continues at coordinate 9,152 of NZ_VCYI01000006.1, read as the reverse complement.
CGAAGAGGGCCGCGCCGCCGCCGCCGAGAAGAGGAGAGATCGACGCGGCATCCCATTTTTGTCCGGAGAACTTTGCAGCAAAAGAGCGTACGTTTGAGACAATACTATCACCGGAGATCCCTCCGACGATGAGCAGCGTCACGAAGTAGGCGATCAGGCCCTTCCCGATGAGGCCGCCAATGAGCCCCGGCACGCCGCCGGAGAGCCCGCCCCGCGCGAATGTCAGGAAGGAGAGCGACTCCACGGGAGCCGAATTGAGTCCTATGGCCGGAAGTATGGTCAGTGCCAGCCAGACCAGAGCCATGGTTCCTGCGGTTATCAGGAGTTTCTTATTCTGCAAACCGCTCTTGAATCCGTCGATTCTCTTGTGCACGCATCCTTTCACGACCTCGCCCGCAGAATGTTTGACCGGTATCCAGGCTGCATCGTCCGCAGCACCGGACACGGAGAGTTCACCGGAGAGCACGCACTCGCCCGCTTCCGTTGCTGCACGGGCCTCGCCGTCCCGGGCATAGGTTCCATCGTCCGTACGCGAAGATGCCGCAGATTCCTCGCGCATCTCCCTGATACCTGCTGAAACATTGGCCGATGCAGAGTCAATCACCACGGTTGCCTTATCGGCAGCAACGGATGCGACCTCCTTGCACCTGCCAAAAATTTCGTTCACTTTGTCGTCGTTTGCCATTGTTGCTCAACACCCCTGGAAACTTGGCTGTTTTGACAATATCTGGTATATTTCCTCCAGAATCCATGATGTCGTGAAATCAATGATTTTTTCCAATGGAAAATATTATATCATTGGTTTGGATGTATTTAACACATACTAATCATGCCGCCCGGGGGAGCCGGCAGGTCGCGGGGGCGATGGCGACAGGAGATCCTGCCCGATGACCCGGGCACGCCTCCCCGTTCTGCCGCAGAACACGTTTTAGAAGATAGACGAGAAAAAGAGTATTCTAACACCCGTCACCAGATGACGGGCCTCTCCTCGACCTCCCGGTAGAGGGCGTCGCCGGGCCGGATCTCCGGGAAAGCCTCGTAGAACTCCGGGAAAGCCTCGTAGAACTCCGGGATGTTGAAGAGGACGCCGTTCACCCGGAACTTCTCCGGGGAATGGGGTTCGGTCAGCACCCGGGCCGTGCGCTCTTCACCGGCAAGAAGAGGCGGTCGGGGCATATCCGGGCCCAGGCGATGCAGGCGAGCACGGAGGAGGACTGGTGGCGGGGCAAAAGGGGGGGCGGCCGTACCCCCATCCCCGCTCAACCCTACCTCCCACCCGCCACGCTCGCCGCCCGCTCTGTCAGCCACGCGTAAAACTTCCGGTGCCAGAACGGGGCGTCAAGAGGCCGGGAGAGCGATTGCCAGGCTGCCCAGACCACCTTATCAGATATGCTCTGCCACTCGCCCGCCCGCTTGACCATGTCGTCCGCCGGCTGCCCGATCGCGTGCAGGATCTCGTGCCAGATGCGGAGGACGAGCGCTTCGTCGTCCCTGTCCGCGCGTGTGACCCGGACGCTCGCCCGCATATGCATCCCGCCTCCGAGCGCCCGGGCGGGGATGTCGTCGTCGAAGACGTAGACAGCTCCTTCCGGAACCGGGAACGGGAAGCCTTTCCACATCGGATCCTTCTGGTCGAAGTAGCGGACCTCCGGGGTGCCTGTCCGGACGGTGAACTGAAAGAAGGGCGGGATAAGGCCCAGATGCGGTTCAAGCCTCCGCCGCAGGTCTTCGGTCTTGAAGAAGAGGTCGAAGTGAGGCATCAGGTGCGCATAGATGCGCGTGCAGATAAATCATGGGGTCTCTCCGGGGAGGAACCCCGGCGCAGCTGCCGGGTAGCGTCCCGGGATACTCGCCGGCCGGTTATCCCTGGTCGCCGCCGGGGAGCGACCCCTGCGTGAGTTCCTCCTGCCGCTCGTCGATCCAGGCCTGGGTCCAGACCCGGAGATCGCTGATGCTCGCGGTTCCCTGCTGATCGCGCTTCATCCGCAGGTGATTCTCAAGTTCGTCGGCCATGGCAAATATCAACGCCTCAGACGCTTCTTCCGGCAACGGCCCCTCAGCACGCAGGCGAGCAGCGCCCAGGTTGAGAAAGTGCTGCAACTCGCCTGTTGTCTGAAGGATCGTGGTGAGATCCAGTTTGACAGTAGGCCCCATGAAGAGGGAATTGACGCACCCGGTAATAACTTCATCCATTTCAATCAGGCCCTGAATATGGCTTTTCCTGGTGTACAAGGGTTTTTGCGGTGCTCATTCGGGCAGGCTCCCTCCCTACCCGGAGACCGGGCTGCCCCCCGGCCGCGGCGGGCAAATCATTTTAAGGACTCCCGGCACTCAGTGCACGCCCCCCGGTGTGGGGCGTGTCCCCCCGGATACGGGGGCGATGGAGATGAAGAAGATGCAGGAGAGATCGGAGGTAGTTCTCGAGCGCAGGGCACGGACGGCCGGCGAAGAATGGTTTATGTCGGCCGACGATATCCTGGACAAGAACGTGATCAACCCGCAGGGAGACGACCTCGGGGAGATCTCGGATATGCGAATCGGGTTCCCCGAGGGCAAGGTAAAGTACCTGGTACTCAGGTACGGCGGCGTGCTCGGCATGGCGGCAAAAAGGTTCGCCGTCCCGCCGGAATCCGTGATTTACCGACCCGGGGACGACAACTTCGTCGTGAACATCGACAAGCAGCGGCTGGACGATCTGCCGGGCTTTGAGGAGGACAACTGGCCACGGGAAGCTGATTACAGCCTCATCCAATCGGCCGGAACCATGACTCCCCCGACCCGCGAGGAAGCGGAGGCCATGAAGCGGGAAGAGCCCCCACCATCCGAGGTCGTGACGACAGAGCGTGTCGAGACGCGGCCCCGGCGGAGGTAACCCCGGACAGTGTGTCCGGGGAACGGCTGCTTTTTTTCGGCTGTCGGGTGGAACCGACAGCACGATTACCTGGAACGGTGATGCCGTGCCCGCGATGCCTGCCCCTGCAGACGCCTCAGGGGCGCGGGCCGGCAGCCGTGAGAGAACCCCGGTTCTCTGGCAGGTCGTCCTCATCGCTGTAGTCGCGATCGTCTTTACAGTCGCGTATCTCAGTCTCTACGGATTGCTTGACAACGCCGTCTGGTCGGAGGACGGCTTCATACACGGCGCCCCCTGGGCGGTTCCGGCCGGGGTGCTGCTCTTCTCGCTGCTCGTCGGCCTCTGCCGCAGGTACCTGCACGCACCCGATGTGATCCACGGTGGGTTCAGCGAATCGCTCAAAGGCGGGGGTGAGAGACCCAATTACCGGACGTTTCCCGGCGCCCTCCTCTCGTCGCTCTTCTCGCTCCTCTCCGGGGCAAGCATCGGGCCGGAAGGAACCATCACCGTTCTTATCGGCTACGTCTCCTCGTACTTCCGCGACCGGCTCAGGATCGGGTCGCCCGGGGCCGCGCTCGGGTTCGACGTCGCCGCCCTGGCATCGGCGTTCAACGGCATCATCGGCAACGTGCTCTTTACGGGAGTGTTCGCCACCGAGTTCCAGATCGGCGGGAACAAAAACGCTTTCCGGTTCCTCACCTGGAACCTGCTCGCCGGCACCGTCGGCTACCTCTTCTACCTGCTCCTCGGGCTCCCCTCCTTTGCCCGGAGTATCCCGTTCGAGCCGATCGGCGGGCTGCATCCCGGCTACATCCTCTGCGCGATCATCCTCGGCATCCTCGGCTCGCTCCTCGCAGTTTTTGCGGGAGTCGCCATGCAGGCCGCCGGGAAGGTCATGGATCGGGCGTTCGGGGATATGGTCGTCACCCGTGTCCTCGCCGCCGGGGTGGTCATTGCGTGCGTCGGCTACTTCGTCCCGGAGGTGCTCTTCTCCGGGGAGGCCCAGATCCACGGGATCATCGCCGACCCGGCCCGGCTCGGGGTCGGGATGCTGTTCGGCTTAGCAATCTTAAAGATCCTCCTGCTCGCGCTCTCGTTCAAGAGCGGGTACATCGGCGGCCCGCTCTTTCCCATCATCTTCTCGTCGACGCTGATCGGGCTTGCCCTGAGCCTTGTCTTCCCGGGCATCCCGGTCGGCGTCTTCGTTCTCTGCATCGAGGTCGCAGCCCTCACCCTCGCCCTCGGGGCGCCCCTGACATCCATCCTTCTGGTCACGGTCGTGGGCACAGCCGACCAGTACACGGTCGTGCTCCTCGTGATCTCCGCTGTGACCGCCATGCTCATCTCTGCCGCCGTGAAGGGGCGGTCGGCGTAACGGCCGGTTCCGCCCTGCACCAGGTATTTATACCCGGAGCCCGTTGACGCCGATTGCCCGATCCGGCGCGCCGGGCGGGAGACAAAATGGGTGGTTTGGCATGCAGTTTATGAGTATCTTCACCTGGGAGCCCGGGAGAACCGGCGAGGTCATGGAGATGCGGGCCGTGGAGAAGACCCCTGACGGGATGATCGTGATCAACGAGTGGATCGATCTCGGCAGCAACATGGTCTTCAGGCTGGTCGAGGTGGAGGATCCCGCAGCACTTCTAAAAGCCGGCTCTCCCTGGGCCGATCTCGGCTACACCGAGATGCACCCGGTCATGGAGGCGCAGGAGGCGCTGAGGCACCTGGGCGGGTAGGGGAGTCTCAAACCCCTTCCCGCAGGCGTCCCGGCCTGACCGGAACCATGTATGGCGCCGCGAGATCCCGTTTTACGACTGCCCTGATGCCGTAGACATTCCTGAGCATCTCTTCACTGAGCACCTCTTCCGGAGCACCGTAGCCGTAGACCAACCCGCCCTTCAGCACGAGCAGGCGGTGGCAGTAGGTTGCCGCCAGGTTCAGGTCGTGGAGCGCGATGACGACCGCGAGCCCCTTCTCCTCGGCAAGCCCGTGGAGGACTTCCATGACCCCCATCTGGTGGCAGACGTCCAGGTTGCTCGTCGGTTCGTCGAGGAGGATTGTTCCGGTCTCCTGCACGAGCGCCCGGGCGATCATCACCCGCTGGCGCTCTCCGCCGGAGAGTTCGGCGACTTTACGGAGCGCGAGGTCACGGAGGTCAAGGAGGTCGAGCGCCGCAATCACCTTCTCCTCGTCGGTCGCGCTCACCTTCCAGTTCAGGTAGGGCCGCCTCCCCATCAGGACGGTCTCAAAGACCGTCGCCGCGGTCCGGTTCCCGGTCGACTGCGGCACGTAGGCCATCGCCTGCGCGACCTCGCGCCGGTGCATTGTGCAGATCTCCCGCCCGCCAAGCATCACCCTGCCCCTGTCCGGGGTGAGCATCCCGTCGACGCACCGGATAAGCGTTGTCTTCCCGCACCCGTTCGGCCCCACGAGCCCGAGTACCTCGCCTGCGTCGGCCGAGAAGGTGATCCCGGAGAGCACCTGGCGGTCGTGGTAGGCAAACGAGAGGTCGTTTACCGATATCAGCGCCATCAGGCATTCCTCCGGTGCATGAAGAGATAGATGAAGAACGGCACCCCGAGGAACGCCGTCACGATCCCGACGGGAAGAACCTGCGGCGCAAGGACGCTCCGCGCGACGCTGTCCGCACCGAGGAGGAGGAGTGAACCCACGAGGCCGGATGCGGGGAGGAGCGTGCGAAAATCTCCGCCGATGGCCATCCTGGTGATGTGCGGGGCGACGAGCCCGATGAAGCCGATCGTCCCGGTGAAACAGATGATCACCGCGGTGATCAGGGAGGCGATTATCATGAAGACGATCATCGAGCGCTCCACGGGCACCCCGAGACCGGCCGCCACCTCGTCTCCTTCCGCGAGGGCGTTCAAATCCCAGGCGCGGTAGAGGAGGTAGGGTATGGTGCAGGCGAGGACGAGGCTGACGATGGCGAGTTTGGGCCAGGTGGATTTGTCGACCGAGCCGAACGTCCAGAAGACCACCGCACGGAGTTGTTCGGCGCTGCCGACGTACTGCAGCAGCGACGTCACCGCGGAGAAGAGATACATGATGGCGATGCCGGCGAGAACCATCGTCTCGGAACCGATCCCCCGGTAGCGGGCCATCCCGTAGATGGCGAGCGCGGCAAGCAGGGCGAAGAGGAAGGCGTTGCCGATGACGAGGTAATCTCCGCCGACGACCCCGGCGCCGAGGACGATTGCGATCGAGGCGCCGGTGGTGGCCGCTGAGGCGACTCCGAGGGTGAAGGGGCTCGCGAGCGGGTTTCGGAGGATCCCCTGCATGACACAGCCCGCCACTGCGAGCCCGAATCCGGCACAGACCGCGAAGAGCACCCGGTGGAGTCGGTAATCCCAGACGATGATCTCGGCCATCTCCGGGGCGGTGAATGTGCCGGGGAAGAGCCCGGCAAGGATCGCGAGGTAGGATTCGGCCACGGTGTAGTCGGCCGACCCGAGCGTGACCGCGACACCGATCAGGATGACGAGGGCGGCGAGGAGTCCACCGACGAAGGCAGTACGGGTTCGCTTCAGCCGGGCATATCCTTCCTGGATGACGACGCTCTGGTCCATGGCGCACCGGTCACGGGTAGACGAACGTCCCTTCAGACGCAAGATCGAAATCGATCCCCTGGAACTCAGTGAGGTAGCGCTGGTGGACGGTGTGCGGGTCGAGGTCGGCGAACCGGTCGGGGTAGAACCACTTCGCGAGGTAGGCTGTCCCGATGAAATGCTGGGCGCCGCCGAGGATGTCGGAGTGGATGACGTGGACGCGACCGTCCTTCACCGCGGTGATCCTCGACCACCCGGGCCGCTCGACGAGCGCCGACCGGATCGCATCGAGTGCTTCGGGGTCATGCCCCGCGTATCCGCCGACGGTCAGGCCCTGCCCGGCCAGTTTGACGACGACCTGCGGGTCCGCGACGATGATCGCCTCGGGGTCGACGACGGGATACTCCGCGGTTCCGATGGCGAAGGGGTTCTTCCCGCCGGCGAGTTCAGTCTTCTCGTTGTAGCCCGCGCTGGCGGCAACGGTCGTGTAGTCGAACCAGTACTCGAAGTAGATCCGGGTCCTCTCATCATCCGGGATTTCGGTCGTGCCGTCCTGGATCTGGGCCATCGTCGAGCCGTAGAAGGAGGCGAACTCCTCTCCCCGCTCGGTTTCGTCGACGATCGAGGCGATGGTGTGGATCTCGTCCACATAGGTCGCGGGCTTGAAACAGTCGAACCGGAAGACCCGGATCCCGGGGCTGCTCGCTTCGAGTCTCCTCTGGATATCGTCGCAGGCTGCGGTGCTGATCGTCGCGTAGAGGAAGACCGCGTCCGGCCGGACGGAGAGAACCTTCTCCATATCGGGGGACCATATCGACCCGACGTTCGCCTTCTCCCGGCACTCGGGGAAGAACGTGTTCTTCTCGTGACTGTACTTGTCGACGGCGACGACCCTGTCCATATCGAACCCGAGCGACCGGAGGGTCTCGAGGGACTCGCCGCTGAAGGTCACGATCCGCCGCAGGGGGCGGTAGAGGGTCACCGTCTGCCCCGACGAATCGGTGACTTCACGCGGTTTCCCGTCCCAGCGGGCGTAGACCCAGGCGGCGTCCTGGATATCAGTTCGGTCGAGTTCTCCCGCTCCGCCCATGTAGGTGACGGCGAGGTAAGCGAGGGCCGCCGAGGCGTATTCACCGGAGGTAAGCACCTCGTCGCCGTCGGCGTCCCCGGGGATCCCGTCTGCCGCCGAGGCCGGGACGGCGAGGAGCAGGAGGAGAGCGAGGAAGGGCCAGGGCTTCATCGCCGACCACCCCATCCGGCGATGAAGAGGGCGGCAACCGCCGCAAGGGCCGCAACTGGCGATGCGGCCTCCTGTGCGGCAGGTTTCTCCCCGGCGCTCTCGGCCGCCGTCTCGATGCCGTCCACCGCGACGTGCGAGGGGGCTACCTGCCCGTCCGACTCACCGAGGAAGTCCTCCCAGGTTCCGGTGATATCCCCGCTCCCGGAGGCGGGGGCCGTGACGGAGTAGGTTATCGCGGTATCGTTCATCACGGCAAACCCGATGCTCTGGCCCCGGACGGTGACCCGGTCGTCCGGGTGCTCGGTTCCCGTGAAGGCGTAGCCGGCCGGCAGCGTCTCGACCACCCCACCGAGGTCGATGCCGTCGATCGAGAGCGAGATATCAAAGACCTCCCCCGCCCCCGGTTCGGCGGTCGAGAGCGTCCGGGTGACCGGAGCGCCGCAGACCACGGCCGGGATGAATAGAGACAGGAGAAGGAGGCAGAAAAGACGGTTTGCCGGGAGACCTATCATGGGTTCTCGTTTGTCGATCAGGTAATATGAATGTTTCTTATTGTGCTAACAAGTCTGAAGATCGGGTATCCGGGAGTATATTGAGGTGCTGCCCCGGGTGGAATGGTGCATCGCAGGACGCACTGGTGAGGGGCGGGTGGGTGCTGGAGTTCGGGAAAGCATGGTCTGTTGAAATGCTTTCCCCAACCTCCGGATAATACCCGGTTACCAATAGGGATCGGTAGTGTGTCGAAAACGTATGGATAATTTGAGGTTATTCGACCTCTGGTGGAGGATTTCAACAAAACCGAAATTTAGGCCTTGTTGAAACCCCCTTGCTCAAGATGGCTGCAGTCAGGGTTCACTCAGAGGCACGGTTTTCCACCGGGTTGCGCACGTGCGGTGCTCGTGCTCCGGATGTTCACACCTTCGGTGCTCACGCTCCCGCCCTGGCGGCCGGTCGCGTAACGAACCATCGCAATCGCCACGCACTGCCCGCCCCCCTGGGGGCGGGAGGAGCGCGAAGCGCGGGTGGTGGGGGTTACAGAGATCCATTACAACGTGGAGACTGGGGAGGGGGAGACCCCCTTCGCACCTAACGGTGCTCAAGCTCTGCTCCTTCGGAGCATCGCACTCCTCGTCAGCCCCACCCCTGCGTGGCGATAAACGACCGGCGGCACGGCGGGAGTTCGAGCACCGAAGGTGCGCAGGCCACCACGGTCCACTGCATGAGGACATGCCCGAGAAAAAAGGTCAGCACAGGGACTGGCCTGGTGTGGCACCACCCTCATCAGGGAAAAGATGAAGATCGGAACAGGTTTTCAACAGGGCCGACAAGCATGGTCCTGAGCATGGGAGGGTCCGGGGCATGCTACATAGTGAGGTCATCCCAATACTCTCGCAATCATGACGCTGCATGCCAGGTGAATCAGTCCCATGAATGAGGTCTCATAGCGTTCATATCTGGGAGTAATCTTCTTAAATGCTTCAATCCAGCTGAAGAACCG
>NZ_VCYI01000005.1 GCF_030464365.1 Methanoculleus methanifontis | reverse complement strand
CGTAGCCCTTCGTCGCCTTGAGGAGCCAGGCGATGTAGGCGGCGGTGTTCTCGATCTCGTGGTTCTTGAGGTACTCGAGGACGAACCAGTTGTTCCCGAAGACCGGGTAAGCGCCCTGGTCGAGGATTGGGGTGTCTCGTATCTCTTCGTGCACGTGCCGGGCGTAGAGCGGCGGCATGGCCGCTTCCATCACGGTCGTGTAACCCATCCGGGCGTAGTTGTAGCCGGTCCGGATCGTCGTCGGGACGGAGAATCCGCCCTGCATCCGCTCGATGCCGTTTTTAGCCTTGTAGCCGAAGAGTTTGTCTTCGGGGCGGAAGTTGCGGCCGATGTTCACTTTCGGACCGGCGACATGGGCGTGGATATCGACCCCGCCGGCCATGACGGCCTTCTCCGCCGCATCGATGACCTTCGGGCTGCTGAGAGCCGTCGTCTCGACGATCTTGCCGTCCTTGATGGCGACGTCGGCTTTGTCGCCCTTGATCCCGAGAACCGGGTCGAAGACGAATCCGTTCTTGATAAGATATTCTGTCATTGCTCACTCACTCTTGATCTCTCTGACGCGTTCCAGAACGCGGTCGAGGAACTCCTCGTCGGTCATCACGCCCTCGGGGGGCTCGATGACTTTTCTCGTCTCAATCGGCACGTTGTCCATCCGGTATGCGCATCCGCCCACCTCGACGCCGACGAAGGCGACGGGGACGTGGACCTTGCAGACCTCGGTGGTCGGGGTCTCGTGGGGGTCGATAACGACCGACGGGCGGTCGTAGATCTTCTTGACCGAGCTGAACGGGAAGTGCGCGCCGGGGTCACTGCCGAGGACAAAGACGGCGTCCACCTCGTCCCTGCGGAGCAGGTCGTTGGAGGTCGTCTCGCCGGGGTTGTAGCGGGCGAATCCGCGGGAGAGGTCCACCGCGTAGGGGAACCCGAACTGCCAGCCCCAGACCTGGCCGGAGCCGGTGACGTTGTAGTGCCCGCGCATCGGCATGATGGCTGCTTTCGTGTACTCGTTTAAGTCACGGGTGACCGCGATGGCCTCGTCGATGTTGTGGTTCTTCCCGAGCGACTGGGTCACGCCCATGCCGAAGAAGATGATCGCGAAACGGCCGCTCTTGAGCGTCTCAGCGGCCTCGTAGATCTGCTCCTTTGGAATGCCGGCGACGACGTCAGGGAGCTGCTCGCCCTTGAACGCCACGCGGAGCGCATTGAGGAGTTCATAGTCGCGCCCCTGCTCGACCTGCAGGTGGACGTCCGCCATGCGGGCGGTGTCGGTGGGACGCGGGTCGATGACGATCACCTTGCGGCCGGTGTGGCCCTTGCCGGTGAAGAATCCGCGGGGGAAGATCGAGTAGCGGGACATGTGCCGCGGATGGGCATGCGCCGGGTTGCATCCCCAGAAGAGGATACGGTCGGCACGGTTCTTGACCTCACCGAGTGTGCAGCTCGGAATCCCGATATCCTGCACCGCGATGAGGGATGTCCCGTGGCAGACGGTCGCCGTGTTGTCCATGACCGCTCCGACCAGTTCACCGATCTCTGACCCAATGGACTGCGCTTCGCAGTTCGTGGAGCTCCAGCCGTACATCAGGGGCTTCTTTGCGTCGGTGAGCATCCTGGCGGTATACTCGACCGCCTCGTCGTAGGAGATCTCCTTCCATGACCCGTCCTCCTGCCTCATGCGGGGGCGGGTGATCCTTTCCTTTGCCTGGGAGTGGAGAAACTTCTCGGCGCCGATAGCGCACGCGTTGTAGACTTCGAGGAGTTCCTTTCCGTCATCGCTGACGACAACTTCGAGGTCATCGCAGAGCGTCCCGCAGAACGGGCAGATTACGTCGGTTACAGTCTTCGTCATATGAGTTCACCCCTGTACCTTGCGCACCGGTTCGGTGGGTCGGGGGATGGGTTCGTTCCGGGCGACCTCCACCTCAACAGGTGTGCCTTTAAGCGTTGGCACCCACATCGAGGATCCGGCGTGAGCGGTTCTTTCACCCCGGACGAGGCCGGTCTTGCAGGTTTTTCCGGGGGGGTGCAGCCGCGGCACCCCCGCAGGTTGCAGCCAGCTGCCCAGGCCCGGTGGACGGCGAGAGCAGGTTCTGGAGCAAGCACCAAAATGTTCGTGGTCATACGAACGTACTAGTGTATCCGAACATTTGATATATCATCCTTTTGACCAGATATATGGAACAAGAAATGATCGGCAGGGGAAGGGCCGGCCGGCCGAGACCGGAACGTGACATAGATCTCTATTCGACGCCGGGAGGGACGCGGGCGGTCGAGAACCCGGTGCGGCGTAGTATCCTCGCGGCCCTCCGGGAGCGCGAGCATACGTTCGAGGAACTCGTCATCCTTGCGGGACGGGCCAAGTCGACGGTCTCGGTGCACCTCCAGGACCTCGCGGCGGCGGGCGTGATCGGGTCGCGGCCCGACCCGGAGGACTCCCGGAAGAAGATATTTTTCGTCACCGGCGACCTCGTCGCGAGCGTCTCGCCTGAGGAACGGGTGGTCGATGACCTCGCCGCTTATGCGGGGGCGTACCAGGCAGGGTCAGGCGACCCCAACGCGTTCTACCGGCTCGCGTTCCGGACGATCCGGGTGGCGCTCATGCAGGAGGGGGTTCTCCTCGACCCGCTCCTCTCCCGGGCCGGGGAGCGGATCGGCGAGGAGCTCTACCCGGCGGTCGCTGACCCCGATACAGGAGCGTTCTGCGCGAACATCGCCCGGTTCTGGGAGGAACACCGCCTCGGTCGGATCGAGGTCGCGGAGACGGAACCGCTTGTCCTCCTCGTCTACGACTGCTTCGAGTGCGTCGATCTCCCGGTCACCGGGAAGCCTGCGTGTGCGTTCGACTCGGGCATCCTCCGGGCGCTCTTCTCCCGTCACTACGGGCGGCCGGCGGAGGCGATCGAGACCCGGTGCTACTCGATGGGGTTCGATCACTGCCGGTTCGAGATCGGTGTGGGAGGCGGTGGAAGAGAAGAGTGTCGGACCCCGGAATAACACGCAAAAAAACGATAGAAAACGCCATGCGATAGCCGGGGATCGAACCCGGACTAGAGGCTTGGGAAGCCCCTGTCCTACCATTAGACTACTATCGCACTGGTACCAGTACATATTGGCCCGGGAGAACATAAACATTCGGCTCACCTGCCCGCCGCCGGAAGGGAGCACGGCCCTCCTCCGGCCGACCTTCCTTCACGCAGCGGGTGCCGCTCCAGATCACGGAAACCTCCGTACAACGTATTTCGCCCCCCGGCACGCGCGCCTGTCCGATACCCTTAAGATTCCTCCCGAATAATATGTTGCAGCACGATCACGTGCTGACTGTGGTAAGTCCGACGTGCTCCCGGAAGCACTGCCCGCAAGGGCTCGGGATTACAGAGATTAGTCAGTTAAAGGACTCTTTTCTGGACTTAACATAGTATATCTATCGGAGGTGCATGAATGGCAAGAATGTACGCTCGGCGTCGCGGAACCAGCAGTTCCGTCCGACCCTACCGGAAGGAGGCGCCCGAGTGGTCCAATACGGACGCAACAGAGATCGAGAAGATCGTCGTTGATCTTCGCAAAGACGGCATGTCGACCAGCCAGATCGGCCTTGTGCTGCGTGACAGGTATGCCGTCCCCGACGTCAAGATCGCCACCGGCAAGCGTATAAACGAGATCCTTCGCGAGAATGAGCTTGAATCCGAGATCCCTGAGGATCTTCGGAACCTGATGGAGAAAGCGCTCGGGATCAGGAAACACCTTGCGGAGAATAACAAAGACGTTCACAACAAGCGGCAGCTGCAGATCGCCGAGTCCAAGGTGCGCAGACTGGTCAAGTACTACGTCAAGTCCGGACGGATGCCGAAAGGCTGGACCTACAAACCGGAGACCGCGGAGATCCTGCTCACCCGCTGATGATCCATGTCGCTTGACGCCGCTGCTGCAAGCCTGGCTGACCGCCTGCTCGAGCAGGAATTTGTGGAGGTGCTGGCGCACCATGATGCTGACGGTATAGCCGCTGCATCCATCCTCTGCCACGCCATGTTCCGTGAGGGCGGACGGTTCCGGCTGAGGATCCGCCCCGGCATCGCCACGGCCGACCTCCCCGGCGACGGCAGCGTGCTTCTCTGCGACTTCGGATCGGCACTCACGGACCTCCCCGGCGACGTCATGGTGGTGGATCACCACCTGCCCCGCTTTGAGGGAGACTATCACGTCAACCCGCACCTTGCCGGAATCGACGGCGACCGGAACCTCTCGGCGGCCGGCGCGGCCTACCTCGTCGCCCAGCGCATGGGCGACAACCGGGATCTGGCGGGGCTCGCGCTCCTCGGGATCATCGGAGACGGGCAGGCACTCAACGGGCCGAACAGGGAGATCGTGAACGAAGGCATCGCAAATGGGTTCATCGCACCCCGCCGCGGCCTCCGCCTCCCGGGAAGAGGGCTCGTCGAGCAGCTCTCGCTCGCCGTCGACCCCTACCTCACGGGGTTCTCCGGCGAGCCCGACAGAACGAGGGCGCTCGTTGCAGAGGTCACCGACGAGGACGACATGGACACCGAGTCGCTCCTCACCCGGCTCGTCCTCGCGGCCGCCCCGAAAGCCTCGGTCTCCGCACTCTGCGGGATCTGGGGCACCACCTACAGCCTTGGGCGGGAGGTGATCGACGAGGCCCTGAATCTCACGGCCGTCGTCGACGCCTGCGGCAAGGCCGGGAACGGGGATATCGGCGCATCGCTCTGTCTCCGCTCAAGCCACGCGCTCCAGGAAGCCTGGGAGATCGCCGCCCGCTACCGCCAGGAGGTCGTCGCCGGCATCCGCGGGGCGCACCCCCTCGACGAGCGCGTCGCCATCTTTGCGGTGGACGACGGAGGAGTCGTGAGCGACGTCGCGGACGCGCTTGCGAACGACTTCGTCCAGACCGGTCCCGTCTTCGTCATCGGCAGGAAAGGCGACCAGTGCTCCATCTCGGCGCGCTGCCCGCCGGGCATCGACCTCGACCTCGAGGTGCTGATGCGGACGGTCGCGGAGGCGTGCGGCGGCCAGGGCGGCGGACACCGCCTGAGGGCCGGAGCCCGGATCGCCGCCGATCAGGCAGACCGGTTCAGGCAGGCACTCCTGGAGGCGATTCCCGCATGATCGGGATCGAGGGTGCCATCGAGACACCGCACACCCTCCCCGGCTGCGTGGCGGCGGCACTCGAACCCGACAACCTCACCCTGATCCGGACAACCACGATCGAGGGCGGGGTGCGGGCCGAGATCGACGGAACCAGGCTCCGGTCGATCATCGCCTCGGTGGACGACTACCTCATGAACCTGGCGATAGCGGAGGACGTATGCACCGCCGCCTCGAAAAGTCGGCAGAGCAAAACGGAGAGTTCCGGAGTGGAATCAGGATCAAATGGGCTAAAAACCGATAATAATAGAGAGAAGTGATACCATGGCAAAGAAGAAACAGGTTGGAAGAAGGTTGGAAGGCTGGAAGGCCAAGAAGTGGTACCGTGTCTACGTACCCGACGCCTTCGGCAAAGCCGAGATCGGGGACGCCATCTCCGCCGACCCCGAGAACATGGTCGGTCGCGTCATGACCGCGACGCTCGGCGAAGTTGTGCAGGACTATTCGAAGTCCCACATCAAGATGAGGTTCAGGATCAACAACGTGGCGGGCGACGCCGCGTACACCGAGTTCATCGGGCACGAAGTGACCCGCGACTACCTCCGGTCGATGGTCAAGCGGCGGGCATCCCGCATCGACACCATCCACCCGGTCGTCAGCAAGGACAAGAAACTCCTGCGGGTGACGGTCGTCTGTCTCACCCTCTCGAGGGCCGAGCAGAGCCAGGTCCACGCCGTACGGCAGGCAATCTCGCAGGCCCTCGCCGCCAGGGCGGCCGAGAGCGACTTTGAGACCCTGGTCAAGGATATCGTCTCCGGCGACATGGCCCGCGATATCTTCAAGGTCGTCAAGACGATCTACCCGATCCGCCGGGTCGAGATCACCAAGTCCAAACTCGAGCAGGTTGCGGCTGTCTAAAGCCGGCTGCTCACCGTTTTTTTTTCGCAATTCCCGTACCTTCACGCCTCCTTACCGACACGACCGGGACGAAGGATATATGCCCTATGACGGGGTATACCTCCGCCGGAACATACAAGGGAGGTGATGGCAGTGATGGTCGAAGAGCGGCATGCAGGTGTCCGGCGAACAAACCGGATCGTCCTCAATCATCGGGACTTCAACGAGCGACAGACCGTGGCCCGGGGGATCATCAGGAGGATGCTTATCCAGTTCCACCGGGAGTGGGGCGAAATCCGGGAGAGGGAGAGCGGTAGCGCCCGGGTTCTCGCCTCGAATGCGATGCTCGACCGGTGCTCGCACCAGCTCTACAACACCGCATGTGACATGCAGACAGTCCTCGGCGAGGAACTCGCCGGAGAACTCCGGTGCCTCTCGGCCGATATCATCAAGACGGCAAATGTCCTCATTATGCTCGGGTGTGGGGAGGAGTGCCGCGAGGAGAGCGAAACCCTCGCAAAGGAGGCGGTTCTCCGGATTGAGTGGTGTCTGACACTCGTCCAGAAAGGGAAGGGCTGTCCGGCAGCAACCCGGATCTCCGGCACTCACCGGGAAGAGTAATCACGTTCTGGATCTCACCTGTTCTCGATGATTGCTGAGAAGGTTCTCTTCCTGGTACTGGACGGGATCTCCGACCGCCCCTGCGAAGCGCTGGACGGAGTGACTCCGCTCACCGCCGCAAAAACCCCGGTTCTCGACCGGCTCGCCGCTGAAGGCATATGCGGGATCATGGACACCGTCGCGCCCGGTATTCGGCCCGGGTCCGATACCTCCCACCTCGCCCTGCTCGGCTACCCGCCGCAGGAGTTCTATACCGGTCGCGGCCCCCTCGAGGCCGAAGGGACCGGCATCCACATGACCACCGGGATGATTGGGTTTCGGTGCAACTTCGCAACCGTGGACGCGGACGGCCTCGTCACCGACCGCCGGGCCGGCCGGATCTCCGGGACGGAACCACTTGCGGAGGCCATCCGGGAGGGCGTCGACCTCTCGGATCTCGGCGTCGAGATCCTGTTCGAGGCGGGCGCCGGGCACCGGGCGGCCCTCGCCCTCATCGGGGAGGGGCTCGGGGATAAGGTCTCCTCGAACGATCCAAAGAAAGAGGGAGCACAGCCACTCACAATCCGGCCCGGCACCGACGATCCGGCGGATACGAAGACCGCCCGCGCCTGCAACGAGTTCATCCGCCAGTCAGGAAAGATCCTTTACGGCCACCCGCTGAACGTCCGGCGGATGGAGGAAGGATTGCCGCCCGCAAACTTCCTCCTGATCCGGGGCGTCGGGAAGATGGGCACGTTCCCACAGTTCTCCGAGCGCTACGGGCTCTCCGGGAGCGTCATCTCAGCAGCCACCCTCATCTCCGGGATCGGGAAGGTCGTGGGGCTCGAGCACATCCCGGTGCCGGGGACGACCGGGTCGGCCGACTCCGATCTCGATGCCAAGGTGCGGGCGGCAATAGGGGAACTCAGCCGGAAGGACTTCGTGCTGATGAACATCAAGGGTGCGGACGAAGCCGGCCACGACGGCAAAGGCATCCTGAAACGCGACTTCATCGAGGTGATCGACGCGGCGCTCGCGCCGCTGCTCAATCTCGAGGGGACGCTGATCGTCATCTGCGCCGACCACAGCACGCCCTGCTCGGTCAAAGACCACAGTGCCGACCCTGTTCCGGTCGTCATCAGGGGGCCCGGCGTCCGGGTCGACCGGACGAACCGGTTCGACGAGGTTTCGTGTGCGGAAGGCGGCCTTCACCGTATCCGCGGTCGCGATCTCATGCCGATCACCCTGGATCTAATTAATAAGAGTCATAAGTATGGCGCATGAAGATTATACCGGGTAAATGGAACCGACAGGAGACCACGACTGGATCAAGGGCTGCACCCTCCCGGATCATACCGAACTCCAGGAGAGGACGCTCAAGACCGATCAAGATATCGTCGTCGGTGAGCGGTGCCGGATCGATTACGGCCTCTTTGGTAACGATGTCGTGGTCTGCGAATTCAGCAAGATCAACGGCGACATCGTTACAAGCGGCGACGCCAGAATAGACAACTGGTGCGAGATCAACGGGGACGTCGTCGTCGAGGAGGACGCCTACCTCGGCGAAGGGGTGAAGATCCAGGGCAAGCTGGTCGTCAAGGGCGATCTCGATATCGGGGACAACGTCCAGATCGAGCGCGGGTTCGAGGCGAAAGGCTGGATCTCCATCCGAAACCCGATGCCGGTCGTCATCTACATCGTGATGTACCTGGTGGCCGTCCTCGGGATCGAGAAGGAGGAAGAACTGAGTTCCGTCCTCGAAAAACTCTTCGGTGATGACGAAGCTCCCTCGGCGACACCGCTGATGATCCCGGGCAGCGCCGTCCTCAACATGCAGACGTTCTCCGTCCCGGAGAAGATGGCTGTCGGGGCAGGGTGCCGGCTCCACGGGAACATCCGTGCCGGCTCGATCGCCGTCCGGGAGGAGACGACGATCTTCGGGAGCCTCCATGCGCGCGAAGGCGTGAGCATCGCCAGAGAAACGGTCGTTCACGGCGACATCCAGAGCGACGGTGACGTGACGATCGAGCAGGAGGTGCATGTCCTCGGGAACGTCTCCTGCACGCGTCTCACCCTGCACGAGGAAGCACGCGTGGACGGGGTCATCCGTGCACCGGGCGGCATGAAGATCGAGAGGCGGACAACATGAACGTTGCAGATATTCTTGAGGTCGACGGGTGCCGGTTGGTCGAACCGTCGTTTGCGGAACTGGCGATAGATTCATGCACGGCGCTGCTGCTCCGGATAATGCCGGACGAGGCCCGTCTTCTGGTCGACGAGAAAGAGGAGCCGATCGCGCTCGCGCTCCACGACGACGAGGGGTGGCACGCCGCCTCGTTCCTCTTCCGGGAGCCGACACTCGCCGCCATCGAGTGCTTCGAGGCGGTCGGCGGCGACATCTACCAGGAGAGCCGGGAGGTATGGCTCTCGGCCGTCCGCGATTACTACAGCGCGGAACTCCTGCAGACCACGTTCCCCGCCCTTGAGGACCTGCGCCCCGACCGGGAGGGAAAGATCCGCGACCTCCTCGAAGAGGTCTGGGGCGACCGTGCGGGAACCCCCTGTCTCGACTGCTGTTGCGGGTCGGGAGTCGGCACCGCGGCTCTCCGGGCGGGAGGGGTGCGGGCGCTCGCCTACGACAACGACCCGGCGCTCCTCGCGCTCGGCCTCTCGAAGGGCCGTCTCGCGCCCTCCGACACTATGTGCATCGACGCGCAGAAGGCGTCCCACTATATCGCGCCAGTGCCCCTCGGTGCGGCCTTCATGGTCGGCGAGATCTACTCCTACAACACGGCCCTCTGGAGATCGATCGTCGCGAACCTCCTCGCCCTCACCGATGAGACGCTGATCACCGTCGGCACGGAGGAGGAGGCGGCAAGGGTGCAGGAGTGGTGCACGTGGGAGGGCAGAGCGACCGAGGTCTTCGAAAATCGGCGCGACCCGCTCTACGACCGGTGGTGCTGCGTCACGCAGCCGGAATGATCTCGGCCTGCGACCTAATATATATGCCGCAGTAGCACCAACTCTTTTCCTTGCAACTGTAGAATAACCCCCACAGACCCGATCGCGGGCCTGATCGCTATTCGAGTGTAACCTGCATGAATACCGCAAAACGCATCTATAACGTCTTATTCATCTCCGTCTTCGCCACCATGCTCGGGCTCGGCATCGTCAGTCCGCTGCTGCCCATCTACGCGGAGAACCTGGGCGCGACCGGCATCTGGCTCGGCATCATCTTCTCAGCCTTCGCGCTCTCCCGGTCGGTCTTCATGCCCGTCATCGGACGGATATCGGATCGCCGGGGGAGGAAATGGATCATCCTCATCGGCATGTTCGCCTACGCGATCCTGTCGCTTGCGTACATCATCGCCGACAGCGTTTACTCGCTCACGGCAGTCCGCTTCGCCCACGGCCTCGCGTCGGCCATGGTCGTTCCGATAGCCATGGCCTACGTCGCCGACCTCTCGGAGAAGGGAAGAGAGGGGAGCCACATGGGGAACTTCTCCATCTCGATGTTCCTCGGCATGGGGATGGGGCCGTTGCTCGGGGGGTTCCTGAACGATGCATTCGGGTTGGATTCGGTCTTCTACGTCATGGCCGCCCTCTCGGCGTTCGCCACGATCCTCGTCGCCATCTCCCTTCCGGAGGCAAAACGCAGCACGTTCACAGTTCCGGAAGGGAAAACCGTCCTGATGCGGGAGATCCTCACGTTCCCGGTGATGCGGGGGGTCATGGTCTTCGCCTTCATCAGCGCCCTCGGGCGCGGAGGCATGATGGTCTTCATCCCGGTCTTCGGGCCGCTGATCGCGATCAGTCCCACCGAGGTGGGCATCGTCCTCTCCGCGAACACCTTCCTGATGGCGCTCCTCCAGGTCCCGATGGGGAGGATCACCGACATCGGCAACAAGGTCGTCCTGATCGTCACGGGGTCGGCGATAACAGCGTTGGCGATCGCTGCGATTCCGTTCTCGGGGTCGTTCGGGCCCCTGCTCGCGATCACCTCCCTCGTCGGCATCGGGGGCGCCATTCAGCAGCCGGCCATCATGGCCCTGACGGTCGATGCGGGCCGGACTATCGGGATGGGGACCTCGATGGGTGCCTACAACACGGTCTTCGGGCTCGGCATGATCATCGCACCGCTGATGGGAGGTGTCTTCATGGACTACGTCGGCATCGACGCCGTCTTCTACGTGGGCGGTGCGATAAGCCTCCTCGGGACCGCGATCTTCGCGGTGATGATGCAGAGAAACGCGCGCGCAGCTGATAGGAAAGATATTCCGGGATCCGGGTAGGCTCCCTCCACCCCCCGGTTTCGCCGGCCAAAAGGCCGGCATACCTCTTCTGTTGTCCTGTAACATCCCCTCCACCGACACAAAAAACGGAATTTACACTGTAAACTTCTCCTCTGCATGGGAAGCAATTATATAGTTAATCCACTATCATGGGGTACGAAGGCGCATGGACAGAAAACGCGCCGGAATCGCCACGGTAAAACCTGCAGGGTGACCGGACGGCCTCCCGGATCAGTCCTGCAGGCCACGGGCAGGAATCTCCCTGGCATATGCGACTTGGTATAACGGCATGGCCTCCCGCAATGATCAATCCCTGTTCCCGGCTTATCCCCCTCCAGCCCACTGCATGCCTCGGCCCCGGGATCAGGCACCCCTCGCACTCATTCTCCCGTTCGGCATCTCCTGGGAGCCCCTTGCCTCTCCCGGCGTCCTGTTCATCGAACTCCTCATCGTATGCATCGCCTTCGGGCTGCTCGGCGTCTGGTTCAAGGAGCAGGAGGTGGCAGCCCGCTTCGCCGGCATGGATGCAAGCATCAAGGGTATCAGGACAGCGGAAAGTGTCCCACCCCGCCTCCCTGCCGTCGAGGGCGACCCGGTCTCACGGTTTGTCGATGAGGTCAACCTGATGCTCGGGGAACTGGAGCGTTCCCGGCAGGAACTCCAGGAGAGCAGGGACCGCTACCGTCTTCTCTTCGAGAGCGGGAACGATTTTCTGCTGGTATGCGCCGTCGGGAGGGAGGGGACGCCCTACCGGATACTGGATGCCAACGCGCTCGCCTGCCGGTCCCTCGGGTATACCCGGGACGAACTCTTCGCTCTCACCCCCGGTTCGGTCATCCTCGTCCGGAGCGACTTCAAGAAGGGTGACCAACGTCTCCATTCCGCCGACCTGATCCCCCGGGAAGGCAAACGGATTCCTGTCGAGGCGAGTATTCACCGCATCACCCTCGGGGGCACGCCGGCGATCCTCATCATCGCCCGCGACGTGATGGAGAGGCGGCGGGTCGAGAAGGAGCTGATGGACTACCGCTACCGCCTTGAGGAACTGGTGACACAACGAACAGATGAACTCCGGACGGCAAACGAGAGTCTCAGGTGCGAAATGAAGGAGCGGGAGAAGATCGAGCGGGAGAGGATGGAGGCATACCGGCAGATCGAGAGGAATACCGAACAGTTCGCGGTCCTGACCGACCACATCCGAAACCCCCTCCAGGTCGTCCAGGGGATGGCCGACCTTATCGACGATCCGCGGGCGGAGAAGATCCGCGAGCAGGTCAGGCAGATCAAGGCGATCCTCAAGCAGCTCGATGAAGGCTGGGTGGAGTCGGAGAAGGTGCGGGAGTACCTGGAGCGGTACCGGTAGGGAGAGGGTTTTGGGCTGTACCCGGCCGGGGTTTGAGGAGCCAGTGAACCTACAGTGATGGTTGAGAATACTGCAGTGCTGTTGATCGCCAATAGACCTGTTGAGACAAGAGAGTCCCAATACAGTGGACCGTGGTGGCTATCGCCACGTGGGGGTGGGGCTGACGGGGAGTGCGATGTTCCGACAGGAACGGAGCACGAGAAGGCCGAAGGCCTTTGAGGGGGGAGCATCCCCCCTCCCCTGTCTCCACGTCGGAATGAATGTCTGTAACCCCCACCCCACCCGCGCTTCGCGCTCCTCCCCCGCCCCGAGGGGCGGGGGCAGTGCGTGGCGATATCCGGTGGAAATCCGTACATGGGCTTTGCGATGTCACGAAACGTGAAACCAGGGGACAAGGACTCTTGAAGAACACAAATAAATGTGGTTTTTTGGAGGGGGGTTTCCAGGCGGGTTCCCCGGAAACCCTGAGAAAAAAACCTACGGCGTCGTCTCCTCAGCGCACTCGAGTTCCGCGACGATCTCGGCCGCATCGTCCATGCGCCGGACGAGATCCATGATCTCCATCAACCGCTCGGCGCCGATGAAATGTTCGGCCATCACCCGGGCCGTGTCGGTGAGTTCGATCCGCCCCGCCCGACGCCGGACCAGCCCGTAGTCGAGGAGCGTGGGGAGGGCGGGCTCCAGTGTCCCGACCATCGTGTGGGTCATCCTGATGATCTGCTGCTCGTCGCCGTTCGAGACCACGGCGTTCGCGACGAACTCCTCCGTGCTCTGCTCCATGTCGTACTCGGGCGCGACCTCCTCCATCTCGCCGCGCAGGAGGCCGACGGCGACCTCCTCCTCGGTCTTCCCGGACTTCCGGGAATAGGATCCGCCGGGCTCCGCCAGGATGACCACCCGGCCGAGGTCGTGGAAGTCCGGACGGCCCGCCCGGCCCATCATCTGGTGGAACTCCTGGACGGTGAGCCACTGGATGCCCATCGCCAGGGCGTCGAAGATCACCTGGGATGCCGGGAAATCGACGCCTGCGGCAAGCGCCGCCGTGGTCACAACGGCAGAGATCTCCCCGTTCGCGAACCGCCGCTCCACGTCCCGGCGTTCCTGGGAAGAGAGGCCCGCGTGGTAGGGAGCAGCCTTCTTGCCGAGAGCGTCGGCGATGACGTGGCAGCGGGCGCGGGAGTTCGTGAAAACGATCGTCTGGCCACGATAGCCCTTTGACGACCGTATCTTGTATTCCTCGACGGCCATCTGCTTGATGAAGTTGATCTTCTTGCTTCGCTCGACGAAGATGAGGTGGCGTTCGAGCGGAACCGGCCGGTCGGCGTAGCGGACAAGGTTTGCCCGGAGTTTCTCCGCAAGCAGCCCGGGAGCTCCGATCGTGGCCGAGAGGTAGAGGAACTGCGCCTCGGGAGCGACGTGCTTGAGCCGGGCGATCAGCCCGTCGAGACGGTGACCGCGCTCCGGGTCCTCAAGCATCTGCACCTCGTCGATGACGACGGTTCCGATGTCCTTCAACGGCCGTCCGGTTCGGAGAGCATGGTCGATCCCCTCGTAGGTTCCGACCACCACGGGAGCGTTGACGTCCCGAACCCCTGCGGCCCGGGTCTCGGGGAGGTTGAGGCGGCTCACTCCGGTCTGCAGGGTGACCCGGACCAGGTGACCGTAGCGGTCGCGGAACCGCTGGTATTTCTGGTTCGCGAGCGCGACCAGCGGAACCAGGAAGAGCGTCCTCCCCCGGCCTTCGAGGAAGTTCTTCATCCCGGCCATCTCCCCGATGAACGTCTTGCCGCTCGCGGTGGCCGCGACGACCAAGAGGTGCTGCCCTTCGAGGAGGCCGTTCTGGACGGCGAGCTGCTGGACGGGCATCAGGTACTCCACCCCGGCGGCCTTTGCAAATGCGGGAGGGAGCGGGAGTTCAGTGATATGGGCGGTCTTCTGAACCTCGTGCGCCTCGAGCCGGTCAAAGAGCGTCCGCTTCCGGTCGGGGTGCTCGGGACCCACCGACGCCAGCACCCGGTCGAGATCACGGACCTGAGCGAGGAGTTTCTCCAGGTGGACGAGCACCGAGCCGCCGAACTTCCCCAGGTAACCGAGCTCCCGGCGCATCTCGCGCTTTGCACACTCCATGCAGATCCACTCGCCGCCGTACCGGACGCCGGTTGCCTTATTGACCGGGACGAACCGGTCCTCGATCTGGCAGAACCGGCAGATATCGATCCTCGACGACGGGATCTGGAGATCGGCGAGGAACGACTCGAACTCCGGGCTCTTTGCCGCAAGAAGCACTGAAGAGCGGCGCAGCAGTGCGATGAGGTCCCGGGTCGGGGTGGGCTTGAGCTGTTTTCCGCGTCGGCGCATCTTGAAGTTCTTCGGCCGGTGGCCCTTCGGGGTCGCGGTCAGATCGACGAACCCTGAACCTTTGACGCGGCCGCCTTCGACGAACAACAGTTTATACGTGCCTTTCTGAGGCTGGACGATGACGTTCATGACGGGATCAGGTCGTGGATTGTGTAGGTGAGCCCCACCGTCTCCAGACGTTTGAGGAAATCAGTAAACTCCTCATCGACGATAAGAATTGCGCACTCCCGACCATGAAACGCCGCTTCGACGACACCTTCCCTTGAGCCAAAGAACATATCCGGCTCGATGCCCGCCTTCCTGAGGGCCACGTAGGATTCGAGGCCGACGGCGCCCACCATCTCGGCGTCCCGGACGGCCTCCCGGAGGAGATCCGGGCTGACCTGCCGGGATCCGCCCCGCTCCACCCGCGGCACCTTGCAGACGTGAATAGTCCCTTCTTCGTGCTGGATGATGCCGTTCAACTGGGCCACCCCGAGGTCTTCTCCCGGTGCCGCATCCATGGTCGCGAAGCCGGTGGCACTCTGTTCTTCTTTCGTTGCATAGAGCCACCCGTCCCGCATGAAGACACCGACCGTGTCTCCCTTCCGGATTTCGTCCCGGGCGATGGCCGTCCAGACCGCCACCTGTTGAATGACGTCGCGGTTGATGTGGCGGGCGTAGGCTTCGAGTGCCTCGGCGTGATGCAGGACCCACTCGATCCCGCTCTTCGTCACCTCGTAGCGCCCCCGGCCATGAGCAGTGACCAGCCCTTCGTCCACCAGTTCCCGGATGTACTCGGAGACAGCCTGAGGCGTCACGCCGAGTTTCGCGGCGATCTCCTGCTGGCGGACGGCCGGCTGGTGTTCGGCTATCTCTACGAGAATCTGGAATCGGGTGGCCTCCCGTTTGCTGCGCAGGATGACGTAAAGAGGGTCGTCAGTGAAGTCGGTCAAGCAGCACCATTCCCTGCCCTTTCACGTCGAGACCGGGGATCCTCTTTGCCAGTCCCTTGATGAAGATGGGGCTGACCCCGTATTTTCGGGAGATATCACCGATGGAGGAGGTTCCGGCCACGATCTCTTGCTGCACCGAGTCCACAATCGTGCGGAGGCTCTCGTCGTTCGAGATGGCGATGTGCAGGAGATCTCCGATATCCCCCATGGAACACTGGAAACTGGCGCGGAACTTGCTGTATGTCGCGCGGTACTCCTTCATCGGCTTTTCTCCGGGCTTGGGCATCCGCCACTGCTCTTCGATCAGGTTCCCCTTCTTGAGGATAGAGAGGCACTCGGTCACCGTCGAGGGGCCGGCATGCGCCGCCAGATCTTCCTCGGTCAACCAGGCCTTGTTCAGGAGTTCGTAAATCTTTTTATAGTCAGCATTATTGAACGTTATGAGAAGAGGAACCAGCTCCACTGGGTCGTTAAGAATTTTAATATGTCCCGTCACTGCGATACCCTATTGTTATATGGTGGTATAACTCCATAAATTTTTGCTGAAATCTCAATGCGTACCAGTGGCACAATCATCATCCGGGGCATCGTCCAGGGAGTCGGATTTCGTCCCTTTGTCTATGCAAAAGCGCGGGAATTCGGGATCACGGGGACGGTCAAAAATCTCGGGAGCGAGGTCGAGATCCATGCATCCGGGGACTGCTTCGAGGAATTTTTGGAGGCTGTTTCTAGAGGGACGCCACTATCTCAAATCGATTCTGTAGATGTCCGAAATCTGCGCGGCGGGCAGGCCGAAGGGTTTACCATCCTCGAGAGCAACTCCGGGAGCCTCTCGGGGTTCATTCCGACCGACGTCGCCATCTGCGACGACTGCATCGCCGATATTTTCACGCAGGGCGGCCGATACGAGGGTTACTGGGCTACGTCCTGCGTCAACTGCGGGCCCCGGTACAGCATCATCAACACCATCCCCTACGACCGGGAGCGGACGTCGATGGCGGAGTTCCCGGCCTGCCCTGCCTGCGAGAGCGAATACACCGACCCGTCGTGCCGCCGTCATCACGCTCAGACGATCGCCTGTGCGGCCTGCGGGCCGGGTCTTGCACTCCTCCGGGCCGACGGAACACCGGTGGCGGGGGATCCCATCCGGGAAGCGGCGGCCCTCCTCGACGCAGGCTCGATCGTCGCCATCCGTGGGATCGGGGGATTTCATGTCGCCTGCACCGGGGAGGCGGCAGGGATTCTGAAACGCCGCCTCGGGCGGACGGAGCAACCCCTCGCGGTGATGGCAACCGCAGAGGAAGTTGAACGGATCGCGGTCATCTCGGACGAAGAGCGGGCGTTTCTCCACTCCCGGGAACGACCGATCGTGGTGCTCGAAAAGCGCGATCCCGCGTCCCACCCGACGATATCAAGCCTCCACACCATCGGGTGCATGCTCCCCTACACCGGGCTGCACCACCTCCTCTTCGCGAACCTCGCCCACCCGCTCCTCGTGATGACGAGCGCGAACCTGCCGGGCTACCCGATGATCACCGATCTCGATACCGCGCTTGAACGGCTCCCGGGGCAGGTTGACTACATCCTCACCCACGACCGCCGGATCGTCAACCGGTGCGACGACTCCGTCGTCCGGGACGGCTACATCATCCGGCTCTCCCGCGGCCTCGCCCCGAAACGGGAGGCGATCGACCTCGGCAAAGGATGCATCCTCGGCGTCGGCCCGGAACTGAACGCGAACATCTCCATCTACAAAGGCGGTTTCTGCATCACCTCCCCCCACGTCGGGAACGTCAGGAACCCCCAGACGCTCGCCTACCTGCAGGAGACGGCTGAACGGCTCGGCGGGCTCACCGGCGCCCGGTACGACCGGGTTGTCCACGACCTCCACCCGCAGTTCCTCTCGACCCGTTACGCGAGGGAGGTTGCCGAAGCGGTCGGGGCGGAGCTCCTCGCCGTCCAGCACCACCGGGCGCATATCGCCGCCACGACCCGGGAGGAGTGCGTCGGGATCGCGATCGACGGCGTGGGCTATGGCGACGACGCCACGATCTGGGGCGGCGAGGTGTTTGCGGGAGAGGTCCCCCACCTCGACCGGGTCGCCCACCTCGAGGTCGTCCCGATGCCGGGCGGCGACCTCGCTACCCGGTTCCCGGAGCGGATGCTCTACGGCATTCTCCCGACATCTGGGGTGAGGGATCTCCTTGCATCACGGGGCTGGAGCGATATCGAGCTTGCCGTCCTCGTCAGGCAGGTGGAGCGGGGCCTGAACGTCGCCGCGACCTCGAGCACGGGGAGGGTGCTGGATGCCGCCGCAGCCCTCCTCGGGATCTGCCGGGAGCGGACCTACGACGGGGAGCCGGCGATGAAACTCGAGTCGTCGGCGCATGCCGGGAAACCCTCGGCCTGGGACCTCGAATTCCTGCGGGAAGGCAGGTGCGAGGTTCTCTCAACCCGCGCGCTCCTTTCTGAGGCATACCGGCGGTCCGTCGCAGGGGAGCGGGTCGAAGATCTCGCTACATCAATCCAGCACAACCTCGCCCGGGGTGTCGCCGCGATGGCCGTCAGGGCGGCAGAGGAGCGGGGGATTCCGCGGGTGGCGCTCTCGGGCGGGGTGGCGTATAATAAGGCGATCCGGGAGACGATCCGGGACAGCGTGCTCGCCGCCGGGCTTGAATTCGTCATGAATAAGGACTATCCGCTCGGCGACGGGTGCATCAGCTTCGGGCAGGTTGTCTACGGGGGGAGCGTGGAGGAGTGAAGGGGGAATCCGGGGATGCCTGAAGGATGGATACGGACTGAGATGGATAGGATGAAGGCCCTGAGCGTCACTGATTTTGCAGAAATTTAACACTCCCTTTGTCCACATCTTTCGGTTAGGAGTAATTCTGGTGCAATGTACGTAATCAGATGTAATTTGATATAATTTGATGCAATTTGATACAATCTGATGCAACCGCAGTTAAAAATTACACAAGATCCAGCCTCAATCTAACAAAAAATGGCAGGACATCTGAGATCATTTCTACAATCATCTACAATCCATTCAACAATCATGCATCATGCACCTGATCAGGGACAAGAACCCACTTTGCAGCTTTAGTCCTCCCAATAGGCATTATTGTCCCATCTTTGCGCATCTCCTGAAGTAGATCCCTGATGAAATGATGTTTCTGTTCCTCGTTCAGCGCATCTGAGACCTTGTCCAGCAGCAGGTCTTCAATCTCCGCTCTGTTTGCCTCATGGTAGGCCTTTAGGTACGCAACCACCAGACTCTTGAAATGCGCCCTGTCAAACGACCGCTTCCTGATATAATCGGCGCGTGTGTCGGTTTCGGCCGCAACACTCTCCGAAACATAGAGATTCGGATGCCGCCCTTCAATGAGTTTCTTCTTCCGGAGACCGGTTCTTTCTTCAGGCGTGATGGAGTAGCCCTTCTGTATTTTATCGAGAGTAATCACATCCATCAGCGTCAGATCCTTCCGTTTGATGAGCATCCGCGTGTATCTCTCATCAATCACCCGGCCGGGAATTGTGACTTTCACCACCCCGGTTTCACCAAGGTCATAATCAGGCATCGGAAAATTACGATCCCGCTGTATCCGAAACATCCTTTTGATCCCACTGCCGATGGTGTCGATCATCTTCAACTCTACCATCGCGCCAGCAAGAAAGGGATTCCGATACTGGTCCGGTGGCACATCACGCTCGATTACGCTCTGGACAGTTCCCGGAATAAAATCGCCACGATTCGTGAACATCAGGGAATCCGGCCTCTCAGTCACGGTAATGCGGGCAGATTGTGGGTAATCCTGATGGGCGATACAGTTGTGTAGCGCCTCACGGACGACCCAGGGATCGTACTGTGTTACCTCAAGTGGGAACAGCGTCTCCCCCGAAATATGGCGGACAGTAAGGTTTCTGATCTTGCTAAAAATCTTATCGACGGCGAGTATCAGTGGCAGCTCGAAATGGGCGTAGTCGATCTCCACCTCGTCCTTATCCCTGAGAACCCAGGTAATGTGCGCAATTGCTGGTGAAAGAAGATGTGCGGCCTCACTCTTTCCCAGGAGAACTATTGCAGCATTCGTAATCCGACCCTGACGACAGACATGTGCCCTGGCAAGGAACGAAATGTTGTCCCACTCATCCACTTCGCTTGCAAATTCCTGGTGTTTCTCTTTGTACTTTTCCCGTGCAAAGGCAATTGCCTCAGGATCGAGATCCGCAAGAGTGGCTCCCTCACACACCTTTGCCGACCAGTCATCCAGAGGGGCCTGTCTGCGTATCACTTCAATCTCATGGAGGCCAAGAGGTCCGAGTGACTCATGGATACGACCATAGGCAACACTTTTCCATGTTGTCGGGATGCCGCGTGCGGCTGGAGGGATTTCAAACATAATCACTCGCTTCCCATCGATCATGAGTTCATGAATGGCGGAACATGTCATTTGGTGATTCGTATGCCGTGCAATCTCCTCTTTGAGGCGGTCAAGGCCAGATGGAGTGAGCCGATAGTTTGAACCGATAATCTCTCTGGGCAGTTTGTCGGTGACACCAAAGATAAGCCAGCCTGCAGGCTTTTCGTTCAGGTTGGCTTCATTGCTCAATGCTGAGAAGTATTTTCCAATTTTATCGAAATCATAGTTATTTTTTGCTTCCTTGAACTCGATCCACTCGGTCTCGGCTGGAAGACACATTATCTCCCGCAATTGAACATTCATATCTCCAGACATTGCCCCTGTTTCGTCGATCACGTTACGCTGCAAAGTTCCAACCTGCGTTGTGGGTTGTCAGGGATATATTCGGTAAGGAGGTTCTGTTCAGTCGATAATTTCTCATTAACGCTCTTATCCGCAATTCATCCCGGCAAGGTTGGTGAATACCAATAAGTAGCCTCTGACCGAAATAAAATCTTGGATCGGCATTTCTGAGGGGCTTCCCGGACGAAGGTGCAACGATCAATGCAGGAAAAATCAGCCCGACATCTCAACCAATATCACCCGTATAAACCTCTTTCCCAACTCATTTTCGGAACAGACCGCCTAAACGAGCCATCCCCTGTAGCCTGCGATTACCGGGTAATCTGCTAAAGGAGATACCGCTCAACGAGTGACTACAGTGAAACAAAGTTCGATAAAACACCGGCCAACTACCGGCGAAAAAAAGGGTTTAGCCGAAGAGGGCACCGAGACCGGCCATGCCGCTCTCTTCTTCCTCTTCCTTCTTGCCCTCTTCCTCGGCCTCTTCCTCGGCTGCGGGCTCGGCGGCGGCTGCCGGGGCAGCGGCTGCGGCGGGGGCAGCGGCGACGGGCGCGACGGCGGCCTTGCTGATGGCCTCCTCGATGTTCACGTCCTCGAGTGCGGCGACGAGCGCCTTCACGCGGGCGTCCTGGACCTCGACACCGGCCGCGTTCAGGACAGCAGTCACATTCTCTTCAGTTACATCCTTGCCTGCGTTGTGCAGGAGCAGTGCAGCGTAGATATACTCCATAGTTCATTCACCTCTTTTTGAAATGATATTAGCCGAAGAGGGCGCCGAGACCGGCCATGCCGCCCTCTTCATCCTCTTCCTTCTTCTCCTCTTCCGTCTCTTCTTCCTCGGCCTTATCCTCGGCTGCCGCCGGGGCTGCTGCCGCGGGTGCCGCAGCGGTCGCAGCCGATGCGGCTTTCAGGGTCGCCTCATCGAGCTCGAACCCACGGCCCTGTGCCGCGAGCGCGATGGCCAGCATCTCGCGCTGTGCCCGCCCGATGATCAGGTCGACGATGTCCTTCTCGTAGATGCTCGCCTCGACGCCCACGTTCCGGGCCTCGCTCACCGCCTTGCTGATGATGGCCGCGGCGGTAAGTTTGGTCGGGATGACGGCGTTGACCGAGAGGTTGAACGCCTGCTGGGCCGCGAGCACGATGTTGTTCGCGTAGGCTTCCTCATCGATAGCGAGAAGATCCGGCGTGAAGATAGTCTCCCGGTAGTATGCGGCCTGCAGAATGAGGCCGACATCCATCGGCTTGACGCCGAGTTT
The DNA here is from genome assembly GCF_030464365.1 of Methanoculleus methanifontis. GTDB lineage: Archaea > Halobacteriota > Methanomicrobia > Methanomicrobiales > Methanoculleaceae > Methanoculleus > Methanoculleus methanifontis. The sequence continues at coordinate 137,087 of NZ_VCYI01000005.1, read as the reverse complement.
CACGAGAGCTTCGGCAACCTTCTTGTTGATGACCTCGCCCTTCTTCACGACCGTCTTCGTCTCGCGAATCTTGACCTTTCCGCCCTCGATAGCCGCGGGAATGCCCACCTGCTGGAGCTCGCCCACGATCGGGCCGGGCTTGAAGCTGGTCGGACCCTTCGGGATGACGATATCCTCGGGAGCTGTCTCGCCGGGCTTCGCTGCCATCTTCGTCTTGGTCTTCTCGAGAAGTTTGAAGAGCTTGAAAGGGTTCTCGTTCGTGAAGATCAGGGCGCTCTGGCCTTCGGCGTGGTCGTTTAAGGTCACGACGCTGCCGCCGAGCTCGTTTAAGGCGTGCTCGATCAGCGTGTTGCGGGCCATCTTCACCCTCACCGTGCCGCGGAGGTTCCGCCGGATCTGCTGGACCTGCGAGGCGGGAATGCCGTACATGTCCACGACGCCGACGAGCGTGTGCTCCTCGATACCGCGCTTGATCTCCTCTACTTCTTCCTTCTTCCACCGGGGCAGGTGGTGCGTATAGAGTGCCATCAGATCACCCTCACTGCCGGCCCCATGGTCGTCTTCACGTAAACCGAGTGGATATTCATCGTTCCGCTCTCCAGGACGGACTCGACCCTGTGAAGGACGGCGTCGATGTTCTCGGCGATCTGCTCGGGCTCCATGCCAGAGGTTCCGACCTTCGTGTGGAAGACCTTCTTGTCCTTCGTCCGGATCTTCACGGAGCTCCTCAGACGCTGAACGATGGGCCGGATATCCATTCCCTGCGTAACCGGCATCGGCATCCGTCCGCGCGGACCGAGCCTGACACCGAGATAACGGCCGACGAGAGGCATCATTGCCGTCTCGGCAAGGAAGAACCGGTACTCACCCGCCACCTTGCGCGCTTCGCGGGGCTCTCCCCCGAGCCGCTCGATCTCCTCAGGTCCGATGATGAGGTCCACATTCACCTCTTTTGCCTGGGTGACAATGTCGCCCTTCCCGAGAACTGCGATCTTGACGTTGTCAAAACCGTTCGGGAGATGAATCGTCTCATCGATACGATTCTTGGGCTGGGACATATCGATATTCCTGAGGTTGACGGTGATATCCACGCTCTCCTTGAACTTCCGTTCCGGAGCCTTCTCCAGCGCCGTCTTCACGGCTTCCTGTATACTGGTTTTATCAACCATCCTTTGCCTCCATAGTACACGACCTCACGATCTTCTATGGTTGTTTGACATCTATGCGACGAGTACGCCGTCGTACTCCCCGTCGTTGACGGCCTGGATCATCTCGCGGGGCTTCTTCCCCTCGACGGTGACACCGACGCTCACGCACGTTCCGAGGACCTCTTTGACCGCGGACTTCAGATCGTACGAGAGCATGCCATCAAACTTCATACGGGCAATACGGACAGCGGCCTCTAGCGGCAGATCTCCTGCCACCAAAGCACCCGGCTCTGTAGACCCCTTTGTGATGCCGGCCTCTTTCATGACGAGCGCCGTCGTGGGCGGAATGCCCACCTCAATCGTGAAGTTCTTCTTATCGTCGACCGTTACCGTCACCGGCACCTGCATGCCGTTGAATTCGGCTGTTTTCTTGTTGATGTCGTCGACGACAGCCTTCACGTTGATACCAAGAGGTCCGAGCGCGGGCCCCAGCGGCGGACCTGCTGTTGCCTTGCCACCGGGTACCAATACCTCGACCGTTTCTGCCATACAAGTTCACCAGCTTATTATTCCTCAGGGGAATAGTTGCCTGGGTTATCTAAGGTCAACGTGAGAGGATTTAAAGTACAGCACCCGGGTGGCACACGGGGCGTGCATGAGCAGGTATACCCGGCAATCGAGAATCGTATTGCCAGTGGGACGCGGCAGGGCAAAAAAGAGTATTAGCGTTGTATTCTTCAGGAAATGTCTTCTGAGCGCTCCACGACGCGAACGGAATCGCCGCGGACGGTGATCGGGATCGGAACCATACTCTCGTAGAGTTCGACCGTGATCTCTTCCTTTCCTGAATCGATACGCTTGACGACTGCTTTCTCACCCTTGAACGGGCCGGCGATGATCTCGACGATGGTGCCCTCGGTGATGCCGCTGACCACCGGTTTCGGTACCAGAAAATGCTCCACCTCGGAGAGGGCCGTCGAGCCTTGAACCACCGCGCGCGCATGGGGGATCAACTCCACCAGTTGCTCAATCCTGGCGATGGAGTCCGGGCTCTCCACGAGGACGTAGCCCTTCAGTTCCTCCGGAACCATGACGGCCATCACGTGGATGTCCTTCTGCTCCCGGGTCACCTTCTCGATGTTGTCGGCAACCGTCCGCTCCTGCTTCGCGGTCGTCTTTATCGCGTATATCCTGTTTTCGCTCTCAACCATATCCATCATTTGGGCAGTACCAGCATGATCTCGTATATGATAAAGCCGACAAGGCCGATGAGCATGATCCCGGCCGCCGCCACGATGGCGATCTTGGTGAACTCGTCGCGAGTTGGCGTCCGTGCCAGTTTCAGCACCCGCCAGTACTTCTTGAAGAGTTCCTCCTCGATCTTGAACGACTTTACTTCATTCAACGTCTCTTTGTAATCCATCATACCGGCTCACTTCAGGAAGTCGATCTCAAACTGTTTCATCATGCGCGGCATACTCTTCTCGTTTCTCCCATATATTTGTGGTGACCGGACGCCGGTGACCACGAGCAGCGTCCGCATCTTGCCCTGCATATCGGGGTCGACCTGGGCACCCCAGATGATGCGGGCGTCGGGATCGATGCGGTCGTAGACCTCCTGGATGACGCCTTCCGCTTCGGACATGGTCATATCAGGCCCGCCGACCACGTTGACGAGGGCCGCGCTCGCCCCGGAGATGTCGACGTCGAGCAGTGGGGAGCGCAGCGCCTTCTTGACCGAGTCGGCGGCTTTGTCCTCACTGTCGCTCTCGCCCATCCCGATCATCGCGACGCCTCCACGCTCCATGACCGTCCGGACATCGGCGAAGTCGAGGTTCACGAGTCCGGGCATCGTAATGAGTTCGGTGATGCCCTTGACCGCCCGCATCAGCACCTCGTCCGAGACCTTGAACGCGGCGTGGAGCGGAAGCCGGGGGACGACTTCGAGTAGACGGTCGTTCGGGACGACGATGACGGTGTCCGCCACCTCACGGAGCCGCTCGAGGCCGGCCTCCGCGTTCTGACCCCGGATAGCACCTTCCACCGTGAACGGCAGGGTGACCACCGCGATGGTCAGTGCGCCCTCCTCCCGGGCGGCCTTCGCGACCACGGGTGCGGACCCGGTACCGGTGCCGCCTCCAAGCCCGGTGGTGATGAAGACCATGTCACATCCTTCGACAGCGCGCTTGATGTCGTCCTCGTTCTCGAGGGCCGCCTCCTCACCAACCTGGGGGATCGAGCCCGCGCCAAGACCACGGGTTCGTTGTCTTCCGATGAGAATCCGGGTTTCTGCAAGCGTCCTGATTAGGTGTTGCGCGTCGGTGTTAAGAGCGATCAGTCGCGCCCCGTTGATGCCTTCATCCGCCATCCGGGCCACCGTGTTCGAACCGCCGCCCCCGCACCCGACGACTGCAATCTCCGTCTGGAGTTCCATGAGGAGGTCTTCAAGATCTTTGTCGACCTCCGTGGGCTCAGCAAAACGCTGTTCCTCTTGCGCCCGTGAAAGTGCTTCTTCTACGATGGATTTCATATGTAATTCTCCAATCCCGGGATATGTATCCGTTTCACGCTGGTTGTCTGCACTGCATCGGGTGTGATCCTTCGCCCCTCGATCTCGACCGCTTTTCCGCCAGCAAGCATGCCAAAGAGCGGCCCTTCGGGGACCCCGTGTCTGTGCGCTTTCTCGGGGTCAAACCGCATCTTCCGGAGGACAAGGTGATCACCGTCGATAACAGCATTTTCACAGATAAGTAAGAGTTTTACACACAGGGTAGTTATATCTCTTGCGAGTCGGGACGACTCGTTTTCAAAGCAGATAAACGTTGATAAAACTCCCCTTGAACCTTCCGAAAGATGAGCGACCGGCATTTCGTCGAGACCGTTGAGAAAACCCGATCTGTCTGATTTGATTGTTTCTTCGATCAACTCAGGGGCAATCCGCACCACGGTGGGGGTTCCCTCTCCTCTAAGATCGTGGATGCGGACGCGTGACCCGGGAGCAATCTCTTCGGCAAGATCCCTGGCCTGGAGGTAGGTTGTCCACGTAAGGCCGGACGCCTCCTGGATCTCCGACTCGGAGAGAAGGGGGAGGGCGGTATCTTCAAGCATCCGCTCGATCCGCCCGGCGTCGTCTTTGGAGAGTGATTTTCTGTCGATGTAGGATGCCACGGCGCCGCTCGCTTCCTGCATCGTCCGGAGGAGTTCGCGATCCACGGCACCGATCTGCCGGGTCGGGACGATGTGCCCGAAGGCGCCCCGGGAGGAGAGGGCGATTCCGGTCTGGCGTACGGCGTAGTGGGTGCCGCCGAAGCCGACGAGGTTGATCGTCTCCTGCGGCTCCGCGGTGAGGATGCTCTCCGCCACCGCCCTTGCAGCGGCAGGATCGGCCCATTCGCTCGCGGCCGACCCGATCTCGACGAAGAGCGAGGGGATCGAGAGTGCCGTCGGGCCGTGGTGCGTCACCTCGTAGGAGACCCGGTAGCCCTCCGGGGCCCGGGCGGCGAGGTTGCCGAGGATTGCGTGCATCCATGCGGGGGCCGCCGGAGCGAGTTTCCCCGGCTCCCCGCCGAGGTCGGCGGCCTCGTAGTTGCCGGTGACGTGTACGGTCAGGGCGGGTGTTGGGTGTACGCTCGAGTGGCGGGATATGAAGATGATGAGATCGGCATCGACCTCCTCGTCGATCCGATCCTGGTGGATCAGCCTTCCTGCGACCTCGCAAAACGTCAGTTCGTGCTGTTCCGCAAGCGGCCACCGTCCACCCGCCGCGAGCAGGGTGTCGAGGTGATGCCTGATGTTTACCCCTGCGGCGTCCTGTTTTGAATTGATCAGCGCGATCCGCATCGGATACACGTGGGTCGCAGGGATGCTAAATGGTAGTGCTTGACTGGTGCTACAGTAAATCCTATCTCCCTGCAGGGGAATCATGTGAGTACTATGGATGAAGATAAGATACGGAAGGCCTTCGAGGCGTACGGCATAGAACATGAAATTACCTGTCCGCAGGCCTTCGAGATATCGGAGAAGTACAGCATCCCGAAGATGGATATCGCCCGGTACTGCAACCAGCGCGAACCGAGAATAAAGATCCGCGGCTGTCAGCTGGGCTGCTTCAAATGAGGCTTTTCCTCGAGGTCGTATCCGTCGCTGAGGCAGTTAAGGCGGTGCAAAGGATCGCACCGGCGCCCGGATGCGAGGATGTTCCGCTCGAAGACGCCCTGCACCGGGTTCTCGCGAGGGATGTCCGCGCCGATATCGACATCCCGGGGTTCGACCGCTCGACAGTCGACGGCTATGCGGTCGCCGCGGCCGAGACCACCGGGGCGTCCGAGGCCATCCCGGCGATGCTCCTGTGTCGGGGCCGGGTCGGGATGGGGAGCGCGGATGCCGGGAGCATCTCTTCTGGCTCGTGCCAGTACGTCCCCACCGGCGGGGCTCTTCCCGTGGGCGCAGACGCGGTGGTGATGATCGAGCACGCCGAGCAGATCGGGGACGACATCCTGGTGCATCGCCCGGTGGCGCCCGGCGAGAACGTGGTTTTTTGCGGCGAAGACTTCGGGGCAGGGAAGGTTGCCCTGGAACGGGGGCGCGTGCTGACCCCCCGCGAGATCGGCGTTGCCGCGGCGATCGGCGCCGACCGGGTCAGCGTGGTGAAGATGCCCCGGATCGGGATCATCTCTACGGGGAACGAACTTGTCCCCGTCGCCGAGACCCCCGGGCCGGGCGAAGTGCGAGACGCGAACTCCTACCTCACCGGCGCCTTCGTGACCGAACGGGGCTGTCATCCGGTATATTTCGGGATCGTCAGGGATGAACAGGCCGTGCTGAGACGGGCGGTCTCTTCTGCGCTTGACCGGTGCGACGCGGTTCTGGTCTCGGGAGGGTCTTCGAAGGACGAACGGGATAACACCGCAGCGGTCGTCGCAGAACTGGGCGAGGTGCTGGTGCACGGGATCGCCATCGCGCCGGGGAAACCCACCATCATCGGGATGGCGCGGGAAAAACCGGTCATCGGGCTCCCCGGCCACCCGGCCTCGGCCTTCGTCGTGCTCGTCGCCGTCGTCGACCACCTGCTCGCGGCGATGCGGCAGACCGCCGTATCCCGGCGGACCATCCGCGCGCGGCTGACCCAGAACATCCCCTCCACCCGCGGGCGGGAGGACTACGTCCGGGTCAGCCTCAGCGCCGGGGAGGCGACACCGGTCTTTGGGAAGTCGGGACTCCTCAACACCCTGGTGCAGAGCGAGGGGCTGGTGCGGATCCCGGCATCGAGCGAGGGATTCGAGGTCGGCGAAGATATCGAGGTGATCCTGTGGTGAAACGTTACCTCTCGGTTATATCGCTCGCGGAGGCGCGGGCACTTGTAGAGTCCTCTTTTTCGGCGGTTCCGGGGGTCGCCCGGATCCCGGTGACGATCGACGCGGTGGGGAAGATCACCGCGGAGCCTATATTCGCCCGGTTCTCGGTCCCCGCCATCCACCTCTCGGCGATGGACGGGATTGCGGTCAGAAGTGCCGACACCGTCGGCGCGAGCGAACAGAACCCGGTGACGCTCCCGGACGCGGTGAGGGTCAATACAGGAAACATCGTCCCGCCCGGCTACGACGCGGTGGTGATGATCGAGGACGTCTGGGTCGGGTCGAAGTCTGACGACTTCTCCCGCTCCGCTCCCGTGGAACGTCGCGACGGCGAGACCTACACCGTCCGAAAGCCGGTCAGCCCCTGGCAGCACATCCGCCCGGTCGGCGAGGATATCGGCGAGTCTGAGATGATCCTCCCGAGGGGGCACCGGATCCGGCCGCACGATCTGGGGGCGCTTGCGAACTACGGTGTCACGGAGGTTGGGGTCATGAACCTCCGCGCCGGCCTGATCCCCACCGGGAGCGAACTCGTGCCGGCGGGCGAAATGCCTCCGCCCGGGAAAGTGGTGGAGAGCAACACCCTGATGGCCGCGTCCGTCCTCGCGGAGGCGGGCGTGGAGACGCACCGCTACGGAATCGTCCCGGACGACAGCGAGATGATCAAGGAGGCCGTCCGGCGCGGCGTCGCGGAGAACGACATCCTGCTCGTCTCGGCGGGGTCGTCCGCCGGAACGCGGGACTACACCGCCGATATCATCGCAGATCTCGGCGAGGTTCTGGCGCATGGGGTCGCCATCAAACCCGGAAAGCCGGTGATCATCGGCAGGATCGAGGAAAAGCCGGTGATCGGCCTCCCGGGCTACCCCCTTGCGGCGGCGACGGTGCTCCGCGAGCTTGTCATGCCCCTCGTTGCCCGCTACGGCCTCTTCGTCCGCGAGCCCGAACACGTCGCTGCCCGGCTGACCACAAGCCTCCACTCCGATATCGGAACCGACGAGTTCGTGCTCCTCTCGACCGGGAGGATCGGCGACCGCTGGGTGGCGGTGCCCCAGTCACGGGGCGCGGGCGTCCAGATGAGCGCGGTGCGGGCGAACGGCTACACGCAGATCCCATCGCAGAAGGAGGGGGCCGAGGCGGGGGAGACCGTGGGTGTCCGGCTCACCGTCCCCCGCGCGGAGGCGGAGGAGGCGGTGCTCGTCACCGGCAGCCACGACCCCGCCCTTGACCACCTGGCCGACCTGGTGCGGCCGCGCGGTGTCGATATCCACTCCACCCACGTCGGGAGCATGGGCGGGGTTATCGCACTGAAGAAGCAGGAGTGCCACGCGGCCCCGATGCACCTCCTCGCCCCCGACGGCACCTACAATACCCATTACCTGGAGCGCTACATGCCGGACGCCGATCTCGTTCTCCTCTGTGTGGCGGAGCGCCAGCAGGGCGTCATCTCCCGCGACGGCCTCGGGTTTGAGGACCTGCCCGGCCGGACGTTCGTCAACCGGCAGAGGGGATCGGGGACAAGGATGCTGTTTGACCACCACCTTGCAGAGCACGGTATCGACCCGGCGTCCATCCCCGGCTACGAGCGCGAGGTGACGACGCACCTTGCGGTGGCGCTTGCCGTCCGGACCGGGGAGGTCGACGCGGGGATGGGCGTCTACAGCGCCGCAAAAGCGCTTGGTCTCGCGTTCGTCCCGGTGGCGACGGAGCGCTACGAGCTCGCGATGCACCACGAGATGCTCGACGACCCGCGGATCGCGGCCCTCATCGAGATCGTCTCCTCAGAGGCGTTCAAGAAGATTCTCCGGGACCTCGGGGGCTACGAGACGGCCGGGACAGGCGTGCTGCGCGAACTGCGAGGATGACTGCTTCCTCGGGCGTGGCGCAGACAAACACCCCCTCTATCTTCCAGGTCGAAAGGCCAAAGACGGGCTTCTCCGTCTTGAGGCTGACTGCGATCTCCGAGAGCGTGCCGTAGCCTCCCCCGACGGCGATCACCGCTTCGGCCGAGTTGACGAGGACGACGTTCCTCGCGTGGCCCATCCCGGTGCGGATGACGACGTCGAGGTAGGGGTTCCCCTCCCCAGTATGCGGGAGGATGCCCACGGTCCTTCCGCCGCCCTCTTTTGCGCCCCTGCAGGCGGCCTCCATCACCCCGCCGAGGCCGCCGCAACAGACGGTCTCGTGATTCCCGGCGATGAGGTAGCCGATGGTCTCAGCCGCTTCATACTCCTCAGCGGAGCAGTCCTCCCTCCCGATGACTGCGATCTGCATGGGGGAGAGGTCGGGGAGCAGGGGATAAAAGGGGTGGGGTGAAGCGAACATGCCTTCGCGGCGTCATGTCTTTCGCGTGAAGCTCCATCGCCCCGTACTGAAAACTCACGCGAAGCCACGAAGAACGCGAAAGGAAGTCGAGGGTTTGACCTCCCGGGGATAGTCTCAAAAATGATAGTGAATTACCGGACCCATTTCAATCCCTATATACGGATTTCAAGGGGATATCGCCACGGACTGCCCCCGCCCCTCAGGGGCGGGGGAGGAGCGCGAAGCGCGGGCGGAGTGGGGTGACGAATGGTATGGAACCCCGCGAGCCGCCTCCCCAAATGGCGATACCCCCACGGTCCAGTGTACCGGGTTTTTCCCCTCGCTTCGCTTACTTCGTCCCCCAACAAGTTCCCCACTTGACCATCCCCCCTCGGGATCGCACGCGGTCACGAGTCGCGCCCTTTCACGGCTTCGCATGAGTCTGCACCACTCCCCATAGTACGAAACACTTTGTCCCCCAACAACAAACGGTACACCACAGTGCTGAATATGAGGGATATAAGGTGAAAGAGGTCACCGGCAGTTATAACCCGCGCGAACTCGAGACGGGAGTCCAGGATTACTGGAAACGGGAGAATACCTATGCACGCGTTCAGGAAGTGCGCAAGGATGGAAAAGCGTTCTTTTTCGTCGACGGGCCGCCGTACACCACCGGCCACATCCACCTCGGCACCGCCTGGAACAAGATCATAAAAGACACCATCCTCCGCTACCACCGGATGCAGGGGAGGAACGTCATCGAGCGGGCCGGCTACGATATGCACGGCCTGCCTATCGAGGTGAAGGTCGAACACCAGCTCGGATTCACCTCCAAGAAGGATATCGAGGATTACGGGATTGCCGCGTTCATCGAGCAGTGCCGGACGTTCGCCGTGACGCACATGGATATCATGAGCGACCAGTTCCGGCAGCTCGGTATCTGGCTCGACTTCGACGACCCCTACCAGACGATCAAGGCGGAGTACATCGAGTCCGCGTGGTGGGCGGTCAAGCGGGCGAATGAACGCGGTCTCCTCGAACGCGGCCACCGGGTCGTGAACTGGTGCCCCCGGTGCGAGACGGCGATCGCCGACTCGGAGGTGGAGTACTGGGACGAGACCGACCCCTCCATCTTCGTCAAGTTCCCGGTCAACGGGCGCGAGAACGAGTACCTGGTGATCTGGACGACCACGCCGTGGACGCTCCCTGCAAACGTCGCGGTGGCGGTCAACACCGCGTTCACCTATGCGCGGGTGCAGGCGAAGAAGGACGGCCACGAAGAGATCCTCTGGATCGCCGACGAACTCGTCGAGTCCGTCCTGAAGATGGGCCGCTACCAGGACTACACCGTCCTTGAGCGGGCGAGCGGCAGCGACCTCGTCGGGACGGAGTACACGTCGCCGCTCGCCGGCCAGGTCCCACACCAGGCGGAGATCCGGCACCGGGTCGTCGCGGCCGACTACGTCGCGCTCGAGAACACCGGTCTCGTCCACATCGCCCCCGGGCACGGGTGGGACGACTACCTGATCGGCCTCCAGGAAGGACTCGAGGTCTTCTGCCCGGTCGACGCCGGCGGGTGCTTCACCCGGGAGGCCGGGGCGTTCGAGGACATGTACGTCCGGGACGCAAACGACCTCGTCATCGAAGCGCTCGGCGACTACCTCCTTGCCCGGCGGACGATCACCCACCGCTACGGTCACTGCTGGCGGTGCAAGACCCCCATCATCTACCGTGCGACCGCACAGTGGTTCCTGAAGGCAACCGAGATCCGCGACTCGATGCTCGAGGAGATCGCGAAGGTGAAGTGGTACCCCGATTGGGCGGGGAGCGCCCGGTTCCACGACTTCGTCGCGGACTCCCGAGACTGGTGCATATCCCGGCAGCGCTACTGGGGCATCCCCATCCCCATCTGGCAGTGCGAGCAGTGCGCCGAGAGGGTCGTCATCGGCACCATCGCCGAACTCGAGGAGCGGTCGGGCACAAAGGTTACCGATCCGCACCGCCCCTACGTCGACGAGATCGTCATCCCGTGCTCCTGCGGCGGGGAGATGCGCCGGGTCGCCGACATCTTCGACGTCTGGTTCGACTCGGCGGTCGCGTCGTGGGCGACCCTCGGGTTCCCCCGGGAGCGCGAGGCCTTCGACCGCCTCTGGCCGGCGGACTTCATCACCGAAGGGCAGGACCAGACCCGGGGCTGGTTCTACTCCCAGCTCGGGGCGAGCACCGTGGCGTTCGGCCGCGCCCCCTACAAGAGCGTCCTGATGCACGGGTTCGCTCTCGACGCCGAGGGGCGCAAGATGAGCAAGAGTCTCGGCAACGTGGTGACGCCTGAAGAGGTGATGAACCAGTTCGGCGTCGATGTCCTGCGGTTCTACGTCCTCTGGGCGAACGCTCCCTGGGACGACATGAAGTTCAACTGGGACAGCGTCAAGACCATCCACCGGACGCTCAACATCCTCTGGAACGTCTACCGGTTCCCGCTCCCCTACATGGTTCTCGACTCGTTCGAGCCGGCATCCGCCGGAGGTCGCTGGGACGACTCGTTCGTCCGGTCGCATATCAGGGATATGCCTGAGGAAGACCGCTGGATAATCTCCCGGGTAAACTCGCTCGCCCGGACGACGAGCGGGGAGATGCAGGAGTACCACCTCCACAGGGTGACGCGGGCGCTTGCCTCCTTCATCCTCGAGGATCTCTCCCGTTGGTACGTCCAGCTCGTCCGGCCGAGGATGTGGCTCGAAGAGGACTCAATGGAGAAGCGGTACGCCTACGAGACCGTCTATTACGTCATGCGCCGCCTGACCGCGCTCCTTGCGCCGTTCACCCCCCATATCGCCGAGGAGATCTACCAGAACCTCCGCCTCGCAGGCGACCCGGAGAGCGCCCATATGCTCGACTGGCCGGCGGCGGACGGCACCCTGATCGACCAGCGCCTTGAGGCAGAGATGGAGATCGTCCAGTCGTTCGACGACGCGGTCGCCACCGCCCGGCAAAATGGGCGACGGAAACTCCGCTGGCCGGTCTCCGAGACGGTCGTGGTCACGGGAAGTAGCGAGGTGAGGAGGGGTCTTGAGGGGTTGAACGACCTCGCCCTGAGCCGGGCGAACACCCGGACGGTCAGGGTCGTCACCGGGACCTGGGACCGGATCCTCTGGAAGGCCGAACCGGTGATGCGCGCGATCGGGCCGGAGTTCGGGAAGGAAGGGCCGAAGGTCAAGGCGCTGATAGAGAACGCAGACGGCACCGCCCTGAAGGCCGCGATCGAGCGGGATGGAAAGGCCCAGCTCGACGGTTACGAGATCACAGAGCGCCATGTCACCTTCGCGGAAGCCCTCCCCGAGGGGGTCTTTGCCGCGCCCATGAAGGACGCGACGGTCTACGTCGACGTCACCCTCACGCCGGCGTTGGAGGCCGAAGGGTACGCCCGCGAGGTGATACGGCGGGTCCAGGAGATGCGCCGCCAGCTCGACCTGAACGTCGACGACTTCATCGTCGCAGCCGTGGGTGTCGCCGACGAGCGGGTGGCCTCGCTGATCGCGACCGAGGAGTGGCAGAAGGAGATCGCCGGCGAGGTGCGGGCGGCAACCCTCACCGTCCGCCGTAGCAGTGAGAGATCGGCAGGGCCCTTCGCCCTCGAGAAGGACTGGGACGTGGAAGGCGTGCAGATGCGGATCGGCATCTCACGCGCCGGTGAGTGACCGGATCAGCGCCTCGCCCTCCGGGGTGGAGAAGAGAGGCGTCTCCTCCGGTTCCCGGATGCAGGTTCTTGCAGCCTGCACAGTCTCCCCCGTAAGGGGGTTATACCCCTCTTTTATGCACTCTTCACGATAGAGGAGCGTTCCCCGCCGCTGCCAGGCCGGCGTCTCCGCCAGGTTGATGCCCCGCTCGAACATCATCTCGTGCAGCGCCCCGGACTGCATCCCCCGGAGCGCCGCGGCAGCCTGACGGGAGGTCATCCCCTCCTCGATCAGCGCGTTCTGGCAGTAGGCGTTGATGTGGTTTCGCCACGCCTCGTTCTGCCGCGAGATCAGGTACTCGACCGCAAACTCCCCCGCCGCGGGGATCGTCCGGGCGTCGAACGCAAGCGGTTCGGCAGACCCGAGTTCGATCGTGAGTTTGCTCGCCGCGACCGCGGCGGTCACGGAGTCGAGTTTCTCCACGCGCCCCGAGAACGGCAGCGTCGGGAAGTAGAGGCTGATCTCGTCGGAGAAGGTGTAGGCGAACGCGGGAGAGAGACCGCTCCCCATGAGGAGGTAGCGGCAGACCGACCGCATGCTCTCGTTGAAGGCGGGATCGAACGGTTTTTTGAGGTTGAGCGCACGTGTCAGGCGGTGGAAGGCTCGGCCGTCGAGCCGGACAAAAACGGGGGGGAAGATCGTGAGGTTCGAGAAGATCTCGCGATCCCCGGTATCCATATTGTATCGACAGGGAGCCCCGGACATCGTGGTCAGTCTTCTTTGGTCGGGGACTTGAAGAGCCCGGGAATGTGGCGGACGATGACGATATCGCCGACACTCTTCACGATGCGGAAGGGTATCTGCAGCCCGGTGTAGCCTTTCACCTCTCCGATCTCGGGGTTGAGCTCGCCGACTGCAAGGGCGTCGATCTTCTTCTGGTCCACGTCGAGTACGACATCGTCAACATTCCCGATAAAGACAGCCCTGTCGGTATAGACGCGTAACCCGAACATCTCTGTGATCTGTGTTCTCATCGGTATCCTCTGAAGGTATATTACTATAAATGATAAAAAGATACTCTTTCTTATGGAAGCGTCGCTACAGATTGGAAACCTGGCCGGAATACCGGTCAAACTGCACTGGAGTTTCCTTCTGGTGATCCCCCTCTTCGCCTGGATCATCGGGAGCCAGATCGTGCTCACGACCGAGTTGATCGCGGTCCTCTTCGGTGTTCCGATCGACATGACGCTGATCACGGCGGGGTTCAACCCCTACATCCTCGGGACCGTCGTGGCGCTCGGCCTCTTCTTCGGCGTCTTCATCCACGAGATGGCCCACTCGCTCATCGCGAAGGCGAAGGGGATCGAGATCCACAGCATCACGCTTCTCATCCTCGGCGGCGTCTCCCAGATGGAGGAGACGATGCCGGACCCGAAGATCGAGCTCCCCATGGCGCTCGCGGGGCCGCTGACGAGCCTTGGGGTCGGCATCGTCTCCTCCGCCCTCGTCTACGTCGTTGCGGCGATCAATCTGGACCCGGGGGTCGCCGGCGTCCTGATCTTCACCTTCGGCTACCTGGGGCTCCTGAACGTCCTGCTCTTCGGGTTCAATCTCCTCCCGGCGTTTCCGATGGACGGCGGGCGGGTGCTGCGGGCATGGCTCGCCCGCCGGATGCCGCTCTCCCGGGCGACCCGGATCGCCGCCGACGTCGGGAAGGGGTTTGCCGTCCTCTTCGGGCTCGTCGGGTTCCTGCTCTTGAACCCGATCCTGATCCTCATCGCCTTCTTCATCTACATCGGGGCGAACCAGGAGGCCACCTCCCTCCGCTACAACATCCTGCTGCAGGACGTCACGGTGGCGGACGCGATGAGCAGTCCTGTAACTACCGTCGAGCCGACGATGCCGCTGCCCCGGGTGGTGGAGATGATGTATGAGACAAAGCACCTCGGTTTTCCCGTGATGGAGCGGGGGTCGCTTGTGGGGATCGTCGCCCTCGCCGACATCCACAAGACCTCGCCGATCGACCGGGAAGCGATGCAGGTGCGCGACGTCATGACCCGGAACCCGACCACCCTCCCGCCGTCGGCGTCGCTCATCGACGCGCTCCGGATCATAACCGGCCAGAACATCGGGAGGATCCCGGTGGTCGCTGATGGCGACCTGGTCGGGATCGTGACCCGGACGGACGTTCTGCGGGTGATGGAACTGCGGGAGAAGGAATGACCAGGCAATCTTCCTCCGGAATGCGACTGCCCGATGGGCAGGATCTGGAGCACCGCCAGGTGCGATTGGCGACCTACCAAAGGTGCGATATACTGAACGACGGGGCTTGAGATGCCTCCCAGCTCCTCAAACTCTCGGTCTTGCAGATAACTGCTTCCTATCAGAACATCGGTTCTCCCGGTGCACGGCTTTCTAGGGGATATCGCCATTGGGGGTAGGGCTGACGGGGAGGGGGGAGCATCCCCCCTCCCCTGTCTCACACTCTTCGGCCATATCACGCCTCAGGCGTTATCCGTCGGCTTTTCCAAGATAGGAGCGCTCTCCTACGTGGGCATCTACAAGCCCCTCCTCAGAAACCCCCCACCACCCGCGCTTCGCGCTCCTCCCGCCCCCCTAAGGGGGGCGGGCAGTGCGTGGCGATACTCCCCGGGAAGCCGTGCATGGTTACTGAACAACGATCCAAAAGAATTTAGGAATTCTAACGTCAATCAAACCCAATTTAAAGAAAATCGGATAGAACCGTCAGAATCCGGGCACCGCAAGGCACCAGCCCACCGCCAAAAGATACAACACCAGACACAAGAGTCCCCCCTAAAACCTCATCACGCCCTCGATCCCCGTCTCCCCCGCAACCTCCCGGAACTCTTCGACGCTTCCGAACGGGCGGCGGGCGGCGATGGTCGCGGCCCTCTTCTTCCCCACCCCCGGGATCCACCGGAGTGCCGCTGCCGGCAGGGTGTTGACCTCGACCGGAGAGGGAAGCGCCGTCACCGACCGCATCCCCCAGTCGACCACGACGGTGTCGATCACCGCCCGTGCCGGGAGTTCGAGCGGGATTCCGACAAGGATGGGATAGGAGCCCATCTGCCGCCCGAACGACGGTTTCCCGGGAACTTCGACGACGACCTCCGAAAGAACGGTGCCGACGGGGAAGACCCGGCGGAGCATCGGCTCGTCGAACTCCTTGCGCGTCCACTCCTTGAAGGAGCGGAACCGGGCATCGTGCTTCCCGAGGGTGTTCTCGGTGTAGGCCTTTGTTCCCTCAAACGGCATCACCTGCCGGATGTTCACCCGCCGGACGAGAAGACCGGCATCGAGCACCCGCCGGAGGAACGCCTCGTTTGCGTCGAACGTCGCCGGCGTCTCCCCCGCGAGGCCGACGATGAAGTTCAGGCCCGGCAGGAGCTCGGGGATGCCGCGAGTCCGCTTCCCCCCGACCTCGTTCACGACCTCGATCGCGCGAAAGACGTCATCCGGCATTGCCTTGAGGTTGTTTGCCGCGACAACCGCGGGATCGGCGGTCTCCATCCCGAAGGACGCGGTGTCGCCGGGGGTGTGGCCGGCGACGATCACCTCGAGCGCCGCCCGTGCCGCGTCCTCGTGGCGGGCGATGGTGCCCGGGTTGATGTTGTCGATGTGCAGGGTTTTCAAGTCCGGGGCGTTCTCCCGGACGGCCGAGAAGAGTTCGGCGAGCGCCTCGGGGCGGGGGACCGGGAACTCCCCGCCGCCGCTCTTGTAGGCGAGGAGATCCGGCTGGCGGCCGAGCCTGAAATGGCGGGCACCCGCCGCATATAGCGCCGCGACCTCCTCCGCGATCCCCTCGATGCTCCGGTAGCGCGGAAGCCCGTAGAACGGTTCGGTGCAGAACGAACATCCTCCGACCGTCGCCCGCGAACACCCGGTCGCGGTCTCGAGCTCGCAGATCACGTAGGGGAATGCCGGGTGCCCACCGATGATCCCGGCGCCCGCTGCGGCCCAGGGGTCGGTCAGGGAGTAATCGCCCGCGCCGGCAGGCTCCCCGCCCAAGAGCCAGGAGTCGAGCGCGACCGCGGGCGATCCGGAGAGCGTGACGTCGAACCCGGCGATCGCCTGCCGGATCGCCTTCTTCCCACCCCCGGGAGCGTAGCCGAAGGCGATCGGCCCGCCGATCGCGGTGGTCGGCTGCCGGAGCAGGATCCCGATCTGCTGGATCTCCGTCAGGGTCGCGGGTCTCCCCCCGATGTATGCTCCCGGCACGGTCAGGCCGGCGATCATCACCACGAGATCGCCGCGGCCGGGCGAGGTGGCAAGGGCGGGATCGGCCCGGACCTGGTCGATCGTGACGTAGCGGGGAGCATAGCCATGCCCGATAAGAACCCCGGCGACCTCCCGGATGTACGGGGAGACGTAGGGCGAAACGCCGAGGCACGCGGGTTCGTCGACGTAGCCGTCGATGATGAGGGCGTTAGTCGATCGCGGCATCTTCGATTTCACCCCTCCCGGGCAGACTCACGCGAAGAGCGCGAAACCGCGAAGACCATGCAATTGATGCCCCCTGGTACCTTCCCTTCGCGTCCTTCGCGGCTTCGCGCGAGGCCACGATGCACATGCGATGCCGGGTACGATGGTCCACTAGAGGTCATACCCGATCAGGCGCAGGAGTTCCCCCGCCCAGTAGAGTTTTCCCCGCTTGAGGGGATCGACGTTTTTGTCGGCAAGATCGAACCCGATGATCCGGATACTCGCCGCCCCGAGTTCGTCGGCGGCAAAGACCGCCCGGTCGCCGTCGGTGAACCCGCCGAAGTTGTGGATGTGCGCGAGCGGTGCCGCCTGGGTGGTCGCGACCAGCGGGCCGGGGATACGCGGAACCCAGTGACGGAGGAGCGGAAGATTGTCACCATGGGCGTGCACGACCATCACCGTCCCCTGCTCCGAGAGGTCTATGAAGATATCCGTCGCCCCGTCGAGGTCGGTGAAGACCGCGTCCGGCCGGATCCCGTGATCCGCGAGCACCTCCGCTGCCGCATCGGCAGCAAGCACCGTCCCCTCGATCCGGTCGAGCTCCTCCGGGAGAGAGGGTGCATTCCCGCAGACCGTCACCGGCCTCTCCCGGATGAGCGCTTCGAGCAACCCGAGATCGTCACGCCGGGTAAGATCTGCGAGCACCCGGGCGGCCGCCTCGTCCGCCTCGCGCTCGAATCCGAAATACTCTAAAATTGCAGTGTAGTGAGGCTCCCAGTCCGAGAACCTCATTGTCCGTCCTCGTCGTCCAGGCCGACGATGCTCGAGAACCTCTTCAGGATCGGATCGATGATGAGCTCGAGCAGGCCTTCCTTCTCCTTCGCCATGGAGAAGTAGTTGAGCGGTATCATGGCCGCCGCCATCGTGGCGTGCCCGCCGGCCTCACCGATAGGCCCGAACGCCTCGGCCATCACGTTGCCGAGATGGAGCCGGATATCCTTGTTCCGCGCCGAGATGACAATGTTCCGGTCGCTGATGCCGTAGACCAGCGCCGTGTTCACGCCCTCGAGGTGGATCAGCATATCGGCAGCCTGCGGGAGAGCGTCGCGGTTCCTGATGTAGCCGACGTTCGAGAAGAGATAGCCGCTCTTGAGCCGGCGGTTCCGGATGGCGTTCCCGATGATCTCCACCGTCTCAAGCGACATGGAGGGGGAGGTGATCTTATCGAGAAGGTCCGAGTCGGTCAGGGGGAGGAGGAACGCCGCGTAGTTGAGGTCCTGGGGGGTGACGTTGCGCTTGAAGTCGCGGGTGTCGGCCCGGATACCATACAGGAGCGCGGTGGCCACTGATTTGTTCACCGGGATATCGAGTTCCATCAGGTACTGGGTCATGATGCTCGCCGTGGCGCCGACCCCCGGCCTGATATCGATGAAGTCAGCGACCGTGGACGGGTGCTCGCCGTTCTTGTGGTGGTCGACGATGATGTTGACCCGGGTCGACCTGGGGAGCTCGTTGTTCACGCCGGGCCCGGACGAGTCGACCAGGGCGATGTAGTCGCACTCCTCGAGGATCTGGGGGGTGAGCCGCTCCAGCTTGATATCGAGGAGATTGATGAACGCCCGGTTCTCCTGGTGCCCGATGTCCCCTTCGTAGACGATGCGGCAGTTGAGCTTGTTGCGGCTCGCGTGCCGTGCAATCATCGAGAGCGCCATGGCGCTCGATATCGAGTCGGGGTCAGGGTTCAAGTGGGTGACGATGCAGAGCGTCCCCTCCCAGGAGGCGAGCATGTCGTAGAGCCGCAGGGCGAGCCTCGATGATTGGAGCTTCCTGATGTGGTGGATGGCGGTTCTCGCAACCACCTCCTGTGGGTAGAGGACGATATCGGCGCCTTCCTGGTGGAGGAGGTCGACGCTGACCGGGTCGGTGGCGCGTGCGATGACGTATGTCGCCGGGTACCGGTTCTTGACGGTTTTGAGCGCGGTCAGGTTGGCCTCCCGGTCGTTCGCGAGGATGAACGCGACCTCCGGCACGGGCAGCCCTTCCATGAAACCCGGGTCAAGGAGGTCGCGAACGAGCGCTTCGTACTTCTGATCGCGAAGGTCTTCCACCCGCTTCTCGTTCTTATCGACGATGATGAGATCTTCGCTCTCCTGCTCGAGCTCCTCGGCGACGTTATAGCCGGTGCTCCCGCAGCCAAGAATGATGTATTTGATACGTTCCTTTGAAACGTTCTGGACCGCCTCAGGCATGCGTACAATGGTGTAACTTCTCATGGTATTAAGGGATTCCATTTCGGCGATTTTTGGGGAGGTTCCATAAAGTTTATACCTTTTCCCATGCAACACTGTTAGGTCAGACGTATGGGCCTGTAGCTTAGTTGGCAGAGCGACGGACTCTTAATCCGTAGGCCAAGGGTTCAAATCCCTTCAGGCCCGTCGAACACCCGATTTTTCCCATCCTTGCACCCGAGATGATCTTCGGTTACATTCGGTTCGCGCGTTCATACTCCGCAGAGCGGTTTCTCCATTACGGACGGGACGCCCGGTCGTCCGACCAACCCCCGCCGCCCTCCGCCCGAGCCGGGTTTTCTCACGGGAGCCCGGTTGCTGCAACGGGAACAAGGTTGTGAAGGCACATATATGCCGCTGCTATATATATTCTGCCCCGGCGGAAAACCCGCAAGAGCGTTGCACAGGAAGGAGAGGCCCCGAGATACCTCTTTCACACCCCCTCACGCAGGTAAGACGGCAGGGTCAAAAAAGAGCGGATTCTCGACACTTCACGCCGGTAGAGTGGGGGCCGCGGTTCCCAGGTGCAGGGGGCTGGAATACTCCACTCATCGGCACGGCGCCGTCCCGCGCCGGCCCGGGCTTACTGCCCGATCTTCAAGAGCATCTCTTCGAGCGTCGGGTAATGGGACTCGATCCGCTCGATCGTCGCACCGTCGGCCGCAAGCACCGCGGTCGTCCGGTTCAGTTCTTCGACGGAACGCGCCTCGGCAAGGTACCGGCCGTCGGAGGCCGCATAATCGATCGCTGTCGCGAACGTCGCCGGATCGGGCACCCGGAAGAAGACCTGGTAGGTGAGCGAGCCGAAGGTCTCCCGGAGTTCGGGCATGGTGCCTTTCGCCACCACCTTCCCCCGGCGCAGGATCAGGACGTGGTCGCAGGCTTCCTCCACCTGGAAGAGGTTGTGGGCGGAGAAGATCACCGTCTTGCCCCGTTCGCGGAGATCCTTGACGTAGTCGAGCACCGACCGCGAGGTCATGGGGTCGAGACCGGAGGTGGGCTCGTCGTAGATGAGCAGCCCCGGATCGTGCATCAGCGACCGCGCGATCGCGACCTTCCGCTTCATCCCCTTCGAGAGTTCCCCGATCTTCTTGTTGTCCGCATCGAGCGCGAGCGAATCGAGGAGTTCGTCACGCCGGTCCCGGATAGCCGCTTTCGTTAGACCGTAGATCTCACCGAAGAACGCGAGGTACGCGTCCGTGGTCATCGTCTCGTAGAGACGCGACTCTTCGGGGAGGTACCCCAGGTTCTGTTTCAGGTCGAGCGGCCTTCTGACAACGTCAACCCCGTCGATGACGAGGCTTCCTGCCGTCGGCGAGATAAGGCCGGCCATGATCTTCAAGAGCGTCGTCTTCCCTGCGCCGTTATGCCCGATAACCCCAAGTATCCGTGCATCGTCGAGGTCGAAAGAGACGCCGTCGAGAGCCGGGAAGTCGCCGTAATGCTTGATAATAGAGCGGGCCGTGATCATCCGGTATCCCTTATGTCTCCGATGCCTACTAATAGGTTGCTGCACAGAAGTATGGTTCTCTAACGCCGCCAGGGATTACTATGAGTCTTGCCTCCTCCATTCGGACGATCGCCGCCTGGGAGATGAACCGGTCGATGACCACGATGGGGAGAAGCGTCCTCCCGCTCGCGGCGGGGCTTCTCGTCCTCCTGATGTTGGTAACAGCGTTTGCCGCCCAGAGCGGCGTCCATATGCAGGACGGCATGTACCGCATCGGCATCGACGACCCCGAGATCGCCAGGATCGTCGCTCCCGACAGCCGTTTTACTCCCTACCTCGACAATGGGGCGGCCCTCTGGGAGAACCGGTTCGCGTACGACGTCGTCGTCCTGAACGGCGAGGTCTATGCCGCCGATACGGACAAAGGGCGAGCGGCGCTAAAAACGCTCGAACGTGACTACGATGGCTACGTCTCCTACGTGGCCGCAGGAGAACCCGACCTCTTCGCCGCCTACCCGCTCTGGATAGACCTGCAATACGTAAAGAGTGAGATCGACTTCCTGGCGACCCAGAGCGGGCAGCAGGTCGGTGCCCCGGCGGATACCGGAAGACCTCCTGCTCCCCCCGGCCCGGTCGAAACGGTGACACCGCCGGCGTCGGCAATGCCCATCTCCGAGGACGTCCTTCGGGAGCACCTCGCCGACACGGGGAGCGGACACCCCATCGAGCGCTACACCGGCGTCATCTCGGGCGATTCCGCCATGGAGCAGTTCAGGACGCCCTCGGAGCTCTCTCCACCGCTTCCTTTCGATGCAATCATCCTGGTATTCGTCTTCATCTTCCCGCTCTACTTCACCTCGCAGTTCTTCATGATGAGCGTGATGAACGAGCGGGTGGGAAGGGCCGGGGAAGCCCTCCTCTCCACTCCCGTCCGGCCGGCCGCGATCGTCGTCGGCAAAGCGCTCCCCTACTTCACGATCATGCTCCTCATCGCCGTCGCGATCACCCTCTTTGCCGGAGCGCCGATGACAATCCTCCTCCCGCTCCTCCCGGTCATCCTCTTTTTCCTCGCAAACGCCCTGATCATCGGGATGGCCTCCCGGAGTTTCAAGGAACTCTCGTTCGTCTCGATCTTCTTCTCGACCCTCGCCACGTCGTACCTCTTCTTCCCGACGGTCTTTGCGAACACCCACGTCATCAGCATCATCTCGCCCCTCACCCTGGTCGTCCTCGATATCCAGGGTGACGGGTTCACCGCCATGGAGTATGTCTACTCGACCGTGCTCTTCTTTGCAACGAGCATCATCCTCTTCTACGTCGGCATCGCGAATTTCCGCGAGGAACGCCTCTTCTCGCAGAAGCCGCTTGCATCGAGGCTCGCGGACTTCGTCTCGGGCGGGATAAGTCGCGACCACCCGCACCTCTCGCTCTTCCTGATCGCCGGTTTCACGATACCGTTCGTCTTCATGGCCCAGATGCTGACGCTTGTCCTCTTCTTCAACATCCCGATGCCGCTCTCTCTCGTTCTCCTGACCGTCTCCGCGGCGTTCATCGAGGAGTTCGCGAAGTCGATCGGGCTTTACGCGGTGGCACGGGAGCGGCCCGGGTTCCTGACGCCGAAGAACCTGCTCCTCGGGGCGGTCGCGATCGGGTTCGGGTTCCTGGCCGGTGAAAAACTCCTCCTCTTCGCCACGCTCGCCCAGATCACCGAGTCGATCTTCGGGAGCGTCCTCTTCCTCTCCCTCCAGGTGCTCTGGATGCCGCTCCTCCTCCACATCGCGGGAGTGCTCGTCACCGGCGGTTTCCTCCTGCTCTGGGGGCGGCAGGGTTACGGGCCGGGGCTCATCGCGGCGTGCATGGTGCACAGTCTCTACAACCTCTACTTCCTGATGGGGGCGCTCCTGTGAAAAGACGAAACATCGGCCTTATCGCGAAGAAAGAACTCCTGGGTCTCTCGTCGGAGAAGACGATCGTCTTTGCGATCCTCCTGCAGGTCTTCATCGCGATGTTCTCGTCGTTTCTGATGGTGGGGCTCACCGCCATGTACGACCCGGAGGCGATCGAGGGCTACTCGACGGTCACCTACGGCGTCGGCTACGCAGGGGCGGACTCACCGCTCATCGACGAGTTCGAGAAGAGAGACGACCTCATCCTCCACCGGATGGATCTCAGCCAGGCGCTTGCGGCGCTCCGCGAACGAGCGGTCTCGGCGGTGGTTTACGTCCCGGACACCCCGCCCGACGCCGAGGGGCCGGTCATGGTCACGCTCTATCTCATCCAGAACGACCTGCAGTCGAGCGTCATCAACGTCAAGGTAAAAGAGGTGCTCCAGGGCTACGAGAAGGAACTGCGGGAGGTCCGGGCCGACCGGATGACCGCCTTCCCGGTCTCGCTGAACTTCCCCGAGTCCGGCGGCGGCGAGAACTTCTTCGAGTTCGTCTACGGCCTCCTCATTCCGCTGCTCGTCCTTCTCCCGGCGATCGTCTCGGCCGCCCTGATCATCGACCTCATCACCGAAGAATACCAGCGCCAGACGCTCGAGACGCTCATGTCGACGCCGGTCACGTTCGCGGAGATGGTCTGGGGGAAGGTTGCCGCCTGCGAGGTTCTGGTCCCGGTTCAGGCCGGAGCCTGGCTCCTCCTCCTCGGGTTCAACGGCATCGCGGTCGATAACGCCGCCGCGATCCTCCTCCACGCCTCGGCGGGCGGGCTCTTCCTCATCCTGCTCGGAGCTCTCGTGGCGCTCCACTACCGCGAACGGACGAGCGCCCAGTTCATCTTCTCGACCGCGCTCGTCGTGGTCTTCCTCCTCGTCATGGCCGTCCCCTACAACCCCTTGAACCTCATGGTCAGGCTCGCGGTGGACACCGCCGGTCCCGTCCACTGGCTGATCCTTCTTCTGGTCGCGGGCGTAACGGCGCTCCTCGGGTGGGCGGTAACGGCCTACGCCCGCCGGGTCGGGGAAGGGGTTCCAGCGTAGCCGTCATCTCGCCGCATTCCATCGTGGGCAAACTATATATCGGCGGATAGGTCATTCAGCCCATCGATGATCCCCCTCCGTCACCTCAATACCACCTGCGCAGTCTGCGGCGAGGCCTGCCGGTTCACCATTCCCGAGGCCACGGGCAGCGTCGGGTCGCGCGACCTCGACACCCGCCCCGCCGAGCCGCTGCGGTCCACCATCTACGCATGGGTGAAACGGTGCCCGTCCTGCGGCTACTGTGCACCCGACCCGGGCAAGGCCCCAAAAGGGGCGGCCGACGTGGCGAAACTCCCGCGCTACCGCTGGCAACTCGACGCCCGGAAGTTTCCGAATATCGCAAACACCTTCCTCTGCTGGTCAATCATCCAGGAGGATCTCGGTGCCCCGGCCCAGGCAGCGTGGGCGTCCCTCCATGCCGCCTGGGTCTGCGACGACGAGGGGGAGGATGTGCCCGCCCGGATCTGCCGGAAGCGTGCTGCCGACCTGCTGCGGCGGGCGTGGGAGAAGGGCGAGCGCCTGGCCGCCCTTGAGGGGGCAGACGAAGCCGTTCTCGCCGATCTGCTCCGCAGGGCGGGGAGGTTCCGGGAGGCCCGCACCGTTGTCGCGGAGGCGCTGGAGAAGCACCCGCAACCCATCATCGCCGACATCATGCGACTCCAGGCACGGTTGATCGCTGCATCGGACAGGGCCGCCCATACCGTCGCCGAGGCCCGGCGGTTCAGGCAGCCCGCGCCGCTCTGACCGGCAGATCACTACCTTTTGTATACTGTTCCGGCGATACTGTATCATGGAGATCACGATCCTCTCCCCCGGCATCTACACCTACGGCGCCATGCTGATCGGCGGTGTCCTCCGCGACGCAGGACACAGGGTAACCCTCACCCGGACGCCCGCCGTGCCGGCCGACTCGGTCCTGCTGATGAGCCTCTTCTCGACCCAGCACCTCCTCGACCCCGCGATCCGGGACCTGGTCCGGACTCACCGCGAGCAGGGGGGTAAGGTTTACATCGGGGGGCCGGTCTCGGCCGCTCCGGAGATGGTGCTCGGGGAGCTCGCCCCCGACGCGGTGGTCGTCGGCGAGGGTGAGGAGACGGTGGTGCGGCTCGTCGAAGAAGGGGTGTCGCCCGATCTTTTGGGGATCGCGTTCCTCGACGCCGACCGGCCGGTCGTGACGCCGCCCGCTCCACCGGCGTCGATGGATCGTCCGCTCCCCCTGATCCCGGACGACATCGGGAGCCAGAGCGTCAGGGGAGCGAGCGCCTACATCGAGACCCATCGGGGGTGCATCGGGGGGTGCACCTTCTGCCAGGTCCCCCGGTTCTTCGGGAGGGCGGTCCGGAGCCGCCCGCTCGGAAGCATCATCGAGGAGGTGAAGGCCTTTGCGGCGCACGGAGCGACAAGGCTCTCGGTCTCCGGGGGGACGGGATCGCTCTACGGCTCCACCGGCGGGGAGATGAACCCGGAAGCTTTCATCGCCCTCCTTCGTTCGATGGCGGAGGTGATGGGACAAAAGAACGTCTCCTCCCCGGACATCCGCGTCGACTGCATCACCGACGAGATCCTGGACGCCGTCCGGCAGTACACCATCGGGTGGGTCTTCTTCGGGATCGAGTCGGGGAGCGAGCGGGTGCTCAGGCTGATGGGCAAGGGCGCGACCGTCCGGCAGGTCAAGGAGGCGGTGGAGCGGTGCCGGGAGCATGGCCTCCGGGTTGCGGGGAGTTTCATCGTCGGCTACCCCGGGGAGACGGAGCGGGACTACGAGGCGACGAAGGATCTCATCGCTGCGCTCTCCCTCGACGACGTCTTCGTGAGCAGCGCCGAGCCTATCCCGGCGACACCGCTCGCCGACCTCGTGGTCAGGACGCCCCGTGACAAAAACCCGGCATTCTTACCGCACACCGGGGAGTACCGGGCGCTCGGTCTCACCGAGAGCGAAGCGCGGTGCTTTGACCTGATGATGCACGCCGACCTCTTCCGCCCGCAGCTGCGGCTCGTGACCGACGAGGTCTACAACACCTACCTCGCCGAGGCAAGGAAGCAGGGGCAGGATATCAGGGCGGCGACCGAGCTCATCCTCCGTTACGCCCGGCCGTAAGGTTTGGGCTGGCATCCGCCCCCATTCTTCCTTCTCCTGGCTGAAACAGCTCGATCTCTCTGAGCCGGAAACCCTTAAGTATCCTCGATCCTCTACTCCCCCGCCTTGAAGGGATACCCCTTCGAGAATAGTTGGAGGGAGATACGATGGCTGAACAACAGACGGGATCGGTACTGGAGACCAGGCCGCGGCGGGAGGAGACGGTGAACCTGATGCGTGCGTACGACATCCGCGACATCAAGGTGCGAAACACAGAAGGAGAAAACCTCGGTGATATCAGTGATGTCGCGATAGACCGCGACAGCGGCTGCATCGCGTACGCCGTGCTCTCTTACGGTGGGATTCTCGGGTTCGGCGAGAAGCATTTCGCCATCCCCTGGGAGGCGGTTCAGACCCGCCCCGGTGAAAGGAGCGCTATCGTGGACGCGGACAAGCGGACACTGGATAGCTCTCCGGGGTTCTCCCGGGACAGGATGCCGAACGAGGCGAACTGGAATCTGGTTCGGACACCGCCCCCGGCACGTGCGGCTGCGGCAACGGCAGCGGCACCCCCGGTCCCGGTAACAGAGAGGGAGGTGCCGCCGTCCCGGGCGGCAGAGACTGCGGCACCGCCGGAGACTACGCCCTCTGGCGGAGAGCGGATCGTTCCGACGCCGCCGCCCGTCCAGACGGTCGCAGCCGGATGGGGAGGTCAACCGGCAACGCAGCGTGTCGAGGAACGGCCGGTGATGACGGAGGGCCCGCCGCCCTCGGGGGCCGGCGTCAGGGAGGTCAGGAGGGAACGGATAGTCGAGACGCCACCCCGTGAGACCGTCGTCGAGGAGGTCCGGAGAGAACCGGCAGCCACGATGGAGGCTCGGCCGGCAACGGGACCCGAACGGTCACTGATGACCCCGGGGCCTTCCGCCGGGCGTCTCTCGGCCGCCGGCCTGCAGACCTATCTGGCGGGCATGAACTACCCGGCGAGCAAACAGGATCTCATAACCCGGGCCCGGCAGAGCGACGCGCCGCAGGGTGTGGTCTCGGTACTTGAGAACTTCAACGACCGGGCGTACCGGTCGCCCGCCGACGTGCGTGAAGAGTTTGGCAGCGAGGCCCGCACCCGGCAGCCGACCGGGATCGAGGTGCCTGCAAGGGAGGTCCGCGAGACTACTGTGGAGGAGATCCGCGAGGAGGCACCCGCAGCACGGAGGACGGTACCGCCCCGCACCCATCTCTCTGCAGCCGATCTGCAGGTCTACCTCAAGGGCATGGACTACCCGGCAGGGAGGCAGGAGGTCGCCGCTCAGGCCCGGAAGAACAATGCCCCGCAGGATGTGATTGCAGCGATCGAGGGCTTCTCCGACCGGACATACCAGTCGGCCGCCGACGTGAGCACGGAGTTCGGGAGGGAGGTCCGCGGGGAACAGCCGGTCGGGATGGAGACGCGGCCGGAGCCCGAGATCAGTGCAGAGGAGGTCCGGAGAGAGGAGGTGGTTCGACCTGAAACCCCTGTCGAGGAGGCACCCGCGGCCCGGAGGACGGTACCACCCCGTACCCATCTCTCCGCCGCCGACCTGCAGTTCTACCTCAAGGGTATGGATTACCCGGCAGGTAAACAGGAGATCGTCGCCCAGGCCCGGAAGAACGACGCTCCCCTGGACGTGATCACGGCGATCGAGAGCTTCTCCGACCGGACATACCAGTCGGCGGCAGATGTGAGCACGGAGTTTGGAAAGGTCAGGTGACGGAGCGGATCCGCCGCTACGGGCAGCAGCCGGGAAACACCTCACCCAACCTCCCCGGCACACCCTTTCTGCGGCGGAGAACTCTTCGCCGGTACCCCGGTACCGGAACCGGGGAACTGTTAAATAGTCGAAACACGCATCGCGCGCTCTGCGCGAAGGTGAAGATCGCCTTCGAATACACGCCAGGGATATGGTGGTTGCAATGGCTGAAACGATTCTGGAGCAGCAGGTGCGAAGGACGGAGGGGCAGGAGTTCTTCTCATCCGAAGATGTTGTGGGGAAACGGGTGAAGAACCCGGAAGGGTATGACCTCGGCGAGATATCGAGCCTGCGGGTCGGCCTGCCCACGGGAAGAGTGGCATACGCGGTGCTCAGGACGGGTGGCATGTTCGGCCTTGGAGCGAAGCACTTCGCAATCCCCATCGAGGCCATGGTCTACCGGCCGGGGGACGATGTCTTCTTGGTGAACATCAGCAAGTACCGGCTCGAGAACGAACCCGGGTTCTCGGAGGGGGATTGGCCGAGAGAAGCGAACTGGGGTCTGATCGAGTCGAGACGCCCCATGGGCCCGCCGAGCCAGGAGGAGGCCCGGGCCGTGACCCAGACAGAGCCGCCGCCCCGCGAGGTCGTCACGACGGAGCGGGTGGAGGTGCGGGAGCGGGCGCCCCGGGAAGGGATGGCGATACGGGCCGAGGAGGTGGAAGAAACCCGGGAGCGGACGGCGGTGCCCGTAACGCCGGCTCCGCCCCGCGAGACTGCTGTCGAGGAGGTTGAGACCCGGCCGGTGACGGAGGCGCATGCGCCCACGCTTGAGTCCATGATGAAGGCCGAGGACGTGGAAGTGGGCAGGGTCACGACGACGGTGCCCGTTACCGCAACCACGCCACGTGAGCCCGAACGGCCCACGACGATGGAACCCGCTCCCGGGCGTCTCTCGGCAGCAGGCCTGCAGGTCTATCTTGCGGGCATGAACTACCCGGCAGGGAGACAGGATCTCATTACCCACGCCCGGAAGAACGATGCCCCGGAGAGCGTACTCACGACGCTCGAAGGGTTCCCCGACCGGACGTACCGTTCGGCTGCCGACGTGAGCGCGGAGTTCGGCGGGGAGGCCCGCACCCGACAGCCGACTGGAATCGAGACGCCGTCCGGGGAGGTTCGCGAGACCGGGGCGCGGCAGCCGTCTCTGACTCACCTTTCGGCCGCCGACCTGCAGGTCTACCTCAAGGGCATGGACTACCCGGCGGGCAGGCAGGACCTCATAACCCACGCCCGGAAGAACGATGCGCCGGAGACCGTGATCGCGGCGCTCGAGCGATTCGAGGAGAAAGATTACCGGTCGGCCGCAGACGTGAGCACGGAGTTCGGGAAGGTCAGGTAACCCCACTTTTTTTCAAAAACCGGATCGGCAGTTACGAGAAGAGTTTCGTCTGAATGGTGTCCCGTTCACTGAATACGAGATGGCACCCGGCGGCCTTCCCCCGGATACCGGCACGCGTAAGGTCGGCCGGGCCGGTGAACGGGCGCACCCTCCGCAGGCTGAGGATCCGGTCCGCGGCCTTCGGCCCGATCCCGGGGACGCGGAGGAGGTCGCGGCGCGGGGCGAGGTTGACGTTCACCGGCGCGTTCCCGGCCGCAAGAACCGCTTTCGGGTCGCGGTTTGCGAAGAACCCCTCCTCGTCGAGGGCAGCCCGGAGTTCGTCGGCCGTGATCCCATAATCCCGGAGCAGGTAGTCGGCCTGGTACCACCGCCGCGCCCGCCACGCCGGCGTATCGGGGTGCGATGCGAGGGGAGTCCGGGGGAGGGAGCGGAACGCCGAGAAGTAGACCCGGGAAGGCCGGACCCGCCGGTACTGGTCGGTGAGGCAGGAGAGGATCTCCGCGTCGGTCTCGTCCGCAGCCCCGACGACGAACTGCGTGGTGTGACCGCCGGGCTTCTCCTCCGCTACCCACGACTGGCGCTTCAGGATATCCTGCCGGTAGTCCTTCACCCCGGCGATACCCCCGAGGCGGTCGGGCGAGGTCGTCTCCAGGTTGATGCTGATCCGATCGGCCACGCGTGCGGCGTCGTGGATGTCCGCCCGGGTTGCGCCGGGAAGGATCTTCAGGTGAAGGTAGCCGTCGTAGCCCCGGCGCCGCAGGGTCTCCCCCGTCTCCACGAGGTCGTGCATCACACAGTCGACGTCCCGGGGGATGCCGGAACTGAGGAAGAGTCCTTCCACGAGTTCGTCCCGCCAGAGGCGGAGGTAGGTATCGGCGAACTCCCGGGGGGAGTAACTTACCGGCTCACGCTGGAGGCGGACGGGGCAGTAGGCGCAGTCGTAGGAGCAGGTGCCGTTGAGAAGCATCTTGAACATCCGCCCGCACCCGCCCGTCCGACGGTTGTAGGATATATAGGGGCCGACCACGGTTCGCGCATTCGGGTTTTCGAGACCGTCAGGGGCTTCTTGGGATGCACGAAGGGTATCGAGCGGAACGGGCAGAATTTCCGGCGCTGGAGAGACCTCTCTGGTCTCGACCGCGACCGGGAGGAGTTGCAGGCACTCGCCCGGGCTGCAGATGTCGAAACGTCCGGCCGTGGTGAGGTAGGTGAGTTTCTGCTCCGCGACGGACATACCGGAAGCATCGGCCCGTAAGTAAAAGAGCCTGCTCCGCGGAGGGTGAAAGTGTCCGGGACCGGTCTCCTCTTCCGGGGGAAAGAGATATGACCTCTGCCGGACTCTACCATCGCGAGGAGAGAGGAGATGAAGGGTCGGCCCGAATACGATGCGGTCGTCGTCGGCGGCGGACCCGCCGGGAGCACCGCCGCCTGCCTGCTCGCGGAGGCCGGACACAGCGTGGCGCTCCTTGAGAGAGAGGCATATCCGCGGAACAAGATCTGCGGGGGCTGCCTCAGCCAGAAGACCGTCCGGTTTCTCGACCGGGTCTTTTCCCTCCCGGTTCCGGCCCTCCGGCAGGAAGGGCTGATCGACTTCACCGGGACGGGGTACGCGCTCTACATCGGGAGCAGGCGCATCTTCGCCGAAGACCTTGATGAACCGGTCTACTTCACCGGCAGGGAACGCTACGACGCTTTTCTTGCAAAGATGGCGGCACGGGCAGGGGCGGAAGTCCACACGGGCGCGGAAGCAGCAGGGATCGACCACGCCCGCCGGACCGTCACGACGTCGGACGGCGACCGGTATTCCGCCCGGGTGATCGTCGGGGCGGACGGGGTTCACAGCCGGGTCAGACGGACCCTCCCGGAGGGCGTCGTCGACAGGGAGCGCTGGCAGAGCAACCTCGGGTGGACGCTGGAACTCGCGATCCCACGCGGGGAGGCGGAGGCGCTCGTAGACGAGGACGGGCCGATCCGCCTGGATGACGACCTCGCGACGCCCCACCTGGTTCTTGCCGCCTGCCGGTGGGGCTACGGCTGGGTCTTTCCGAACAGGGAGGCGATCATCGTGGGGATCGGGGGACTGCTATCGGCAAACGGGAACAATCTCCGCGATACGTTCAGGGCGTTCCTCAAGACCGTCGGGTTCTCCGCGTTCGCCGACCGGAAACCAGCGGGATACTCCCTGCCGCTCGGGAACTACGTCTCTTCGCCGGCCTATGAGGGGACGGTTCTCGTCGGTGATGCGGCCGGGTTTACGGCCCCGCTCCTCGGGGAGGGGATCTTTTACGCCCACCGGACGGCGGAACTCGCCGCCCACGCCATCGATCGCCACCTGGCCGCCGGAGCACCGCTCGCCGGAACCTACGCCGCCCTCCTCCATCGGCGCCTCATCCCTGAACTGCGGGCGGAGACAGCGCTCCGAAACTTCGTCTACCGCTCTCTCGACGTTCGGATGCATGCACCGCTCGCGGCCTTCATGAGGGCGACGAAACCGCTGGTCATCGACGCGGTGCAGGGCACCCGGTCGTTTCGGGGGTTTTTGCGTGATGACGACCTCCATTCCGCTATCTGGTAGAGCAGGGATACCTCTATCCGCCCCGAGATCCGGGAGAGATGGCATGAACACCCACACCCCCCGCTACCCCGCCCTCTACGAGGTCAACGCCCGCATTCTGCTCCGGCAGCTCGCGAGGATAGCCGGGCGCCGCCTCACGCTCGACGACGTCCCCGATACCTGGATCGCGAAGATTGCCGAATGCGGCTTCTCGTGGGTCTACCTCATGGGGGTCTGGGAGACCGGGGAGGCCGCACTCCGGGTCTCCCGCTCGAACGAGCAGTGGCTCACCGGGTATCGGGGCCTGCTCCCCGATCTCAGCGAAGAGGACATCTGCGGATCCCCTTTTGCCGTCACCGGCTACTCGCTCCACCCCGACCTCGGGGAACCGGAGGAACTTACCCGATTCCGCGAGCGCCTTCACGGAGAGGGGTTCCGCCTCATGCTCGACTTCGTCCCGAACCACACCGCCCCCGACCACCCCTGGGTGCGCGAGCACCCGGACTACTACGTCCACGGCACAGCGGAGGAACTCGCCCGCAACCCGCAGGAGTTCACCAGAGTGAACCAACCCGGCGGATCGGCCGTCTCCGCTCACGGCCGGGACCCCTACTCCGGCGGCTGGCCCGACACCCTGCAGCTCGATTACGGCAACCCGGCCCTACAGGACGCGATGATCGCCGAACTGCGGAGGATTGGAGGGCAATGCGACGGCCTCAGGTGCGATATGGCGATGCTCGTCCTCCCGGAAGTCTTCCGCCGAACCTGGGGGCGGGAGATGGAGCCCTTCTGGCCCCGCGCAATCGACAGCGTCCACAGAGAGCACCCGGGGCTGACCTTCATGGCGGAGGTCTACTGGGATCTCGAGTGGACGCTGCAAGAGCAGGGGTTTGACTACACCTACGACAAACGCCTCTACGACCGGCTCCGGGACGGAGCGGCACGGCCGGTGCGGGAGCATTTTTGGGCGGATCTCGAATACCAGAATAAGTCCGTCCGGTTCATCGAGAACCACGATGAAGATAGGGCGGCGTCGGTCTTTCTGCCGGAACAGCACCGGGCCGCCGCCGTCCTCGGCTTTCTCTCACCGGGTCTGCGGTTCTTTCACCGCGGGCAGTTCTCCGGCCGGCACAAGAAGACCCCCGTCCACCTCTGCCGGGATCCGGAAGACCCGGCCGACCCGGCCGTAGAAGAGTTCTACCGGCGGCTCGTTGCCTGCCTGCGCCTGCCGGCGTTCCGGGACGGTGAGTGGCGGCTCCTCGACTGCAACCCGGCCTGGGAGGGCAACCCCTCTCACGATGGGTATATCGCCTTCGCCTGGGAGCGCGGGGGAGAGCGCTTCATCGTCACCGTCAACTACGCTCCCGACCGGGGCCAGTGTTACGTCCCGTTCCCCTGGGCGGACCTCGCGGGGAAGACGGTCCGGCTCCGGGATCTCATCGGGGAGGCAGTATACGGTCGGGACGGTGCGGGGCTCCTCTCTCCCGGGCTTTTCCTCGACATCCCCGGGTGGGGCCGCCACGTCTTCGAGGTCCGCCCGGAGGAGGGATGACCCCGTCAGGGGGACGGGGGAAGATTCTCCACCGGGAACTGGACCTCGGTCAGGAGTTCCTTCTCCGGCACCTCGGCGGGGTCGTTGAGGTAGAGTTCCCGCGAAGGGCCGGCCGGCACAAGGCCGTGCTCGTTTATGTAGGCGAAAAGCCGCTCGTACGCCTTTCCTACGGCGGGATAGGGGCCCGTGTGGAGCACCGAGGCGAATCGCCCGCCCGGGAGGGTCACGACCCCGGCAATCGCTTCCTCGAGGCTGACCGGGCCGGTGATCGGGATTGCCACCTCGATATCCGCGTCCGCCTCCCGGTACTCCTCGTCGTGGCAGATGAACATGATCGGCCCGGCAACCCTTGCAGCGGGCTGCCGTCCGTCTTCAGGGCAGACGTGCGTGAAGAGTTCCCGGATCATTCTCGGGATCACTTCCTGGTAAACACCCCGCTCCCTGAGGCTGAGCGCTCGCAGGGCGGGGATATCCTTGATAACAGGTTCGGTGATGGACATACTGAAGCCTCCGTTGAACGGGTCCTGCTGTTGTCTGCGCAGGGCCTCTGCAATCGCATACAGCCGCCCGATATCCCGTTCGTTCTCAGCGAGACGCCGTGCAAAGTGTTCCTGGATCGTCCCGGCATCGCCGCGTTCCCGTGCTTCGAGGATGGCTTCGACCTCGGTGAGGCCGAACCCGAGCCAGAGCAGGTGCCGGATGCGAATACCCCGCTCAATCTGGTCGTAAGTATAGTAGCGGTATCCCGTGCAGATGTCTCTTGCCGCAGGGATGAGGAGTCCTCGTTCGTCGTAGAGACGGAGCGCTTTCTGCGAGAGATGGGTGATCCGCGAGAACGTGCCTATGGGGATCTGATCGACCGGCATGGACTACATCCATCTGTTGGTGCCGCCGGGTAATAGACGGTCGGACTCTCCCCCGGGGGAGAGTTCCCGACGTCCGGCGCAGTGATTCGCGGTTGGACGGCCGGAGGCGTCAACCTTCCGAAACGATCCGGGAGGGGGAGGGTAAGGGTAAGGGCCGTCACCACTTCTGGATAAGAGAGAGGAGCATCTTTCTGACCTGTGCGGTCAGCTCGCAGGAGGGGTTTATCTCAAGCGCCTTATCGGCGCATGCAAGCGCGTGCCGGTACATGCCGAGGTGGTAGAGGACGCTGCACTTCATGCTCCACCCAGCGGAGTACTTCGGATCGATCGCGAGCACCTTATCAAAGCACTCGAGCGCTTTGCGGTACTCGCCGAGCGCATACAGGGCGCCGCCTTTCAGGCTCCAGACCCGGACGCTTCCAGGATCGTCGGCGATGGCGCGGTCGTAACACCCGATCGCCTCCTCGTGCCGGTGCTGGAGGAAGTGGGCGTAGCCGAGATCCGCCCAGGCTGCCACGAAGTGAGGGTCGATCGCGAGAACGCGCTCGTAGCAGGTGATTGCATCGTCCAGACGGCGCATCGCGACGAAGACGCCGCTCCGGTTGTACCAGGCGACCGCTGAGTCCGGGTTGAGCTCCACGGCCCGATCGTAGCAGGCGAGCGCTTCTTCGAGGCGGTTGCGGCGCCGGTGCAGCATCCCCCGTGAGACCCAGGCGGGAGCAAAATCCGGATCGATCGAGAGAGCTTTATCCCAGCAGGCGAGGGCATCCTGGTCTCGCCCCAGGAGATCGAGAAAGACTCCTTTGTTGTTCCACATCTTCACGTTTGCCGGATCATCTTTGAGCACCTGGTCGAAACAACCGATCGCCTCGCCGAACCGCCCTTGCTGGGCAAGGGAGACGGCTTTCCTGCTCACTGTGGTATCAGTGCAGGCATCTTCCCGGGCTTCGGGATCGCTCCTGCCGAAGAGTCTCTCGGTAATACTCACGCTGGACATTCCCCCCACGGTCACGCAACTGGTAGCGCGCATATCATATAACCGTTACCCCTGTAGCCGGACCGGCAGGTAGACCTGCCGCCTTTCAGGGGAGTCCTGCCGGACGCGTCACCTCAAACGACGCCGTGCTGCCGGAAGCACCCGCGCCACCCTCCTTGCCCCGCCCTCGCGGCGGAGCTCGGTATGCACCCGGGCATGGCAGATGCCGCAGAGCGTGATGAGGTTTGTGAGGCCGTCGTTCGTGGGGTCGCGGTCGAGATGGTGGATGTGGAGGTCCTGCTCTCCGCCGCAGACAGAGCATTGCTGGCCGTCGCGCTCAAGCACAGCGTTGCGAATCTCCTTCCACCCCGGGAGGCCGTACTTGTCCCGCGCCCGGATGGGGGTCTCGAAGCGTTCGCAATAAATGAGGCCCCTGCCCCTCACGGCAAAAGGGCACCGACAGCAGAGCCGGCGAAAACCGTTCCGGTCGGGATTGTCTCCGCAAAGGGGGGGCCGCGAACGATCGAATGCATCCAGGCAGAGTTGAATTTCGATACTCACGATCCAGAGAGGATGGGTCGCGGGATGGGATAAGGGGTGGGATGTCCATCCATCTCGCGGATCACGGCGGTGTCGGGGCGGGCGCTGCAGGGGCCATGGACGTCCGGCTCTGGTGCAGGACGTCTCCTGCAGTGTTTCGGATCTCGATCTCAAGCGCTACGCCGTCCGGGGGTTCTTCGCGCGGGACGACGATCTCGATGGGGCTGGTGCGGGAGATATCCTCGTATCGCACGTTCTCCCGGGTTTCGATCGTCGTACCCCACGAGACGTCCCGCTCGATCGTATAGGTTGTGCTGTAAGTTCCCGGTTCATCGGAGTCCGGGACGAACCGGAACTCCACACGATCGTCGTAACTGGAGGTCTCGCTCCGGAACTCCGTGGCCGTCTGCCCTGCGGAAGGCCCCTCTTCACCGATGCATCCGGCGGAGAGGAGCGCCGCCGCGACACACAGGCACACGAAAATCAGGCGCATTGTCGTTGTAGTCGTCATTACTGCTTCCCTGTCCGGCACGGCTACGAGCGTGCGCCGCGGACAGTGAAGTATTGGCGCCGGGACAGAAAAATTGGTTTTATGGGAGTTGCGGCAAACCGTCACCCCTTCTTCTCTTCCCGGTAGGGGATCGGGACGTAGGCGACCGACGGGCGGCGGGGCATCGCCTGAGGGAAGAGATCCATCAGCCGGTAGATCCCGGCAGGCATGCCTGACGTGACGGGGAGCCCGAGTTCCCGGGCCTGCTCGAAGGTGATCGGGTAGTCGTGCGTCCACGTCCCCTCAGCGAGCAGGCGTGCGAGACAGTCGGCCCGCCCGGCGTCCATCCGCTCCTGGAGGAGATCGGTCACGAACTCCCGCATCTGGGTCTGGGCTTTCGCTGCGATATCGACCAGGACGAACGTCTCATCGTCGATCTCCTCCGGGGGTTTGAGGCGCGGAACCCGCAGAAGCGATGCCGCGGGGTACTCCCCGATCCGGGGGTCGACCGGGCCGAGCACGGCGTTCTCGTCCATCGCCACCTCGTCGGCCGCGAGACACAGGAGTGTTCCGCCCGACATGGCGTAATGGGGAACAAAGACCGTCACCTTGCCCTTATGGCGCCGGAGCGCCATCGCGATCTGCTCCGACGAGAGAACCAGACCGCCGGGGGTGTGGACGACGAAGTCGATCGGCATCTCCGGGGTGGTGAGCCGGATCGCCCGGAGAATCTCTTCGGAATCGTTGATGTCTATGTAGCGAAAAAGCGGGATGCCCAGAAACCCGATCCGCTCCTGCCGGTGGATGAGGGCGATGACCCGGGTATGCCGCTCGGCTTCGAGGTCCCGGATCGCCCGCAGGCGGCGGGCACGGGTCACCTGCTGCTGGACGACCGGCACTGCGAAGAGGAGGAGGACGACGGCGACGAGGAGCACCGTCCAGAGGTCGGGCATGCCAGAGCGTAATGCGCACCCCTAATAAAGAACATTCGCTTCGGGAGACGGTTCAGGAGAGGAACTCGTCGATCGACGTCTGCCGGGTCTGCCCACCCTCGAGCGCCGAGAGCCGGACCCCGAGGAGCCGGATCGGCTCGCCGTTAAGGAACGGCTCGAGCAGCCCGGACGCGGCCTGCCGGATCACCACGGGGTCGGCGGTGAACCGCGGGAGCGTCCGCGACCGGGTGTGCGTCTGAAAGCCGCGGTACCGGACCTTGACCGTGACGGTCCGGCACCGGAGGTTCTCGACACGGAGCGTCTCTGCGACATCGTCCGCAAGTTCGGCGAGCGTTCCCGCGAGGATCGACGGGTCGGCCGTATCCGCATCAAACGTTGTCTCCCGGGAGATGGACTTGCACCCTTCCCTGCCCTGAACCTCGCCGTCGTCGATGCCCCGGGCGAGGCGGTGCACCCGAACGCCGGGTCTTCCCAGCAAGGCAATGACCTCCTGGACGTCGCGGCATGCAAGATCGCCGACGGTCAGGATGCCCGCCTGCCGGAGTTCCTCGCCGCTCTTCTTCCCGATCCCGGGGATCCTCCCCACCGGCAGAGGGGCGAGGAATCCGGCGACCTCGTCCGGGCGGACAATCGTCAGCCCGTCGGGCTTCTGGTAGTCGGAGGCGATCTTCGCCACGGCCTTGCCCGGAGCGACTCCCACCGAGCAGGTGAGCCCCGTCTCTTCCCGGACCTCCCGCTTGATCGCGGCGGCAAGCGCTCCCGCCGCAGAGAAACTCCCGGCATCGCTGACGTCGAGGTAGGCCTCGTCGATGCTCACCTGCTCGATGCTCCCGGTGTGCCGGGAGAGGATCAGCATGATCTCGTTTGAGGCTCTGGCGTAGAAGGCGCGATCCACCGGGAGGTAGATGCCGTGCGGGCAGAGGTCGAACGCCCGGGAAATCGGCATGCCGGAGTGCACCCCGTAGCGGCGGGCCTCGTAGGAGCAGGTGCTCACGACCCCGCGGCCCGCCCCTCCCTTCGGGTCGGCACCCACGATCACCGGCTTTCCGGCAAGGGCCGGGTCGCGGCGGACCTCGACAGAGGCGAAGAAACTGTCCATATCCACGTGCAGGACTATCCGGCTGCCGGTTGTCAATGAACTCCTCCCCGTTCTCCTGGGAGAGTGTTGGAGGTTCGGCGATATAGGAGGTTTGGTGGGGACGAGACGGGATTGGGATGAGACCGGCTGTGAACGGGACCAGGATCATGCGGAGCAACTCTCCCGGGTCGTCCACCTCCATTTCCTCGCGCCGCCAATATTATCGCCGGCAGCATACTCTTCGGCCCTGGACAGGTGCTCCGTGCAGAGGAGGTTGCACCTCAACGGGCACGTTGGCGCCGCACCTGGTGATTGGGTTGAGGCACTTTCCCTTCAAAACGTGCGGGAGCGGGGCATGGGGCTCGCGCTCCTATGGTGACGGTGTCGCTTTCACACTTTATCTGCTTAATCACGCCTGTTTAGGGCCTATTATCGTTTTTTTCGCCCGGGGTTGCCCCCTGCGCTGATAATGCGCAGTTCCATTTGCCCGCCCGGCAGACTCCCGGGTTCTGCACTCCGCCTATCCGGCCGATGGAGGGGAAAACTTGTTCTATCTCCCTGTGGTATTGTTAGATGAATGGAGAGTGGGACTCGGGAGAAAGCCCGGAACGTGTTGAAGCGGATCCTTGCCGCGGCATCCTACGACGTTGAGGAGGTCGGCGACCCGCTGGATCTCTCTGCGGTCGGGAGCGATGACGCCCTGGTGGTGCTCTGCTCGGACGATCCGGAGACGATTGAGAACTTCGATTCGATGATCTATCGCCTGCGCACCGGCGAAGACGACTGGATCTGCAGGAAACTGCTTTTCACCCTCGATTCGGCGGTGCAGACGGAGGATTGCATTCGGTGGGGGCCTGATGAGTTCGTCCGCTACGCGGGCAGGGCGGCGCTTGCGGATGTGCTCGGGCAGAGCCTGATCCTGGATCTTCCTCTGCCGGCCCGGACTGCCCGCCGGGGGCAGATCGAGGCTTCTCCCGTCCCGGTGGAGGAAGAGCCGCAGGATGGGCCGGAGTTGCCCCACCTCCCGGTGCAGGTGGCCGAGAAACGCGCCTGCGGCATTGCCGGGGTGCACGGGAAGGCAAAGTGCCGGTTCATCCCATACTGGAACTACCGCTACGTGAGCACCGGCGAGCGCGAAGTGAAAGACCGGCTGGTCTCCTTCGACGCCGAGGGTGCCGGGGCGATCAACGCCATCAACGGCCTGAAGATGGAGATCAATCCAGACGACATCGAGCGGGGCCCGGTTCCGTTCGGTTCCGAGATCGTCTCCACCCGGCTCGTGCGGGAGGACGTGGAGGAACAGCTCGTGCGGGATGTCGTCGACCGGCTCACCCAGCGGATCCGATTCCGCTACGAGAAGGGCGACGCCATCTTCTACGAAGAAAAGACTCTCAAACCCGACCGGAGCAACATCACCGTCGATCTCGAAACCGTTTACGTGCCTGTCTGGCAGGTGCGGGGCGGGAGCAAGATCGTTGAGGTCAACGGGTTCACCGGCGAGGTTCTCTCGATGCCGATGGACGAAGGCGTCGAACTGCTGTAGGTATAAACCATGATCGTTGTCATCGGCGGCGGGCCCGCGGGAAGGCTCGGGGCGATGCACCTCGCACAGACGGGGAAGGAGGTCAGGCTCGTCGAGCAGCGTAGCATCGGGGGGCAGTGCCTCCACGAGCGGTGCATGACGATCTGCGCCTTAAACGAAATTGCACGGCTCATTGAGTGCGCCAGAACCCAGAGGGACCTCGGCATCCTCGATTCGGTGCCGGCCGTCTCATACCCGGCGATCCGAAAGCGGATCTGCGAGGTTCAGGAGAAACTCTCTTCGGTTCTCGATGCGGAAACACGCCGGGCCGGGGTCGAGGTGGTCTACGGCGTAGAAGGCCGGCTGGAGGGGAACCGTGTCTTCATCGGCGACGAGGAGGTCCGGGCCGACGCGGTCATCGCAGCCACCGGGTCGCGGTCGGCAATCCCTGATATCCCCGGAACCGATCTTGCCGGCGTCTATACCTACCAGACACTCCCCGCCATGCCCGATCTCCCGCGCCGCATGGTCGTCATCGGCGGCGGGGTGGTGGCGTCGGAGTTCGCCCATGTATTCCACGCCTTCGGGGTCGAAGTCGAGATGATCGCCCGGCACGGGCTGCTCCGCGATCTCGACGAGAAGATGCGTTCCGCTGCGCTCCGCGACCTTGCCGGGATCGGCATCCGTGAAGAGACCGCCGTTTCCAGTATCGAAGGCGGTGGACGGGTCAGCTCGGTTCTTCTCGCCGACGGCGAGGAGATCGTGGCCGATGCCGTGCTGCTTGCAACCGGGCTCGTCCCCAACTCGGAGATGCTCCAGGGACTCGAGAAGCGCCCGGACGGCGCGGTCGTTGTCGACACGAGGATGCGCACGAGTGTTCCGGGGGTCTACGCCGCAGGCGACGTCATCGGCCCGCCCTACCTCACCCCCGCGGCCCGAAGGGAGGGCGTGGTGGCGGCCGAGAACATCCTCGGCCGCGAGACCGTCATGAACTACGAGGGCATCCCGCAGGCGATGAGCCTCCGCTACGATTACGCCTTCGCCGCGACCGGTGCCGGTGCCGAGGGCATCACTCTCTCGGCCCCCGCCCCCGCGGGCCCCGGATCGTTCTGGGATGTCGCGGGGGGCTGGGCGGGGCTTGCCCAGGTCCGGGTCGATCCCGCGACCGGCCGGCTGATCGGGGCGTCTGCCGCCGTCCCCGGGGCGTCGATCCTCCTCTCCTACGTCGGCTACCTGATGAAGCGAGGCATCACCGTCGACGACTTCGACGATATCGTCGAGGTCCATCCCTCGACCGACGGCGTTTACGGGCTCGCGCGCTACGCTGCGGGGATGCTCAAAAAGAAGAACGAGTGATCTGATAGCAGAGGGTAACGCTAGAACCTCACGCGAAGAGCGCGAAGCCGCGAAGGGGAATCCCTCTCGGATAACCGAACTTCGCGTTCTTCGCGGCTTCGCGTGAGTTAACGGTTTATAAGCGATGATACGGCCTCACGCGAAGGACGCGAAGCCGCGAAGGAGCATTACAGTACCCCTCTACCGAACTTCGCGTTCTTCGCACCTGTGGTGCTCAAGCTCCGGGCGTTCCGCCCATCGCTCTTCGCGGCTTCGCGTGAGACCCTGTCAACATCTACGCGCCCTGGCCTCACGCGAAGCCGCGAAGGGAAGTGGCTTGATGCTAGAGC
Organism: Methanoculleus methanifontis; assembly: GCF_030464365.1. Classification (GTDB taxonomy): domain Archaea; phylum Halobacteriota; class Methanomicrobia; order Methanomicrobiales; family Methanoculleaceae; genus Methanoculleus; species Methanoculleus methanifontis. The sequence continues at coordinate 96,021 of NZ_VCYI01000005.1, read as the reverse complement.
TGCCGGAACATCTGCCCGAACTTCGGGATGAAATCTTTTTTGCGGGACATGATGCCCTCGAGCCGGACGGGCTGGTCCCGGAGATCCAGTTTGGTGATGCAGGCCTCGTCCCCGGCGGCGAAGAGGTCGCTTGCGTTACTAAAGACGTTCGTAAAGAGGGCGAAGAAACAGTCGACTCCCATCGTCGTCCTCAGGTGATCCAGTTCTGCGCGGATCTCAGCGGCGTGGGTCTCTGCGAACTCAAACGATGACGTCATCACCTGCGAGACCATGATGCTCCGCCCGAAGAGGTTGTATCGCTTCATGTCGCGGGTGAGGAGTTCGTCCTTGGGGAGGGCGTCGAGGTCCATGCCTTTCCGGATCAGTTCCGGGCCATACTCGGCCGGGTCGACCCCGGCGATCGCCGCGAGGTAGTCGGCCGCCCGGATGTCCGCGGAGGTGGTCGTCGAGAGTTTCATCACCATCGTATCCGAGAGGACCCCCGAGAGAAGGAGCCCGGCGGTCGACGGCGTGGGTTCCACGCACGCCTCGATGAACTTGTTCGCCACGATCGTCGAGGTCGACCCCACAGGGTCGTTGAGGAACCTCACCGGCTTTAAGGTGGAGATCGCGCCGAGGCGGTGGTGGTCGATGATCTCGAGGATGTCCGCCTGCTCGATCCCGTCCACGGCCTGGGAGTACTCGTTGTGGTCGAGCAGGATCACCGACTTCTGAACCTCCTGCATCAGCGTCGTCCGGGATACGAGCCCGATGTGCTGCCGGTCTTCCCCGACGACGCAGGCCGTCCTGAACTTGGAGTTCGAGACGATCCCTTTTGCATACTCGAGCGAGTCCTCCAGCCGTACCGTGGGGATATCGGTCTCCATGATCATGCTCGCGGGGAGAGAGAGGCTGATCATCTTGCCGACGCTGAACGCGTCAAGCGTCGTCGCGAGCACTGAGGCACCCCTCGACCGTGCGGCATCGATCACCCGCTCGCCCGCCGGCGCCCCTTCGGCGATGATGAGCGCGGCGACTCCTGCCGATATCAGCGCGAGCTGGGCGGGTTCGTTGTCCCCGACGATCGCGATGTCGTTGGGCGTCATCCTTGAGAGGGTGACGTGCAGGGCGTCGATGACGGTGTAGACCCGGCCTTCCCCGAGCGTCTCGCGCGCCGGGACGACGATCCGGGCATCCAGGATGCGGGCGAGGGTCTCGAGCGGCATCGGGATGAGGGAGAGTTGCTCCCGTGGATTCTTCCGGACGTAGGCCCGGGCGAGGCCGTACTCGCTGACGAGGCCGACCAGGGTCTCGTCGCCGTCCGTGATCGGCATGTTCCGCATGTCGTAGGTGTCCATCAGGCCGGCGACGTCGACCGTCGGGACATCCTGGCGGACGCTCCGGGTGTCGAGCGGTATATCCGATACGGTGGGTTCGACGCTCGCTACGTAGACCGGTGCCTCGACGCCGAACGTCTCGAGCGCAAACTTCGCTTCCGGGCTTACCTCCCCGCACCGGGCAGGAATATATTTTCCCGGTTCGGCGCGGTTGCGGAGCTCGGCGTAGCCGATGACGCTGCAGATACTGTCGGTGTCTGGCTGTTTGTGGCCGATGATGATGATCTTGTTCTGTCCCATGTTTTCCTCGGAACCCCGGCGGGGCAACGGTTGTCTCCAGAGGTATCACCCTCTGCCGTCAAAGGTTTTATGCTGGCCTCCGGGTGGTGCGGGGGTAACGTTGAAGTAGGGCTCTCTCCATTCTCTCGCATGGAATCCGGTCATCCTCTCCCCGTCCTGTTCGTCCTGGTATGCCTCCTCGTCTCTCCGGCCGTGGGAGCCCCGGGAGACGTGACGGTGACGTCCGTTGCCATCGAGCCGGAAGTCCTGATGCCGGGCGATGCGGGCTTCGTCACGATCACCGTGCAGAATACAGGCCCGTACACTCTCCCGCTCGGCGGTGCTCGCCTCTACGGTGACGGCGTCGTCCCGACGGACGAGCCCTATCCCTCGGTCGGAGATGTCGGGGCCGGTCTCAACCGGACGTTCACTTTCGCCGTTCGGGCGGACGCTCCCAGCGGGACGTATTACCCGCGGTTCTCTCTCGATCTCCGGGAGAACGGAACCCTCAGCCACCCGGTTCCTGTCCGGGTCGACGGCACCCCGCTTGAGGCGTCGGTCTTCGAGAGGCCGGATGCCTTCTCCACGTCACGGACGGCCGCCGTCGCCGTCCTGGTGGGCAACCCGCGGCCGAACACCGCTTACGGTGTCCAGGTGATCCCCGAGGGCGCGGATTTCCCCGTCACGCCGGGTAGCGCGTTCATCGGCGCCCTCGAACCCGATGCGTCCGGGATGGTCGCCTTCAACCTGACCCCGACCACAGAGACGAACGTCACGTTTCAGGTGGTCTGGCGCAACGGGATCAACACCCATACCACCGATCTCGTGCTGCCGGTCACGTTCGCCGAGGACAAGCGGCAGGCTGACCCCGTCATCACCAACGTCGAAGTCGCCGTGGAGGGCGAGAACTACCGGGCGACGGGTGACGTCATGAACGCAGGGCTCGAGCCCGCCCGTTCGGTCACCATATCTCCGGCCGCACCCGCGGCGCCCATCGATCCCTTCCGGGTCTACGTCGTTGGAACGCTCGATCCCGACGACATCTCGACGTTCGAGGTTACGTTCAGGACCGACGGAACTGTGGAGGAGATCCCGCTCGTCATCGAGTACCGGGACGACGACGGCAACCCCTACTCCGTCGAGCGGCCGATCTCGCTCGAGAACCGCACCGCAGAAGAAGGCCCAGATGCCGGGCTACCCGCTCCGGCCGTTGTCGCCGTAGTGCTGGTCGTCGTCGCCGCCGGCCTCGCGGCCCTCTGGTATGTCCGGAGGCGGCGGCGGTGAGCGGCGAACCGATCCTCCGGTTCGAGGAGGTCAGCAAGATCTATTCCCTTCCGGCAGGCGACGTCGTGGCGCTCGACCGCGTCACGCTTACCGTCGATCCGGGCGAGTTCATCGCCGTGATGGGCCCTTCGGGCTCCGGGAAGTCGACACTCCTGAATATGATGGGCTGTCTCGACGTCCCTACAGCCGGGAGGATCTATCTCTCCGGGCAGGATATATCGGGACTCGGTGATGACGACCTCACCCGGCTCCGGCGCGACCGCATCGGTTTCGTCTTCCAGCAGTTCAACCTGATCCCGCTGCTCTCTGCGGTCGAGAACGTCGAGTTTCCCCTCATCCTCACTACCGACCGGGAGGAGAGCCGGCACCGGGCGTTCGAGGTCATGCGGGCGATGAACCTCAACGACACTCTCTTTACCCACAGGCCGGGCGAGCTCTCGGGCGGCGAGCAGCAGCGCGTCGCCATCGCCCGTGCGCTCGTGAACGACCCCGACATCCTCCTCTGCGACGAACCGACCGGGAACCTGGACACGAAGACCGGCACGGCGATTATGGAAATTCTCGCCGGGGAGAACCGCGAAGGAAAGACGATCGTCATGGTCACTCACGACCCCAACATCGCCGCATACGCCCGCCGCACGATCCGGATCGTCGACGGGAGGGTGGTCTGACTTCTCCAACCTGCACGAGGGTGGTTCGGGTGATGTTTCTTTCGCAGGGCCCGTTGCCGGTGAGACCCGTATATGTATGGGGAAATCTTGAATCGCCGGACTCATCAATACTGATCGGCGAGTGAGAGTCCACCTCTCCTCGCAAGACCGTTCACGGGAGCAGCCGCCCTGCCGGGGTCAAGCGTGTACGGCGAACCGATCCCGCGCTGAGGTGGTCGGAACGCCGGGCCAGGCGGGGCATATCCGCCATTGAGGAGGCTGCTCAGGTGAGAACCGATGAGAGCAGAACGCAAGAACGATACCACCTAGACTTGATGCTTTGGATGGATCATCCCTCCGAAAACCGGTGATCTGCCATCTACATGTATTGCGGCGGCAACGGCAGCGACCCCGGGCGTGGCTGAGCCGCCGCCCGAACCGGTTTTTTCTGCATGCCTGAAGCAATCCGTCAGTAGCCGGTAAGAAGCGTGGAGATGAGCCGCGCCTCTGCCTTTCGCAGGTGCTCTATCGCGGTGGCTTTGCTGATGCCCAGTTTTTCTGCCAGTTGCTGGCTGTTGATCTTTCGGGGATACATGTAGTAACCGTACCTGTTCGCCGCGATCAACAGGTCTCTCTGCCGGGGCGTGAGCTGCGAAAGGAGGTGGTTTTCGGAGAAAGTGGCCTCCTCGAAGATAACGTTTCGGACCTCGCCGTAGGTGGACATAAGACGGAGAACTTTGTTCAGGTTCTCGGCGTCGCCGATGCAGGTGTAGGCGATTACGTTGTGGGGCTTGTACGTGGAGGAGGTCCAGATAACATCCAGGGCGAACTCGTGCATTTTCTGCCGCAGAAACCCGTCCTGGACAACATACCACACAAAACAGGTGTGGGTCCGACCCTTGGTCTTGAGCACCTCGATGGATCCGAGAATTTCCGAGAATTCGATGTCGTCGATGGTGTATCCCTCTTTCATCGTTATATCGGCGACCACCACCTTCTCGCCCCGCTCAAGGTCTACTTTGAGCATCTCAACGGGTTTTATGGATTCGATCCCGTCCATGAACCGCTCCATCGCCTGGATGAGATCCCGGGTGCCGGTAGCGGGTGCATCCATCAGCAGCCCCTTCAGCATATCCTTCAGGCAGACCTCGATGATCATCTTGCGCATACGTTGCGTGGGGCGCCCCTCGTTATAAATCCCGTTCATGTACGGGAGAATACTAAATTTCCGGTCTATCCGTACCCATTAGTATGAAAGACATACGAGAACCGGCTGCTTCAGGGGGGAGCCACCCGGTGCGGAATCCGAATGACTATAACAGACAGATGATGACGAAGGGAGTGAAATGATGGTCGGCAAACGCCTGTCGGCTGAAGGCAGGAAGGGGCACCCCGGCCTGGTGGTCCTCCTGGGGCTGCTTGCTCTGCTCTGCAGTCTTGTGCCTGTGGCCAGCGCCGCCCCTGCGGACGTCACCGTGGTCTCCTCGTCGCTCGATCCCCCGGTCCTGATGAAAGGGGACACCGGGACACTGACGGTGGTGATCCAGAACACCGGTGCCGATACCGTGGCGATCCGGAGCGCCCGGCTCTACGGCAGCGGGGTCGTGCCGTTGAGCGACCCCTACCCCTCGGTCGGGGAGCTCGGCGCCGGGAACAGCAAGACGTTCACCTTCACCGTCCGGGCGGACGGGGGCGAGGGGACGTTCTACCCCCAGTTCGTGCTCGACTTCCGGGACGCCGGCAGCCTGCGCTATCCGGTTCCGGTCCAGGTCGAGAACACCCCGCTCAGCGCGTCGGTGATCGAGAAGCCGGACGCCTTCTCCGCGTCGCGGACGGCCGACATCACCGTCCGGGTCGGTAACCCGCGACCGAACGCCGCGTCCGGCGTCCAGGTCGTCCCGCAGGGGAGCGGGTTTGCCGTAACCCCGACCGGGGGGTTCATCGGCACCCTTGCCCCTGATGCGTCCGGGATGGTCACCTTTAACCTGACCCCGGCCGCGGAGACGGACGTCACGTTCCAGGTGGTCTGGCGCAACGGGATCAACACCCACACCGCCGACCTGATGCTGCCGGTCGCGTTCGGCGAGGACAAGCGGCAGGCCGACCCTGTCATCACCAACGTCGAGGTCACGCCGATCGCCGGCGGCTACCGGATCGTGGGCGACGTCACGAACGCCGGCCTCGAATCCGCCCGGTCGGTGCTGATCACCCCCGGCGCGCCCGCGACGCCCACCGACCCCTTCCGGGTCTACGTTGTCGGGACACTCGACCCCGACGACATTTCGTCGTTTGAGGTTACGTTCCGCTCCGGTGCCGGTGTGGCGGAGATCCCGGTCGTCGTCGAGTACCGGGACGACGACGGCAACCGCTACACCGCGACGACGATGGTCGGGCTCGGTAACGCAGCCGCCCCGCTCGACGAGCGGGAAGACGGCGGGTTCCCGGTCACCGGGATCATTGTCGTGGTGCTGGTCGCGCTCGGGGTCGGCGGGGCAATCTATTACTTCTGGAAGCGGACGTAACGACGATGGCAGTCATCAGTTTCGAGAACGTGACGAAGGTCTACCCCCTCCCGGCGGGCGACGTCGTGGCGCTGGACGGTGTCGATATCGCCATCGAGGAGGGGGAGTTCGTCCTGATCATGGGCCCCTCGGGGTCGGGGAAGTCGACGCTCTTAAACATCATGGGGTCTCTCGACGTCCCGACCTCGGGCGAGGTCACCATCGCCGAAAAGAGGATCGGCGGGATGGACGATGACGACCTGACCCTGCTGCGGCGGGATCACATCGGGTTCATCTTCCAGCAGTTCAACCTGATCCCGCTCCTCTCGATCGTCGAGAATGTCGAGTATCCCCTGATCCTGAAGGGCCGGCAGAACGGCACCCGGGAACGGGCGGAAGAAGTCCTCCGGGCGGTCGGGATCGAGAAGACCCACTTCACCCATAAGCCGGGCGAGCTCTCCGGTGGCCAGCAGCAGCGCGTGGCGATCGCGAGAGCGCTCGTGAACGACCCTGATTTCCTCCTCTGTGACGAACCGACCGGAAACCTGGACTCGAAGACCGGCACCGCGATCATGACCCTCCTCGAGCGGATGAACCGCGAGGAGGGCAAGACCGTCGTCATGGTGACCCATGACCCACGTATGACCGAATACGCCGACCGCACGATCCGCCTCGTCGACGGGAAGGTGGCGTAGTGTTCTTCTCGTTCGCGGCAAGGAACCTGCGGCGGCACTGGGCACGCTCGGCGCTCTCGATCATCGGGATCGTCATCGGTGTCGTCGCCATCGCTTCGATGGGCGTCATGGGCAACAGCATGAACCTCCTCGTCGCGAACATCATCACCGACGTCGGGGATACCGTCGTGGTCACGCCGCACACCGCGATCGGCGGAACCTTCGCCGGAGACCCGAGGACCGTCGTGGACGCTGCCATCCCCGCCCGCGAGGTCGAAGAGATCCGGCGCGCGGCAAACCCGCACCGGGCGATCCCGGTGCTCCAGGGGGCGGACGAGGTTGAGTTCGGCCGCGGCGAGAGCGGGTATGCCCAGATCATCGGGCTCGCACCGGACGATATACCCATTCTTCTGACCATCGCGGAGGGGCAACACCTCCGGCAGAACCAGGCGGGCGCGCTTGTCGGGGCCCACCTGGCCCGGGAGTACGGCATAGCCCCGGGTTCAAGGATCGCGATCGGGGGCGAGGACGTCCGGGTGGCGGGCGTGCTTGCGGAGCGGGGGATGGGGTTCGATATCAACCCGGATTATGCGATCGTCGTCCCCGACGGCTGGTACGAGAGCCATTTCGGGACGGAAGACTCCTACCCGCTGGTCATCGTCCGGGTGGGCGATGTCGATGAGATCGACACCGTAAAGGAGGCTATCGAGAGCCGGATCAACCGGCGCGAGGAGGTGGTCGACGTGTCCGACTCGCGCGAGATGCTCGGGCAGTATGAGGAGATCTACGACCAGATCACGATATTCCTCCTCGGCATCGGCGGGATTGCCCTCGTCATCGCCGCCGTCAACATCTTAAACGTCATGTACATCTCGGTGACCGAGCGTATCCGCGAGATCGGCGTCATGAGAGGCATCGGGGCGTTGCGCCGGGAGATCCTCCGGATGTTCCTCTACGAGGCCGCGATCCTCGGGGTCATCGGAAGCGTCATCGGCGGTCTTCTGAGCACCGCCTTCGGTTACCTGATCAGCGTCGTCTTTATCGAGGTCGCCACGGCCGGGACGACCTTCGGCGAGAATCTCATGCTCTTCGACCAGAGCGCGATCGGGTTCATCGTCTTCGGGATGGCGTTCGGCATCGGAACAAGTATCGCCGCCGGGTTCTATCCGGCGTGGAAAGCGTCGCAGCTCACCCCGGTCGATGCGATGAGGCAGAAATAGAGGTGGCAGGATATGATCTTTATCAATCTCGCGGTGCGTAACCTCAAGCGGCACAAAGTCCGTTCGTTTCTCGCAACGGTCGGCATCATCATCGGTGTCGTCGCCATCGCCTCCCTCGGTATCATGGGCAGCAGTTTCTCGACGCTCGTCGGGGGTATGGTCTCGGACGTGAGCGACACCGTGCTCGTCACTCCTCACCGCGCAGCATCGAGCGGCGACCCGTTTGATCCCAGAAACACCCTTGCGGCAAGCATCTCCACGAAGAACGTGGGACTGATAGAGAGGGCCGCGGGAGAGCACCGCGTCGTCCCAATGATCCTTGCATCGGATCGGCTGCAGGTACGGGATACGAGTGGTTATGCGACGATATACGCCATGCCCGCAGCCGATATACCCTTCCTGCTCGAATGGGAGGCAGGCCTCTATCCGCAGGGGAGGTCTTCGGGGGTGATGGTGGGTTCGCTCCTTGCCGATGAACTTAACCTACACCCCGGGAGTCGCATCGAGATCGGGGGCGAGAGCGTCCGTGTCGTGGGGATCGCGGCGGAGCGGGGGATGGGCATCGATATCAATCCTGATTACGCCGTCATCGTCACGGAGGACTGGTACACGGAGCGGCACGGTGACCAGGACTACAGCCAGGTCATCGTGAAGGTCAGCGATCTCTCCGCAATCGAGGATGTTAAGGCCTCCATCGACCAGCAGATCAACCGCAGGAGAGAGGTCGTGGACGTCCTGGACTCACGCGAAATCCTGGAGATCTACTACGAGACTCTCGACGCCATGAACATCTTTCTCCTCGGTATCGGCGGGGTATCGCTCCTCGTCGCGAGCGTGAGCATCTTGAACGTCATGATCATATCGGTCACGGAGCGGACGGCGGAGATCGGGCTGGTGCGGAGCATCGGGGCGCGGAAACGGGAGATTTTGCGGATGTTCCTCTACGAGAGCCTGATCCTCGGGATCCTGGGGAGCATCATCGGCGGCACCATCAGTGCGGTGGTCGCCTACTATGCCTCTGCCTCCATAAGCGTTCTCTTCGCCGACTTCGCCGTCTCCGGAGAGGCCGGGATTCCTGTCTCCGTGGTGATCGGGTATGTCGCCTTCGCAATGGCGTTCGGCATCGGAACAAGTGTCATCGCCGGGTTCTACCCCTCGTGGAAGGCGGCACAGTTGAACCCCATCGAGGCGCTCCGCTACGAGTGACGGGGTCACCGGGGACGGGAAGCCACGGCGTTCAGTTCGTATGGGGTTGCCCACGTCGTGCCGGCAATGCCGCTCGACGAAGCGATCAAGACGGTCTGATTCGGGCGCTGCACGGCATCGAAACTCTCCTCTTTTTCCCTCCCCGGTCGCCCTCCCTGGTTTTGAGACCATGCGTAATTTCATAGTCCTGGAGACCGGAAACTCTATGAGCACTCATAGAATGATAGACTTCCCTGTCAGGAAGTGCTCTGACCCCTATCCGGTCCACAATACGATAACAATACCCGGCTGTGTGAAACGAATGTTGCAAATGATTACGTGGCTCGACAAAAACTTCAGCTCGCTCCAGCCGACGCGGGCGATCATCATGAGAGCGCTGCGCCACCTGCGCCCCGCGGATCGAAAAAAGCTCTTCTCAGAGGATATCCCTGAGATGCGAACCGCTGAAGGGCGGTGGTTCGAGGCGATCGTCTACGAGATGATCCTTGATCTCTCTCTGCAGACCGACCTCATCCTCTCCGTCGTGGCCCGGGGTGCCGACGGGCCCGCCAAAGTCCGGCGTGCGCAACTCGGTCAGAACGGGCTCTTCTACTCAAACATCGGGGATATCAAGGTCCGGGGGAACGGCCAGGATCTCGCCGAGGTCGATCTTGTGCTCGTCGATCATACCGGGGCGCTGACGTTTGGAGAGATCATCACGTCTCCTGCCGACCTAAAAGAGTTCGAGGCGGAGATCCGCTACAAAAAACAACTCTTCGGCTACCTCTACGGGCAGCCTACCGTGCCGTTCCTCCTCATCTCCTCGGTCGATATCTCCCGGACGGCGGTCGTCCGCCGTCTCCTCAAGGAACCCGACAACGTTCTCCTCACCACCCCGACCTGCGAGGACTTGAAGGCCCTTATCCGGCAGCGGGACTTAAAAAGGAGTCCTACCCGCCGGATCAAGCACGAAAAACTGATATCCATCAAGGACATGCCGCCCCGCCGGCCGTTCGACTACAAGAAACTGCATGACGAGCGGCTGCAGAGCATCATCTCCACCGTCACCTCGAAGAAAGGCGTCGGGGAACTCGGCACCCCGGACGAGATCCCGCCGATCGTGAAGAAAGTCCTCTTCGGGGGACTTTACCCCTCCGCCGTCCGGATGCTCGATGCCCGGTACCCCATCCGCATCAAGGGGAAGACCTACGACCCGGATACGATCCAGAAACAGTTCTCGAAGGTTGTCCTCGCCGTGAATATCCCGGAGTACCGGCCGATCATCTACCTGCGATCCCGGAACAAGAAGGATTACCTCAAGATGGTGCCGAACAAGACGGGCGGGTTCAAGTTCGAGAGCCGAAGGACGCCCCATATGGCGGGGTTCTTCCTCTGGCTCGAGTCCGTCCAGCCGTCGATCGGCGCCGAGCTGACGCGGGAACTCCTCGACGCATTCCCCACGATTCACGTCCCGGAAGCGGTCATGAACGGAAGATCTTAATCGACCGCTTTCACGGGTTCCGGGAAGCGGTACCGGCAGGCAGCGTATGACGGATATCCAGTTCGCTCTCATCCAGGCACTCCAGACCCACGCGACGTGGCTCGAAGCGCCGATGCTCTTCTTCTCGTTCCTCGGGGAGCCTGAGTTATACCTGCTCGTCATCGCGGTCCTCTACTGGTGCTGGGACACGCGCCTCGGACTCCGTCTGGCCCTCCTTATGGGGATATCCGGCGGGCTCAACCAGGCCCTCAAGGTCGCGTTTCACCTCCCCCGCCCCTACTGGGTCAGCCCGGAGGTCAGGGCGTTCGGAAGTCACCCGTCGTTCGGGCTGCCGTCTGCGCACGCTCAGGGCTCGGCGTCGTTCTGGGGTTTGCTCGCTGCCGACGCCCGGTGGAAGTGGTTCACCGTCTTCGCCATCGGAATGGCCTTCTTCATCGGTGTATCAAGGGTTGTTCTTGGGGTTCACTTCCCGACTGATGTCCTCGCGGGCTGGGCGTTCGGCGTCGCCATCCTCCTCGGATTCCTTGCTCTCGAGAAACCGGTCGGCCGCCGGATCGCCGCCCTTCCCCTCTCAGGGCAGGTGCTTGCCGCATTTGCAGGATCGCTTGCCCTGGCACTGGCCTCGTTTGGTGCTCTTGCGGCCCTCGGGGACTGGGAGGTTCCCGCCTCCTGGGCGGCGGGGGCGCTTGAGCGTTCCGGGGAGCCGGTTCACCCGCTCGACATCCTGGACGCGATCACGGCCTCGGGGCTCTTCTTCGGGTTTGCGGCCGGTGCGGCGGCGGATCGCTATCCTGGGAGCATGTGCGCGAGAGGGAAGGGATCGGTGCGTCTGTTCCGCTACATCTTCGGGCTCGCTGTGGCCGGGGTAATCTGGTACGGGTTCGGGCTCTTCGTCCCGCAAGACGCCGTTCTCGCTGCCTATCTCTTCCAGTACCTCCGGGCCGCCGCTGCCGGTGCCTGGGTCTCGTTCGGCGCCCCGGCATTCTTTGCCCGGTACGGCCCGGGCACGTAACGCTGGGGTATATATCCTCTGCAGTGGGGATCCAGTGTGGATTCGGCGGACGGTGGTCTCACGGCGCTCGAAGGGGCCATCCTCTGCGTCGTGGCGGTCATGGTTGCCATATGTGCGGTTCACATCCTGAACGCTCCCCCCGGCCCTCCAGGGGGTCTCGTCTACACAGCCCTCGAGGAGACCGGGGAATGCCTGATGGTCTCCGGGAAAGTCTACGGCTACGCGCTTGGCGAACGGTCCGTCGACGGCGTCGCCCTCGTCTGCGACCGGCCCGACCCGTCACGCATGGGGTCGGTCTCCTGCAGCGTCCGTCTCTTCGTCGGCGATATGGGGAGCGTCGATATGGGCCGCGCCACGGTCGAGGTCGCTACCCCCGAAGGAACTGAACGCCTCGGAAGGACTACCGGAGCGCCGGTTTCACCCGGGACCTGGACGATCGTCCGGATGGGGCACACGATCCCGTTTATGCAGGCGGACGACGACACGCTCCTTGAGCCCGGGGAACAGTTCGACCTGGTCGTCTACCCCTCCCGGCCGCTTGCGCCCGGCGAGAAGTTCCATATCCGGGTCTCCCCGCCCGCCGGGGTTCCGCTCACGGTCGAACGCGCCGTGCCGCCCCGGATCACGCCGGTGATGGATCTCGGTTGAAAACATCCTTCAGCAGGCTTTTATAGCCAAAAGCCAACTCACTCTGCATGCTTGCAGAGGGGATCACTCTCGGCTGGATGCTGATCGTCCTCGGGGCGGTGCTGCTCCTGGTGGAGGTTTACCAGCCCGGGTTCTTCATCGCCGTCCCCGCGACGGTCATGATCATTCTCGGGGTTCTCCTCCTCCTCGGCGTCGACATCCTCACGTCTCCCTGGGGTCTCGTCGTCGGGGTCCTCGCTGCGATTGTGGCGGCTTCGGTCACCGTATGGCTCTACGGCCGCCTCACGCCAGGTCAGGAACCGCCGACGACCCTCTCCCGGGACTCGCTTGTCGGCCTCGAGGGGACGGTGGTCGCAGCGGTCGATGCGGAGACGCTCACGGGGAAGGTGCGGCTGGGGAGCATGGAATGGAGCGCCCGATCTGAATCGGGAGAGATCCCGGTCGGGAGAAAAGTTATTGTCGTGCGTTCCGAAGGGGTGCACGTCGTCGTGAAGGAGGTAGTTTAAGATGCTTTTTACCGGAGAATTTCCATGGACCGGGCTTATCACGGTCTTTCTTATCATCGTCATCATCATCATCTTCGCCCGTGGCGTGGTGATCGTACAGCCCTACGAACAAGGACTTCAGATCCGTCTGGGACGCTACATCGGGAGGATGAACCCCGGTTTCCGGTGGGTCGTCCCGCTGATCACGGTAGTCAGGAAACTCGACCTCCGCACAGAGGTGATGGACGTCCCGCGGCAGGAGGTGATCACGAAGGACAACTCCCCGACGAACGTCGACGCGATTGTCTATGTCCGAATTATCGATCCCGAGAAGGCCTACTTTGAGGTGATGAACTACCGATCGGCGACGGTGGCGCTGGCGCAGACGAGCCTGCGCGGGATCATCGGCGACATGGAACTCGACGAGGTCCTCTACAACCGGGACGTCATCAACGCCCGTCTCCGGGACATCCTGGACCGGGAGACCGATGCCTGGGGCGTCAAAGTCGAGCGGGTGGAGATCAAGGAGGTCGACCCGGTGGGTGCGGTCAAGCAGGCGATGACCGAGCAGACCGCGGCCGAGCGTGAGCGGCGTGCGGCGATCCTCCGTGCGGACGGCGAGAAGCGGGCGGCGATCCTCAAGGCGGAGGGGAGCCGGCAGAGTATTATCCTCGAGGCCGAGGGCGAGCGGCAGAGCAAGATCCTGCGGGCCGAGGGTGAGCGGCTGTCGCGTATCCTGCAGGCGCAGGGCGAGGCGCAGGGGCTGCGCATCCTCTCGGTCGGCGCCCGGCCGCTGGACCGGCGGGCGATCACCGTCCTCTCCCTCGACGCCTTGAAGAAGATGGCCGAGGGCCAGGCGACGAAGATCATATTCCCGTTCGAGCTCTCGAGCGTCGTGAAGCAGGCCGCGGAGTACCTCGGCGCCACGACCGAGGCACCCGAAGTTCCGGAAGGCACGGAACTCCCGCCGGAGGATATTCTCGGGGAGGTTCCGGGCAGGGACGTGGTCCGGACCGCGGAGGAGGCGGTCAAGAGCATCGATACCGACATCGGCGTGGAGATGCAGAAGAAGTCGCGGGACCTGATCAGCAAGGGAGACGAGGAGGGGCTGTAAGCCCCGTTCCTCGCCTGTTTTTGGACTCGACCGCATCCCGTCACCATCCGCGTCGGTCGGGCACGCGCTCGGCGTGAGCGGCCTTCGATGCCTGCGGGTGAAATATTTCCTGAAAGGCTATTTTCGGGTCTAATCTGCCGTGCGTCTACGCTTCAAAACGAAATGATTATTCTTTTTCTCATAAAGTAAATCCTATGAGAGAGGTTTCAGCAGCATTCGTGATTACCCTTCTTGCAGCGGTTGTCTTCGCCTGCGGGTGCACCGGCACAGAGGCCGGTCCCGGACAGCAGGGAGAGGCAGTGCAGGACATCGTTGTCGGTGCCCTCCTGCCTCTCACCGGTGATTACGCCGGGGGCGGGGAAGCGAGCCGGGTCGCCCTCGAGGTGGCGGCCGGGGACATCAACGACTACTTGGTCTCGATCGGGTCGGATCACCGTGTCGGAATAATCGTCGAGGACACAAAGGCCGATCCCGCGATCGCGCTCGCGAAACTCCAGACGCTTGAAAAGCAGGGGGCGAGAATTGTTATCAGCCCCGGCACCAGCGCCGAACTGGAGGCGATCCGGACGTATGCCGACGAGCACGGGATCCTGATTGCCAGCACCATGAGCACGGCGCCGTCGCTTGCGATTGTGGGCGACAACGTCTACCGGTTCGTGCCGCCGGACACCTACCAGGCCGACGTCATGGCGTACTACCTGAGAGAGCAGGGAGTAACGGTGATCCTGCCGGTCTGGCGCGGCGACGTCTGGGGCGACGAACTGGAGAAACTGACGACGGCGGCGTTTGTGAGAGGCGGCGGCAAGGTTCTCGACGGCGCCCGGTATACGCCGGAGCAGGAGGAGTATAGCGCGATAGCGGCGGACCTCGATGCCCGGGTGGCCGAGGCGATCGCGGTGCACGGGAAAGAGAACGTCGCCGTCTACCTGGTCAGCCTCGACGAGGCGGACAGGATCATGGAGGCGGCTCTCGCGACAGAGAACCTGCCGGAGATCCGGTGGTACGGGTGCGACGGGAACGTCCTCCTCGATGAACTGGTGACGGGCGAGCCCGCCCGCTTTGCGGAGCAGACACGGTTTACCTCCCCGGCGCTCTGGAACCAGGAGAGTGTTGCGTCGAACACGGCCACCATCCAGAAGATGCGGGAGCTCCTCGGCCGGCATCCCGACGGGTACGGCCTCGCGACCTATGATGCGCTCTGGATCGTCACCCTGGCCCGGATAGAGACCGATACCACGGATGCCGCCATGCTGAAGGCCGCACTCGAGAGAACCGCAGGGGAATCCGGCGGCCCCCTGTTCGGGCCGGCGCACCTGAACGGTGCCGGCGACCTGTCGAATGCGCACTACACCTTCTGGACGGTGGGTGCCGATGGGGACGCCTACCGGTGGGTGCCGGTCGTCCAGTACGGCATCACGTCGGCAGACGCCGCTCCGGAGCTCGAGTGGATCGGCGCCTGAGTGCCGATACCATCCCTGACTTTTTTTTTGATGCAACGAATCTGTCTTCAGCGTCTGCCGAATATAATGCTGATGAGCGATACGGCAACGTAAATGAGCGCAATGCTCATGAGAAAATTGAATCCCCCTATTAGCGGCGACGGGTCTGCAACACTGGCGGTATGGGTCGCTATGGCATCGGTGGCGTGGGTGACGATGGCCTGCAGGCTATCGGTTGTGTCGGGGGTCTGAAGAACCTCATCGGCATCAAAGTATGTTGAGGCCCGCGGTGCTCCGGGATTGGGGATCATATCATCGCCTGATGGCGATCTTCGTTCTTGAGATACTTAATGGCCCCTTCTGCGCTGCCCTGGACGGGTAGGGGGGCAAAAAAGGGTTATCCCATCGCCAGCACGAATCGCAGCGCCGCGACGATCATCGGCATCGTGATGAGGAGGATCAGCATCACCGTCACAAAGCCGCTGATCGAGGCGACGACCTTCTGTGCGTATTGAGACCAGCCCCGGCGCTCGAAGAACCGTTCCACGCCCTCCTTCATCATGTAGCCGCCGTCGAGCGGGACGATCGGTATGGCGTTGAACATCCCGACCAGCAGGTTGAACCACCCTGTCCAGAAGAGAAGGTGAACCGTGCCCCAGAAGAGGGGGAACGGTTCCTGCCAGGCCATCTGCTCGGGGGTGTCGGTGAGCAGGATCCCGAGCTGCTGTGTGTTGCCCTGGATGAAGGCGTCGATCGGGGCTATCGTCAGGTAGAGGGGTGCGAGAAGCCCGAGATCCGCAATATTCCCGATATGCTCTTTCACCGCGGGAGCGCTGTAGTAGTAGACTCCCATGAACCCCGAGTCCTGATCACCGTCGAGCACCTCCGGCCATTCGGCCAGGGTGAGTGTATAGGTATTCTCGACCCCGTCTTTCTCGGCCGTCAGCGTGACCGCCTCTCCCGGCCGTGTCCCGTCCATGAGCGCCGCGATCTCCTCCTGGTTTGCCACGGGAACGCCGTTTATGTTCGTGATGACCGAGTAGCCGGGGAGCCCCGCGTCGTCCGCCGGGTAGTCCTGGTAGACCCCCTGGACAAGCGGAACCGCAAGGGGCGTCGCCATTCCCATGAGGAGGAACATCACCACAAAGCACGCGAGGCCGATGACGATGTTGTTCGTGATCCCGGCGCCGAACATCCGGATCTTCGGCATCCCCTTCGCCGCTTCCACGTCCTCCTCTTCGGGTTCGACGAATGCTCCTATCGGGATGACGGCGATGAGGAGACCCATGCTCCGCACCCGCATATCCTCGACCCGGGCGAGGATGGCGTGGCCGAACTCGTGGATGACGATCGTGAGGAGGAGGCCGAGGAAGACGGCCGCGGTGATCGGGATCGCCTCGTTGACACCGGGTATCGCGAGGAGGTTTCTCGGGTCGTAGATCCCGGTCGGCTCCGGGGTATGCACCAGATACTGGGGAACCGCGACGAGCAGGGCGAGGGTCATGAAGGCCGAAATGACGACAACCAGCAAGACGCCAAGCGTCGCGTAGGCCCGGAGTATCGTCCCGAACTTCCGGAACCAGTCGAAGAAACCGACCCGTTCGGTCTTTATGGCGAGGATCGGGCCGAAGAACATGACGTGATCCTTAAACAGCCCCCGTTCGCGGATGTAATAGGCAATAAGAAGGTATGCCGCGACGAGGAGAAGGAGTATCTGGAGCCAGTTCATCACTCACGGTTAGAACGCGGGGGGCATAAAACCTTCCTGGTTATGAAAAATCCTGCATCGTTGTCTGGCAAAGGTTCGTGACCGTCTTCCAGCTCCGGCGGGCGCAGGCCGGCGGGCTCCCGTGTTCCCGAATGTAACTTCGGAGGAACTCGATGGTCGCCGGGTCGGATGGGTAGCCGCTCCCGATCGTTCCGTACTGCTGCTTGAGTTCCCGGATCGCCCGGTCACGGGTGACCTTCGCGACGACGCTTGCTGCACCGACGATCTTGTGCCGGGCGTCGGCGTGGTGTTCGGCGACGATCGCGCAGGGATAGTCGAGGAGCCCCGCAACCGTCCGGCCGTAGCGTTCCGCGTTCACGTCGCAGGCGTCCACATAGGCGTACTCCGGCTGGAGCCCCATGATCGCCTCGGCATGAAGCTCGGCTACGCAAGTGTTCATGCTCATCTTGCTCCGGGCATCATCGATCCCGGCGGCGTCGATGGTGACGATCGCTATTGAAAAATCGCGGAAAAGGATCTCGTAGAGCTCCTCGCGCTGTTTTGGCCGGAGCGCCTTCGAGTCCCGTATGGGAAGGGCCGCAAGGTCCTCGATCTCACAGCACCCGACGGCAGCGACGACCATCGGGCCGAGAACCGAGCCTTTCCCCGCTTCGTCAACCCCGCAGATCACACAAGCTGGTTTATTCGCAAGGTATTTCAATGCTGACGGTTGAATCCAGATGGATGTACACGATCATCGTCGGCCTTGGCGGAATCGGCCGGAATTTGACTGCGATCGCCGTGAACGCCGGTGACTCCGTGGTGGTGATCGACCAGGACGAGGAACGCGCGAGCGACATCCTGGAGCACTACGACGTTCTCGCCATCACCGGGAACGCGACCGACAAATCGGTGCTCGAGGATGCGGGGATCGACCGGGCCGACGCTCTGGTCGCCACGACGAGCGACGACGCCGTGAACCTGATGACCTGCTGGCTCGCGAAACGCTACGACGTCGGCAACGTCGTCTCGATCGTCAACCAGAAAGAGCACTCCGATCTCTTCAACGAGGTCGGGGTGAGGATCAGCGAGAATCCCGACGAGCTGGTGGCGACCCGGCTCTACTACTGGGCGAAGAGCCCGAACCTCCAGCAGGTCGCCTCGATCCCCGGCGGCACCATCTTCGAGATCGTCGCCGACGAGGGCGCTCCCATCGTCGACCACGAGATCCGCGAACTCGAAGTCCGGGACTTCGTCTTCATCGCCATCCGGCGTGCCGGGGGCGATCTCATCATCCCGAGCGGCACCGTCCGTATTCGGCCGGGCGACGTCATCACGGTGTTCACGAAAAAAGAGGCGGAGAGGGAGACCTTAAAGACCCTCAACAAGCAGTTGATACGCTCAGGATAGCGTATCTTTGAGTGCTTTGAGTTCGAGGAGCAGTTTTGGGTTCCGCTTGATCAGTTCCTTGATAAGCGCCAGGACCGAGAATTCACTGAAGCTGATGCTTGCAATCGAGTCCGCGAGGGCGTTGAGTTTTGCATCGTCGAGCGTGACGAAGTACTCTTTGACCTTGTAGTTCCGCTCGATGCCTGCGCCCATCTTTGATGCCCGCCACTCCGTGTCGTAGGGCATCATGGCCTCCTTTGAGCAGTTGCCCGCCTCGATGCACCTTGAGGCCACCTGAGCGGCGAGCCGTCCGGTATACATGGCGTTCCCGATCCCGCCCCCGGTGATGGGGTCGACGACTCTCGCCGCGTCGCCGGCGACGAGAAGACCATCACCGACCGTGCAGGGAAGCGGCCGGCAGACGGGAACCCCCCCCGCGATCGCCTCGATCGTCTTTCCGTTGGGGAAGTTCTTTGCGACAAACCGATCAAGGTAGTCCTTTGCCCGGGTTCCTTCCCGGCTTTTCCGGCCGGAGATACCGATCCCGACGTTTGCCGTCCTATTACCCTTTGGGAAGATCCAGAGGTAGCCTTCGGGCGCGATCTCGTTGCCCAGGAAGAAGTCGGTGCAACCCGCGTTGATATCGATATCCGTCATCACGTACTGAGCGCAGCTCATCATCTCCCGGAGGGGAACGGTGGTGTCGAGACCGGCCCGGCGGGCGAACTGTGCCTCCGTGCCGTCTGCGGCGATGACGACCTCGGCCCGGATATCTGCCGGGACGCCGGCGGAGAGCACCTTCGCGCCCCGGACCGCTCCGTTCTCCATGATCGGCACGGTCGCCCGGGTCTTGACGATGACGTCCGCTCCGGCCTCGGCCGCCTGCCAGACGAGTTCCCGGTCAAAGACCTTCCGGTCGAGGACGTAGCCGACCTCGTTTCCCGCCTGGGCTTGATCGAGGCGGATGGCGGTGCCGTTCGGGGCGATGATCCGGGCACTCTCGATATCGGCGGAGATCCAGCGGGGATCGGGTTTGACGAACTCTTTTAAGAGTTCTTTCCCGATTCCCTCCGCGCACCGGACGGGCGTGCCGATGGCAGGGCGCTTCTCGATGAGGCAGACCGAGTTCCCGGCTTCTGCTGCCGTCTTCGCGGCAAGAGCGCCGGCGGGGCCGCCTCCGATGACGAGGATATCGTAACTACTCTTCATGGACGACCTCCAGTGCTCCAAGCGGGCACGCCCGCGCGCAGATCCCGCAGCCGATGCACTCCCGCTCAAGGCTGAGGTAGGCGTCGATCAGCTCGAGCGCGTCCTCGGGACAGACTGCAACGCAGGTGCCGCAATATCCACACTTGTCTCGGTTTATCCTGAGCATTGTACTCATAATGTCGTCGTCGTCGCAAAAACCTTTATGCTCCTCGTGCGAGTTGCAGCACCAGATTCTCCGCTCCTGACGCCAAATCTATGGCCCGCCGTTCCGGGCCGCCCCGACCCGGTCGGTAAGGCAGTCACTACGCTATTTTATAGAAGTTAACACAAATTAATTAGGGTAACGTGAATGCTATGGGATTGAAGGGTGGGCCGACACAGGACGAGGTCATGACCGTCTCGCTCGCAAAACTCGGCATCCGTCCGGGCGACCGGGTGGCCGATATCGGGTGCGGGACGGGAAAGATCGCCGTCGCTGTATCGGAGACGGCGGAACGGGTCTACGCGATCGACAGGCGGCCGGAGGCGGTCGCGTATGCCCGGGCCGAAGCCGCTCGCGCCGGCAGAGGCAACATCGAGTTCTTCGAGGGCGACGCGGTAGACGTGCTTGCCGACATCGGCCGGCTCGACGCCGCCTTCGTCGGCGGGTCCCGCCGCCTGCCGGAGGTCCTCGGTCTCCTCGCCGACCAGGTGCGGGGGAAGATCGTCGTGAACGCAGTGATGGTCGGGACGCTTTACGAAGCGATAGCAAGCATGCAGCGCCTCGGGATCTTCGTTGAGGCGGTCCACCTCCAGGTCTCGCGGTCGGCCGGGATCGCCGGCGGGGTGATGTTCAAACCCATCAACCCCGTTTACATCGTCGTCGGGGGTGCCGGATGCTCGTAGGCGTGGGGCTCGGGCCCGGCGACCCGGAACTCCTGACCCTGCGGGCGGTCAGGCTTCTAGGCGATGCAGAGGCGGTCTTTGTCCCCGGAAACCTTGCCTTTGACCTGGTGCGGCCGTACCGCCCCGATGCCGTCGTCCTCAACTTCCCGATGACGAACGACGAGGATTACATCCGAACGTGCATGGAAGAGAATGCCGACCGGATTGCGCCGCACGCCGGAAGCGGCCTTGCGGTATTCGGGATCATCGGCGACCCGAACTTCTACTCGACCTTCTCACGGCTCTGCGAGGTGATTTCTAAGCGCCACCCGGAGATCACGTTCGCGACCGAGCCCGGGATCAGTTCCATCACCGCGTTTGCGTCGGTCGCAAACGTTCCGGTGGCCGGGGGTTTCCTCGTCTCGGACGGGAACGGGCCGGAATCGCGGATCTTCATGAAAGTCAGGAAGCCGGCGGCGCTCGCGGCCTCTCTCTCGGAAGAGGGCTACTCGGAGTTCGTCCTCGTCGAGCGGATGTTCATGCCGGAGCAGCGGGTCTACCGGGGGGGTGATCTCCCCGAGATGAGCGACTACTTCTCGATCCTCTTTGCGAGGCGGCCGCATGCATAAGTTCTACATCGTGGGTGCGGGGCCGGGGGCGACCGATCTCATCACCGTCCGGGGGATGGATCTCCTCCGCCGGGCGGACGTCCTCATCTACGCGGGTTCGCTCGTGAACCCGGAGCTTGTCGCGGAGTCCGGCGCGGGCGTGAGGCTCGACAGCTGGGGGATGACGCTTCCGGAGATCGTGGACGCCGTCGAGGAGCACGTCCGGGCCGGCAAACTCGTCGTCCGGCTCCATTCCGGCGATCCGGCGCTCTACGGCGCTATCGTCGAGCAGATGGCGGAACTCGAGCGGCGCGGGATCGAGGCTGAGATTGTCCCGGGGGTCTCGTCGCTTTTTGCGGCCGCTGCGGCCTTAAAGACCCAGTTCACCCTCCGCGACGTCTCCGAGAGCCTGGTCGTCACCCGCCCGGCAGGGGCGACGCTTGAGACCGATCTGATCCCCGAGTTCTCCCGGCTCGAGCAGACGATGGTGGTCTTCCTCGGGACCGAACGGATGGAAGAGGTTCTCGCCCGGGCGGAGTGCCCGCCGGAGACCCCGGCAGCGGTCGTCTACCACGCTTCCTGGCCCGACCAGAAGGTCGTCCGGGGCACGGTGGCCGACATCGCGGCAAAGGCCCGGGCGGCCGGGATCGAGCGGACGGCGCTGATCATCATCGGGAAGGCCGTTGAAGGGGCAACGTCCGGGTTCGGGAGGTCGGTCCTCTACTCATGACCGGGACTGTCGTGATCGCGCTCGAGCGGTTCCTCCCCGACGCCCGCAGGATTGCGGATGCTCTCGGTGCCGACGTCCTTCCTTACGGCCCGGACGCCTTCCGGGCGGCGTTTGCCGGCTACGGCCGGGTCGTCGCCGTGATGTCGGCCGGGATCGCCGTCCGGGGGGTCGCGCCCCTCCTCACCGACAAGTGGCGCGACCCGACGGTGGTGGTGGTCGGCCCGGATCTCCGCTACGCCGTCCCGGTCGTCGGCGGGCACCACGGCGGAAACGACCTTGCCCGGGAACTCGCCGCTCTCGGGATAGAACCGGTGATCACGACCGCGACCGAGACCCGGGGGCGGGAGTCGGTCGAGGGGCTTGCCGCCCAGAAAGGCTGCGATGTCGTGAACCGCGACTCCACCCGGGCGGTGAACGCCGCGATGCTGGACGGTGACGTGCCCCTCTATGCCGTCACCGGCCCCGGGATCGTCGTCGCTGGCCCGGCCGTCTCCCTCCTCGTCCGGGAGGGCGATTACGTCGTCGGCGTCGGGTGCAAAAAGGGCGTCGGCGCGGCCGAGGTGACGGCTGCTGTCCGGAGGGCACTCGGACTTGCCGGGATCGCGCCTGTTGAGGTGCTCGTCTACGCGACGACCATAAAGAAGCGCAGCGAGACGGGGCTCATTGATGGCGTCGCGGAACTCGGCGGCAACCTCGTCTTCTTAGACGATGATACGGTTAATGAGGAGGCGGCCCCGTCGCCCTCGCGTGCCTCCCTCATAGGGCTCGCCGGGGTCGCGGAACCTGCGGCTCTCGCGATCGCGAAGCGAAAAGAACTGGTTCTTGTCAAACAGACGTATGGATGTGTCACTGTTGCAATCGCACGATAGCGGAGGAAGACTCTACATCGTCGGCACCGGTCCTGGTAACCTGCTGCAGATGACGCCCCGGGCCTTAAAAGCCCTCGGCGAGGCCGATTGTGTTATCGGCAACGGGTTCTACCTCGATCTCGTCGAGCCGATGCTCGCCGGAAAAGAGGTCGTCCGGAGCAGCATGGGCAAGGAGGTCGACCGGGCGGCAAAAGCGCTCGACCTCGCGCGCGACCGCGTCGTCGCGATGGTGAGCGGCGGCGACGCCGGGGTCTACGGGATGGCGAGCATCGTGCTTGAGGTGGCGGAACGGTCGGGCTCGCCAGTCACGGTCGAGGTCGTCCCCGGGATCACGGCCGCGGTCTCGGCGGCGGCACGGCTCGGTTCGCCGCTCTCGGGCGACTACGTCACGATGAGCCTCTCGGATCTCCTGACCCCCTGGGAGGAGATCGAGCGGAGGCTCGACCTCGCGTTCCGGATGCGGGTGCCGGTCGTCCTCTACAACCCCCGTTCAAGAGGAAGGCCGCACAACCTTGATGCGGCGGTCGCGACTGCCCGGCGCCACCTCCCGGACACGACGCCGGTCGGTGTTATCAAAAACGCCTACCGGGAGGGGGAGGAACGGCTGATCACGACGCTTGGGGAGTTTGACGATCACTTCGCCTTCGTGGACATGCATTCGATCGTCTTTGTCGGCGGAGAAGAGACGAGGATCTGGAGGGATGAGAATGGTGCAAGAGGAATCATCACGCCCCGGGGATACCACCGGAAATACGTATACTGACCTTGCGGCGGTCACGCCGGAGGCCTACGCGATAGCGAGCACGAGCCGGAACCTGGCCCGTGAGCAGGTGGGGAACGCCACACTCGAGGACCGGATCCGGCAGCGGTGCTCGGTCGCGGTCGGTGACTTCGCGATGGCCGACCTGATGCGCTTTTGCGGTGATCCTGCCGAGGCCGGGGTTGCCGCGCTTGCCCGGCGGGCACCCATCGTTGTCGATATCCGGATGGTGCAGGCGGGCATCCTGAAACGCGGGCACGCAAGCGAGGTCTTCTGCGCCCTCGACTACGGCGAGGAGATCGCCCGCGAGCGCGGGATCACCCGGACCTCGGCGGGATTTCTCGCCCTGCGCGACCGGCTGGAAGGGGCGGTGGTGGTGATCGGGAACGCTCCTTCGGCGCTTCTCGTCGTCTGCGACCTGATCCGGGAAGGAGTCCGGCCGGCACTGGTCGTCGGAACCCCGGTGGGGTTCGTGAACGCTGCGGAGTCGAAGGAGGAACTCCGCGCCTTCGACGTCCCGTCGGTCTCGAACGCCGGCACCCGGGGCGGGACGCCGGTCGCGGTAGCAGCGATAAACGAGATCATCACGATTCTTGCTGA
The DNA here is from genome assembly GCF_030464365.1 of Methanoculleus methanifontis. Classification (GTDB taxonomy): domain Archaea; phylum Halobacteriota; class Methanomicrobia; order Methanomicrobiales; family Methanoculleaceae; genus Methanoculleus; species Methanoculleus methanifontis. The sequence goes on along the minus strand of NZ_VCYI01000005.1, from coordinate 71,976 downwards.
GCGTGAAGGTCATGCGGGACCCGGTTACTGACTTCGAGTATCCCGGGGCATGGGTGGCGGCCTGCCGCTCCCCGGACCTTCTCGACGACGTCCGGCGCGGTCTTGCAGTCCTGACCGCATCGGGAACAATCCTCCGCCGGGGTTTTTCGACCGGGACGACGGCGGCCGCGGCCTGTAAGGCTGCGGTTCTCTCGCTCGCCTGCGAGACTGTTCGAGAGGTGGACGTCACCCTCCCCTGCGGCATCGCGGTTCGGCTCCCGGTCGACGGCTACCGTGGGCAGGCGTCCTGCCGCAAGGACGCCGGGGACTACACCGCGGATGTGACCGGGGGGCTTGAGTTCATCGCGATGGCGGCCCCCTCCCTCTCGGGCGGCGTCCAGTTTGTTCCCGGCGAGGGTATCGGGAGTTTCGCCCGCGACACGCCCCGCCACCTGCGGGGGACGCCCGCGATCAGCGATCCGGCGCTCGACTGCATCCGGCGCTCCATCGACGAGGCGGTGGAGGAGGCGGACCTATCCGGGACGACGGTCATCCTCACCATCCCCCGGGGGGCGGAGGTGGCGCAGAAGACGCTGAATCCCCGGGTAGGGGTGCATGGGGGGATATCCGTCCTCGGGACGACCGGGTTCGTGGAGCCCTGGGACGACCACGTGACGGAGGGGGTGATCGACCGTATCGCCCGGGTTCCCGGAGCGGTCGTGTTGACGACCGGCCGGCTCGGCCTGCGCTACTCCCGTCTCCTCTTCCCGGACCATGAGGCGATTCTGGTCGGGAACAGACTCGAGGAGGCACTCCGGGCGGTCGACGGCGATGCGGTCATCTGCGGGCTGCCCGGCCTGATCCTGAAGTTCATGAACCCTGACGTTCTCGAGGGAAGCGGGTGCGCGACGGTAGAGGAACTCTCGGCGACCCCGCTCTGGGAGGAGACGGTCCGCCGGGAACTTGCAGCGTTCCGTGCCCGCTACCCTCACATCAGGGTCGTGATCGTTGACCGCGACGGCCGGATCATCGGGGAGTCGCCGTGAAGATCGTCGGGGTGGGCTGCGGTCCCGGCATGCTGACTGCGGAGGCGGCAAGCGTCATCGCGTGTGCGACGCTCGTCTACGGCTCAGCACGGGCGATCGCGCTTGCCCGCGACGCCATCCCGCCGGGATCTGAGGTTTACGAGATTAAGGATTACCGGGGTCTCCGCTCCCTCCCCGATCATGCGGTCGTCCTCTCGACGGGGGACCCGATGCTTGCGGGGCTCGGTTATCTCCCGGGCGATGTGGTTCCCGGGATATCCTCACTTCAGGTCGCGTTCGCCCGCCTGAAGGTTCCGCTGGCGCGGGCCGCGGTCGTCTCCGCCCACGGGAAGGATCACGCCCGGGCGATAGCGGAGGCGCGGGAGGAGGTCATCCGGGGGAAGGTTGTCTTCCTCATCGCTGACCCGGCCTTCGATGTCGGGGCGCTCGCGGCCGCCCTCATGGCCCAGACCCGGGTTGCCGTCTGCGAGGACCTCGGCTACCCGGCTGAACGGATCGCCGTCGGGACGGCGGCACAGCCCCCGGCACCGCGGGGCGACCTCTTCGTGGTGGTGGCGGGAGAGTTTTAGAGGGTGTCCGATCCGGATACGTCACCCGAGGATAGGCGATGCACCCCCTTCTGGGTTTGAAGTCTCAGTGATTCACTAATTTCGGTGCCCGGCACTGAGCAATGCGGCTTCGTACAATTCGGTATCGAGGGGTTGGTAACACCTGGACACCGGAGTTCGCGTTCTTCGCGCCTTCGCGTGAGGTGACGGTAGGCGTAGTGCCGAGATCTCACGCGAAGAGCGCGAAGAGCGCGAAGCCGCGAAGTGCGACGGATGGGGCATCCGGAGCTTGAGAAGACCGAAGGTCTTCGAAGTGCGATGGTTCGTTAGAACCGGAGCATGAGCACCGCAGGTGCGAGCCGCGACGTTCCATCCGGCCCGGAGCATGAGCACCGCAGGTGCGAGCCGCGACGTTCCATCCGGCCCGGAGCATGAGCACCGCAGGTGCGAGCCGCGACGTTCCATCCGGCCCGGAGCATGAGCACCGCAGGTGCGAGCCGCGAAGAACGCGAAGAGATCTGTGGAATACTGAACGTCACGCTATTCCGCAGGCGGTTGGAACCACATATTCTACGCTGTGGAAGCCGCGAGATCCGCCGCGGTGCTCTCTTTTTTCCGGAACTCGTAGCCCGACCCGAGGAGATCGAGGAAGATCGCCTGGTACGCCCCCCGCCTGCAGAGTTCGAGGTGGTAGCGGTGCACCGTCGATTTCGTCCCGTATTTTGCCGGGACGTCGCTCCAGGCGCACCCGGTGGTGAGAACGTAGAGGACCCCGTTGAAGAGGTTCCGGGGATCGCGCCGGGGTCTGCCGATATGGGGTTTTTGGGGCGGGAGGTGTCTACGGACGATCTCCCAGAGGTCGTCGTTGATCTCCTGAAACGTCATGAGCGCCGCATACCCCGGCGAAACCTTATAGTTTTGGGACGGTTCGGGTTCCCGCGATCACGCCGGCGGGTAGTTCATGACGATGATCTCGTGAACCTCTCCCCGTTTCGTCCCATCGCAATTGATTGCCCGCCTCGCCGGAACCCGGTCGATACGATACCCGGCGTAGAGGTCGTCGAAGAACGTGTCGTCCGGGTCGACGTTTCTCGGATCGGAGTTGCTCAGCATCAGCCTCGCCCCTTTTGCGTCGCAGCGTGCGTAAAACTCCGCCAGACGCCTCTGCTCTTCGTCGGAGAACCTGTTCTTCGAGTACTGCGTGAACGACGACGTCCGGTTCAGCGGCCGGTAGGGCGGGTCGAAGTAGACGAAGGTGTCCTCCGCGATGTACGGCTCCGCCTGCATGAAGTCGCCGAGATGGATGGTCGTGTTCCGGAACGCGAGCGAGTCGGCTGAAAGAACCTTTTCATGCAGGATCTTTGGCGTTTTGTACCTGCCGAACGGGACGTTGAACCCGCCCCGGGAGTTCACCCGGTAGAGGCCGTTGAAGCACGTCCTGTTGAGGAAGATGAACCGTCCTGCCCGTTCGACCCACGCGTCGCCGTACCTGGTAAAATCGATCTCCTCTCTCTCGCGGTTGAACGCATCCCGAATAGTGTAGTAGTAGTCCTTCCGCCCGGAATCGTCTTTTGCGAGAAACTCGTCTTCGACGTCGCGGAGATACTCGATGAGGCTGGAGACGTTGTTTTTTACGACGGTGTATGCGAGGACAAGGTCCTCGTTGATATCGAAGAGGTGGCACTCCCTGAACGCAAAGGTGCTGTTGAAGTGAAAATAGACCGCCCCACCCCCCATGAACGGTTCGACAAAGACCGGAAGGGTTCCCTCGGTGAGTTCCCGCGGAACTCTCGCGGTGAACGCATCGAGCAGTTGCGCCTTGCCGCCTGCCCACTTGAGGAACGGTCGTGCGGTGGGTGTTGCCATCAGTCTCTTCTCATCGGGATGAATGCTGGAAGAGAGGTTGGGCTTGAAGGGCATTAGCGTTGTCTGTACCCTGCATTGGTTTCAGGCACCGTTGCCGCCCGTCCGAGCACCCTGCTTTTGGGCTTTGTTAAACCACCCCCTCGGAGGGCGAATCACCTCCGGATTATCTATACGTCACCGATTCACGCGAAGACGCGAATAATGCGAAGGAGTCCATCAGTGCCTATCCAGACTTCGCGCCTTCGCGTGAGGCCACGTCACTAACTTCTACTGGTAATCGGGTACTATCCAGAGATTGTGGAAAGCATTTCAACCGAACCGTTTTTTCAGCATCTTCTCGATTGCCCACCGGCCCCGGCCGAGTTCTCTTCCCAGGATCTCGACCGCCCTCTTCTTCGTCTCGCCGGACGCGATGAGCGCGGCGAACCGGGAGACCAGAATGTCGCGGTCGGCGTCCGTCCAGGGTTTGCCCCGGTTCGCCGGCTCCCCGGTCCGGGGTGTCCGGAGCGTGGGGAGCAGGCAGCCCGGCGAGGTGTCCTGCAGTTCTGCGATCTTCAGGTCGAAGACCTGCCTTGAGACCTCGAACCTGGTCGCCCGGCGGTTGAGGCCGATAGCCACCTTTGCCGTCGTAAATCCGCCGAGGAACATATCGCAGACGAGATCGCCCTCGTTGCTGCTGTACTGGATCATCTTTACGAGCAGTTCCGTCGGCAATTCGTTCTTGTTCTTCGCCTGCCCCGGTTTGTACTCGCGGTTGATGCACCAGACGTCTTCGCGGTCGCGGTAGTTCAGCGACCCGTTGTCCGGCCCCCGCTCCCCGGCCCCGTAGCGCGATTCCAGGTTAAACGTCCGCTCGCCGCCCGGCTTTTCGTAGAAGAGGATGTGGTAGTGGGAAGAGACGTACTTTCTGCTCGTGTAGACGCCGAAGTTGTAACGCCAGATGATATGGTTGACCTCACGGAGGTGTGTCCCGCGCAGCGCGTGGAGGATGTGGTAGAGGTTCGTGTAGCCCGAGACGATGTAGATCGACCCGCCCGGCCTTAATATCCGTTCGGCTTCGCGGACCCAGTCTCTGCTGAACTCCCCGTAATCGGATGCGGGAACCTCGATGTAGCCGTCAACGACGAACGCTTCGTCACGGTTGTAGTGCTGGTGCAGCCGGTCACCGTTGATGCCGTAAGGGGGGTCGGTGACGATCAGGTCGATCGAGCCGTCGGGAATGTGTGCTCTTGCCCCCGCGATGCAGTCCCCGTTGTAGAAGATGTTGCCGTTGATCTCCTCAAACCTCATGCTTTCCCCTGCAGGCTGCAACGTATTCACGTTGGTCGTACGAGCATAAGATACTCGTTATAGCCCCGTCCTTCTCCTGGTTCGTGCGGGCGGCCGCCGGGAGGTAGCATTAATACAGTTCAGACAAACGAGAAATTGACTATCAGCAGTACAACGGTCACGGGAGTTTGGATGGTGGCACATTCAGAGAACCCAGAGAGTGCGTCACGCGCTGCAGCGCCGGAGCGGGCGGTTCATGAACGCATGGCCCGCCTTCTGGCCGAGAATGAGCTGCTCCGGCGCGATAACGCTACGTTGCAGTCCGTAAAGGACGGTCTGCAGGAGAGCGAGAAACGTTACCGGCGCCTCTTCGAGGACGATCTCACCGGGGACTTCCTCACCACTGCGGATGGCCGGATACTCGCCTGCAACCCGGCGTTCGTCAGGATGTTCGGGTTTGCTTCCATAGAAGGCGCACTGGGCACCAGTATCCTGGAGCTCTATGAAGATCGCCGTGACCGGGAGACGCTCCTGGCACGCCTGCAAAGGGACAGGAAAGTCGAAAACGAGGGCCGGATCCGGAAGCGCCGGGATGGGACGCGCATTCACGTTGTAGAAAATATAGTCGGATATTTCAGCGCGGACGGCGAGTTGCTCGAGGTCCAGGGTTATGTCTACGACGATTCGGAGCGCAAACGGGCGGAGGATGCCCTGCGCGAGAGTGAAGAACGGTTCAGGGCGGTTCTTGAGAACTCGCTCGACGCGGCCTACCGGCGCAACCTCCAGGCCGACCGTTACGACTACGTGAGTCCGACCATCGAGGAGATTCTCGGCTTCACCCCGGAGGAGATGGCTGTGATGAACCTTGAGGAGGTCATGGAGCGCGTTCATCCCGACGATCGCCCGGCGGTCAAGGCGGAACTGAACACCGCTGCCTCCTCGGGGAGAGGACTCCTCGTATACCGGTTCCGGGCGAAAAACGGAGAGTACCGCTGGCTTGAAGACCACCTCATGGTGATCCGCGATCCCGGCGGTCGGCCGCTTTACCGGGGCGGCAGCATCCGCGACGTCACCGGGCGAAAGGAGGCTGAGACGGAGCTCGCCCGGGTACACCGGGATCTTACCTCCGCTCACCGGGAGGCGAACCTCTACCTCGATATCCTGACCCACGACATCGGGAACACCGAGAACGTCTCGAACCTCTATGCTGACCTGCTCGTCGACTCCGTGAAGGGCGAGGCGGCCGGATACGCGGCAAACCTGAAGCGCAGCATAGCAAAGAGCGTCGAGATCCTCGGCCTTGTCTCCAAGATTCGGCGGATTCACGCTGGATCGCCCGCGCTCCGGCCGACCGACCTCGATGCGGTCATTTTGGCTGAGGTTGATCATTTCCCGGCCGTCTCCATCCACTACGAGGGCACGTCGCGCAAGATCGTTGCCGACGACCTCCTCTGCGAGGTCTTTACGAACCTGATTGGCAACGCCGTCAAGCACGGCGGCCCCGGCGTCGCCGTGACCGTCCGTGTCGAGGCGGCGGAGGAAGGGTTTGTCCGGGTGACGGTCGCGGATACCGGCCGGGGCGTCCCGGACGACCAGAAAGAGGAGATCTTTCACCGCTACGAGAAGCAGCAACGGGGCGTGGGTGAGGGTCTTGGGCTGTATCTCGTGCAGATCCTGATCGACCGCTACGGCGGCCGGATCTGGGTGGAAGACCGGGTGCCCGGCCATCCTGAGGAAGGGGCAGCGTTTGTATTCCTGCTCCGGGAAGCGGACGGCACACCGGCCCGGTCGTGAAACGGGAGAGGGGTTGTGGCCCCCGCTCCCATGGGTGCTCTATCCGGTCGTTGTGTTGTCCGCTCCTGCGTAGGATACCCGGTAGATCACGCCGTTGGTATCATCGCCCACGAGCAGCGACCCGTCCTCTGCAATTGCAAGGCCGCAGAGCCTGGCGGAGAAGGCTGTATCGTTGTCATGGAGGAACCCGGTCATGAAGTCTTCGAACCCCTCGGGGTCACCCGCGTCATTGAACTGGACCCGCACCACCTTGTAGCCAACCGGCGGGTAGCGGTTCCACGAACCACGAAGGGTTAAGAAGGCGTCGTTTTGGTACTCTTCCGGGAACTGCTCGCTGTCGTAGAAGACAAACTGCATCGGCGAGCTGTGCGCCTGGTACTCGAGGTAGGACGGCACGCTCATGGAGCAGAACTCCTCCCGGGTCATGTTCGGAGGGTCCTGTGCGATGACGGTGTCGATCTGCTGCTTCCCGTAACACCACGGCCACCCGTAGTTTCCTCCTTCCTGGATCCTGTTCAGTTCTTCAGGGGGACGGTCCGGGCCCCGCCAGTCTGAGCCCTGGTCGAATGCCCAGAACTCACCGGTCTCGGGGTGCCAGTCGAACCCGATGGTGTTCCGGAGCCCCTCGGCATAGATCCGGCGCTCGGTGTCCTCGATCTGGAGCATGGTCGCGTACTCGGGGTTCTGCTCCGGGCAGGCGTTGCAGCTGCTCCCCACCGAGACGTAGAGCCGGCCGTCGGGGCCGAAGCGGAGCGTGCGGTTCGGGTGCTGCCCGCCGTCGGGGAGTCCGTTGATCAGGAGCTCGGCATCGCCGACGCTGCCGTCCGGACCGACCGCGGCGACGTAGATCTCTGTCGGCGTCGCAAGGTAGAGGCTGTTGTTGTGATACGTGATGCCGTGCAGGTACTCGATGCCGGAGACAACGACCTCTTCTTCATCAGCTGCGCCGTCGCCGTCCGTGTCGCGGAGGGCGGTCACCTGGCTCTCCTCCGGCTGCGTGACGTAGACCGTGCCGTCGTCACCGACCGTTATGATTCTCGGTTTCACCAGATCTCGCGCAAAAACGTTCACTTCAAAGCCCTCGGGGAGGTTCAGGTCGTCCAGCAGTTCTTCACTGAACTCCAGGCGCTCTGGTACGAAGCTGGAGCCGTTGACTTCGATCGGTCCCGGGCCGCCCTGCTGGGCAAGCACCCCGGCCGGGACGGCGCAGAGGAAGACCAGAGCTGCCGCGAGGATGCAGAGGTTCGATATACGTTTCATTCGAATACACCTCATTGAATGCCGCAGGTGAGCACCCGCTCCAAGGCCCTTTCAATTGGTGCGGCGGTTTTGAGGAATCCGGACTGATGGAGTGGGAATGCCCTGCCTGAGCGGCGGCGGTGGGGACACGGGGCATGTTATAGGTTGTGGTGAGCAGGAGGTCGGTAGGCGTTCGATAAAAAAAAGAGCGTGTGATTATTCAGCAGTGGCGGTGCTTACTCAACCGCCCGGATCACCGCCACTCTCCACTCTACCCCGTGGAGCCCGGCCGTCGTCCAGGTAATCTCCTTCTGCACCGCCTCTCCGTCGTCGGCAGCGAACCCGTATTCCGCGGTGCCGTACCGCTCGCCGGCAACCCTGCGGGCAACGTCGAGCAGATCCGGGTAATCGGCGTAGAGCGGGTCTTCAAACGTCATCTTCCCGATCTGGGCCGGGTCGGTGTCGTAGATCACCCTCCCGTCCGTCTGGACGACCATTACCTGGTACGGGGTGCCGTTCGCCGCCGGGCCGGCGATGCCTGCGATCAGGGCCTCTGGCCGGAAGACGGCGGAGGCGAACCCGACGAACAGCCCTTCGTTCGTGAAGACGGGTGCGGTAATGACCGCCGCCGGGATCTCCTCTGCGACCGTGATAACCTCGCTCATGATCGGCCGCTTCGTCGCGAGGATGTGCCGGACATGGGCCTGACCACTGATCTCCGCACCCTCGATGTCGCGGTACGCCGCCGGTTCGACGGCGAGGATCGTGCCGTTCGCGCCGCTGACCGAGTAGTCGACGATCGACGGGTCGGCAATGGAGAGGTTCGCGAGGATTCCGCGAGCGCGGGCGTCGGAGAGATCGGTCTTTCCGAGTTCGAACGCGGCATGGCTCATGCGGGTGTCCAGGGCCTCGAGCGCCGCTGTGATGTCGGACTGCAGGTGGATGAGGAGTGTCGCAGCATCCTCATCGGCCGCGGAGGCGGCCGTCGGCGCCGGCTGGTTCAGCGCAGCAAAACCGGCGCCGACGGCGACCAGAGCCGCCAGAGCGGCAACAATCCACGGGTATAATTGAGAATTCATCAAAATCACTTGATACAGGGAAATAGGTGGCGGAAAATTTAAGGTCTGCGAAATTGCTCTTCCGTCAAACGTGCCGTTACCGGGGAATCCGTTCCCGGAGCCGCCCCTTGTGGATCCGCCATCCCATGACGGCGGCCAGAACCGCAACGACGATCGCGGCCAGGATGCCGATCCCGAACATCGGATTCTGGTGATAGACGTCCAGGAGCGCGTCGGAGCCGAGGGCGAGGGCGAGGCTGGAGGCAAGCGATCCGATACAGACGCATGAAAAAACCCGGTACATATCCAGCCCGAGCAGCCTGCCGAGGATCGCCCCGTTCATCGCCCCGGTTCCCTGGAGCGGGAAGAAGACAAAGAGGATGAGCCCGACCGTCGAGAACCGCCGGAGCCAGGGCCGGGCATCGGTGTAAGTCCGGCCCGCTGTCATCCCGCTTTCGAGGAGGCGGCCGATGAGCGGGATCTTCAGGGCCAGGTCGAAGTTCCAGACGACGAAGAGGGAGACGGCCACGTCGAGGAGGAAAATAGCGAGGGTGACGAGCCACCAGGGGTAGCCCATCATGATCGCGATGGGAATGATCGACTCCTTCCCGGCCGGGGGAAAGAAGTAGGCGGCGAGCAGCCCCGAGATGACGAGGAACTGGTGGTAGGACTCGATCAGGTAAAGCCCAGCAAAAATGCCCAGTGCGATGACGAACGGGAGGACGAATTTTATGGGACCTGCAAGGTAGGGATTTGCAAGGAGGTCTCTCCAGTCCTCCGGTCCGGGTATATTGGTCGTATTGTCTGCGCTCATAAGTTGATCTCCGACCGGGAGATACTCAATTCAGATTGGGGTTTTGGGGTTAATACGTTATCTGCAGGGGTTCCAGCAGGTTCAAGTTCATGAAGCGCAAGGATAGGTAGCATGACCCCTGTCCCCGTCACCCGGCCGCCCCGTGCCCTCCCCGTTGTCGATGCCGGCACCCGGGAGAGTGCCTTATGCACGATCGCAAACGTCGCGACCGCGCTCGAGACCCTGCGCGAGGTGAGAAAGCACGTTCGCGGCGATCATAAACGGCGTCTCGATGATGTCGCGGTGGTCCTCCGTGTCGTCGCGCTCGATGCCCAGGCGACCTATGCGATCGCCGACGAAGAGGCCCGGTCGTTCATCCGAGACTGCCGCTCGAGGTGAGGTCTCCAGGGAGCAGCGGCTCGGTGAGGGCGTGGACGAAGCGTTCCCACCGGTCCGCACCGTCTCCGACGTAGTCCCGGACGACCCGGTAGCCCTGAGCGAGGGCCACCGGGTACGCCCGGAACTCCTCGATGAACCGGAGACGCGCCTGCGTCGCCTCCGGGTCGAGGAGCAGGACGTCCTGGAGGAGCCGGTACGCCTCCTGCCGCGACAGTGCGCCGCCGAGGTACCCACGGGCCACCCGGGCGTTTCCCGTGAGGTTCAGAACCGTGGACGCAGTAACGACCGCATCGAAGAGATCGGCATTCCCCGGGTCGAACCCGGCCAGGGGGAAGAGACCTTCCTCGAAGAACCGCACGCGCTCGGGACCGGGGAAGATCATCTCCTCCCCGAGCACGGCGGCCCCTTCGGCGACTGTCGCGAGCGGCGACGCGAGGGTGACGACCGAGTGCTCGATCCAGCCCCGGGCACGGACGAGTGCCGCCTCCCGGATCGCCCGCATCGTATGGTGGCCGGGGTAGCCCTCGTGGCAGGCGTAGGCAAGTGCCCGGTCGACGGTGACGGGCAGATCGGCGTTCACCCGGACGAGGCTTATTGCGTCCCCGAGGAAACGGATGAAAGCCTCCCACGGCTCCCCGGCGACGTAACTGATCTCGAGCCGCTCCCCTGCCGGAAGCGGCAGGTGTTCGGTAGTTCTGCGGCGGCTTTCGGCAAACGCTGCCGCAAAGGCCGGTTCCAGCCTCTCGGGAGGGATGACGAACGAGTCCATGAACGCCCTGTAGCGGGCGGAGAGGTCGCCGTTTCCGGGAAGACGGGAATCGAGCACTGCGTGCGGTTCATCGTACCAGTCGGGATCGTCCTCCGTTGCTGCAATCCCGTAGAGTGCCTCGATCTCGGCATCGAAGGCTAGGCTCTGCCCCCCGAGGATTCCGGCACGGATTTCGAGCGCCCGGATCATCTCCCGGAGGTGGGTATGGCGTGTGCGCCCGGATTCCTCCAGGCGGTCGGGGTCGATCCTGTCCAGGGTGGCAAGGAGGTCTGCGGCGTATCCGGCGATGCGGTCCGGTGGAACCGTAACCGCGAGCGCCTCGTCCCGCACCGCCGCCGGACCGAAGTAGGCATCCACGAAGGCCGGATCGTGCACCCCGAGCCAGAGTGCGCATTTGACGTAAAATCGCGCCACTGCGTCCATATCCCTGGCTTCCGCGGCGTTCTCTCCGGTATAGGTTGAAGGCTCCATCCATCACCTCCTGCTGAAATATGCGCTCCCTGGCTACTTAACCGCCGTGATCCGTATCCGCTGCCAGAGAATTTAACCGGTTCTGTGCCAACCTCTGGAGTGATGCACGAGTCGCTCCGGCAGGTCGTCCACCTCATCTTCGGTCTCGGGATCGCGGGATTCGTCCTCCTCTTCGACCGCGATCTCGTCCTCTCCGTCCTCGTGCTCGCTCTCTTCGCGGGGTTCATCCTCTCCGACGCCCTCTCCCAGGGCTACATCATCCCGGTCATCTCTTCGATCATCGCAGGTCTCGAACGGCGGGACGCCGCCCCCGGGAAAGGAGCGCTCTTCTTTGCGCTTGGAGCGCTCTTCTGCGTTGCTTTCTTTGCAAAAGAGGTCGCATTCGTCGGGCTCGTCGCGCTCTCGCTCCTCGACAGTGTCACCACCCTTGCCGGTGTCCGGTTCGGCAAAACCCGGATCTACAATCACAAATCGCTCGAAGGCACACTCGCCGGGTTTGCAGCGACGGCGATCGTGCTCGGTCTTCTCGTCCCGCCCGGGGTTGCCCTCGCGACCGCGGCGGCCGCGGCCGTCGCCGAACTGGCGAGTCCCGTGGACGACAATCTCGTCGTCCCGGTCGCGGCCTGCATCGCCCTCACGATACTGCTCTGAGAGTGTCGAACCAGGCGGTTCAATTATTGTATATACGTCCGTTCCCGATCTCTCTTCCAACAGAGGTGAGGATCGATGAAACGCATCGTTGCAGCAGCCATGATCGTCTTCCTCCTCCTTCCGGGGTTCGCGTCCGCCGCTTCCGGTGCCCAGAGCGGCCCGGGGGAAGCACAGGCCGGGTATGGCGCGGTGAACGCGACGCCCGCGGGGGAACAGCAGGCGAGGATCGAGGAGAACAGAACCGTCCGTGCGGAAGAAGGTAGCGAAACCGCCGGGGAGAGAGTGCAGCAGCGGGCCGCAGAGCACACGCCCCTCCGGTCGGGAGATGGGGCTCCCGATCGGGACCGCGTCAGGCTCGCCGTCCATGCCCTGCTCGGTGCCGGGAACCAGACCGGCGGCATAGGAGAGAACGTCTCCGCTATCGCCCGGGAGATCAACAACTCGGTTGAAAAGACCGTCCGGGCCGAGGAGCAGATCCGGGCCCGGCACGCCTTCATGCGGTTCCTCTTCGGCGGCGATGCAGAAGCCGCCCGGCTGATTGAGGAGGAGGCGCAGCGCAACCGGGAGCGGACCGCGGAACTCGGATACCTGATTGGAAACTCCACCTGCGATGACGCAACCCGGACGATGCTCCAGAAGCAGGTCCGGACGATCGAGCAGGGGCAGGATCGGTTGAGGACTCTTGCGAGCGAGGAGATGCAGGTTCGGAGCCTCTTCTCCTGGCGGTAGAAACCCCGGCCTTTTACTCCCACTCTTTTTCCTTCCCAGAGAGCGCGGGCCGGTCGCACTCCGGGCAGGTGGTAAAGACCCCGCAGTCGGCGCAGTCTTCGCCGGTGCAGGGCTGAACCCGGATTGTGACGTTCGTCCGGGGGAACTCCCGCCGGACGTCGTCCTCCACCATTTTCACGATGCCGTACGCCTCTTCAAGGGTTGCGGTCCGCGGGACGACCAGGTGAAGATCAACGAACCGGTTCGGCCCCGACCGGCGCGTCCGGAGGCGGTGAAAACCGATGGCGTCCGTGCAGTGCCCGCTGATGATCTCCCGAATCCGGTTCTCCTCGTCGGCGGGGAGGCTTCTGTCGACGAGATCTTCGAACGAGCGCCGGATGAGATCGAAAGCCGCCCGGAGGATGATGGCGGCGACCGCGAGCGCGATGAGCGAATCAAGTACCACCAGACCGGTCAGCCGGATCAGGACGAGCCCGATGACGACCCCAACGGAGGTGTAGACATCCGTCCGGAGGTGCCAGGCGTCGCTCTCGAGCGCAATCGACTCGGTCTTCTTCGCTACCGTCATCAACCGGGAAGAGACGTAGAAATTTATCCCGGCCGAGAGCAGCATGACGGCGATGCCGAGCCCGAGCCCCTCGATGTTCAGCGTCTCCTCGCCACCAAGGAGGTTTCTCGCCGCTTCGTTGATGATCAGGAGAGCCGCCGCGAGGATCAGAACCGCTTCGAGAAGCCCCGATATGCTCTCGTACTTCCCGTGCCCGAAGGTATGGCACTCGTCAGGGGGGCGGGCCGACTGGCGAACCGAGAAATAGGCAATGACAGCGGCCACCAGGTCGATGGCGGAGTGGATCGCCTCGGACATGATACCGACCGATCCGATAGAGATGCCGACGGCGAGTTTCGCCACCACAAGGAGTGAGTTTGATGCGACCGAGAGGCGTGCGGTCTTCTCTTTGAGCACGTTGTCCCTCTCCGAGACTTCCCGCTCCCCCGAAGCAAGCACGGCCATGATTGAAGAGTGTTCGCCCTCCGCCGGGATAGGGTTTGTCGTGCCGGGAGGGATCCGAAGGCCGCCGCTCAATCGACCGTGAGGATGATGAGCGAATCGGTCCCTTCGCGTCCGGGGGATACCCCCTCGGTCAGCACCACGCGCTCACCGGGCGAGATCAGCCCCGAGTCCCGGATCGAGTCGAGGATCGCCCCGTGCCAGTACTCCTTCTCGCTCCGGATCAGGAACGGGCATACCCCGTAGGTGAACGCCAGGAACTTGAAGGTGCTCGGGTTCCGGGTGAACGCGAGGATCCAGGCCACGGGCTTGAACCGGGAGATGTTTCTTGGGGTGCTCCCTGAACGGGTGGGGGTCAGCACGTAGCGGATGCCGAGCGCGTCCAGTGCCTCGATGACGTTTAAGGAGACGACGTCGTTGACGGTGATCTCCTCGCGCCCCTTCCCGCGCCGAAAGTATTCAAGCGGGGTACATCCCGCCCCGACAAGGGAGCGCTTCTCCTCGGTCGACCGGGCGATGTTCGCCATCATCGCGACCGTCTCGACCGGGTACTTCCCGATGGACGTCTCCTCGGAGAGCATGACGGCATCGGTTCCGTCGAGGATGGCGTTCGCGACGTCGGTCACCTCTGCACGGGTGGGCCGGATGTTGTCGGTCATCGACATCAGCATCTGGGTGGCGGTGATCGCCGGCCGGCCGAGGATGTTGGCCTTCTGGATGATCCGTTTCTGCACCGCAGGAACCTCCTCGATGGGCGTCTGGACGCCGAGATCGCCCCTGGCGATCATGACCCCGTTGGCCTCCTGGAGGATCTCGTCGAGGTTTGCGAGCGCTTCCTGCCGCTCAATCTTTGCAATTACCCGGATGGACTTCCCGGATCGGGCGGCGTGTTCCCGGGCCCTCAGGATGTCCTCCGCCCGCTGGATGAAGGATATGCTGAAGGTGTCGAGCCCCTCGGCAAGCCCGAACTCGATGCACTCGAGGTCCCGGTCGGTCACGGCGCTGAGGGCGACGATCCCCCCGCCGCCGACGAGAGTCATCCCCTTGCGCGAAAGGAGGGGGCCGCCGATGACCACCGTCGCCCGGACATCTCTTTCGCCGATCTCGTCGACCCGGAGCTGGAGGAACCCGTCGTTGAGGAAGATGGTGCTCCTCTCTGAGACCAGCTGCGGGAACTGGTCGAAGTCGACGGGGATCCGGGATGGATCGCTCGATGCCGGGGCGGAGACGAAGGTGACGGTTTCGCCCTTCTGGAGCATCATGGGTTCTTCTGCCAGGGTGCCTACCCGGATCTTCGGCCCCGGGAGGTCGAGCAGGATCGTGACCGGGAGCCCCGTATCCTCCGCGGCGCTCCGGATGTTTCGGATGTTTTCCCGGTGCTCATCAAACGATCCGTGGGAGAGGTTGAGCCGGGCGACGTTCATGCCGGCGAGGAGCATCCGGGCGAGCACCTCCCGGGAGCGCGATGCAGGCCCGATGGTACAGACAATCTTTGTTTTGTGGTCGGGCAGGGTCATCCGCTTCCGTTTCGCCTGCTTGGATATCCGGTGCAGCACCTCTTCGAGCATCATAGGTACCCTTCGGGCATCGGCACCGGATTAACCTTCTCCCGGGGGAGTTGGTGAGCGCCGGAAAAACAAGTTTGGAGCGCCGGCACGCCTGTCAGGAGGGGATGCGCTCGTTGTTCGGATGAGGGATCTCCTCCGGTTCCCTGACCGATGTCACCGCGAGCGTCCGTCCGCTCTCTGCGCTGTACTCCCCGATACGGCGGTGGACGTGCTCGACCATGCCTCCGGTGGTGATGATGAGCGAGTTCTCCCCGATGAGGGCTTTTAAGATGCATTTGTCGATGACACCGTAGGTGTAGTCGAGGAGGATCCGCTCCCGGTTGGCGAACTCCTTCGCGCGGGTGCCCATCGCCCCGACGTGCTCGACCGTTCCCTGCTTGATGAGCCGCCGCACCTCGTCGCCCCCGGTCAGATCGGCGTTGCAGAGGTAAATTCTCCCGGTTCCGTCCCTGGCCGGGGCGTGGCCGTGCATCGCCCGCTCGATCCGGTCGGTGAACTCGAGCACGCTTTTCGGGGGGACGCCCCGGTCGATGACGCGGCGCAGGTTGAGTTCGTTGTAGAGGTCGAGGAGGGCGGG
Source organism: Methanoculleus methanifontis (assembly GCF_030464365.1). GTDB lineage: Archaea > Halobacteriota > Methanomicrobia > Methanomicrobiales > Methanoculleaceae > Methanoculleus > Methanoculleus methanifontis. The sequence goes on along the minus strand of NZ_VCYI01000005.1, from coordinate 56,211 downwards.
AGGTTTCAGCCTGGCGGACGCGAGGAGGGCGTGGTCGGAGAAGACCGCTTCCGGCGGCCCCCGGGCGAGGACGCCTCCCCGTTCCATGAGAACGACCGAGTCGGCCCAGTGGTAGGCGAGCTCGACGTCGTGGGTGGACACGAGCACCGTCCGGCCGCCGGAGGCGAGTTCGTCGAGGAGTTCCATCACCTCCTCCGAACTTGCGGGATCGAGCGCGGAGGTCGGTTCGTCGAAGACGAGAACCGCCGGTTCCATCGCGAGGATGCCCGCGATGGCGACCCGTTTCTTCTCGCCGCCGGAGAGGTGGTGGGGCGGCCGCTTCTCGTAGCCCCGGAGCCCGACGTAGCCGAGCGCGTCCCGCACCGCTTCCCGGACGGCGTCGGGGGGGAGGCCGAGGTTCACCGGCCCGAAGGCCACGTCTTGCTCGACGGTCGGGGCGACTATCTGGACGTCGGGGTTCTGGAAGACGAACCCGACCCGCCGGCGGAGCTCGCGGAGGCTCCGGTTGTCGTAGGCGAGCGGCCGGTCGTCGAACCGGATCACGCCCGAGGCCGGCCGGAGCATGCCGTTGAGCATCAGGAGAAGCGTCGATTTCCCGGCGCCGTTCGGCCCGACGAGTGCGGTCTTCGAGCCCGCCTCGATCCGGACGCTCACCCCGGCAAGGGCGACGGGGCCGTTTGGGTAGGTGTAGGTGACGTTCTCGGCTTCGAGCAGCGTTTTCGTCATACGATGACCACCCCACCGGTGAAGAGCGAGACGCCGAGGACTGCCGAGAGGTAGAGGAAACCCCCCGCGAGCGCGGGAACCGGTATCGGCCGGGAATCGCCCGGGATGCCGAGCCTGCCGTCGTAGCAGCGTGCGTCCATCGCAAGGACCAGGGCTTCGCCGCTCTCCCAGGTTCTGATGAAGAGCGCCCCGGCGAGCATTCCGAAAGACCGCACCGACTCCCGGAACCTCCCGTAACCAAGCCGCATCACCTGCGAGCGGTAGATCTGGCCTGCTTCCTCGATGAGGATGAAGATGAACCGGTAGGTGAGCATGGCAAGATCGATGAGTACGGCGGGAACCCTGAGTTTCCGGAGGATATCGAAGATCTCGGTCATCGGCGTCGTGAGCGCGATGAAGTAGAGCGAGCACATCCCGCCGAAGACCCGCGCGAGGAGGAGAAGCGCGAGGTTCGCACCGCCGGCCGTGATTGCGAGGGGGAGACCGGGAACCTCCAGGAGCACCGTCCCGCCGCCGGTGATGAAAAGAACCACGACGATGCTCATCGCTGCAAACGAGACCGGCACCAGGAGGAGTTTCGCGTAGAACCGTGCCGGTATCTTCGCGAGGGCGAGGACGGCGGCGCTCATCGAGGCCGCGACGAGCAGGGGGGCGACGGGGCCCGGCGACGAGACGCATAAAAGGATGCTTGCAAGCCCGATGAAGAGTTTGAGCTCCACACTCGTCTCCCGGAGGTTATTGGTCTGGGCATAGTCTTCAAGCACCTCGTACATTGCGTCTCCCCCTATCTCTTTGCGGGACTGCCGGAATAATCAGGCGGCCTTCCTGTTGCCCTGCCAGTAGCCGAAGACGTAACCGATGATCACGGCGCCGATGGCAGCCTGCAGGGCGAAGAGGAGCGACTCGATCTCGCCGCTCGGGGGCTCCCAGAACGGCTCGATCCACGGCTCGTAGCCGGAGGCTTCGATGAGCCCGGCGGCCTCGCCGTCGGCCCCGCCCCAGGCTTCCTCCCCGTCGCCGAGGGTTGCCTGTATCGCGGCGTCCTGAAAGAGAAAGACGGCGGCGAAGATGACGATGAGCGCGGCGACCGCAAGCTCCATGCCGTGCTTCATGCCGCGGCCTCCCGGAGTTTCTGGACGGTGCTCTCGGAGAGGAGGTTCAAGCGCGTGAGGATCTCGGGCTTGAGCTGGACGATGTACTTGAAGACGAGCATGATGACCGCGCCCTCGATGATGGCAAGCGGCACCTGGGTGACGGCGAAGACCGCGGCGAATGCCGAGAACGCCCCGAAGAACCCGGCGGTTCCCGGGAAGGCGAGCGCGAGCTGAACCGAGGTGACGACGTAGGTGACGAGATCCGCGAGGGCTGCGGCGATGAAGACCGTCGCGTAGGTGTTTGCGCCCGCCCGGGTTCCGGCCTTATAGATGAGGTAGGCGACGGCCGGCCCCGCGATCCCCATCGAGAAGACGTTCGCCCCGAGGGTGGTGATCCCGCCGTGCGCGAGGAAGACCGCCTGGAAGACCAGGACAATCAGCCCGAGGACGGCGGCGATGCAGGGGCCGAAGAGGATGCCCCCGAGCCCCGTCCCCGTGGGATGGGAGCAGCTCCCGTTGAACGAGGGGATCTTGAGCGAGGAGAGGACGAAGACGAAGGCGCCTGCGACCGCAAGGAGCGGCAGGGTTTCCCGCTTCTCCTGCACAAGTTTGTTCAGCTGGTACAGTCCGATGGCGACGAAGGGCAGGGAGATGAGAATCCAGATCTCCCACCAGGGGCTTGGTAAGAATCCTTCCATGATGTGCATGATATCACCGGTGGCTGCCGCCGTAGAGGCGAGCAGAACAAATATGGTTTACCTAAGGTAAACTAATTTGATGTACCCTGGTTATCTCCGGTCATATTTATCTCCTGCGGTATTCAACACTAGAGGAACGTTATGCGCCATATTCCAGTGATTGTCGTCGCGGGAACCCACAGTGGCTGCGGCAAGACCACGCTTGCAAGCGGTCTGATGGCGGCGCTCGCCGCCCGGGGACTCGCCGTCCAGCCCTTCAAGGTGGGCCCGGACTTCATCGATCCCACGCACCATTCGGCCATCTGCGGCCGGACGTCCCGCAACCTCGACCCGTTCATGATGGAGGAGTCGGGGGTGCGGGAGACGTTCGTCCGGGCCTCTGCCGGGGCCGACATCGCCGTTGTCGAGGGTGCGATGGGGCTCTTCGACGGGCTCGAAGGAACCGATATCGCGAGCACGGCGCACGTCGCAAAGATTCTCAACGCTCCGGTTCTTCTCGTGGTGGACGCAGGGGGCGCGTCACGGAGCGTCCACGCTATGATCCGGGGCTACGCGGGGTTCGATTCGGCCGTCCGCGTCGCCGGAACCATCCTCAACCGGATCGGGAGCCCACGCCACCTTGCCATGATCGAGGAGACGAAAACCCTCCCCATCTTCGGGGGAATCCCGCGCCGAAAGGATCTTGTGGTCGAAAGCCGGCACCTCGGGCTCGCGATGGCGGCCGAGACGGGGATGATGGCGCGGTTCGGCGCGGTGGTGGAGGAGACGTGCAACCTCTCCGGTATCATCGACCTCGCCCGGTCGGCCCCGCCTCTCCCGGCGCCGGCGGAGAACCCCGCCCGCCCGGAGGCGGAAGTCCGGATCGGTGTCGCACGCGATGCGGCGTTCTGTTTTTACTATGCGGAGAACCTCGATCGGCTCGTGCGGGCGGGGGCGGAACCGGTCTTCTTCTCGCCGATGACCGACCGGCTCCCGGACGTGGATGCTCTCTACCTCGGGGGCGGCTACCCGGAGCTCCACGCGGCGGCGCTCTCCGCATCCCGGTGCCGGGAAGATGTCCGCCGGGCGGTCGACGACGGCATGCCCGTCTACGCCGAGTGCGGCGGGCTCGTCTACCTTACCGACCGGCTCACGACCGATGAGGGCGATTACCCGATGGCCGGCGTCCTCCCGGCGGCGGCGGAGATGACGGGCCGCATCCAGGCCCTCGGATACGTTGAGGCCCGGGTTGCCGGGGCCGCCCCGGTCCTTGCCCCGGGCTCGGCCTTCCGGGGCCACGAGTTCCACTATTCACGTCTCGATTGCGCTCGTGACGCCCGGTTCGCCCTGGAACTCCTCCGGGGCCGGGGGATCGACGGCGGCCGGGACGGGCTCATCGCGCAGAACGCGGTCGGGCAGTACACCCACGCGTACTTCCCGGAGGGTTTTGCAGACCGGCTGGTTGAGGCGGCCGGGATGTTCCGGCGATCGTAAGGGAGTGTTGCGGCTCCCTTACGATCATCGGCGGGAAAAAGGGAGTTCAGGCGGTTGTGTTGGCGGTGACGATGACCGTCCCGGTAGATCCGGACGTCTGTGACTGGTAGGTGTAGTTGCCTGTGCCAGTGAAGGTGTAACTGTACGAGTCGCCCGGCTGGAGCAGGTCGGAGCTGAAGAACGACATGTTTCCGGTGCCTGTAACGGTCTGATCCGACGTGGCGTCATTGGTCCATCCCACCGTGGTTCCAGTCGGAACGGTGAGCGAATTCGGCACGAATCCGCCGTCGGTGATGGAAATGGTCTCGTCAGCGACGACGGGCGCCGCTGCCGGCGTTCCCGGCGGGGTCTCCGTCACACCTGCAGCAACGGTTGTTGCGGTTCCCACCGGTGTTTCCGTGCCCGCCGGCGTCTCATTTCCCGCCGGCGTCTCTGTCTCCATCGGGGTCTCTGTCTCCATTGGGGTCTCTGTCTCCATTGGGGTCTCTGTCTCCATTGGGGTCTCTGTCTCCATTGGGGTCTCTGTCTCCATCGGAGTTTCCGTCTCCATTGGGGTCTCTGTTATTGCCGGCGTCTCCTCTGCTGTCTCCATCGGGGTTTCGGTGAGTCCCGGTGTCGTTCCGGGTGTTACCGTTTCGTTCCCCTCTGGCTGCACACATCCTGCAATCATGATGCTCGCGATCACCATGAGAACAAGGATACCAAACATCCTCTTCATGCGGTGGACGATGCTTCTTGGGGTAAATAAACTTTATCCCTGGCCAAAAAACCGGAATGCAAGGCGGGAAACGTTCGCAGCAGCGTTACACCCGGTGGTACCGGCATCAGAGTTTTCCCAAAAACCCTCCAGGCAAATGAGCCCATGGGATGTCTTTCGCAATCGAAAAGAGATTTTTCGGAACGTATTGAGGGTCGCAGCGCATCAACCGGATCGTGCCGGGGGCGGCGGCCGTCCGGTCAACCCACGCCGCTGTCGTCCTCCCATAGGCCAAGCTGGTTTCGCTCGGTATCCCGGAAGATGGCGAAGTAACCCCGGCCCGGTACCGGTGTCTTTGAGACAACAACCTCTCCACCGGCCCTCTTGATCCGGGCCACGTACTCATCGATGGAAGGGACACCGATGAAGACTGTCACCGTCTCGTCGGGGCGGGCCCGCGGGAAGATCTCGCCGTCTACTCCTCCGGTCGTCACCAGAAAGGCGCTCTCCATCCCCGGGAACGGTTCTATCTCCCAGGCAAAGGCCGCCTCGTAGAAGGCCCGCGCTCGTTCGGTCTCGGCGGCCGGTATGTTAAACCAGGTGATCGTCGGCACATGCCTCCCTCGGGTTCCCGAGGGCGACCGGTTGCATAACCTTTTCCCCGGTTCCGTGCTCAAATTTTTTATACGCGAGCGGGGATAGTGTGGCCCATGGCGGGGCTCACGAAACGCAGGTTCGGGAAGACGGGGCGCGAGGTTACCCAGGTGGGCCTCGGGGGAGAGGGCATCCTCAGGACATACGGGCGGCATGCGGAGGCAAACGCCGTCATCATGGAGGCCATCAATCAGGGGATCACTTACTTCGACTCGGCGAAGGTTTACGCGGGGAGCGAGGATTACTACGGCGAGGTCTGGGTGCGTCGCCCCGACCTCCGGGCACCGGTCTTCCAGGCGAGCAAGTCGGCGAGTCGGGGACACGCGGGCGCCGAGATGGATCTCCTGGAGACCCTCCAGAGGATAGGCATCGAGACCCTCGATCTCTGGCAGATCCACGACGTCCGGACCTTCTCCGAGATCCGGGAGATCGAGGGGGCGGGCGGTGCCCTTGAGGCGTTTGTCGAGGCTAAGGAGAGGGGCATCGTCCGGCATATCGGGGTGACGGGGCACCATGACCCGGATGTCCTCGCGCACGCGGTGGAGAGCTGGCCGGTCGACGCCGTGATGATGCCCATAAACCCGGTTGAGGGGGCGCTCGGGGGGTTCCTCTCCTCGACGCTGCCTGCCGCGCGGGAACAGGGGGTCGCGGTCATCGGGATGAAGGTGCTCGGCGGGTCGAACTACCTCGTCCCCGATGCCGGGGTGACGCCTGAAGTCCTCATCCGCTATGCCCTCGCCCAGGAGATCTCCGTCGCGATCGTCGGCTGCTCGACGCCCGCGGAGGTGCAGGCGCTTGCCGCCGCCGGCCGGAGCGGTCCTTTGCCCGACGACGAAGCGGCGGCGCTCGTTGAAGCGTTCCGCCCCTATGCCCGCGAGCTCGCCTACTACCGTGGAATCCGGTGAGGCGGTCCCGGCAAAATCTTCTTCTGCAACCGATATAACCCGGCGGCGCCAACCTACGGGGGAGAGCAGTTCGCCGCGTGGAGATGAATCAGCATGACAACCAGGGAGCCGCACCGGCTTCGCGCACTCAGGAACCGTATCGCCGCGTCGCCGGACGCAATCCTCGTACTGGTCGTGCTCGTCATCTTCATGGACATGATGATCTACGGTCTCCTCATCCCGGTCTTTCCCGAGTACGCTCCCCGGTTCGGTGTGGGCGAATCGGTCATCGGGGTCATCTTCGGAATCTACGCCGCCATGCTCCTCTTGTTCTCCATCCCGATGGGCCTCCTCTCCGACCGGGTGGGCCGCCGCCCCCTCATCGTCGGCGGGATGCTCCTCCTGGCTCTCGCGACGGCGCTCTTCGGCTTCTCGACCACGATCACCCACCTGATCGCCGCCAGGACGGTTCAGGGAGTCTCGGCCGCGGCCACCTGGTCGGCGGGGCTTGCGCTCCTCGCCGATACCTGCGACCCTGCCCGGCTCGGGGAGAAGATGGGCATCGCGCTCTCGGCGGTCGGGGTCGGGACGATCCTCGGGCCGGTGGCCGGGGGGCTGCTCTTTGAGTATGCAGGCTACACCGCCACCTTCCTCGTCCCGGCGGTGCTGGCGGCATCCGTAGGCCTCGTGGTTCTCGCCATACCGGTGCGCACCTGCAGGCAGGAGGGCAGCATGGGCCGCTCTCCGATGCTGCCCCGGGGTTCACTCCTCCCGCTCGCCGCCTGTGCGGTCGTGATCGTCGCGGTCTCCGGGACATATGGTGTCTTCGACCCCTACCTCCCTGTCTACCTGCATGCAGCCTTTTCCGCGTCCCCGGCGACGATCGGGGCTGTCTTTGCGGTGCTGGCGGTTGCGGCCATCCTCGCCCAGCCGGTTGCAGGAAGGATCTTCGACCGGTACGGCGGCAGCCGTTACCTCATCGGCGGCGGCCTTCTCCTCGCGGGGGGTGCGACTGTCGCCGCCATGCAGGCGGGTGTCATCCCGCTCACCGCTGCCGCCGTCTTCGTGCTGGGGATCGCGCTGAGCTGCGCCGTGGTGCCGACGATGCCGCTCCTCGCCGATATCTACCGCGACCACGGTTCACAGGGCGCCGCATACGGTATGTACAACACCTTCTTCGCCATAGGGCTCTCGGCAGGGCCGTTTACGGGAGCCGTCCTCGCCGACCGGTGGCCGTTGGCGGCGATCTTCCTTCTGCTGGCGGCGTTCCTCGGGGTTACGGGGATCCTGAGCTGGCTTGCCTTCGGGAGACTCGCGTGGCGGTGAGTTACGTTCTTTATGCCGCCGGTCGACAGATGTTGCGATGTTGCCGGAATTCTTCCGTCGTCACACTCCCGAACTGCTGATCGCTTTCTTTGGTCTCATCTTCCTGGTTGCGGCCTTTGGAGAGGTCGGCGGGGAAGCGGGAGCGTTCCTCACCTCGGCGCTCGACGTGGCGCTCTTTGTCATCCTTGCGATGCTTGTCTATCTCGCCGGGACCCGGCACCCTGCGTTCTGGTGGGTTGCCGTCCTCTGGCTGCTCGTCCTGGTGGCCGGGCTTGCGGCCGTTGCGGCAGGGATCGGGGCGATAGCGATCCTGCCGGGGGAGGTGCTCGAGGCCGAGGAGGTCGATCCGGAGACGGTCGACCTTGCTATGGCCGTGGAAATTGCGCTTCTCCTCCTCGGCGCCCTCGTCGCGGGATTTGCAAGCCTCGTCGGGCTTTCACGCCGGTTCAGGGGATGGCTCGCGGGGTATCTCCCGTTCGACCCGGACTCGCTCCTCCATACGGTCGCGCTCGTGGTCATCCTCGCCATGATCCTCATCCCTCCCATACCGCTCCTGGTGACGGGGGTGCCGCCCTTCCTCTCGGAGACGTTCCTCGACCTCTTGCTCGAGTCCGGGGACCTCCTCGCGGAGACGGTCACGCTGAACGCCTATACCCTCTTCTGGACGCTCCTCGGCTCGTTCTTCATCGCCGGGGCGTTTGTCCGGCGGACAGGGCGCGAGACCCTGGAGCGGCTCGGACTTGTCCGCCCGACGGGGAAAGAGGTCGTTTTCGCCGTCGGTGCGGGTCTCGTGCTCGTTGCCGCCTTCCATTTCATTGACCTGGCGCTCGCGATGCTGGTGGGCTGGCTCGGTCTCCCGGTCACCGATATGGAGGCCGTCAACCTGCTCTTTGCCGGGACGCTCACGGTCCCCGGGATCATTGTGGCGTCCGTTGCGGCAGGGTTCGGCGAGGAGGTGAGCATCCGCGGCCTGCTCCAGCCCCGGTTCGGCATCCTCCTGCCGGCGCTCCTCTTTGCGTCGCTCCACGCATTCCAGTACAGCTGGGACGGCCTCGTCTCGGTCTTCTTTGCGGGGATTCTGTTCGCCTATATCCGGCGGTATACGAACACAACGACGTCGGCGATCACGCACACCGTCTATGACCTGGTGCTGTTCTCGATGATGCTGGTCGGGATATCGATCTGACACAGGGGATTCGCGGGATACCTTTTTCAGAATGAACTCTCCCCGAAATGTCTCTGCCGGGAGGAGGACTCCCTCCTCTCAATGCCCGATATGGTCCCCGGCGCAGAACGGTTTGTTCCGGGATCTTCCGCACCCGCAGAGGGTAACCCGGTTCCTGACCGTGTAGGGTCTTTTGTCAGCGGACTCGACAGGGATCCCGCCGCGGACCCAGAGCGGCCCATGTTCACCCCTGGCGGGATCCTCGATCACGGCAATGGATCGTTCAAGAACAGGCTCGAGCGTCTCACCGGTCTTTCGGTCACGGAGAACGAGCCGGCCGGAGGGGCAGTTGCACGCTTCGTCTATCGCCGTGTCCCGGGCGTCCGGGATATCGGATCGCCCCGTGAGGCTCCAGATCCCCCCGGCACGCAGGCAGAACCGTGCGTGCGCACAGAGCCCTTTATAATCGGCCAGCTCCAGTTCCGGCCCTCTGATTACGGTGGGGTTCTCAAGATACGGTTCGTCTCCGGCAGTCTCGGTACCGTCAAAGTGAACCTTCGCGTGCGTCCCGTCGCAGAAGGGTTTGTTCTTCGAATGCCCGCAGCGGCATAAGGTATACTGCTCCTGCAGAGGATACTCCCGTACCTTTTGCCATGAACGGCAGTCGCCTTCATCATCGTGGGAGATCTCCATCACCATGAGCGGGACACTCCCGGTCACGATGTATGGACCATTCCTGCTCACCCGGATCTTCATGGTATCATCCTCCACGGGTAGCTTTTCTGCATGTTAACCTGTGGGTGAAGGGGGGGCGGACCGGGCAATCCTCACGCTAAAGGGTAAATCCCCGGGGGTTGCGACAGGAAGCTGCAGAATGCCCTTCGTGAAAGGTGTGATGGAAGAATCGAGTTTGTGTTCAAAACGCTGAGGGGGAGATTTGAACTCCCGAGGGGCTCAACGCCCCACGGGCTTTCCAGGCCCGCGCCCTACCGGTCTAGACTACCTCAGCAATGTGCATCATTAGTTGGCGGGATACTCTATTAATAGTAGCTCCCGCGTGGGCCGCCAACCTCCGTTTACGCCCCGGCGTGCGCCTTCCAGCCGCGGGGATAGGTGCCGGGCCGCATCAGGACGGTGGTGGGGGCGACGACGAACCCCGGCTCCCCGGGCTTCAGCGCCGACGAAGCGACGAGGGCCTTCCCGAGCCCCACGAGTTCGCCGCGCTCCGTCACGATCGCGACCGTCTCGCCTTTTGCAAACCCGCCCTCCTTCCCGACGATCCCCACCCCGGCAAGCACCGCACCGTGGCAGACGGCGTCGACGGCGGTGTCGCGGACGACGACCTTCGCGAGATCGGCGACGGCGGTCGCTGGGGGGAGGATCATCCCCTGCAGGGGTTCAGGGTTGCCCTCCCGGGCGGCTCCAGCAGCATCCGCGAGTTCATGGAGCGTGACGGCCACGGTCTCGTCGAAGGATCCCGAGCGTATCCTCCGGAGTTCCTCCATGTGGGCGCAGGTCCCGATAGCGTAGCCCAGGTGAACGCAGAGCGTCCGGATGTAGGTTCCGGCATCGCACCTGACCCGGAAGAGGACGAGTCGGCCGTCCATGTCCAGGATCTCGATCTCCTGGATCTTCCTGATCCGGAGGTTCCTCTTCACCGCGCTCTTTCTCGGCGGCCGCTGGTAGGTCCGGCCGGTGAACTCCTCTGCCGCCTGCTCAACGGCCTCCCGGGAGGCGTCGCCGTGGAGGCGCATCAGGCAGACGTACTCCTTGTTGTGTGAGAGGAGGACCGGGGCGAGCCGGACGGCGCCGCCGAACATGACGATGAGCACCCCGGATACCTGCGGGTCGAGCGTTCCGGCGTGGCCCACCCGGCGCCCGAGGATATCCCCGACCCAGGCAGTCACCTGGTGGCTGCTCGGCCCGCGCGGTTTGTCGATGACGACGATCCCGGATTCCGGGACGGAATAGTCCTGACCGGTCAACCGTCTCACCTGCCTTCCGCGTAGCGGTTCAACGCTTCAAGAGTTCCTGCGAGTGACCCGTCCCCGACGACCGTCGGAGGATGCCCCCCGGCCCGCATGGCATCCGCGGTGATATCGCCGATGGCGACGAGGAGCAGGTCGTCCCGGGGCCGCCAGCGGGCTTCCCGGTAGGACATGGCGCTCGTGAATATGGCGGCGTCGGCGCCGTCAAGCGCAAGTTCGGCACCTGTTGGGACGAGGGCGTAAACCCGCTCCTCCCGGACGGTTCCCCCGGCCGCGGCGATTGCATCGAGGAGACCCGGGTTCGGGACGTCGGCCCGCGGGATCCCGACCGTCCGGCCCCGGAGCCAGTCGCCGAGGTAGGGGACGAAGTCGCGGGAGTAGAACGAGGGGAGGACTTCCGCCTCGATCCCGAACCCCCGGAGGACTTCGGCGGTCTTGGGCCCGATCGCGATCACCCGGGGCCACCGTTCGAGTTTCGGCCCGACGACCGCGGCGGGGAGGGCGCTTGAGAAGAAGAGGCAGTCGAACTCGCCGCGGTGGACGGCCTCGACGAACGTATCGATCCGGTCGGGCCGCATATCCGCCCGGAGCGGCGAGACCGTGTAGCAGTCGTGACCATACGTCGCGCAGAGGGCGCGGTCTCCCGCCGCCTTGTTCTCGAGCCGGGTGATGGCGATCTTCATCGCTACAACCTTCGTCCCGGTGGAATATGACTGTATCGGGGGACGCAATCCGGTTGGTTTATCCCCGTCCGCCCCGACCGTTAATTAGCGTGCTCTTCGGTATCGTGCTCGGGGCCGCCGTCGGTATCGGCTGCGGCGCCGTAAGCGGCCTTGTTCCCGGCATCCATGCAAACACCATGGCAGGCGTCCTCCTCTCGCTCCAGGCGTTCCTGCTCGCCTGGTTCGACCCGGTGGTCGTCGCTTCTGCGATGTTTGCCACCCTCGTTACGCACACGTTTCTCGACTGCGTCCCGAGCACGTTCCTCGGTATCCCCGACGCCGACACCTCGCTTGCGGTTCTCCCCGCCCACGCCCTCTGCCTCGAAGGCCGGGGCGAGGAGGCTGTCCGAATATCCGCCCTCGGGAGCGCCACCGGTGTCGCCCTCTCGCTCCCACTCGCGCTTGCCTTTGTCCTGGTGCTCCCCGCCCTCCAGCCGGCGATCGACTGGGGCATCGGCCTTGTCATTCTCGCCGTCGCCGGCTACCTCATCGTCGTCTCGGAATCCCCCGGGTGGGCGCTTGCGGTCTTCGCGGTCTCGGGTATCCTCGGGCTCTTCGCTCTCGGCTACGCGTTCCTCGCCTGGCCGGCGGGCGGGGAGTCCGGGGTGCTGATGCCTCTCCTCTCCGGGCTCTTCGGGATCGCGGTTCTCCTCAAGGCGTCGCACGGGGCGATGCCGGAGCAGCAGTTCCGGGGATTCGACCTCTCCCGGAGCGCCGTCCGTCGGGGTTCCCTCCTCGGTTCGGCTGCCGGCGCTCTCGTCGGCTGGCTCCCGGGCCTCTCGAGCGCGACAGCGAACGCCCTCCTCACCTCGGTCGTCGGCTACGACTCCAACCCCCGGGAGTACATCCTCGCGACCAGCGCCGCGAACACCGTGAACGCCTTCCTCGGGCTTGCGGCTTTCTACGCCGTATCCCGGACGCGAAACGGGGTGATGGCGGCGATATCGGCGCTCGAGGAGATGCCGCCGGCAACCGCCATCCTCCTCGCGGGTGCGATAGCCGCGGTCGGTGCCTACCTCCTGACCCTTCTCTTCTCGCGCACTGCCGGTCGGTTCTCCGGCCTGAACACCACGAACCTCAACTACGGCGTCATCGCGTTTGTTGTTCTCCTCTCCCTCTTTCTCTGCGGCCCGTTCGGGGGTCTCGTCCTTCTCCTCGCAACGGCGGTCGGCTGCGTTCCGTCCCTCGTCAACGTCCGCCGGGTCTACTGCATGGGTGCGATCATGGTCCCGGTGATGGTCTACTCCTTCGGTCTTGCCTGACGCTCTTATATCGACTGCCTCCCAATACCGTACCATGCTACAGCGCTACTGGTTCGGGGACGTCGACGAGGAGGGGTGCCGGCCGGCCGGCACCGATCCGGCCGCGCTCGCGGAGCGGGCGACCACGCTCCGCACCGGTATGGATTCCTTTGTTCCTATCGACTGGGAGACCGCCCGGGACTGCGGGGCCGTCCGGACACGTGAGGAGTATGTCGGCCTGCTCCGCTCCGTCTGCACCGCCCTTGCCCGGAAGAAGATCGCCCAATCTTACCAGGGCCGGGATGTCGAACTCCTCCAGATGGTCAGGATGCTCGACGAGCTCGACAACGTCATCAACCTTCTTCAGGAGCGTGCCGCGGAGTGGTACCAGGTCACGAACCCGTCGTTCTCCCGGAAGTATCGCTCCCTCCCGGCGAAGAAGATGCTCGGGATCATCCGGAAGGGAGCGAGAGGGGGTCTCTCGGACGTCGCCGACGAGATCGACCGGCTCGCCGGGACGAGGAGCCGCCTGATGCGGGCGGTCTCGGCCCGGGCTGATGAGGTGATGCCGAATACGAGCGCCCTTATCGGCGGGCTGGTCGCGGCCCGGCTCCTCTCTCGTGCGGGGGGGCTTCCCACGCTCGCGAAGATGCCGGGGAGCACCATCCAGGTTATCGGCTCGGAGCGGGCCCTCTTCTCCCACCTCCGGGGCGGGACGCCGCCGCCCAAGCACGGGATCATCTTCCAGCACCGGCGGGTCCACAACGCGCCGAGACCGGTGCGGGGACGGGTGGCCCGGGTGCTCGCGGCGAAACTCGCCATCGCCGCCCGGCTCGACTACTACCGGGGCGAGGCGGTGCCGGAGTTCCTCAAAGACGCCCAGGCGCGGATCGACGAGGCGGGGGTTGAGGCATGATGAAGTGGCTTGGGAACGTGCTGGTCTCGGCCGGCGAGGGGGGGGTCTACGGGGAGCGGACACTTGAGGGTTACCGGGTCTGGGACCCCTACCGGAGCAAGCTTGCGGCGCTCTACACCCTCGGCGGCGGGGTAGAACTCACGCCCGAGATGCGGGTGCTCTATCTCGGTGCGGCGAACGGAACCACGGTCTCGCACGTCGCCGACTACGTCGAGACCGTCTACGCGGTGGAGTTTGCACCCCGGCCGATGCAGGACCTCCTCGAGGTGGCCCGCCGGAGGCGAAACATCGTCCCGATCATGGCCGACGCGAGCCGCCCGGAGGAGTATGCGCCGTTCATGGAGGCGGTGGACCTCCTCTACCAGGACGTGGCGCAGCCCAACCAGGTCGAGATCGCGGAGCGGAACCTCCCCTTCCTCAAACCGGGAGGCCACCTCATCCTGATGCTCAAGACCCGGAGCGTGGACGTCCGGCGGGATCCGGCTGAGGTGCTCGCCGGGGCGCGGGCCGGGCTTGAGCGCTATCTCGATGTCGTGGACGTCCGGTGGCTCGACCCCTACCACCACGACCACGCCGCGATCGTCTGCACCCTCCGTGAGTAGTATATATTAGAGGGGAGGGCGACTCCTTCATATGGACCGGGTCGTCTTCAACCCCTTCTCCCCGCTGATGCTTCTTTTCTTCTTCGGACTGCTTGCTCTCTTTCTCCTCGCAGTCATCGTCTTTCCGATCCTTTTTCTGACGGCAATCGGGGCGACGTTCACGCGGCTCGGGTTCTCCTGGTGGCAGGCGCTCTTCATTCTCTTCCTGACGCTGATCGGGAGTTTCATCAACATCCCGGTGAGGACGCTTGAGGGCCGGCCGGGAGTGCCGGCCTACGACCGCTACGCCGTGATGTACGGGCGGCTCTACCGCATCCCGCAGCAGGCGCAGCGGACGGTCCTCGCGATCAACGTCGGCGGCGCCCTCATCCCGGTGGCGATATCGCTCTACCTGCTCTACGAGTCGGTCGTGATCAGCAACGGCTACCACCTCTTCGCCCTTGCGCTCGCCGGGGTCGCGGTCGTGACCGTTGTAACGAAACTCGTCGCCCGCCCGGTGCCGGGGCTCGGGATCGCGACGCCGTTCTTCATCCCGCCGCTCGCGGCGCTCTTTGCGGCGCTGATCCTCTCGCTCTTTGCGGGCGGCGTCCCGGCCGCGGCGGTGATCATCGCCTACGTGAGCGGGACGCTCGGCACCCTGATCGGTGCGGACCTCTTAAACCTCCACCATATCGCGGAACTGGGGGCGCCGACGGCGAGTATCGGCGGGGCGGGGACGTTCGACGGGATCTTCCTGACCGGGATCATCGCGGCGCTTCTGGCATGAGCGCCCCTTCAGCCGGTCGTGATAGGCTCATGGGCGTCCAGAGCGATGGCTGATCGTGCCGGGAGTCTACGGTATGGCCGGGTCTGGAAGAGAGCCGTATGGTTCCTTTCACTCGTTCACCGACTGCAGAAAATGTTCAACCTCCTGCCTGAAGAGAGCAAAGTCGCCGATATGCTCCCCCAGGATTGAGAAGGCAAGGGCATCGTCGATTGCCCCGTAGCGGTGCACGACAATGTTTCGAAACCCTTTCATCGCTTTTGCGTTCTGCCGCGTCGCGGGGGTGAGCACCCCATGCTGCACGAGGTTATCGAGGATGTTCTCATCGGTGCCGGGGACGCCAAGGTGGAGGTCGGCGTTCAGGATTGCGCATATGTCGAAGACGTTCTCGATGGCGTACTCGGCGCGTTTGTATATGCCGTCTTTTACGATGCCGAGCTGCCTGAACGAATCGGCTGAATCGGGGAGGTGCTTTTTGACCATATCGACGCTCTCGGTCATCTCCTGGAGTTTGATACGGATTGCCGTATCCCGGACCTTGCGCGTCACACCATCGCCTCCTTGCCGATGTAGTCGTACAACCGGTGCTTGAAATCGTCGAATTCCCGGATCGTCCGGTACGCGACATCGTAGAGGAACCGCTCGTCGGGACAGTAGACTACCTTTCCGCGGAGGACTTCCGTCCGGACATAGAGCGGCAGGTGGGAGAAGATCTGGATGTCGTAGCGGTCGTCGGCGAGTTCGGAGAGCGCTGCAAAGCGGAACCGGGCTGCCTCCTCGCGGCCGGCGTCGTAATAGATGCAGAGGTCGATGTCGGAACCCTCTCTCGCCCGCCCTTCGGCAACGGAGCCGTAGAGGATGATGAAGCGGACCTTCTCGAAACCCTCGACGGTCTTGAGCCGCTCAAGTGCGTGCCGGACAAAATGATTCACTCGCTCTCACCCCCCGGGGCGCGCCCGGAAGTTCTGTAGGTTCTAGATGGGGATCGCTCTCACATTAACGTTTCCCGCGATGAGGGGCTGGATCGGGCTGGTCGTCTGTCCCATTTCCCCATATAGTCAATATCGCCATCCGGGGTCCCCGGACGGTCGTTCAGTCTCACAACCACAAAAAAGGTGACATAGATCGCTACCTGGTGAGCCGGCTCCATTCCTCACGGGATATGCCCGCCTGCCGGAGGATGCGCACGAGCAGGTCGACGCTGATCTCTGACCTGGTTTGGGATGGTTAGAACAAGATCTCCTTTCACCATGAAAGGGTGTCTGCCTCCCCGGCACGGCCCCTCGAATCCCAGGGTCTGAAGATTCTTCACAAGCTGGTTCCATGAGACGGGTCTGATCCTATGCTCCGGCACCCGTATCAACCCTGACGATCTCTCCCACTGTGCGGCCGGCGATCGGAGGTATCGGGAGGCCGCGCCGGAGCCGTAAGATCAACCATTCGTCGATGACGCCGGCAAGGTTTCTCCTGCACTCTTCCAGCGTCCTGCCGGTTGCAAAGACCCCGGGAAGTTCCGGGATCTCTCCGTAATATGGTTCATCGTCCTCGATAATCTCGTAGTTGACGCGTTCGAGTGCCGCGTCGATATACTCAAGGATCATTATATACTTCAATGGGATTGCCCCCGCATATGGGATTTTGCTTTCCCTGGCCCGGTGAGATCACGACTGCTGGCTACCAATCATTCGGTTCGGTGTCGGTTATCCTCGGGGTGACCCCGATGCGGCAGGGACGCGATTCACTCCCCGGCACGGTCTTCCCAGAGCCCGGCAAAGACCTTCACCTGCCGGGCGTAGACGTCCGCCGAGTCCTCCTTGTACTCGAGCGTCGTCGGGACTTTCGGGTGCCGGCGGAGCCGGGTAAAGACCGCCGCGAGATCGAGGCCGCCGTCGGGGTGGTCGAGTGCGAGGTGCTCGTCGGTGATCGAGCCCCGCCGGATGTTTGAGAGGTGGTGGAGGGCCACGTTGAGGTCTTCGAACCGTTCCAGTTCATCCACGAACGAGAGGCGGCGGTAGTTTGCGGTGCAGGCGAGGTGGGGGAAGTCGAGGCAGAACCGGGTGATCTTTTTGCCTGCAAGCGCCGCGAGGTCTTCGGCGGTGTTGCCGAGGAGAGGGTAGCCGGCGTAGACGGCGGGGAGGTTTTCGAGGGTGAGGCGGGGATCGGCGTTGCGGTCGAGGAAGTCGGCGAATGTCTCCACGGCGGCAAAGCGGCCTCCGGGTTCGTACCGGCCGGCGTGGAGGACGATCGTCTCTGCGTCGAGGGTGTCGGCGACCTCAAGGGTCTGCCGCATCGCCTCTTCTATATATTCCTCGATCTCGCCGGGCGGACGATCGTCATAGGCGGCGGGGGCGCAGGGGTTGACGCCGTGGCCGTGGTGGGGTGCGTGGACGACGACCGGGATGCCGGTCGCGGCGATCCGGTCGAGGCGTTTGAGGAAGAACTGCCGGGCCAGGGGGACGGCCTGCACCTGAATATGCCGGATTGCGCCGTCTTCGTAGAGCCCCGCGAGCAGGGCAAGGGTCTTTTCGTCGTTGAGGCGCACGGTGCAGCCGAGGTTGTAATCAACCATATACCACCCTCCGGTGTATGCCGTTTGGAGACGGAGAAAAAGGTTCGAGTAGCCCGGAGCAGATTCGAACTGCTGTCGCAAGGTCCAGAGCCTTGCATGATTGACCTCTACACTACCGGGCTATTGGGCTCTAAAATGTTGTTTCTGAATCTTAATTAAAGTGACGGCCGGGGGTTACGCCCCGGACGAGCGCGGGCACTTCCCGCAGGCCCGGCAGACTTCGGCAACCGGCCTGATCTCTGTACCTGATTTGCAAAACGGCTCGATGTCGTTGATATCCCGGCGGTAGTAGATATGGGGGACGAGCGCGATATGCGTGTAGCGCCCGCAGGGTACGCCGAGCCGGTCCGCGATCATCTTCTGGAGGCGGACGAGTGCGTACATGTTGGAGCCGGCGGCGGAGAGGATGTCGTTGCTCCGGAAGACGACCTTCATCTGGAGTTTCCCGTCCCGCAGCAGGCACTGGACGAGCTGGAGGCAGGGGCAGTCGTCGAGGTTCTCGTCGACGACCGGGTTCCAGGTGATCGCGACCGCCCGCCGGGAGTTCGGGGCCTGCTCGAGTTTCCGGGCGATGTAGTCGATCTGGTCGACGTGGACGTCCTCGCCCTCCGGTGCGACCCGGAGTTGTTCCCCCCAGTCGAAGAGCCGGCGGTGGTAGTCGTACTCGAACTTCGCGTCGGAGCCGTGCAGGAGGTTGTCGGCGTAGACGTCCAGGAACCGCTGCTGGAACCGGGAGGCGGGGCTCGCCATGGGAACGCTTTCCGGCGACTCCACCTCGAGCGCGAGCTCCTCGCACTCGATCGTCGCCTCGTTGTTCTCGGTATCCAGCACCCATCCTTTCTCGAGGACGGTCCTGACCGCCAGTTCGTGTGCCCGTGCGAGCGTAGGCGCCCGAATGATCCGCATAGAGAGTAGTTTGCAGGCCGGGGTAGAAAAGGCTCCCCACTGGGGAGGGTCACATATATACGTGCTCCGGTGGTGCCGCCGTCGGGTGCGGCCGGCCGGGGTGCCGGGCACCCGCGGTGATCCTGTCCGGTCGGCGCCGGCCGGATGCGGCGCCATGGGGGGTAAGCGCGGGTGGCGGGGGGAGGGAGATCCATCGGGGCCGGGAGTTCCCGTTGTTTCCCGGAGTAAGATTTTTATCCTCGCATACCTATGAACCCCGATGATCCGGGAATGAAGCGTGATCCTGGCGCATTCGGGGCGTTTTCCCGCGTTGTGGTGCCTTTCAGGGACGCCGGATCCCCGGTCGACCACAAAGGATACATTAAGTGTTCCACAAATATTGTGACATATTCCGTGATTCGGAGTATAGAGCGTGGTGAACCCGTATTCGACGTCTGTCGAGTACCTCGCGTTCACATTCCCTCATGTCATCACAAATGGAGGTATAGTATGAAGAGTATGACAAAACTGATGGTTATCGCCATGGTCCTCGCGGCTGCGCTGGTCATTGCACCGGCTGCGGCAGAGCGGGATGTTTATGATGGTGACGTCATCTATGTGGGTGAAGATAACCTCAATCTAAATGAGGTATTTGATGCTTCTACAGGTACTGCTGGAACCCTGGTATACTATAGCAGCATTAGTGATACTGCAGGAACAGTTGGGAGGACTATCCGGGTAACCAACATTACCGATTTGGACCTGACCGCAACGGCGGTTGGCTCCGCGACCGGAACGTCATGGTATGCTTTCAACAGCACTATCACCGACTTCAGGAACCCGGGTAATGCCGCAGGAACTGTTCTCATCGAGGACCCCTCGGCAGACCTTCGCGTTCTCCTCGGAAAGAGTGGCACCACGTCCGTGGACGGCCAGGACGTAACCCGGGCGACCAAGATCCGGTTCCGGATTAACCACAACCTTGGAGACCTTGGAAACGGCACTGCTGATGCGGCCAACTACTCCGTCATGGAGGTTCGGGTTACCACGCCCAGCGGCGGCACGGTGACGAACCTCGGTGGCCAGCCCCTTCGCCTGCCCCTCAGCACCAACCAGTGGAAGCAGACAAACCCTATCAACCTGACGGGTCTCCCGCTTGGTACCTACACCGCCCGTGCGGTCTGGCCCAGCGGATCTGCTGACCTGACGGATAGCAACGCCGTGACCTTTAATGTAGTCTCGGGAGCAGTCGCCATCACGTCCAACAAGGACAACGTCGTCCGCAACAGCGATTTCGCCGTGACCATCACCGGTGAGTCGGAGACGCACTACTGGGTGAACGTTACAACCAACGTTGACAACCGGCCGATGATCGCGCCTAACCAGGTTGGTGTAGTCGATCTGGTGAATAACGGGACTGCAGCGATCGTTAAGACCACTGCGGGCGGCACCCGGACCATAGCGCTCAACACCAGCGCTACGACCGATGCCCGGACCTACACCATCGAAGTCAGGGGACCCGTCGACAAGAATGGCACTGCAATCCCCGATACCACCGTCAGGACTGAAAGCGTCAGAGTGAGAGTCGAGGAAGGTGCGGTCACCATCACCTCGTCCGGCACCGGTGTCTACTACATCGGCGAGGAGATCACATTCTCCGGTACCAGCACTGACAACGATACTGTCTACCTCTTCATGACCGGCCCGAACCTTCACGGCAACGGTGTTGGTCTTGAGACCCTGAACCCTGTTACCAGCGGTCAGGAGGACAACTTCACCGATGTAGAGGTCGAAGGTGACGACACCTGGTCATATGAGTGGAACACCGCTATGCTCAACCGGTTCCCTGATGCAGGTGGCTACACAGTCTACGCTGCTGCAGCCCCACAGGGCAGGAACGACCTCTCTGGCGTCAAGTACGCCTCGACCTCGATCCAGCTCCGCTCCGGGTTCATCACCGCGACCACGAGTGGCGCCACCGTCGCCAGAGGCGACGACCTGGTGATCACCGGAACTGCACAGGGCAACCCGGACGATGGAGTGAAGATCTGGGTCTTTGGAAGGAACTACTACGGAGACTTTGGGCGGCTGGAAGTCATCAACGCTAACGTTGAGACTGACGGCACCTTTGAGGATGACAGCCTTATCACCGACAACCTCGCTTCCGGCCAGTACTTCGTCGTCGTCCAGCACCCGATGAGTGGTGGATTTGGCGTTGTGGCTCGTGGCGACAGCATCTACAGACTTGGCGCCGACGGTAATCCCGACGTCTTCGTCGCAAACCTCGTGGGTCTGCAGGCATCCGAAGCAGCCAACGCGCTGATCGACGCCCTTGACTCCCCGTATGTCGACGACACCTACGTGAAGCTCACCTTCGTGATCGAGGAAGCCCAGATCTTCATCGACGCGATCGGTGACAAGGCTGCGGGCAGCACGTTCACGATCTCCGGCACGACCAACCTCGCCGTCGGCAACGATCTGAACATCGAGGTCACCTCCGCGGCATTCCAGCCCACCAGCAAGACCGAAGCCTCCGGCTTCGCGAGCGTTGCCGGCACCGCGGAAGTCCAGGAGGGCGACGGTGTGAACACCTGGTCGTTCGAGGTCGATGGAACCTCCTTCAAGCCCGACCAGTACATCGTCCGTGTCGAGTCCATCGACGCCGACATGACCGCGACCGCGAACTTCAACGTAGTCGAGGAAGTCCCGACGACTCAGCCCACCACCCCGGTCGAGACTGAGACGCCTGAGGAGACCCCGACCGAGACCGAGACCACCGAAGCTACCCCCACCACCCAGTCCCCCGGATTCGGAGCACTCCTTGCTCTTGCCGGCCTTGGTGCGGTTGCCTTCCTGGTCCTGCGTCGCGACTAATCCCTAACTAACCCTATTTTTTTATTCAAGTCGGTTTTATTGAGCGTCATTTCGGGTATGGGACAGGATGTCAGGCTGTTCGTCCTGGGCCCAAGGTCCTTTTGAATCCCCCGGGCTTCACCCTGAAAAGCACCGAAGAGAGACCCGATTGTCATGGGCTTAACCTGTGTTTTGCCGCCTTCCGGTCAGGATTTGCGGGAGCTAACTCATCCGGATGAATGATGGGGCTGAGGATCAGCATACTCCCCTCGCTGCCTGATGGGCATTTCACCGTATCTGTGTGGATCCGTGCAGAGCGCCACCTCACGCGAAGCCGCGAAAAACGCGAAGGACGGAACGTCCGGAACTTGAGGTGCCACCAGCCGCGTGAGCTGATGGGGTGCTACGTGAAACATTGGATGAAAAATAATCCACCCGGGAAAATCCTTATATCCCCTGCTCCATAAGATCGATGCAGGAGAGGGTTTGAATGAGTCTGCATGCGGAACTGCTCAAAAGAAGGGATGAGATCCTCGAGATCGCAGCCAGACATGGTGCCCGCACCCTCAGAGTCTTTGGATCGGTGGCCCGGGGTGAGGAGACCCCGGCAAGCGACCTCGACCTCCTCGTCGAGTTCGAGCCCGGAAGGAGCCTCCTTGACCACATTGCCCTCGCCCAGGATCTGCAAGACCTGCTTGGCCGTGATGTCGACGTGGTGACCGAGAAAGGACTGCACTGGTATATCAGGGATCGCGTCTGCCGGGAGGCCGTGCCGCTGTGAGTGACGACTGCCTCTATCTCATCCATATCCTCGAGTCGATAGAGCGGATTGAGGATTATACGCGAGAAGGGCGAGACGTGTTCATGAACTCCCCGATGGCACAGGACGCGGTGATACGGAACTTTGAGATTATCGGCGAGGCGGTGAAACAGATTCCGGTATTTCTGAAGGAGGAACATCCAGATATCCCGTGGCGCCGGATTGCGGGTCTTCGTGACGTCCTGATCCACCAGTACATGAGTGTGGACCTGGAGGCCGTTTGGGCTATCACCGGAGAAGATCTCCCTGAGTTCAAGCGGGCAGTTGCGGAGATCCTTGCTGGACTGCAGGGCCGCTGAGCAGCCCGCCCGACCCCTCTCACTATAACCTCACCCAAGCGCCGTCTCGCCTGGATGAGGCGTAGCTCCCGGTCCGGTGCTTCGCCGGGATCTGTATCCACACCAAACGCCGCGAGAGAAGTCCGGGGAATGTTGGGCTCCGGGTAGATGCCGTCTGCCCGCTCCCCCGATCAGCCGTCCTTAAGTAGTACAAAACCTCAATTTCAGGTAGGATGGGGTTACACGTATGAAACTGACCGTGAAACTGCTCGACATCGCAAACCGTGGGGTTCTCCTCCACAGCACCGACGCCAGGAACATGCGGGTCCGCGACGGCGACCGCGTTCTGGTCGCCGACGAGGCGACGGGAAAGACCGCCCAGGCCCACGTCGACACCACCGGGTCGCTCATCGAGCCGGGTGTCATCGGGGTCTACCGCCCGCTGAACGCGACGCTTGCCGTCGATGAAGGGACCGTTGTCATTGTCCGGAGCGCCGAGCGGCCGGCATCCCTCCGGCACATCAAGAAGAAGATGGACGGCGGCCGGTTCACCAAGGACGAGACCATAGATATCGTCAGGGACATCGTCGACGACGTCCTCTCGCCCGGCGAGATCACCGCTTACGTCACCGCGTCCTACATCAACGGCCTCGACATGGACGAGGTGGAGTACCTGACAAGGGCCACGGTCGAGACCGGAGAACGCCTCCACTTCACCCGGCACCCCATCGTCGACAAGCACTCCATCGGGGGCGTGCCCGGGAACAAGATCACCCTCCTGATCGCACCGATCATCGCCGCGAGCGGTCTTTTTATCCCCAAGACCAGTTCCCGCGCCATCACCGGCGCTGGCGGAACCGCCGACCTCATGGAGGTTCTCGCGCCCGTCTCGTTCCCGGCGATCGAAGTGCAGCAGATGACCGAGAAGGTCGGCGGCGCCATCGTCTGGGGCGGCGCCACGAACATCGCCCCCGCCGACGACAAGATCATCACCTACGAGTACCCGCTCCGCATCGACGCCCGGGGCCAGATGATCGCGAGCGTCATGGCGAAGAAGTTTGCCGTCGGCGCCGACCTCGTCGTCATCGACATCCCGGTCGGCCAGAACACCAAGATAGCCACGGCCCAGGAAGGGCGCAAACTCGCCCGCGAGTTCATCGATCTCGGTGAACGGCTCGGCATGCGGGTCGAGTGCGCGCTCAGTTACGGGGAGTCACTCGTCGGCCACACCATCGGCCCGAACCTCGAGGTGCGCGAGGCGCTTGCCGTCCTCGAAGGAGCAACCGAACCGAACTCACTGATCCAGAAGAGCCTCTCCCTCGCCGGGATCGCGCTCGAGATGGCCGGGAAGGCCGGGCCGGGGCAGGGTGCCCAGGCGGCTGCCGATATCCTCCGGAGCGGCAAGGCGCTTGAGAAGATGCAGCAGATCATCGAGATCCAGGGCGGCGATCCGAACGTAAAGGCCGAGGATATCGTCCCCGGGGAGTATGGGTTCGATGTAAATGCGCCGCAGGACGGTTACGTCATCGAACTAAACAACAGCGCGCTCGTCACGCTCGCCCGGCTCGCCGGTTCACCCTACGATCACGGCGCGGGGCTCGATATCCATGCAAAGAAAGGGACCCGGGTCAAGAAGGGCGACCCAATCTTCACCATCTACGCCGAGCGGGAATGGCGGCTCGAGCGTGCCATCGAGGTCGGCCGGACGTTGATGCCGGTGCTTGTGGAAGGTATGGTACTTGAACGCATCCCCCATGAACGCTGGGTGTAAACCGAAGCACTCAAATTTCCAAGCGCAGTATACTCCAGCATGAAGAAACGTCGTTTCATCATAGCTCTGCTTATCTCCTGCATCCTTATCTGCTGTACGGCGCAGGCGGTCACCCTGCGCATCAGCGTGGTCGACAAGCAGACCGATGACGCGCTCGCCGATGCCTCCATATACGTCGACGGCGATTACGTGGGAAGGACCGCCTCTGACGGCACCTACTCCTACGTCCATTCCGGAAAGAGGGACCTGAACCTGAAAGTCGTGCGGAAAGGCTACCGGAACTGGGTAGACTACGTCGATTACGACGAGTACCGTATGGAAGTCGAAATGGTCCGGGAAGACGTGACCCTCACGTTCGAGCTCTACGATGCAGCGACCCTGAAACCGGTCGTCGGTGCCGTGGTGCGCGCTGAGGGCGCGGACTACTCCGATTCGGAGGTCACCGGCAGCAGCGGGAGCGTGAAATTCCCGGTGAAGGCGGGTGAGCTCTATAACGTCGAGACCCGTGCGTCGGGTTATTACGACCTGTCAAAGACCGTGCAGATGGAGAACAGCGACAGGGTCGTCCAGTACTGGCTCTTTTCTAACGACCTCCTGGCGATCCAGGTCCGGGACGCCGAGACGCTTGCTCCCCTCAAAGGCGCGGAGGTGTACATCGACAACGCGCGCGCCGGGGAGACCGATGCCGACGGCAGGCTGCCGCTCCACCTGGAGCGGGCGAAGAGGTATTCCTTCAGGGTCACGGCGCCCGACTATCAGCCCTACCAGGAAAGCCGCTATCTCGAGGTGGACAACGTCCTCCTTACGGCGGACCTCTCGAAATCGGCATACCAGATGTCGATAACGGCCTTCGACGAGGCGACGAAACCGATCGAAGGTGCGGAGATCTACCTCAACGGGACGCTCAAGGGCAAGACCAACCCGTACGGCCGGTTTGCTCTCTCCGACATCCATGCAGGCACCTACGAGATCCTGGTACGGGCATCCGGCTACCAGGACTGGAGCGAAACGCGCCAGATCTCCGGCCAGGGAGAGGATATCGTCGCCGAACTCGGTTACGACCGGGCGAGCGTGACCATCCGCGCGCAAGACCCCGACCTCAACCCGGTTGCCGGAGCGGTCGTTGTCATCGACGGCCAGGTCGTCGGGGTGACCGATGGTCTGGGACACCTTAACACGGCGCTCGTTACGAACAAGGCGTATGCCGTCACCGCTGCCTGTGACGGCTACCGGAACATCTCGGTTAACGCCGATATCCCGCTCGGCACGGCCGAGTTCACCGTCCCGCTCGTCATGGAGCAGGATTTCAACGTCTGGGTGCTCGTGGCCGGTGTTGGAGTTGTCGCTGCGATCCTTATCGGTGCTGTTCTTGTGATACGGCACAGACGTGCCGGACAGAATAAGGGCAAGTCACGCGGCCGGGACAGCCTGTAGTCCCCCAACCCCTTCTTCTTCTGTTCGGGTGCCGACAGTGCGCTTTTCTCTCGATCCGGCGACCGAATTCGCCTCTGGAGGGGGATTGTTGTGCATGACGGGGTGGTGATATCTATTTTTCATATCCAGGACGTTGTATGGAAAGAATGTTCATTTTGCACGGCTATCTTTGACTTATGCGGGAAAGGGCCTTTCTAAGGGGTCTGCCACACTGATAACCTTTATATGGCATGATGTTTCAGGATGACATACGGTGGAGAATGGATAGGTGGACATATGCATGTCTGGTGGTTGGGCTGCTTCTGCTGGCGGCCCCTGCCGGTGCGCTGATACCTGATAGCATCACAATAAACGAGACTTCGTGGGTGACGGCGGGGAGTGGGCAGACCTCGCCGGTCACGGTGTGGGTTCTGAATGGCAGCGATGGAGTTTCCGGTGTTGGCGTCGAACTTGGGGTCGATAGCGCCTACGGGAGCATCTCACCCACGCACGTGACTACGGACAACAACGGAAAGGCCATGGCGACTTTCAGACCCGGGACCGTCGCCGGGACGGCGACGATAACGGCGACGGTATCGGAAGGGGTGGACGAACCCCTGGCCGGGACCGGCGAGCAGCAGATCGACCACGCGGCGGCGCATAAGGTTGCCAACCTCTGGTACGAGCCGGAGGTGACCGCCGGGGAGACGACGGAGATCATCGTCCGGATGGTGGATGAGTATGGGAATGTGGTGGACGGCAGGCGGGAGAATGCCGAGGGTACCGCTCCCGAGGAAGTGTTCTTCATGGTGGGTTCGCCTGCCAGTTTCGTTGGCGGTACTGACGAGATCAGGGTGCCGGTGGACGCTGCCGGGAACGTCACCGCAACGCTCCGGGTCGACGCGATGGCGGGCGGGAATATTGTCTGGGTCCAGCCCCCCTCGCCGCTTGAGCGCCATAGTTTCACCATCACCAGCGTGGGGGGACTGCCGGCCGATATCACACAGGCAGTCGATCCGTCCGGTGCCTCGGTCCCGGCCGACGGGGATAAGGTGATCGAGCTCACCTACACCCTGCTCGACAAATACGGGAACCGTGCGCCGGGGCAGGGCCTCTGGGTGAACGCCTCGATACAGCGGGGGGAGAGGCCGGCAGAGCGGCAGGACGTTCTCCTGTACTCCAACCGCTACGGTCAGGTGGCGATCACCTATGGGCCCGAGGACTCCGTCGGCAACGCGACCATCTCCGCGACGGCGGCCGCGAACGCGAGCGTGAGCGTATCGCAGGACGTCGAGTTCACCAGCACCGACCCGGTGAACATGGTCTTCTCGGCGAGCCCGCAGTCGATGCCGAGCGGGGACGTACCCGGCTCCGCCCCGGCGCTTCTACGAGCCAAAGTGATGGATATCAAGGGAAATCCGGTCAGTGGCGAGACAGTGGAGTTCGAGATTGTATCGAATAGTTCTGCCCCCTACAAACAGACCGAGCCTCCGGCACTGAACAAGACGTCAGCTGTCACCATCAATGGATCTGCTGTCGTCGGGTTCACTCCAGGGTCTTTCGCCCGCGAAGGGGAGCCGGGCTGGAACAAGACCGCGACCGGCACGGCGACTGTCCGGGCGACGTGGGAGAACGTCACCCGGGGCTGTCACGTTACCCGGGACATTACTCTGACCTGGAAGAACTACCCCTACCTCTCGGTGGAGACGGAGGTCTCCCCCGAGACGGTGGCGGTGAACGATACGGTCGACGTCACGATCCGGGTGAAGGGGGATGGGTATGCGATGCAGCCGGATCCGATTGATGTGGTGCTGGTGATCGACCGGTCGGGGAGTATGAAGTATGATATCGCCAGGAACAGCGGGAGTTCAAACGAAAGGATGGAGGCAGCACAGGATGCAGCGAACAACTTTGTCGACCAGATGAACTCTACCCGCGACCGGGTGGCACTGGTCTCGTTCGCGTTTGATGCGACGCTTGACCAGAGCCTGACCAACGAAAAGGATGAGATCAAGGGAGCGATCAACGGTCTGTCGGCTGACGGTGCGACGAACATGAGACTGGCGTATTACACCGCGATCAAGTACCTCAAGGAGAACGGAAGGTCTAATGCCGTCAAGGCAGTCATCCTCATGGGGGACGGCGACTGGAACTACCACGGTTCGCCGCTGGCGAAAGGAACTGGTTACCCGAATAGTGATCCTTATCTTTCAACAAGATATCCGCAGTATATTACTGCTATTCTCTCTGGTTACCCTTGGAGTGGGTCTGACTATGCCTTCGGGAGTGAAAAGTACGAGTGGTATCAAGATCTCCCTGATCCAAAGGGTACGCTGGGTAGACAGTTGAGTTGGTATCGATATTCGCCGCATGACATGTATCATGAGGGACAAGTCTGCGATAACGGCCGGTTCACCAACCAGAACATGTCGGTGTACGCCAACAGTGGTGATGATACGGACAGGGTGAAGATCTACAGCATCGGGTTCGCTTCGAAACTGGATTCCAATGTCGAGCGCGACCTTGCCGTCCTTTCGAAAGCGACCGGGGGTAACTACGTCTGGGCCGGTGACGAGACTGAACTCCGGAACGTCTACGCCGAAATCGCCGGCGAACTCAAAACCGAGGCCGGCGTCGACACCAAGATGGACATTGTCTTTGAGCAGGTCAATGTAACTGGTGGAGACCTCCCCGGAGCGGATGTCTTCGACTATGTCTACGACGATGGGAATTCCACCTACATCTGCAACCAGACCGGGTTCGAGGAAACCATCGATCAGACCTCCCAGTGGGATAGCGGCCAGAAGCTCCACTTCGACATCGGCACCATCCGCCTCGGTCAGACCTGGGAGACGAACTTCCGCCTGAAAGTTCTCACCGACGGCAACATCAACATCTTCGGCCCCGGCTCGACGATCACGTTCGATGACGACGATAATCTGACCCTCCCCGACACCTTCATCACAGCCATCCCCGACCTGAACAACACGGGGATCACCAACCGCTGGCTCGAGGTGGAACTCGCTGATCCGGGATTGGGTCCATTCACCGACACCGTCCCGCTGACCTGGACTGTCACTTACAACGGCACCAGAAATATCGACAAAGCGCTTGCCTACTCAAACGACAACGGTCTCTCGTGGACGCTCTTCTGGGCGAGGACGGTGAATCGCTCGACGACGGAGGGCGAGACCCTGATGGACGTCAGCAACCTGCCCGCCGGTGAGTATCTCATCCGGCTGGTGGCTTCGGCCGAAGATGCACCCGAGGCCGTGGATACGACGACCATCCCGGTTCACATCGGAAACACATCGCGCGCTTATATCAAGATCGAGTGAACACCTCCTTTTTTGGCGTTCGGTGCATCATTCATCCCGGCCTGACCGCGAAGAATCGTGGCAGGCTGCTTTTCCGGGGACGAACTGGTTACCAGCGGCCTAGGAGTCGTCTCTGCTACCATGGGTGTGAAGCCGCAATTCCTCCCCGCCCTAAAGACCGGGGACTCTTTGCGGAGTTAGTTGAACTGTGGCCGGATATAACCCGGCCTACCAGCGAACCCTGCCGGCTCCCTGTGCCGACCTCTTCTGGAACCGGCCCTGTTCGAGCAGGAGAACGGTTTTTTCCTGCAGGGAAACAAATTCTGCAGCATTTCCTGCCCGGCTGCATGGTTGTTCGAGTCGAACGCGTAAATCTCAAATTATTTTCACATCCAGCTAATATTTGGCTTCAAAATCTTACTATTTTGATCTAATATGTTTTTCACTAATAAGATATGTTTATATGTCGGTTTGGTTAAATGACCCCTTTGAGATCTATGAGTACGTGGATACGCACCTGCATAATCATCACCGGACTGCTCCTTCTTGCCGTTCCGGCCGCTGCCCTGGTGCCCGATACGATTGAGGTCGTTACGAGCAGCGAATGGCTGACGGCGGGGAGCGGGGAGACCGCGACCATCACGGTGCTGGTCACAAACGGCAGCGATGGAGTTTCCGGTGTTGTCGTGAATCTTGCGGTCGACAGCGCCTACGGGAGCATCTCGCCCGCGCACGTGATCACGGCCAGTGACGGAACGGCGGCGGCAACCTTCAGGCCCGGGACACGGAGCGGGACAGCAACGATCGCGGCGACGGTCTCAGATGGGGTGGACGCGCCCCTGACCGGGAGTGGTGAGCAGCAGATCGACCACGCGGCGCCGTATGAGCTCGTCAATACCTGGTACGACCCTGAGGTGACCGTTGGGGAGACGACGGAGATCATCGTCCGGATGGAGGACAGGTATGGGAATGTGGTGGACGGCCGGAACGTGATCGAGAGGGTGCTCTTCACGGTGAGCCCGCCGGCAGGGTTTGTGGATGGGGAGTCCCTCGTGGACGTGCTTTCAGTATCGGTGGATGCGGTCGGGAACGCTACCGCGACGCTCCGGGTCGATACGGTGGCCGGGGAGAACCTCGTCTGGATTCGCCCTCCGGCACCGATCGGAAGCGATATGATCTCCATCGCCGGGATAGGAGGATACCCGGTCAGTATCACGCAGGTTGTTGTTCCGGAGAGCGGTTCGGTTCCGGCCGACGGGAAGACGAGGGTCTCGTGTACCTACACGTTGCTGGACGAGTACGGAAACCCTGTTTCCGGGCACGGCATCTGGGTGAACGCCACACTGATTCGATTGAACCAACCGGATGAGCAGGAGAGTCGTCTCCTCAACACCAGTTCACTGGGACGGGCGATGATCACCTACGGGCCCGAGGACTCCGTCGGCAGAGCCATCATCACCGCGACGGCAGCCGCGAACGCAAGCGCGAGCGCATCGCAGGACGTCGAGTTCACCAGCACCGAACCGGTGAACATGCTCCTCTCCGCAAGCCCGCAGTCGATGCCGAGCCGGGACGTCAACGACGGTTCCGTTTCGCAACTCCGGGCCAAGGTGATGGATATCAGGGGGAACCCGGTCAAGGGCGAGACGGTGACGTTCGAGATCGTATCGACGGACTGCACGCCGTACGTGCAGACCCGGGGTCCTGAACTGGCGGCGGCATCGGGCGTGACCGACATCGATGGGTATGCGACTGTGGAGTTCCACCCTGGTGCGTTCACGACCGATCCGGATGTCGCGGGCTGGAGCGAGACCGCGACCGGGACGGCGATCGTCCGGGCGACGTGGGGCAACGTCAGCCGGGATATCGAACTCACCTGGAAGAACTACCCCTACCTCTCGGTGGAGACGGAGGTCTCCCCCGAGACGGTGGCGGTGAACGATACGGTCGACGTCACAATCCGGTTGAAAGGGGACGGCTGGGCGCTCCAACCGGATCCGATCGACGTGGTGCTGGTGATCGACCGATCGGGGAGTATGAAGTATGATATCGCCAGGAACAGCGGTACCTCAAACGAAAGGATGGAGGCAGCACAGGATGCAGCGAACAACTTTGTCGCTCAGATGAACTCTACTCGTGACCGGGTGGGGCTCGTTTCATTCGCGTCGGATGCCCGTCTGGATGCCCCTCTCACAAACGACAAGGCTGCCCTTGAGTCAAAGATCGATGACCTTGAACCAACAGGTGCTACGAACATGAGAGAGGCATTCTATACGGCAATATCACACCTTCGTGATAATGGACGACCGGAAGCGGTGAAAGCCGTTATCTTGATGTCCGATGGCGACTGGAATTACCATGGAACTCCCTTGGGGCACGGCATAGGCTTACAGGATTGGACCTGGAGTGGTAATACGATTACGTACGATTACTATGAATACTACGACGGTCTCGGGGGTACGCTTGAGTATGGGTGGATTACTGTGCCGAAAGTCGGTTATGATGGCTATTACTACAATAATGAAAAAACTGACTATTGCCCTAGTGGCATAGGAGAGGTAACAAACCAGAACATGTCAAATTATGCAATTGCAAATAATATCTCATTGTATACGATCACGTTTGCTTATAATCCAGATAATGTCCGTACTGCGATGGAAACACTCGCTAATTCCACCGACGGGTTCTACGAGCATGCCCCTGACGCTGACGATCTCACCGACATATACGAGCGTATTGCCGGCGAACTCAAGACCGAGGCCGGCGTCGATACCGAACTGGACGTCGTCTTTGAGAACGTCGAGGTGAACGGGAATTTAACCACCGGGACCAGTGTGTTCGACTACGTCCACGAAGAGGATGTATCGACCACCATCGAGAGCTGGATCGACAACGAAACGGTGGATCATTATGAGATCATACCCCGCTATACCCGCGACGACACGCCGAATTGGACCGCGGCAAACCCGCACCTCCCCTTCAACATCGGCACCG
Source organism: Methanoculleus methanifontis (assembly GCF_030464365.1). GTDB lineage: Archaea > Halobacteriota > Methanomicrobia > Methanomicrobiales > Methanoculleaceae > Methanoculleus > Methanoculleus methanifontis. The sequence goes on along the minus strand of NZ_VCYI01000005.1, from coordinate 24,362 downwards.
TGCGCCTTGGCCAGACCTGGGAGACGACCTTCAGGCTCGCGGTGAAGACGGAAGGCAACATCAATATCTTCGGCCCCGGTTCGACGATCTCGTTCAACAACGGCACCGATTCGCTTGAACTCCCCGACACCTTCATCACGGCCGTACCCCTGAACAACACCGGGATGGACTTTGCGGCGCTGGAGATCAAAGACCTCGTGTTCACAGGCACGGGGCCGATCGATGAGTTCTTCCCGGTCGCCTGGGATCTCAACTACACCGGTCTATATGACGTGACGGAGGATGTCTTCTATTCCAACGACAACGAGTACACCTGGGTGAAATTCGACACGCTCTCCGCCACGAATACGACGACGGGCGGAACGTCCACGCTGGACGTGCGGGGCCTCCCGCCCGGCGAGTACATCATCTGGGTTCGTGGTTCCGCACCGGATACCGCGGACTCCTCGGACAAGATTACCATGGATGTACGTGCCGGGGCGACCGGAGACGCGTATATCCGTATCCAGTGAGGGGCCCCGACACCTATTTTCAACAGGTGGGGTGCGTCCCCGGGCCCCTGAACCCTTCTTCTTCCGGGGCCTGTACCCCCAAAGACATAGGATCCCTGCAGGGTTCACTGCCCGGACGAATACCGGATCTGGCTACGCGCCTTGGCAGACGACGTACCCGGTGCCGGATTGCTCTTTGCGCCCATCCCGGTCGGAGAGCGGCACAGGGCATACATCCGGCTCATGTAACGATATTCGGGTGCGTGGACAACGCCCCTCAAAAAACAACGGACCCAGCGGGAATTGAACCCGCGTCCTTGGGTTCGAAGCCCAAAAGGATGTCCACTACCCCATGGGTCCCCTCTTCGGTTTCTATCGTAAGTTATTAAGCGTTTTTATGTCAGTACCCTATACAATGATCCTCTCATCCAGCGAAATCGCTTGCCGGCGCGAAAACGGCGATCTCGTCATCGAGCCGTACCACGATGCATCCCAGCAGCCCGCATCCTACGACCTCCGCGCGGCCGAGGAGACCGTGCTCCCGCGCGGCGCATGCACCCTCGTCCCCTCGATCGAGTGGGTAGAACTCCCGCACGACGTCGCGGCGACCCTCCGGTGCCGCTCCTCGCTTGCGCGTCGCGGCGTCCTCCTCGGCGGGGGGTTCGTCGATCCCGGGTTCCGCGGCCAGTTGACGCTCTGCCTGACGAACTCCGGCGCAGAGGAGATCCGCCTTCTTGAAGGCGACCGAATCGTGCAGATGATCCTGCAGGAAGTGTTGAACGGTGACCGGCTGTACCAGGGCCGGTATCAGGATAGTGTTGGTGCGGTGCGTACCCGATGACCCCCTCGATACGTTCAGAACGGAAATATCTTGAGATCCTCCGGATTCTCGCGGAATCGCACGAACCCCTGGGCGCAAAACGGTTGAGCGAGAAGATGGGTGAACGCGGATTCGTCCTGAGCGACCGCGCCGTCCAGTACTATCTCCAGTACCTCGACGAGATGGGATTTACGGAGAAGGTCGGGAACCGGGGACGTCTCCTCACCGAGGCCGGGATCGCCGAGAGCGAAAGCGCGCTCGTCGATCAAAGGCTCGGCTTCATCATATCGAGGCTCGAGCAGCTCGCCTTCCGGAGCACCTTCGACCCGTCGACCAGCACGGGCAGCGTCGCCTACAACCTCTCCTTCGTGCGGGAAGAAGACCTCCCGGGCGTCACGGCAGCCTTCGACGAGGTGGCAGCAACGGGCTACGGGTTCCTCAACGCCTACCGGATCGTCGATTCCGATCCCCGCATACCCGACGGTCACATCGGGATCATGACGGCCTGCAGCATCACCCTGGACGGCATCCTCCAGAAGTTGGGTATCCCGACGAGGCTCGAATACGCCGGCAGGATTGCCGTCGATGAGGACGGCTCCGCCGGGTTCCTCGATCTCATCGGCTACCGCGGGACGTCGGTCGACCCGCTCCACCTCTTCATATCCGCCGGACTCACCTCGATCAACCGGCTGGTGACGACCCGGGCCGGCGTCGCGCTTGCAAACGTCCGTGCGGTGCCGGCGGCCGCACGGTATCGGGTGGAGGTGACCGTCGGCCTGATGGAGGAGTGCGGCTTCACGTTCCCTGCCGGAGGGGGCATCGGCGAGTTCAACCTTCCGAAACACCCCTACCGCCTCTCCGTCATTGCGCTCAGCGGCATGAACATGGTAGGGAACGCCGTTGAGAAAGGTTACGCTATCAAAACCGAGGTTGGTGCAGGAACCATACCGTTCGAAAAAATAGCGGACGCTACTGGATCCAGGTGATCCCGCCGTCCGTGTCGTCGTCCGTTTTTTTCTCCTCACTGCTCTTCTGCCGGGCGGCCGTATCGATCACCTCGAGCCTTCCGCGCGAGGGACCGACCTCCTTCGGGCGGGGGCCGGATCGGGCGAACCCCTTCTGGCCCAGCGAACCGTCCTTCGGTAAGGGCATCCCTTCGCGCATGTGCAGGCCGGCTTCATCGAAGAGGTTGTCCTTCGGCCGCTGTATCCCGTGGCCGAGCGTGACGTGATCGCCCGTGAACACCCCTTCTTTCGGCCGCTGTATCCCGCGATCAGGGGTGCCCGCATCTGCGGAGAGCGACCCCTCTTTCGGCCGCTGCACGGGCTTTAAGGCTGTGGAGTATGATACCGCATCGTCTTTTGGGCCCGTCTTCTCGATGTTGATCCCTTTGAGGCCGAAGGTAGCGTTCTTCGGGGCGGGCACCGACGAGGTGATCGAGGCCGACCCGGTGAGATCGATCTCCCTCCCGCCCTGCTTCGGGGGAAGGACGACGGGATCTTCGTCCTGCTTCTTCTCGGCTTTCGGGAGCATGTCGATGGTATCATCCCTGCGCTTCTGGTCGCTTCCGCCGTTGCCCGGGAGCGCGATCATCTCATCCTTCTCCGGTGTGGTTGGTTCTACCATGTATCCGATCTCCTCCAGATATGCCGACTCAAGAGGTGAGGCAAAGTCCCGGGCGCCCTCGTCATCCGGCACCTCGGGGACGATGCCGGCCGCCTCCTCTTCACACAGCCGCACTTCTTCTTCCGCCCTCAATCGTTCTTCCTCGCATTCAAGCTGGTATTCCGTCCGGATGTCCTGGATCTCCTCGACCCGGGGGATGTTGGATATCCCCGAGAGCACGATTATGATCCCCACAAACGATGTGTTCTTCACCGGATAGTCCCCCGACCGCATCTCGAGCCCGGCGATGCTCCGGTCGATCCATTTTCGGACGGTCTGGAACCCCTTCATCGAGAGTTCGGCTGAAGGGCCGGCGATCAGCACCAGCGCCTTATCGGCGCTCGTGAGGTCGCAGGGAACCGATACATCTTCATAGACCGCTTTTTTTGCGAGGGAGATGATCCGGGCAGCCTTCTCCTGCGAACCCTGGATGAAGTCTTTGAGCGACTGTCGGCGGTGGAAGATGTTCAGCCATCCGGTCGGCAGCCGCTCCGTGGCGTAGCCGACCGCGACGAACCCGTTCCCCTTCAGGGTGTTCAAGACCTCTCCGGCATCCAGAACGACCTCGGCGACGTCGAGCCCGGACTCGTTGAATTCTCCGGCGCGAAGAAGAAGGCCGATCTGGCGCGCAATCCTCTCGTTGAGCATGCTGTAGTGCGTTCTCGGGTCCGACCCTATGGGGATCTGGCGCAGCTGGCCCATGACGCCGGTGTTCTCGGCCTCGGCTGCAGCGGCGGCTGCCTTGATCTTCTGCGACCAGGTCTCGTTGTCGAAGAGGATGACAGCATCAACGAGTTCCTGGAGCACTTCGAGGTCGTCGGCGGCCTTGGCCGAGACCCGCTTCCCTTCCTCCAGGCACGGCAGTATGGCAAGGGCGAAGATCGGTTCCACGTAGGACTTCCGGATCTCGGCGATGATAGGCGGCGCAATATCGATGACGCTGCCCCCGAGCCCGCAACAGAAGAGGATGGCGTCGATCTCCATCGTATCCATACTCTGGAGGCGGGTCATCACCTCCTCGATATCGATCACGTCCGTGACATGAGCGCGGCCCGATATATCGACCCGTGGGAAGAAGATCCTTGCGGGATTGGGGAGATGGCGGAGTTGCAGCAGGGAGTTCGGGTCGATATCAATCGCTACCGCACTCATGCAGTAGACCTTACTACGCCGGTCATGGTCATAGAGTTGATCCACAACACGCGACCCGGCGCCGCCCAACCCTATCGTCAGCACTCGCATAAGATTATACTCCCCACCAGACACCTTCGCATATCCAAAGTGGCCTTTGCCGCGAAAGAAGCATGAATATCATCCAAAACTACTGATAAATATGTGGGCGGACGGACATATATATTTCTGTACGTTCTGGGGGGGCGGAGTTCCGCCCAATCACGGGAAGTCATTACTTAAGCATTCCGGTTTAACTCCCCCTTGCTGAAGCCTCCTCGCGGGTAAGGGAGAGGATTCACCTGATGTCCTGGAGAACTCGTTACGCCCTTCTATTTTGCACTACCTGTGCGGTACGTGTCGTTTGGAGAGCACAAAATGATAATATATATAACTCCCGGCACGTAACTACTCAATGAGGTGTATAGCCTTGACTACATATGGAATTGAATTTGTGCCCGGAGCAATCAACGTCAAGCAGGTGGTGAAGTACACCAAGCTTGCAGAGTCGAAGGATATCGACTACGCTTGGATCACGAACCACTACAACAACCGTCATGCATACCCGACCCTCGCCATGATCGCAGCAAACACTGACTCGATCAAGATGGGCCCGGGCATCATGAACACATTCACCGACACCCCGGCAGCCATTGCATCCTTTATGGCTACCTTAAACGAGATCTCCGACGGACGTGCCGTCCTCGGTATCGGGCCCGGCGACCTCTCGACGCTTCCCAAGCTCGCGATCGACCCCGTCAAGCCCGTCGGTCACCTGAGAGAGGGTGTCGAGCAGATCCGGAAACTCCTCGCCGGTGAAGAGGTCAAGAAGTCCGGTAACCTGGAGTTCTTCGACTACGACGGCGCCAAGCTGACCGGTGTCACCCTGCCCGGCAAGAAGGCCATCCCGGTCTACATCGGCGCCCAGGGTCCCAAGGTGCTCGAGCTCGCCGGAACGGTCGGTGACGGTGCCCTGATCAACGCCTCGAACCCCAAGGACTTCGAGGTCGCCATCCCGATCATCAAGGGAGCCATGGAAAAGGCCGGCAAGAAGAAGTTCGACGTCGGCGCCTACACCGCCATGTCCATCGACAGGGACGAGAAGAAGGCCCGGAACGCCGCGAAGATTGTTGCCGCATTCATCGCCGCCGGCTCCCCGCCCGCGCTTCTCCAGCGCCACGGACTCAACCTGGACAACGTTGAGAAGATCAAGGAAGCGCTCGGCCGCTTCGACTTCAAGACCGTCGGCGGACTTGTCACCGACGCGGAGATCGACGCCTTCACCATCGCCGGAACCCCCGACATGGTCAAGCAGAAGTGCGAAGACCTCACAAAGGCTGGAGTTACCCAGATCATCTTCGGTTCGCCGCTCGGCCCCGACATGACCAACTCCATCCGCCTCCTCGGCAAGCACATTGTCTGAGACGGAAAACGCCTATCCCTTTTTTTGAACCGCATCGCCGTACCGGTATGCGAGCCGGCTTCACGGGTATTCACGATTATCTCCGCGATTTGTGCGTTCTTTCCGAGCCTCAGCCCTCCATCGCCGCCAACCCTGACAGGGTTTTATACGCTCGGCGCGCCAACTGGAGTATGAAGGGCTATGTTCACTACCCGCGAGATCCTGACGGAGCGGGGGATTCTCCAGTACCGCCGGGAATCTCTCACCGGCATCCGGTGCCGGATCAGTCCTGTCCGGGTTGAGAGGCAGATCGACGCCGCTCCTGCCATGCCTTCATCCCGCGACGGCTGCCCCTTCTGCCCCGATGCTATAGATACTTCCACCCCGACGTTCGAGGACGGGAGCCGGCTCCGGTGCGGGAAGAGCGTGACGTTCCCGAACCTCTACCCGTTCGCCGGGCATCACGTGGTCACGGTGATCACCCCTGATCACGGGCCCGGCCGGTTCGACGCGAAGTGTCTCGCCGATGCCATATCCGGAACGGCAGAGGCCCTTGCTCGAACTCCTGGATATGCGAGCATCAACTGGAACCACCTCCCGTCGGCCGGTGCGAGCATCGTCCACCCGCACCTGCAGGGCATCGCCGATGTGGAGCCCACCCACCTTGCGGAGCTCTACATCTCCGGCGGTCGCCGCTATCTCGCCGATCGCGGCCGTCTCTACTGGGACGATCTCGTAGAGCGCGAACGCTGCTCGGAGCGTTTTCTCTTCGAGAACGAGATCTTCTGGTCGGCAAACCCCGTCCCGCTCGGCGAGCGTGAGGTGCGGGGAATCCTCCCGATATCGACGCTTGAGGAACTCGAACCATATATCGAGCCACTGGCCGACGGAATCCTCCGTGTCGTCGACTTTTACCGGAGCCTCGGCACGCACGCCTTCAACGCCTCGATCTTCTTTGATGCCCCCGGAACAGCCGGGCAGGGCCATCGTGCTTTCTGCTCAATCATCGCACGGTTAAACCCGAACAGCCTCTCCATGTGCGACTCGGCGTTCATGGAGCGGCTGCACCTGGAGCCGATCGTCCTGACGCTCCCCGAAGACCTCGGCGCGCTCTTCCGGGAGAAAGAGTAAGGTTTGTTGAATATCTCCGGGTTTACCCATACACCGACGGCTCACGCGAAGGCGCGAAGAACGCGAAGGAGTTGTCATTCTCGCTTTGGGTTTCGCGCACTTCGCACCTGACGGTGCTCAAACTCCTGTCCTACGGGCAGTCGCATTTCGCGTGAAGACCTGTCACTATCCCGGCAAGGGCCTCTCTTCTACCGACAACCGGGTATCGCCCGGAGGGTGCGCGAAGCGCTCTGACGGAGCCAAAAATTAATTTTGAGCCGCATCAATTCTCTCCCATGACAGAGCCGCGCGGATTCCTGGTCGGCGGAGAATGGCGGACGAGCACCGATGTCCTGGACGTCCGGTTCCCCTGCACTGGAGAGATCGTCGGCCGGGTCTGCCTTGCCGGGAGCGACGACGTTGAGGACGCCCTCCGTTGTGCAGAACGCGGGTTCTCCCTCACCCGCCGCCTTCCGGCTCACCGCCGCTCTGAGATCCTCTACAACCTCGCCGATCTCATCCGGGAACGGTCCGCCGAACTTACCGGGACGATCATGCTCGAAGCGGGGAAGACCCGCGCTCTCGCCGAAAGCGAGGTCGTGCGTGCACGGGAGACGATCGAGGTCTCCGCCGAGGAAGCGCGCCGGATCGACGGCACAATCCTTCCTCTCGATTGGAACGCGGCCGGGGAAGGGAGGGTCGGCTGCCTTCGCCGGTTCCCGCTCGGCCCGGTGCTCGCGATCACGCCGTTCAACTTCCCGCTCAACCTTGCCTGCCACAAACTGGGACCGGCCATCGGCGCTGGGGACTCCGTCGTCCTCAAACCTGCGTCGGCCACCCCGATCTCTTCGCTGATGCTCGGTGAGATGGCTCTTGATGCCGGCATCCCGCCCGAAGCGGTCAGCGTCGTCCCCTGCCACACCGATCTTGCGGAGCGGATGGTGCGGGACGACCGGGTCGCCTGCGTGAGTTTCACCGGGAGCCCGGCTGTCGGGTGGCACCTGAGGGGGATTGCCGGCCAAAAGCGCGTCGGGCTGGAACTTGGCGGCAACGCGGCCGTGATCGTTCACGAAGATGCCGACATCCCCTTCGCCGCCGACCGGATCGTTGCCGGTGCCTTTTCGAACGCCGGCCAGGCCTGCATCGCGGTGCAGCGGGTCTACCTTCACCGCCCGATCTACGAGGAGGCGCTCGCGCTGCTCGTCGAGCGGGCCCGCGCCCTTACCACCGGCGACCCGCGCAAGCCCGGCACCGACGTGAGTCCGATGATCTCGGAAGATGCCGCCGCCGCGGCGCTTGCAAAGGTGCAGGAGGCTGTCGCGTCGGGCGCGAAGGTGCTCGTCGGCGGAACCCGCGACGGCCCACTTTTCAAGCCGACGATCCTTGTCGACACGACACCGGATATGGCGGTGAACCGGACCGAGGTCTTCGCCCCGGTGGTGACGGTCGCCCCCTACGAGACCTTCGAAGAAGCGATAGCGTTCGCGAACGACACCGAATACGGGCTGCAGGCGGGCATCTTCACCCACGATTCCCGGAGGATCGCGCAGGCGTTTGAGGAACTCCGGGTCGGCGGCCTGGTGGTCAACGACGCATCAACGTTCCGTATGGACCACGCTCCCTACGGTGGGGTCAGGGGTTCGGGCATCGGGCGCGAGGGGCCGAGGTACGCAATCGAGGAGATGACCGAAGAGCGGATGATGATCTTTTCGCCGTAGGTGGAATGTGGCAGTTACTGGGCGATGAGTTCGTACCTGGTATTACTCAAGTTCTGGATATTCTATCCGCCGCATCCTCCGGTCGGCCATGGAACGAACTGCCGCACCCTGCAGAAAATGGAGTTTTTGGCGTAAGGCTACCCCTCGGTCTTGTTGAACTCCACTCGTCTGCTCCAACTGGTCACAACCCAGGGGTACTCTGGGGCACGGCTTTCCACCGGATATCGCCATGACTGCCCCCGCCCCAAGGGGCGGGGAACGACTGCTGGAACAGCAGGAGTTTGAGCACCGAAGGTGCGGAGGAGGAGGCCGGAGGCCGGGCGGGGTGGGGGTTAGATATCTCTTATGAGGTGGAGACAGGGGAGGGGGGAGACCCCCCCCTCCCCACCTGACGGTGGTCGAGCTCCGTTCCTGCGGAACGTCGCACTCCCCGTCAGCCCCTCCTCGCACCTGACGGTGCTCACGCTCACTGCGTTCGCGCCTCGCACCTTCGGTGCTCGAACTCCTGCCGTCCCGGCAGTCGTTCCCCCCTATGGCGATAGTCCCACGGCCCACTGCACGGGGTTCTTTCTTTATTTCAGTTGTGTTGTTGCCAGCACTCGAAACCCTTCGGGTTTCTCACGCTCCGGTTCTTCGCACCTGACGGCGCTCACGCTCCGGTTCTTACGAACCATCGCGTTACGAACCATCGCGTTACGAACCATCGCGCTCCGAACCGTCGTGACTCGCACATAGCGGTGCTCATGCTCCAGCCTTTTGACCCGTCGCACTTTATGTGAGGCACCTATATCGAGATAATCCCTGAAGACCACGATCTCGCCCGCTCCCCGGCGAAGACAGACGGCATACCCTCTACCGGGTAACGCACTCTACAAACTCGGAAAAAAGAAGTGGTGCCGAGATTACTCGGGCTTGCTGATGAGGGCGGTCTTCGAGACGATCTCGCCGGTCTTCTTGTGCGGCTTGCGGATGACGCCGTCCGCGCCCTTCTCGAGGTCGCGTGCTTCCTCGCAGAGGATCATGGCCTGGCGCATCATCTCGTGGGCGCTCGAGACGATCGGGATGTACTTCTCCCACTCCTTCGTCATGAAGCAGCCCTTGACGTTGACGCCCGCGACCGACTGCGCGATCTCGTAGGCCGCGCGGGCCTTTGCGAGCGCGTAGGGGTTGCTGAACTCGCCGTCGACCGCCTTGTCGGAGGTCATGACGACCTTTGGCAGCGCGAGGTCCGCGCCCTTCTTGCCTGCCTTCACCTGGTCGATAACCTTGTCGAGCTCCATCTGCATCTTGCGGAACGCGCCGGTGATGGCGAGCACCTTGACGAGGTTTCCATTGTAGTCCGCCATCTCGATGGGGTCGAGGAACTCACGGCGGGCGCCGATCATGGCGTCGGCCTTCATGATGATGTAGCCGAAGTTGCTCGCCTTGAGCGCTTCGAACTGCTCCTTCTTGGTGGTGACATCGTCGGTGATGACGATGCAGGGAATCCCGGCCGCTGCGAGGTCTTCACGGGCCTGGGTGGGTCCGGGGAGAACGCCGTTCGGGGAAACGACGATACAGAAGTCCGGGCCCCATGCCTTCATATTGCTGACCACACGGTCGATATCCTCAGGCTGCAGCTTCGTACCGGAGGTCGCCATGAAGGTGATCATGTCCTCACGGTCGGCGCGCTCATCCAGAAGAAGTTCACCCATTACACCACTGGCAATATTTCCCAGTTTCGCAATTCCAACTTTTACAACCACTTTAACACCTCTCAAAATTTGAGAACACGATAGTATCACCAAGTTCTCATATAAACGTTTTGAAATGGCCCGAAAACCCCGTCCAATGACGGGATGGGTTAAGGGAAAGTGTTTAAATTTACACCGTCCATATATAATTGATGAAACAAGGTCTGCTCACCGATCGCCAGAAGGAAGTGCTGCGCTACCGGAAGAAAGGGTTGACGCAACAGCAGATTGCGGAGATCATCCATACCTCAAAAGCCAACGTCTGCACTATCGAAAAAGCTGCTCTTGAGAACATCTCGCGTGCACGTGAAACGCTTGAATTCCTCTATACTCTCGACGCCGTGCATCTCTGCACGCTGAAAAGCGGCCTCGACCTGCTCAAGGCACCGGAGTACATCTATACCGAAGCGGAGAAACAGGGGTTGAAGGTCAAATACGACACAATCTCGCTGATAAACAGGCTTCGGGATGCAAATCCCGAGCGGTTCAGGGGGCGGCAGGTCCGCGAGGACGTTGAGATCTACATCAACAAAGACGGCGATCTCTACTTCGGATGATAGGGGTTAGCGGGCGCGCACACGGGTTCCGTGCAGGAGCAGGGGACCCGTGGGAGCATGCCTCGTGCCATGCACCGGAAACGCAGTCATTGCAGCCCTTCATTCATCCCTCCCCTGCTGTTCAGCCCGGTGAACCGATACCGTGCCTGCAGCGGTGAAGCGCTTTGCGCAAAATCCCGAAAGATCCGATAACAAGGTTTATATCCCATTTTAAGTAATGTTTAAGAAACCGCTCTGCACGATTCCGCCCGGATCCGGGGGAGATCAAGCGCCTCACGCGCCTCTGATTCCCGGAATGGGTTCTCATATCGCACCTATGTGGATCGAGGACTCGCGGCGGAGAGTGCAGGAGGTACCAGACAAAGCGAAGGTCGAACCCTCCTCACGGAGGGCCGATGTCGATATGGAGTTGTGCTCGTCACAACGGGATGACAGGCTGGATCTGATCGAGACGCTGGGCCAACGCCAGTGCAGCGCGCCCGGTTCCGGGAAGAGTGTTCCCGGGAGCGTCGAAGTGTCAGGATCTATTGGCGACGACTGGAATGCACCCGGTGCACACCGGGACGGCAGCAGAGAGAGCGATCGAGGCGCACGGAGACGAACGTCCCTGTGACTTCACGTTCCCGCTGCCTCCATCAACTGTTTCCCATACGCCACGCCGACAATGGCGTGGCGTTCGATATCCCGCCCCATCCGGGTTCGCCAGAGGGGTTCCGTGCCGGTCCGTCCGGCACGGCTGCCCGGCGCACGCATCGCACTGCAGTGAGCCTGCAGTCGGTGCCGCACGCTATAACGCATGAAGGGTTGATTGAAAAATGGCGAATTTACACAGACCACGCAGAGGATCCCTCGCGTACAGCCCGAGAAAGCGGGCAAAAAGCCCGGTTCCCCGCTACGGCTCATGGCCGGAGTATACGGGATCCCCGGCCGTGCAGGGGTTTGCAGGGTACAAGGTGGGAATGACCCACGTCATCATGGTCGATGACCACAAGAGCAGCCCCACCGAAGGCAAGGACGTGATGGTGCCGGTGACCGTGGTTGAAGTCCCGCCCATGCGGGTGGCCGGCGTGCGCGCATACGGTGAAGACACCTACGGAAAGCACGCGCTGACCGAAGCGTGGACGACCGATCTCGATGAGGAGTTGTCCCGCCGGATCAACGTCCCGAAGAACCACGATACCGCCGCCGCCCTCGAAGCCGTCAAGGCCGCCGTCGGCGAAGGCAAGGTCTCGGAACTCTACGCTCTGGCCTACACCCGGCCCATGGAACTCACCGGCGTCCCGAAGAAGGTCCCCGACCTGATGGAAATGCGGATCGCCGGCGGAAGCCTCGACGAACAGATCGCCTATGCCAGCGAGATTCTTGGCAAAGAGATCATGATCTCCGGGAACCTCGAGGTCGGCGAGTACGTCGACGTGACCGCCGTCACCACCGGCAAAGGCACGGAAGGCCCCGTCAAGCGGTGGGGTGTTCAGGTCCGGAAGCGGAAACACTCCCGCGGCGGCAAGAAGCGCCACATCGGCAACCTCGGTCCCTGGCACCCGCACCACGTCAGGTGGCAGGTCCCGCAGTCAGGCCAGATGGGTTACCAGCAGCGCACCGAGTTCAACAAGCGGATCTTAAGGGTCGGCACTGACGGCGACGAGATAACGCCGGCAGGCGGATTCCTGCACTACGGCCTTGTGCGCGGCCCCTACGTGCTGATCAAGGGTTCCGTCCCGGGACCGAACAAGCGGCTGGTCCGGATACGGTCCGCGATACGGCAGGGAGAACACACCGCCCGCACGCCGACGATCAACTTCGTCAGCGTGCAGAGCCAGCAGGGGTGAGCAGCGATGAAGGCACAGGTTCGAACACTGACGGGCGAGATCGCCCACGAGATCGATCTCCCGGAGATCTTTAAAGAAGAATACAGACCCGACCTGATTAAGCGGGCAGTCCTCGCGCTCCAGAGCACCCGGTTCCAGCCGCACGGGACAAACCCCTACGCGGGCATGCGGACCTCGGCAGAGTCCTGGGGCAGCGGCCGCGGTGTCGCCCAGGTTCCCCGCCTGAAGAACGGCAGCAAGGTGGCCAGGGTTCCGCAGGCAACCGGCGGGCGTGCAGCGCACCCCCCGAAGGTCGAGAAGATCCTCGTCAAAGAGATCAACAGAAAGGAGAAGCGCAAAGCTCTCCGGTCCGCCGTCGCCGCCAGCACGTACCCTGACCTCGTCAGGGAACGCGGGCACCTCTTCGAGGGCGACCTCCCGCTGGTCTGCGAAGACCAGTTTGAGGGGATCACCCGTACGGGCGACGTCATCACGGCGCTCACCGCGCTTGGTGTCTATGCCGACGTCGAGCGGGCGAAGGGCAGCCGGAAGGTCCGTGCAGGGCGGGGCACCATGCGTGGCCGCCGCTACAAGCAGCGCAAGAGCGTTCTCATCGTCACCGGCGGCGAACCGCTCCGGGCGGCCCGGAACCTTGCGGGCGTCGACGCCGTGACGGTCGGCCAGCTCAACACCGAGCTGCTGGCCCCCGGCACGCAGGCTGGGCGCCTGACGGTCTGGACGGAATCTGCAATCAAGAGACTGGAGGAGTTCTCATGATACTGAAACACCCGTTCGTTACTGAAAAAGCAACGATGATGCTCGAAGGCGAGAGCAAGCTCCAGTTTATCGTACAGAGGAATGCCACCAAGCAGGACATCAAGCGCGAACTGGAATCGTCTTTCGAGCAGGAAGTGGCCAACGTCCGTACGATGATGACCATGAAGGGCGAGAAGAAGGCCATTGTAACGTTTGCGGACGAGAAGGCGGCTGAAGAGATTCTCAGCCGACTGGGAATCATGTAAGGTGAGTGACGATGGGACACAGAATCATAGCACAGAACCGTGGAAAAGGCGGCCCAACCTACCGTGCACCGTCGCACCGGTATAAGGCAGCACTGCGACATGCAGGAAAGACCGACGTCCTGGTTTCCGGGAGCGTCGTCGACATCGAGCACGACCCGGCCCGCCACGCACCGGTCGCTCTCGCCAGACTTGAGAGCGGCGAGAAGGTCTACGTCCTCGCCACCGAAGGGCTCGGTGTCGGGGATGCGGTCTCCTGGGGCACGGGGGGCGCGGTGAAGAACGGCAACACCCTGCCGCTCCGGGAGATCCCGGTCGGCGCATACGTCTGTAACGTCGAAGCCAAGCCCAACGACGGCGGTAAATTCGTCCGTTCGAGCGGTGTCCAGGCTCTCGTCATCGGCAAGGCCGACGACGGCAGGGTCGGCGTTCGGATGCCGAGCGGCAAGAACAAGTGGTTCAACGGTGCCTGCATGGCAACCGTTGGTATCGTTGCCGGCGGCGGACGGGGCGAAAAACCGTTCGTCAAGGCAGGAAAGAAGCACTTCCACGTCAGGTCCTCTGCCGAGAAATGGCCTCGCGTCAAGGGTGTCTGCATGAACGTCATCGACCACCCGTTCGGTGGCGGTGGACACCAGCACTGCGGACGCCCCAAGACCGTCGCCCGTGGCACGTCCCCGGGGAGGAAGGTCGGGAATGTTGCCGCCCGGAGAACCGGCAAGTGGAAGAAGTGAGGGGTGAAGCATGGCAAAGAAGACACAGAAGAGAATGCCGCGGCGCCGCGAGGAGTTCACCTATCGCGGCTACTCCGTTGCGGACCTGCAGCAGATGGCTCTCTCCGAGCTGCTGCCGCTCATGCCGGCAAGGGCACGCAGGAAGTTTGACCGGGGCCTCTCCCGGGAGCACGAGAAACTCCTCGCCGATCTCAGGTCCGGGGATGAGAAGATCCGCACTCACCTGCGCGACATGATCATCATGCCCGAGATGGTGGGGAGAACCATCGAGATCCACAACGGCAAGGAGTTCCAGAAGGTGGAGATCCAGCCCGAGGCGGTCTTCCACTATCTTGGGGAGTTTGCACTGACCCGCAGGAGGATCGCTCACGGTAGCGCCGGTATCGGTGCAACCCGGTCGAGTAAATACGTACCGCTGAAGTGATGGATATGGCAAGAACAGGTTATTCAGCAAGGATTGAGGGCGAGAACGTCGCTCGCGCAAAAGCGAACGAACTTCCCGTCTCTCCCAAGCACTCGATCGAGATTGCCAGGTTCATCAAGAACATGACTACCACCGAAGCAAAGGCATACCTTGCCGACGTGGTGGAACTGAAGAAGGCCATCCCCTTCAAGCGGTTCAACCGGAACGTCGCTCACAAGCGGGGGCTCTCGAAGTGGCCCGCCGGCCGGTACCCGGTCAAGGCGGCAGAGGCCTACCTCAAACTGCTTGAATCCGTTGAGAAGAACGCCGAATACATCGGCCTTGATGTCGAAAATCTCCGGATCGACCACGCCGCAGCCAACGCCGGCCGTGGCCTCCGGGCGTTCTTCCCGCGTGCGATGGGTCGCGCTACTCCAAAGCGCAGGGAGACCGTGAACATCGAGATCGTCGTGACCGAGGTGGCGTAATGGCAATCGAGAAGAAGTTTATCACTGACGGCGTACGCAACGTCCGCGTCGAGAAGTTCCTCACGAAGGAACTCAAGCGGGCAGGATACGGCGGCATGGATATCGCCAGGACGCCGCTCGGCACCCAGGTGACGATCTTTGCGGAGAAGCCCGGTATTGTGATCGGGAAGGGCGGCAAGCAGGTTCGCCAGTTGACGCAGGACCTTGCCACCGACTACGATATCGAGTCCCCGCAGGTGGAAGTCCAGCAGGTCCAGAACCCCAACTTCAGCGCCCAGATCATGGCGGAGAGGTTGGCAAACGCTCTCGAGCGCGGTTGGTACTTCCGGAAGGCCGGATCGAGCACGATCCGCCGGATCATGGAGTCCGGTGCGCTCGGTTGCGAGGTCATCGTCGCCGGGAAACTGACCGGCGCGCGGTCACGGACGCAGAAGTTCACCGCGGGCTACATCAAGCACTGCGGCGAACCCAGTGAGACGATCGTCGAGAAGGGCTACGCGCTTGCGGTCAAGAAGCTCGGAACCATCGGAGTTCAGGTCAAGATCGTCCCGCCGGATGCACGGCTGCCAGATGCTTTCGATGTCCTCGAACCCGAACCAAAGCAGGTTCCGGCGGAACCCGTCGAGCCCGAAGAAGTCGGTGAAGACGTATTCGAGGAAGAGTTCGAGGAGACCTCCGGCAAGGAGTACGAGGAGGAGAGCTAGATGGCAATCTTTCGCGCACATGAAGTGAAGCAACTCTCCGACACCGAACTCCTCGAGCAGGAGCAGAAACTCTCTCTTGAACTGATTCAGGAGCGCGGCAAGGTCAGCGCCGGCGGTGCCACCGAGAACCCCGGAAGGATCCGGGAGGTCAGGAGGACGATTGCGCGCATCCGAACCGAGAAGAATTCACGGAGGAACGCATGATCTCTCCCCAGAACGTCCTTCGCCATGAGTTGATCGGGCTGGACGTTCTGGTGGTCCGTGCGAGCAACCCGGGTCATGCCGGGGTATCCGGTCGCGTCACTGATGAGACCCGGAATACCCTGGTCATCCTGACCGGGCGGGGAGAAAAGCAGATACCAAAACGGTTCAGCGTGTTCCGCTTCCGGCTCCCCGACGGCACGACCGTCGACGTCGACGGGTCGAGCCTGGAGATACAGCCGGAACGGCGGATCGGCATGCGCATCAGATAAACGAGGATGAATAATGGCACGAAACATTGGGTTGGACGTCCCTATTCCGGAATCGGAATGTGAGGACGCAAATTGTCCGTTTCACGGCACTTTGCCGGTACGCGGCCAGGTGATTACCGGCAAAGTCGTGAGCGCCCGTATGAACGGTACTGTCGTTGTGGAGCGTGAGTTCCTCCACTACGTCAAGAAATACAAGCGGTACGAGAAACGCAGATCCCGGTACCATGCCCACAGCACGCCCTGCATCAACGCCGGCGTGGGTGACGTGGTCAGGATTGCGGAGTGCCGTCCGCTTTCAAAGACAACGAACTTTGTTGTGGTCGAGGTGATGCAGGAATGAAGGCGATGCAGGCAAAGATTCCGCGCGCCCTCGCCACCGGCTCCAGGATGGTCTGCTCCGACAACACCGGGGCACGGCTTGTGGAGGTCGTCTCGGTCGACTATTATCATGGTGTCCGGCGGCGGCAGCCCTGCCTGGGCCTCGGCGACATCGCGACCGTGAGCGTCAAGAAGGGCACCCCCGACATGCGGCGGAAACTCGAAAAGGCGGTGGTCATCCGGCAGAAGAAGGAGATCCGCCGCCCGAACGGTATCCGTCTCTCGTTCGAGGACAACGCCATGGTGCTCGTCAACGAGCGCGGCGAGCCGAAGGGAACCGAGATCAAGGGGGCTGTGCCCCGCGAGATCGCGGAACGTTTCCCGAAGATCGCCTCGATGGCGACGACAATCGTGTAAGGTGTGGTAAGAATGGTACGCATAGTTAGCAAACAGCCGAGAAAACAGCGCAAGGCGCGTTACAACGCACCGAACCACACCCGGGGCCGTTTCCTCTCCGCATCACTCTCCCCTGAACTCCGCGGGAAGTACAACATCCGGAGAACCCGTGTGGTCAAGGGCGACACCGTGAAAGTGCTCCGTGGAGACTTTACCGGCGATGAAGGCGTCGTCGATGCGGTTGACATGAAGACGTGCCGGCTGGTCGTGCACGGCGTGATGGTGACGAAGGCGGATGGAACCGAGGTTCCCCGGCCGGTCGATCCCTCGAACGTGCAGATCACGAAGCTCAACCTGAAAGACAAACTACGTGAGGAGAGGCTCGGAGGCGGAGCATAATGTCCAAATATCTCAAGCGGCTGGTAGCGCCAGGCTCCTGGCACATCCCGAAGAAAGTACAGAAATTCGTCATGAAGACCGCTCCCGGCCCCCACAACGCCGACGCTCTGCCGATCGGTGTCTGGCTCCGCGAGCATGTCGGGCTTGCACAGAACGCGAGCGAAGTTAAAAAAGTCCTGCACCAGCGGGACGTGCTCGTCAACGGACGGGCCTGCAAAGACCCGCGGATGGGCCTTGGTGTCTTTGACATCGTCTCGATCCCGAAGCTCGGGAAGCACTACCGCATCCAGTTCGACGTGCGGGGCAACCTGAGCGCCGTCGAGATCCCGGCGGAGTCCGCAAAGACCCGGCTCTGCAAGATCCGGAACAAGACCACGGTCAAGGGCGGCAAAGTGCAGCTGAACCTTGCGTTCGGTGCAAACATCCTCGCCGACAACACCTACAAGGCAAAGGACTCCGTCGTCGTGACCCTCGGGATAGACGGCGAAGAGCGGTTCAGGATCGTCGACCACTTCCCCTTCGCGGAAGGCAACGTGGCCATGATCGTCGGCGGTAAGCACTCCGGCAAGGTCGCGAGAATCATCGAGATCACCAGGACGGCAAGTTCCGTCCCGAACCGTGTCATCCTTGCGGACGACTCGGCCGGCGAGCGGTTCGAGACCATCGAGGAGTACGTCTTCATGGTCGGCCGCTCCGCGATAGCACCCGAACTGGAGGTCTCGGCATGACCGCGATGAAGGATATCTACATCGACAAGGTTGTCGTGCATATGGGTGTCGGGGAGAGCGGTGAGCGGCTGGTCAAGGCAGAGGATCTCGTAAAACAGATCACCGGCCAGAAGCCCGTCCGCACCATCGCGAAGCGAACCCAGCCGGCGTTCGGTATCCGGAAGGGCGCACCCATCGGGTGCAAGGTCACCCTGCGCCGGGAGAACGCCGAGAAGTTCATCACGACCGCTCTCGACATCATTGAGCGGCAGCTTTCACCCTCGCAGTTCGACCGGACCGGGAACGTTTCCTTCGGTATCGAGGAGCACACCGATTTCCCGGGCATGTCGTACGATCCGACAATCGGGATCTACGGCATGGACGTCAACTTGGTGCTCGAGTACAAGGGCGTGCGGATTGCAAGAAGAAGCGTCGAGCGCAGGAAACTGCCGGCCGACCAGAAAGTGAACAAAGAGGAAGCCATCGCGTTCATGCGCGAGCGCTACCAGGTGGAGGTGTAAGGCATGGCGGAAGAGTCAGGAGCGCCTGCAACGGGTGAGAACGTACGGAAGTTCGGCCGCGGCGCGAACGAGTGCCGCATCTGTGGCCGGAAGCAGGGCCTTGTACGGAAGTACGGCATCTACTTCTGCCGCCAGTGCTTCCGCGAGTGGGCGAGCAAGATGGGCTTCAAGAAGATGAACTAGGGGTAGAGAACATGGCACGACTGAATCCAATCGCTGACGCGCTGAGCACAATCAAGAATGCCGGAGACGCTGGCAAGAGCGAGGTTATTGTAGAACCCGCCAGCAAACTTCTCGGCGCAATGCTCCGCGTCATGCAGGAAAACAGCTTTATCAGCGGCTTCGAGTTCATCGACGACGGCCGCGGCGGCCAGTTTCGGGTCCAACTCTCCGGAACGATCAATAAGTGTGGCGCCATCAGCCCCCGGTTCCCGGTGAAGATGGCTGATATGGAATACTGGGAGTCGCAGTACCTTCCCGCGAAGAACTTCGGCATCCTGATCGTCTCCTCCTCAAAGGGAGTCATCTCCCATGCAGAGGCACGGGACGCGGGGATCGGCGGGCAGCTGCTGGGCTACGTCTACTAAGGAGGGAGATGAGTATGGCAATAACACGACAGGTCGAGATCCCTCCCGGCGTTGACGTCACGCTCGACGGCGGTGTGCTTACGGTCTCCGGGCCGAAGGGCACGCTGGTCCGCGACATGCGCTTCCCGCAGATCGACCTCAAGGTCGAAGGCGGTGAAGTCGTCGTCTCCACGGCATCCGACAAGAAGCGGATCCTTGCCATGACCGGCACGTTCGAGGCTCATGCAAAGAACATGATCCGGGGCGTCGTCGACGGCTACGAGTACCGGATGAAGGTGGTCTACAGCCATTTCCCGATCCAGATCAAGCAGCAGGGTAACCGCCTCGAGATCACCAACTTCCTCGGCGAGAAACAGCCCCGGATCGCAAAGATCATCGAGGGTGTCACCGTCAAGATTGGAAACGACGAGGTTACTCTCACCGGTATCGACAAGGAGAAGGTGGGCAACACGGCCGCAAACATAGAGCACGCGACAAGGATCACGAAACGCGATCCCCGGGTGTTCCAGGACGGCATTTACATCACCGAGAGGGCGTGAAAACAATGGACGAAACAAGAAGACTGATCCGCGTCCGCACCCGGCACAACAAGCCTGCCTTCAAGAGGCGGGGCCTTCACCGCAAAGCGAAACTGGCAGATGTCTGGCGGCGTCCGCGCGGTCTGCAGAGCAAGCAGAGGCGGCAGTTCAGGGCGAAGGGTGCCCTCCCCCGGCCGGGATACGGCAGCCCTGCCGCAGTTCGCGGCATGCACCCGAGCGGGTATGCTGAGGTACGGGTCTTTACACCGACGGATCTCGTGGATCTGAACCCGGAAACCCAGGCTATCCGGATCGCGGGTTCCGTAGGCAACAGGAAGCGTGGAGCGATTCAGGAGCGGGCACTGGAACTCGGGCTCAAAGTCCTGAACGCAAAAGACCTCACCCCTGCGGCTGAGGCACCTGCCGCAGCCGAAGAAGAAGAAGAGGTGAATGAGGATGAGTGATCTCGCCAGCCAGAAGCGAATGGCGGCCGCCATTCTCAAGTGCGGGATTAACCGTGTCTGGTTCGATCCCGAGCGTCAGGCCGATATCGAGGCAGCGATCTCAAGAAACGACCTGCGCGACCTTATCGGGGAAGGTGCGATCAGCGCGCACCCCGTGAAGGGGAACAGCCGCGGTCGGGCTCGCGTAAGGATGGCAAAGCGTTCCTACGGTCACCGGAAAGGTCCGGGTCGGAGGAAGGGTGCCGGCGGAGCCCGGAACGCCAGCAAGCGGACCTGGATCCGCAAGATTCGGGCACAGCGTCGCACTCTGCGCGAGATGCGCGAAGAAGGTACAATCGACCGGAGTCTCTACCGCCTGATGTATCGGCGGGCTTCCGGAGGCCAGTTCCGGAGCGTGTCGCACCTTGAGGCTCAGATTGAGATAACGGCAGGGAGGATGAAATAATGGCAACCGGCCCAAGATACTTTGTGCCCTTCCGGAGAAGGCACGAGGGCAAAACTGACTACTACAAGCGGATGTCGCTCCTGTCGTCGGGAACGCCGAGAATGGTCGTCCGGAAGACGAACCGGCAGGTCATCGTACAACTGGTCGTTCCCGAGGTCAAAGGGGATCGCACCCTGGTGGCTGCATACTCGGCTGAACTCGCCGACTACGGCTACGAGGGATCGACTGCGAGCACCCCGGCCGCCTACCTGACCGGGATGCTCTTCGCGGTCAAGGCGCTGAACGAGGGGTATGACGAGGCAATCCTCGACATCGGGCTTGCCCGGGCGAAACCCGGAGCGCGCGTCTTTGCCGCCCTCAAGGGAGCGGTGGATGCGGGTCTCGACGTCCCCTACGGCGAACCGATCCTCCCCGATGAAGAACGGCTCAAAGGTGCCCACATCGCGGAGTATGCTCCCGAACGGGCGGGCAACCTGGTAGCGAATGTAGAGGCTGTGGCTCAGGCCATCAAGAAGGAGCTGGTGTGACATGGCATACGTACAGGAAGAATGGATTCCGCTCACCGGTCTCGGGCGCATGGTCGCCGCAGGCGAGATCACCAATATCGATGAAGTGCTCGCGAGCGGCAGGCCGATCAAGGAGCCCCAGATCGTCGATCTCCTTCTGCCCGACCTGGAGGACGAGGTGCTGGACATCAACATGGTTCAGCGGATGACGGACTCAGGCCGCCGTGTGAAGTTCCGCACCGTCGTGGTGGTCGGCAACAGAAACGGCTACGTCGGGTTCGGCCAGGGGAAAGACGTCCAGGTGGGCAACGCGATCCAGAAGGCAATCGTAAACGCAAAATTGAATCTGATCAAGGTCTCCCGCGGTTGCGGGAGCTGGGAATGCGGTTGCGAGACCGCCCACTCGATCCCGATCGAGGTGACCGGCAAGGCGGGCAGTGTCAAGGTGACGCTGAAGCCCGCCCCGCAGGGTATCGGTCTTGTGACCGGAGATATCCCGAAGAAAGTCCTGACACTTGCAGGCATCAAGGATGTCTGGGCGTTCAACCGGGGACAGACCCGGACGACCATTAACTATGCAAAGGCGACGTTTGAGGCGCTCAAGCAGACGAACATGGTTCGGATCGGAGGGACGGAGTGATGTACGCGGTAGTACAGGTGCGCGGCGTGGTCAAGACCAACCGCGAGATCAAGGACACCTTGAAGATGCTCCGCCTGCACCACGTGAACCACTGCGTCATCGTGCCCGATACCCCCGCGTACCTGGGCATGATCCGCAAGGTGAAGGACTTCGTGGCGTATGGAGAGGTTGACGCCGGCACTCTGGCCACCCTCCTGCGTACCCGGGGCAGACTGACCGGGGACGAGAAGCTGACCGACGAGTACGTCCGCGCGCGTACTCCGTATGGCGACATCGACGAGTTTGCGGCAGCGCTCTGTAACGGCGAGACGAACTTCCGTGATCTGGTGGAGATTAAACCGGTGCTGAGACTGCACCCCCCACGAAAGGGCTATAAAACCATCAAGCGAACCTTTCAGCAGGGTGGAGCTCTCGGCTACTACGGCCCCCAGATCAACGATCTCCTCTACAAGATGAGGTGAGACTGATGCCCGTAAACAAAAGATCCAAATACAGGGGTTCACGAACCTGCGGCGGCGGTACGCACAAGAACCGGCGTGGCGCCGGCAACAGGGGTGGACGGGGTAGAGCCGGGCAGCGCGATCACCGCTTCTCTCACTTCTACCTGAAGGGCGAGATAGCCAACGGTAAGCACGGTTTTATCAACAAGACCTCCGTGCCGGTATCTGCTCTCGATGTCGGTGAGATCGACCAGATGGCCGAAGCGCTGCTTCGTGAAGGGCTTGCCACGCAAGAGGGCGATATCATCGCCCTCGACGCCGCTGAACTCGGCATCGAGAAGGTGCTCGGCGGTGGAAGAGTCACCCACAAAATGAGTATCTCTGCCCGGGAGTTCTCGGAACGCGCCCGGGCGAAAATTGAGGAGATGGGCGGTCAGGCAACGACCGTCTGATCTTCTTTTCCAGGTGAAATTATGGGAGATCTGCTGGATAGATTTGAACCCATCCTTGCAGCGATGCCTGCAGTCAGGGGGCCGGAGGGGCACGTCCACTTCAAGAATAAACTCATGTGGACGCTTGCGATTCTGCTCCTCTATTTTGCACTGACCAACATCAATATCTTCGGGCTCTCTCCTGAGTCGCAGGATATTTTCGGACTATGGCGTGCCCTGCTTGCTGGTGCGAGCGGTTCGCTCCTGCATCTTGGTATCGGGCCGATCGTCACCGCGTCAATCGTGTTGCAGCTGCTCAAGGGTGCCGGACTCCTGCAGATCGATACCAGTGAAGCACGCGGGCAGGTCATATACATGGGCCTGCAGAAACTGCTCATCTTCGTGATGATCGTCGTTGAAGCGTTCCCCATGGTCGCGAGCGGGATGATGATGCCCGACGCAACGGTGGCCGCGCAGTTCTTCGGCGGAAACGCGTTCACGGTCGCGCTCCTGATCTTCCTCCAGGTCTGCCTCGGCGGTTTGCTGGTGGTGATGATGGATGAGGTCGTCACCAAGTGGGGTGTCGGTTCAGGCGTGGGGCTCTTCATCGTTGCAGGAGTCTCGCAGGGTCTCGTGAACGGGTTCCTGAACTGGCAGACGGGCACCGATCCCTTCCCGATCGGGTTCTTCCCGCGGCTGTTCGCCATCGGCACCTCGGGAGCGAACTTCCTCGAGTACTTCGGCACGGATCTCCTGGCACTGATCACGACGATAGCGATCTTCATGATCATCGTCTACGTGGAGTCGACCCGTATTGAGATCCCGCTTGCGCACACCGCCGTTCGCGGCGCCCGTGCGCGATTCCCGGTGAAGCTCATCTATGCGAGCGTTCTGCCGATGATCCTCGTCCGGGTGCTGCAGGCGAACATCCAGATGATCGGGATGTTCCTCTCGAACGCCGGGATAACCATCTTCGGCGAGTTCCAGGGGCAGATGCCGGTAAACGGCCTGATGTGGTACATCGCGCCCATCAACCAGCCGCAGGACTGGATGTGGTGGCTTTCCGAGCTTGGGCACGCTCCATGGGAGATCATGCTGCGTATGGGCATTGATATCACCGTCATGGTGGTCGGAGGCGCAATCTTCGCGCTCT
Organism: Methanoculleus methanifontis; assembly: GCF_030464365.1. Classification (GTDB taxonomy): domain Archaea; phylum Halobacteriota; class Methanomicrobia; order Methanomicrobiales; family Methanoculleaceae; genus Methanoculleus; species Methanoculleus methanifontis. The sequence continues at coordinate 542 of NZ_VCYI01000005.1, read as the reverse complement.
TCTGGGTCAAGACCGCGGGTCTCGACTCGAAGGACGTGGCCCGGCAGATCCAGAGAAGTGGGATGCAGATCCCCGGCTATCGGCGGAGTGAGCAGGTGCTTGTGAAGTACCTCGACCGTTACATCCCGAGGATCACCGTCATCGGCGGTGTGTTCATCGGCCTTCTCTCGGTCGTCGCGAACCTCTTCGGTGTGATAGGCGCGGTCGGGGGGACGGGTCTGCTGCTTGCGGTGAGTATCACCTACCGCCTCTACGAGGAGGTTGCAAGCCAGCAGATCATGGAGATGTACCCGTTCATGCGCGGGTTCTTTGGGAAAGAGTAAGTTCGGAGGCCTGACCCGGAGGTCAGGCCGGAGAAGTTACTCTTGGAGAAAAAGGTGCCTCAGCACCTTTTTCGACTAAGAATGGGTTGGGTCTGACCCGGAGGTCAGGCCGGAGAAGTTACTCTTGGAGAAAAAGGTGCCTCAGCACCTTTTTCGACTAAGAATGGGTTGGGTCTGACCCGGAGGTCAGGCCGGAGAAGTTACTCTTGGAGAAAAAGG
>NZ_VCYI01000004.1 GCF_030464365.1 Methanoculleus methanifontis | reverse complement strand
GGCGATAGCCAATGGGAAGCCGTTTCAGCAATTTGATACAGGAGAGCGTTCAATTTGTTATGAACGCTCGTAATTGCATTCTGAACCCAGTGAATCTTCAACCACGTGGCACTTTTGGGACGACTTCTATGGGTGGCATAAAGAAAGCCACCTCATTTCCTTTTCTTGCGAGGAACCAGGAGAATTGTGTAAGAAGTATGCGACTATTTCTGGTCCGCACATTTCCTCCTCAGAATCACTATGCTTGTAAGAGGTGCCCTTTATGTCAAGAGATTCTAGGATGTTCACAACTATATCCTTGGACAAGAGCGAGAAAAATTTGGGGTAGTTTCATGGCTAGAGGAGGATCGTGAAGATGCAGGGAAAGAACCTACTTTTCTTGGTTATATGGACGTTTTTCATTCTTGTGCCGGGACCGGTCCTGGGAGAGAGCCCGGGCCAGCAGATCGCCATCGAGTATTCGTTTAACGAGTCGCATGTGCGGATATACGAGCAGATGCTCGCGCAGAACGCATCTGTGGGCGAGTATTATGAGAGGGTCTGCCCTGAGTTCCTGGAGGGCATGTCCCCGGAGACGAGGGCGCACGCCTACAACACGACGATGGCGCGGCACGAGCCTCCCGGGAAACAGGCCGCTATCGGTGTCGCTTCGCCCGTGATCTCGGTCTGCGGAGTACCTACCCACCTTGCAGGTATCGGGACCCTTGCCCTCGTCGGTATCGTTATCCTCGGCCTGCTCGCGGCAATCTGGCTCATCCGGAAGAAGAGGTGAGCCTCACTGCGCCCGGCTCGCCGGGCCCCGCGCACAGTAGAGGTACTCCTGCGCGTACCCGGCATATCCCCCAAAATAGTCCCGGCTAAATCGCCGGATCCGCTCGTACTCCGCCGGTGTGCATTTCCTCCCGGCAAGGTCGGGGAGGTAGGTCTCCGCCACGATCCGGTGTATCCAGACGTCGACGGGGAACGCTTCAAAGAACCCGAATGCAAAGAGCAGCACGCAGTCTGCCGCCTTCGGCCCGATGCCCCGAAACTGCATCAACGCCTGCCGCGCCTCCTCGAAGGGAAGGTCGGCGACCCGCTTTGCCCAATCAGGGTTCTCACTTGTGAATACGGCAGCCTCCCGGGCATAATCCGCCCGGTAACCGAGTTTGCAGTCCCGGAGATCCGCAGAGGAGACGCCCGCAAGCGTTTCCGGATCCGGGAACGTATACGCCGTGCCGAAGGGGCCGTCGATCGGCCTTCCGTAACGCCCTGCCATCAACGCGATGCGCCGTTTCACCGCCGGGATGTTCGTGTTCGTGGCGCAGATGTACGACACCAGGCACTCCCATGCCGGCTGCCCTACAAGCCGGAGGCCACAGCACTCGCTGATCGCGGCGCTGATCGCCGGGTCGCGGTCGATCGATGCGAGGATGGCCAAAAGGTCCTGGTCGAGCCGGAAGTAGTCGCGGACGAACCCCTCATTCGCCCCTTCAAACGTGAGCCGGTCTCTCTCCTGCCGTATTCGGACGGCTCGCCTGTCGACGACGCCCTGCCACCACCCGTCCGCAGTCTTCTCCCAGCGGAAGGCCTGCCCGCAGGAGAGGGTCAGGTTGAGGTCGAACGGCTGGTCTGGCCCGAGTTCGATCGTCTTCATGGCCGGTAACAGCGGCGAACTAAAAAAGAATGGATTATTCTGCCTTCTCATCCTTCATCTGCTGGTAGACGCAGGACTGAACGTCCTGACCCAGTTTCCCGATCGCGTCCGCCCGGCAGCGTGCGCAGTGGCGCATCTGCTTGATGAACGGGGCGCACTTATCCTGCATCTCCCGCTTCTCCTTCGACGTCGGGGGGGTGATACCGGCGAACTTGTACTGCGGGATGAGCGGGATGACGTTGAAGGTGAACGCCCCCATCTCGCCGACCTTCTTTGCAATCTCGGGGATGTGCTCGTCGTTGATCCCGGGGATGTAGACGGTGTTGATCTTGACGAACATCTTCTTAGCGACCGCCATCTCGATCCCCTTCATCTGCTGGGAGAGGAGGAGTTCAGCCGCCTCACGCCCGTGATACTTCTTCCCGTCGTACTCGACCCAGGAGTAGATCTTCTCCCCGATCGCCGGGTCGACGGCGTTGAGCGTGACCGTAACGTTCCCGACATCGTACTTCGCGAGTGCCTCGATCGACTCGGGGAGCATGAGGCCGTTCGTGCTGATGCACATGATCAGGTGCGGGAACTCCTCGTGGACCAGCCGCAGAGCCTCGAACGTCTCGGGGTTTGCGAGCGGCTCACCCGGCCCCGCGATGCCGATCACCTTCACGTACGGGTACTCCTTGACGACGTTCCTGACCAGGTCGAGCCCCTCTTCCGGGGTGAGAACCTTGCTCGTGACACCCGGCCGGCTCTCGTTCACGCAGTCGAAGTCGCGTATGCAGTAGTTGCACTGGATGTTGCAATCTGGAGCGACGGGGAGATGGCATCGTCCGAAGGCGTGGCATGCTTTCTCGGAGTAGCAGGGGTGCTCGCTGATCTTGCGTAACTGCTCCGGATCGTAAGGAACCTCCCTGCCCTGGACCGTCGCGGTCCGGTACTCATCGGCCATATAACTGATCTATGTGCCGGAGGGTATTATATACTGATGGTTTCCGGCGGGCCCAGCGGTTGGTAATAGGTGGCGCGTACTCCGCCATCCTCGCGAGGAGGACTATCCCGGATCCCCAAGAAGTACCTATATATACAGGCAGGTAGTTGTATGTGTGCAGACTATCTGCATGGTTGAAGTATATGGAAGAGAGATATCCCCGCAGGGGCCCCCGTTCTTATGACGACCGTCCCCGCGAGTTCCACAAGGCGGTCTGTTCCGACTGCGGCAAAGAGTGCGAAGTTCCTTTCAAGCCTACGGAGGGTCGGCCGGTCTACTGCCGTGACTGCCTCCCGAAGCACAGAAAACCCCGATTCTAACCCCCTTTTTAACTGATCTCTGATTGCTCGTTACACGACGAGCCGCCTTCGCATCAGCCTGATGGCGAGAACGAAGAAGATCACGGTAGCCACTGCTATCCAGGCAAGGTTGAGGAGATTTATCGGCGAAAACGTCGCGAGCGTGATCGCCCGGTTGAAACCGACGACGTGCGTGAGCGGAAGGGCGGCGAGGGCGAAGTACTGGATCGGTTCGGGCAGGATGTCGAGCGGGAAGAACGTCCCCGAAAAGAGGAACATCGGGGTGATGAAGAGGAACGAGGGGTAGTTCAGCGCGTCGATGCTCGGGGTGATCGCCGTGAAGCACATCGCGATGCCTGCAAAGAGGAGGCCGGCGAGGAACGCGAAAGGTATGAGGAGCAGGGACGACGGCATGGCGACGACGCCGAAGAGGAGGAGCACGGGGAGCATCAGCGTAGCGTAGATCATCCCACGAGTGGCGCCCCAGAGCATCTCTCCCGCGATCACCTCGTCGATGGCGACCGGGGTCGCGATGATTGCATCAAACGTCTTCTGGTAGTACATCCGGACGAACGACGAGTAGGTGCACTCGAAGAAGGCCGAATACATAACCGATATCGAGACGAGGGCCGGTGCGATGAAGACGGGGTAGGGAATCCCGTCGACCGCCTCGATGTACGTCCCGAGACCGAACCCCAGCGCCAGGAGGTAGAGGACCGGCTCGATGAAGGGTGGGATGAAGTTTACCCGGTAGGTCCTGAGGAAGGCGTCCCAGTTCCTCCGCCAGACGCTCTGCACTCTTGTGGTGATGTCGATCATCGCTCACTCCCGCAGGCTCCGGCCGGTCAATCGCAGGAAGACGTCTTCGAGGGTTGCCGGCCGAACCGTCACCGCCGCCTCGTGCCGGCAGACCTCGAGCAGTTCTTGTGCAACATCGTTCGGGCGGTTCGTGAATACCTGGATTATGTCCCCGGCAAGGTCGTAGTTCAGCCTGAGTTCCTCCAGGCGGGCAACCACCTTCTCCGTCCGCTCGACTTCGACGACGTCGTTTCCCGCATGCTCCCGGATAAGGTCCGCCGGGGTGCCTTGGACGAGGATCTTGCCGTGATCCATGATCACCAGCCGGTCGCAGAGGCGTTCTGCTTCGTCGAGGTAGTGGGTGGTGAGGACGAGGGTGTTTCCTTCGGCCCGGAGGTTCCGGAGTTTCTCCCAGATCAGGTGCCGCGCCTGCGGGTCAAGCCCGATGGTGGGTTCGTCGAGGATGAGCAGTTCGGGTTCGTTGACGAGCGCCCGGGCGATGATCAGCCGCCGTTTCATTCCGCCTGAGAGTTTGTCGATCAGGACGTCCCGTTTCTCCTCTAACTGCATGAAAGTGAGGAGTTCTTTTGCCCGTTTCTCCACCTGCCGTTTCGGGATGCCGAAGTAACGGGCGTATATCAGCAGGTTCCGGTAGGCCGAAAAATCCGGGTCGAGGTTGTTCTCCTGCGGCACCACCCCGAGATGGCTCTTGATCTGGCGTTGGTGGGTATCCACGTCCATGCCGAAGACTTCCAGGGTGCCGCCGGATTTAGGGGAGATGCACTGGATCATCTTCATGGTCGTTGTCTTTCCCGCTCCGTTCGGGCCGAGAAACCCGAAGACCTCTCCTTCTCTGACCTGGAAGGCGATATGGTCGACCGCGATGAGGTCTCCGAACCGTTTCTCCAGGTCGTGCGCTACGATGACGTCCCCGATCGTCTCTCCTCCCGAAGGGTCAGTGGAGTCGTGTGACTACAACATTCTTTCGCTCACCCCTCCTCCACGCGGGCACCCGCCGCCGTGGCGCCGGGTTACGGGGCGTTCTGCAACCCTTCCTGCCACGCGAACGCGGATCATGCCTGCGATCGTCTTCAGGGCGTGATCCGCACCTCTGCCCATCGCCCCATCTTAAGGGGCGAGGAGATCACCATCCGCTACGGCGGGCTGCCTGACTGCCCCGGCCCTGTCTGGTTCGGTACGGTGGAGGGGCGAGTGTTTCTAACGCCTCGAATCGTGTCAATTTTCCATTCCCGCCTCAATTTGTTCAGATAAATCCACCCGGATACAGCGTGTTTACCAGTATAGCGAACCGGGTGCCGGAGGACTGCACCATCCTCTCCGGGCCGCTCAGGGTTGTCTGCCGAATTCTCCAGTGGAAATCAAGGGGTTTGGAAGATCCTCACTGAATCATTGAGATTCTCTCGATCGTCGGTAATGTCTGCCGACCCTTGTAACCGGCCCGCCGGTCGTGTAGGTATCTCAGAATCGTCCGACAATTTGAATGGTTTTTAGGGATTCGGGGGTAATTTAGAGATATGGTAGGGGGGTGTCCGGGATGCAGGGGCATGGGAATGGCGATGTGGCCTGGAAATTCTGCGATATGTCTGGAATGGGCGTTCCGGCCGCTACCCTATCGCCTGATGACGAGCTGCACCTGCTCGGTCCGCACGGTGCCTCCGCCGGTCGCCGTAACCACGGCGTCCACGGTCGCGGTGGAGATGAAGGGCGGGAGGTCGGGGGCCGTGACCTCATACGTGAGCGGCGGGTAGGGCACGGAGACCGTGCCAAGGTCACGGTTCTCGCGGTATACGCCCCCGAGCGCCGTAGCGGAGATCTTGATCTTGACGGGTGCGGAGAATCCGCCTTCGGGGTGCACCGTGAGCGTGAACCTGACCGTATCGCCGGGCCGGGTGGTGGTGGACGCCGGGGTGACGGTGATCGAGAACGTGCGGGATGTAACCTGCACCGGGGCGCCCGTCGTGACCGGGGTTCCCGGCGTTCCGGCCGGGGGCGGTCCCGGAGGGGGTGCGCCCTCGTTCGCGAGGAGGGCGTAGGCGCCGGCGAGCACGGTCATCAGGACGCAGATGATGACTGCGGTCAGGAGAGGAGGGTATTCTCGTGCCATGGTTACCCTCACGGTGGGTATGCCGGCAGAACGGTTGCCGGACTATTTATGCGTTGCCGCCCTGCAAGCTGCAGGCCGGGGTAAAAGGGGTGGGTTTTAGTCAATAGCGACCATGACCTCGGTCGATTTGACCACGGCGTAGACCTTTTTGCCGACGGCAAGCCCGAGGTTCTCCACGGACTTTTTCGTGATGACCGCGACGAGTTCGCCGCCGCCGTCCAGCGCGATGACGACCTCGGCGGTGACGACGCCCTCATCGATGGCCTTTACTTTTCCGGGAAGCTGGTTTCTTGCACTTAACTTCATGCTGCACCGCGGCGGTAGTCCGTCTATTCGGGGTATATAGGTTTCGATGCCCGAAACCCCGGTGCGGTGCGCATACTCTCCCTGCAGGCGGGAGTACGGGCGTTTTTTGGGGCGCAAAAAAGTGGATCCGCCTCCCCCAGGTCAGTGTGCCTGCACATCGTTCAGTATGTGGCCCCGACAGAATCATTACATCTTATAGTTACCCATAGTTGGCTATGGCAACCACGATCCAGCTCCAGCCGGAGACCAAGTCCCGCCTGGATACCTTGAAAGCACATCCCCGGGAGAGTTATGACGAGACGCTCAACCGCATTATGGACGCATTAATCGATCCGGAGCCGCTTTCCGAAGAGACGTTGCAGCGGATCGAAGAAAGTGTCGCGGACATGCGGGCCGGTCGGGGTCGCCCCTTTGAAGAGTATGTTCAGAAACGGGGCCTCTGATGATCTGGCGGCTCATCCTGATGCCGGTTGCCGAGCGGATTCTCAATAACATCCCGGACCCTGATGCCGGACGGATTAAGGAAGAACTCTATGCTCTGGCAGATGAGCCGTATCCCCGATTTCACGTTAAGAAACTGAAGGGACACCAGAACAGTCCACTAGACTCTCTTCGTGTAGGACAGTACCGGATCATTCTTGTGATCGAGGACAATGTGATGGTCATCACCGTGATTGAGATTGGAAATCAGAGCAATATCTATCGGGAATATTGATCTGCGTCGCGAGATGTTCGCTGCTCTTGTCTATCAACGTCTCGTCGTCGCAATGGGCCGATGTGTCCTTCCGCTATGAAAAACACATTTCTTTGACAGGAAAATTCTCAAACTACGGCTCTGGAGAATACCTTCCCCTGAGACCGTGGCACCTGCTGTTTCCATTGACGCATGCGAAACATCTCTCCAGGGCGCAAAAAAACGGGTTCGCCGGGCCCCGGGTCACTGTGCCGCATCGACCCGGGATAAAAATTCACGCACGGTCGCGAGGTACGCGTCGGTCTCTTCGAGGTGGTGCTCGTGCGAGGCGCCTTTAAAGACCTTGAGTTCCGATCCCGGCACCTGGCTCCGGAAGTACGCCATGGTCGCGGGCGATGCCTCGTCGTGCTCCCCGCAGGTGAAGAGCACCGGGACCGGGACCTCGGCGAGCCGGCCGGTGACGTCGAACGTCCGGAGGGTTCCCGTGCAGGTGAACTCGCTCGGTCCCCACATCCCGAGGTAGACCGGCAGGGAGATCTTCTCGAACGTCCGGTTCAGGCATTCGGGCCAGGGGTCCGTCCGGCAGACGTGCCGGGCGTAATACGCCGCCATGGCTTCCTGGTACTCCGGCGAGTCGAAGTTCCCGGTCGCCTCCGCTTCCCGGACAACCTCCTGGATCTCTTCGGGGAACGCCGCAAGGTGCGCCCGCTGGTCCGCCACCCACCGGTCCGCGTCCAGCAGCGGCGCGGAGAGGATCAGGCTCTCAACGCCGTCGGATTCTGCGGAGAGCACGTATTCGACCGCAAGTGCCCCTCCCCAGGACTGCCCGAGGAGGTGCACCCGGTCGAGTCCGAGCGCCTGGCGGACCTCGCCGACCTCCGCGACGTAGCGTACCACCGTCCAGAGAGCGGGGTCGTCGGGCCGGTCGGAGTTCCCGCACCCGAGCTGGTCGTAGAAGACGATCGGCCGCTCGTCCGCGAGGGCCGCGAGCGGCTCGAGGTAGTCGTGGGTCGCCCCCGGTCCCCCGTGGAGGATCAGTAGGGGCGTTCCGGGACTGTCGGCACCGACGATGCGGAACCAGACCCGGCCGCCGGTGACGTCGACGTAGCCCTCGTGGGTGTCGCCGTCGGTTCTGGTTATGGTGACGTTCGATCTGTCGGCCGGCCGATCCGTCGTGATGCAGAGCGCGAGCAGGACCGCTGCGGTTGTGAGAAGGAGAAGTAACATGAGATCTCTCCTGAACGTTTTTTTGGTATGGTTGACCCCTGGGGTGCCACGGCCGGGGGGCTGTAGGGGGCCGCCGGCGGTGTGTTCCTGATGTGGTGTTTGTTTTGGAGGGGATTTGAGTTTTTGGGATGGGATAGGTAAGTAAAAAAGTTCGACATAATCCTCTCCATGTGATCCCACAGCACGGGGTGCCTGCAGTTTCGGTGATCCTGAATAATCGATCATTTCTTGTGCGGCAGTCGGTCAGCGGGGTCCCTGACGGCCGCGACTGGCTCGAACCTCGCCAGCCGTCGCCTCCTTAACCCTTCACGCCGGCGGCCGTCCACCCATCCGGTCGCCCAGGTACCGGACATCGTGGAGGCTGGTTTCCGAAAGAATGAGTTCGCGGTTGGCAATGATGTGGCGGTAGTCCCCGGTATAGAGCACTGTGCCGTCGATCGCCGTGGCGACATCGTGGGCGTCGAGGAGCACCTCGCAGTCGTCGTAGTCGTCGATGACCGCACTGAACCGGTTCCAGATCTCGCGGTAGGGTTCCGTTCGCGCGTGAAGCGCCAGCGCCTCCCGGTCGTCGAGGACAGAGCGCCGCTGCTGGCAGAGCCCTTCATACCACTCTTTCACCGCGAGGAGTTTCTTGTGGGCCGCTGCCGGCTGCTCGCGACAGAGTTCGGCAACATGCCGGAGAAGCGGGACGATCTTCCACCCCCGGCTCTCGGCTTCGGCGAGGAGGGTATCTGCCGAACCGTCCCTTTTTAAGTGCGCAACCGCCCGCCGGAACTCGCGAACGAGATTCTGCTGGATGGTGCGGCACCGTCCTCCCGTCCCGTCCCCGAAACACTCGGCCCAGACCCCTGTGCTGGAATGGTTCGGCTCCGGGTCATCGAAGACATCCGCGGCCTCGGTGCCCCAGGTGTCGGCGACGTGAAAATAGTACCCGATGAGAACGTTACTGTCGAGGAAATAGGGCAGGTTACCTCCTCCCTGCCGGAGACTCGCTGCACGCGAGATCGCGAGAGATGCGCATTGCCATATCGACAAGAGTGAGGACCTCGCCATCGGAATCCGGTGGGGGCGAGGGGGGGTTATCGCGGGTGATCGCGTCCCGCTCGGCGTTGAAGCGCCGCTCCGCGGTGTCGCAGAACTCCTGCAACTGCTCCTCCCGATACACACCCGGGATCATATGCGTCGTGACGACATGCGAGACGAAACAGAGGGCATCGCAGCCTTCGGTCGCAAGTGCGGGGGCGTGCGAAGGGTTGTGCCGGAGCATCGAGCGGTAGGCGTCGTCCCACGCCAGGTATGCGTCGTAGAAGATCTCCAGGGCGGGCAGGGGATACGCCGCGATGAAGCTGTCTAAGATCTCCTCAACGGTGGCAATCCGCTCCGCATTCAGAGGGTGGAGCGCATTGCTAACTTCCGTGGAGAGAGGGAGGATGCCGGTGCAGACCGTGCGCTCGAAGCCGTCGGCGTGCAGGCCGGACTGTTCCAGATACATCCTCTCGCGACGATTCAACTGGAAGTAATCGAGAGGAATATCTTCTCCGTCTGAAAACTCCTTCCAGAGGCGGAAGTAGTGGGAAATATCACTGATGAGATCCGTTTTCTTGAACTTCATCCACTGGAGCACCGACTCGAGGAGGACTCGCTCGTAAGGTGTAAAGATCGTGAGGTCTGCCTTGCTCTTGGGCCTGTATTCGTATGACTCGTAGGTGTTTCTCCGGAAAGAACCGCCCGGCACTCTCCTTCCCGTATGCGCATTTGCTGTTGGCGCCTTCACATCGAAATATGCGTTCGATTCGGACGTCAACTGGAACGCCGCAGCCTCGGCAGGTCCTTTCGGCATGCGGATGTAGGTCGTCCCGCAGAGTGTTGTTCCTCTCTGGTTGTAGTAGATGAGGTCCACGAAGAAGATGAACTTCAGGAGCTTCGTCCGGCCGATGCGGCCGTCGCGCTCCACCGCGTATAGCAACGCATTGATCAACTTCTGCTTCCGCATCTTATCACCTTGGCCCTGAAGCTTCCGCTATAACCCGGAAACAAGTCTGTATGCGTGCGTATTACAGGTAATAAAAGATAACTCTTTCTGAACGCAGGTATGAAGGCGCGATTGGCGACTGGCCGGGTCATCAAGGATCAGGTATCTCCCCTCGCAGAGGCGGAGAATCGTCGCCTCAACTATCTTCCTCGGCGCTTTCCGCACAGATCTTACCGGGATCGATGGGGTGGTTTCTCCGGGGATCTGCACTCCAGATTACATGCTGGTTACATGCCCCGCAAAGCGATATACGAGGAGATAGGACGATGCAGTGCACGATCTGGAGTTTTACGATGAGGGGAGGCCTGTTCCTGCGCGAAGGTCTGCACCGGCTCGCCGACGAGTACGCCCGCGAGAAAAGGGGTGCCGGCTCTCCTCCCTGATGGAAGAAGGCAGCAATGCAATGTGGCCGTGTGCGGATCGAGCGATCTTTTTTCCCGCCGGAGGGGTGAGATGAAGGGCCATCCAATGTTTTTTTTCGTTATCTTTTCCTGAAGAACCTCAAAGAATTAATTTATCGATAAATCCGGCTGCAATATCAACCGGATTGACATTTTATTAAATTAAATTTCACGATTTCTCTGAACCCCTTTGCCTGAATGGTATCACAAAGTTAATTTATCGATAAACAAGACTTCAATATCAAACCGATTGGCATTTTGTTGAATTATCGCCCTTCGTGTGCCTTGCCGATGAGTGAAAACGAATATCTGACCCGTAAATCGAGGATCGATCCGAAGTTACGGGTGGCTGGCTGGGATGTCGTTCCCTACAGAGAAGGCAGTTCGCTCAGTGTATACGAACGGTGTGCTATCGAGGAGTATCCGACCGAGAACGGCCCTGCCGACTATGCCCTCTGTGTCAACGGAGAAATCCTGGGGATTGTCGAGGCGAAGAAAGTCTCGCTGGGGCCGCAGAGTGTTCTTGTGCAGGCGGAGCGGTATGCGCGCGGGATCACCGATACTTCGTTCAACTGTGACGGCATCCGCGTCCCGTTTCTCTATGCAACCAACGGCGAGGTGATCTGGTATCGCGATGCACGGCACCCACGGAACCGTTCGCGGGAGATTGCGGGATTCCATTCGCCGGATGCTGTGCTGGAACGCCTGCAGAGCGATATCGATCGAGAGTGTTTGCAGTTCTCCACGGTCCCGGATAATCCCCGGATGCGTCCCTATCAGCGCGAAGCCTGCAATGCCATCGGAAATGCGATCGCAGAGCGCCATCGGGCAATGCTGGTTGCGATGGCGACCGGGACGGGTAAGACGTTCACGATGGTCAACCTCGTCTACCGCCTGATGAAAGCGGGTGTGGCAAAGCGCGTCCTCTTCCTCGTCGACCGGCGGGCTCTCGCGGCGCAGGCGGTGCGTGCATTCGCCTCGTTCGATACCGAGCAGGGGTTGAAGTTCGACAAGACCTACGAGGTCTATAGCCAGCAGTTCCACCGCGGCGACCTGGACGACGACGATCCCTTCGATATCACGGTGCTGCCGAACGCCTACCTCACCGATCCACAGCCCGGACATGCCTTTGTGTATGTCTCGACCATCCAGCGGATGACCATCAACCTCTTCGGCAGGGCTGCCGCCTTCCCCTGCACGGAGGAGGCGGAAGAAGACGCCGAGAAGATGGATATCCCGATCCACGCCTTCGATCTCATCATTGCAGATGAGTGCCACCGCGGGTATACCTCGCAGGAGATGTCGATCTGGCGCAGCACGCTCGACCACTTCGACGCGATAAAGATCGGGCTCACCGCGACGCCCGCCTCGCATACGATGGCCTACTTCAAGCACAAGGTCTACGAGTATCCCTACGAGCGGGCTGTCGGGGAAGGCTACCTGGTCGATTACGATCTCGTTGCCATCGAGTCCAGCGTCCGGATGCAGGGGATCTTCCTCAAGGAAGGCGAGACTGTCGATCTCGTCGACCCCGAGACCGGACAGAAGACGCTCGATATCTTAGAAGACGAGCGTGAATACCCCTCGGAACAGATCGAGCGGAGTATCACATCGATCGACTCGAACCATAAGATCCTCGAAGAGATCAAGCGATACGCTGATGAGCACGAGGAGCGCTACGGCCGCTTCCCGAAGACCCTAATCTTTGCCGTCCAGGACATCCCGCATACATCCCATGCGGATCAACTGGTCGATGCCGCCCGCGAGGTCTTCGGGAGAGAGGATGCGTTCGTCCAGAAGATCACCGGCAAGGTCGACCGCCCCCTGCAGAGAATAAGGGAGTTTCGGAATCGGAAACTACCGGGAATCGTCGTCAGCGTCGATCTCCTTTCGACCGGCGTGGATATCCCCGACCTCGAATACATCGTCTTCCTCCGGCCGGTGAAGTCCCGTATTCTCTTTGAGCAGATGATGGGGAGAGGCACGCGCAAAGGGGAGCATCACCCGGACAAATCGCACTTTACCGTCTTCGACTGTTTCGGCGGGACGCTGATCGACTACTTCCGGCAGGCCACCGGTATCACAGCCGAACCGCCGCAGAGGGAGGCAAAGCCGATCACGAAGATCATCGACGATATCTGGAACAACCGGGACCGCGCCTACAACCTCCGCGTGCTCGTCAAGCGCCTGAACCGGATCGACAAGGAGATGTCGGGGGAGGCGCGGGACCTCTTCCGGAAGTTCGTCGATAAGGGAGACCTGAAGCAGTTTGCCGTCTCTCTGCAACGCCGGCTGGAGGAGGACTTCACCGGGACGATGGAGATCCTCCGTGACCCTGACTTCCAGAACCTCCTGGTAAACTATCCCCGGCCCCCCCGGACGTTCCTCATCGACTACCACACGCAGGACGGGGTGGCGTCGACCTGGGTGGTGCGCGATTCGGCCGGGCAGGAGTACAAGCCGGCGGACTATCTCACCCTCTTCGCCCGGTTCGTCCAGGAGAACCCCGAGAAGATCGAGGCCATCCGGATCCTCCTCGACCGGCCGCAGGAGTGGAGTACGGACGCGCTTGCCGAACTGAAGGAGAAACTCACGGCGACACCGCAGCGGTTCACCATCGAGAACCTGCAGCGGGCGCACCAGGTGCATTACCAGAAGGCGCTCGTCGACATCATATCGATGGTGAAGCACGCCGCCCGCGAGGACGAGGAACTGCTCACCGCGGAAGAGCGGATTGATCGGGCGTTTGCGGCGATCGTGGATGGAAAGAACTTCACCGCAGAGCAGGCTGCATGGCTGGATCGTATCCGCGCTCATTTAACCCTTAACCTCTCAATAGATGAGGAAGACTTTGAGATCATCCCCGTCTTCGCCGATCACGGCGGTTGGGGACGGGCAAACCGCGTTTTTGGAAACCGGCTCTCAAGACTTCTTCACGAGTTGAATGAGGCTATTGCGGCATGAGTGACGTCGTACAGAAACTCTGGGGATTCTGCCATACGCTGAGGCACGAAGGGATCGATTACGGCGACTACATCGAGCAGATCACCTACCTGCTCTTTCTCAAGATGGCCGACGAGCGCGGCGTCGAGCTTCCCGAGGGCTGCGACTGGACCGCGCTCAAAGAGCAGTCCGGGACCGACCTCACCGAGCACTATGCCGACCTGCTCCGCACCCTCGGCAAGGCCGAGGGGTTGCTCGGCGACATCTTCGCCGGTGCGCTCTCCCGCTTCCACAACCCGGTGAACCTCAAGAAGTTGATCGGGGTGATCGACGAGACCGAGTGGACCGGGCTCGACGTCGACGTGAAGGCCGCCGCGTTCGAGGGGCTGCTTGAGAAGGCCGCAAGCGAGGGGAAGAAGGGTGCCGGGCAGTACTTCACCCCGCGTATCCTCATCCAGACGATCGTGCGGTGCACAAAACCCGACCCGCGTAAGAGCCGCGAGCTCACCATCACCGATCCCGCCTGTGGAACCGGCGGGTTCCTGGTCTGCGCCTATGAGTGGCTGAAGGCGGTGACCGGCGGCGGGGCGTTCGACCGGGATCTTGCGCCGCGTATCCGGAAAGGCACCTACTTCGGGCAGGAACTCGTCGAGCGCCCGCGGCGGCTGGCGTTGATGAACCTCTACCTGCACGGCATCGAGCCGGAGATCAAACTGGGCGACTCGATCTACGAGGTGCCCGACTCCCGGCGGTTCGATGTGGTGCTGACCAATCCTCCCTTCGGCACGAAGGGCGCGAACCAGGCACCGCACCGGGAAGACTTCGTGGTGGAGACGAGCAACAAGCAGCTCAACTTCATCCAGCACGTGATGACGATCTTGAAGCCCGGCGGCCGTGCGGCGGTCGTGGTGCCGGACAACGTCCTCTTCGCGGACGCGGCGGGCGAGGTCTTCAAGGTGCTCTGCGAGGACAACGATCTGCATACGGTTCTCCGGCTGCCGGACGGGACGTTCACCCCTTACTCGCCGGGGACGAAGACGAACGTGATCTTCTTCACGAAGGGCATCCCGACCGATCACACCTGGGTCTACGACGGACGGACGAACGTGCCGGGGATCACGAAGAAGGACCGGCCGCTCACGAAGGAGCATTTTGCGGAGTTCGAGCGCTGCTACGGCGAGGACCCGAACGGGAGGTCGCCCCGCCGGCCCGAAGACTCGGCGGAAGACCGCTGGAGGTCGTTCCATATCACCGAACTCAAGGAGCGGGACTACAAGATCGACTCGCTGAAGTGGCTGCGGGATGATTCGCTCTCGGACGGTGATGACCTGCCGGCCCCGGAGGAACTGGCCGCGGAGGCGATCGACGAACTTGAGGCCGCGGTGGAGGAACTGAACGCGATCCTTGAGATGATGGGGAACGGGTATGCCAGAGAGGAGTGAGGTGCCGGAGGGGTGGGAATACGCAAATCTCGGCACTGTTGCAGAATTAATTAGCGGATCGGGGTTTCCACTAGAATATCAAGAAAAGACCGGGCAAAAATATCCCTTTTATAAAGTTGGAAACCTGGGCGAAGTAAAATCAGGACAGTATCTCACCGAATCGAAGCATACGATTAGTGAGGATACTGCATCTGAGTTACGGGCAAAAATAATTCCGAAAGACTCTATTGTCTTTGCAAAAATCGGAATGGCTATAGCTCTTAATCGACGACGGCTGATTGGAGTTCCGAGTTGTATCGATAATAATATGATGGCGGCTGTACCTAATACCTCGATACTATCGCAATACTTACTACGATTTCTTGAAACCATCGATTTTATGCAATATTCGCAAGCCACAACTGTCCCGAGCCTTCGTCGAACAGACTTAGCAGAAATTAAAGTTCCTCTCCCACCCCTCGCCGAACAGCACCGCATCGTCGCCGCCATCGAGGCGCTGTTTGCACGGCTGGACGCCGCGAACGCCCGCCTTGAGCGCGTGCCGGGCATTCTCAAGCAATTCCGGCAGGCGGTGCTCGCCGCCGCGTGCGATGGGCGGCTGACGGAGGATTGGCGGGCTGAAAATCCTAACAGGGAGAATGGAAGCGTCATAATAAGCAGGATTGTTGCCGAACGAAAACATCAGAGTGTAATAGGGAACAAAAACAAAGAGCGGATAGTTACCCCTAAAATAATTCAGAATGGGTATGAAGAATATTTTGAAATACCATCCTCGTGGCTTTGGGTTAATTTCGGCACGGTTTTAGGTGAAATAAAGAACGGCATTAGTATAAAGCCGCACAATGACCCTCCAGGAGACCGAATTCTTCGGATTAGTGCTCTTCGTGCACGAAATGTGAATCTGAGCGATTACCGATACCTCCGAAACTCTGAGATACACATTAAATCGTATCAATTAGAGGATAATGATTTACTATTTACAAGATATAGCGGGAGTGAGGAGTTTGTAGGTATTTGTGGATTAGTGCGTGGTCTAAAAGACAATGTGATTCTATATCCTGATAAATTGATAAGAGTCAGATTTGATCACCAACAGATTCTACCAAATTACGTCGAATTATTCTACCTAAATGGGTTTGCGCGTCAAATGATTATCGACTCCTCAAAATCTTCTGCTGGTCAAAGAGGCATCAGTGGCAAGAATATCAGGGATCTACCCCTTGCACTCCCACCCCTCCCCGAACAACACGAGATTGTCCGCCGGGTCGATGCCCTCTTTGCCCTTGCCGACCGGATCGAGGCCGAAGTCGCCGCGGCACGCGCAAAGACCGAAACGATGCGGCAGTCCATCCTCGCCCGGGCATTCTCTGGCCGGCTGGTCCCCACCGAAGCAGAACTCGCCCGGCGGGAGGGACGCGAGTACGAGCCGGCATCGGTGCTGCTTGAGCGGATACGGTCGGGGGAGAGAGCGAAGAAAGCGGGAAAAGAATCTCAGTCCACGTTGACATGAAGGCGCCGGGATCTTCGAGAAGGAGATCTTCGACCTCGGAGAGCGGGAGGGAGATCGGTTCCCGCCGGCCACCGGGGTACAGCGCCACCTCGATCAGCCTTTTTAGCATCCTCGCCGGAGCGGTCACGCTGCATCCCGCCCGGCGCTCATCCTCAATTGGTTTTCTTATCTATCGTATCGTTCATTCATCGTTCATTCATCGTTCATTCATCGTTCATTCATCGTTCATTCATCGTTCATTCATCGTTCATTCATCGTTCATGTATCCACGCCAGGTTGGGCATCTACCTTGTTTTCGGCCTGGATCAGCCGCTTATTCGCCGGAGCGCTCTGGAAATGCCTTCGATTCATCGTGACCTCTCCCGCAGGATATATCGTGTATTCCTCCTCGACGTGCCCACCTGCTCCAGGATACCGCGGTCAACCAGGCCCTTGAGATCCCTGAAAGCCGTCGGTGCCGAGACGCCGGTGAGTGATTGATAGACACCGCTCGTGATACTCCCCTCGGCCTTGATCCGCTCCACCGCAAGGATCTGCCGTTCACTCAGTTCCATCTTCTGAAGATAACTCGCGCTCAGCGTATCCATCCGCATCGTCAGGGTGAACCCGAGCGAGGTGCTCGCGAAGGCGGGAACCGGCATACCGGCATCGCGGAAGGCCGTGATGATCCGCTCAACCCCTGACCCGTAGCGTTCGACAAGCCCGGCACGGTAGAAGATATCAGCAACCTTCGGGTTGCGGTGAAAGGAGTAGTGCTCCTGTATGATCATCTCAACGGTGACACCTTCGGGAAGATGGCCGGGATTGTGAAAGCGGATATGGTCGTCAAAGATCTTGACCTGCGTCTGGATCGTGTTGTTGAAGTAATCGCGGTGGATAAGCGCGTTGAGAAGCGCCTCCCGGATCGCCAAAAGTGGGTAGTCCCAGATCTCTCTCCTCTGGAAGGACTCTCGCATCGCCTCCTCTGAGATGTCGTACCTGACGCCGAGATACTGCTTGATAATCCGCTCGCCCTCCTCGAACTGCTGGAAGAGATTGCCCCCGATCTCGTGGTCGCCGATGATGATATCCGCCCGCTTGAACCGCCCGATCCGGAGGATGCAGTTCAAGAAATACCGCTGCGGGTTCTTGCCGAAGAGGGCGATGGCGCCGTTGCTGATCCCTCCGTCCCTGGCAAGCCCGAGTCGAGAGAGCACTGTCTCTACTGATTCGGCCGGATCGACAGAAGTGAGTCGGCCCGTCGCATTTGCCCGTGCAAGGAAACGCCGCACCGTCTCTTCGTCGATCTCATCGAACGAGTACGGCCCGGTGACGCTGTCCCACTCAATGCTCTGCTGGAAGTACTCCCTGAGCTCGTCGGGGAGCATCTCGCGGGTTGTATCGCCGACACGGGTGTAGTACCGCCCGTCAAAGGCGACCGGAACGCGGCTCCGCTCGACAGTGACGATGACGATGGACTTCCCCTCGATCTCATGGATATCGATGACCGGATGAACGCCGAGCCGGGTGGTTATGCTGTCCGCGAGTTTCTTAACAGCGTTATTCCTCAGGTCGAGCCCGATGACGGCATGGTCATGGTCCCGGATTCCGATGACGGCGGCACCACCGGCGGTGTTGGCGAAGGCGGACAGGAGCCGGTAAAGGCTTGCGCTCACATCTTCCTTGAAGTCGATCTGCCGCCCTTCAAAGCGGGCGAGCAGGGAGTATAGGTCATCCACGCGCATCTCTCCTGATATCTTCCCTTTGTAGCATGGCGGAACTCCTCTCCGGTTGTACGTTCTTCTGCATGCCTGATCGGGTGAAAGGCAAAGTTGCCGAATTTCCTCCAGGATGAATGGCAGAGCAATGGTAACTCTATTTTTCTGCTGAAAATTTCTTTGTTTGTGGGATGGGATTATGATTTCGGTTTTAAGGCCCTGCTAAACGAGGAGATTCAGGAAATAGAGGGATATACCTCAAAAGTCCCTATGGTGGTGCACGCCACCGTTGACTGTCCATCGTTCACCTCACCCCCTCCCCCACCGTGGCGATACCCGGTGGGAGGCCATGCCGGCGTTTGACCTCAGGCGAACGTGCAGGAGTGCTCAGAATCATGGGGGATATTCTACAAAAGGAATGGGCCTGCCCGGATTCGAACCGGGGATCTTCGCCGTGTAAGGGCGACGTCATAACCAACTAGACCACAAGCCCCGTGGATGCCTTATAGTGTTTTGCACCGTGACGGATAAACGTGTTGCCTGCCGGTGATTCCGGGGGCGTCGTGCGCGGCATCTCCCGTCCTTTGTGGCTCATGCTCGCAGGGATGCTTTATTGGAATAGGCGGGAAGGAAGTTCGGACTCTGCAGACTTCGCGTTCTTCGCGGCTTCGCGTGAGGTAGCTGGCGCAGATAGCGATACAGTCTCACGCGAAGGACGCGAAGCCGCGAAGGGGAGTTGCTCTCAGATTAACCGATCATCGTGCTCTTCGCACCTGACGGTGCTCTAACTCCTTTCCCGCACCTTGCGGTGCTCAAGCTCCGTTCCTACGGAACGTCGCACCCTGCGGGAAAGTCGTTCTGCACGTGAGGTAATGGAGATTGCTGAGCCAATCACAAAAAAAAGAGTTCAGATGAACCCGAAGGACTTCAGCGTCACTTCGGGGTTGACGGCTCCCACGTGGTAGACGGCACCCTCGGAGAGCTCGTTGATGACGACCTCCGCCGGGGAGAAGAGCGAGGTGTCGATCTGGTAGAAGTCGAAGTTGGCTTCCTTGAAGATATCGTAGAACGGCTTCCCGTATCCCTTGGACTTGTTGCTCGGGATCTTGTCCAGGTAGTCCTTGATCTCGGGAGCGTTCATCGTCAGCATGATGCTGCCGTGGTAGATCGTCGCGTCGTTGGTGCTGCCCATCGCCTTCGTGCCGTCCTTCTTGACGGGCGCGATCGGGGCGTGGCCGATACCGGCGGTGATCTTCTTGGTATCGAAGCCGAGCTCGTTCAGCTTGTAGACCGCCGTCTCGACACAGCGGCCCGCGACCTGGATCGAGCCGACGAGGGAGGCCGTGGGGGCGACGACCGCGCAGGTGTTCGCCACGTCCACGTTGCAGGCCTCGGCGATGTTCTCCATCACCGCGGCGTTCGGGAGGTGGTCGCTCTCGAGGCAGATGACCGCGTAATCGAATTCGTCCTCGTAGTCAATGACCTCGTAGGTGTGCTTGGGCTTTAAGGAGAGCGCCCGTGCGGGGCCGCTCCCCATCGCGAAGTACTTGTTGACGCTGACCGTCCAGCCCGCTTTCTGGGCGCCGAGGCACGCAATCGACGGGAAGTCGGTGCTGACCTCAACGAACGGCATGGGGAACTCCTTGATCCGGCCCATCGTAATGTCGACCTCGCCAAGCCCGCCCATGCAGATCTCGGTGAACCGTCGCCCGGTCAGGTACCCGCCGGTTGTGCTGACGCCGCAGTCTACGACGCGTGCGCCGTTGTCGAGCTCGTGCGGGACGGCATGTAACTCCTCGGCGTATTCGAAGAGCTCCTCAAAAATATCCAGTGCCAGTTCGTTCACGCTGAGCATGTGGAAAACCTCATCAGAGTACAAACGCCGGGGGAACAGATAAGGATTATTAAATCGATTGCTCCTGTCCCAGGTGCTCCAGCACACGCCCGGGATCGTAACGGAGACTGATCAGCCTCGTTCGCCCCCTTCCCTGGCGGTAATGGAGGTTCAAGAGCCGCATCGCGTCGAATTTCTGGATGATCTCGTAGAACTTGGTGTAACTGACCCCTCCCACCTGCTCTTTTACGAAACGGTAGACGTCGCCGGCGTTCATCTCCTTATCGTCGCGGGCCGACATATCCGCGATCCTGGCCAGCACCTCCCGCTCCTCGGCCTTGAGCGCCCGGAGCGAGAACGCAAGGTGGAGGTAGCGGGAGACCTCGTAGGCCTTGCAGACGTCGTCCCGCTCGACAGCCCGGCGCGCTTCCCGCTCGGCGTTCAGGGCCGCACGCTTCAGGAGGTCGATACCGACGCGGAGGTCGCCGCTCTTCATCGTCTGCTCCACCACGAGATCCAGCATCTCGGTCTGGATAACGTTCGGGTAGAGTCCCTGCAGGACGCGCTCCTCGAGGATCCCGAAAACCTCTTCCTCCGAGTAAGGGGGGAAGTAGATCTCGGTGGGCCTGAAGACCGACGCCACCCGTGCGTCGACCTCGGTCTGCAGGGTGACGGACATGTCGCTGACGATGGCGATGACACCGATCCGCACGCCCGGATAGGCCTCGTGCGAGCGCAGCAGGGGATAGAGCACCTGGTTGATCTCGCTCTCGTAGAGGAGGTAGTTCGCGTCGTCGAGCGCCACGAGGAGTACCTGCTCTTCCCGCTGCAACGTCCTGGCTATGGCGTCGAACACCTGCTTGAACGACGTGCCTGACGCCGGCGCCGGGTGCCCGGTGACCCTGCGGTAGATCTGGGAGAAGATGGCGAACCTGGTGTTGTCGATCTGGCAGTTGATGTAGACGGGAATGAGTTTCTTCGTAGCCTCTTCGATCTGGACAAAAACCTTCTTCACGCTTGTCGTCTTCCCGGTTCCCGGGAGGCCGCGGCAGATGGTGTTGAGCGGCCTCGCTCCGCGCAGTCCGGGCTTGACCTGAAACGCGAGTTCCTGGATCTGGGCGTCACGATGGTTGAACTGCTCGGGGAGATAATCGATCTCGAAGACCTCCGGGTCCCGAAAAAGCGTCTCGTCCCACATGAGCAGGTTCTTCTTCATTATACAATCCTCGGGTACAGTAGTATTTATATCCTCCAGGTTGGCATTTCTTCATCGTGCGGAGCCTGCAGGAATTAGGGCTGTTCCATGCACTTCTTGCAGAGTGTTTTGCTCATGAAGAGCTGAGAGAGTTTTGCCTGTGATTTCGACACTCCCGCCCCGCAGACCTCACAGACGTCCTCCGCCGGAGCCCCGGACGGCTTCGCCGGGGTCGGTTCCTGTTGCGGCGGTGCCTGCACCGGAGCCGCCTCCGGCTGTGCGGCGGGCTTCTCCTCCGGTTTTTCGGGGGGCTTCAGTACCCGTGGCGGCTCCGGGTGCTCCGGTGCCGGGGGAATCGCCGCCTCGATGACCTCGGGCGAGGGACAGGTTTTCTCCTCCTCCCGGTGAATCGGTTCCGTCACCGGGGCAACCGGCTCAGGCGCCTTCTTCTCCGGGGCGGGTGCCTCTTGAACCGCGGGCCTGCCCGTGAGAACGCGGCGCCGGTATGCGTCCACACGCTCGGCGGTCGCCTGATCGCCGCGCCCGAGCCGGCCAAGGATCCCGTCGAGGAATGTGATAAGGTCGTCCACATCCTCGTGGGTCTCTACATCTCCTTCGACCTCGAGACGGAGATTTTCGTAGTTCTCGAGGTTGATGGTGATCCCGATGGTGACTTCCTTTTTTCTGGACATATATTCACGTAAATATTGTATTCCATTATATACAATTCCACCGGCGACCCGCATCGCCCCGCCGTTCGCCCCTTCGGGTCGCATTCCTCCGCCTTCGGTATCGAAGACGATCCGGGCCGGCAGCCGGCGGCACGATGGGGACTGGGGGTTGCCCCGGGTATCCGTGCCGGTTCCGGCCGCCGCCCGTTCGGGTGCCTGAAAACTCGTGTATGGCGGTGTATGGTCATTTCGCCGCGCATGGATTTTTATATCTCTGCTACTATACTCAGGAAAAGTTCCCGACACCTCTACCCGGTAGCCCGTACAATATGCCCGAGGAGCGTGATGATTGCCCACTTGCGTCAAAAAGCGCCGTTCCCATCCCGGCCACGCCCACCCGCCGCGGACCTGCCGGTCGTACTCCTGGTTGGCGTAGTTGCCGGCCTCCTGCTCGTCCAGAGTGTTGCTGCCGCATCCGTGGCGCCGATCGTTGTGGCGGCGAGCGACAGCAGTGCTGCAGCGGATGCGAACTACACCTGTGACGGCCTCGACGACCAGGTGGAGATCCAGGCAGCGCTCGCAGACCTCCCTGACGGCGGCACGGTCGTCCTCTCGGACGGCACGTTCAACTGTTCTGGTAGCCTCATCCCCGGCGCCGGAACGACGCTTCTCGGGCAGGGGCCAGAGGTAACGTCCATCGAGTTCAGCCGGAACGGGGTGCTCAACGTCTCGGAAGAGCGGGTCACCCTGGATGGGTTTCACATAGCGGGCTCGGGTTACGTGAATGCGAGCACGAACACGACCCTCGATCTCACCCCGTGGCTCGGGGTGCTCACCATCTACGCGAGCCACGCCCGGGTGTACAACGTCACGGGCACCGCCGACGCAAGCATCCAGGCAGTCTTCCTCCTGTTGCACAACCCGAACGTCTACGCCCCCGTCCTCGAAGACGTCGAGCTCGTCAACTGCCGGGCCGCGGACACCGGGACGTACGGGTTCCTCCATAACGCCTGGGGTTCAGAGAACACGACGATTAAAAACGTCCGATACGAGAACTGCGCCGCCGTTAACTGCGGGAGCGACGGCGCGTTCAACCAGTGGGTGACCGGGTTCAACTTCGCGGAGTTAAACGACATCGAGCGTCTCCGGGTGACGGACTGCCTCGCGGAGGGCAACATGGAGTCCGGGTTCCACTTCGAGTGGGATCCAGAGAAACGCGACTGCGTCTTCACCAACTGCGTGAGCCGGAACAACGGGCAAAAACCCTATCCCGACGACTACCTGGTGGGCGATCCTGACTTCTTCGGCGCCGGCTTCTACCTCCCGGGAGGGGAGGTGGCGCTGGTGAACTGCCGGGCAGAGGGGAACGGTGCGTTCGGGTTCTTTGTCATCAACCCGGAAGGCATGCTCCTCTACAACTGCACCGAGAGCGAGACCGGTCGTGATTCGACCGCCGGTGATTCCGCAAAACCCATATCCTACTGCATCCTCCAGTCCCTGCCCGTCACGAAGAGCCCGTCCATCGTGATGGATTACTGCCGGAGTCTCGATTCCTATGGCTGGAGCCTTTTCATCTGCGGCACGAAGAACGCGCTCATCAGGAACTTCACCATGACCAATCCGGCGGGCATCGATGGGATCGGCGCGATGCTGGGGTGCCCATCCCACGAACTCCCGGTAAACTCGACGATCGATGCGGGCATCTCCGACTCGGTCATCGATCTCGCCGCATCGGGAGACCGGCCACAGACGCTGGTCTATATCATCAACAACAGAAACGTCGAATACTCCGGGAGGGTCGTCTCCGATGCCCTCCGGCCGGTGGTGGCCGAGTGGACTCTGGCGGGGGATGTGGATCTGACCGATCTCGAAGTGCTGCCGGCCGGCGGTGCGGCATAGTTGCCGGGGCACCTGTGGTCTGAAATGCGTCGTGCGCGGATATTTGCGGTTCCGGGGGCTGCAGGGTCCGCTGTCCCCCCTGAACCCCTGGATGGAACCCTTCGGTTTGAGGGGGTCGGCTAAACCCTTAAATGGTACTTCCGTGCCATAGGGTATGAGCCGGGGTGAACGGCGTCACCGGGCACTCGCGGCCTCGTGCAATCTCCCGGCAACAGCAATAATGGGCAGGTCGTAGTTCCATGTCGGCAAGACTGCAACTGGGGGCCAGAGAACGGCGCATCCTCATCGCCATCGCGATCATACTCTCGGTGATCGTCGCCGTCGTGCTGATCATGCACTTTTACCCTCCGGTTCCGGTGCCCCCGCCCCCTCCTCCTCCACCCATCACCCCGATCCCGACAACTCCGGCGGTGCCCCCGGAGATCGCCGGGCCGACGATCGTCGTTGCAGCAAGCGACAGCAGCGCTACGGCGAAAGCCCGGGCCGACATCCAGTGCGACGGTACCGATGATCAGGTGGATATCCAGGCAGCGTTCGATGAACTATCATCGGGCGGCACGGTCGCTCTCCTCGATGGCACGTTTAACTGCGCCGGGAGCATCTACCCCGGTGCGAAGACCATGCTTCGCGGGGAGGGGGCGAATGCGACGTTCATCGAGTTCACCAATAACGGGCGGCTTCTTGTTCCCCATGAGTTCGTCACGCTCTACAACTTCCACGTCAGGGGCACCGGGTACCCGAAGGCCGGGGCCGACCAGTGGCTCGGCGTGGTCACCATCTATGCGAGCCATGCGAAGATCCTGGGTGTTGAGGGGACTGCTGATGCCAGCACCCAGGCGGTCTTCCTCCTGATGCACGACCCGGACGTCTACACCCCCACCCTCGAAGACATCGAGTTCGTCAACTGCAAGGCCGTGGACACCGGGACGTACGGGTTCCTCCATAACGCCTGGGGGACGGCGAACCGGGTTATCCGGGATGTCCGCTACGAGAACTGTGCTGCGATCAACTGTGGCAGGTTCGGAGCGTTCAACCCCTGGGTGACCGGGTTCGATTTTGCGGAGTTAAACGACATCGAGGGTCTCCGGGTGACGAACTGCCTTGCGGAAGGCAACCTGGAGTCCGGATTCCACTTCGAGTGGGACCCTGAGAAGCGGGACTGCCTCCTCACAAACTGCATCAGCCGCAACAACGGGCAGAAAGACTATCCTACAAAGCCCTATCGGGAGGACGACCGATCCACGCACTACTTCGGATGCGGCTACTACGCCCCACGGGGGGATATCACCTTCATCAACTGTTACTCCGAGGGAAACAGCCGGCACGGGTTCTACGCGACGAACGGGGGCAAACTCTACAACTGTGTCGACCGAAACGTCGGGGTCGAGAAGACCGATTATCGGATTGTGCAGCCGGCATCGTTCTACGCCGCCCCGACGCGTTCGATTGCCCCGTCGCTCGTGCTCGAGAACTGTTCGAGCATCGACTCGTGCGGCTACGGCCTCCACATCGACCTTGCGAGCGACGTCTGGATCAAGAACTTTCACCTGGAGAATCCGGCCGGAATCGATGGAAAAGCGACGAACCTCGGGGGATCACAGGGGGGCCCGCTGGCAAACTCCGTGGTCAACATCTATGCATCGGGTGACCGGGCTGAGACGCTTATATGGGCAAGGAATAACGAAAATGTCGAGTATTCGGGCAGGATCGTCTCGGACTCGTCAAAGCCGTTCGTGATCGAGGGCGATCGCACCCAGAACGTCCGGGTCAAGGATATGGAGATCGTCTCCGCGAACCTCGCGCCGTTCACCAACGGCGTCATCCTCACGAATACAGTTCCTACCGGTGCGGTGACGTTTGAGAACGTGGCGGTCACCTCGGCTTCGCTCTGACCGTCTGTACATCCCCCGGATCGCCGGTGCTGTTTCCCCGGCTGATCCTGTTCTGGCGGGGGTGCGGCAGGGGGGTTGTTGCCGCCGCGGCCGACGGTCACGGACTCTCATGTGATTTCGTGAGTTTTATAATTCTTATCGTATTATAATGGATATTCAGGCCCCGTTCATCCTCCAGGAATGCCCCCGGGGATCCCCGGGCAGGGTGCGTATTCTGCGGCGGGTATGTATTAAATTCCAAATTTGTATATATTCTTTTTCGTCGGAACACAAATTCCCAAAATGGTGAAAATTGTTGATTACCTCGCTAATGCGAGCTTTTTTTAAAATTCAGCTCTTTCAAATAGGCCCACTTTATTTAAAAAACCTTTTAAAACACAACTATCAGATAATGGAGTATCTCCCAAGAGGTGAGATAATGCGAGATAGACGGACAACCAAGCTTCTTATTGCAGTGTTCCTGATCGTCGGGCTCGTCCCGATTGTCGGGGCACTCGAAGCGACTCCCACCACGATTGTCGCGGCAAGCGACAGCAGTGCGGCCGATAAAGCGGCGGCTGCCTACGTCTGTGATGGGGTCAACGATCACGTGGAGATCCAGGCAGCACTGAATGCCCTGCCGTCGTCCGGCGGTGTTGTCCTCCTCTCCAGTGGTACGTACAACTGTGCAGGGATCATTGCTCCTAAAGCAGGCTCCACCCTCAAGGGGGAGGGTGCAGACAAGACAAACCTTGTGTTCACCCGTGACGGACGCATCAACGTCGACCGTGAGCATGTCACGCTGGACGGGTTCCACATCAAGGGAACCGGCTACAGCAGCGGCGTCAAGTGGCTCGGTGTGATGAACATCCGTGCAAGCCACGCAAAGATCCACAACATCACGGGAACCGCTGATGCAAGCATCCAGGCGGTCTACCTCCTGATTCACGATCCGACCGTATACGCCCCGACCCTCGAAGATGTCGAGTTCGTCAACTGCAAGGCCGTGGACACCGGGACGTACGGGTTCCTCCACAACGCATGGGGTTCGACGAACAAGGTGATCAAGAACGTCCGCTACGACAACTGTCAGGCAATCAACTGCGGTAAGTTCGGAGCGTTCAATCCCTGGGTGACCGGGTTCAACTTTGCAGAATTGAACGACATGGATGGCCTTCACGTGAAGGACTGCTACGCGGAGGGCACCCTCGAGTCCGGGTTCCACTTCGAGTTCGACCCGAAGGTGACGAACGCCGTCCTCGAGAACTGCACGAGCAACAACAACGGGGTTAAGCCCTTCCCGACGCGTGCTTACCAGCAGAACGACATGTCGACCCACTACTTCGGGTGCGGCTACTACGCCCCGAACTGTGACGTGACGTTCATCAACTGCACCGCGGAGGGCAACTCCATGAACGGGTTCTACACGACGAACGGCGGGAAGCTCTACAACTGTGTCGAGAAGGACACCGGCATCGGGAGAACCGACTTCTCCTACCGGGTGCCCGCCGGCTACTACAGCATCCCGACCCGTTCGGTCAACCCCTCTACGGTGATGGAGAACTGCACGAGCATCAACTCGCGTGCGTTCGGTCTCCAGGTTGACCTCGCGAACAACGTCAAGATCCGGAACTTCCACCTGGTCGACCCGGTTGGGTACAACGGCAAGGGTTCCAGCCTCGGCGGCACGAACGGCCAGTTCGACAACTCCGAGGTGAGCATCTATGCATCCGGCAACCGCGTTGAGACGCTGGTCTGGGCGAAGGAGAACATTAACACTGTCTTCTCCGGTCAGATTGTCTCCGACTCCGCGAAGCCGTTCGTGATCGAGGGCTACAGGACCAAGAACGTCCTCGTGAAAGACATGGAGATCGTCTCTGAGACCCTCCCCGCCGGTTCCCCCGGCGTGACCATCGTCGGCACGGTTCCGGCAGGCCAGGCGACCCTCCAGAACGTGAAGGTGACGTCCACCGGCTCGCCGGCCCCGACCCCCACCCCAACCGTTCCCACCACCCCGGCTCCCTCCGGGAAGCCGGACCTTGTGGTGACCGACATCTCCTGGACGCCGGCGAAGCCCGCCTCCGGGGATGCGGTGACGATGAAGGCCACGATCAAGAACCAGGGCGACGCCCCGACGCCTGCGGGCACGAAACACGGCGTCCTCTTCACGTTCGATGACGGTGCCGCCGGGCCCGGTGTCTGGTCTGATGCCCACACCTCGCCGATCGCTCAAGGTGAATGGGTCACCGTGACCGCGAACGGCGGCTCTGCTGGTGCAACCTGGGCGGCCGTCGAAGGCACCCACACCGTGATGGCGCACGTCGACGACGTCAACCGGATTGCAGAAAGCAACGAGAACAACAACATCAGGAGTGAACAGATCACGGTCGCAAAGGCCGCGTCGGGGCCTACCCCGACCCCCACTCCCACCACGCCTGCCCCCTCCGGAAAGCCCGACCTCGTGGTGACCGACATCTCCTGGACGCCGGCGAAGCCCGCCTCCGGGGATGCGGTGACGATGAAGGCCACGATCAAGAACCAGGGCGATGCCCCGACGCCTGCGGGCACGAAACACGGCGTCCTCTTCACGTTCGATGACGGCGCGGCAGGCTCTGGCGTCTGGTCGGACACTCACGCCACGGCCATCGCTCCCGGTGCGTCGGTCACCGTGACCGCGAACGGCGGCTCGGCCGGTGCGACCTGGAAGGCCGTCGAAGGCACCCACACCGTGAAAGCGCATGTGGACGACGTCAACCGGATTGCAGAAAACAATGAGAACAACAACGTAATGAGCAAAGAGATCGTCGTTGGAAGCCTGCCGGCTCCCGTCAGGGGCGACCTTAACGGAGACGGCAACGTCGATTGGGTCGACGTGACGATCGCTGCCGAGATGGCGCAGAAAACAACTCCGTCCAACGCATCTGCTGACTTTAATGGAGACGGCACTGTGGACTGGAAGGATGTTGCCCTGATCGCCGACTTCTTCTTCGGCAGGACCTCTTCTCTCTAAAGCGTCTACCTGGAGGAGCGGTTGATCCCTCCTCTCCTCCTGGTTTTGCCACAGGTGCCGCCCCGTAACACCTGTACAGTACATGGTCATATTGGTTATGGACAGGTCTTTTTCACCTGATCCGAGGAGCATTTTCCGTTGCCACATCGTGCAACACGGCCCTGAGAGTTCTTTCCTGAATGATATCCGGCTCCCCCGGGGTCAGAGTGGTGGATACATCTATATAGGTGCCGACCGATACTGGCGACCGAATGGCAGTAGCGCTCCCGAAAAACTTCAGTGAGGTCAGGCAGCACTTAGAGCAGCCGCTTATCAGGAATTCGTTCTTTATCATGGCCTCGTCGTTCGCTGCAGCGGGGTTTGGATTCTTCTTCTGGATGATCGCGGCCCGGTTCTATTCGCAGGCGGACGTGGGTATTGCAACCGCCCTGATGTCGTCGATGGGCCTCCTCATCCTTATCTCCCGGCTCGGCCTGGACCAGTCGGTGATCCGGTTCTTCCCGACCCGCGACAGGAACCGGGTGCTCGGAACCGCTGTCCTGGTCCCGACGGCGGTCGCGCTCGGTGCGGGCCTCTTCTTCATCGCCGCGGTCGACGTTCTGGCCCCCGAGCTCGCGATCGTCAGATCGATCGCGCCGTTCTACCTCGTCATCCTCGGGGCTTACTCTATCACCTGGGTCTTTGAGGGCGCGTTCAACGCCCTGCGGAAGTCCGAACACTACTTCACCCTGAACCTCCTCTACGGGACACGGATCCTCTTCCTCGTTCCCCTGGTATCCCTCGGTGCGATGGGCATCTTCGGCGCCTTTGGCCTCTCGTTCATCCTCGGGCTCGTCCTGGCGCTCATTCTCCTTGCCCGGTGCTCCGTGAAACCGACGCCCTGCGTTGACCGGGTCTTCATGCGGGAGGCATGGCAGTTCTCCGCCGGCGCATACATCGCCGGGATCCTGATGGCCGCCCCGAACATGCTCATCCCGATTATGGTGCTCAACGTGCTGGGGGCGGAGAGCACCGCCAACTACTACATCACCTACGCGATCGTCTCGATCCTCTTCATGATCCCCTACGCGTTCACGACCTCGCTCTTTGTCGAGGGAAGCCACGGGGAGGAGTTGAAGAAGAGCGTTTTCCGGGCGCTCGGTGGCATGCTCGCCCTGCTTGTGCCGGCGATCATCGGCCTTTCCCTCTTCGGGGAGCAGATCCTCAACCTGATCGGCAAGGACTACCTTGAAGGGATGGCCCTGCTCCGCGTGCTTGCCGCATCCGCCCTCTTTGTCTCTGTCTGCCAGACGTTCATATCCATTGCAAAAGTTCGAAACGATATCCGGAGCCTCGTCGTCCTCAGCAGTTTCATCAGCGTCGCCCTGCTCGGGCTCGGCTATGCCATGATGAATCAGTTCGGCCTCATCGGCATGGGATACGCGTGGCTGGCCACGTATGCGGCGGGAACGCTCCTCGTTGGCCTGCTCCTGAAGAAGAAAGGATGGCTATAACCCTTTTGCGACTCCCAGGTATGGTCACCGGTAGTAAACGGCGGAACCAGCGTTGTCGTATATCTGGTGGTGGCTCCAGATGAACCGGTCCGCATCCGTATACGTTGCCGTCGTGACTGCGTGCTCCTGCGTCTCGATCCGGATGCTGTCCCGCATGAGGTTGTACGTGCCGAAGTAGAGATAGGTGTTGGGCTCCAGCAGCGATGCATCTGCCGGAACGTATCGCTGGCTGTCCGGGTTGAACCCCAATAGAAGCCACCAACGTGTGCCGTCGACGTAGATCGGGCGCTCATTCCCCTCTGAAAAGAGCCATGCCGCTCCCTGCACCTCCATGCCGTTGAAGACCGGCTTATCGCCGGCGGTGTCGAGCGCCATCGATGTCGGGTTGTCGTCCATGACCTGGTAGAGGAGCCCGCTGTTGAAGAGGAAGAAGACGACGAAGAACGCCGACAGCGCCTGGTACGCCGTCCCCATGAATGGAGCGGTCCTGATCGCGCGTATCCACCCGGTTAACTTCTCATACAGCGCTATGCCGCCGATGACCGCGAACGGGGCAAGGAAGATCAGGGTGATGTGGTAGAGCCTGCTGGTGTTGAGGGAGCTTGCGAAAAACGGGACGGCGATACCGGCGACGTTGATGAGCAGGAAGACGAGCGAGACGGCAAGATACTCGGGCTCGATGCGCCACCGCTCGCGTTTTACGAGGGTTGCAAGCAGCCCGACGGCGATGAGGCCCTGGGTGGCGATATGGACGATCTTCGCGAGGCCGTGCAGGACCGTTGTCGATTGGCTGGTGAGGATATGCATGCCCTGGGCGGTTGTCGGGTTGAATGAGTCCATAAAGAGGGTATTCCATATCTTGTCCCCGATGCCGGTGACGGTAGCGAGCGCCGTGCCTCCGGCGACCGTCGAGTACCAGAGGTAGACGAGGGCGGCGAAGATGAGGATGTAGGGGAGGATGAGTGTCCTCACCGGCCCCCTCTCGCCGGTTCCCGCCGGTGGGGCGGAGTCGGGTTTCAGGAGGGAAGCGCCCCGGGCGAGCCTCTTCGGCAGCCAGGACTGCAGGCGTTCGGAAACGGCGAGCAGCAGCCATGCCGGAACGAGCGAGAAGAGGTAGATGTACGAGAGCCCGTAGTGCGAGACGATCATGGCAAATGCAAAGGCGATCATGAGAAACGCCTGCTTCCCCCGGTCCATGGTTTTATCGATCATCGCAAGAACGGTCAGCGCGAGGAAGAGTTCCGCGATCTGCTGGCGGGCAAGGGAGATCATCTCCGTGTAGAACGTGAAGAACGAGAAGAAGAAGAAGATCGAGAGAAACCCGATCCTCGCGTCCGTCTGTTTCTCGACCGCGCGGTAGAGCCCGAGCGGCACAAGCGCAAAAAGGAGGGGGTAGATGATCTTGAAGACCCAGACGGGATCCAGATCGCATATGAGCGAGTAGATGGGAACGAGCGCAACGACGGAGAGCATCCCGTTCGTGTTAAATGGGATG
Source organism: Methanoculleus methanifontis (assembly GCF_030464365.1). GTDB lineage: Archaea > Halobacteriota > Methanomicrobia > Methanomicrobiales > Methanoculleaceae > Methanoculleus > Methanoculleus methanifontis. The sequence continues at coordinate 167,533 of NZ_VCYI01000004.1, read as the reverse complement.
GTCATATCCCAGAGCCCCGGTATCAGCACACTGTTTACAAGGTGGAGTTCGTGGTGGATATCGTAGCCCCAGACATACTCTGATATCAGCGAGGTATGGTAGAGGAGCGACAGCGCGATGGCGTAGATCCCGAGCGGGTAGCAGGACTTCGGGATGAGGCGCTCGAACCCGACGGCGAGGCCGATGACGGCGATCAGGATGAGGAGCAGGAAGAGGAGCGTGACCATGTGGTAGCCGTCGCGCATGTATGTCCCGATGATCGCAAGGAACGGAAGGAGTAGCAGGAACGGTACTGCAGGAGAGGAGGGGACGGCCAGCCCCGGGCTCTCACCGGTACGCCCCTTATCCCTGGTGAGCGCGAGGTAGAGCAGGACCTGCACCACGGCGACGAGCGTGAGAAGGAGGATCGTAAACGAGAACGGCCGCGTATACCCGAGCAGCGGGTACACGAAGTTGGCCGTAAGGCCGGTGAGCATGACGACCACGAGGCTCAGCCCTGCGGAGTAGAGCACCGTCTCGATCGAGCCGAGATCGTGGAGCCTGAGCGCCTTCAGAACGAGGACTCCGGGCAGGAAAGTAAGGTAAAGAAACGCCAGGACTTCCCTGGCAACCGGTATATAATAGCCGACGAGATCGAGGCAGACCACCCCGAGGAAGACAAACTGGAGCGCCTGAAATACCCAGAAAAACGTTCTATTATTCCAGTCATTCATCCGGAACGGGTTTGGAAGGTGCATGGTATCCCTTGTTCAGTCTTTGGTCGGCTACGTGCATGGACGATGGGCCTTCTCCGTTAGCGGCATCCGACAGATCGTGCGCTGCATCAGTGCACCTACTCTCCGGTCAACCTATTAATGTGTTGCGCCGGTCCGGCCCCCATTACGCGAGGGGGGCCAGGTCATCGCTCTTTCCCGGAAGCGGGAGCGGTATCGACGAATGCCTCATCCGCAGGAACGGTTCCCCTCCCCGGAGCGGATCCGAGTTCGCTGTAAACCGCGAGGAGAGATCGCGCTATCGTCGACCAGGCCATGTCCGTCTTCAGTTTTGCGTAACCCTGCTCCCCCATGCGGCGGCACGCCCCGGGATCCTTCAACAGGCGGACGATCGCGTCTGCCAGTGCTTCCGGGTTTCGCGGCGGCACGACATAGCCGGTCACCCCGTCATCGACGACCTCGGGCAGGCTCCCCACGTCGGTCACCACCACCGGCCGCCGGAACCCGTATGCGGTCGGGATGACGCCGCTCTGGGACGCTTCGAGATACGGGAGCGCCACGGCGCTCGCCTGCTGGAAGAGCCGGGCGCCCTCTTCGTAGGGTATCCGGTAGTTGTAGACCTCGAAGGCGTCACGGCCCGCCATCGCCTCCTCATACCTGCCGAAATCCTCGCCCGTTCCGGCGATGACGATCCGGGCGTCCGGGATCTCCCGGGTGATGAGCGGTTCTGCCTGGATCAGGCAGTCGAGCCCTTTATAACGGTGAATGCGTCCGAAGAAGAGAACCCGGTGGCCGTCGGGTTCCAGGTCGTCGCGCTCGAACTTCACAAACGGCGCCACCTCGTGCTCGCCGATGGGGATGACGTGCACGTTCTCTCCGTGGACGTGGTAGTTCTCCACCAGGGTGTCGCGGAGGGCCTTTCCGTGAACGAAGATCCGGTCGGGCATGACCCTTGATACGAGGAGGGTGAGCCGGTAGAGCAGCGAGCCCACATCAAGGAGACGGTCTTCGCCGCGGTGGGGTTCGATGTCGTGAAACGTCGCCACCAGCGGGTACTTCCGGAGCATGGGGAGGAGCGGGCAGAGCATGGGGTTGTTCACCTGGAAGTGGACGACGTCGGGCCCGAAGCCGTTGATTGCGGCGACGATATCTTTGAGCATCGGGTAGCACGACGGGCCCGGCCTTCCGGCGTACCGGGAGTAACCGAAGATATGGACGTTCACCCCCGGGTCGATGCTCTCCACGTACTCCTCCGACCTGTAATCGGGGAGGAGGAGCAGCACCTCGGCATGCCGGGCAAGTTCGTTTGCCATCTGGATGGTGTAGTCGTAGAACCAGAAGGTCAGGCACGCCACTCGCATAGGGGCTCTCTCTGTGAGGATGCTCTATATAGAGGTTGTGCCCTGGAGCGTCGTTGGGTGGATGAACCCTTCTGGTGTGCATGTAACCCCGCCGGCATCCGCCCCGCCAGCCGTTTCCCTCCGGGCGTATTCACATGGTATTCCTGTTGCATCAGGCCGCAGCGGCTCCTGATTCACGCAAGCGATGTGGAATCCGTGCTTTTTAACGCCGTCGCCTCGTAGCGAGGGTCGGGGGGCTCGTGCCGTGCCGGCGCACGAAACTGAATTCCCATCAGTCCCGGATGAAAACGTTTCGGGGAGGGTCACTCCCGGCGAACGGCAGCGAAAAGCGCGAGTATTTGTATCCTTCGATTTTAATTAAATTGATCATATAATATCTTTTTGCAGGAATCGATCTCCGTTATGCTACGGCAGCGTCGCAACTGACGGCATTCCTGCAGTCCATATTGCCGATTAAGCCCTCAAAATAATTTTATTTCAACAATAAAATATTTATATGGCAATGGAAAGACGGTAGTGATACCTCACAGAGAGGCTGAATGGCATGACAGATAGGCAGAATATACTGAGACTGGCTGCAGCACTTCTGGCGTGCTGCCTGATTATTCCGGCACTCTCCCCGGTAAGTGCAGCCGAGTCCGCAAGTCCGGCCACGCTCACCGTGGCTGCAAGCGATAGCACCGAACTGTCGAAAAACCAGGCAGACTATGTCTGTGATGGAGTCGATGACCAGGCCGAGATCCAGGCGGCGCTCGCCGCGCTGCCCGACGGCGGTAAGGTAGTCCTTACGGGCGGTACGTTCAACTGCGCCGGCGTCATCGCGCCGCCTGCGGGCACGACGCTCTCCGGACAGGGTCCGGATGCAACGAACCTCGTGTTCACCAGTGACGGGCGTATCAACGTCGACCAGGAATACGTGACCCTGGACGGGTTCCACATCGAGGGCAGCGGCTACAGCAGCGGTGTCAAGTGGCTCGGTGTGATGACTATCCGGGCAAGTCATGCAAAGATCCACGACATCACGGGTACCGCTGACGCAAGCATCCAGGCGGTCTTCCTCCTGCTGCACGATCCGGCGGTCTATGCCCCGACCCTCGAAGACGTCGAGTTCATCGACTGCAGGGCCGAGGACACCGGGACGTACGGGTTCATCCACAACGCGTGGGGCTCGTCCAACAAGGTGATCAAGGACGTCCGCTACGAGAACTGCGCCGCGATCAACTGCGGAAGCACGGGTGTGTTCAACCCCTGGATCACCGGGTTCGACTTTGCGGAGTTAAACGACATGGACGGTCTCTACGTGAAGGACTGCTATGCGGAGGGCAACCTGGAGTCCGGGTTCCACTTCGAGTTTGACCCGAAGGTGACGAACGCCGTCCTCGAGAACTGCACGAGTGTAAACAACGGGCAGAAACCCTACCCGACGGTGCCCTACAAGCAGAGCGACATGTCGACCCACTACTTCGGGTGCGGCTTCTACGCCCCGAACGCCGACGTGACGTTCATCGACTGCACCGCGGAAGGTAACTCGCTGTATGGGTTCTACGCGACGAACGGCGGCAAACTCTACGACTGTGTCGAGAAGGACACCGGCGCCGGGAAGACCGACTACACCTACCGTAAGCCGGCCGGCTACTACAGCATCCCGTGCCGCTCGACCGATCCCGCCCTGGTGCTTGAGAACTGTACGAGCATCGACTCGCACGGCTACGGCCTCCAGGTCGACCTCGCGAGCAACATCCAGATCAAGAACTTCGAGCTCGTGAACCCGGCCGGGATCGACGGCAAGGGTGCAAGCCTCGGCGGCACGAACGGCCAGTTCAGCAATGCCGAAGTGGACATCCACGCCTCCGGCGACCGGGCCGAGACGCTCGTCTGGGCGAAGAACAACCAGAACGTCCAGTACACCGGAGATATAACCTCCGCCTCCGAGAAAGCGTTCCTGGTCGAGGGCGGAGAGAACGTCCGGACAGAAGGCATGGCGGTTGCGTCTGCCGGCGCGTAAACCGGTCGATACTATCGGGCCCGACGGGCCCGGTCATAATCTTTTTTTGGTTTTGCACCCGGCCGGAGGGCGGGTGCATGAGAAACTCGGAGAATTTTGATAGTGCCGGCCCGCTGTTCCGCCGGAGTCGCAACTCGAAGACCTTTGGCCTTTTCATGCTCCGGCCCTTTGGCCCATCGCAACTCGCACCTTCGGTGCTCGCACCGTGGTGCTTCCAGCCAGTCGCGTTTCGGGACGTCATACTAATGAACCGTCGCACGTTCCGACAGTTTCACTCCGAACGGTTGTATGCTGCGGGCAGTCGTTTCAGTCGGAACATTGCATGCCCCGTGTACGGCTTTCGAGGGGCTATCGGCGAGAGGGGGGTGGGGACAGGGGAGGGGGGAATACTCCCCCCTCCCCGTCAGCCCCTCCCCCATATGGCGATAGCCACCACGGTCCACTTTTTTGGGCTTTTTCCTCGCTTCGGCCTTCCGAACGCCCATCGCAACTCTCACCTTCGGTGCTCGAACTCCTGTCCTACGGGCAGTCGTTCCTAACAGTGCTCATGCACCCGCCGTTCCACCGGGTGCACTCAAAAAGTATCCGGGGCCTTCGGTGTTGTCCCTTTCGAGACCCCCGCCGGGATGCCTCCTTCCGCCTTCCCGGCAACCTTCGCGTAGAACGTCTCGATATCGCTGACGATTGCCTGCCAGTTGTACCTGGTCCGGACGAGTTCTTTCGCCTGCTCCCCGAACCCTGCCCGCAGCGTTTCGTCAGCAAGCAGGCGTCCGATGGCGTCGGCGAGCGCCTCCGGCGTGTACCCGGCATTGAACCCGACGGTGTTGTCGATCCACCCGAGCAGGTCCCCCTTGCCCGTGGTCACGATGGGTGTCCCGCAGAGGCACGCTTCAAGGAACGTGACGGGGAAACCGGTGAAACTCGGCGTCACGAAGACGTCGGCGTCGGTGTACGCGGCCATCTTGTCCTCCTTGCTCACGAACCCCGTGAAGATCACCCGGTCGTCGAGACCGAGCGACTCTACCCGCTGCCTGAACTCCTCGTTGTGGCCCATGTCCCCGCCCACGATCACCAGGACAGCGTCGTCGAACTCCCGCGCGACCACGGCAAACGAGCGGATCAAGAGATCGATCCCCTTCGTGGGGTCGAGCCTCCCGAGGTAGAGCACGATCTTCGTGGCGTCGTCGATCCCCCATGCCACACGGAACCTGCCTCGGGCCGGGAGGGAGGGATACTCGGCAAGGTCGATGCCGTTCGGGAAGATCGCGATCTTCTCGTCGGCAACACCCCGCTCGCGGTAGCGCTCGGCCTCCGTCTCGTTGAGCGCTATAACGCCCGCGGCGCCGAGGATCACCTTGTCCGACCAGAACTGGTCGAAGAGCCGCTTCATCCGTTTTGACCCCGTATCCTGCGGGAGCGCCCCGTGCGCCTGGAGCACGTAGGGTATCCCGTACTTCCTCGCGTAGTGCGAGGCGATGACGGTGAGCATGGTACGGTGGTCGTGGATGTGGACGAGGTCGAATGCGGCAATCTCCCTTCTCGCGACCGCCGGCATCCGGTAGGGCAGCACCGGCGGGGTCACGCCCGGGGCGTATTTTCGTAAATTCTCGAAGTAATAGACGTTCATCCCGTCGACGGAGGTGGCGCGGTTCGTCGGCAGGTCGTTTGGGTAGATGCTCCGGTTCGTCGTGTAGACGGTGATATCGTGCCCGTTCTCGTGCAGGGTCCGGGAAATATCATATGCGACCCGTGCCACCCCGCCCGACTCCCAGAGCGGTTTGAAGAACGGGGTCACCTGTAATACCTTCATTCACATCCTCCTATGTTCCGTGTCTCAACCGTTTCCGGATCACACCTGCGTAGCAGTTCAGGCAGAACGGCGTCACCAGCCAGACTCCGCACTCGATCAGGGGCGCAAGCCCGTGCTGCCGGATCCGGTAGCGGTAACTCTCCAGGTTGTACAGCAGGTAGTCCTCGCCGATCTGCTCGAACCACCACTGGCGGGTAACGTTCCCGTTACGCACCCTCTCGGAGCACCTTGCTATCCAGCGTGCTACCCGTTCCCTGGTTCGGCCCTCCGCCACTCCAGGCTGGAAGTCGCTGTTGATGACGCAGGGAATGGTCGTGTAGTCCCGGATGCCGTGCCGGTCGAAGTCCACCGAGAGGATCATGGAGGTGTTGATCTGCTCCTTGAAGATCTCGGTATCGAACTGGAAATTCCCGAGTGAATAGGCGATCAGGCCGTCTTTGTAGCGTTCCAGCCCCTGGATGGTATGCGAGTGGTGCCCGAGGATCAGGGTCGCCCCGTTGTCGATGAAGGCGTGAGCGAGCCTGACCTGGTCGGGCGAGGGGTAGTAGGTGTTCTCGATCCCCCAGTGCAGGGAGACGACGACATGATCGGTATGCTCCTTTAACGCCCTGATATCTTCGATGACGCTCTTCTTCTTCAGTTTGGCAACGGTGACGCCCGGCGGCGACCGGAACCTCCCGGTCGTGTATGCGAGGAAACCGAACCGGATCCCATTGCGTTCGACGATCAGCCCTTGGGGTCTTTCATCGCCTCTTCCTCCTCCTACGTAGGCGATGCCCCGGCCTTCAAGCTCTTCGAGGGTCTTCTCAAGCCCTTCCCGGCCCATGTCGAGCGTGTGGTTGTTTGCCACGCTGAGGATGTCGAACCCGGCTTCTCTGAGGTACTCGCCCGCCTCCGGGGGGGTTGTATTGACCCAGCGTTTCTTGCTCTCGGTTCCGCTCTCGGAGAGAACCGTCTCCAGGTTCCCGAAGAGCAGGTCTTTCTGTTGGAGTTCGTGCTGGACAAGGGCAAACGGTCTCTTGCCGTTCCTCATCCAGAGGAGCACGTCCCCGACCGCTCGCAGCCGCACCGATGTCACAATTCGCCTCCGGCAGAATCGTTGCTCGGGACGGGAGATCCGGGCCTGCAGCCGGCCTTCATCGTCGACCTGGAGATCCCCAGCCCTATGAACCGTAACGGTGGAACCCTACCGGCGTCTGCGGGAGAAACCATCCTGTACGGGTATTCGTGAATGCTGCCTTCCCTCCTCGATGCGTTGAGTTCCAGACAGGCGATGCGACAATATATATTTTGCCCTGATTATGACCTTGGGCATGCTTATCTCGACGCATATGGCTTCCCGGGAACTCCGGAATCCCGGCGAGGCATGGTGCGGGCCCCGGTAACGGTGGAGCTCATGATGCCGAACCATTAACTGCTTATGCACCGAGTATGTACCTGGATCGCCGGGCGGCAGATGATGAGAGTTACCCCCACTGATCGGTGATGAAGCAGGGGACTGATGCCGCCATCCTGCGGAGATGGTTTTTGCACCGGGGACCACTTATTTTGTATCTTTGCTCTCCGTCATGCGGTCGACGTCGTCGACCGTCGCGGTGACAGTGTGCGTGCCTGCGACCGCGGTCCAGGTTGCACCGTCAACGCCGCCGTTTGCGGTCACCGTAATCCATTCGCCCGGGGCGATGGACGCCGTGTGGCTGTCCGACCAGACCGCGGAACCGAGGTTCCCGTCCGCTGTGAAGGCCACGCCGTGGATCACGCCTGCGGGCGTTGCACCGGTGCCCTGGTTGCGGATCGTCGCCTTCATCGTGATTGCATCACCCGGAGCCGGGCTTGCCGGTATCCAGGAGACGTCGGTCACGACGAGATCGGGCGTTCCCGGCGTGGGCGTCGCGGTAGGCGTCGGTGTTGGCGTCGGTGTCGGGGTTGGATTGGATACCCCGATCTCGATGGGGTTCTGCAGGGCATAGGTTCCTGCCAGAAGGACTACGGTACCGTCACCGACGGCCTGTACTGCGGCCTGGACGACCTCGCTGTCATCCGTTCCCGCGGTTCCGGTGCTGATCACCTGGCCGTTGCTGTCTTCCGCAAGGACCTTCGTATCGTCGATGTACACAACGACATCATACGACCCCTGGGAGGCCTCCTGGTCCTGGGTTGCCAGTGCTGGTGCGACCACAGCGAGCATCACGGACAATGTCAGTACCAGAAACTGGGTTTTTTTCATGCGTCATCTCCTTAGAATGCCTTCTGGAAGCCGATGTAGCCCCAGAGGATTCATAGAGGGTAGCCCCTCAGTAATATGTTCTTGAAGTCTGATATTTATTTGTTTCTTTTTTGGTATCGTCTGATATGTGGCTCAGATCATTTAAATTTTCTATAATCTTCTTTATTTTCATGTAGTGATCTATTTTGGAATAAATTTTGATATTGGAAATATTTATATGGGATTCCTGACGATGGCGGAGTTGGTGGTGTTACACACTTTTTCCGGTGAGCTGGTGTTCTATACGGAGTTTCGCCTGTTGGGCTTGTTATAGTTCCAAAATTTGGTGATATTGTTGTTTTTTTGGCAAACCGATGTTGTTGGTGGGTCGCAGGGCTTTTGGGATGCCTTTCACATGAACCCGGGCCATCGCATCCATATGTCTCTTTCCTGCTGCACCGGTGGCTGCGAGAGCGGATCCGGGAAGCCGATTCGTAAAAATACCCTTAAACCCCTGTAAAAACCGGTGTGCACCGCCCCGATCACCTCCGATCACGCACATCGCGCGGTTCAACTCCCGGCACCCCCGTCGAAGCACCCCTTATCCGCGTTCACCGGCCCCGCAGCGCTAGATATACCCCGGAGGGGATATGCGCGAGAATCAGTGCCCGCCATTTAGATCTCCAGAGCCGCCGCGTCTTACAACCCTTCAAATTGTTCCTCGCGAGATCGGGCCTGCCGGCTTCGAGGTTGCGGCACGCGATCTGGATCTGCCTGGATGCGACGAACTCGAGAACGCTCTCGGTCAACTCCGGCGGCACCTCCCCCGCCTGCAACGCATTCCGTGCGGAGGCTACGAAGGCATGCTCCAGGATCGGCTCTCTCCTGTTGCAGGCTCTGTTCGATGCCTCCGTATGGTAGATCCCCATGCCGTCCCACGTAAACGCGATGGGATATTTCAGGGCAATCCGGCCCCACAGGTCCACGTCTTCCCCGTACCATGCGCCGGTATTAAACCCCCCCACCTCGTTCAGGATGCACCTCGGGACGGCGACGATCGATGACGATATCGGCGGGCTGCCAAGGATGGCGTCGCTGAAATAGTTGGGGAGCAGCCCCTCCCACGGCTCCGGGGGTATGGCGGCACTGTATGAGGGCGTCTGGATCGTCGACCCGTTCCCGGTTATGAGATATGCCGTCCCGTACGCTCCCGCCTGCGGGTACTTCTCCCGCAGTCGTAGCAGGGCTTCAAGATGCCGCGGCATCCATTCGTCGTCTGCGTCCAGAAACGCGACCAGTTCGCCCCGGGCCGCCTCGATCCCCCGGTTTCTTGCCGCCGACACCCCGCGGTTCTCCTGCCGGATCAGCCGGATCCGGGGGTCGCCGAATCCCCCGACCACCTCCGCCCCGTCGTCGGTGGAACCGTCGTCCACCACGATCACCTCGAACTCCCGGACGGTCTGCGCGAGGACCGAGTTTATGGCCCGGGTTATGTAGGGACCTTTGTTGTAGAGGGGGATGACGACCGAGACAGCCGGCAGCGCCGTCTCTCCCTCGACCGGGTACTCGCGGGCATACCCCGAACCGGTGCGGTTCTTTTTGGGAGATGCAGGGGCCTGCCGGCCCCCGTCTCCAGAGATCCCGATGCGGCCGCCGCCTCCGAATCCGGCACCCCCGGCGCGTGCGGACATTCATGCCGGAGGTAATATATAACTATTAAAATGTTCAGAGAGCTGACTGGAGCAGGGTTCATGGTGAGGCCATCCCAGAACATCTCTGCCGGGAGGGGGGCACCCCCTTCGAAGCCTGATGGCTTCTCATGCTCGCTACACTCGCACTTCGCACCTGACGGTGCTCAAGCTCCCTTCGGTCGCACCTCCCCGGTCCCTCCCCCGCGTGGCGATATGCGATGGTTCGTAGAACGATGTTCCGAAGGAACGGAGTTCGAGAAAACCATGGGGTTTCGAGAACCGGAGCAGGAGCACCGGAGGTGCGATAGCCAATGGGAAGCCGTTTCAGCAATTTGATACAGGAGATCGTTCAATTCTCTATGAGCGCTCGTAATCGTATTCGGAATCCCGTGAATCTTCAACCACGTGGTACTTTTGGGACGACTTCAGTACCTGAACAAGGCTTATTTCTTCATCCTGGCCTGGGTGGGACACTTCATCTTGAGGTCGTCCCAAAATGCCTCTGCCGGGAAGGGGCACCCACTCGCGCCTGACGGTGCTCATGCATCCGCCGTCCCGCAAGGTGCGAAGAGCGTGAAGCCGCGAAGTGCGATGTTCCGTTTGAAGCGGAGCATGAGAAACCCGAAGGGTTTCGAAGGACGACGGCCCTTTGGGCCGGAGTTCGAGCACCGAAGGTGCGAAGGAGAGTTACAGGTAATTATACCGAACTTCGCGTTCTTCGCGTGAGCTACTTGCTGGGGATAACAATACAGTCTCACGCGAAGGCCGCGAAGCCGCGAAGGGGCATTCGAGGTCGTCACCCCGCCCGCACGTTCGCCCCGCAGTTCCTCGCCCGCGTCAGGAGCACCGACCCTCCCCGGTCGCCGAGCACCTCCCTTGCTGCCCGGGCTGCATCCTGCATGCCGGAATCCCCGACGGCGTAGACCGTCGGCCCGAACGAACTCAGGCCCGCTCCGGCGGCCCCGGCCTGCACCGTCGCCTCGAGGAGCGAGGAGACGACCGGGTTCTGCAGCCCCACCTCGACCTTCTTAAACCCGAGCGACTGCGTCCGGTTGATTGCCGAACCGAAGAGGTCGAGATCGTGCTCGACGATGCCCGGGATCATCCGCATGAGCACCTCGTGGCAGACCTCGCGGACTTCGTCGAGCGGCACCGGGCAGTGGGTGCGGAAGATGTCGACCTCCCCTCTCCCGTGCGCCCCTGCGCCTACCTCAGGCGTCACCAGCAGGATGCGCCAGTCCTCCGGGAACCGGTGCCGGGCGAGAACCGGCGGGGGCGCGACGCCCCGTGACGCTGCCGACGGGCGGAAATCATCCTTGCCCCCCGGAGAGCCGAACCGGTGCCCGCCGTCCAGGATAAACCCGCCCTGCTCGAACGCCGCCGTGCCGATGCCGGAGGTCCCGCCGCGGCCGACGGCCTTCGCGAGATCGCATACGGAGACGTCCCGCTCGTAGAGGCGGCAGAGGGCGGCGGCCGTGGCGAGAGCAACCTGCGTCCCGCTTCCGAGCCCGGCGTGCTGCCGTGCGGCGGCGTGCAGGGCGATCTCCGCACCCCCCGGGAGCCCGAGCGTCTCCTTCGCTGCCCGGGCCGCATCGGCAACCCTGCGGCGTGCTTCCTCGTCGCCGCCGCGAACCTCGATCCCCGCGGCTTTCCGCGCATCGAGCACGCACCCCGGCTCGTCGAGGGTGACCCCGACCCCGCCGTCCACCCTGCCCGACGTACCGTTCATGTCGAGCAGGGTGATGTGGATCCGGGACGGAGCATCGACCAGCACCCTGATCTCGTCCGTAAACGCCGTGCAGGGGAAAATCTCCTCGATGGCGATCAACGGCTCCTCGCGGTGGATGATCCGGTACTTCCGCGAGAGCATCGGTTCGCACCGGTGGACGCTGAACGTCCGCGCGAGATCCGCGCCGGCACGGACGACGCGGGCGTCGGTGATCTCCCGGCGCGACTCTATCCGGTGACGGCGAAGGATTCTCCCGATGGGGATATCGGCCCGCATGAGGTCCTGCCTGAACTCCGGTGCAAGCCGCCGGAGCGGGGTGCAGGAGACCGCGTAGATGAGCACCTCTCCCGTTACGGCGTCTTTCAGTTCAACAACACGGTAGTTGACCTCGTCGCCCTGCTCGATATCGAGTGCCGCCGCTGCCTCGGTATCGGCGGCGACGACATCCTGCACCAGGGTGGTGATGGTGACGGGATGGCCGGTCGCCATCTCGAGCAGGCCGGTCACCGACCCGTCGGTCCCGATGAGAACCTTCTGCATCGGGGAGAGCCTTCCCACGCCCTGCTCGATCTCCCGTATCTTCTCGACGATGCTGTCTGCCGTCAGGGGTTCCATGTCCTTGGGTAGCGTTGTACATGGAGACTACAAAAAGGTGGTGCCGGAAAATCCGCCCCGTCAGGGGCGGATCACGGCGAAAAGAACAGGGATAGGAAGTCCGGGGCCTCTATGAGCCCTAACGAGCCCCCTTTCGCCCCGCGCTCGGAGAACGCGGAGACACCGTCCTTTCCTTTCCCGAGCACCGCGAACGGCACCGGGTCTGCAGTATGGGTCTTACACCGTATCGGCGTCGGGTGGTCGGGGAGAACCGCGACGGCCGTGTCCGGGCGGTCGAGGACGATCCCGATCGCTTCGTCGAGCCGCTCGATCGCCCGCACCTTCTCCTCCACGCTCCCCATGTGCCCGGCCTCGTCGGGGGCCTCGACGTGCATGTAGACGAAGTCGAGGCGGTCGAGGGCGTCGACCGCGTACCGGGCCTTCGCCTCGTAGTCGGTGTCGATGAACCCGGTGGCGCCGGGGACGTGGATCACCTCCATCCCGGCAAGGCGGGCGATGCCGGCGAGGAGGTCGACCGCGGAGATCACCCCCCCGGCAAGGCCGTACTTCTCGCGGAAGGACGCAAGGGACGGCTTCTTCCCGCCGCTCCATGGCCAGATCTCGGTTGCCGGGGTCTTCCCCTCCTCCCGGCGGCGCTGGTTGACCGGGTGGTCGGCAAAGACCTCCCGTGCCCGCTCCATGCAGCCGAGGAGACGTTCGGCGTCGTCTCCGCGCGGGAGGAACTCTGTAATCGGCTGACCGACGATGTCGTGGGGCGGGGTGGTGACGGCGCCGCGCGCTCCGGGGACGGTCATCAGGTTCCGGTAGCTGATCCCCGGGTGGACCCGGACGCCGTCGAGCGCGGCATCGAGATCGCGGAGGAGCTCGGCGCCTTCGGCACTCGAGATGTGCCCGGCGTTGAAGTCCTCCATCACGCCGTCACGGACCGCGACCAGGTTGCACCGGTAGGCCATCTCCCCCTCCCCGAGATCGATTCCCATGCTGGCCGCCTCGAGCGGCCCCCTCCCGGTGTAGGAGGTGCGGGGATCGTAGCCCAGGATCGAGAGGTTCGCGACGTCGCTCCCCGGCTCGAATCCATCCGGCACGGTCCGGAGCATCCCGCACCGCCCCTCGCGGGCGATCCTGTCCATATTCGGTATCTCTGCGTACTCGAGGGGCGTCCTGCCCCCCAGTTCGGCAAGCGGCTCGTCCGCCATGCCGTCCCCGAGAATGATGATGTACTTCATGTGAATCCTTGTGAGTCCCGATAGTGAACTGTTTCACCTATTTTGTTGTCCTGGTACGTGGAGAACTGCCATCTCACGCGAAGCCGCGAAGTGCGACGTTCCGTTGGAACGGAGCAAGAGCACCGTTAGGTGCGAAGGACGCGAAAGGAGGGCGTAACAATCCCACGGACTTCGCGGCTTCGCGTTCTTCGCGTGAGGCGACGTTGCGTGAAATTTTAAGTGCAGTGGTCCAACAGCGCCCGAAACACCGACCCGGCTGCAATTCCCTGGATGTGCGTCCTTATCCGAGCATGGCGCGGACCGCTGTCCGGACGCTCTCTTCCGATGTGGTGGCGCACCGCCAGCCAAGATCCTTGAGTTTCTCGACCGAGAGCTGCATCCTGGGCACGTCGCCAACCCAGCCGCGCGCTCCGCCGGTGAACCGGTAGCGAACGCCGGAGAGACTCATCTCCTCCGCAACGATGTCGGCGATCGTGACGACGTCGATCCAGTCCTCGGAGCCGATGTTGAAGGTGTTCACGGGGTCGCTCGAGTGCTCGATCCCGAACTGCACGGCGCGGACGCACTCCCCGACCTCCAGGTAGGACTTCGTCTGCCTACCGTCGCCGAGGATCTCGAGTTCCTGCGGGTTCTCGCGGAGCTTGCGGATGAAGTCGGAGATGACGCCGTGCCCGCTCCGCTCACCGATGATGTTTGCGAACCGGTAGACCCAGGACGTCATCCCGAACGAGTGGCAGTAGGACGATATGAGCGCCTCGCAGGCAAGTTTCGTCGCGCCGTAGACCGATATCGGCTGAAGCGGCGTATAGGTCTCCGGCGTGGGAATGACGGCGGCATCGCCGTAGACGGTCGAGGTCGAGGTGAAGACCAGTTCCGGCACGCCGTGCGCCCGCATCGCCTCGAGCACCCGGTGCGTCGCGACGATATTGTTCCTGATCTGGGAGTCCGGGGTCACGGCGCTCTGCCGGACGTCGGGGTCTGCGGCGAGATGATAGACCCGGTCTGCGCCGGAAAATCGCTCCTGCCACCCGTCGTCGAGCAGGTTCTGCCTGACGAAGGCGACCCGCCCGCCCGCCGTGTGGTGGGCAAGGTTCCTCTCGGTGCCCGCACTGCAGTCGTCGATGACCAGCACGTCGTCTCCCCCTGCCGCCAGGGCGTCGACGATGTGCGAACCGATGAAACCGGCACCACCCGTTACGATACAGAACATCATAGAGTAATCTTCCTCTCACGCTATAGGATTTACTTATGGGTAGAGCGGGGAAAAGCCCCCTTCATCCGGCGGGAGCGGGGGAGTCCGACACGGGGAAAGGTTAATGCCCGTATCCGGTTCACTCCACGATCCGATACCCTCGTTCGGGGCATATTTTTCATGATTGCCTCCGATATATGATGAATCACAAGGAGTTGTCCGATTGAGAGAGGTACGCACCTGTTGCAGATCCGGCCGATTTCCCGCCGCCATCACCCTGCAGAGCCGAGTTTTCGTGTTCGTCGATAGCCCGAACGGAGCCGGACGATGAACCTCCGCCCGGACGGTATACGGGAACACGCAGGAATTTATCTCCGCGGCCTTGCGATGGGAGCCTGCGATATCGTTCCCGGCGTCTCGGGAGGGACGATCGCCCTCATCACCGGGATCTACGAGCGGCTGGTCGGGGCCATCGGCAGCATCGACCCTGCCTCGGTAAAACACCTCGCGAGGGGCGACTTCGCCTCTCTCCAAAAGGATCTCGAGAAGATCGACATCCCGTTCCTCGTCGTCCTCTTTGCCGGGATCGGCACCGCTTTCCTCCTGATGTCCCGCGTGGTCCTCTCCCTCCTCGACAACTATACGGTGGCGACCTACTCCTTCTTCCTCGGCCTCATCATCGCCTCCGCAGTAGCCATATTCCTTGAGATCCGCTCGCACAACGTGACCACTGTTGCCTTCCTCGTCGTCGGGACCGGCGCCGGCTACCTCCTCGGGGGCCTCGGGAACTTCGACGCCGGCCATTCCCTGCCGGTTCTCTTCCTCACCGGGATGGCGGCGCTCTGTGCCATGATCCTCCCCGGGATATCGGGCGCTTACATCACCCTCGTCCTCAACCAGTACGAGTTCATGCTTGCGGCGCTCCGGGCCATCTCGCTCCCCGAGATTCTCGCCTACATCGCGGGCGGTGTCGCGGGGCTCCTCCTCTTCACGAAAGCCCTCAAATATCTCCTCGCGACCTACCACGGGGCGATGCTCGCTCTGCTCACCGGCCTGATGCTCGGTTCGGCCAGGATGCTCTGGGAGAAGGGAGCTGCGGCCGGAGATATGTTCACCGGCGGCTGGATGTTCTTCCTTGTCGGTCTCGCCGCTGTCGGCGCGGTGGAGTACATGAAGAGGCGCCATCAAGCCGTTTCAGCCTGATTTTCAGTCTTTTTACAGGTGGCGATCCGAAAACTTACTTCCTATTCTGGGTGCAACGGGATATATTATGTTCATCGGCATCGACCACGGTACCACCGCGATGCGTTTCTCAAGCGGCGATGCGGAATTCAAGATCTCCCGGGAAGAGGCGAGAAGCTTCTCGGTCGCTGATCTTGCTTGCATCGCTCCGCTCGACGAGATCGAGGGCATTGCTGTCTGCTACTCGATGGGTGACGGCATCTCGGCCGTAACCAGTATCAGGAACGTCGAAAACCGCGGCGTCATCTCACGGGAGGGCGCCGGCAAGCACATCGGCGGCGGCACCCGGGTCTACGATGCGATCAGGGAGAGCGGCCTTCCTGCGTTTGTCATCCCCGGGCTGCACCGCGGATCCCCGACCGATCCCCGGTTCAAAGCCTACTCCCACCAGGCGAGCCCCGAGAAGATCGGGATCCTGTATGAGGTCGCGCATGACCTCGGCGGTGATGTCGTGGTCTGCGACGCAAGTTCGAACACCGTCACCCTCCTCGTGACTGGAGGCCGGATAACCGGCGCGTTCGATGCCTGTGTCTTCGCGCCCGGAACCCGGCACGGCGCTCTCGATGTGGACGCCATCCGCCGGATCGACCGGGGCGAATCCACGGCGAACGACGCGTTTCTCCATGCGGGCGTGAACTACACGACCCCCCCCGATCTGCGGGTGGAGACGATGGCCATGTTTGCCGCGATGGAGTGCGCCTCGATGCTTCTCCTCAACCCCGGTGCGAACGTCGCCCTCGCCGGCACCATGGCCCCCGCTATCGCGCCGCGGGTGGAGGAACTCCTCTCCCGCGGCGTCACCGTCTACGACGAGTGGTGCGCGGCCCGGGGGCTCGCCCGGATCGCCCGCGACGTCTTCTCGGGAGCAACCCATATCCTCGGGCTCGCGGTTGAGCGGTAGCCCGGCCCGGGCAGACCGGCGGGAAGCGCCCCTCCGGTTTCATATTCTTTTAAGTGGTGCCGGGTAGTATAGTGGTTTAATTGAGGAGAGGCCGGAACCATGCAGCAGGAATGCCCCAGTATCGCCGATCTCATGCTCCTGATGACGTCGCGTCTTGAAGAGGTGGCGCGCACGATAGATCTGGAGAATGCCGGCCGGTTTCTCGAAGAGATTCTCAACGCAAAGCGGATCTATCTTGCTGGAGCCGGACGCTCCGGCCTTGTCGCGCGGGCGTTTGCCCAGCGGCTGATGCATCTCGGGTTCGAGAGTTACGTCATCGGCGAGACGATCACGCCCGCGTTCGGCCCGGAAGACGTTCTCGTCGCGTTCTCGGGCTCGGGGGAGACCCGATCGGTCGTGGACGCGTGCGAGACCGCCCGGGAGATCGGGGGGAAGATCTGTCTCATCACCTCGACGCCCGACTCGCACATCGGCCGTATGGCCGATTGCATCGTCGAGATCGGGAACAACCGGCTCAAGGATGCGGATATCCCAAGTGACTTTGAGATTCGCCAGCTCACCGGACAGTACCGGTCGGTCTCCGGGTCGTTCGCCCCTCTCGGGACACTCTTCGAGACCGCGGCACTGGTCTTTTCGGACGCGATCGTCTCCGCCCTTATGGAAGTGCGGCACTGCACCGCTGAGGAACTCAAAAGCCGCCTTGCAAACGTCCAGTGAAAGGCGACAGCCTCCGCGCCTCCGCTCCACCTCTCCCGGCACCGGCAATAATTATGTCCTCTGCGGGGCAACGGATGTTCCGGCCTGTTCACGGCTCCGGCGCGCCCTATGAGTGCCGGGTATTTATATTATTAATCATTAAGATTTAAAGGGGGTTTTTGTTTGAGAGAGTTACGCATTCACGGCAGGGGTGGTCAGGGTTCCGTGACCGCCGCCGAACTCATTGCTTACGCGGCTTTTGAGGGCGGTGTCTTTTCCCAGGCATTCCCGGCTTTCGGTGTGGAACGCCGAGGTGCCCCGGTTCAGGCGTTTGTCCGGTTCAGCGACGAGAAGGTACGGCTGCGCAGCCAGATCTATGAACCCGATTACATCATCGTGCAGGACCCGACCCTGATTGGGGATGTCGACGTCTTCAACGGTATGAAAGCAGGCGGGATCGCCATCGTCAACACCGAGAAGTCCGACTTTGATTCCGGTGTTCCGGAGGGCGTCAAGGTCTATACCATCGATGCGACCACTATCGCGCTCGAAGAACTCGGTGTGCCCATCACCAATACAACCCTGATGGGCGCGTTTGCCGCAGCCACCGGAGAGATTGGACTTGAGCCGCTTGAGCACGCGCTGCGGCGCCGGTTCTCCGGGAGCATGGCCGATAAGAACGTCAGGGCCGCGGAACGCGCCTACAACCAGATCGGGGGTGCCGCATAATGGCGCTGCGGGTCGGGTGTGTTGCGCCTCCCGGGAAGGCGCTTGATAACAAGACGGGCGGCTGGCGGGTCTTCAAACCGGTCTTTGATCCCGAGAACTGCACGAAGTGCGGCATGTGTGCCCTGGTATGTCCGGAAGGGTGCGTCCGCGAGACGGAGGAAGGCACGTTCGAGCCCGACCTTGACTACTGCAAGGGCTGCGGGATCTGCGTGGAGATCTGCCCGAAGAAAGGCATCACGATGGAGAAGGAGGAGAAATAATGCTGGAGTTTATGGAAGGATCCCATGCGGTAGCCGAGATTGTGAAACGTTGCCGCCCGCAGGTGATCTCAGCCTACCCTATCACGCCACAGACGCACATCGTCGAAGACCTTGCCCAGATGGTGGCGAACTGCGAGATCGATGCCGAGTACATCACGGTCGAGAGCGAGTTCTCGGCCCTTTCCGCCTGCCTCGGTGCGAGTGCGGCGGGTTCCCGGGTCTATTCGGCAACGACGTCCCAGGGGCTTGCCCTGATGTTCGAGGTCTGCTTCAACGTGGCGGGGATGCGCCAGCCGATCGTGATGACGATCGCGAACCGTTCTCTCGGCGCGCCGCTCTCGATCTGGAACGACCAGCAGGACTCGATATCGTTGCGCGACTCTGGGTGGCTGCAGTTCTACGCGGAGGACAACCAGGAAGCCGCCGATCTCCACATGATCGCCTACAAAGTCTGTGAGGATCACGACATCCTCCTCCCGGCGTTCGTCTGCTTCGACGGGTTCATCCTCACGCACACCTATGAGCCGGTCGCCCTCCCCACTCAGGAGGAGGTGGACGCCTACCTGCCCGCTTTCAACCCGTACCAGCGGCTGGACGCCGCAAACCCGTTGAGTTTCGGGATGTACGCGACGCCCGAGTACTACATGGAGTTCCGCTATGAGGTCGACCGGGCGATGGAGCGTGCCAAGCAAGCGTTTATCAAGGCCGGGCGTGAGTTCGGCGAACAGTTCGACAGGGACTACTCCGCGCTTGTCGAGGGCTACCGGCTCGAGGACGCCGATACCGCGCTTGTCGCCATGGGCTCCATCTGCGGCACCGCAAAGGACGCCGTCGACGAGATGCGCGAGCACGGACGGAAGGTTGGGCTCTTGAACATCCGGGTGTTCCGACCATTCCCCGCTCAGGAGATCGCGGATGCGCTCAAAGATGTCTCGACGGTCGCGGTGCTCGACAAGAACATCTCGCTCGGCAACGGCGGGGCTGTCGGCACCGAGGTGAAAGCGGCGCTCTATGGCTCCGGCATATCCGTATACGACTACATCATTGCCCTCGGCGGGCGCGACGTGAGAAAGCGGGATATCGCCGCGGTCGTCGACCTCGCCGAGAAGGGAGAAGGAGATATGTTCTATGGACTACGGACGGAGGTGCTCTGAATGGCTGAAGTAGAGGGAGGATGCGAACTCTTCTCGGCCGGGCACCGGGCGTGCGGCGGGTGCGGCCCGGCGCTTGCGGCCCGGCTCCTCCTCAAGGCGACCGGAAAGAACGTCATCATCGCCGCCGCGACGGGGTGCATGGAGGTCTTCTCCACACCCTATCCTGAGACGGCCTGGGGCGTTCCCTGGATCCACTCGCTCTTCGAGAACCCCGCGGCGGTTGCCTCCGGCATCGAAGCGTCGCTGAAGAGGCAGGGGCGAACGGAGAAGGTCGTCTGTATCGGGGGCGACGGGTCCACGCTCGATATCGGGGTGCTCTGCATCAGCGGCGCCTTCGAGCGCGGCCACGACATCACCTACATCTGCTACGACAACGAGGCCTACATGAACACGGGCATCCAGCGGTCGGGCGCGACGCCCTACGGCGCGAGCACCACGACGAGCCCGGCCGGGGCGTGCTCGCTCGGCAATCCGCGTCCGAAGAAGGATATGCCCGCGATCCTCGCGGCTCACGGTGCGCCCTACGTCGCAACCGCCTCGATCGCCTACCCGAACGACTTCATAAAGAAGGTCGAGCGGGCAATCAACACCCCCGGCCCCTGCTACATCCAGGTGCACACCCCCTGCTGCACGGGATGGGGCTTTGAGGCCGGCGAAACGCTCAACATGGCCAAACTTGCCATCGAGACCGGTCTCTGGGTGAACTACGAGATGGTCGACGGCCGGGTCGAGAAGGCGAAGAAGGTGAGTCGGAAGCCGGTCGAGGAGTACCTCGCAAAGCAGAAGCGTTTCCGGCACCTCTTCAAGCCCGCCCGCCGGGACGACGTGATCACGCAGATCCAGGGGATCGCCGACGCAAACGCCGAGCGGTTCGGGATCGATATCAAGGCGAAAGAATCGTCAGAGTAAAGTATAGCCCGAAGAGAACCATGGCGAGTCCGCTCGCCTGCACCACTTTTTTGTAATGATGGCCGAGAACATTCGCTCCCCGTGAGACCGCAAAGGCAAGGAGGCCCAGCCAGACGATATCCGCGCCGATATGCCCGACGTAGAACTCTACGAACGCTGGGTGGAGCGCGAGAAACCCGACGCCGAACGTGAGCCACCAGACCCACCAGTAGGGGTTGCCGAGCGTGCAGGCCAGCCCGAGGGCAACCGGTGCCCGGGTTTCTTCCTTCACGATGACACTTTCTCCCGCATGGAGGAACTGCACAATGCCGAACGCGATCAGAATACCTGAGCCGAGAAGAGCAATGAGATCGATATGGGGGATGTCGCGCACACCGAAGGCTATGGCCGCGACCATGGCGGCTTCAGGGATGCCGTGCCCCGCGACAAGCCCCGCAACGAACCGGCCGGGCTGCCGCGACCCGAGGCCGAGGACCGAGGCGGTCATGGGCCCGGGGGAGGCGGCCCCGGAGAACCCGATCAGGAACGATGCCGCGACGACGTCGATCATTCGCCCCCCTTCCTTCGCGAGATGAGGAGGGGAAGGATCAGGACGAGCGCGACCGCGATCCATATGGTGCCGAAGGTGGTGAGCAGGATCTCGCGTTCGGGTGTGTAGAAGCGTGTCTCCACGACACGTATCTGGTCCCAGGCGACCTCCGTGGTCCCGTTCGCCCCGGTAGAGATCACCCCACCGGGGCTGATCATGCCGATGAGCGGGTTTTTGACGTCGACTCCCTCGGGAAGAGCGACGGTTACGGAGTACGGCGTATCGAAGGCCGCGACAAGGTGGTTATCTCTCACGGGGGCCCGGTAGGTGATCGTGTAGTTTCCCTCCGGGAAGGTGATGACGCCTCTTCCCGCGTCCTGGTACTCGATAGGGCCCGCAGAATCGAACACCTCGAGTTCCTCGACCTGAAGTGGAACCCGCTCCCCCAGCATCCCTGGTGTCCAGAAGGTGTGCTCGCTCCCCGTGACCTGGATCGTGGCCTCGTAGGCAGTGCCCCCGGGGAGCACCTGGACGACAGCCTCCTGTGCCGCCGCCGGAGCACCGATCAGGATCAGCGCAAGGCAGAGAGCAGCGAGGACAGATCCGCGTCGATCTCGATGGGGGGCTCGCATTGTCGCACCACTGTTTCGGGATCTTTCAAGAGGTGGCCGGTCACCACGCAGACGATCCGTTCATCCTTATCGATCAGGCCGTTTTCGGCAAGTTTCCGTATTCCGGCTACCGAGGCCGCCGAGGCGGGTTCGACCCCGATTCCTTCTTTTCTTGCAAGGTCGCGCTGCATGGCAAGGATCTCCTCGTCGGTCACGGATGCCGCCGTCCCGCCCGTCGCGCGGATGGCGACGAGTGCCTTCTCCGCGTTCACCGGGGCGCCGATCCGTATCGCGGTCGCAACGGTCTCGGGTGCGGACTCCGGAACCAGCACCTCGAGGTTCTGCTCTATCGCCTTCACCACCGGCTGAGAACCGGCAGCCTGGATGCCGGTCATCATCGGCAGCCGGTCGATGAACCCGAGGGTTTCGAGTTCGCGGAGCCCTTTGTAGACCGCGGAGATGTTGCCTGCGTTTCCTACCGGGAGGACTATCCTGTCGGGCACCTCGCCGCCGAGCTGGTCGATCGCCTCGAACCCGATCGTCTTCTGCCCCTCAAGCCGGTAGGGGTTGACCGAGTTCAAGAGGTAGAGGCCGTGGCTGATACAGAGCTCGTGTACCATCTCGAGCGCCCGATCGAAATTGCCGCGGATGGAGATGACCCGGGCACCGTGCATCAGCGCCTGGGCGACCTTCCCGAGAGCGACCTTTCCCGCGGGCAGGAGGACGACGCAGGGGACGCCGCCCTTCGCCGCGTAGGCAGCGAGGCTTGCGGAGGTGTTCCCGGTGCTGGCACAGGCGACACTCTTCATCCCGAGTTCGCAGGCCATGCTGACGCCCACGGTCATCCCGCGGTCCTTGAACGAACCGGTCGGGTTCATCCCCTCGTGTTTTGCGTAGAGTTCGGAGAGACCCAGTTCTTTGCCGATTTTTTTCAGGTGGTAGAGCGGGGTTCCTCCTTCCTGGAGTGAGACCGGCTCGCCCCGAACCGGGAGGAGTTCGCGGTAGCGCCAGACGGAGAGGGGGCGCCGGTTCCATTCGTCGCGTGAGACGTTGATGCCGTCAAGGTCGTATTCGACGGTCAGCAGATGTCCACAGCGGTTGCACGTATAGATGATCTGGTCCGGTGAGTAGGTTGCACCACAATGAACGCAGACGAGACGGTACATAGAGAATCGTTGATCGCGCGGATACGTATAGATATGCTATGGGCTCCAGGGAAGTCCGGTTTACCGCCGCCGCTCGGGCCGGACGCGAGAGACGAGCATGAAGACCAGCCAGAGGACGGGAGCGGCGACGAGCGCGAGAGATCCGAGTTCTTTGACCGGGATGGCAGTCACGAACGGCGCGATGAACATCCCGGCCGCTGCTATGACAAGCACGATGCCGAAGGCTGCAGGGCGCACCTCAAAGGCTCCCTGGGTCCGGACACGGCCGGCCACTCGCCGCCGGGAGAAGGGGTAGAGCCAGGCAACCCCGGCCGGGGTGCAGGTGTCCTCCACGAGGTGGAGGATGCACCCTGCAAAGAATGCGCACCCGAAAGCCGGAAGAAGCGCGAGGGAACTCCCGAGCCAGGTGAGGATGAGAGCCAGGTAACCGGAGAGGGCGAGGGTTGTCAGCCCGACACCTGAGAACGAGTGGAGCAGCCCGCGGTGCCTGTGCCGGTAACTCTTCCGGAGGATCAGCATGAAGACGAGAGAGAGCGGGTAATAGATGAGATACCTGATGGTATAGCCGAAGATCGGAAGCAACACGGCAAAACCGTTTACGACCTGTCCTCTCTTCCCTTTCGCGCCGGCAATTCTGCCGTTGAATATCGCCGCATCGACGGCGTCAGCGTCCGGGGCAAGCGATCCGACGAAAACGCCGAAGAGAAGCACGGCGATCGCGGCCGGGTCGATTGTGGTGGCCCAGGGAGCGATAAGGAGTGCTGCTGTGGCGAGACTGAGCGATACGTGCTGGTCACCCCGCATGGGAAATCTCTACAGTTTGGAGAGGAGACTGTGATAAAGGTCACTTCTGCGGTCTGAAAGTGAAGGGAGCGCGGATCGGGCATCATGAACCGCCGCTGGATCGACCTCGACGGTGAGGGCCTCTTCTCCGGCCCCGCATCGGCCGATGACGGCGCCGTCCGGATCGGCAGCGAGCGACCCCCCGCAACAGGGCGCGCCCGGTCGGCCGGCCGTGTTGATCCCGGCCACGTAGCACCGGTTCTCAAGAGCGCGTGCGGGGAGCAGGGTCTCCCAGTGGGAGAGCCGGGAGCAGGGCCATGCCGCCGGGACCAGCATGCACTCCACGCCGGCTACGGCGTAGATCCGGAAGAGTTCCGGGAACCGCAGGTCGTAGCAGACGGCGATCCCGAACTTCGTTTTGTCGACGGTGAACGTGGCGATCCGGTCGCCTGCGGTGTAGTATCGGTCCTCTCCCTCGGGGGAGAAGAGGTGGATCTTCGCGTAGGTTGCGAGGAGTTTCCCGTCTCCATCGAGCACCACGGCGGTGTTTTTTGGGAGATGCCCCTCTCCCGCTTCGACGATCGAGCCTGCGACCGCGATACCGTTATCCTGTGCAATCCGCGCAAACGCGACAGTGAGCGGGCCGTCCAGGGATTCGCCGGAGCCCGGCGGGATCTTGGGTGACCATCCGGTCACGAACTGCTCGGGAAAACAGATGAGCGATGCTCCCGCCGCTGCAGCATCCGCGGCCATCCGGCCGGCCGCCTCGAGCCTCTCGGCCGGCCTCTTACCGCCGCCGGCAACCTGGGCAAGCGCTATCTTCGTCATCGTCAGGATGGGATTACGTCCCGGCCCCTGCAGGAGAGAACGAGCATGGCGGCGCCGAGGACGACGAGGGCGGCGAGCGCCACCATGACGTACGGGGCGAACGGGACTTCTACAGCGAATATCTGCGCCGCGATCAGGATCCCGCCTGCGATGATGCAGGTGCTGACCAGGGCGGCTCCAGGAAGCGTAAGGTCGGGTGTCATGCAATTCCTCCGGTGAGTATGGGGAAGGCGGTTCTGATGCCGATGAGGATGAACTGGACCGCAATCGCGATGAGAAGCATCCCCATCAGCCGGTTGACGGCGCGGTACTCTCGTTGGCCGATGCGCCGGACAATAACGTCGGAGCGCTGCATCATGGCGTAGGTGATCCCGATGGCCACAACGGCAGCGAGCGGCACGATGGCGATTGCGGCGACGCTCATGCCCATTGCCTCGTTCATCAGCACGATTGCTGAGGTGATGGCGCCGGGCCCCGCGATCATCGGGATGGCGAGTGGCATGACGGCGATTTCATCCGCGTCCTGCCCTTCGTACTTCTCGGTAGCGGTCATCTTCGTCCGGGAGGTCTTTGCATAGACCATGTCCATGCCTATGCCGAAGAGGAGGAGACCGCCGGCGATGCGGAAGGCCTCGATAGAGATGCCGAAGAGCTGCAGGATCCAGCCTCCTGCGAAGGTGAAGAGGAGCAGGATGACCAGGGCGAACCGGCTTGCGTCGCGTGCGACCCTGAGCTTTGCTGCCTGTTCCATCGTGCCGGTGAGGGAGACGAAGATCAGGGTGGCTGCAAGCGGGTTCACTACGATGAGGATCGAAGAGAACGTCAGCAGCGCAAAACTCAGGAGATCAGCCATTCGTGATCAGGTATGCGGTAGGTTCGATATTAGCGCTTGTGGTTTTGGGGGGGACGGCCGATCCGTTGCTCCGGAAATCTTTTTTTGTGAAGAATGTTTCCGATGATGGGGCCCGGAAGTGCAGGCTTATTCCCGTGCGGGGGCTTTTCGTGGTCTGGAAGGTTTGCGGTGTGGGGGGTGGTCGGGGTTTCCTGTTACGTTGGGGGTGTTTCCGTTTTCGAGATGGTGAGTATAAGCCCGGTTTTTGTCTTCCTAGGGCAGGGTTACTGGACCCCTGCCGTTCGCACTTGATAATTCTCTTCGAGACATCAAACCGTACACGGCTTTCCAGTGGATATCGTGGCTGGGGAGGGGCTGACGGGGAGGGGGTCCCGCCCCCTCCCCTGTCTTCCCTCCTAAAACCATACCTGTAAAACCCCCACCCCGCCCGGCCTTCGGCCTCCCCCTCTGCACCTTCGGTGCTCATGCTCCGGCCCCGTGGCCCGTCGCAACTCGCACCTGCGGTGCTCAAACTCCTGCTGTTCCAGCAGTTGTTCCCCGCCCCAAGGGGCGGGGGCAGTGCGTGGCGATATCCTCACGGTCCACTGCACGGGGTCTTTCCTCGCATTGACCACTTTGTCGCAACTCACCCCGAAACTCTTCCCTATATAGTGATTATCGGTGCAAATCCCTTTGTGCCGTACACAAAATCCAGCAGCCCGGCGCTGTGCAAGCAAAGGTCCGGCCTACACCTTTTCATCCCGGGCGAAAAATCCCCACGCACCGCTACGCAACACAATCTCCAGGAAAAAGAAACGGTATCCCGCCGGAATCCAGCGGTTTCGCCGTTCACTCGTAGAGAACGGGCTCGTCGATACGGGAGTAATCGACCAGTTCGCCCGGCGCGAAGTGGATGCCGAGTTCGCGAGCGGCGCTCTCGGGGGAGTCGGATGCGTGGATCACGTTCCGCCCGATATCGAGCGCGAAATCGCCGCGAATTGAACCCGGCTCGGCCTCCGCGGGGTTGGTGGCGCCGACCATCTTGCGGACGATCGCGACGACACCCTTGCCCTCCCAGGCCATCAGGAAGCAGGGTCCGCTCATGATGTAAGACTTCAGGCCCGGGAAGAAGGGCTTCTCCAGATGCTCACGGTACTGCTCGACGACCCGCTCCTCGGGGAGGAGTTCGAGTTTCGCCCCGACGAGTTTGAGGCCCTTCGCCTCGAACCGGGAGACGATCTCCCCGACGAGTCCGCGCTGGACAC
The DNA here is from genome assembly GCF_030464365.1 of Methanoculleus methanifontis. Classification (GTDB taxonomy): domain Archaea; phylum Halobacteriota; class Methanomicrobia; order Methanomicrobiales; family Methanoculleaceae; genus Methanoculleus; species Methanoculleus methanifontis. The sequence goes on along the minus strand of NZ_VCYI01000004.1, from coordinate 141,080 downwards.
CGTCGGGTTTGACCATCACGAAGGTGCGGTCCATGCCGATCACTCTTTGCCGCGGGCCTTGCGTCCCATCGCGGTCCACTCGACACGGCGCGGCACCCGGCCGAGCCTGTAATTGTTCTGGCACTTGGTGCTGCAGAAGTAGAGGATGGTTCCGTCCTTCTTGACGAACATCTTGCCGGTGCCGGGCTCCAGAACCTCTCCACAGAAATTGCAGACGTACTTGTCGACCATGGTTATCGCCTCGAGAGCTTCTTGGCCTCACGTTCGGTCTCGAGCAGCGAAAGGATGTCTCCCTCCCTGATCGGGCCTACCGTGTTGCGGGTGATGATCCGCCCCTTGTTCGGGCCGTCGAGAACCCGGCACTTCACCTGCTGGGCTTCGCCATGCATCCCGGTCATGCCGATGATCTCGATAACTTCTGCAGGCGTTCCGTCGTTTGCCATAATTTATCCCTCACTCTCTCAGTGCAGCAATCTGCTTCGCGATATCTTCGACAAGGTCCTTCGCCTTACCGGACTTGACGATCGCGGCAGCTGCCGAGCCAACCTCGAGGCCGCTTGCGGAGCCGATATCGTTCTGCTTCGTGATGTAAACGAACGGGATCTGCTTCTCCTCGCAGAGCGGCGGCAGATGCATCACAATTTCTTCTGGCTCAACGTCCGAACCAATGAGAACCAGCTGGGCAATGTTGCGCTCAACTGCTTTTGTTGCCTCGTTGGACCCCTTCTTCACCTTGCCGGTATCTCTCGCAATCTCAAGGGCTTCAAGGGCCTTATTCTGGATCTCTTCCGGAATCTCGAATTTTACATATGCCTTTGCCATAACTCACCTCTTTCAGGAGCAGTTCTCTGCTGCTCCGTCATCATTCATCAGTAGCGTAGCTGATCGAATGCGCTCTATTATGTCAATAAGAGGATTGATAAAGGTTTGTCATTCGACCACTTTTTTGGGGTAGGAGTCCGCTGTTTTCGCGCCTGTCCGCATGGGCGTGGCCGCAGACAGTTTATGCGGGGATCCGGTAGATCTGGACTCCCTGCGCATCATAGATGAGTTCCAGGGTTTCCGTCGGGATCGAGACGGCGTAGCGCTCGCGCTCCGCCGCACCCACGTACAGCAGGGTGGCGTTGTACGCCCGCGCAAGGTCGACAGTCCGCGCGGGCTGCTCGTATATCGTCCGTACATCGGCGCTCCGTTCGGTGATGCGGCCTTCGTCGCCCCGCCACATGTACTCATGGAAGGGCATCCCGATGATGGCCGGGATCCCGGTGAACGACGAGACCCGTGAGTAGTAGGTGTAGTCGCCGCCCTCAGCCTCGACGACGACGTGGTCGCCGGGGAGGGTCCGGAGGAACGCGATCGCCGCTGCATCTCCGGGGTGCGAGCCTTCGAGGTATGCCGCCCCGTCGAGGGTGTGGCTCCCGTAGCCGAAGTCGACGTTGATCGCGAACGGTGCGACGAGGAGCAGCACGGCGGCCAGTGCCGGGAGCGCCTTCTCCATCCGGGTAGAGATGTGTCGGTCGATGCCGGCGCCCTGGAGCCACTCCCCGACGATGGCGAGGCTCGCCGTCCCCATCAGGAACCACGCGGGGAGGTAGAACTTGAAGACCGTGTTCATCCGGAAGTAGACCTCTCCCATGTTGTCCACGAGGTAGATGAGTTCGGTAACGAGGATGATCACAAGGCCGAGCATGGCAAGCGTTTCGACTGCCGTAAAGCGGCGGCGGGCGAGAAGGTAGACCAGCGGGACGGCGGCGATGGCCGCTGCCGGGTAGCCAGCGAGCATGAACGGCACCGCGGCGAGCAGGAGGTAGGGGCGCCTCCGGATATCCGGGACGCAGTACGCGACCAGCACCGCGAGGAAGAATCCGTGAACCAGCAGGAACTCCACCGGTTCGGAGGGAATGGGGACGATCCCGATCCCTTCCACGCCGGGGCTGTTGAGTTGCAGGTAGAACGGGAGGTAGGTCGCGATCGCGAGCGGCGGCACCGCTGCAAGCACCATCCAGGATTTCAGGCTGTCCGGCCGAAGGTTCCCGTAGCGCCACCATATCAGGAAGCCGAAGGCCAGCGTGACCGGGGCATAGACCAGCACGTCCCAGGAGTTGAACCCGGGCATCGACCCGAGGGAGAGGGCGGCGAGCCCGCAGAGGAGCGCCCGCCCCCGCATGGAGATGGTCCCCCACCGCATGTAAGCAAAGACCAGAAGAAAAAGCAGGAACCCCTGGTTGAAGAAACTCATGACGTGCGGGTGCACGTCGCCCCAGAGCATCGAGAAGATGGGATATTCATTGATGGTGTTCTCGATCGTCCGGGTGCTTCCCCAGAGGACGTCGAACCAGGCATCCCCGATCAGGATGTGGTAGATGGCAGAGGGGTTCGGAAGGAAGAGTGCAACCACCGGGAGCCACCGGTAACGGTCGAGGAGAAGGTGCCCGAGGGCGTAGAGTGAGACGACGGCAAGACCGAGCACCGTCGGGAGTGCGAGGTTGAAGGCGATCGTCGAAGGCACGCCGGATACAAGCCCGAGCGCCCCGTTCATCCAGTAGCCGAGGTAGTAGTAGACGTCCAGCGTTCCCCCCGCGTACCAGGGATCGAGCGGCGGGACGGTGGGCACCCGCATGATCGAGGCGAGGATCGCGTGGTCCATGAACTTCTCGGCGTAGGAGATGCTCGGGTTGATCCAGCGCACCTCGAGCATGAAGAGGAAGGGGAGCAGGAAGGCGAGGTCCCAGGTGAGCGCGGACCGTAGCCGTTCTTTCGTGAAGAACCGGCGTGACCCTGCATACGCGATCGCGACCACAAACGGCAGAAGACCGAGCACGATCGGGAGTCCCGTCAGTCCCAGGTACCACGTGCCGAGCGTGAAGAGGAGGGCCGATGCCGGGTATGCTGCGGCTGCCGAGAGGTCGCCGAGGGTGCGGTTGAGCGCCGGCCAGACGGCGAGATGGAGCATTTTGACGACCGCAAGCCAGAGCAGGACGGGAACGATGAACTCAACCGCCAAACGTATCCTCCTTCTCGATCTCCCTGTTGAATGCTTTCTTTAAGAGGTTCATCGACCAGTCGCCGAAGTAGTAGATCGACCCGACGCCCCCGACGAGCGTGACGAGATTCTTGATCAGGTGGTCGATGACCGCTATCAACGTTGCAGTGGCCGCCGGGGTCCCCGCGAGCCCGAACGTCAGAGCGAGCGCGAGTTCGTAGGTTCCCACCCCGCCCGGGGTGATTGGAACAGCCTTGACGAGGTTACCGATGACGATCGCGAGGACGACGATGCCGAAGGGAACCGGCGCCTGAAACATCAGGACGACCGCATAGCAGACCAGCACGTCGACGAGCCAGATCAGGAGTGATGACCCGCTGAGCACACCGAGGGCCTGGGGGTTGAGTGAGGCTCGCTTCACTTCATCGAGCATTCGCTGGATGGCGGCGACGATCCGGTTTCCTGATTCCATCCTGCCCGACCAGAGCAGCACGGCGAAGAAGACGGCCCCTGCGGCGAGGGGGACAATGATGACCGTGATGAACCAGTCGGGGACGTCGAGGACCGCGAGGACGAACGGGAGCGCGACGGCACCGAGTACCGCGATCATCAGGATATCGAAGACACGCTCGACGACCAGGGAGGAGAATCCCTGCGAGTAGGTGGCGTCATCTTCGTGCTTTAAGATGAGCATCCGCACGAAATCACCGAGGCGCGCGGGAACGATGAGGTTCGCCGTCTGGGAGATGAAGATGCAGGCGGTTGAGAACCAGAGACTTTTTCTGACGTCGAGCCCCTGCAGGATGAACCGGTACCGGTACCCCCGGAGGATCCAGGCGGTGATGCAGATCCCAACGGCGGCAAAGAGGAAGGGCAGCACCGCATGTTCGAGCGTCAGCAGGAGGTCGTCCCATACGCGGTAGATCATGTAGGCGACGATTCCGACCGCGATCAGGGTGGGGATGACGACCGCGCTAACTTTTTTCCACATGAATCCGCCACCAGAGGCGAAGAATCGCCGATCCCATCTCAACTACGTCTGTTCCCCGTACCGTTGTCCCTTCTCCCTGCCGCCATTGCACGGGGAACTCCCGTATCCGGTAATCGTTCTTCTGTGCCCGAACCAGCACCTCGGTGTCCCAGAACCAGTGATCTGCGGTCACCGACGGGATCAGCGAGAGCAGGCGGTCACGCCGGAATGCCTTGAACCCGCACTGGTGATCGCAGAGTGAACTTCCGAGGATCGTCCTGACAAGCGTGTTATAACCGCGGCTCGCGATCTCCCGCCCGCCGCTCCGTACGATGACGCTCTCGGGAAGGAGGCGAGAGCCCGTTGCAATGTCGTTGCCGTCGCGGATGGCCTCGACCAGTTCGGGGAGGTGCCTCATGTCGGTGGCAAGATCCACGTCGTAGTAGCAGACAATAGACCCCAACGCCTGGGTAAATGCGCGGTTGAGTGCCCGTCCCCGCCCGAGCCGCTCGTCGGAATGGAGCAGGCGAACCCGGGGATCTCCGGCCTCGTACTCCCTGACGAACTCGGTGCTCCCGTCGGTGCTCCCGTCCTCGGCGACGATCAGTTCGAACCTCCCCGGAGCGATCGCCTCGAGTGTCTCGAGCGATCGCGGTATGGCGGTCTTAAGAGCCGCAAGATCGTTGTAGACCGGAAGGACGGCGCTCACCTCGACCTCACGCATCAGGATACCTCGCGAGAACCCTCTTCGCCACTTCCTGCCCGGCGACGACCGAACCGTTCATGCTCCGCTCCGGGTAATTCGGGGGACTGAACATCCCGGCGAGGAAGAGTCCGTGCTCTTCGTAGTCGGGCAACCGGTTGCGGAGCCCCGTCGTGTAGACCGGGCCGGCATACGGGTCGACCGCGAGCCGATGCCAGTGGATCTCGTCTCTGCCGACGGAGAACCGCCGGCAGAAGTCGGCAAGCATCGACTGCTCGAATCCCTCCGGCAGCCGGCCGGTGAAGTAGGATGCAAGGTAGACGATATGCTCGCCGTACCACTCGAGCGGAGCGAAGTTGGTGTGTGAGACCACCGCACCGTAAGGGGCCGCATCCTTCATATTCAGCCAGTATATGCCATTGGTCACGTCCCGGTTGAGTGCAAGGGTCATGCAGGCAGCGCCCTGATAGGGTATCCGGGCGATATCGAGACCGGCAAGGTCTGCGGTCACCTGCGGAGGGAGCGTCGATACGACGGCATCATACGGTCTCCCGTTGACTACCCAGCCGGTCCCCTCCCGCTGGATCTCCTCGACGGGAGTGTCAGGCATGATCGAGGCGCCTCGTCGCGCCGCCTCTTCTTCGAGCCGCGCGACAAAGTGCCGGAAACCCCCTTTCAGGTACCCCAGGCGCTCGCCCCCGGCACCCCGGTCAGATCTGATGGCGATGCGGGATATGAGCCAGGCTGCGGAAACCTCACCTGCGCGGTCTCCGAACTTGCTCTTTAAGAGCGGTTCGAAGAACGAGGAGTAAATCCCGGAACCGAGGTTATCGAGGATAAAGTCCCTTGCCGTGATCCCATCTAGCGCCGAGACGTCGAACCGGCGGGAGCGGAGGGTCAGCAGGCCGAGACGGGCCTTTTCCATGAGCGTGAGATGGGGGTAACGCAGGATCTCGGTCGGGGTGGTGAGCGGGTGGATGGCTCCGTCGACGTAGTAGCCGGTGGATCCTTGAAGCCATTCCAGCCGATCCGACACCTGTAGCGTGTCGAAGAGTTCGAGCAGAGCGGTATCCCCGGCAAAGCAATGGTGGTAGTACTCCTCGATCCAGTAATCGCCGATCCGGTACGATCCGAGGCAGCCGCCCGGAACGGGCCTTCGCTCGAAGAGATCTACCTGGTGTGTCCCGGTGAGTTCAAGTGCCGAGACCAGACCGGACAGACCTCCCCCCACAACGCAGATCTTCATTACTCACCCTTCGTCTGAAAATTATAAGAACACTTTTGGGTTATAATGTATGTATGGTCTTTATACATAAGCGTGGATATAATTAATTAGTCAATATGAGGGTGTGAAGCTGAATGAGGGTCTTCTTCATAGGATTCGGTCAGGCTGGGGGCAAAATTGTCGATATGTTCATCGAACAGGACAAACGAATGCAGACCCAGAGTTTCAGGGGAATCGCGGTAAACACGGCGCGTACCGACCTGATGGGACTGAAGAACATCGAACTTAAAGACCGGCTCCTGATTGGCCAGACCGTGGTGAAAGGCCATGGTGTCGGAACCGACAACGTGACCGGTGCGCGGGTAACCGCCGATGAGATTGATGCCATCATCAACGCCGTCGATTCGCGTGGTACACACGATATCGATGCCTTTGTCATCATCGCCGGCCTCGGTGGCGGAACCGGCTCAGGGGGCTCGCCGGTACTCGCCCGCCACTTAAAGCGCATCTACCGGGAACCGGTCTATGCGATCGGCATCCTGCCTGCCCCCGAAGAGGGGCGGCTCTATTCGTACAACGCAGCGCGTTCCCTGAGCACCCTGGTGAACGAGGCGGATAATACCTTCATCTTCGATAACAGTGCCTGGAAGAATGAAGGGGAAAGCGTCAAGGATGCGTATAACCGGCTGAATGACGAGATCGTCCGCCGCTTCGCGGTGCTCTTCCGTGCAGGCGAAGTCGGCAAGGGGGGTGTCGGCGAGATGGTGGTGGACTCGAGCGAGGTCATCAACACTCTCCGGGGTGGCGGCATCAGTACCGTCGGATACGCCATCAGCGAGAAGATCAGCCCCCGTACGAAGCAGAGCCAGGGGATCTTCTCCGGCCTGGTGCGCAAGAAGGAGAGGACCGAGGAGGTCCTGACCGGGGAGGACAAGTCGGCGAAGATCATTGCCCTTGTCAGGCGTGCCATGCTCGGGCGCCTCACCCTGCCGTGCGATTACTCTACTGCCGAGCGGGGCCTCGTTCTTCTCGCGGGCCCGTCGGAGGAGATGGACCGGAAGGGTGTGGAGAAGTCGAAGAGCTGGGTGGAGGAGAACATCGCCGGTGTCGAGGTGCGTGGTGGGGACTACCCGGTGCAGAGCGACTATGTCGCTGCGGTGGTGGTTCTTGCGACAGTCGGCAACGCTCCCCGGATCACGGAACTTCTCGAGATTGCGAAGGCCACGAAGGAAGATGTCCTGAAATCGAAGGAGAAGCGTTCGACTATGTTCGATGACGGCATAGAGCCGCTGTTTGAGTGAGGAGGGCGTTATGAAGACAAACATCAGCAGATGGCTCGTTCTCCTGCTGGCACTGGTCTGTGTCGTGCAGGCGGCATCGGCATTTGAGGTCACCAACGAAGGGATACAACCCGATAGCGAGATTCTCGAACCCGGTCAGAGCGTGAACGCGCACTATGTGTTCTCTTATAAGATGCTCACCACAGGCAGTGGCTACATGGATGATGAAAAATTCGAGTTCAGTACCGGGCTGGAGAGACCTGCCTGGGATTTCAAAATCCGGCGTGAAAACTATCCTGATATTGAAATCCCCACAAGAGGAGGTCCCTACCAGACCCTGTTAGAGTTCGATGTGGGTTACAGTGGTGAAGTCCAGCTCGAAGTACAGCTGCGCGGTACCGTGCCCACAACTTCAACCGGGAAGTTGGAGGTCGTCAAGATTGAGCATTTCAGGGACAAGACTGTGGAGGATGAATACCTTATGACCCGCGACGTCGTGAGCGCGGCCCAGGCCGCGGGTTCCCTCGCCGCCCAGCAGCAGCGTCTCAAAGACCTGAAGGCCGATATAGATGAGAAGGCTGCAGAGGGCGTGGACGTCGCTGCCGTCCAGACCGAGTACAACGCCGCGAGCCAGGCGCTCACCAGCGCCGCGTCGGCAGGCCCATCACAGGCGGCGAGTTACATCGCTACCGCCAAGAAAGATATCGATGAGGGGATTGCCCTCCTCGATAAGGCATGGGCCGAGAAAGCGGTCGCAGACACCGGTGCGGCAATTGAGTCTCTCGACGGGATGATTAACTACTTCATCGAGGATCGCTCCATGAGCTCCGACCCGCAGGTGGTCGCCATCATGACCAAGCGCGAGAGCGCTGTCCAGTTCTACTCGCAGGCACAGGATAACCTGAATGGCGAGAACTATCCGCTGGCGCGCTCGAAGGCGTCTGATGGCCTGAGTAAGGCGAACGAGGCTCTGGGTGATGCGAATGCGCTCAAGGAGAAGATCGGCGAGGGGTTCAACCTTGGAGGTGACCTTCTCCTCTACATCGGTGTCGGAGTCGTCATCGTTCTTATTGTCGCCGGTGTCGTGATATACCGGAAGAAGACCGGCTGGGACGAACTCGGATAACCCGTCCCTCCCCCTTCTTCGCACTTCCTGCTTCCCTATTTTTTCGCCAGGCTCTTTTGGCCGATGACTGTACATTCGAGTTGACTTCCGGTGCGCGTCTGATTTGTTGCCGGGGGTGCCGTCCCCAAACGCCTCTGCCGGAGGGGGCAGCCATTCGAAAACCGAAGGTCTTTTCGAGCTCCCTCCGGTCACATCTCCCTGGTCTCCGCTCGAAATTCGAAGAATTTCGGCGGCTTTGTCGAACCCCCCTGTTTGTTCCAGATGGCCGCACTCCGGGGTACGGCTTTCCACCGGGTATCGCCATGACTGCCCCCGCCCGCAGGAAGGGGGAGGAGCGCGAAGCGCGGGCGGGGTGGTGCCTGAGATATGCGGTTCTTCGCGCGAGACAGGGGAGGGGGAGACCCCCTCGCACCTATTGGTGCTCATGCTCCGTTCCTATCGGAACATCGCACTCCCCGTCAAGCCCCGCCCCCCCCATGGCGATAGCCACCATGGTCCGCTGCATGCGGAGATGTCCACGAAAAAAAGTCGTCCCGGCGACAGGCCGGGTGAGCACCGTCAGGTATGAAGGCAGGAACTTGAGAAACTTGGGGCTTGTTGAAAACCTCTCAGGAGAGTCATTGATTGCATTCCAGACACGGATTCCGAGGGGACTGCGCACCTACGGTGCTCGTGCTCCTGACCCGAAACCCTTCGGGTTTCTCCAGCTCCGGCCCTTCAGCCCATCGCACCCTTCGGCCAGTCGCATATCGCCATGACGGCCCCCGCCCCAAGGGGGGCGGGGGAGGAGGCCGGGTGGGGTGGGGGTTGACGAGGAGTGTTAACACAGTGAGTTTGAGAGGTCATCCCAAAAAGATCTCCGAACCTTCGGCATACCCTTATCGGAGCCCTTACGTCTCAGGTATCTGTCATCCGAGCCTCATCCTGAGCCAGGAGGGTGAAACGGTTTCCGTTGGATATCGCCACCCGGGGGAGGGTCCGGGAGGGGGTGTCCCCTCCCGGTAACAGCGTTTTGAGACAACTTGTGAGCATCAATGGTATGAGTTGGAGACAGGGGAGGGGGGCACGCCCCCCTCCCCACCTGACGGTGGTCGAGCTCCGTTCCTGCCGGAACATCGCACTCCCCGTCAGCCCCTCCCCGCGTGGCGATATCCCCACAGTCCACTGCACCGTGATATTTCTCCCATTTTGACTACTCTGTTTGTTACACAGCGAAGGCCTTCGGCCTTCTCTAACTCCTGTCGTTCTGACAGTCGCACCTCGCACCTACGGTGCTCGAACTCCGCTCCCAGGAGCGTCGTTCTTCGCATGAGTTGACGGTGGAAGCATTAACGAAATCTCACGCGAACCGCGAAGAAGAGTGGAGGGCATCAGCAGGGTGGGACACACATCTGGTGATGGGGGCTTGCACTGTTGGTGATGCCGGTTACAGCCTCCCGGACTCCCGGCGCCCTCGCGGTCTCAGGCAGTCGTGGGACCTCTCGAGAAGACCTCGAGATTCCTGCTCCCTACCTTCCCGTCCCGCAGGAAGTAATACTCAAGCAGCCTGTCCTTGTTCTCATCGTACGAGAACCAGTAGTTCAGCCGGTAGGTCTCCTTCACGTAGCCGTCAAGAGTCGGGTAGGTATCGGCGTCGTGGGTGATCACGACGTCGAAGTCCCCTCCGTATATCGTCGGCTCGCTCACCTTCTGGCTGTAGTACGCGAGTTTTGAGGCGCGGTCGCCCCGGTAGTACCAGGGCAACGGCCAGTAGGAGTCTGTCGCGACCGCCACCTTATCTGCGGCATCGATCTTCGCGAAGACCTCCCGCAGGTCTTCGGAGTTCTGCACCTGCACGATGGGCTCGTTGATATCCGCCGGGGTGAACGCCACATGGAACGTCATGACGATCAGGAAAATGCTTGCCACGACGGCGATGACCGCCTTCTTTGTGGTCATCATATAGACCGCGACGAAGATCATGGGCAGGAGCTGGTGGAGGATCAGCCACGGCACCTTCTCGCCGATGTAGGCGTAGGCCGCAAGCGAGAGAATCATCCAGAAGATGGCGAACCTCGCGAACTCCTTCTGCCGGTCAATCGGCCGGAGTTCCCCGGTGCCTGAGAGGATCTCGCGGAGCCGGTCTTTGAAGCCCGGTCTCTGCTCGACGGGTGGGAGTTCAGTCTCCCGGCTCGCCTCAGTCTCTACCTCTGCCTCTTCTTCTTCGCCGGGGCTCCTCGTGTGCCCCGCCCGTCGCTCCCTCCAGCGGGAGACGATGCCGGGGATATCGACGAACTGCAGGACCCCGACCCCGGCGAGGATCAGGATCGGCGCCTCATAGAGGAGGAAGAGCAGGATGTAGAAGTACGGCGGCCCCCCGAGACGCTGGGCCTGGTGCATCGAGGTCCAGTGCTCGATAGCCCGGAGCCACCCGTCCATGAGCACCTCGGGGTGGGCGCCGAACGACGAGTAGAAGACCGCCATGATCCCGACCGCGACGAAAGCCCCGAGCGCCAGATCCCGGATCCAGCGTTTCGGGAGCCGAACCTTCCTGGTCCAGACCAGGTAGAGGAGATACGCCCCGAAGATCAGGACGACGATCGGCATGTTCTCCTTCGTGGACATCCCGAACCCGATCGCCGCCCCGGCGATGAGCGCGTACTGCACCTTGTGCCGCTCGAAGTAGTAGAGGAGAGCGACGAGGAGCACCATCGTAAAGAAGATGATGAAGACGTCGTTCCTGAGGAACCGTGAAAAGTAGACCATGTTCGGCGATACGGCGAGGAAGAGCGCCGCGACAACGGTCTGCTTCTTATCGAGATAGCCGAGCCTGTAGATCGGGTAGAGGAGCGGGACGAGCAGGGTGCCGAGCAGCGCCGGGAAGAGCCGGCCCACCAGATCGGAGTCTCCAAGAAGCGAGAAGATTCCGGCCGTCACGTAGTAGAGGAACGGCCCGTGGTACATGGGGTCGTAGCTGTAGGTCCCCTCAGTCAGGAGTCGATAGGCAAACCACGCGTGAATAGCCTCGTCGTGGTGAAATAACTTTACGTCGAGCGAGTAAAAACGGAGGGCAATTGTGGCCAGAAATATGAGGAGAAAAAGCCCCTCAAATGAGAGCAGTCGTTCACGGAATCCTGCCGCGAACACGGCGGCCTTCACGCCGCACTCACCTCAACTCTCCAGCACAATCTCAATGCCGATGTCTTTTGGAACCTGAATGCGCATCAACTGGCGCAACGCACGCTCGTCGGCATCAATGTCGATGAGCCTCTTGTGCACCCGCATCTGCCACCGATCCCAGGTTGCGGTACCTTCGCCGTCAGGGCTCTTCCTGGTGGGGACCACGAGTTTCTTCGTGGGCAGCGGGATCGGTCCTGCCAGATTGACGCCGGTACGCTCTGCTATTTCTTTGATTCGGTCGCAAACCGTCTCGATTTTTTCGAAGTCGGTTCCGGAAAGACGTATTCTGGCCTTCTGCATATTAACCACCAAAAAATTATAGGTACCCTCTTATCTCATCTGCTTGGGCGTGATGTCCATGCACACGCCTGCTGCAATGGTGGATCCCATATCGCGGACAGCGAACCTGCCGAGCTGCGGGATCTCCTTGACTTTCTCGATGACCATCGGCTGGGTGGGCCTGACCTTGACGATTGCGGCATCGCCGGTCTTGAGGAACGTGGGGTTCTCTTCCTTGACCTGGCCGGTCCGGGGGTCGAGTTTCTTCATGAGCTCGACGAAGGAGCATGCGATCTGGGCGGTGTGGCAGTGGAAGACCGGGGTGTACCCGACGGTCAGAGCGCTGGGGTGGTGGAGCACGACGACCTGTGCGATGAACTCCTCTGCAACGGTCGGCGGCACGTCGGCGGCACCACAGACATCGCCACGGCGGATGTCGCCTTTGCCGATACCACGGACGTTGAACCCGACGTTGTCGCCGGGGAGTGCCTGCGGGATCTCCTCGTGGTGCATCTCGATGGACTTGACCTCACCTTCCTTGTTCGCGGGCATGAAGCTGACCTTCATTCCCTTCTTCATGACGCCGGTCTCGACGCGGCCGACGGGCACGGTTCCGATACCGGAGATGGTGTAGACGTCCTGGATGGGGAGACGCATGGGCAGGTTCGTGGGTTTCTCGGGTTCGCTGAGCGCGTTGAGTGCGTCGAGCACCGTCGGGCCCTTGTACCAGGGAGTGTTCTCGCTGGGCTTCGCGACGTTGTCGCCGACGAATGCGCTCATCGGGATGAAACTGATGTCGTCGGGCTTGTAGCCGACCACCTTGAGGAGCTGGGAGAGTTGCTCCTTGACCTCGTTGTAGCGCTTCTCGTCGTACTTGGCGGCGTCCATCTTGTTGATGCCGATGATCAGCTGGTTGATGCCGAGCGTACGGGAGAGGAAGACGTGCTCCTTGGTCTGCTCCATCACGCCGTCGGGTGCGGCGACGACCAGCAGTGCGGCGTCTGCCTGGGATGCGCCCGTGATCATGTTCTTGACGAAGTCACGGTGGCCAGGGCAGTCCACGACGGTGAAGTAGTACTTGTCCGTGTCGAACCGCTTGTGGGCGATATCGATGGTAATACCACGCTCACGTTCTTCCTTGAGGCTGTCCATGACCCAGGCGAACTCGAACGAGCCCTTACCCTTGGATTCAGCCTCCTTCCTGAACGACTCGATGATGTGGGGCGGTACGGTTCCAGTCTCAAAGAGCAACCGACCGACGGTGGTAGACTTCCCGTGGTCGATGTGTCCGATAACTGCTAAATTCATGTGGGGCTTTTCAACTGCCATAGATTGTATCCTCCACTCAATAGGCCTGTCAGCTCGAACAGCCTGCTTATGCGAGTATCTTATACATATGACGTCTACCATATAAAGCATTTCTATGCGCGTCGATAGCGCGCATGCCTCAAAAACCGCCGGCAATCGACAGAATCTTATTCTCGGGAAATCTACGTTCCTCGTACCATGAAGATACTTGAGTTTCACCGTGACGATGGGAGTGACCGGGTGACGGTAGCATGCGCAGATCGCGAGGTGTCGGTCCACTCCCACTGTAGTTACTGCAGGCACTGTGCGGGCGTCCGGGTGGGCAGGCGGACGATCCCGACACCGCAGCGCCAGGCGCTCTCCGGCGTCCGGTTGGGTGGCAACCCTGACGAGAACCTGCTAAATGCAGCCATGATGTTCAACACCCTTGTCCGGGACGGCACCGCTATCGAGTGCGAGGACGACGCGGGTGAAGGATTCTCTTCGATGTACGGCCGCTAGATCCCGGCGCTGAACTCTCCTTTATTACTCCGCTGCCGGGACTTCGGGCCCAAACTCTTTTCGAATCCCCTCTGCGAACTTATCGTATCCAATCTCGTCCATCTGGTCGGCGAGGGGCCGGCCGCTCCATGCGGTCCGGTAGACCCAGTAGACGATGCGATCGATGACTTCGATGACCTCTTCTTCGGTCTCGACGGTGACGAGTTCTCTTCCTGGGGCGGGAGAGTCACCGCGCCGGCCGCCGACCGTGATCTGGTAGTGCGCATACTCGGACTTCAGGAGGTGGTAGGGGCAGGAGTGGATGCAGATGCCGCACTGGACGCATTTGCTCTCGTCGAGAACCGATACACCGTTCTTCAGCGCTATGGCGCACTGCTTGCAGTACTCCACGCAGGTGCCGCATCCCGTGCAGAGCCCCGGAACCCGCAACGGCCGGATCCTGCCGATGATCCCGATGTCGTTTAAGAGCGGGCTGTTGCACATGTAGGTGCAGCCGGATATGGCGATGCGGAGCCGTATCGGGAGTTCCTTTCCGAATACCCGCTCGTCGATCTTCCGGGCGAGGTCGATCGTCTCGCAGTTGGCGTATTTGCACCGTTCCGTGCCCGGACAGGCCATGATGTTGACGACTTCGTTCTGCTCCGCCCCGATGGGCGTCCCGTTCTTCTCGAGGGCTTTTGCGATCTTTACGAGGTTGTCGGGGTTCACGTGCGGGATCTCCACCGTCTGGCGCATGGTGAGGTGGAGCGAACCGTCGCCGTACTTCTCGCTGATTTTTCCGAGTTGCTTGACCTGCGCCGCGGAGAGAACTCCTGCCGGGACCCGCAGCCGTACTGTCGCATAGTCCGCGTCCCGCTCGGTGATGATCCCTCCCCGGGAGTAGAGGGTATGGTCCTGCATCATTCTACAGTAGTAGCGGTCGCCGGGATAAAAAAGGTGATTACGGGAGAACGAGGAGGAGTATGATTCCTGCCCGGACGATCTCGTTTGCGGCGCCGACGACGTCGCCGTTGACGCCGCCGAAGAGCCGCCGGGCGAGGGCGAGCATCAGTGCGGTGATGACGCCCGTAGCTACGAGGGCGAGCGCGACACTCGCCCGCGGCACCGGCAACAGGAAGAGGGGCAGCGCAAGCAGGATGGCCGGAACGACGAACCACGGTTTTACAAACCCATGGAGGTAGGAGTGAATCCCCTCCCGGAACGGTGTGCCGAGCGTGGTGAGCCAGGACATCCCGATCTTCGCGCAGACCTCGGCGATGAGGATGGCTGCCGGGAGGTTCGCGGCGGTCTGGAGTCCGGCGAACAAGAGAAGTGTGACGATGATCCCCGCCGCAACGGCTCCGGCCCCGGTCGTCCGGTCGGTCATGGCCGTGACTCTCTTTTCCCGGCTCCCGTGGGCCATGAGCCCGTCGCCGAAGTCCAGCAGCCCGTCGAAGTGGTTGCACCCGGAGAGGAGAAGCACCACGGCGACGGCGACGGCCGCACCCACCACGGGGGATGCTATCCAGCAGGTGATACCGGCCGCTATCCCGCCGATGACGTACCCGGCGAGCGGGTAGAGGTAGGAGCGGCGGGCGAAGTGCTCGAAGCCGACCGGTCTCCCGAGGGGGAGCGAGGTGCAGAACTGCAGGAGGGCGAGGACTGATCTCACATCGATCCCATCGACTCGCTGTAGAGGCGCGACGTGCAGCCGGCGATCAGCCCGGCGACGGCGTCGTCGAGGAACGGTCCGAGTTTGCCCAGGATCCCCGGCTTCTTCTGGTCGTAGCGGGTGAACTCGAACCGCGCGTAGGTTCCCCCGATCACCTCAGCGATGGCCATCCCGATGATCTCGTCGGAGAGGAGGAAGACCGGGTCGTCGGCGATCTCGGAGTCTTTCCGCTTCACGTAGAGTTCGTCCTCGAGCAGGAGGGCACCGAGGAGGAGCGATGAAATATTCGGATCCTCAAGCGCCTTCCCGATCTTTGCGTCAAGCCTGCGCGCGGCCTCATCCGCCTCTATTCCGTGGGGAACGTAGAGTTCCATCGCGGAGGCGACGATATCTCTCCTTACGATGCCCTTCTCTTCCAATCTGCGCTCTATCTCGAACATTGTTGAATTATTTGGTTTGGGGAGGTATTTTTGGGTTTGGTATTAACGACGCTCGGAGAAGACCGAAGGTCTTCGACGCGTGAGCGTAGCGAACGTGAGCACCGGAGGTGCGAACGGCGATGGGCGCTCGCACTGGACGGTGCGAGCGGCCGGAGCTCGAGAAAACGTGAAGCGTTTTCGAGTGGCGAGGTTCCGTAGGAACCGAGTTTAAGCCCTGTAGGTGCGAGTGGCGAGGTTCCGTAGGAACCGAGTTTAAGCCCTGTAGGTGCGAGTGGCGAGGTTCCGTAGGAACCGAGTTTAAGCCCTGTAGGTGCGAGTGGCGAGGTTCCGTAGGAACCGAGTTTAAGCCCCGTAGGCACGACCGGCGAAGTTCCGATGTGTGGAAACCCACACCCATCCACTGCGCCCCCCTCCCCGCCCACGCCCGACCACCACACTCCTCCCCCACGCTCCGACAGCAATCTCTTCTACCTCACGGTACCTATCCTGTACACAATGTCCAACCCGTTCCTCTCAGAAGACCCGGGGATAAGGCCAAAGCGCCCGATGCTGGCGCTCGTTCTCGGTAACACCATGCTCTCCACCGTCCCCGGCATATCCGGCGCAGGGCCGACCCCCGAAAAGACCCTGCTCACCCCAAACCTGGATGCGGAGCTCGTCACGACCGGCGCGATCACGAGCGTTCCGGCCCGGCCGAACACCCCCACCGGCTGCCCGACGCCCGCGAGCATCACCCGGTCGATGGTGGAACTGACCGGGCTTGCCCCCGTCATCATCAACGCAGGGCTTGCCCATACGCCAACCGTCCCCTGCATCGACGTCTACGGGAGCCCCGGCGGCGATCCGCGGACGGAGGACGCGGTGCCGCAGACGGAAGCCCTCTTCGAGCGGGGCGAAGCGGTTGGGAGGCTTCTCTCACAGTACAGCGATTTATTGATGCTCGGGGAGTGCGTCCCCGGCGGTACGACCACCGCCCTCTGCGTTCTGCGGGCGCTCGGCTACGACGCCTCGGTCAGTAGCGCGTTTGTAGAGAACCCTCTTGGACTGAAAGACGCCGTCTGCCGGGAAGTGCTCGCCCGGGTCGACGCGACGGGCGCAAGAGAGCCCCTCGAGATCCTCCGTGCCGCGGGCGACCCCATGATGCCGGTCGCTGCAGGGATCGCGAGCGCCTACTCCGGCGAAGTCATGTTTGCCGGCGGAACCCAGATGCTTGCCGTTGCGGCCGTCCTGAAGGCGCTCGGAAGACGGGTGCCCGGTCTTGCGACGACGGTCTACGTCAGGGACGATCCGTCCGCCGGGTTCGTCCGGTCGGTTGCCGACGTCGGCACCGCCGCGTACTACGTTGATCCGAACTTCGCCGAGCTCGGGCACGTCGGGCTCGCCCGCTACTGCATCGGCGAAGTCAAGGAAGGGATGGGGGCCGGAGGGGCCCTGACGCTCGCGTACCTCATGGGCCATGAGCCCGAAGAGATCTCCCGCAAAGTCTTCGATTTCGTCAAGAAGTACGCCTGAGGGAAGGACTATTACCTTTTTGCATCTATCTATAAGCAATGCTTCCACTCTATGTGGTCAACAATCACGGACAGTTCAACCACCTGATCCTCCGAACGCTCCGTGACATGGATATCGAGGCCACGATGGTCTCAAACGAGACGCCGCCGGCCGAGGTCGCCCGGGGCTGCCGGGGCATCATCCTCGGTGGCGGCCCGACCCTTGAGCGCGCCGGTGTCGCTCCGGCATACCTCGATCTCGGTCTTCCTGTTCTCGGCATCTGCCTTGGGCTGCATATCATGGCGACAGCCCGCGGGGGCGCGATCCGTCAGGGTGCGAGCGGCGGGTTCGGTGCGGTCGAGGTCGAGACCCTCGAACAAAACACCCTTCTCCAGGGCTACCCCGATCGGATACAGGTATGGGCATCGCACGCGGATGAGGTCTCGGTTGTGCCGGAAGGGTTTGTCCGGCTTGCCAGATCGTCTATCTGCGGCGTGGAAGCAATCGCATCTCCCGATGAACACCTCTACGGCATCCAGTGGCACCCGGAGGTCAGCCATACCGTCAACGGACGGCTTCTCTTTGAGAATTTTGACAGGATATGCTCGGAGTAGATGACGTTGCGGCTCAACTCGGGTCGATTGGATTTCGTTGCAGAGGGTGCGGCGCCTGCTGCCGGCGGGTTGCGGAGGACTCGAACCTCGTGCTGGTGAGCCCGGCCGAGGTCCGGGCAATCATGGCGGCGACCGGTATGGTCTGGGACGAGGTTGCCGAGCCCTATCCCGACTTTATCGATGCCGGGAACGGCGCCGAGTACACCCTTGCATGGTGTCTCAGGCGAACGGCCGATGCCTGCATCTTCCTCCGGGACGGGCGGTGCTCGATCTACGCTCACCGCCCCTGGATCTGCCGCACCTATCCCTTCATGCTGGTGGACGACGACCTCGCAGTATCGGAGTGCCCCGGTCTCGGTGTGCCGCTCTCCCCCTGCGATGCGCACGATGCGGCGGCCAATATCTGCAGGCGGCAGGCCGCCGAGGCGGTAGAAGAAGCCGGTATCCGCGCCGTCTTCCATGACGCGGCGGTGCCGCCGGGGAAACGCGTTGTGATCGACAGCGAAGGCGTGAAGGTGCTCGATGGGTGAGATCCGCCTTGTCGGGACGGCGCATGTCTCGCAGAAGAGTGTCGAGGAGGTTCGGTCTGTCATCGAGGAGTTCCAGCCCGATATTGTCGGTGTCGAGCTCGACCGGGGACGGTTCATATCGCTCAGAGAGGAGGCGGCCGAACCCTCGGTGGGGGAGATCCTGAAAAGCGGGAACTTCGGCCAGCTCCTCGTTCAGTGGGTGCTCACCTACATCCAGCAGCGGATCGGCGCAGAAACCGGCGTGAAGCCCGGTGCCGAGATGCTCGCCGCCGTCGAGGAGGCCGAGGCGCACCAGAAGCCCGTGGCGCTCATCGACCGGGATATCCGGATCACACTTGCCCGGTTCTGGGGCCGGATGGGTATCTGGGAGAAGATCAAACTCATCGGAGCCCTGATCTATTCGCTCGTGAGTGTCGAGGGGCAGAAGATCGACGTCGACGAGTTCACGGACCAGGACGTCGTGAGCGCCGCCATGGAGGAGTTCAGGAAGTTCTCTCCCCGGGGCGCACAGGCCCTGATCGATGAACGGGACGCCTACCTGGCCCACCAGGTTCTGATGCTCACCGGCCGGTACGAACGGGTGCTCGCCGTCGTCGGCGCCGGGCATATCCAGGGTGTGCAGCGCTATCTGGACGCACCGGAGACGCTGCCGCCGCTCCCGACTCTGACCGCCGGGGTGAAGACCCTGCCGTGGGCGAAGATCATCGGAGTGGGCGTCACCATTCTCTTCCTCCTCCTGATCGCCGCGATAGCCTTCTCGGGCGTGGGGCTCGACGTCCTGCTGACCGCTCTCCTCTACTGGGTTCTGATCAACGGGGTTTTGTGTGCTGTGTTCACCCTGGTTGCCGGCGGGCATCCCCTCTCGGCCGCCACGGCGTTTGCGGTCTCCTGGATGACGTCGCTCAACCCCCTGCCCCTGCTTGCGGCGGGATGGTTTGCCGCCATCGTCGAGGCGAAGATACGCAAGCCCGCCGCCGGAGAATTCCGGCAGATCATCGAGGCGGAGACTCTTGCAGAGATGCGGCGGATCCCGCTCTTCCGCGTGGTGCTGGTTGCAGCTCTCGCGAACGTCGGGAGCACGCTCGGGACAATCATCTACTTCCTCTTCATCTTCCCGGTCCTCGGGATCGATCCGACCGTGGTCATCGTCGAGGGGTTCTCGAACATGGTGGAGATGATACGGGGCCTCTTCTAGGCCGGCCTTTCTGCCGGAGTCCTTCCTTCCTCCATTTCCCCAAGGTATTTAGGCCAGGAGTGCCCACCATCGTTGCATGAGTCCGATTGGTGGAACGGTTAATCTCGG
The DNA here is from genome assembly GCF_030464365.1 of Methanoculleus methanifontis. Taxonomy (GTDB): domain Archaea; phylum Halobacteriota; class Methanomicrobia; order Methanomicrobiales; family Methanoculleaceae; genus Methanoculleus; species Methanoculleus methanifontis. The sequence goes on along the minus strand of NZ_VCYI01000004.1, from coordinate 121,517 downwards.
TGTCACCGTGATACGGAGCAGGCACAGCGTGCGGAAGTACAAGGACAGCCCTATCGAGGATAAGATTGTAAAAGACGCCCTCGACTGCGCACGGCTTGCCCCGACCGCGCGAAACGAGCAGCCCTGGCTCTTCGGGACGATCCAGAACTGCGATACGTTGAAGGCGATTGCCGATCTCGCCGAGAACGCCAGGTTCATCGCCGATGCGCCCATCTGTTTCGCCGTCTTCGGGAAGCGGGATGCGAAATACTACCTCGAAGACTGCTGTGCGGCGACGATGCAGCTCCTCCTCGCGCTCCAGGCGTGGGGTGTCGGAACCTGCTGGGTTGCGGGGGAGAAGAAGGACTATGCCGAGGATGTCCGGAAACTCCTCAACGTCCCGGAGGAGTACACGCTTGTCTCGCTCGTGCCTGCAGGATACCCCGAGGAAATCCAGATCAAGGAGAAAAAAGTCCCCGACGAGGTCACGTTCTTCGAGCGTTACGAGGAAGAAGAATAAAACCGTATATCGGAGATCTCTTTTTTTTGCTGCGCCTTCTTCATCCGTCGCTCTGCTTTGCCGGGCAGTAGGGGCAGAGGGCGTTCTCGACGTCGTCGGCCTTCTCCCTGACCGGGCAGAGGTATTCCCCGTTCCTGACCTCGACCTCGAACCCGCCGGGAAACGGCGTGCCCACGGGGTGAGCGGGGCGGTCGAGGACGAAGATGTTGAAGGCGGCAAGGAGGAAGTAGAGGAGTTCGAGGTGCCGCTCCTCCTCGCCTCCGCGAAGGCATGTCTCCTCGACCATGTCGCAGAAGTCCTGGAACTCGCCCGGGAGCAGCCTCTCCCCGTCTCCCGGATCTCCGCGGCGGCCAGCGACGATGAGGGTGTGGTGCGTCTCGAAGATCTGCTCCATCGCGCTGGGGTAGAGGCGTCGCCGGTATCCGGCGGGAACTGATCGGAGGTCGCGCTCCACCCTCCCCCGCATCTCCTGGAGGTCGAAGAGCGAGTAGCCTGATACCGCATGGTAGAGGATCTTCGCGAGTTCCCTTTGGGTCTTCGCCGACCGCAGGCGGGCGCAGACCTGCCGGACATCGCCCTTCGTGCTCATCGCATCACGCAGATATGATCTGTACCTCCAGATGCATCAGTCCTTCCGTTGCGCACACAAACAGAAAAATTTATATTTGTAAGAAGGAAACTTCCTTCCGATGAATGGCGAGAACACTTTGTGGGTGAGCCGGGAGCCGGACTATGATTGATTCCGGCGCCACGGCGTTTATCCTTGTCTGTACGGCACTGGTCATGCTGATGACCCCGGGAGTGGGGCTCTTCTATGGCGGGCTCGTGCGGCGGAAGAACTTCATCTCCATGCTTGCGCTGGCGTTCATCGCATTCGCCCTCGTCAGCATCCAGTGGGTCGTCTGCGGCTACAGCCTCTCCTTCGGCGCCGACATCAACGGGCTGATCGGGGGCTTGGAGTACGCCTTCCTGCAGGGTGTCGGGATGGAGGGCGACGGTATTCCGGATCTGCTCTTCATGGCCTTCCAGATGGTCTTTGCGGGCCTCACGCTTGCAATCGTGACATCCGGGGTTGCGGAGCGGATAAAGATCAGTTCGTTCGTCGTCTTCGGCCTCCTCTGGACGACGCTGGTCTACGACCCGCTTGCCCACTGGGCGTGGGGCGGCGGATGGGCGGCGCAACTCGGTGCGCTCGACTTCGCCGGCGGCACGGTCGTTCACATCAGCTCCGGGTTCTCGGCGCTGGCGCTCGCGCTCGTCATCGGGAAGCGTCTCGGGTTCGGCGGCCACGGCATGGAACCGAACAACATCCCGATGGTCCTCCTCGGCGGGGCGCTCCTCTGGTTCGGGTGGTTTGGGTTCAACGCCGGGAGCGCTCTCGCCGCGGACGGCCTTGCGGCAAACGCGTTCGTAGCAACGAACATCGCCGCCGCTTCCGGGGCTCTCGCCTGGCTCTGTGCCGCCTGGGTTCGCGGCAGACCCGGATCGGTCGGGATCATCAGCGGGGCGATTTCCGGGCTCGTAGCCATCACGCCGGCGGCCGGGTTCGTCACACCCATGGCCGCGATTCCCATCGGGGCCGCTGCCGGTCTCGTCTGCTACGGTGCCCTGCTCTTCCGGGTTCGTGAGGGACTCGACGAGAGCCTCGATGCGTGGGCGATCCACGGCGTGGGCGGCATCTTCGGCGCTCTCGCAACCGGGATCTTTGCGGCCGCGGCTATCGGGGGCATTGACGGCCTGTTCTACGGGAACTCGGGCCAGCTCCTCATCCAGGCCGTGGATGTGGCCGTCGTCGTGGCCTACTCGTTCGGCGTGACCTACGTCATCGCAAAGGTCGTCGATGTAGCGATGGGCTTGCGGGTCACCGAGGAGGAAGAGTATGTTGGACTGGACATCGCCCAGCACGGCGAGTCCGTGCGGGTGTGAGGTGGTGCGGATGAAGATGGTTACTGCAGTCATCAGGCCCGAGATGTTCTACACCGTGAGGGCGGCGCTCGAGGCCGACGGCATCTACGGGATGACCGTGAGCGAGGTGATGGGGCGGGGGGCGCAGAAGGGCATCGCCCTCCGGTTCAGGGGAAAGACGGTGCCGGTCGAACTCATCCCGAAGGTGAAGATCGAGATGGTCGTCAGGGACGGCGATGTCGAGCGGATCGTCGGGATCGTCCGGGCGAACGGCCGGACCGGCAGGCCGGGCGACGGCAGGATCTTCGTCCTGCCGGTCGAGAGCATCTGCCGGGTGCGGACGGATCAGGAGGAGCCGGAGGAATTGTAACTTTTTTTGGGCTGGTCTGGGGGTTTTTGCCCGGGGGTGGTTAGTGGCATAGAATGTTTAAGATCAGGACGTTCCGCCTGCTGTCACATGTGAGCGTAGCATCACAATTATGGGCTGGAGACAGGGGAGGGGGGATGCTCCCCCCTCCCCGTCAGCCCCACCCCCAAGGGCGATATCCCCTTGAAATCCGTGCATTGGGCAGGCGATACTCCGAAGAACGGCATATGGAGATCTAACGGGTCGAAAGATAGGAGTACAAACGCTGCCAGATGCGAGTGGCGACAGCCAAAATGCGAAAAAAGCGAGGGAAAAGTCCCGGTGCAGTGGACCGTGGGGATATCGCCATGACTGCCCCCGCCCCCGGGGCGGGGAACGACTGCTGGAACGGCAGGAGTTTGAGCACCGAAGGTGCGTAGCCCCACGGTCCACTGCACTGGGATCTCTCCTCATTTGTAGGTTTTACTTGGCAAGACCCACAATCACTGGTGTTTTCCGCCTACCGCGGCTTGCCCTCGCCCGGGTTTGTGCCTCCAAAACCCTCTTCTGTAGCGCCGTCATTTCCCAAAATGCGGCAGAACCTCCTTCGCGTAAAACTCCATGAACTCCCGCTGCTGCTGCCCGATCTGGTGGATGCAGACGTGGTCGAACCCCTTCCCGATGCTCTCCTCGATCTTCTTGATATGCGCCTCCGGGTCTGGGCCGCAGACGACGTGCTCCGCCACGTCCTCCGGCGTCACCATCTTCGCCGCCTGCTCGTAGTGGGTCGGCGTGGGGAGGAGCCGGTTGAGTTCCCCGGTGTTTGCAGGAATCGGCCACTGCTCGTAAGCCGTCCTCTGCCCTTCCTCCTCGGTCTGGGCCCAGCAGACCGACGCCTCGATGTATGCCGGTTTATCGCCACCCCCCGAGTCGCGGAAGATGATGAGGTTCTCCTCGGCGTTGCTGCCCGGGTTGATGAACCCGTCACCGACCCGCGCGGCCATGGACGCGCTGATCGGGCCTTCCGACGCGATGTAGATCGGGGGGAGTTCCTCCGGGAGCGAGAAGACCTGCGTGTTCTCGAGCGTGTAGAAGGCGCCGTAGTAGTCCTGCATCCCCCCCTTCCAGAGCAGCCGGATAACTTCTACCGCCTCCTCGAGCATCTCGATCCTGACCGGCGCCGGAGGCCAGCGGTCGCCAAAGACGTGCTCGTTGAGGTTCTCCCCCGACCCGAGGCCAAGGGCAAACCGCCCCGGCATCATCATGGCGGCGGTTGCGGCGGCCTGGGCGATGATGCCGGGGTGAATCCGTATCGTCGGGCAGGTGACGCCCGTCACCAGCGGGAGATCCGCCGTCACCTGCGAGATGCCGCCGATGACGCTCCAGACAAATGGGCTCTGCCCCTGCTTACTCGTCCAGGGGTGATAGTGATCCGATATCATGGCAAACGCAAAGCCGGCATCTTCCGCCTGGCGGGCGTTGCAGACGAGTTCCAGTGGGCCGTGCTCCTCGCACGCCAGTTTATAACCGATTTTGACCATCCGTCATCACATCCATGCCGGCGACCATCTCAAGCATCTCACGTCATATAGGTTTCCCCGGCCCGGCACCAGATAAATAGAACCCCGCCATACTGTACTGCATGGCAACGCCTACTCTCCAGGTGGCGCTCGATCTTCTCGAGCTCGATCGTGCGGTTGAGATCGCAGATGAGGCAGTCCGTGGCGGTGCGGACTGGATTGAGGTCGGGACGCCCCTGATCAAGAGCGAGGGGATGCAGGCCGTGCGGACGCTCCGGGAACGCTTCCCCGGCCACGAGATCGTCGCGGACATGAAGATCGCCGATACCGGGGCGGTCGAGGTGGAGATGGCGGCGAAGTCCGGCGCCGGTGTCGTCTGCATCCTCGCCGACGCCGACGATGCCGTGATCGTCGAGGCGGTGCGCTCCGCCCGCAAGTACGGCGTCCGGCTCATGGCCGATCTCATCAACGTCGCCGACCCCGTCTCCCGGTCGCGGGAACTTGCCGCGCTCGGCGTCGACTACATCAATGCCCATGTCGGTATCGACCAGCAGATGATCGGCAGGTCGTCGCTCGACCTCCTCCGCCGCCTTGCCGGGGAAGTGGGCACGCCCGTCGCCGTTGCGGGCGGGCTCGATGCAGAGACCGCATCCGAGGCGGTCGCCGCCGGTGCCTCGATCGTCATCGTGGGAGGAAACATCGTCAAGGCCGCCGACGTGACCGGCGCGGCGCGGCGGGTCCGGGAGGCCATCGACCAGCCCGAGATCCGGCCGCGGGAGGAAGAGAGCCAGGACGCAGCTATCCGCCGCCTCTTCGAAGCGGTCTCCGCACTGAACGTCACCGATGCCATGCACCGGAAGGGCGCAATGGCAGGGGTCGTCTCCATCTGCGGCAGGGTAAAGGCGGTCGGCCGGGCGGTGACCGTCCGGACCCTCGCCGGCGACTGGGCAAAACCTGTTGAGGCGATCGACGTCGCCGGGCCGGGAGACGTCCTCGTCGTCCGAAACGAAGGGAGGACGGACGTCGCCCCCTGGGGCGAACTTGCCACCCACTCCGCGGAGAACCGCGGGGTCGTGGGTATCGTGATCGACGGAGCGGTGCGGGACGTGGATGATATCCGGGAGATGAAGTTCCCGGTCTTTGCCACGGCAACCGTCCCGAATGCCGGGGAGCCCAAGGGTCTCGGGGAGATCAACACCGAGGTCGCCTGCTGCGGACAGGAGGTGCGGCCGGGCGACTGGATCGTCGCCGACGAGAGCGGGGTCGTGGTGGTCCCCCGGGAGCGCGCTTACGAGGTCGCACGCCGGGCGATGGAGGTCAAGAAGAACGAAGAGCGGATCCGCGAGGAGATCCGGCGCGGCCGGACGCTCTCGGAGGTCTCCGAACTCCTGAAATGGGAGAAACGGCACTGATCGGGGGCAAGCGCCGCTTTTATTTCTGCTTACGACAGAATACCTGATCACCGGGGAGGAACGGTAAGGTGATGCAGGATATCAGGGAGTCGGTCTTTGAGGTTCTTCGGGCAGTTCTCCCCATCATCCTCGTCATCACCATCTTCAAGATCGTCCTTCTCCGGGTTCCGCCTTCCGATCTCCTCCTCTTCCTGCTCGGAAGCGGTATGGTGATCCTCGGGATAGCGCTCTTCCTCTCCGGTGTCAAGGCGGGCCTTCTGCCCGTCGGCGAGGCGATAGGTTCGGAACTGCCCGCCCGGGGCTCGCTCCTGCTGGTCGTCGCAGGCTCGTTCCTCTTTGGGTTCCTGACGATCGTGGCGGAGCCGAACCTCCGTGTCCTCACCGAGATGCTTGATGCCGTGCCCGGAGCCGGTATCCCCTCGGGCCCCCTGCTCCTCGCGATCGCGGTCAGTGTGGGTTTTGTCATCACCGTTGCAGTCCTCCGCATCATCTTCGGGTTTCCTCTCGCGTATCTCTTCGTCGTGGGGTATGGTGCAATCCTCCTCCTTGCGCCGTTCTCATCGCCTGAGTTTCTCGCGGTCGCTGTTGATGCGGGGGGGATTACCACCGGGCTCCTGACGATCCCGATCATCCTGGCGCTCGGAACCGGTGTCAGTGCGGTTCTTGCCGGACGTTCGGCTCTCACAGACGGGTTCGGGTTGATCGGGCTCGCCTCGATCGCCCCCATCCTCGGCGTTATGGTAATGGGGTTGGTCTACGCATGATCGCAGCGGCGTTTCTCGCCGGGATCGGCCAGGTTGCCCTCGAGGTTGTCCAGGCACTCCTTCCCCTGGTCATCTTCTTTTCGGTTTTCCAGGTGCTCTACCTGAAACTTCCGCGAGTCTACGTCGTGAACCTCGCCAAAGGCATCCTGCTCGCGTCTCTCGGCATGGTTCTCTTTCTCCAGGGCGTCAACGTCGCGTTCCTCCCGGCGGGCAGGGAGATCGGTGAGGCCTTAGCCGCGTTCGACCAGCGATGGCTGCTCATCCCGTTCGGGTTCTTCCTCGGTTTTCTCGCTACCTATGCGGAGCCTGCAGTCAGAGTTCTCGGCTATCAGGTCGAGGAGTCGTCGAGCGGTTACATCGGGGAGTCCCTGATCCTCTATACCCTCTCTCTTGCGGTCGCCGTCTCCGTATCGCTCGGGATGGGCCGCCTTGTTTATGGTATCCCGCTACTGTGGCTCCTTATCCCCGGCTACCTCCTGGTCATCGTCCTTCTTCTCTTCACCGATAAGGAGTTTGTCGGGATAGCGTTCGACTCGGGGAGTGTCGCCACCGGCCCGATGGCGGTCACTTTCCTCCTCTCCCTTGCCGTCGGGGTTGCGGCGGGGATCGAGGGCCGCAACCCCGTCGTGGACGGGTTCGGGCTGATCGCGCTGATTGCGCTTGCACCCATCCTCTCGGTGCTGATGCTCGGCGTCCTCTACCGGAGAACACGAGGTGAAGATACATGAACGATTACGGTAACGAACTGATCATCACGATCGTAAAACGGGGCTGGTCCGAGCCGGTGCTCGCGGCGGCCCGCGGTGCCGGGGCTGAAGGAGGAACCATTCTCCTCGGCCGTGGAACCGGTATTCATGAGGTAAAGACGCTTCTCGGGATCGCCATCGAACCCGAGAAAGAGATCATCTTAACGGCCGTTGCCGCCGACCGGACGGATGCGGTGCTCGATGCAATCGTCGCCGCCGCAGAACTGGACCAGCCCGGGATGGGCCTTGCGTTCGTCCTCCCGATCAGGCGCATCGCGGGAAGGGTCCACATGTTCCGCAAGGACGAGGCCGAGGGCCCGGGAGCGCCCCGGGCCCCTGTGTGATCCGGGTTACCGGGAGAGGGATGCCTTGAGGAGTTCCCCGCCGCGGGCGAGGATCTGCCGGACGGCGTCCTCGACCAGATCCACGCGCAGGATCAGGACGGCCGCATCTTTTCCCGAGTAGGCGTAGGCGTACTCGATGTTGATCCCGGCGTCCCCGAGGATCGACGCGATCTCCGAGAGGCCGCCGGGCTCGTCGCGCATCTTCACACCGATGACGTCGGTGAACGAGACGCGGAACCCGAGTTCGGTCAGCGTCTGGTATGCGTCCTCCGGCCGGTCGACGAGCGCGCGAACGACACCGAACCCGTCCGCTTCGGCGATACTGAACGCAAATATGTTGATCCCCGCATCCCGCAGCGCGCCGGCGATAGCCGCGAGACGCCCCGGGCGATTCTCCGAAAAGATGGAGATTTGTTTGACGATATACGATTTCTCCATTATAATGACCTCCTGTCAACAACCTTCTTCGATTTGCCTTCGAACCGCGGAAGAGTTCCCGGTTCGACCAGTTCGACATCCACGCCCACGTTTAGCGAGCTCCGCAGGCGGTGTTCCACGGCCTTCTTGATCACCATCAGTTCGGTGATCTTGTCGGAGAACGCCTCCTCGCTCACCTCCACCCGCACGAGCATGGAGTCGAGCGCACCTTTGCGGTCGACGACGATCTGGAAATGCCTGCCGACCTCGGGGATCTCGAGCAGCGCGTGCTCCACCTGCGACGGGAAGACGTTGATGCCCCGGACGATCAGCATATCGTCCACCCTCCCGCGGATCCGGCCGATACGCGGATGGGTCCGCCCGCAGGCGCAGGTTCCTTCCTCGATTGCCGTGAGGTCGCCGATCCGGTACCTGACCATGGGAAGCGCCTCTTTCTGCAGCATGGTGATCGTCAGCTCGCCCTGTTCGCCGGGCCCGAGCACCTCGCCGGTCGCGGGATCGATGATCTCAATGAGAGCGAGGTCGCCCCAGATGTGGATCCCCTGCTGTTCGGCGCACTCGGTGAACATCGGGCCGGAGAGTTCGCTCGTCCCGTATATGTCGTAGGCGCGGATCCCGAGCCAGTCCTCGATCCTGCCCCGCATCTGCTCCGACCAGGGTTCGGCGCCGAGGAAGCCCATGCGAAGATCGGTGTCGTTCTTGATCGAGATGCCCATCTTCTCCGCCACCTCTCCCATGTGGAGGAGGTAGGAGGGGGTGCAGGCGATGGCAGTGACGTGGAGATCCTGCATGAGTTCGATCTGCCGCTCGGTGTTCCCGACGCTCGTCGGAAGAACGGTCGCGCCGACCCGTTCGGCACCGTAGTGGGCGCCGAGGCCGCCGGTGAAGAGGCCGTAGCCGTAACTCACCTGCATAACGTCGCCCCGCCCGAGGCCGCAGGAGGAGAACGCCCGCGCGAGCGACTCGCTCCAGTTCTCGATATCACGCTCCGTGTAGCCAACGACCGTCGGTTTTCCCGTCGTCCCGGAGGAGACGTGGTACCTGACCAGTTCATTCCGTTCGGCGGTGAAGATCTTGTCCGGGTAGCCGTCCCGCAGGTCGCTCTTGTACATGAACGGGAGTTTCGCGACATCCTCAAGTGTCCTGATGTCGTCGGGATGGACCTGGTGCTCCTTCATCCGGCGCCGGTAGAACTCGTTGAAACTGTAGAGCCGATATACCAGGGATTTCAAGAGTTTGAACTGGAGCCGCCGCAGCTCATCGAGCGGCATCTCTTCCGTCCGCGGGTTCCACGAAGCCATCAGATCGCCCCCCGGCGGTCGATCACCCGCTTCGCTTTCCCTTCGAACCGGGGGAGCGTTCCGGGCTCCACCAGTTTCACCGCGGTCCGAAGGCCGAGCGTATTGTGGAGTTCGCCGGAGATCTTCTTCTGCATGCGAGCGAGATCCTGGAGTTCGCCGGAGAACCCTGCCCTGCTCATCTCTACCTCGATAGTCATCTCATCCAGATGTTTGACGCGATCAATATATACGATGAACTGCCCCCCGACCTCCGGGAGAGCCCGCAGCACGTGCTCGATCTGTGACGGGAAGACGTTGATCCCCCGGATGACCAGCATATCGTCGCTCCGGCCCGTTATCCGCTCGATCTTCTGCCCGCGCCCGCAGACGCACCCGTCATCCATCAGCCGGGTCACGTCGCCGGTGCGGTAGCGGACGAGCGGCAGGGCGTTTTTGACGAGCGGTGTGATGACGAGTTCGCCGCGCTCCCCGGGAGCGAGCCGCTCGCCACTCTCCGGATCGATGATCTCGACAAGGTAGGAATCGTGCCAGATGTGAAGCCCGTCCCTCTCCGGGCACTCGAACGCTACGCCGGGACCGTACATCTCCGAGAGCCCGTAACTGTCGTAGGCCTTCACCCCGAGACGCCGTTCGAGCTCTGCCCGCATGCTCTCCGACCAGGGTTCGGCCCCGAATATCCCCGTTTTCAGGGTATCCAGCGTCTTTCCCATCGACTCGGCCACCTCGGCGAGGTGAAGGGCATAACTTGGCGTGCAGTGGATGGCAGTCACCCCGAAGTCCTCGATCATCTCGATCTGGCGGCGGGTGTTTCCGGTCGCGCTCGGGATCACGGTCATCCCGATCTTCTCGGCGCCGTAGTGGAACCCGAGGCCGCCGGTGAAGAGGCCGTAGTTAACCGCGTTCTGAAAGACGTCGTCCTCGGAAAGACCTATCATCATCATGTTCCGTGCGATCAGTTCCGACCAGTTATCCAGGTCCTGCCGGGTGTAGCCGACAACGGTCGGCTTGCCCGTCGTGCCGGAGGTGGTGTGAATTCGGACGATCTCTTTCAAGGGAACCGCGAAGAGGCCGAACGGGTATCCCGCCTGGAGCTCCTTTTTGTAGGTAAAGGGGAGTTTCTCCACGTCGTCGAGCGTCCTGATGTCGTCAGGCGAGACGCTGGCATCTTTCAGTTTTCTCTGGTACAGCCCTACTTTCTGTGCCTGGGCTAGCGACCATTTCAGCCGCTTCAGTTGCAGATCCGCGAGTTCGTCAGGCCGGATCGTCTCCATCTCTCTATTCCAGAACATAGTATCCCATCGGTTGTTCGCCGGTTGGAGAGATCGTGCTCCATTCCGGCTATATTGCCCGGTATCTAGTTGCGATACCCCTGACGGTCCCGCTCCGGCAGGCCGTCGGGCATACTTTACCGTTATATGAGCCGGCGGTGCGGAAAAGGTTTGTCAATGCGTGGCGTGTCACGCCGTGACAGTCCACTGCTCCGGCTCCACTGTCCTGTGCCGTCAGGGTGTTTTCTCCCCGAAACGTCTCCCGAGCAGCCCCCTCAGGCACCCGCACCGGACGGCGGCGGCACAGGTGGCCGCCCGGCTGCTCTGCCACCCTTACCCTGATATTGCATTCTCTCTGTATCCGGGAGATTCGATGCATTAATCACCAAAAACCGCCCAATACTCCTTTCCAGAGTGATTGGATGACAGCGACGGAACCCTGGCTCCCCATCTTCGGCTACGGGGGGCACATCAAGGCGACGACACAGGAGTTAATCATCGCGCGCGGGAGCAATACCCGGCGTTATCCCATACAGGCGGTGAAACATCTCCTTATCGTCGGCGGGCATACCCTGCACACCTCGGCGGTGACAAATCTCCTCAAAGCCGGCGCTGCCATCACCATCTTCGATATCGACGGTACACCCGTCGGGTACCTCTACCCCTACGGCTACCGGCCAGACGGGGCGGTGCGCCTCTCCCAGGAGCGGGCCGGCCCCCACCGGTTCGCGCAGCCGCTCGCGCGGGCCGCCCTCCAGTCGAGGCTCCTTCTCATCGAGGAACTCTACACCCACACGGGACACGACATCTTCTACGCCGGAGAACTCGACTTCCTCCACCAGGCCCGGGAGGAACTCTCGGCCTCGGTCACGATGGAGAATCTGCGGCGGCTCTCCCGCCTGACCGCCGATATGTACTACGAGATCCTCTCCCGCGCACTCCCGCCGGAACTCGGGTTCCGCCGCAGGACGAGCCGCCCGTACCTCGATCCCGTCAATGCCATGTTCTCGCTCGGATACGCGATGCTTTACGGCAACTGTTGCGTCTCGGTGGTCGGGGCGCACCTCGATCCCGACCTCGGCATGCTTCATGAAGGGGCGGGGAGTTTCATCCACGACCTCATCGAACCGCAGAAAGCCTCGATGGTGGATCGCACCGTCATCCGGTTTGCCCGCGAAGAGATCAAAAGCGGGGATTACGAATGCAGCGAAAAGAGGTGCTATCTGGGTAGCGATATCTCGGCCCGGCTGGCCGCGGCGCTCCGTGACTCCATCGATCAGGACCGTATCGACGCGCAGGTGCGCATTGTGCGGGATGCGCTCCTTGCAAACGCCGAGTTTCACGTGCTGTACTGGTAACTGCCCCGCTGGATGGTGAACTCGGGGTAAGGGGCGTGAGAGATCTCCTGCTGGACGAGTTCTCTGATGACGACCCGGGGGCACCCGTACAGCATAGAGACAAACTTGTCGAGAATGACCGGGTCGGCGGTTGCGGTGATGAGCACCCGCCCGTCGGGGAGATTCATTGCCTCGCCGCCGACGCCGAGGTTGGTGGCGATCCTCTTGATGCATGCGCGGAACCCGACGCCCTGCACTCTTCCTGAAACCCGGATCTCGATCGTCTTCACAGCCAGTGCTCCTGGATGATCCGCATGGACATATCCAGCTCGTCGTAGACCTCGTCCCGGATCGTCGAGTCGCGGATGTTGAGCGCCTCGCTCACGGCCAGATCGAGGATCTCCCTTGACCGGTCTTCGTAACGCTCCGCATAGATCCGGCACGCCATGTCGCCGAGCACGAACGCCCGGCGTGAGAGCGGCCTGATGATCCGTGCCTCTTCGAGCGCGCAGAGCAGCATCCTGTCCGCAACCTCCTGCTGCCCCGCGCCCCGGGCGATGAGGTAGAGTTCCGTGTAGTAGGCTGCCCGCTTCGCTCTGTCGGGCGCCGCACGTATCGCCCGATCGAGCGTGACCATGTCCTTTGTGGTGTACTCGCTGTTCCGGATCTTGTCCCGGCAGTCGAGGATCCTGGCATAGACCGTGTTCTTCCAGGACTGAGGCATAGTCTGCTCGAGCTGGACCGTCAGGTTGTACCGGATCCTGTCGTCATCGATGGTGGAGACGATATCGGCGGCACGCTCTCGGGCGGCAGGTTTCCCGCTCGCCCGGTAGAACGAGAAGAGCATCTGGGCCATCCGCTGTTGCGTCATGGCGGTGATGAACGGGATCTGGATGTAACCGGCCGTTCTCTCCATGCCGTTTAGCAGTTCCTCGATCTCCTCTTCGTCACCGTACGTCTCGGCGAACTGCGCCACGTCAAAGAGCATCGAGAGCCGGACGTAGGGAGAGGGGATGTTCACGACAGTGTGACACATCGACGAGAGAATCTCTTTTCTCTGTGCAGGTTCGCTGACCATGTCGAAGACCGCCGCGAGAGCGTCCACGTACTCGACCGGATCCTCGATCCTGCCGACCTGTCCCATAGCCCATTCGACGTCCTTCTCCTGCCGGCTTACAGCACTGAGGTTCCTTGCGGCATAGATCAGGTTCTTCCTGACGAATGCCTCCCGCTCGATCCCTATGTCATCAAGCGTCTTCTGCGCCTCGGCAAGATACTCCCTGGCTGCATCGTGATCGATCCCGGCCATGAGTCCGGCGAGGTCGGAGAGCATGATCGCGCGGACGGATGGGTCGGAGAGATCGCCGATGGTCTCGTGGAGCCTCCGGATGATCGTCTCGGCCTGCTCAACGTTTTCGAGAGCCGAGTAGGCACTCACGATCCGGTACATCCCGGTGTAGCGTGCATAGACGTCGCTGGTGTGCTCGAGGAGCCGGTACATCAGTTCGAGCACCGGCTGCGCTGCTGCACCTCCTTCGATCCCCTCGAGCAGATACGCCGTCACCTCATAGGGATCGGCCGAGTCGAACTCTTTCGTGTAGTCGGTGAAGAACGTGAGGATCCGCTGGATCATGGCGGTCCGCTCGTACTCCCCGTCGATCTCCAGGGAGAGGAACGACATGGGCGCCGCAAAGATCGGGCTTGCGTAGACCTGCGTGTACTCGAGCATGATATCGACGTAACTTGCTATCTTGATCGATATCTCCTCGTGCGGGGTGCTGGCCTTGAGGAGGTCGAGCGCGATCTCGAACGGCTCCATCATGCCGTCGAAGATCTGCGCCTTCCCCCGGGAGATCTGGTCTGCCACCTGCAGGCTCCCGACCCGGACGTAGCCTTCGACGAGGGGATCGGCCAGTTGCCGCTGCAGGGACGGGTCGGCAATCTGGGAGAGGATCTGGGCCGCCTCGTCCAGCGCCTGGAGCGAGAGTTGTTCGATCCCGTACATGATCAGGCCGTGAACGACCTTGCCCATCGCAAAAAGGCAGTAGTCCTGCTCTAAGAGGGACGTGGAGAGAACCCGCATCCCGTGGAGCAGGTCGAGGTCACCGTCCTCGACTGCGAGCACGGCAGCCTGATCGACGATGCCTCCCATCGCTTCGGCCCGCGCTCGCTGATCCATGATCTCGCAGGTGAGTCCGGTCGCGTGCCGGAGGAGATCCCGGTCTTTTCGGGCGACGCCGATCCTTGCCATCTCGACTGCGATGGTTGAGATTGCCTGCTCGCGCAGGTCTTGTTCTCCAATCTGGCTCACCAGATCAACGAGCGCCGACGGCTCCTTCTGGCGGACGAACCCCCGCTCGATCAGGATGGTGTTGCACTCGAGAAGCAGGGTGTCCTGTGTGCGGTGCGAGCCCGCGAGTTCCTTTATGGCCGGTATGTGCCTGACGACCTCGTCAAAGTCGTACTCCTTGCAGAAGTCGGTCACCGCCTGGTGAACCAGCGAATCGGCGATATCGATATCCAGTGTGGCGAGGATGTTCTCGCGGACGAGCCCGATCTCGTCGCGCCGGACACCCTCCTTGATCAGGCGGACACTGGTATCGAAAAATTGGGCGTTTATCCTCTGCGCACTGCTGCTGGCTTTTTTCATCACCTCGATTGCGTGATAGAAGTCCCCCATTCGGGAGAGTGCGTCGGTGATCTGCCGGTAGAGTTGAGCCGCTTTCGCAGCATCGCAGGACTCGTCGATCAGCGGTGTGATGTCGAGGAGGATGGTCGGGTTGCCGCTCTTCTCAACGACCGCGATCCCGGAGAGGACGATCTCTTCGATGGGGAGTTGGGTCTCTGCGCCCCGGGCGTTGAACTCGAATGCCTTCTCGAGGAACCAGCGCTCCCCGCTCCGCTCGGCTTTCTTCAGGAGTTCGAGGACGAGGGTCTGGCCTGCCCACGGTTTTTCGTCGTCGATCCTGAGCAGTTTGGTGTATACCTGTTTCTTGTCCCGCTGGCGGTCGAGGAGCTGCTCGGTCAGGATTGCGAGAACCTCCGTGAGCCGCTCTTCGGGGATATCCGGGAGAGAGTCGAGGGCCCGTTCGATATCAGAGATCTCCTTCTTCAGAGAGGATTTCCAGGCAGCTTCCACGATGTCGGCGATCGAGTTGGTGCGCCGGATCTTCTGGTTGATCTCCGTGGCGCTTGAAAGCCCGCTGATCACGAGGTTAATGTCGCCGGATTCGATCCCCGCTCCGGCGATTGCCCGGGCCACGTCGGCGTGGAGTTGCGATTGCCGCGATATGTCGCCGATTTCGGGAAGCATCTGGAGGGCATATTGCATGATGTCGACGTTCTGATGCTTCTGTCCGTATTGGATGAAGAGCGGGATGATCTCCGAGAGGATTGCTGAACGGTATTTGCGGATGCTGATCTTATCGAAGGCCTCTCCAGCTTTTTCGATGTAGTGGATGTCGCCGGTATCGACCCCGGCCTGGACCAGGTCACGGGAGATCCTGGCGAGGATATCGGATTGATGGCTTTTGCGGTCGAGTTTATCGACAAGGGTGAATATCGCCGAGAACCATGGTGCGTCTTTTTTCTCGCTATAGACAGCGGCGGTGCGTTTGGTGAGGTCGAATATCTCTTCTCTGGTCAGTTCGACGAGCTGGCTTAAGAGTTCCGGTTGGCCTTCGTTAAACGCCGCTTCGACCAGGGCGGCATTCATCTGCTCGTAGAGTGATCGCTTCTCCTTCCTCGTCTGGGTCTCTGATATGTCCGAAACCACCTTTTCAAGCTCACGCAGATCACCAGAAGAGATAGCGGAGTTGATCTTCTGTTTTATCTGTAGTTTTCCATCCATTTTGATCAGCGCTCTCCCGTGGGTTCTGCATCATGCATGTCTATTATCAGATATATAGATTGCCCTCCTCTCACAAGAATGTTTTTCAACGGAATTGGAGTGTTCCTCAAAAATATCGGGGATTAGGTAGAGGATAACGGTCATCCCGAGCACCCCGGGCAGAACTGCTCTATGGGGGTGCCGATCCTGCGGTGAGGGGTCGGGCGCGGTGAGGCGATCGTGCCAGACAGACCGCGTGCACCTGGTGCTCGTGCTCTGGCCCAAAGGGTGTTGTCCTTCGCACTTCGCGGCTTCGCGTCTTTCGCGTGAGGCCGCGTTGTCTCTCATAACCTGTCTGCGAGCCGCGAAGGAGGCAAAGTTCGGTTATATGTATGACTCTCTTTCGCGCCTGACGGTGCTCGAACTCCTGTCCTACTGCAGTCGTTTCTACTGAACCGTCGCAACTCGAAACGCTTCGCGTTTTCTCATGCTCCCGCCCTTCGGCCGGTCGCGTCCCGTCCATCGCACTTCGCACCTGCGGTGCTCATGCTCTGGGCGTCCCGTCCATCGCACTTCGCACCTGCGGTGCTCATGCTCTGGGCGTCCCGTCCATCGCACTTCGCACCTGCGGTGCTCATGCTCTGGGCGTCCCGTCCATCGCAACCATCATAATCTCCCGGTACATGGCGTCCGCGACGGCCGGGTCTTTTGCCTCGATCATGATCCTGATCATCGGTTCCGTGCCCGATGCCCGCACCAGCGCCCAGACGTTGTCCCTGATGATCTTGATGCCGTCGATCTTCTCGACGGTCTCTCCCGCGAATGCCTCTTCGACGGTGCGGACCAGCGCGGACGGGTCGCCAGTGTGGTATTTCTCCTTGACCAGGTGATACGCGGGGAGTTCGTCGACGATATCCGAGAGTTTTCTGTTCTGATGGCTCGCGAGCACCGCCACCATCATGGCGGCGGTCATGCCCCCGTCCCGGCAGAACTGGTGGTCGGGATATATCAGCCCGCCGTTTCCTTCGCCCCCGAACGAGACGTTCCTGCCCTCGCCGATCAGTTCGATCATCCTTCTCGCAACGTAAATGCTCCCTACGGCTGTGTAGTCGACGGTGCAGTTGTGTTTCTCCGCAATATCCCTGATCAACCTGGAGGTAGCGACCGGGGTGACGACGAGCCCGCTGCCGTTCCTACCGCAGACATAGTCCTCGATGAGACCGAACTCGTAGTTCTCTTCTATATAGCGTCCTTTGGTGTCGACGAAGACCGCCCGGTCGGCGTCGCCGTCGTGTGCCACCCCGAAGTCGGCGCCCGTAGCGAGAACCATCTCCGAGAGGGGCTGCAATCCTTCGGGTGTCGGTTCAGGCATCCGGCCCGGGAAGGTGCCGTCGAGCCTGCCGTTGATGGTATGGACCCGGCACCCCATCCTCGAGAGGATGATCGGGGTCGTGAGCGCTGCGGGCCCGGAGCCGGGGTCGACGACGACGGTCATGCCCTTGCCGATGCCTTCCGGGAAGTGGTTCACGACGGCCTCGATGTACTCCTCCAGCCGGACGGGTGCGGCGCTCTCCTTGCCGACACCGTCCCACTCGACCACATCGAACTCCTCTGCAAAGAACCGGCCTTCGAGCCGGATGATCTCCTCATCGGACATCTCGGTACCGTCGGCCTCGACGATCTTCACGCCGTTATACTCGGGCGGGTTGTGGGATGCGGTGATCATCGCGCCGCCGCCAAACCGGTTGGTCTTGATGATGTACTGCAGGGCCGGGGTGGGGAGGACGCCCATGTCCACCACGTCGCACCCCGTCATCAGGAGTCCGGCCTTGAGGGCATGGGTCAGGGCTTCGCCGGATGTTCGCGTGTCTCTGCCGACTGCGATGGTGCCTCTCCTCATCGATCCGAGCGCTGCGCCGATCTTGAGGACGAGGGCCGGCGACATCGTCTCTCCGATCACACCCCGCACGCCGTTCGTTCCAAACATCTGTTTTCCATTTCGCATCCCATCACTTCTCCACGTCGTGTAGTTCTCGTTTTAGCCTGTCAATTGCGTTGGCGGCGGCGGCGAACGCCTCCTGCCGGTGTTCCGCAAGTATAGCAAGATATGTTATATCCTCTCCAGCATAGAGGCGCCCTTTCCGGTGGTAGAACCGGGCGCCGATGATTCCCGGGACGGTTTCCATCTCTTTCCGGATGTTCTCCGCCACGGCGTCGACGGTCTCGTTGAAATCCATGTATTCGGTCCGGTCGTCCCCCGACCATTCCCTGACGATTCCGTTGAACGTGAGGATGGCCCCGGCGTGCGAGATGTCGCACTCGCGCTTCAGTTCCCTGACCAGCCCCTCGACGGTATAGTAGTCTTCGAATCGGTCGAGTGCGGCGATCACCTCCTCGATGGTGGGGTTGCGGAGCACGACGTTCTCGCTATCGAGATCGCCGATCACGATCCTCGGGAACGATCTCGACTTGAATCCCTCGAGTATAGCATACTCGATCCCGGCGTTGCAGAGGGCCTCCAGGGTAGGGTTAAGATCGTTCTCGCGCCTGACGATGACCGATTTCTCTTCATCGACACCACCGGATATAGCGGCATGCGATTCATAATACGCGGTGGTATCCTTGCCGGGCTCAAGCGAAAAGCCGTGGTGCCCCAGATGTTTGACTGCTCCGACGCCCCCATGTCTGGAAAGCGCCCCGATCAGGTTCTTTATGAACGTGGTCTTCCCGGCGTTCGAACGGCCGACGACCTGTATGATCTTCATACTTCTTCCTCTCCTTCTTCTTGATCGTGTACTTCCGGTTCTTCTCCTGGTTCTTCTACTTCCTGGCTCTCGACTTCCGGGGTCACATCCTCTTGGCCGGGCCTGGCCTTTAGGATGACCGAAGCAGCCTCGGCCACGCCCCGCATCACCTCCGTGATTCTGTCCTCGACGTCGATCTCGTCGTCGAGGTTCAGGCTCGTTCCTTCTACCTCTAGCAAGAACCGGGCGACTTCGCTCGCCTCAAAGAGGATCTCGTCGAGTTCCTCCGCGGTGAAAAAGCCGCACATGGCCCCGTAAAAGAACGTGGCTCCGGCTTTCTTCACCTTCTTCTTGAACGAGCTCCGTGCCTGGTTGACCGCCTGCGGCGAGTAGGAGTCAACCATGAACGGGCAGAGTTCGGGAAGGTTCTCACCGATGAACGTCATCTCCGAGCCGCTGGTGGTCTTGAAGTCTGCGCAGAGCCGTGCTATGGCCCATTCACGTGCGGTGATGTGGGTGTGTTTGCGCAGGAACTGGTTGACCCGCTGGTAGGTGGCGCCATCCACCTTCTTGAATTTCTGGTACTTGTTCGGGTCTTTGATGCTGTCAGGATCTTCCATTTTACCTACCTTCTTGTTGGTTTTGCTATTTCAATAAGGCTGGTTGAACGGCGGTGGTTCAAAAGAAACCGGATGCGCCGCCGGGATCGGATTGCTGTGTAGGTGCTGCCGGCGTCACGATCGCCTCCTTTCACTATATAGCATTATGGGGTTTATGTGTGCCTCTTTGCTCCCAGGTGTTGGGGGGGTAAGTCGGTGATGTAGGTGGCGTGGCGCTCCGTTTGGAGTGCAATAATCGCCGCTTGGGGGGCCGGCATCGATCGGGCGGTTGAAATTGTATTGGGCTTCAAAGGCGGTATCGATCGTCGGGAACGGCATTCCTTTAGGCAACTGGGTGAAGACGCCCGAATCAGGTTCAAATTTTTGAGGAGGTCCAATCATCGGTTCCCTTTCGTGACCTGGCGGATTTCTGGCCGCCTTTAGCGTGAGGTGGTGATAAGGTGGTGATAAGGTGGTGATAAGGTGGTGATAAGGTGGTGATAAGGTGGTGATAAGGTGGTGATAAGGTGGTGATAAGGTGGTGATAAGGTCTCACGCGAAGAGCGCGAAGCCGCGAAAGACGACTTTCCCACAAGGTGTAGCGTTTGAGTTGCCTGATCTCGTGGGTGCGATGTTCCGATGAGAGCTGGGTTCGGATAAATACCCGGTTGTATGAAACGCTTGCTGGAGGGTCTCTGCCTTGCCTTTTCTCCCGGGTGTGCTGTGGCCCTGGTATTCTACGCCGGGTCATCGGGATCCGGTGCCCTCGTATCGCAATTTTGAGCGCTGATCATGCCTGGGTCTATAGTGGAGGTTGCTGGAGTGGTCGATCGGGCGCCTGTGCTTGATTGTGGGGGTCATTTATATGTGGGCGGGGGGTGCGGGTCGCGTGGCGCCGGTGCTGCTCCCTGGTCGTTCACTTTCTCCCCGCGCGGTAAGGGGTTCATATACTTGAATGAGGACGTATTCCACAGGGTTTGCTTCCCTGTCCACCTGGGATGGCGGCCCCTTCATACCTCCTAACTCCGACACTATCTGCATCACCATACTTTTTTTAGGGTTCTGGTCGGCCCGATCTGTCTGCAACCTCTGGGATGCGTTTTTGGGCTTTTCTGGAGCCTACGCCGGGGATTCTGGGCCGCCTCCCGTGGGGGCATGCCTCCGGTGGGGTCGTTCCTCCTGTTGTGTATCTGCCCGTCTGTCGCGTTTGTCCGGGGATCGGGATGCCCTCTTGCATTGGCTCTCTCGGCGTGGGTGTGTATGGGGTCGGTGAACCTCCCTGTGTGGGGTCCTGTTTTTGTGGCGATACGATCCGTTGCGGGGAATAGGCATTTACCGCAATATTGATATGCTCCGTTATTTAATTTATTGTACAATGGAAAACGCCTGTTTCTCGGAATGGCTGGATCGCTTCAGCAGTTACCTCCGGATGCGGAATTATTCGCCCCGGACCATCGAAAAATACCTGCAGACCATTCGGCGTTTCGCCCGATACGCCTGGCTGCGGCAGAATTCGGATTCCGGTGAGGTCTCGTTCGATGAGACTGCGTTCGAGAGCGCTCCGCTGGATGCGGACGTCAACGTCTCTGCAGCTCTTGTTACTGATTTCTTCTCGTATCTTGCGGAGAATCAGGATTATAAGCCCAAGACTCTCCACCGGATGATCTCGACGCTCTCTTCGTTTTACAGGTATCTCTACGTGCAGGGGGCCGTTGTCGCCGACCCGATGCTCGGGGTGGAGCGGCCCCGGATCAAGAATCAGGAACTGAAATACCTTAAACACAGTCAGGTCATCCGCCTGATCAACACCATCGAGAACGAGCGCGACCGGCTGATAGTTCGCCTCATCTACGCCACTGGTGTCCGTGTTTCGGAACTCTGTGCTATAAATGTTGAGGACATCGATTTCGAGGAGCAGACGATACGGGTGAAGGGCAAGGGTGACAAGATAAGGACTGTTTTCATCGACGAAGAGACGCTCGAAGAGATTAACCGGTTCATCGGCAACAAGATCGAGGGGCCGCTCTTTATAGGTCAGCAGGGCAACCACATCTCCCCGCGAACCGTCCAGCATCTCTTCAAGCAATGCGCTCCTTCCGGGATTACGCCACATAAAATTCGCCATTCTTACGCGAGCGAACTCTATCGGAGGTCGAAGAACCTCCGCGTCGTGCAGGAGAACCTGGGGCACTCCTCCATCAAGACGACCGAGATCTACCTGCACACCGACATCGACGAGCGCAGACGCGTCTATCAGCAGTATTTCCCGCTCTCGAACGGAAAAAAGGAGGAGTGATCGGGCCGCTCGGGCTATACAAATAAACTATATGGTGCTATATGGGTGTGGTCCGGCATGGGAGTCTTAGAGTGGCTAGCGGGTTCATGCTCCGACGTCAGGAATGGATGGTGACAAGATCTCACGCGAAGGCGGAAGGCGCGAAGTTGGATTTTGTGACTCCCATGGAATCAGCATCCCTTTCACCCTCAGCATAGAGCACCTGTGTGGGTTTGGCATCCTCCACGGGCCGGAGCATGGAAGACTCCCGGCCCGCCGACCGAGATCTGCCATAGACTGGTGATTCGCCGGGGGTATTGACGACTTCCCTTCGCGTTCTTCGCGGCTTCGCGTGATTCGACAGAAATCTGAATCCTCCCGCATCAGAGCGGTGGCGGCGGGGGGTTGGGGGCAGTATCTGAACCCACTTGCAAGGCGCTGACTGCTTGTCCTGTGCAGGCGCATCTTTCTCCCAACCGATCTTCCCCTCCGGCAACGCTCAAATCACTGGAACGCCTACCAATCCATATGCGTTACATCGTCACGGGCGGGGCGGGGTTCATCGGATCCAACCTCGCAGAGCGGCTGGCACGCAACGGTCACGAAGTCGTAATAGTCGACGACCTCTCCGCCGGACGGCGAGAGAACATCGATCATCTCCTGGTTCACCCCCGGGTGATATTCATCGAGGGGAGCGTCACCGATCTCGACCTGCTCATCGACGCCTGCGCCGGGGCGGATGGTATCTTCCACCAGGCGGCCGTCGCTTCGGTTCCCCGATCCGTGGCAAACCCGCTGGAGACGAACGCGGTGAACGTGACTGGAACCCTGAACGTTCTCTGGGCCGCAAAGGAGTGCAACGTCCCGACGGTTGTTGCGGCTTCCACCTCGGCGATCTACGGCGACGATCCGGTCTTCCCCAAACGCGAGACGATGGCGGCGGGACCGCTCTCCCCCTATGCGGTCTCGAAACTCGCGGGCGAGTACTACGGTAAGGTGTTCGCCGACCTCTACGGCATCCGGACGGTATTTCTGCGCTACTTCAACGTCTTCGGTCCCCGGCAGGACCCGAACTCCGAGTACGCGGCGGTGATCCCGAAGTTCATCACCCGCCTGCTTGAGGATAAGCCGCCGATCATCTACGGCGACGGAGAGCAGACCCGGGACTTCATCTTTGTCACCGACGTGGTTCGGGCGAACATCCTGTCAATGGAGGGCGGCGCTTCCGGCGTCTTCAACATAGCCGGGGGCAGCAGGATCAGTTTGAATCACCTTGCATCCATTCTCGCGGAGATCACCAGCATACACCACCAGCCGATATACGAACCGCCGCGGCCGGGGGACGTGCGCGACTCCCTCGCTGAGATCACCCGGGCTCAGGATGCCTTCGGGTTCTCTCCCCACTCCACGCTTGAAGCGGGGCTCCGCGAAACGGTGGCGTGGTTCCGCGACGGCGGCCGGTAACCTTCTGGGGGACCTGATTTGCTGATCCGGGTTCGCCACACTCCCGGGCGCGGGAGGTGCAGGAACCTATATATCGTTACTCCACAGTAAAGGGGGGCGAGGTGCAGACGTATGCCCCAATTGGTTACACCGGAGATGCCCCGCAAGGGTGATGACAGAGATTCGTCACGGGCGTACAGCGACGTCGCCACGGAGGGTCTGTATGATCCGGCTGCCCTGAACAACAGGGGGGTGGCGTTTGAACGGCAGGGGCGCTACGAGGAAGCGCTCGCTGCATTCAGTGCAGCAATACTCTGCGAAAACGATGATGTCTACGCCTGGAACAACCGGGCGGTGATCCTCACCCGGCTCGACCGGCCCCAGGAAGCGGCGCTTGCGTGCAGGCAGGCACTCGCGATCGACCGGTCGTGCATCTTTGCTCTGGTGACGTACGGCATGGTGCTCGGCAGGCTTGGGAACTACCATGAGGCCGAGCATGTTCTTGCGATGGCCGAAGACCTCGACCCGCAGGCCCGGGCTCTCTACCCGGGGAACTCGACGATGACCCGGGCCTGACCGGGCAGGTTCACTCATTTTTCCGGGGGGTCGGGGCCGATACACTGTTGGGTGCGATACGGGTTGCTGTATAGTGTACCCCGCCATGCACTCGTGGCACGAGTGCCCCGGTTCGGCTCGCCGCACCGCGAGAACTCCCGGAGAACCTTACGTTTTTATCCTTCCTGCCGAAAGAGTGTACAATCGAGTGCCTCCGGCACGGAGTCGATCCCATGAAGACGCTCATACTTGCAGGCGGGAGCGGCACCCGTCTCTTCCCGCTCTCAAGGGAACACTACCCGAAACAGTTCATCCCACTCGTCGACGACGAGTCTCTCTTCCAGAAGACCGTGAAGAGGGCGCTCCTCTTCTCCTCGCCGCAGGAAATCGCCATCGTCACGAACACCGATCACCGGTTCCTGGTCAGAGACCAGCTCGCCGCCATCGGGTGCGACTGCCGTGTCCTCGTGGAGCCGGTGGGCAAGAACACCCTGCCGGCGATCTACTACGGCGCCCGCGAGATCACCCGGGACGGGCCGGACACGGTCGCGGTTCTCCCCTCGGATCACCTGATCACCGCGGCCGGTCCGTTCCAGGATGCATTCCGCCGGGCGGAGCGGCTTAGCAAGGACTGCCTGGTGGCCTTCGGGGTGCGGCCGACATCGCCGCACACCGGATACGGCTATATCCGGCCCGGCGAGCCTCTCGAGGAAGGTTCACTCGTGGACGCCTTCGTCGAGAAGCCCGATCTCGAGACCGCCGGCCGGTATGTCGCCGACGGCTACCTCTGGAACTCCGGAATGTTCTGTTTCGACGCGGGTCTCTTCCTCTCCGAGTGCGAGACGTGCGCACCGGAGGTGGCCCGGGCGTTCGAGCAGCCCCTCGAGGAGGCGTACAACGCAACTCCCGCTCTCTCCATCGATTACGGGATCATGGAGAAGACCCGGAAGGCGGCGGTCGTGCCGCTTGAATGTGATTGGAGCGACGTGGGGAACTTCGACGCACTTTACGCCGCTCTCCAAAAGAACGGGAGCGGGAACGCGGTCAGGGGCGAGCATATCGGGATCGACTCCTCCGAAAACCTGATCATCGCCGACCGCCTGGTCGCCACCGTCGGGGTTCACGACCTTGCCATCGTCGAGACGAAGGATGCGATCCTGGTCGCCGCCCGGGACGAGGCCCAGCGGGTGGGCGAGATCGCAAAGGCCCTCCGTGAGAAGGGGGATTCGCGTGCTCTCTTCCACACGCAGGTTCACCGGCCCTGGGGCTCCTACACGAACCTCGAGGAGGGACAGGCGTATAAGATCAAGCGGGTAACCGTCCCCCCGAAACGGCGGCTATCGCTGCAGATGCACCATCACCGCTCCGAGCACTGGGTGGTCGTCACCGGGTGCGCCGAGGTAACGATCGGGGACGAGACCTCTCTTCTGCGCAACGGCGAGTCCACTTTCGTCCCGGCGGGAACGGTCCACCGGCTCGCGAACCCCGGCCTCCTGCCGCTCGAACTGATCGAGGTCCAGATCGGGGAGTACACCGGCGAGGACGACATCGTCAGGTTCGAGGACGACTTCGATCGGACGTGAGCGTCCGGGTGGGTCCCCTCCCCCCCGATCTGCCTGTGACCAAACCGATATAATCCCGCGCTACATAGAATATAGGAGCCGATGCCGCGGGTATCGGTGGTTTAGGTTTCTTGTACCCCCGTAGTGTAGTGGTCAATCATGCAGGACTTTGGATCCGGCGACGGCGGTTCGAATCCGCCCGGGGGTACTACATTCGCCCGGCCTTCACATTGTCGTATCTTGCTTCCGTGTGAGTATTTCGCGGAACCCTCATCCTGTTCGGCGGCGAAACCGGAAGAGATTTTTTGGCGTACGGCAAGCATACGAGAATGACCCATCTCTCTCCTCTCCTGATCGCCCCCTGCGGCATAAACTGCGGGCTCTGCATCGCCTACCTGCGGGAGAAGAACAGGTGCCCGGGCTGCCGGACGGAGGATGCCGGCAGCCTGAACGCGTATTGCGTCCGGTGCAAGCTCCGGCAGTGCGAAGACCGTACGGGGGAGTACTGCTACGAATGCGCCGGATATCCCTGCACGCGGCTGAAACACCTGGACAAGCGCTACACAAAATACCGGACGAGCGTGCTCGACAACCTGTGCGAGATACGGGAGCGGGGAGTCGCGGAGTTCGTCGAACAGGAGAAGGTCCGCTGGACTTGCCTGGAGTGCGGACATATCCTCAGCATGCACAGGGATCGCTGCCTGCACTGTGACCGGACGTGGTGAGGGGGGAGCATCACCCGCACCGCCGCCGGCTCCGTTTGTATCTCGCCAGAACTTCGCATACCTCCCCTGTGCCTCAATAACCTCCGGCGACGAACGAGAACGGGCAATCGGGTTCATCGCAAACGGCAATGTGATATCGACCCATGCTGCCGCCACCGTCCGGACGGATCCGGCGCCGTCGATACCTTTTTTGCGCTCGATACCCTCCCGCCCCACGGTGCCATCGAGTATGACCGAGGTTGATACGAGGATACTATCAATCCATGCCCGCGAGATACTGGACTCAAGGGGGAACCCGACCGTCGAAGTGGATGTCACGCTCGCCGGCGGGGCGTCCGGGCGTGCCGCGACCCCGTCCGGGGCATCGACCGGGAAACACGAAGCCGTCGAGCTCCGGGACGGCGTGAAAGACCGTTACGGCGGCAAAGGAGTGCAGAGACCCATCGCCCGGGTCAATGGCGATATCGCCGTTACCCTGCAGGGCATGGACGCCCGCGATCAGGCGGCGGTGGACGAGTCGCTCATCGATCTCGACGGAACACCGAACAAGCGGAACCTGGGCGCCAACGCCACGCTTGCGGTCTCTATGGCCGTCGCCCGTGCGGCCGCCACCGCAGAGGATCTCTGGCTCTGGGAGTACCTGGGAGACCCGCTAAAGCCGCTCCTTCCCGTCCCCATGATGAACATCCTCAACGGCGGCGTTCACGCCAACTGGCAGGGCCCGGACTTCCAGGAGTACATGATCGCTCCCTACGGCGCTCCGAGCATCGCGGAAGCGGTCCGGTGGGGGAGCGAGACCTACCATGCGCTCAAAGATATCCTCAAAACGCGGGGTTACACGACCGGCGTCGGCGACGAAGGCGGGTTCGCCCCTGCGGTCTCCACGAACATCGAGCCGCTTGACCTGATCGTGGAGGCGATCGAGCGTGCCGGGTATGCGCCCGGCAAGGAGATCGGGATTGCTCTCGACCCGGCGTCGAGCGCGTTCTACAGCGACGACGTCTACAGCCTCAGGACAGAAGGGCTGACCCTGACCGCTGCCGAGATGGTGGACCGATACCGTGACCTTGTGGCGGCATACCCGATCATCGTCATCGAGGACGGCCTTGCCGAGGATGACTGGGACGGCTGGCGGCTCCTGACCAAAACGATCGGCGATCGGGTGGAACTCGTCGGTGACGATCTCTTCGTCACGAACGTCGACCGGATCGATATGGGTATCCGGAAAGGGGCTGCCAACGCCGTCCTGATCAAGCCCAACCAGATCGGGACGGTGACCGAGACGATCGCCGCGGTGCACCTGGCGCAGCAGCAGCACTGGGGTGCGATGGTCTCCCACCGGAGCGGCGAGACGGTCGACACGTTCATCGCCGACTTCACCGTCGCCATGCAGACCGGCCACCTCAAGACCGGTGCACCCGCACGGGGTGAGCGAGTGGAGAAGTACAACCAGCTCATCCGGATCGAGGAGGCGGCCGGGGATACGGCCCGGTATGCCGGCCGGAGCGGGTTCGTCCGATAGTGGCGGGGTGATGCCTTAGACCCGTATCGGCAGTGGAATCTCCGGCGCAGCGGAGAGGCGGTTCCGGATCGCGCTGCAACTCTCCGGTGTTCCACATACTTCTCAAGGCCTCCCTCCCAGATCATGGGTGACAATGGAAAGCGCTGCCCTAGCAATTGAGATTCAAATGAGCCTCCTTCTCTTCCTCGCGCTCGCCGGCTACCTTGTGGCATCCCGCATCAACCAGTCGGCGACGATCGGGGCGATTCTTGTGGGGGTTTTGGTCGGACCGAGCGTGCTCGGCCTGATCACTTACACGGACTTCGTCGCGACCCTGGCGCATCTCGGGGCCATCCTCCTCCTCTTCGTCATCGGTTTCGAGTTCAATATCAAGGACATCGTCGATCCACGCTACGGTGTTATAGGCCTCCTCGGCGTGGTCATACCCTGGATAGGTGGCTACGCAACCGCTGTCCTCTTCGGGTTCGACTTTACAAGTGCGGTCTTCATCGGTACTGCGCTGACAGCGACCAGCATGCTTATCTGGCATCATCGGCGCATTCCTCGCCGGGATCGCCTTCGCCGGAGTCAAACTCCGACAGAGTAAGGGCGTCCACGAGGGTGCCGAGTACTTCCAGATCGTCTTCGCCTCGATCTTCTTCGTATCCCCGGGGTCCTCGCGGACATCCGTGCGCTCACCCCCGACATGGTTCTCTTCCTGGTGGCCCTGACCCTCGTTGCCATCGCCACCAAGGTTATTGAGTGCGGTCTCCCCGCCCCGGTGATGGGGATGTGCCGTGAGGACTCCCTCATTGTCAGGTTCGGGGTGGCGCCGCGGGGCGAGGTGGCGATGACCGTTGCCCTGATCGGGCTCGAGTCAGGACTCATCGGCCAGAACGTCTTCGTGGTGATCGTTCTGACGAGTCTGTTGACCACGCTCATCACCCCGATCGTCTACCGGAACTGGTTCTTCAAGGGGGCCTACTGCGCTGTCGACTGATGCAGGGGAGAGCCTGCACCCCTCTCTTTTTCTCCCTCCGCGTGCAAAAAAAAAAGAATAGCGGAGCCGCGAAGCCCCGCATTCACCAGGCTTCCGGGAACGCCATGTTGGTGTAGATGTCCTCGAGGCGCGCCTTGTGGCCGCGCTCCATCGCGGCGAGGCTCTCGAAGAGCTCGATCTGCTCAGGGTCCACGCTCAGGCTCGCGAGCTGGGTATACATCTGCATCGCATCGAGTTCTTTTCTGATTGCGATGACGAGGCCGTCGAGCGGCTTTAAGTCGGCCGAGAGCGGTGGCGTCTCCAGGGTATCGGCAACCTTGTAGTCCCGCTTTGTGTTGAACGCGAGTTTCGCAGGTTCCTTCGTGAGAAGGGCTTCGAGGGTCTTCCGATGTTGGCTCTCCTCCCCGGCGAGCTCGTTGAAGAGGTTTTTCAGGTTCTCATCCGTGACCTTCTCCCTGACGGTGCGGTAGAAGGTGTATGCCTCGATCTCGCGGTCGATGGCATTCGATATGATAGAACGGTATTCTTCGGTGTCCATGACTTCATGCACCGGTGGGACAGTAGCATCCGGGGTTTTTAAACCTTGTCAGGGGCGGATTTGGTGTGGTGTTGGACCGGCCGGTGGGTGTCTGCGGTGTGGCAGGATGGGGCTGGTTTGGGGATGGGAAGATGGAGTGGCCAAACTGACGATGTCAAACATTGGTTTCCCGCCTTACTGTTTTCAGAAACATCACAAACCGTACGAGGATTTCCAGTGGACATCGCCACGCGGGGAGGGGCTGACGGGGAGTGCGATGGGCGGAACGCCCGGAGCTCGAGCACCCGAAGGGTGCGGAGTGCGAGCGTAGCGAGCTTGAGAAACTCGAAGAACTTCGTTCTTCTCAAGCAACTGCCCTACGGCCAGTTGTCTCCCCAATGGCGATAGCCCCCGCCCCCTGGGTCGGGTAACGACTGCTGGAACAGCAAGAGTTTGAGCACCGAAGGCGCGGAGGAGGAGGCTGGGTGGGGTGGGGTTATAGGAATTCCTTCGTATGTGGAGACAGGGGAGGGGGGATGCTCCCCCCTTCCCACCTGACGGTGGTCGAGCTCCGGTTCTATGAACCGTCGCACTCCCCGTCAGCCCCACCCCCAGGGGCGATACCCCCCATGCGATCCGTGCTAGGTGTCGCCCAACCGCTTCGCCTGCTACTATCCGTTTCATCTGCTTAAACTTCGTTCCTGAGCGTGACAGTCTGAAAGACGCGACGGACGGCACATCCGTTGCAAGGCATACGTGACTAAGCTCCGGTTTTAACGAACCGTTACAAGCCACACCTGACGGTGACCACGCTCCTGTTTTTATGAGCCGTCGCAAGTCACCCGCGGTGCTCGCGCTCCGACCCCGAAAACGCTTCGCGCTTTCTCAAGCTCCGGTCCTTTGGACCATCGCACCCTTCGGGCCGTCGCGCCTCAAATTTTCTCGCAAAAAAAAAGAGTGATTAAATAAACCGGGGCTTCCTCGACAGAAGCTTCGGTGTGTAGGGCGGGCGGAAGGGCTTTCCGGCGGTCTCTATCTTCACCGCCTGGACGAGCTCGCTCTCGGTCATCATCTCCTTGTAGGGCTTTTTCTTCTCCGAGAGTTTCCGGATGGTGACCATGAGCCGGCCGGTCTCGGCTTCCTGGTCGCCGATCACCGCGACGTACGGCACCCAGTCCATCCCGGCCTCGCGGACCTTCTTGTTCACGCTCTCGTCCCGGTCGTCGACGTCCGCCCGGATGCCGGCCGCGTTCAGCCGGGTGCCGATCTCTTCCGCGAAACAGACGTGGCGCTCCGCCACCGGCACCAGCCTGACCTGGGTCGGGGCGAGCCAGGTCGGGAACGAGGGAACCTCCTGTGCCGCGGTGCCCTCGAGCATCGCGCAGATCACCCGCTCGATCGAGCCCGTCGGCGAGCAGTGGAGGATCGGGGGGTGGATCTCCGTCCCGTCCGGGGCACGGTACTTGATATCGAACCGGTCCGCGCTCTCGACGTCGATCTGGACGGTCGGGTTCTCGATGGGTCTTCCCTGTGCGTCGATCGCCGCGAGGTCGACCTTTGCTATCCAGTAGTGGGTCCGCTCCGAGAGAACCTCGATCAGCATCGGCACGCCCGACTTCGCGACGATCCCCTTCACCCAGAGTTCGTACTGGTCGAAAAAGTCGCGGGTGCACCGGAAGATCCCGACGAGCGGGGTTTCGAGGTCGTCGCCGGTCTTCCAGCCTATCGCGAGTTGCTCCTCGAACGCCGTGAGCGCGCCGTCCATGTCCCGGCAGAGGGTGTGCATATCGGGCATCGTGAATGCGCGCAGACGCTTCAGCCCGATCACCTCGCCCTTCTGCTCGTGGCGGAACGAGTAGGTCGAGAGTTCATAGAGCTTCATCGGGAGGGTGTTCGGGGAGATATGCATGTCGTGCATGATCGAGAACATCCCGAAACACGCCGCGAACCGGAGCATCATGTCGCGGTTGCCGCTCTTGAACCGGTACTGGCGCTCCCCGAACTTGGCGGCGTGCTCTGCGATCGCCTTATCGCCGAGGTCGTACATCACCGGGGTCTCGACCGGCATCCCGCCGTAGTCGAGCACCTGTGTAAGGACGTAATCGGAAAGAAGGTCCCGGATCAGCTTGCCCCGGGGCATCCAGCGGTGGTGCCCGACGTCCGAGCGCGGTTCGTACTCCACGAGTTCCTTCGCGCGCATCAGGTCTACGTGCACCGGCTCGCCCCCATCCGGCCCCGGGTGCCCGAGTTCCTTCCGGATCAGGGCGGCGAACGGCGTCTCCTCCTTCGCGTAATCGACCGCATCTTTGCGGTCCCCTTCGGGGGTGATGACGAAGAATTCGTGTTCGATCTCCTTTTTGGGCGCGGGCGCCCCTTCGCCCGGGACGATCGTCCGCGAGAGCTCGGAGAGCGGGTGGCCCTTGCAGGAGAGCGAGAACGCCTTGTACCAGCCGAACGGCGCGCGTTTCACGACGAAGCCGTCCATACCGCTGAGAGCTTCCTGAATGCCCTTAAGAACGTTCACCGCTGCATCAGGTGATGCAAGGTTGGAGGAGAGGTGGGCATAGGGGTAGATCATGATATTGGTGGTGCCGAGCTGCCGGGCGGTGGCAACGATCTCGTCGGCCGCCTGCCTGACGGCATCCTCGATGTTCTCCTCGTCGACAGACTCAACCGCGCAGAAGACGGCAAGCGCCTCATCGAGTGCGTCCTTTGGGACGGCATCCTCTTCGGCGACCTTCGTCTTCTTCCGGGCCTCGTATTCGATGTGATCAGAGTGGATCAGAAGAAGTCGCATTGGTATCCCCAGTTGAATCGTTCAATATCTGTTTTCCTGCTATATAGTGCATGGCGCTCGGCGGCCGGGGAGCATGAGTTCCGGGCCGCTGTTCTCGCCGGATTCCCGGCATCACTCCTCTGCGCGGCGCGCGTTCTCGTGGTAGCGGGAGAGGGTCGCCTGCCGCTGGTCCATGTACTTCGCGTCCTGCTTCATGTTGTAGGGGCGCGCGGCGCGATCTGTTCTGTAGAAGACCAGTTGCCCGATCGGCATCCCCGCGTAGACCTTGACCGGCCGGGAGTTCACGTTGCACATCTCGAGCGTGATCGTCCCTCGAAAGCCCGCGTCGATCCAGCCTCCCGTCTGGTGGAGTTCGACCCCGAGGCGCGCGATGCTGCTCTTCCCCTCGATGCTCGCAACGACGTCGTCGGGGAGTTCGATCGCCTCGAGTGTCTCGGCGAGGAGGAACCGGCCCGGTGCGAGGACGATCGAGTCGGCCACCGTCTCTTCGGTCTCTCTGCAGACGGTCTCGCTGTCGTAGGGGTCGATCACGGTCTCCCCCGGAACGTACCAGACAAAGTGCGAACCGAGCCTTATATCCAGGGAGTTGGGCTGGATCTGGCTGGGTTCGAAGGGATCAACCCTGATATGCCCGCGCCTGATGCGGTCTTCTATCTGCCAGTCGACAAGAATCATTCCAGTACATCTCTCCCGCAAACTATTCTTTGTTTTCGAGATGCCACTCCGTCCGGCGCATCAGCCCATGAAGCGTGCTTGCCTCGCGGATGGTCAGTTTCGTCCGGCCGAGCACCCGGCGGATCAGGGTCATCGTGTTCTCCCGCTTGAAGTCCGGGTGATCGATCCGGTTCAGGAACGCGTCGATATGCCGGTAGAGCGAATCCATCTCGACGGCCCCCGCGAGCGGGTAAGTCCCGCGCGGCAGGTTCGCGAGCTCGTAGCAGAGGATGCCCACCGCGTGGGAGAGGTTGAGGATCGGGTAGATCTCCGAGGTTGGGATGGTGCAGATGAGGTTCGCCCGTTTGAGTTCGGTGTTCGCGAGCCCCCAGTTCTCCCGCCCGAAGAGGATCGCGACCGTCCCGTCGATGTCGGCGACAATCTCCCTGACCTCCGCCGGCACGTAGTAGGGCATCCGCATCGGGGTGCAGACCGACTTGCTCACCTCGCCGGTCGTCGCGACCACGAAGTCGAACTCGTTATAGACCTCTTCGACCGTCATCCGCCGGGCGCCCTCGAGGACGTCACGGGCGTGGGAGGCACGCATGATCGCGTCGTCGCCGAGTGCGCAGGGGTTGACGAGAACCAGCTGGGTGAACCCGAAGTTCTTCATCACCCGGGAGGTAAACCCGACGTTCCCCTCATAGAGAGGTTCGATCAGGACGATTGAAATCTCGGGCATGCCTCAATGTACCGCCCGGACCGTCGCCCGGAGCACGTCGATCCCTTCCTCGTAGACCGCGTTCCCCACGACGATCGTGTCGGCATACCGGCCCATCTCCGCCGCCTGCTCGGCCGAACGGATCCCGCCGCCGTAGTAGAGAACGGCGTGCTCGACCGCCCCGGCCGCCGCCTGCACGATTGCGGGATCCCCGTAGGTTCCGCTGTATTCTATGTAGACGATCGGGAACCGGAAGTAACGGTCCGCGATCTGCGCGAACGCGGCAACGTCCTCAGTCGAGAGGCTGCAGTCTGCTCCCGTCACCCGCCCGACGGCCGAGTTCGGGTTGAGGACGATGTAGGCCTCGGGCACCACCATCTCCCAGTCGACGCTGCTCGCCTGGTGGAGCCAGGTGTAGTGCTTCCCGACGACCCAGCGGACGTCGTTCGTGTTCATCACGCTCGGCACGAAGAGGTAGTCGATCCCCCCATCGAAGATGGCGCAGTCGGGGCTCGCTGGTTCCACCACCAGCGGCAGCCCGTAGGAGGAGACCAGATCCAGGAGTTCATGGAGATTCTCCTGCGTCACGTTCAGCGTGCCCGAGAGCATCAGGGCGTCGGTCCCGCTCGTCGCGATCTCCTCAACGGCTCCCTCGGGGAGGCGTTTATCGGGGTCAAGTTTCGTTACGTGTGCCCAGGTCTTCCAGTTCGCGTGCATGGTGTCACTTCAGGTGGCCGATGTAGTCGCGGAGTCTGGCCTTCGGGATGCCGGTGATGGAGGATATCTCCTCGGGATTGGCTTCCCGAAGCGTTGCGGCGTCGTAAATGCCTGCAAGGTAGAGCCTGTCCACGGTCGCCTCGCCGAGCCCTGGGATCTCCAGGAGTTCTTTGCGCCCGCGCTCAAACATCGGTTTGGTGATCTTTTGCGGGGTGGGGCGCCCGCGGTGCCTGCAGACCAGATCCACATGTTTATGTACGGTTTCTGGGTTAATGCCGGTTTTGCTTGCAAGGTAGGGGATGGGGAGGTAACAGAGGTCATCGGGACTTGCGACGCCGCCTGCCTGGTACTTCTTCAGGCTGACCGCGGGAACCCCGGCCTCCCGGAGGGCGCGTTCGTTGCAGAGCCCGCGGGCCGATTCCAGGAGTTCGGTTCCGGCGGTCTCCGGGATGCCGGCCTTCTTGAGCGCCGCAATGTCGGCCACCGAAAGCGCGTGGATATCGCCGATCCCCTGTTCGAGGAGGTTTTTGATGATCTTCGCGTGGCTCCGGCCCCTTCTCGGGGGGACAATCTTGCGGACGAACTTCCTGAGTTCCGAACGGCGGCGGAGAACCTCGAGCGCATCCTCTGCCTCTCTCGCGAGTTGCGCAGCCTCTTTTGTGTCGACATCGACGGTGTTTGCGAGATCTTCAGGCTGCATGCCCGCGATCTCGGAGACCGTGTAGATATGGTGCGCGTGCAGACGCTGCATGAGGTCGTCGGTCATCGAGGGCATCATCCGGAGCGCCTCGACGTTCGAGGCGATGTGGCTGCAGAGCGGGCAGCCTATGTCCCACGGGCGGGCGCCCTTCCTGATCAGGCGGACGTGGGAGAGGTTGTGCTCCGGGCAGGTCGCTTCGACCCGGATTGCCTTACCCCAGGTGCTGCCGGGCAGACTGATGTTGAACCGGCACTCGGGGTAGCCAGTGCACCCGATGAATTGCGAGACGCCGATGTGCCGGATCCGGAGATCGTGGCCGCAGGCGGGGCAGGGGCCGACGGTATGCTCCTCGGCGGTCTGCTCCATGATCTCGGTGCCGATCTCCGACTTGTGCGCCTCGAGTTTGTCGAAGACCCGGTGCAGCATCTCGCGGGACTCGGTGACGACGTCGTCGCGGGAGCGCCGACTCTGCTTGATGAACTCCATGTGTTCCTCGAGCGTCCGGGTCATCTCCGGCTCCGTGATCGTCTCGGCGTGGTTGTCGAGCGCGTCTATGACCGCCCTGCCGACGAGTGTCGGGCGGAGGGGGTTGCCTTCCACGTAGCGGCGGGAGACGAGTTTGCCGATCACCTCGTGTCGGGTGCTCTTCGTGCCGAGGCCGTGTTCCTCCATCACCTGGATGAGCCGGCTCTGGGAGTAGCGCGCTGGCGGCTGCGTCTCCTTCTCCTCGAGGCTCACCTTCTTGATCGGCAGCCTCTCGCCGGGGGCGAGCACCGGGAGGATGTTCTCCTTGGCCTCCGAGTAGGGGTAGACCCGGCGCCACCCGGCGTAGAGGAGCCTGCCGCCCGTGGCTTTGTAAGGCTCTCCAGACGCATCGAAGGTGCACCTGGTGGTCGCCCACTTCGCATCGGGGGAGAGGGTCGCGAGGAACCGCCGTACGACGAGTTCGTAGACCTTCCACCGGTCCTGTCCGAGAGCCTCGCGGGTCGCGGAGCCCGTCGGGTGGATCGGCGGGTGATCGGTGCTCTCCTTCTTGCCCCGGGTCGGGACGGGCCGCCGGTTCTGCTGCACCCAGGCGACGTCCTTATCGAAGACTCCCCCTTTGAGGGTATTGAGGATCGCGTTCAGGTTCAGCGATTTAGGATAGACCGTGTTGTCGGTCCTCGGGTAGGATATGTACCCGTTCATGTAGAGGTCTTCGGCAAGCCGCATCGCGTTTGCCGCCGAGAGCCCCAGGCGGCTCGCCGCGACGATGAAGGTCGTGGTGTCGAACGGTGTCGGCGCCCGGTCGTTCTTCTGCCCCTCTTTGATGTCCGCGACGACGAGCGGTTCCTTTGTCCCCGCCTCCGCGGCGAGGGCTGCTTCGTGGTCGGTGAATCGCCCGGCGGTGTGCCGCGCCTCGATCGGTACGCCGTCTTTCTCGGTTGCAAGCGAGAGCATCCAGTAGGTCTGGGGGACGAAACTCTCGATCTCGCGCTCCCGCTCGACGATCATGGCGAGCGTCGGGCTCTGCACCCGGCCGACGGAGAGGATGTTCGTGCCGCCCCGGCGTGCCGCGAGGCTGATGAACCGGGTCAGCGCTGCCCCCCACATCAGGTCGACCGTCTGGCGGGCCTCGCCGGCAGACGCGAGGTCGAAATCGAGGTCGGTCAGGTTCTCAAACGCGGTGCGGATCTCCGCCGGGGTTATCGCGGAGAACCGGGCACGGTTGATCCTGACGCCGGGGTTCACCGCACGGACGAGTTCGTAGGCTTCCTTCCCGATCAGTTCTCCTTCCGTATCGTAATCGGTCGCGATGGTGACGAGATCCGCCTTCTTCGAAAGTTTCTGGATGAGGCTGACGATCTTCTTCTCGGTCGGCTTCTTGACGATGCCTGCGTCGATGAGGGTTCGCGGCGTGTGGGTCTCGCTTCGCCAGTTCGTGTAGCCGGGTTCGAAGTCCACCTCCACCACGTGCCCTTTGAGGCCGACCACCGTCTTCGTGTCGAAGGAGTAGGTGGATACCTTTCCGTCTTTTTTCGCTCTTACTTTCTCGTTGCCGGCGAGGATCTGCGCGATACGATTTGCCGAGATGTTCTTCTCTGCGATGATCAAGTGCACTGCGGATTACACCCCGCCTGTGTCAATATATTCGGATACGATCTTCCCGAGTTCCCTCGGGTCCGCCCGTCCGCGGGTCTCTTTCATCACCTGCCCCACGAGGAAGTTCAGGGCTCCCTTCTTGCCTGCCCGGTAGTCCTCCACGGCGTGGGGGTTCGCGGCGATAACCTTCTCGACGACCTGCGTGAACTCGTCTCCCGTGGCCCTGGCAAGCCCCTCGCGCTCCACGATCATGGCGGGAGGCTCGCAGGGCTTGCCGGCGGCACAGGTGTCGAGCATCTCCCGCAGAACCTGGACGCCGGCCGTATCGGTGATCGTCTCCGACCGCAGAAGCGCGAGGAGTTCCGCGATGCGTTCGACCGGGACGGCAGCGATGCCCATGTCACGATAGTTGAGTTCTCCAAGCAGCGTGTCGGCAACCCAGGTGGCGGCAAGAACCGGATCGACGTGGGCGACCGCCTCGTAGAAGTCGGCGAGTTTTGGGTCGCCGGTCAGTGTCCGGGCGTGGTTGAGCGATATGCCGTACTGCGTCATGAACCGGTTCTTACGGGCGGTGGGAAGTTCGGGGAGGTCGATCGCCGCGACCCAGTCCGCGACGCGGAGCGGCCGGAGATCGGGCTCGGGGAAGTAGCGGTAGTCGTGCTCCTCCTCCTTGCTCCGTGAGGAGGTGGTGATCCCGCGGCCTTCCATGAAGTGGCGGGTCTCTCTCGTCACCCTCTGTCCGCGCCGGAGCAGGTTCTTCTGCCGGGTCACCTCGAAGGTGAGGGCCTTCTCGACGCCCTTGTAGGAGGAGATGTTCTTGACTTCGACCCGTTCGGAGCCTTCAAGGGAAATGTTTGCGTCCACGCGGAGGCCCCCCTCCCGCTCGCCGTCGAAGACGCCGAGATACTCGAGGACCGTCCTGAGTTTGTTCAGGAACCGGCGTGCCTCCTGCGGGGAGCGCATGTCCGGTTCGGTGACGATCTCAAGAAGCGGGATACCCGATCGGTTGTAGTCGACGAGCGAGTACTTCGAGCCGCCCGCGACGTGGACGAGCCTCCCCGGGTCCTCTTCGAGGTGCACCCGGGTGATCCGGACGATCTTCTCATGTCCTTCGTCGTCCTCGATCTCGACCGTCCCTTCGACCGCGAGCGGTTTGTCGTACTGCGTGATCTGGTAGGCCTTCGGGAGGTCGGGGTAGAAGTAGTTCTTCCGGGCGAACTCCGACTCTTCGAGAACCTTCATGTCGAGGGCTTTTGCGACGCGGAGGCCGTATTCGACCGCCCTTTTGTTCAGGCGCGGGAGGGCTCCGGGCAGGGCGAGACAGACCGGACAGCAGTGGGTGTTCGGCTCGTCGTCGCGGTAGTCCGTCGAGCACCCGCAGAAGAGCTTTGTCGCGGTCGAGAGCTGGACGTGGATCTCGAGCCCGACGATCGTCTTCATGCCCTCACCTCCTGCTCGTAGGCAAACGCAGCATCGACGACGCGCTCGTCCTCAAACTGTCTCCCCATGATCTGGAGGCCCACGGGGAGGCCGTCCACCGTACTGCACGGGACGGATATCGCCGGGATCCCGGCGAGGTTCGCGGGTGCCGTGAGGATGTCGGAGAGGTACATCGAGATCGGATCGGACCTCTCGCCGAGGCGGAAGGCCGTCGTCGGCATCGTCGGGCCGGCGATGACGTCCGCGTCGCAAAATGCCCGCTCGAAGTCCTCTCTGATGTTGCGGCGGGCTATCTGCGCCTTCGCATAATATTTCCCGGCGTAGCCTGCGGAGAGCGCGAAGGTTCCGAGCATGATCCGGCGCCGGACCTCCGCGCCGAACAACTCCTGCCGCAGGTCCTGATAGGCCTCGTGCCAGGACTTCCTGGTATCGACCGCCGGGCCGTAGCGGACGCCGTCAAACCTCGCGAGGTTCGAGGAGGCTTCGCTCGTGCAGATGACATAGTAGGCCGCGAGCGCGTGCCGCATGCCGGGGATGCTCACCGGGACGGTCTCGGCGCCGAGCCCTTCGAGGATCCCGACGGCGTCGCGGACGCTCTCCGCGACACGGGGGTCGACGCCTTCGCCGAAGTACTCCTCCGGTATCCCGACCCGGAGCCCTTTGATCTCGGCCGACGGCCGGTGGTCGTACGGACGGTCGATCATCGTCGAGTCGCGGGGGTCGTACCGTGCGATCACCGACATCAGTTTCGAGACGTCCTCCACCGTCTGCGCCATCGGCCCGATCTGTTCGAGGGAGTTCGCGTAGGCAATGAGGCCGTAGCGGGAGACCCGGCCGTAGGTGGGTTTGAGCCCTACGATCCCGCAGAACGCCGCGGGGCACCGGATCGAGCCGCCGGTATCGGTGCCGAGTGCCATCGGGACGAGGCCCGCGGCGACGGCGGCGGCGCTCCCGCCGGACGACCCGCCGGGCACCCTTGACGGGTCCGCTGGGTTTTGGGTGGGGCCGAACGCGCTCGTCTCGGTGGTGGTGCCCATCCCGAACTCGTCCATGTTGGTCTTGCCGACGATCGCGGCTCCAGCCTGCCGGAGGAGTTCCACGACGTAAGCGTCATACGGCGGGACGTAGCCTTCGAGGATCTTCGATGCGCAGGTGGTCTGGATGCCCTTCGTGGATATATTGTCCTTGACCGCGACGGCGGTGCCGGCGAGCGCCCCGTCAGAGAACGGCGCCTGGCGGCAGGTGGTGATGAAGGCGTTGTACCGGTCGTCCGGCGAGAATTCGAGGGTTCCCGCCACTCACATCACCCTCGGCGCCTTGATGAACCCGTTCTCGGTCGACCCTGCGTTTTCGAGGGTTTTTTCCTGCGAGAGGCACGGCCGGGGCTCGTCGTCCCGGAAGACGTTCACGATCCCGGCGTCTGGGGCGCTTTCTCCCTCGACGGTGTCGAGAACCTCGAAG
Source organism: Methanoculleus methanifontis (assembly GCF_030464365.1). Taxonomy (GTDB): domain Archaea; phylum Halobacteriota; class Methanomicrobia; order Methanomicrobiales; family Methanoculleaceae; genus Methanoculleus; species Methanoculleus methanifontis. The sequence continues at coordinate 82,315 of NZ_VCYI01000004.1, read as the reverse complement.
TAGTCCAGGATTGCATTGAACTGGGTGGTGAACTCCGGCACCTCGTCTTTTGAAATGCCGATATCCGCAAGTTCTGCTATATGTTCAATATCGCTCTCAGTAATCATGTTCCGCCCTACTGATATCCGTTAAGTACCCTTGTACCGACTTTTTATAACCATTGTCACGTGCGAGCCGTCGCATCGTTCTCCAGATTCCGCTCCCGTATTGCATCGCTTTCTTCTCGGACCGGGCGATTTCAGCGGGAATGTGCAGTTCTGCGATCTTGCGCAGGGGGTGTTTTCTCACCCCGCCGCGCACCTTCTCCTCGGCCGGGATTGCTCGAGCGGCGCGCACCACCCTGACGTCGAGGTAGGGCATCGAGAAGTATGCCCCGTGGAGCGCCGCAACCGCCTGGTCCCGCGTTCTCTGGCGTCCGAGGTCGGCGAAGTCCCGTTCGAGCTCCGCCGCGAGGTCGGGGGAGGTGAGGTAGCGGGCGTAGCCGCCGAAGAGTTCGTCCGCTCCCTGCCCGGCGAGGATCCGGGTGTGTCCGTGCTCTTCCGCCCATGCGGCGACGAAGGAGAGGGTCGTTGCGATCGAGGCCTCGAGGGGGTTCGTCGGGTCGGGGATGACCCGGACGACCCGGGCGAGGGCCTCCGCGACCTCTTCCTCGGTCGGCGTGACGATATCGAGGTCGAGTTCCATCATCCGGGCGGCTGCGGCGGCCCGCCTGACGTCGTGCGACCCGCGGAGCCCCACGACCACGCAGGGGAGGCGGGCGAGGTGGGCGACGAGAGCAGAGTCCACGCCGCCGGAGAACGCCACCGCGCCTTCATCGCTCCGGAGACTGACCGCGGTGACGATCGCCTCTTCGAGGGTGCAGGGCGCCGGATCGGGGGTTATCCGGGCAACCTCCCGCCCGTCGCAGCATACGGTTCCCGGCGGAACCGGGCCGGGCATGATGCCGAGAGCGTCGCGGGCGGTGCAGTCACCGTAGGTGAGCAGGAACTCGCCGCCGCACCGGGCGAGGGCCTCTGGTTCGTCTTCGAGCATCCGCTCCGCGTCGGCAGGGGAAAGCCGCACCCCGTCACGTTCGATCCAGCCCGTCAGGTTCATGGTCGGCATATTCCGTAATCCGGCAGTTGTCGCCGTGAGGTTCACGCGGTGCGCGATCGCCTCAAAAAACGGATCCGTGTCAGTGTTTGCACTGTTGGACTATAAATGTGCGTACACCGGCCGGCACGAAATGCGGGCGGGTTGGAGGGTTTCAGCCTGAATCTGCCCTCCCCGGGCTGAGACGGCTGCCCGAACCCGGCGAAGCGTCACCTCGGGCGCGTGGCCTTGCCGCCTCGCTACGTGTTTGCATGGTATCTATTGGGGGTGGCGATATATGTTGTGTGCTATTTGTTGCGGGTATAATTACATATGATCATATTTTTATTATTGTTAGTATTATTCCCTCATAGTCAGCCGCGGAGAGACTTGCCCGGCTGAAGAGGCAATGGTGAATGTTGCATGAGAGAGGGAACGATGAGAACACTGTCTCGCTGGTTATCGGCGTGATGCTTATGCTGGACGTGACGTCAGGGTCACGTTGTGGTATCGCTACGGGAAGAGACCGGTGCATTCTGCGCCGCCCGCAGACCTTGAACTGATTACAATGGAGGCCGCGCATCCCTCCCGGTTGAAATCCGGGATTCCTGCGCGACGATACTATGAAGAATGTTATTAAGCTGTTATCCGGCATCCTGCTGGTATGCCTGCTCTGCTTCCCGGCAATGGCGGCATTGCCGGACGCGGATCGTATGGACGAACTGGGACAGCGTGCGGCATTGACCGCGATGGACCAGTTGAAATTCAGTAAAGGTGATCCGAATGTCCTTGTTTTGACCAACGCCGGTCGTGCCGTCGTGGACGGCCAGACGACCGAGCGGGCGGTATCGGGGATCACAAAGGTAAGCGGCCTGCAGAACGGGGACAACACGCTCTGGCAGGTGAACCGGGCCGACTGGAAACCGCTCTGGTTCTACTTTTATAACAAGAAGTCCGGAGAGGCCGTCTACCTGGTGCCCGACGAAGCCAGTTACACCAAAAGTCCGGCCGAACTGAAGGCGACGCCCCTCCTTAAGACATTCTCGAAGGTCGTTGTCGTCACCGGCGACCTGAATAAGATGCTCGCCGACACCGAGGTAGGGAATGCGACCATGAAGGACCTGGGTGACGCGTCCTCGCTGGTTCCGATCGCCAACGCATGGGCGCACGGGGCACCGTACGACCTCATGTCGTGCGTCATGCTCCACAATCACTTCTGTCCCGGTGTATCCAGCGGATATCTGCTCGCAACGTACGTCGAGCAGGAGATGCCGATCACCAACGATACTTCCTATGTGGTCATCTCCTGTCCCATGTGGTGCAAGGACGACATATTTCCGATCCTCTGGGACCTTACCCCCGGAAAAGGCGGCCACTACATCTTCCCGCTCTCCGGGGAAGACGAACAGGCACTGACGGAGGCGTACGGCACCCGCCCGGCGGGAATCTTCATCCGCTGGGATGGTCAACAGAAGACCGGCCGTGCGCTTGCCCTTGGGTTCCAGTTCGATTCGACGCCCTGGACCGGGCCTTCGTGGGGAGAGAAGCCCACACGGACCGTCGAGATGGTCCAGAACATCGGGAACCCCGGGGACTACGTCACGGTGATGGAGGAGTTCGAGGTGAACGAACAGATGCTTGCCGACCTGAAGAATCCGGCCAACAATCCCTATGAGGTGGTGGGGATGCTGTGCGCGACCAGTGCGTAATCCGAGAAGTGTTCCTTTGATCCGGGTCTTTGGACTCATGGTTCCCGTAGTGATGCAATGAGTTTGTCCCAAAACATCACTACCGGGAGGGGGATACCCGCTCACACCTTGCGGTGCTCACGGATGAAGGATTATCTCCATTGGGTGGTTGCTGAGCGCTTCTTGGCTTACCATACTGGTCTGGCTGGATGGGTTATATCGCCGCTGCCGTCCGCGTGGTAACCGCACGGTGGGGAGCACGGGAGAAGGAGAGTGATATGTGAAGGCGGCGATGGCGCAACCTGTTAACGTTTTGCGGTCCATAATGCCACCGGTAATCGCCTTCATGCGGCATGTCTCCGCTCTTCACTCATTCCTGCTTTCGCAGTCTGAGCAGACATGCCGTGAGAAGCAGTGCACCCGCTGCAGAAACTACCTCAAATCCCGGCGATGCGGGTGCCGCCGGATCTTCGAGCGGGATCGCATACAGGTCGTTTCCATCGCTCACGACGATCGTTCTGCCGTCGGGAGACCACTGGTGCATCATGTATGCCGGATTATCAGGACCGAGGGGTGCGAGGCCGGAACCATCGCTCTTCATCACCCAGAGCGCCCGGTCCCGCGACTCCGACCGGAAGGCGATCCTGGTACCGTCCGGCGACCAGACTGGTGATGTGTCCCGGTTTCCGGTTGTCAATTGCTCCGAACCCGATCCGTCGCTATCGATAACCCAGAGAGAGAACTCCGGCAATGTCCCCGGCGGTGACGCGACGACGTAGGCGATCCTGGTGCCGTCCGGGGACCAGGAATACCCGGATACGCTCCCCTCGCTGAACGTCACCTGTGTCTTGCCCGTTCCGTCGCTCTGCATGGTCCAGATCTCCCGGTTCCCGGTTCTGTCTGCGAGGTATGCGATCCTGTCCCCCTGCGGCTGCCACAGGGGCAAACGCGCATCTCCATCGGTCGTCAGCTGCTTCTTGTTACCCCCGTCCGCGTCCATGATCCAGATGTCCGCTTCCGTGCGGATGGCCGAGAGGTTCACCGCAGGCGACCCTTCCTGGATGGCCGCATCATCGAAGAGGCAGGAGGTATAAACGATCCCCCTCCCATCGGCGCTCCAGTCCGCCCCGTAGCCGGAGAGCCCCGGAATGGGGACGATGCAGCCGCTTTCGGTCAGGCGCACCTTCCCGGTCCCATCCGGGTTCATCGTCCAGAGGTCGAGCCCTCCTCCGTCGTCGGAGAGGAAGAGGAGTTTCTTCCCGTCCGGCGACCAGGGATCGAACTCGGTGAAAAGATTCCACGAACGGTCGTCCGTCACCGGTACCGGGTTTTGGCCGTCGCGCTCCATCACCCGGATACCGGCATGGACTCCGTCGGATGAGACGAAGGCGATCCTGGCACCGTCCGGCGACCAGAAAGGATACGAATTGAATGCCGAATCGTTTGTTAGCTGGACGGCGGGTGCAGCCGCTGCCGGGAGAGCGGACGCGATCAGCAGCAGGACGATACATATCGCTTTTCGGTTCATACAGGCCTCTCCTGTGCGTCTCATGGATATATTTCGGCACATTTCTTTCCCATTGCAATACTATGTCACTCGAAATTCCGTAACAGTGCCTGGAGGAACACGGAACCGCAACGGCTATCCTCTGGCACCCAGCAGCCCTATTGCCCTCCGGGCACGCTTTTGGGGCCGGGATACGACGGCAATCGGGGTTCCCGGCCCCCGCGGGATACCGTACGCGGTGTCACCGTTCAAGGCGTCAACGTTCCCCCATATACCTTTTCTGTGACAAACATCGAACTGTCGTGGCTGTACCCGGGCCGTCTCCTTCTCCTGACATGCCCTCGTTGTTCCATCTCCCGGCAGTACGGCCGATATCCAGTGGAAATGTACCTCAGTCCCCGGATCGCGGGTATGAGTGCGTACCCCGGTAAGAATCCTGCATACCTCCCCCAAATATCGAAACCCGGTGGAATAATCGGCCTGCCTCTGATGCAGCCCCTCCCGGGAGCGAAAGTGCGCGCCCGTCTATCATCGGATATCCGTCCGCATGAACCGCGTGTCTGCGACGGCAAAGACGACGACGGGGTAGAGGATCAGCGCCACCACGCTCGACCATATCTCGCTGAGTGTATCTTCAAGGGTCGCCCCGGGGAGGCGTGAATCCTCAGGATCAGGATGCTCCTCAGGGAGCGTCCTTTGAGCATCGTCAGGTGCGCGTCCGGTGAACCGTCGTGCCCGGGAGTTGCGTTCGTCGGGAGCAGGCGCGGAAGAGGTTCAAGAGATCTGGTTTTTCTTGTATCGGTTGGTTCCCGGGGGACCGTCCGGCATGCCGGGGAGCGAGGTACTACGGTCCTACGGTTACGGCATCGCGGAAGAGTTCTGAGCGACTCCTTCCGTTTCGCCCAACCACTGTCCTCGTGCAGAAGCGGCCATCGTTCACACCGGTGAGATAACGCCACCCTGTGCCGCGTTGGTAAAAAGATGTGGTGAAGGGACGTTTTTTTTATCGCGATGATGGCCGTCGTTGCCGGTGATCGGACGGGATGCGGCGGCGCACCCCGCCCCGGGATCCCTTCACCGGCAGAGCGGCGTGAGTTTCTCGATCAGCCGCTCCACCTGCCGGACGGCCGTCCCGATGTAGGCGTCCGGGTCGAGGAGTGCGTTGAGTTCCTCGCGGGTGACGAACGCCGTGACCTCGGGCCGCTCGCCGAGCACCTCGGCGAGATCGCGGTCTTCGGCGAGGGCCTGCATGCTCGCCGTCCGCATCGCTTCGTGGGCCTCCTGCCGGCTCATGCCCCGCTTCGTGAGGTCGATCATCACCGACTCGGCGAGGTTCACGCCCCGGAGCAGCATCAGGTTCTTCCGGATGTTTGCCTTGTTGAACTCGAGGCCATCCATCACGCCGATCATCACGTTGAGGATATGGTCGGCGAGCACCGACGCCTCGGGGAAGAGCACCCGTTCGGGGGAGGAGTTCGTCAGGTCGCGCTCGTCCCAGAGGACGTTGTTCTGCAGTGCCGGTTCGACCGCGGAGCGCACGATCCGGGCAAGGCCGCAGACCTGCTCGCTCTTGATCGGGTTTCTCTTGTGGGGCATCGTGCTCGAGCCCACCTGCTTCTTCCCGAACGCTTCCGCGAGTTCCCCAATCTCGGAGCGCTGCATCAGCCGGAGTTCAAGCCCGATCTTGTCGAGCGTCGTCGCGATGTTAGCGAGGAGCATGAAGTACTCCGCGTAGCGGTCCCGTGCGATGATCTGGTTCGAGACGTCCACGGCGCCGATCCCGAGGAACTCCATCATCGTCTCCTGGATCTCGATACCGGCATCCCCGAGGGCCGCCTGGGTGCCTACGGCACCGGTGAGCTGCCCGACAACGACCCGGGGTCGCATCTGGCGGAGCCGCTCGATGTGCCGGGAGACCTCGCTCGCCCAGATCGCGAACCGGAGGCCGTAGGTCGTCGGGACGCCGATCTGCCCGTGGGTGCGGCCGGCGCAGACGAGGGTCTTCGTCTCGGCGCTCCGGGCAAGAAGCACACAGAGGAGTTTACCGAGTTTCTCCTCGATGAGCGCAAGGCTCTCGCGGACCTGCAGGGCGGTTGCCGTATCCAGGATGTCGTTCGAGGTCGCGCCGTAGTGAATCCACCGCCCGGCGTCGCCGCAGACCTCGGTGACGGCCTTGACGATCGCCATCATATCGTGGTTGATCTCGGCCTCGATCTCCTTCGCCCGCTCGAGGCGCGCGTCATGCGCAGAGATCGCGATCGTCTCCGCATCCTCGCGGGGGATCATCCCGTGCGCCGCCTCCGCTCGTGCCAGCGCCACTTCGGCCGTGACGATAGCCCGGAAGCGGTTCTCCTCACTCCAGACGGCACGCATCTCCGAAGTGCCGTACCGGTAGTCGATGGGATGGATTGCCATAATGGAGAAGTGTTGGCATTCTCGCTACAAAAAGGGGGTTGCCGCCCCTCTCCCCGTGCCGCGGGGCCCGCCGTCATATCCACTCTTTCTTCCTGAAGTAAAGGAGCATCGCGAACGCGACGCCTACCATGAGGAGGAGGACGAACGGATACCCGAGCGGCGAGTCTTCGAGCGGTATGTCCCTGAGATTCATCCCGTAAAACCCGGTGATGAAGCTTAAAGGAATGAAGATGCTCGCGACGATGGTGAGGATCGTTGTGATCTCGGCGAGCCTGTTGTTCTGGTTCGAGGTATGGAGATCCATCACGCCGGAGAGGGTATCCCTGGTATACTCCGCGACCTCTGCCGCCTGGATGCACCGGTCGTATATATCCCGGAAGTACGGGATCGTCTCCTTCCGGACAAGGCTCAACTCCCGGCTTGCAAGCGCCCCGAGAACCTCGCGTGCCGGGACGGCCGCTCTCCGGATGGTCAGGAGATCTTCTTTGAGTTCGTAGATCTGTTTTAAGGCAAGCGGGTCCGCGGAGGCCAGAACCCTGCCCTGAAGGTCTTCCACCCGGTCGTCGACCGCGTCGAGGATGGCGAGGTAGACGCCCACCATGGCGTCGAGGAGCGTGTAGACGAGAAAATCCGGCCCCGATCCACGGGTGACGCTCAGCTCGTTCCTGAGCCGCTCCCTGACCTGTTCGAAGACCTGGAAGGGCTGCTCGCGGAACGTTATGATGTAGTTCTCCCCGAAGATCAGGCTGACCTGCTCGCTTGCGACCCTGCCGTCTCTCTCCGAGAGCATCCTCGCAATGACGGCGACGTAACTCCCGAACTCCTCCACCTTCGGCCGCTGGTCCGGGGCCGTGATATCCCCCATCGTAAGCGGGTGGATCCCCGCCTGTCTGCCGAGAACCACGAGTTCGTCGCGCTCCGGCACCCCGACGACGTCGATCCAGGTGACCGTCTCCCGGCCGATCCACGACCAGGCCTCGTTGAGTTCGATGCATTCGTGCTCCTCGAGGCGGTCTACTGTGTAGTCGATTACCCGGATCGAGAGTATCCCACAGGTTTTTCCGGCCGCATCACCACCTCCGGACTGCCTGCTCCCGGGAGAAGAGGCGGATACACCCTGCCGGTCCCGGCGAGCCGCCCGGCAGGGGCCACGGACACCTTCTCGGGGAAGGGGCATTCATCCCAAGGTATAAAACATCACTGTCGGGCCGATCACGCGTCTTTGAACGGCCCGCCGTCGTAGACGATGATGTTCTCGGTCGCAATGGCGATACCGTCGGCCGCTTCGACCGCCTCGAGGAGTTTACGGGAGAGGTCGTCTTTCGTGGCCCGCTTCCTCCGGACATCGGTCACGTACCGGATAGAAAAGTCGATCCAGTTGTCGGTGAGGGTCAGGTAGACGGACGGCTCCACCTCTCTCCTCGGCAGGTAGTAACGCATGCCGATCCTCTCGATCTCCTGCTCGGCCCGTCCGGACGTCGCCGCTGTCTCCCGGCGAACGATATCGAGGAAGAGGGAGACCGCCCGCCGCCAGTCCGACCCGTAGGTGATGGGGATAGAGATCTCGTCCCAGACGAAGGTGTGATCCATCGTGTAGTTGAAGACCCTTGATGACAGGACGGCACCGTTCGGGACGACGGCGATCCTGCCCGTGGCCTGATCACCCTTGACGTCGCGGGCGTGGATCTCCAGGATCTTCGTCGCGAGGATCCCGATATCGATCACGTCGCCCATCGTCTCGCTGATCTCGATACGGTCGCCGATCTGGTAGGTGCGCGAGACGATGATCAGGATCCCGCCGACGAAGTTCTTGAAGAGATCCTGGAGCGCGACGGCGATCCCGGCACCGATGATCCCGTAGGCGACGAAGATGTAGTTGGTGTCGATCCAGACCCGGAGGAGGATGACGGCGACGACGACGAACTTTAAGATGGACACCGTTCTCCGAAACGAGTAGCGCTCCCGCTCGTCCTTGATGCGCCGGAGGGTGAGCGACTCGACGACGAGGAAGAAGAAGTAGACGAGGCTGATCGTGAGGGACGTGTAGAAGACGCGTTCGAGGAAGATGTCCGGGTAGAGGAGTGCTGCAAGCAGGAACAGGGCCGTGGCGGTGCCGGAGATCACGATGACGGCGACGGTTCTCAGCGTCGCCCGTCTCTCTTCCTGCCTCTCCGGGTTTCTTCGGTCCGCCTGCATACCCCTCGCCCTGCTGCTCCCGGCGCACGCGGCCTGCTTCTCCCAGCAGCAAGATGGCGCGGGTTTTGACGTTGCGCGATATAATGGTATCCGGGCTTATGGGGCGGGAAAGGGTGGCGGCCGCGGTTCAGATCCACCCTTTCTTCCTGAAGTAGAGGAGCATCGCGACCGCGACCGCCGCCATCGAGGCGAGGGCCAGGGGATAGCCCCAGGGATGGCTGATCTCCGGCATATATGCAAAGTTCATGCCGTAGACCCCGGCGATGAAGGTGAGCGGGATGAAGATAGTGGCGATGATGGTGAGGACCTTCATGATCTCGTTCATCTTGCTGCTCTGGCTCGAGAGGTAGACATCAAGGGTTCCGGACATTGTATCCCGGTAGGTCTCCACCGTCTCGGCGACCTCTATGGTGTGGTCGTAGACGTCCCGGAAGTAGACGAGCGTCTGTTCCCCGATCAGGGACGATTCGCCCCGTTCAAGTTGTGCAACCGCTTCGCGGAGCGGCCAGACCGAGCGTCGGAGCGCTATAAGAGACCGCTTCAAGGCGTAGATTGCCTGCAAGGTCTCCCGGTCGGGGTCCGCCACCACCTCCTCCTCGACCGTCTCGATGCGCTCCCCGAGTTCCTCGATCACGGCGAAGTAACCGTCGACGATCGCGTCCAGCAGAGCATAGAAGAGGTAATCGGCCCCCTCGCTTCGGAGCCGCCCGGCTCCCGCACGCAGCCGCTCCCGGATGCGCTCGAAGACGTCGCCCGGGTGTTCCTGGAAGGATATGACGTAGCCTCTCCCGAGCACCAGGCTGACCTGTTCGCTGTGGAACTCGCCGTCGCCGGGAGCGAGCATCCGGACTGCAACGTAGAGGTAATCACCGTAATCCTCGATCTTCGGCCGCTGGCGGGTGTTCGAGATGTCCTCCAGGGTCAGGGGGTGAATCCCGACGGCATCCCCGACCGCCTGGATCACCTTGGTATCGTGGACGCCGTCGACGTCGATCCAGGTGACCGCCGGACGGCGAGCCGGGAGCCGGATCTCCGGCAGCGTATACGTTCGCTCTTCGAGGTGGGACTCATCGTAATCGATGACTGTGACGGTGACCGGTCGTGAGCGGGGAGTCGTTCCACCCGTCACCCGGTCGTCGTGCAGGCTCATAGGGTATCCGACTGGTTCAGGAGGGTTTATCGAAAATGAAGGGATTTTTGGGCTTCATCTTCTTGTTGCCGCTACCTCATCCTCTCTCTTCGCCTTCGCTGCAGCGCGGCCGATCAGGATGACCGCGATCACCGCGATGATCGTCACGATGACGGCGTACGCAAACAGTGCAACGAGCGAGCCCTGCTCACCGAATATAACCGTGAAGAGTTCCTGGATGGCGCCGTTCCATGCGAGAGCGGCGATCAGGCCGAATGCAGCCGCGAGAAGAGCCGATACCTTTTCAATGACCTCGGTCTTGAAAGACATGTGATTTTTCACCGGCGAGCGATAACTGGAGTGGCATATAATACTTTCGTCACCCCGTCCTGGTCTGCGCTCACCTTCCCTTCCGCCGTTCGGGCAGCACCGCCACCGTTCACTTTCGCCCCGGGCACCCAAACTACATTGACGTAAGACGTCGAACTATATGCAATGGATAGCCTCGACGACTGGTTCCCGTACCGGGAGTACCGGCCCCATCAGCGGGAGATGCTTGAAGCGGCCGCTTCCATCGCACGCGACGGCGGCATCGCCATGATCGATGCGCCGACCGGGAGCGGTAAGTCGAGCGTGGCCGCCGCGCTCCTTGCGGAGAGCCGGGGACGCAAAGTCTTCGTCGCCGTCCGGACCATCAGCCAGCTTGCGACGTTCATGCGCGAGCTTGAGCTCATCCGGAAGAAGCGCGGCAACCTCAAGTTCGCCTACCTCATCGGCAAGTCCAGCATGTGCCCGCTCGGGGGCGAAGGCGATATCTACCGGCGATGCGAGGGCGTCAAATCCTTCTCGACCGCGCTGATGCGGGAGCGGGCCCAGAAGGGATCGCTCGTCCCGGCAAACGATCGCCAGATAAAACAGCAGATCCGCAAGATGGATCCGGAGCACCCGCTCATCTGCCCCTACTTCGTCCACGGCAAATCCTTCGTGGAGCCTGAGGACGGGGGATTGAAGATGATCCCGTCGGCGGCCCTGCGTGTCCGGGCCGAGCGGGTGAGCACCGAACTGATCTGGCCTGACCAGCTCGCCGGGTTCTGCGGCGACATCTGCCCCTACGACACGATGATGCATGCCGCCCGGGACGCCGATGTGGTGCTCGTGAACTTCTATCACCTCTTCGACGACGCCATCCGGGAACAACTCTACCAGTCGCTCGGGATCGAGGGGCACGACGCCCTGCTGCTCATCGACGAGGCCCATAACTGCGGGGACGTCGTCCAGAGCATCGAGAGCGTGACGATCGAGGAGCGCGATGTCGTACAGGCCGGCCACGAACTCTCCGGACGCCGGCGGTCGCCGCAGGCGGACGCTATCGTCCAGATCCTGCCGCAGATCACCCGGTTCATGGAGGCGCTCAAGGGTTCGCATGAGGCCGAGGACTGGTTCGACCCCGCCATCTTCCAGCGGATGATCCTCTCCGGCACGCTCTACCGGAGCATAGAGGAGATCGTGGACGACCTCCTCAAGATCAGCGAGGGGATCCGCGAGAAAAACATGCAGGCGGGAGATTTCCGGGAGAGTGCGATCGAGCGGCTGACCGAGTTCTTCTATCGGATCTTCCGCTCCGCCGCCGACCCGGCCTACCTCACGGTCTACCGCAAAGAGGACGAGGGGGCCGTGGCGCTTGAGGTCAGAAACATCGACCCGAGCACCAAACTCCAGGACATCGCCCAGGCGCACGCCTGCTGCGTTCTGATCTCGGGGACACTCTCCCCCATCGAGAGTTACCGGCGCTACTACTTCGGCGACCTTCCCGTCACGACGATGTCGCTCCCAAACTCTTTCCCCCCGGAGAACCGCCGTATCTTCTGCGCAACCGACATCACCACCGCCTACTCAATGCGCCGGGATAAAGAGAACCTCGCACGAACCGAGGACTACATTACCACGTTTGCCCGCCTCCCGGGCAACCTCGCGGTCTATTTCCCCTCCTACGACCTCCTGAACACCTTCGCGGATCGCTGCGCCCCACGCATCAGGAAGAAGCAGATCTACATCGAGTCCAAGGATACCGCGGCATCGGCTGTGATGCTCCGGGAGTTCATGGCCCTCCCGGGAACCGGCCGCTCGGGCATCCTCTTTGCGGTCTGCGGCGGCAAGTGGAGCGAGGGCCTGGACTACCGTGGCGAGATGCTCTCGGGGGCGCTCGTCATCGGTCTCCCGCTCGCGCCGTTCAACCGCGTCCGCAGGATGGTGATCGACTACTTCCGGATGAAGTTCGGCGAGGAGGGGGAGTTCATCAGTTACACCCTCCCGGCGGTCAACCGCGCCCTGCAGGCGCTCGGCCGGGTGCTCCGGACGCCTGAGGACAGGGGTATGCTCATCCTCGGGGAGAAGAGGTTCCAGGAGCGCCGGGTTCATGCGGGGCTGCCGCCGTGGATGCAGGAGGAGATGACGGCATGCACCGTAGAAGCTTTCAAAAAAGAGGCCAAGAGATGGCGATCCTGACCGGATCGTGCCGGTTCGGCCTCTGGCACGTCCACGTCGCGTGGCAGGACGACCTCGTCTACCGGGTGCGGTTCGCTCGTGACGGCATCCCCGGCCGGGTCCCGGAAGAGATCCTGCGCTACTGTTCCGGGCGGCCGGCGGATCTCTCTTCGCTCAAGAGCGTTGCGACCGAGGGCGACACCACCTTTGCCGGGATTTACCGTGCGGTCCTGACAATCCCCTGCGGGGAGACCGTCACCTACGGCGAGGTTGCCCGGATGGTCGGAACCGCGCCCCGGGCGGTCGGGGCGGCGATGGCCCGGAACCCGACCCCGATCGTGGTGCCCTGTCACCGGGTCGTCGCGAAGACCGGTATCGGCGGGTTCTCCCCTGATCTCGCGATCAAAGAGATCCTGCTTGGTATGGAGCGCCGGGGAGATGTCTGCACGCCGAAAAAGCGAGAAGTTAACAGGTAACTCCGCCATAATATTATTGAAATGAAGATCGTGGTCCTGGGTGCCGGGGCGGTCGGGCTGACCGTTGCCGCAAAGTTGTCCCGCGTCGCGGACGTTCACGCCGTAGCGAGGACGCGGCACGCTGATGCTGTGCAGGAACGGGGCTTTCTGATGACGGGCATATGGGGGGAGGACGCATACCGGTTCAGCTGCTCCGAGGATCTCCCCGACGCGTGGCGGGACGCCGACTACTACATCGTCGCCGCAAAGTCCACCGGCACGGAGGCGATCTGCCGCCAGTTCGCCGACGTCATAGGAGGGCGCGAGGTGGTGAGCCTCCAGAACGGTATCGGGAACGAAGAGATCATCGCGCGGTTCACCGACCGGGTCATCGGCGCCATGATCATCACCGGGTTCGAGTGGCGGGGCGATGCGTCGGTTCACGTCTCTGTGGAGGCGGCGCCCATGAAACTCGGGCGGTTCCCGTCCGGTACAGATGACGCGGTCGAGCGTCTCGCCGCCCTCATCCGGGAGGCCGGTATCCGGGCGGAGGCGACCGCCGGCATCAGGACGGACATCTGGGGCAAGACCCTCTATAACTGCGCGTTAAACCCGCTCGGCGCCCTCATGAACGTCCCTTACGGCGCGCTCGTCGATCCGCACGCATGGGCGGTCGTCACCGGGATTGTGGAGGAGGCTTACCGGGTGGCGGAGGCCGAGGGCGTCCCCCTCCCCTGGGAGACCGCGGAGGCGTACCTGGAGTATCTCCGGACGACCCAGCTCCCAGCGACGGCCGCCCACCACTCGTCGATGCTTCAGGACATCGCCGGCGGGAGGAAGACCGAGATCGACTTCATGAACGGTGCGGTGGCGGCACTCGCCGAAAGGCACGGCATCAAGGCGCCTTATAATGCCTGCATCGCCGAGCTGATCCGTTTCCGGGAGCGGCTCTGACGGCCGGGAGAGAGGAGCATGCGATCTGCGATAGTCCTTGTTGGCGGAGCGGCACAGCGTGCCGGCGGGCGGGAGAAGTACTTCTTTACGTTCAGGGGCAAGACCTTCATCGAACGGCTCACCGACACCCTGAAGGAGGCGGTCGACGAGATCGTGGTCGTTGCGCGGGATCCCGGGCAGTGCGAGCGGTTCGGCAATATCGGGGATATCAGGTGCATATCGGACGTCCGGAGAGGTCTCGGCCCCATCGGCGGCCTGCACGCGGGGGCGCTCGCGGTGCACGGCGATTACGTCTTCGTTGCCGCCTGCGATATGCCCTGCATCCACCCGGGAGTGATCCGGCTGCTCTTCGATGCCGCCGTCGGCTACGATGCCGCCATTCCCTGCTGGAACGCCGATATGCTCGAACCACTCCACGCGGTTTACCGGAGGAGCGCACTGCTCGGCTATCTGGAGGAGCACAAGTCGCTCTCGCTCCGGGCGATGATCTGGAGCCTTAACACCCGGTACGTGTGCGTGGATAAGATTCGCGAGATCGATCCGGGTCTCCTGACGTTTACGAATATCAACAACCTTGAAGACCTGGAGTCGATCGATCCCACGGCAGGACGTGACACTGACAACCTGCGTGATCCTTGCTGAACGTCTCGCGCTGATTTTACGGATGCCTGGCCCATAAGCCGGCAGGATACCGCCCTGCCTGCCGCATCCCTGCGAGCTACCCTTTTTCCCGTGCCCGGGCCGGTGTGTTCCCGGCTCCGGCCCTTGCGATCCCTCAAAATGTTCTACCGGCATTCCCGAAACCGCGGCAACCTTTGCCCGTCCCTGGTTGAGGGCGGGCAGGAACCGCCGAACCGTGCCGGAAGCCGGAGGGGGTAGGTTGCCCGAAAATAATATATACACTCTCTGAGATGTCAGGCCTGATGTCATCGGGGGAAGCGACTCCATCCAGTTCTGCCGTCAGTGCTCGGGCTGATTCCGGGATAACGCCTTTCAGGCGTGAGATCCATGGATGCCGGGCCGGGCGCATTGCGACACTGCTCCTTCTCTTCTGCTGCCTTATCGCTGTCCTGTGTGGGGTTGCCTCCGCGGACGAGGGGGAGTACATTCCCGTCTGGAAACTGGGGGCAAACGGCCCGGTCAGTTCCGTGGCGGTCACGCACGACGGTTCTGCGATCGTTGCCTCTGCGGGTTCGGTGGTGTACCTTCTCGACCAGCAGGGCGATGTCCTCTGGCAAAGCGCCGTCGGTTCACGTGTGAACGGCGTCGGGATATCGCCCGAAGGGTCGCGGGTCGGCGTTGCTGCGGACAAACTCTATCTCTACAGCAGAGATGGAGACCTCATCTGGGCCGAGAAGACGGGTTATATCTACCGGAGCGTTGATATATCGTCAAACGGTGCGTATATCGCAGCTGGATGCGACAACGGTGCGGTATGCATCTTTGATCGAAACCAAAAGCAGCTCTGGGATTATGATATGGGAACCGATAGTTACGCCCTCGCGATATCGGAGAACGGCCGCAGAATAGCGATCGGCTGCGATAACCATGGGGTCTACCTCCTCAATAGCAGGGAAGGGGAGTCCTGGAGTTACGGGACCGGCAAACTGGTGAGGGGCATTGACCTCACCCCGGACGGGCGGTTCGTGGCGGCCGGATCGGGCGACCGGTGCGTCTACTTCTCTACGGGAGAGGGCGAACACCTCTGGAAGTACCCCGTGGGGGACGCCATCTTCTCGACGGCCCTGACGAACGAGGGTAGGAGGATCTTCGCTGCAGCCGGCAGGACGGTCCACGTCCTCGACCGCACGGGAGCCGAGGTCCAGAAGATCGGCTTCGGCGGTCGTGCTGAGTCCGTTGCCGTGACCCCCGACGGGTCGTTCCTTGTCGTCGGGGGCGGCGAGGGCGATCGGTCGATCCATCTCTTCACAAACGATCCGGACCTGGTCGAGGCCTGGAATCCGCCGGAGGGCGTGGTCAATGAGACCGAACCGTCGGGCAACACAACGCCCAGCATGACCGTCCCCCCGGCTCCTGAGGATGCCAGCGCGGATACGGCGGCGGAAGTGAGTGCCGGGGGCCGGGAGGAAGTCCCGATAACCTCAAGGGTGCTTGGGTGGGTGGAGAACATCATCTCCCTTCTCTTCGAGCCCCAGGATGACTTCCTGGCCTGACCCCCTCTTTTCTGGCAGGAGGGGCGCACTAGATCCGGTGCCTGCTCCCGCTCGCGTCACGCGCGTAATGCCCGAACTCGCTATCGAGCAGGACATCGCCGGAGAAGACGGGGCCGTCCCTGCAGACCCGCAGGCCGTGCGGGTCGGTGCAACACGAACCGCAGAGGCCGACCCCGCACTTCATGTAGCGGTGGAGTGAGAACAGCCCCCGCTCGGCACACCCTTCACGGTCGAGGACGGCGAGCACCGCCGTCATCATGATCTCGGGCCCGCAGACACAGATGTGGTTGAAGTCGGCGAGATCCACCCGTGCCATGAGTTCCGTCACGAACCCGTGATGGCCGGCGGTGCCGTCGTCGGTCGCGACCATCAGCGTCGCCGCATCGCGTATCCTCTCCGCGAAGAGGAGCTCGGAGGCCGTCCTGGCGCCGAGGAGGAAGGTGTCCACCTGCCCTGCTGTGACCAGCGGCAGCAGCGGGGAGGCCCCGACGCCGCCGCCGACGGCAAGCGTTCTGCCGGAGACGGGAAACCCGTTCCCATAGGGCCCCCTGACACCGATCCGGTCGCCCTCGTGCATCGCAAAGAGCGCGGCGGTCGCGTCGCCGACTTTCTGGACGGTGATCGAGGACGGGGAGGAGAGGGCCATCGGGACCTCGTCCACGCCTGGCACCCAGACCATCACGAACTGGCCCGGCCGCGCTGCAATCTCGCGGTCAAAGACGAACGTTCTGATCGACGGCGTCTCCTCCACGATATCCGTTATCACAACCCCTGCGGGCATCTGCTCATGCATGGGCGCACCCCACGATCTCGCCCGCGTCGATGCCGTCGCTGCTGTAAAGTTCGTCTGCGATCGCAGCAAAGATCCCGATGTCGTCGATGATGGCGCTCCCGATCTCGACGGCGCTGGCTCCTGCCATCATCATTTCGACGACGTTGTCGGCGGTGGAGACCCCGCCGCACCCGACGATGGGGATGGAGCACGCCTCGTAGAGGTCGTAGACGCACCGAACCGCGACGGGGAAGATGGCTTTACCCGAGAGTCCGCCGAACCGGTTCCCGAGCACTGGCCGGCGGAGCGCCGTCGAGATCCGCATCGCTTTCACGGTGTTGACCGCGACGATCGCGTCCGCCCCGCCGCGCTCCGCTGCCGCCCCGATCTCGGCGATATCGGCGACGTTCGGGGTGAGTTTCACCCAGGTCGGAACCCCGAGGGAGGCTACGGCCCGGGTACACTCCTCCACGAGAGCCGGGTCGCTCCCGATGGCTGCCCCGTAGCCCTCCGCGTGGGGGCAGGAGAGATTCAACTCGAGCCCGGATGCCGTACCGGCGAACCACCCGGCGACCGTCCGGAACTCCTCCGGCGTCCCCGCAAAGATGCTCACGATCACCGGTTCCCCTTGAAGGGCGGCCAGTTCGTCCTTGAACGCGGCCGAGGGGTTCGGAAGGCCCATGGCGTTGATGATGCCGCCGTCGACCACGACCAGACAGGGCCCGGGATGCCCCTCTTTCGGGCTCGGGCCGATGGATTTCGTGACCACGCCGCCCGCACCGTTCGCGAGAATGCGGGCGAGCGACGCCCCGGTGGTACCGAGGATACCGGCCGCGAGCAGCAGGTGGTTCCTCAACCGGATGCCGCCGACCTCGATGGGGCCTGGATAAAGCGCAACCATTGAAAAAAGGTAGGAGTAGAGTATTATTATACTCTCGCGCCAAGTGTACTAACAGGAAAAAATGTGCTCCGCTCTCCGGAGCCCGGGTACCGGCACGGGAGGCGGTAAAGAGGCTCTTTTCCCCGCCGGATTGTTATTCTCCGTGCTGTCAGGGGCCTCTTTGCGCGCACAATATGTACGATAACTCTGATCAGGATCGATACTATGACCTCGCTTGCAATCTTGGGCGTCGGAAAAGTGGGGGGTGAGACGGCGTTTCTCTCCGCCGCGCTTGGTCTCGCAGACGAGATCGTCGTCTACGACGTATACGACCCCCTCCTCCGGGCGCAGGTGCTCGACCTGCAGCACACGGGTATCGACATCGCGGTCTCCACCAAAACGGCGGCAATGCGGGATGCCGATATATTCGTCTTTGCGGCGGGCACCCCGAGGACACCGGATATCAAGACCCGGGCCGACCTTCTCGAGGCCAACATCCCGGTAGCGAAGCGGTGCAGCGAGCTCCTGCAGGAGTTCCCCGGGATTGTCATCTCCGTCACGAACCCGATGGATGCGAACAACTACGGCCTCTGGAAGATGATGGGCAGCGACAGGCGCCGGTGCATCGGTTTCGGCGGCCAGCTCGACAGTGCGCGATTTGCCGGCTTCCTCCACGAAGCGGGGATCAGCGGGCCTGCCTGGGTGCTCGGGGAGCACGGCGATCGCCAGGTGCCGGTTTTCTCGAAGACCGGCAGGGATGTTGATTCCAGAGAGCGGGAAGCAATCCTCTCCCGCATGCGGGGGGCGAGCATGGAGGTGATCCGCGGCAAGGGCGGTACGGTCTTCGGGCCCGCATACCATATCGCCATGCTGATCCGGGCGATCCTCGACGACCGGCGGGAAGTGCTCCCCTGCTCATGCGTGCTCGACGGCGAATACGGTCTTTCCGGCTGTTCCCTCGGCGTCCCCGCCCGGATAGGCCGCGAGGGTATTCTCGGCATCGAGGAGTGGGAACTCGATGACTGGGAGTCCGCGAAGATGGCGGAGGCGGGAGCGTTCGTGCGGGATCTCTGCAGGAGATTCGATGGTTGACCGGGTGCTTGAGTCCGGCATGAGCGTTCCGGCAACGCTGGAGGACTTCGGGAAGATCCGTGTCGGTATTCATCAAGTGGAGTACGGTAACGTCGGTGCCGATACCCCGGTCGTTTATATCTTCGGTCGGGACGCATCTGGAAAGGCCATTCAAGTTAGGGTGAGCGGTTTTCGGCCCTATTTCTATGCGCCTGCCGATCAGGTGGATGGCAGATCTCTCCCGCAGGAGATCGTCGGCGTTGAAGAGAATACGACCTACCGCTCTATCCAGGCCGTTCCCCTCCGGCGGCTCTACACCCGGCGTCCCGGCGATGTCCGTGCCGTCCGCGATGTCTTTTCGCAGCACTATGAGGCTGATATCCCGTTTACCACCCGATTCATGATAGACTGCGGTCTTACCGCCGGTGTCGAATTGCCTGCCGATGCAGTTGAATCGTTCGATGGTGCCTTTGAGATCGAGTGTCGCGAACTCGCGCCGGCCGAGATCAAGGCTCCGGCCCGCACCTGCATCATGGATATCGAGTGCGTGGACGAGCAGGGGTTCCCCGAACCTGAGCGCGACCCGATCATCTGCGTCACCTGCTGGGACTCGTTCGACGACGACTACACGACGCTCCTCTGGCAGCCCGGCGAGGCGGCGGCCGACGTGCCCGACCTCTCTGTCAACGAGCGGCACCGGGTCGTCCGGTACCCGGATGAGGTCTCGATGCTCAAGGGGCTCGTCGATTACGTCAAAGAACGCGACCCCGATATCCTCTCAGGCTGGAACTTCGTGGAGTTCGACATCCCTTACATCGTGAAACGGATGGGGGCGCTCGATCTTAAGGCCGAGGGTCTCGCCCGTATCCCCGGGCAGACCGAGCGAAACGCCGTCCGTGGACGGTCGATCTTCGATCTCCTCGGCGCTTACCGGAAGATGCACCAGGCCCAGAAGGAGTCGTACCGGCTCGATGCGATCGCCGAAGATGAACTCGGGGTGACGAAGGTCCGCTACACCGGGACGATCACCGAGCTCTGGCGGTCTGACCCGAAACGGCTCGTGGAGTACAACTACCGCGACGTCGAACTCTGCGTCGGGATCGACCGGAAAAATAACATCATCGAGTTTTACCGGGAGATCGCCCGGTACGTCGGGTGCCCGCTCGACCGAACGCTGAACTCCTCAAACGTCATCGACATCTTCGTTCTCCGGAAGGCGTCGGGCAGGTTCGTTCTCCCATCAAAAGGGCTCGCCGCCGGGGACGAGTTCGAGGGGGCGACCGTCTTTGAGCCCGCCACCGGTCTCCGGGAGAACGTGGTTGTTCTCGACCTGAAATCGCTCTACCCGATGGCGATGATGACGATCAACGCCTCGCCCGAGACGAAGAACCCTGACGGCGAACTGCGGGCGCCGAACGGTATCCGGTTCTCCCGGGAGCCGGATGGGTTGACACGGAGCATCATCGCGGAACTCCTCGAGGAGCGGGACGAACGCAAGCACCTCCGAAACCTTTACCCTTTCGGGTCGCCGGAGTACGTCCTCTACGACCTCCAGCAGAACGTCCTGAAGGTGATCATGAACTCCTACTATGGGGTCTCGGGCTATACCCGGTTCAGGCTCTACGACCGTGAGATCGGGTCGGCCGTCACCTCGGTCGGCCGGGCGATCATCGGGCACACCCGGGATATCATCACGGGGCTTGGGTACACCGTCCTCTACGGCGACACCGACTCCTGCATGGTCGAGGTCCCGCCGGGGAACCTCGAAGAGACCATCACACGGGCGAGGGAGATCGAGGCGGAGCTGAACGCGGGCTACGGCGACTTTGCGAAAGCTGAACTGAACGCCGATATGCACTACTTCTCCATCAAGTTCGAGAAGGTTTACCGCCGCTTCTTCCAGGCCGGCAAGAAGAAGCGCTACGCCGGGCACCTGGTCTGGAAGGAGGGCAAGGACGTCGACGAGGTCGATGTCGTCGGCTTTGAGATCCGGCGCAGCGACTCCCCACAGATCACGCGGGAGGTGCAACGTGCCGTCATCGAGATGATCCTGCGCGGGGACGCGTTCAGCGACGTGCAGGCATACCTGCGCGACGTCATCAGGAAATACCGGCGTGGTGAGTACTCCCTCGACGAAACCGGCATTCCGGGTGGGATCGGGAAAAACCTGGATAGTTACGAGAACGCCGACGCCCACATCCGGGGCGCCAAGTACTCGAACGAGCATCTCGGAACCGACTTCAAGCGGGGCAGCAAGCCCAAACGGATCTACATAAAGACCGTCACGGCGAAATACCCGCGAACGGACGTGGTCTGCTTCGAGTACGCCGATCAGGTGCCGCCGGAGTTCGTCGTCGACTGGGAGACGATGCTCGAGAAGACGCTCAAAGGCCCCATCTCACGGATCATTGAGCCGCTCGGGTGGGACTGGCACGACGTCGATCCCTCAAGGACGACGCTCTTTGACTTCGGGATGTGAGAAAAGTTTTGAGGGGCCGCGTTACGCGAGCCCCCTTCTCGCGCGCTCCTCCTCGAGGAACGCGCTCTTCTCGATGTTCTTCGCCCAGGCGATGCGACCGCCGACGATCTGCCAGTTGCCCATCTCCAGGACGTCGACTCCCTCGGGAACCTCCGGGACGGCTGCCCCGCCCGGCACGACGAGAACAGCCCTGTCGGCTTTGCCGGCGCTTGCGGCTGCCGCAAGCGCCTCGATGGTGCCTGCCGGGACACTGGGGGTCATCTTCACGTTCACGAGCACCCGTTCCGTCTTGCCGGCAACCCGGCGGGAGACCAGACCCTCCGGCTGTGCACTGCCGGCAGGGGACCATGCGAACTGCCACCCGTCCTGGGGAGAGAACCGCCGGGCGAGGGCTTTCTGAACATCAAGATACGTAGAATCCTTTATGCCACCCATATCAATAGCCTCTACTTTACTGTATGGTTACGGTCGGATATAAGCGTTATAGTTCTTTCATCTTCTCGCGCATTCGATGGCAGTGCCAGCGTTTTCCCTTCTCCAGGACCTGTACGGTGCTGAGAACCTACGTCGATCCGGGCGGCGCGTCAGGAAAACACGGAGGAACACTTTTATCCTACCACTGATATTATGCACCGGGGTTTGTTAGTATGGCAGAGGCAACGCAGACAGAGGCCGGGGTTGTGGAAGCGTACGAGAGGCTGGCCCGTCAGGTGCTGGATCGGCCGGAGAGCATTCCGAGCTCCATCCACAACCTCCTCCTGAAACTGGCGGAGACGCACCCGGGAGCAGTCTACTGGATCGTCCGGAAGTTTTACCAGGAGTATCTCCGGCTCTACGTCTCCGATACCGGCTACATCGGTATCGCCGATCGCTACGAGCCGGAACTGATGTACCCGGGTGATATCGTCCTTTACATGGTGCCCGAGAGCCCGCAGCCGGGCGACGTCGTCCAGATCTCCTTCACCGACAAGGACGATGTGAGCGTCTACGTCATCCACGCCCGGGTCGTCGGGTGCAACGACGACCGGTCGGTACAGGTGGCGGATACCAGCACCGGGGAAGAGTACCGGGTCGTCGACTGGAACATTCTCGGAAAACTTGTCAGGGTCATCCCGTTCGGCTCCGGGGAGTGGCAGGAACTCTTTGCGGCGTCGGGCGTCCCGAAAGAGTGGATGGCAACCTCGGTCGAGGAGAACATTCGTTCCGTCCAGGATTCGGATGTTTCCGGGAAGGACGAGGCGATCACCGAACTCAAACGCCGCCTTGCGGATCTGGTGTAGCGGGGACGGTTCCGGGGCGCAATTCTCCTGGATGGCTGGCGGATCGGCTTTCCTGTCGGCTGTGACCGCCGCCGCTCCGATATCGCCATCCCTTTTGCACGAACATTTTTGAGGTGGAGCGATCTATCGGGCCGTATGAAGCATCTGGCAGTGCTGATCCTCGGCCTGCTGCTCATCCCGTCCGGGGCTCAGGCGCTCACGTTTCTCGGCGGGGACCAGCAGGTGATCGATACCGCCATCCCCGACGATGTGGTTGCCTCGGGCGGGTCCGTGACCGTCAACGCTCCCGTAGACAGCCTGACGGTCGCCGGCGGCATGGTGACGGTGGATGCGCCGGTCGCCGGCGACGTCATCGCCGCGGGAGGCACCCTGGTCATCAACGGGAATGTCGGCGGGAAGGTGCTTGCCGCCGGAGGCGAGATCGAATTGAACGGGAACGCGACGAACGCCCTCATCACCGGGGGAACGGTCACAATTGGGGAGAATGCTGTCATAGAGCGCGACGCGTTCATCTCGGCGGGGGAGGTCACCAACGCAGGATCGGTTCTCCGCAACCTGACGGTGTCGGGCGCGACGTTCAACAACCCCGGTACGGCCGGGAACGTGACGTTCGAGGAGCCGCCGGAGCCCGGGCTGCTGCCCGACCTCTTCTCGGTGTTCTTCGCCATCGGGTTCCTGATCCTCGGGCTTCTCCTCATCCGGGGATTCCCCGATCTGTTTGCGGCGGTGGTCGGGCAGGTCAAGAAGAACCCGGTTCTCCTGACGGTTCTTGGGTTCGTCGCGATCATCGTATCGGTGATCATCCTCGTCATCGTCGCAATCACGGTCATCGGCCTCCCCATCGCGCTCGTAGCGGGGTTGCTCTTCATCGTCGCCTTGATGCTCTCGTCGCTCTTTGTCGCATACGCCCTCGGGGACATCATCGCTTCCCGGGCAGGGTGGGAGACGGGACGTTCGTGGATATTTGTTCTGGGGTTCGTGATCCTGCAGATCCTCTTCTTCATCCCGCTGCTCGGGGCGATCGTCCAGATTATCGCGGTCAGTCTTGGTTACGGGGGATTGCTCTACGCGCTCAGGAGTTTCTGCCCGTTCCGTGCCGGTGGGGGGGAGGCGTAGTATCTTTTTTTGGCCGAATGCCCTCAGTCCGGCAGATTCACCGCAACCTTGCTAATATCATAGGGTTTTTCCGGGGACGTTATCGGCATGCGGAATCGCCGGTGGTACTTGCTACCTGCTATACCCCATTTACGGATTTCGAGGGGGTATCGCCATGGGGGGTGGGGACAAAGGGGAGTGCGAGCGCAGCGAGCATGAGAAACTCGAAGAGTTTCGAGGGGGGTCTCCCCCCTCCCCTGAAACCCCTCCCCCAGACGCGATAGCCACCACGGTCCAGTTGATCGGGTTTTTATCGAGCTCTTACTGCTCTGAGGTGCTATCGAAGAGCCCGTTCTGCAATCGGTTCCTGTTTTCTCTTCTCGCCTGTGATGATAACGGTAACTATACCTGAGTGCCGGCAGGAGGAGTAACTCCTGCTTACATATCCGCCACTCTGCCCCCTTCTCCCCCCGAACACCCGACCGGCTCGATCCGCGTCCCCGGCAGGACGACCAGGTTGTAGGCGCCGTGGTCGCGGTTGAACCGGACGAGAATCCCGTAGAGCCGGACGATATCGCCGTAGGGGAGACCTTCGAGCGCGTCGCGGTTCGTGCCGCGGAGGGTTGCCGGGACGACGGCATACGTTGGGTCCGCAGGCGTCCCGTCGCAGACCTTGTAGACCTTCGTCCGGTTATCCCCGAGGTTGCCGGACATCAGCGCGGCGACGACGTTGATCTTTTTGTCGCGGTGACGGCGGAGGTGGGAGAGCCGGGCGAACTTCGCTCCCGGCGGGACGTGGTAGGCGTGCTGCGTTTTTGTATCCTTTCGCAGGAGTGCCGATGAGTATTTGATATCGACGTTCACGAACCGGTAGCCGTCTTTCCGCGCTGCAAGGCGCTCCATGAGCCGGGTCGGCCGGATGTCGCCCTTCTGCTCGAACGTCCAGCACCGGGTGGGGTTGCAGGCGGTTCCCCGGATGAACGAGCAGGGACTGTAGATAGCAAGGCCGCGCTCCGCGATCGCCCGTACGGTCTGCCGCATAGTGGTGGAGTTCGCGAGATCGGCGGGCTCCACGACGACGATCGTCCCGTCTGGCGCGAGCTGTTCGGCAAGGCCGGTGACAAGGTCGGCGCGCCGGTCGATATCGAGGTGGCGGAGTTCGTTTAAGACGTTCGAGAAGACCATGAGGTCTATCCGGTCGGGCAGGTTCCCGGCCTCGAGCGCCCCGATATCGGCGCGGATGGGCTTTTCCACCCGCACGGCGTTACCTCGCGCCACGGCAGCGGCCGGGACGAGGGCGTTGTAGGCCTCGAGGTGCTCCTCCGATTGCTCGACGGCGTAGACATCCGCGGAACCGTTCCCGAGCCGTCCGAGAAGGTCGATGACGGCGAGCGGCACGACTCCCGGCCCGGTGCCGAGATCGAGGATGCGCATATGGGGTTTTGCGAGCCCCTGGTGGATGATCTGCCAGAGGATGTGCTCAAACTGCACCAGGTAGACCGGCGCGTGGTAGGCCAGGTAGCCGAGAACCTGGTAGGCCTTCCGGTAACTCACCCGCCTCTCCTTCCAGTAGCGGCTCTTCTGGGCAAGGATGGCGTTACGCATCCGGTCGAGCACGACCGGGTCGTCCCGGGACTTGGCGGTCTTCTTCTCGATGTAGGACTCGACCAGACGCTGGATATAGTCCGGAACCTCCGGCTTCTCGAAGAACGCGAGCTGTCGCTCGCGCCCGGCATCGTCGACCGCTAACGGCCCTTCGACGCTACCCTGCTCACTCATGGCATACCAGCTCGGCAGGATGGGTAATACAGGTTGCGGGCGCCAAAAGGTGCTTCATGTTTCGCGCCTTCGCGTGAGCCAAAGGTTTTGAGACTCGGATTGGGTCTCACGCGAAGCCGCGAAGGGCGCGAAGGGGCATATGAAACGCCTGGATGCGGTTGACCGTAGTGATGGGGAGAGCGGGGAAACCCCGGGAGCCTCCCGATCAGGGCGTGCCGGCGCCCTTCTCCCGGCCGATCCGGAAGGCTACGGTGTTGACCTCGACGGTTTTTGGCGGCACGCACCGCCGCACCGCCTCTTCGAGGGTCTCGGGCCGGAGCGGAATGTCTCCCGACGCCGCCCCGAGCATCACGATGTTCTGCGAAAGGATGCTTCCCGCCTCCTCTGCGAGGCTCGCGGCGTCGATGCAGGTGACGTCGAGGTCGGCGAGCGCGGCGAGGATGCTCTCCTCGTCGGGGACGTCCAGATCCTGCTGGTAGACCGACGTCGGGACGACCAGGTGCCGGTTCACCACGAGTTTTCCCCCCACGGGGAGGTAGTGGCGGTAGCGGAGGGCCTCGAGGAGGTCGAAGGCGATGAGAAGATCGGCCGTCCCCGGCACGATCAGGGAGCCGTGCTTCCCGTCGATGCGGATGTGGCTCTCCACCGACCCGCCGCGCTGTGCCATCCCGTGAGTCTCGGCGCTCCGGACGGTCCGGTTCTCGATGATGCACGCCTCCCCGAGGACGTTCGAGGCGAGAACGGTTCCCTGGCCGCCTATCCCGACAATCAGGACGTCGAACGAGGGTTTCATCGCCGTCCCTCCAGGATGATCGCGCCCGACGGACAGATGTCTGCGCAGACGCCGCAACCGGCGCAGAGTTCGGTTATCGTCGCATTCTTATCGACGAACGCGATCGCCGGGCAGCCGAACGACCGGCAGGCGCCGCAGCCCGTGCACCGTTCGGGGTCGACCGTGTAGGGTTTGCGTTTGATCCCGCTCCGGCGGGCGGTGATGACGCAGGGCTGTTTTGCGATGACGACCCGGACGCCCTTGCGCTCCTTTGCCCTCCGGAAGGTGTCGAGGAGCACCGGAAGGTCGTAGGGGTCGACCGTCTCGACCCAGGAGACCCCGCACGACCGGCAGATCGCGTCAAGCGATATTGGGGTGCTCTCGACGCCTGTCGCCGTCACTCCCGTATTGGGGTTTGGCTGGTGGCCGGTCATAGCGGTGATCCGGTTGTCCAGGATGACGACGACCATGTCCGCGCCGTTGTAGACGGCGTTTAAGAGCCCCGGTATTCCCGTGTGCAGGAACGTCGAGTCGCCGATGGTCGAGACCACGGGGCGCTCCTCCCCCGACCGGGCGATCCCGCTCCCGACGGTGATCGAGGCGCCCATGCAGATGGTGGTATCCACCGCGCCGAGCTGGAGCCCGAGGGTGTAACACCCGATGTCGCTCGGGAAGATGCCGTCGCGGAAGACTTTCCGCATCGCGTAGAATGTCGGCCGGTGCATGCACCCTGCGCAGAGGATCGGCGGACGGGGCGGCACTCCCGGGACCGGAGCGGCCGCCGGGAAGTTCGCCGTGGGGGCCATGCCCGCTTGCTCAAGGGCGGCGGCGACGGTCGCCGGGGTGAACTCCCCTTCGTATGGAACCGTGCCGTCTATCTTACCGAATACTTCGGTCTTCGTCGCCGCCTGGCGCACCACCTCCTCGACGACCGGATCGAGTTCCTCGACAACGAGAACCTTCTCGTGCCGGTCGACGAAGTCCGCCAGCCACTCCTCGTCGATCGGGTAGGCGCCGACGATCGCGAGCGAGACGTCGTCGGGGAGCACTTCCTGGACGTAGGCGGCCGAGACGCCGCTCGCGACGACGGCGGTCCTGCCCCGGACGGTGTGACGGTTGTAACCGAGTTCGACCAGCCGCCGTTTAAGTGCCGGCTGTTTCTCGTTCAGGACCTTATGCAGAACCCGGGTGTGCGCGGGGATGACCACGTACTGCTTCGGGTCGCGCCGGAACTCGGCGGCCCGGTGAACGGTTCCGACCTCTCCGAGGTCGACGTCGCCCTTCGAGTGGCAGATCCGGGTGGTGGGGCGGAAGATCACTGGCAGACCGACCTCCTCGGAGAGGGCGAAGGCGTCCCGCATCATGTCGTGCGCCTCCTGGACTGAAGCCGGGTCGAGGCAGGGGAGCCGGGCGAAGTGCGCGTAGCGCCGCGTGTCCTGCTCGTTCTGGGAACTGTGCGCGAAGGGGTCATCGGCGGAGAGGATGACGAACCCGCCGGTAACCCCGGTGTATGCGCTCGTCATCAGGGGATCGGCCGCCACGTTCAGCCCGACGTGCTTCATGGTGCAGAGTGCGCGGACTCCACACCAGGCGGCGGCGAGTGCGTTCTCGAAGGCGACCTTCTCGTTCGTGGACCACTCCACGGTGAAGGGCCGCTCCTTCTGCATCCGGAGGACGTCGATCACTTCGGAGGACGGTGTTCCGGGATAACCGCTGGCAAAGTCGATGTTTGCCTCCAGGCATGCGTGAGCGATGCCCTCGTTTCCGAGTAGGTATCGTATTGCCATTGTTCCACTCAACTATACTTCTATCATCTGTTTTCAACATAGCCCTTTGGATGCCTGTCCGGAACAATTCGGTGCTGAAATACCGGGTATTGCGACCGTGCGCGCCGGATCCTTTTCCGGAAGGCTACCGATATCTGGAGTTCGCCGCCGTGCTGCTGCCCCTGCGTGTTCTTCGCCGGTGCCATACCCAGACGATTCAGGAGCAGAGTCCTTGCACAACCTTTAAATTGAATATTGTACAATATTTGTAGGCACTAATACAGGTGTATCAGGGCCCGTAGCATAGCTGGTGGTGCACCCGGCTGATAACCGGGAGGTCGTGCGTTCGAATCGCATCGGGCCCATCGTTTCTCATATTATCTCGTTTTCAGGAGTTTTTTGAACAGGTAGTGTGCCCGATAGATCACCGGGTTGGTGTATGTCCGAATCTCGCCTTCCCACAATCCAATTTATTTTATGTCGGCTATGGGGGACCCTATGGAGAATCCGTGCCGCATTTGGTGTTCCCCGGGGATACTCTCTCTGGTCCTGGATTTCGAGAAACGGGAGGCGGTGGGCGAGCGCACCCGTTCAGGTTTGGTTCTCTTGTCGCTGCCGGTAAATGATGTGCTCGAGCCCGAGAACGGTGACGATGCCCACAACGAAGCCGTTCGTGATCAGCGGGCGGATGAGTGCCGGGAACCCTGCGGCGACCTCCGGAGGCAGGAAGGCCACCAGCGTCCCGAGAAGGAGGGGGACACCGATGATCAGCCCTTCGTCAAACGTCCCGACCGCCCTGTTCTCCTGGCTGAGCATCAGCCCCGCTGCGATCTGGGAGGCCATGACGTAGGCGAGGACGACGCCGATGACCGGCCCGGGGATGCTCGCAAGGCCGGCGATGGCGAGGGGAGATAGAGCCATGAGTGCGAGCGCGATACCTGCCGGGACCAGGGCGAACCGAGACGCGCACCCGGTCGCGGCGATGACGCCGGGGGAGAGGGAGAAGTTCACGGGGCCGATCACCCCGGTGAGGCCTGCGAGGACGTTCCCGAGACCGGTGACGGCCACCCCGCGGTTTGTGCGTTCGCCCATCTTATCTGCCCCGAGAAGGCCGCCCACCGACTGGATGGATCCGAGATCGTTGATGGCGAGCGCAAGGAAGCAGATCAGGAACGCTGCAAGAACCCCGACATCGGGTAGGGCGAGCGGCGCGAGCAGGCTGGGAGGGAGCGCAAGCAGCGCGGTGCCTTCTGGCGGCAGGGGAACCGGACCAAAGAGGACGATGTAGGAGAGCGTCCCGAAGATGATCGCCCAGAGCGCCAGGGTCGACTTCCATATCCCCTTCAGGCGCCCGTTTGCAATGAAGAGGGCGAGGGCAAACGCGACGGCGAAGAAGAAGGTCTGCGTCGCCGGAACCGTGCCGCCCCCGTCCGTGATCAGGTTGAGGATGGTGGGTGCGAGGGTGAACGCGATCAGCATGAGGACGACCGCGATCACCCGGGGCGTGAAGAAGCGTTTAAGATACTCAAAGAGACCGACTGCCGCTATCCCTGCAAGGAGGAGCCCGCCGATCAGGATCGATGCGTTGATCGCTGCAAAACCACCTTCAAGGCTTGCAAGGATGCCGATCAGGAGCACCGTCGCCGGGCCGAGCACCAGGGGGAGCCTGTGGCCGAGGTAGATCTGCGCGAGCAGCAGCAGGGCGACGAGGAGGAAGAGTTTCTGAAGGTAGGGAATGGCTGACCCTTCGGTCTGGAGGGTGGCCAGCACCTTGCCGATGATGAGGATGGCCGGCACGCTCACCGCGAGCCATTGCAGGCCGAAGATGAGAAGGGATGCCGGTCGCGGCCGGTCGTCGATGCCGTAAGAGAACTCCATGGTAGTGGCTCCTGGCGAAACGACCGGCCCGGGGTGGAGCACGGGGCGTTCCTGCCTATAATGATGATAATCTCCTCTCCGCCTCCATAATAGTTCCCATTTCAGCGGGAGAAGGTCTGGGCCGGATGGAGGATATGGGGCGCGGTGCGTCCGGGTGTTTGGCGATACCTCTTTGCAGCCTCTTACCAATCCGGTATATCTGTTGTAACCCCACCCCACCCGGCCTTCGGCCTCCTCCTCCGCACCTTCGGTGCTCAAACTCCTGCTGTTCCAGCAGTCGTTCCCCGCCCCTTGGGGCGGGGGGCAGTCATGGCGATACCCCCACGGTACACTGCCTGGGGATAGGCTCTAGATAGGGGGATGTATGGCCCCCCTCCCGGATACGGCTTTCGTGGGGGTATCGCAATTGGGGGAGGGGCTGACGGGGAGGGGGGAGCATCCCCCCTCCCCTGTCTCCACCTGCCGCGGATAACTGTAGCCCCCACCCCACCCGCGCTTCACGCTCCTCCCCCTTCCTGCGGGGCGGGGGCAGTGTGTGGGGATAGCCGGTGGGAAGTCGTGTCCGGTTCATCTCGGGTTCTTCGCGGCAATGCGAGGGAGAAGAGCCGGGTGAAACTTCAGATGCGTTCCTTCTCCGACCTCCCCTACCCTACAGGATATGGTTCCGGCGCAATCTCATGGTTGTTTCCGCACAAACCGATGGATTGATGCCCCGTGGCCGGGAATTGATCGGTATGCTTTCACCCAGTCATGCGGCTGGATCCTGTATCCGTCCCGCCCTCTCCCGGCCCTGTGCCGTGCGGCGCGGGAGGAGGAGGCAGGCGTGAACGCCGTCGAGGTAAGGGGGCTCTCGCGTTCCTTCGACGGCCGCGATATCCTCCGCGACGTCTCGTTCACCGTCGGGCACGGGGAGATCTTCGGCTACCTGGGGCCGAACGGCGCCGGAAAGACCACGACAATCCGGATTCTGCTCGGCCTGCTTGCTCCCGGCACGGGCGAGGTCCGGGTTCTCGGCCGCGACCTTGCCGCCGATGACGAAGCACGCGCGCACGTAGGGGTGCTCTTCGAGAACAACGGTCTTTCCGACCGGATGAGCGCCGCCGGCAACCTGGCCTACTACGCCGGGCTCTACGGCGTCGAAGACCCCGCAGAACGGATCGACGAACTCCTCGCACTCGTCGATCTCGCCGACCGGCGGGACGACCCGGTCGGGACGTTCTCGACCGGCATGAAGCGGAAGCTCGGTATCGCCCGGGCGATCCTTCACCGGCCCGAGGTGGTCTTCCTCGACGAACCTTCCTCCGGGCTCGACCCCGGCGCGCAGAGGATGGTCCGCGACCTCATCATCGAACTCTCCCGCCGGGAGGAGATGACCGTGTTCTTAAACTCCCACCACCTCGATGAGGTTCAGCGGATCTGCTCCACGGTCGCGATCCTTGCGGGAGGGAGGATCCGGGCCTTCGATTCGGTAGAAAACCTCACCACGGCCTCCGGCCGCCCCTCCGTGACGGTCACCCTCGCCGGTGCCGGCGAGGGCGCGTGCGAGGTCGTGGGGAACCTGCCGTATGTCACGGAATGCGACGTGGACGGCGACGCCCTCCACTGCACCCTCGCCGACCCGACCGCGACCCCCGACCTCATCACGGCCCTCGTCGGGGCAGGGTTCCGTATCGAGGAGGTTCGCCGGTCGTCGCGGTCGCTTGAGGAGATCTATCTCGAGCACGTCGGCCGAGCGGAGGATGAGGCATGAACACGTTTCGCGTCATCGCCGGCCGCGAGATGCGGCTCGCCCTCCGGAACCGGAGCGTCCTCATCTCGGCGCTCATCTTTGCAGTATGGTTCCCGGTCATGTCGGCTCTCAGTATCGCTGTGGGTGCCGAGGGAGATGCTGCCGCCGTCGCCGGCGGGATCGCTGGGATCACCCTCCCGGTCGGGGTCTTCATGGGCTACATCTTCTGCGCCGACGCTTTCCTCCGCGAGAAGCGGGACGGCACCATCGAGACACTCCTCTGCGCCCCGGTCTCGCTCCGCCGCCTCTGGGAGGGGAAGGCTATCGGGGTCACCGTCCCGGCTTATGTGATGATGCTTCTCTCGGCCGCAGTAAGCGTCGCGGCGATCACCGCCCTCACCGGCGTCTCCATCGCCGCTGAACCCCTGCTCATCCTTCACTTCGTAGCCGTCGTCCCGGTCTGGATCGCCGCTTCGGCCGGTCTCATCGGCGCGGCCCAACTCGCGCTCGGGATGCGGGAGAACCAGATCCTCGGTTTCGTCTTCATCTTCGGGTTCATCTTCCTCATCGTCGTGCTCCAGGGCGTCGCACCGGGTGGCGGGGGCCTCTCGGTGACGACGGAGGGTATCTTCGCGGCAGCAGGGCTCGCGCTCCTCGCTCTCGCCCGATTCATTGCCGGGAAGGTGACGAAGGAGCGGATCGTCCGGACGATCCCGTGAGGTGCGGGGCGGGGGGTCGATCCCCCTTCCCGTACGGCATTCGGCCGGCAATTCCCGGCTGCAGGTGGTTGCTGACGGACCCGCCTGTGCATACAAAAGTGTTCTTTGCCAGTTTCGCCGTTCCGTTCGCATCCGGGGTGCTCCGGAAAACGGGTGGTTCATGGAGCCCGTTGCCCCAAAGATCCCGGGTTGCTGGCAGGCTTACTGCCCGCCTGCTGCCTCGTCCTTGAGGTACAGGAGCACCGGGGCGAGGATCTCCCGGTTAACTGCACCCGCTTTTGCCGCAGAGTTGCTGTTCATGGCGATATAGGTGTCCTTCTCAGCCCAGTAGTAGAGGATCGTGTACGAGCCGTAATACCCGCCGGTATGGCCGTAGAGGGTCAGGCCCTCCGACACGTTCTGTTGTGCAAAGTATCCATAACTGCATCCGACGCTCATCTCTCCGAGACCCTGCACCTCCCCGATCTTTCGGGACTGCGGAGAGGTATTCTCCATTGCAGCAAACGATGCCGGGCTGATCAGCGCCCCGGAGCGGAGTGCCCGGTGGAACCTGTTGAGGTCGGCCGTCGTGCTCACGATGTCCCCGGCGCCCCGGTCGAACTGGATGTAGAGATCGCTGAAGTCCATGACGGTGCCGTCCTCTCCGCTCTCCTGGGCCCGCATGTGCGGTCCGGGTATGTGGTTGGTCCGGTGGACGAAGGTGTCGTTCATCCCGGAGGGCACGAGGATCTCCCGGGTGACGTAGTCCTCGTAGGGAACGCCGGACGCTTCATCGATGATCAGGGTCAGGAGGATGTAGTTCACGTTCGAATAGGTGTAGTTCGTTCCAGGCGGGTACAGGGGGCCTGTATCGAGGCTCTGGCGAATCCCTTCCTGGTAGGGGACGGGGGTGTCGGGGTTCTCGTACTCTTCAAAGACGATCGCATCCTCGTCGTAATCCGCGATACCGCTCGTGTGGTCGAGGAGCTGGCGGATCGTGATCGCGTCGCTCTCCGGGATCATCGCCGCCACGTCCGCTGGCAGCCGGCGGTCGATGGGGTCGTCGAGCGAGAGTCTTCCGTCCTCGGCGAGCTGCTGGATGGCGACGCTCGTGAAGGTCTTCGTCACGCTCGCGATGATGAACCGCATCTCCGGCGTTGCAGGTCTCGCGGGAGCGGTCGAGGCGTTGCCGGCCGCGTAGTTCCAGGTCCATTCAGGCGTCGAGATCTCGATCAGGGCGCCGGGGACGCCGGCGCTGACAACCCCGGCCGAGACGACCGACTCAAGGTCGGCAGATGTCGCCGGCGGCGGGGGATTTTTGTAGGCATCATCTGCTTCCTGCACGGGTCCGGCGCTCTGCATGCACCCGGAGGAGAGGACGGCCGCCGCTACGACGATACCGACGAGAAGGAGGATATGAAACCTCGGATTTGAGAAGAGGGGCATAATCATTCCTATGAGATTTTTCACATATATGCCATCCTTTTCTTCCGGAGGAGCACCCGGCGTGCCTCTGCCGTCGAGCATCGACTCCGGCCGTTCGGTGGCACCTGTGACGGGTTTGACGAGGGACACGTCGACTTTCGGAGTTGATCCGGCCCGCTGCGCGGAGTCCGGTGGCGAGCCTCCCGCTGAGGGTTATGGATTACGTCACCTACGATAAGCTCGCCGAGGAGCGCCGGCTCTACGGGGTGCTGCTCGGGAAGATCGCAGGGCTGCGGCAGAAGTAGGCTGCCGTCCTGCCAAAAAGAAGGTGTTTCCGGGCTCCTGGAGGCCCGGTGCGCCTACAGCGTCTCCTCGCCGTAGAGGTAGGGCCTGAGGGCCTCGGGGATCGTGACCGAACCGTCCTCATTCTGGTTGTTCTCGAGGATTGCGCGGATCGCGCGTGACGTCGCGATCGCGGTGCTGTTTAAGGTGTGCACGAAGCGCTTCGAGGTGAATTCAACGGGGTCGCGCACCTTGATGTTCAGCCTGACCGCCTGGTAGGCCGTGCAGTTCGAGCACGATACCGCTTCGCGGTAGCGCTCCTCGCGTGGCATCCAGACCTCGAGATCGTACTTCTTCGCAGCGACCGTCCCGATATCCCCCGTGCAGATCGAGACGATCCGGTAGGGAAGTTCGAGTTGCTGGAAGACCTCCTCGGCGTTCGCCATCAGCTCCTCGTGAAGGTCCCAGGACTGCTCCGGCGTCGCATAGATGAACTGCTCCACCTTGTGGAACTGGTGGACTCGGAAGAGCCCTTTCGTATCGAGCCCGTGCGCCCCGATCTCGCGCCGGAAGCACGGGCTCAGGCCCGCAAGCCGGAGCGGCAGATCCTTCTCCTCGAAGATCTCGTCGCAGTACATCGCGGCCATCGGGTGCTCGCTCGTCGCGATCAGGTACTCGTCCTCGCCGTCGATCTTGTACATGACGTTCTCGAAGTCGGCGAGATCGGTCACGCCCTCGTATGCTGCCCGGTTCATCATGTAGGGCGGGACGATCGGGGTATACCCGCGCTCGACGAGGATATCCATCGCAAACCGCTGGAGCGCCATATCGAGCAGGGCGAGCCTGCCCTTCAGGAAGTAGAACCCGGACCCGGCAACCTTCGCCGCGCGTTCGAAGTCCGCCCAGCCGTGCTCGACGGCGAGCGCGCCGTGGTTCTCCAGGTCGAACGCGGGAATCTCTGGTTCACCCCAGCGCCGGATCTCGACGTTCTCGGTGTCGTCCTTGCCGACGGGCACGCTCTCGTGGAGGATGTTCGGGAGCCGCATCAGGCGGTAGCGTACCGCTTCGGTGAGCGTCTCGCGCTCCGCCTCCGCCTCCTTGATCCGTTCGGGAAGCCCTGCGGCTTCGGCGAGGAGCTCGGTGATGTCGTTCCCCGCCTTCCTCGCCTGGCTGATCTCGCGGGATATGACGTTTCTCCGGTTGCGGAGATCTCCGATCGCAACGGTGAGTTCCCGTGCCCTCCTGTCCATCTCCAGCACCTCGTCGACCCAGGCCAGTTTCTCGGTGTCTCCTCTCTTCGTGAGGTCTGCCCGGACGATCTCGGGGTGTGCACGAACGAACTTCAACTCAAGCATACTGTCTCGTACGTACTTCGTTATGACGGTATATGGTCATGTTGCCCTTCCTGTGTGATGAACGCGGGCGACTCCCGGGGCACGGCGCCCGGGCTGCGCCCCGCCACTCCCGCACAAAAACCTACTCTTATAATTCCCGGCGAACCAACTCATTAACATGGATAAGAACCAGAAGATCGTTCTGGTGATGGGGGGCCTCATTGCGCTCGGGCTGTTCATCATCGAGCCTTTCTTCGGCCTCATCGCGCTGGTATTCATGATTGCCATCCTGATGAGTCTGCGTATTATGGGGGATGCGGGAAACTACCCGCTCGTCACCGCGGATCTCTCGGAGAATGCGCGGGAGATCATCGTCACCAATACGGGGACTGCGGAGGCGCAGAAGATCCGTGTGGCCCTCGTTCCGCTCGACATCGAGTTCGATATCGCCTCGCTCGACCCGGACGAGGAGTCCGGGTTCAGCCTGTCGTCGATGGTTTCGGAGGCAAAAGCGGTCGTCACCTACGAAAACGCCGAGGGGCAGCGGTTCCAGCGCTCGTACCCTCTCACGGCGCTCAGGGCCGGGTGCGATCTCACCGAACCGATCATTCCCATCTTCGGGCGCCGGTGAAGGGTTAGGTGGTGCATAGTAGGACGGGCAGGACTCGATCAAAAGTCCAGTGCAGTGGATCGTGAGGCTGCGCACCTCGAAGCCTCACGGCTTCTCGTGCTCCGCTCCTCCGGAGCATCGCATTTTGCACCTCCGGTGCTCAAACTCCATTCCCGAAACCCTTCCGGTTTCTCCAGCTCCGATTTTGACGAACCGTCGCATCCTGAAGGAACGTCGTTCTTCGGTGCTCGGTCTCCTGCCCCCGCACCTAACGGTGCTCAGGCTCCTGTCGTCCTGGGAGTTGTTCTCCGGAACATCGCACCTTCGGTCAGTCGCTAGTCTTAAGACCTTCGGTCTTCTCCTGCTCCGGTTCTTCGCACCTCACGGTGCTCACGCTCCGGCTCGAAGACTGGAGGTCTTCGAGTGGGGGTTATACGAACACATTAGTACGTGGAGACAGGGGAGGGGGGCAAGCCCCCCGCCCCGTCAGCCCCTCCCCCTGGGCGATATCCAGTGGAAATCCGTGCACGGGTACGGTGTCCCACCCATTGCTCTTCGGGACGCCCCGGGGCTCGGAAGCTGCTGGCCTCCCACCGCACGCATGCAGTGACTCAAAGCCTCCAGGGGTGCCCGCTGCAGCCGCCTCTCCCTCGATATCCGGGGGCCGCCTTCGGGAAAAAAGTGTTTTTCAGGAGCCGAGATAATCGAGCGTCCGCGCGAGTGCGGCCGTCAGTTCCTCGTCCATCTTCGCGTACTCGTAGAGCGCCCGGTAGAGCATGAAGACGAGTTCGTAGCTGTAGATGTCGAACGCCTCATCCGGTGTGAGTGGGGCGAGATAGGAATCCGTCCGGATATCGGTGTTGGTATACATCAGTTCGTGGAAGGCTCCATCCTCGTCGAGGACGCAGATCTGCGCATCGACGGGCTTTGTCGGGTCGTCAGGGCGGTAGGGGAGCGGGTCGCCTTTTCCGAGAACGATCATCCTCTTCTCGTAGAACTCCTGGTCGTAGAGTTCCCCTGACGCCTCCCTCTTTGCGCGCCGGAGCATCTCGAGCCCGATCTGCTTCACGACCGGCGCCGTATCGGTGCCCATCCGCGCAAGAAGGGCACCCATGTTGCCCCGGATCTCCGAGGCCGATTCTTCCTTCTTCGCCTGCAGGTCCTCAAGGGTTTCGAGGAGGCGGGCGTATCCCTCTTCGATGATCGGATCCATTGCTCACTCACCTCTTACGTATGCCGGCATAAGCGCACCGGTTTGTCCCGCTAGTCGCCCTGCCGGAGGCGTTCGGCCCCGAGGGCGCCCGCATACGCGAACGTGCTCACGAGGATGATCGTCGCGCCCGACGGGACGTCGAGGAGGTAGGAGAGCCCTATGCCCGTCAGGGTGAAGGCGATGCCGAGGGCGACGGCGAGAAGCATCATGCTCCATATCCGGGTGGTGTAGAGGCGGCTGATCGCCGCCGGGAGCGTCAGGAGCGCGATCACGAGGATTATCCCCACCACCCGGATCAGCATCACCACCGTGAGCGCAACCAGAACGAGGAGGAGGAGCCAGAGCCGCTCGACCGGGAGGTTCATGACCCTCGCGTAGTCCGGGTCAAACGTGACCGCCTGGAACTCCCGGTAGAGGAAGGCCACGACGGCGACGATGATGGCGACGAGCACCCCCATCAGCAGGATATCTCCCTGCGGCACAAGGAGGATGTTCCCGAAGAGGTAGGAGAAGAGGTCGGGGGCGAATCCCGGCGTTAAGTAAACAAAGAGGATCCCGATGGCCATCCCCGCCGCCCAGACCGCACCGATGATGGTGTCCATCTGCTGCCGGGCCCGGAGCTGGAGCGTGCCCATCCCGAGCGCCGTCGCCACGGTGAATCCGGTCGCGCCGAGGAGCGGATCGATCCCGAGGAAGTAGCCGAGGCCGATCCCGCCGAAGGCCGCGTGGGATATGCCGCCGCTGACTGAGACCATCCGCCGCACCACGACGTAGGTGCCGATGATGCCGCAGGCCACGCTCGCGAGCACCCCGGCGATGAGGGCGTTCCTGAAGAACTCGAACCCGAGCACCTCGAACATGCTCACTCCTCCTTCGTATGCTCCGAAAAGACCCGGTGCGGAACCCCATGAGCGATGAGATCGACCGGGCAATGATACGCGGCTTCGAGCATATCCGGCGTGATCTCGTTCGTGTCGTGCGTATAGAGGCGCCGGTTTAAGCAGGCGACCCGGGTCACGTGCTCAGGGATCACCCCGATGTCGTGGGTCACGAGGACGATCGCCATCCGTTCGCGGAGCCGATCGAGGACACTGTAGAACTGGGCCGCAGTCGGGGCGTCCACGTAGACCGTCGGTTCGTCGAGGAGCAGCACCTTCGGGTCGCTAACGAGCGCCCGGGCGATGATCGCCCGCTGCTGCTCCCCGCCGGAGAGATCCCGGATCTGCCGGTCGGCAAGATCGATGATGTGCATCGTCTCGAGCGCCTTCTCCGTCCGGGCGCGGTCTTCGGCGTCGTAACGCCGCGGGATTCGGGTGATGTGGCCGAGGCGGCCGGAGAGAACCATCTCCCGCACGGTGATGGGATACTCGAAGTCGAACGTCCGGAACTGGGGGACGTAACCGAGATCCCTCCTTGCCGCCGCCCCCGTGGCGCCGAGGATCCTGACTGCGCCGCGGGAGGGCTGAAGGAGACCGAGGATCACCTTAAGGAGCGTCGTCTTCCCGCCGCCGTTCGGCCCGATGATCGCGTAGAAGTCGTCCTGGTGGACGGCAAAGTTCACGTCTTCGAGGACAGTATGGCCGCGCAGCCTGATCCAGACGTCCTCGACCTCGATCACGGGTGCGGTCATGGTCTGCCGCTCCCCGTAAACGCCGAGACCACGTGCCGCATGTTCGCGAGGTAGTCTTTCGCGAGCGGGTTTACCGTCACCACGGTGCCCCCGATCGCGTCCGCAATCACCTCTGCGCTCCGGGTGGAGTGCTCGGGCGACGCGAATATCACCCGGACCTCCTCCTCCTCTGCCTGCTTGATGAGGTGCTCTATCCTCTGCGGCGAGGGCTCTTTTCCCTCGCTCTCAATCGGCACTTCAATAAACCCGTAGTCCCGGGCAAGGTAGGCCCACGACGAGTGGTAGACCATGACCTTTTTCACCCCTGATTCGGCAAGCGCGCCGGCGATCTCCGCGTCAAGGGCGTCGAGTTCCCCGAGGTAGGCATCGGCGTTCCGGCGGTAATCTTCGGCGTTGTCCGGATCGACCGTGATGAACCCTTCGCGAATGTTCTCGACCATGATCTTCGCGTTTTTCGGAGATGCCCAGATATGTGGGTCAGCTCCCCCGTGTTCGGCGTCACCGACCGCGATCAGGTCGACGCCGCGCGAACAGTCGACGACCAGCATCTCAGGGTTCAGGGCGGCGATCTTCCCCTGCCAGGTGAGTTCGAACTCGATCCCCGAACCGACCACGGCGTACATATCCGCCTCTGCGACGTCGGCGAGGACCCCCGGCGGGGGTTCGTAGGTGTGCGGGTCGGCCCCCGGCGGCACCAGCAGGATAACCCGAACATGATCGCCCCCCACCTGTTCTACGAACTCCTGTTCGGGCGGGATGGTGACCGCGACGATGACATCCCCGCCGTTCTGCCGGTCGGTGTTGGTACATCCCGCTGTGGCTGCTGCCAGCAGAAAGACTGTGAATACGGCTGCGACGAGAGATTGAGATCTGGTGGTATTGTTGTTGCCTTTCGTCTCCATCGTTCTCCACTCCTGATTTGGCAGGTATCTAAATTTATCCCATGTGAAAGACGAAGACGTTCCGTCGTCACCCGTGGTACCCGCCGGGAGGACTACAGTAGCGGTGATCGTGCTCAATCTCCCCGCAGACGCTCATCATCGGGTGCCCGAGCGACATGCACATCCTGTTGGTAAGGTCCTTCGAGAAGCACTGCTCGATCTTTTTTGCCTCCCTGCAGGCCTCTTCGGGCTCGAGCCCGTGGCGGCTGAGCACCAGGGCAACGATCCGGTGACGGCGAACCAGGAACCGGGCGTATTCGGTGCCGAAAGGTGTGAGTCTCACCCCACGGTAGGGCGTATGCTCGATATATCCTGCTTTTGCAATCTCCGTGAGCGCCTTTGTTACCGTCGAGGGTGCGACAGAGAAGTGGGCGGCGATCTCGGTCGTCTTTACGACATCGGCTTGCATATGGATGTATTTGAGGTATTCTGCCTTCTTTGAAGAGAGTTCTTGCCCGGTGATCTCTTGCATGGAGGGAGATAGGCCTTGACGGAAGAAAAAGTTTCGGTGGGGCTAAACCTCTTCTTCTCCGGACGGAACCAGTTTGGCGATGACGTAGTGCCGGCGGTTCCCGGTTATCACCGCCTTTCCGGTGAATCCGAACGGCAGATCCTCTTCTACGACGACATTGAGGTAGCAGGGATTGCGGCAGACGGTCGATCCCGGCATGTTCTTCTCGGTCGCGACGACCGGTGTCTCCCGCCCGATCCAGCGTTCGTT
The DNA here is from genome assembly GCF_030464365.1 of Methanoculleus methanifontis. Lineage (GTDB taxonomy): Archaea > Halobacteriota > Methanomicrobia > Methanomicrobiales > Methanoculleaceae > Methanoculleus > Methanoculleus methanifontis. Next base: position 41,887 of record NZ_VCYI01000004.1, on the reverse strand, counting down.
GTAAGTGTCGTAGTTCCGGTTTGCTTCGGCAAGCAGTGTGCGGGAACGGTCTTTGCGTATCCGCTCGGGGAGGTCTTTTAGGGCCGCGGCGGGCGTCCCGGGTCGCCGTGAGTAGCGGGTGATGTTCACCTTTACGAACGCCGCCCGTCGAAGGAGTTCGAGCGTCTGTGAGAACTCTTCGTCCGTCTCCCCGGGAAACCCGGTGATGAAGTCGGAAGAGATCATCATATCCGGGTAACGTTCCCGGAACGTATCGACGATCCGGACGACGTCGGCTGCAGTGTAGCCGCGCTGCATCCGTTCGAGAACGGCATCCGAGCCCGACTGGACAGGGAGGTGGAGGAACCGGAAGACCTTTTCGCTCTCGCAGGCATCAGTGAGCGGCTCAAGGATTCCGAGCACCGCAGCCGGGTTCATCATCCCCAGCCTGACGGCGAACCTCCCGGGTATGTTCGTTATCTCCCGCAAGAGTTCGGGGAGCGATTCGCCCCGATCAAGCCCCCATGCGGCCACGTCCTGCCCGGTCAGCTGGATCTCGTAGGCGCCCGACGCGACGAGGGCCCGGACGGCGTCGAGTATGTCCTGTGCAGGCACACTCGCGAGCCGCCCCCGGGCGAACCGGGTGATGCAGTAACTGCACCGGCCGATGCATCCGCTCGCTATCTGCACCACGCCGGTTGCCCCCGGCCCACGGGTACCGACGCTGCCGGATCGTTCGTGGATCTCATCCGGGCGGATGACTTGCGGGGTGCAGACCGAACGAATCTTATCCATCTGGACGAGCGGCATGCATCCGGTCACGTAGAGGTCGCGGTCGGCAAACGCCGCCAGGCGCCGGAGCATCTTTCGTTCGGTCGCGCCGATCACCGTGCAGGTGTTGACGATCACAGCATCCGCCTCCTCCGCCCGGCCGGTCAGTGTGCAGCCGAAATCTTCCAGTATCGCCGTGAGCCTCCGTGCGTCAGCGTGGTTATAAGTGCACCCGTAACTCTCGATGTAGATCTTTTTTTCTCGTAGATCTTCAAAGGTGATGATTATCGACTTCCTGTGTATGATTGGCAGCCTGTCCTACTGCTGAAATTTGGTGTTCTTTTTTCGCTGTGTGGAGCACAATACTTAACCGCTGATATTACAATTTCTTTATTTGATGATTAAAATAGGGTTGCTGGGATGCGGCAACGTTGGACATATCATCGCCACACACGCTGAGAGCATCCAGGTTGTTGCGGTCTTCGATATCATCCCCGGGCGGGCGGAAGAATTGGCGGCGCTCTGCCATGCCCGAGCGTATACGGACTTTGACGCCTTCATGCAGGAAGATTTCTCGATAGTTGTAGAAGCCGCCTCTGTCGGTGCCGTCAGGTGCTATGCGGAAACGGTTCTTCGGTCGGGAAGGGATATTATCCTCCTCTCGGGCGGAGCTCTCGCGGATGTGGAGTTCCGCGACCACCTCATCGAGGTTGCACGAGAAGCGGGGAAGAAGATCCGGGTTCCGAGCGGCGCAATCATCGGGCTTGATAACATCAAGATTGGCCAGGTTTCGCCGCCGAAAAAACTTCTCCTGCGTACGACAAAACCTCCTGCGTCGCTCGGGTTGCCAGTTACGACACGAATGGAGATATTTAAGGGTCTGGCACACGACTGTATTAAGCAGTACCCGAAAAACGTTAATGTCGCAGTTGCGTTGGGACTCGCTGCAGGCAGGGACATTGATGTGGAACTCTGGATTGACCCTGAAGCAGAGAGGAACATTCACGAGATATTCGTTGAGGGCGACTTCGGGGACATCTATGTCCGGGTCAGGAATGTCCCGAGCCCCGATAATCCTGCAACCAGTTATATGGCGGCCCTCTCCATCCTGACGCTCTTAAAGAACCTTGAGAACCCTCTGGTGGTGGGAACGTAACAATGGAGACGGAAATTCGTGCGCTCAAGACCGAGAAGAACGCGGTCATCATGGCGCATAACTACCAGCCCATGGAGATCCAGGCGCTCGCCGACGTGGTGGGCGACAGCCTCGAGCTCGCGGTGAAAGCGAAGGAGACCGCGGCGGACCTGATCGTCGTCTGCGGTGTCCGGTTCATGGCCGAAACGGCAAAGATCCTCAACCCTGATCGGAAAGTTGTCCTCCCGGTGGAGGACGCAGGATGCCCGCTTGCCGATTTCCTGACCCCCGATCTGATCCTGGAGGCGAAAGAACAGTATCCCGATGCGGCCGTGGTGGTCTACGTCAACAGCACGGCGGAGAGCAAGGCGCTCGCCGACATCACCTGCACCTCGGCAAACGCGGTTCGGGTCGTAGCGTCGCTTCCAAACGATACGATCCTCTTTGGGCCGGACTCAAACCTCGCAGCATACGTCCAGCGGGAACTCCCCGAAAAGACGATCATTCCTCTGCCTCCCGGCGGTCATTGCTACGTCCATATGGGATTCACCCTTGCCGACGTCGAAGCGGCCCGGAAAAAGGGCGGCACGATCGTCTGCCACCCTGAATGCCCGCCGGAAATCCAGGAGCAGGCCGATCGGATAGCCTCCACGGCGGGCATGATCCGCGCCGCCGCGGCCGGCGGGGACGAGCCCTGGTGGGTCTTCACCGAGCGGGAGATGGCTTCCCGTCTGCGTGTGCTCTACCCCGGAAGGGTCTTTTACGAGAATCCGGAGGCAGTCTGTGCGGATATGAAGGAGATATCCATTGCCGATCTCCACCACGCGCTTGAGTCCGAAGAGCACGAGGTTGTCCTCCCCCCTGAGGTTATGGATCGGGCGCGGCGGGCGATCGAGCGGATGATTACCGTCGGAGCGTGAGAGTGCGGATGATCCCGATCGACGACCTGCTCCGTTTTGTCCGGGAGGATGCCCCGTGGGGCGACGTCACCTCTGAGACGGTCGTCCCCGACGTCGCCTGCCGGGCGGTGATCCAGGCGAAGGATACAGGGATCGTTGCCGGCCTCGAGGAAGCACGGGCGCTCTTCGAGCATTTCGAGGTTGTGGTGCGTCAGCGTTCCACCGATGGTAGATCGGTTGCTCGCGGCGCGGTTCTCCTCGAGATCGAAGGTCGTGCGAGAACGATCCTTCTTCTGGAACGGACGGTGCTCAATATCATCGGGCGGATGAGCGGGATTGCGACCCGGACCCAGGAGGCGGTCGAAGCCGTCCGTGCGATCTCTCCTGACGTGCGGATTGCCGCAACCCGGAAGACGGCTCCAGGACTCCGGATGCTCGATAAGAAGGCGGTGATCCTCGGCGGGGGCGACCCGCACCGCTACTGCCTCTCGGATATGGTCCTGATCAAGGATAACCACCTCACGCTGGTGCCGCTACCGGAGGCGATCCGGAAGGCAAAGGAGCAGAGCCGCTACCGGGCGGTCGAGGTGGAAGTCGAGACGGCACGGGACGCCGTCGAGGCTGCGGTTGCCGGTGCCGACATAATCCTTCTCGACAACATGACACCGAGCGCCGTCCGGGAGACGGTCGGGACGCTGGCCGCCCGTGGTCTCCGGGAGGGGGTCACTCTCGAGGTCTCGGGAGGCGTCGCCGGCGACGATCTTGCCGGGTATGCCGCTACCGGGATCGATATCATCAGTATGGGCGCGCTCACCCATACGGTCAGGAACTTCGACGTGAGCCTGGATGTCCTGAAGGGCGCGGGCACCGTCAGGCTTTCCTAAAATAAGGGGATTCAGGATGCGGTCTGGGCATCCTCCATCGTGAGTTCGTCCAGAAACGGCATCAGCCCTTTGACGTACGGCGCGATTTTGCCCTCTTCTGTCGTGAGTTCCCCGTAGGCCATGACTTCGATGACCAGCGGAAGCTCGTCCAGGCGCCCGGTGAAGAGGGGATCCTGTTCGGCGGCGTACTGGAGGAATGCGTTCAGGTTGACGAACGGGCGTTCCAGGTCGGGCACGTCGCCGTATTCCTGCAGGTCTTCCCGGAGCGTAGAATCTCTGGCCAGATCCTCCTCGAAGTAGAGGAAGACGTGGAAGTTATGGCGGCGACCCATCGCGTCAAGGTCTCTGATATCGATCTTCGCTCCGGCAACGACGCCGAGGCGCTCCAGATCCGGGGGAAACGCCGTACCCTCCGGTGTAACCGTCGGACTTTCCATACTATGGTGAAGGCAGGGAGAGTAGAAAAAGTGCACCCTTGTGGGCATCTTCCGGGGCAAAGCCTTATACCCGGCCGACTCCAGTTGGGCGTGAGGTGGCCTATGGCAGAGGGGGATCCGCCAGTGCCGGGGAGAGAGACCAAAGGCCTCGATAGCGAGAAGAAACTCCACAGATACCTTTTGATGCTTGCGTCCGGGGATCTCAATGAACGGTGGCGGGCTGCGGACGCGCTCGGGGAACTCGGCGACCGTCGCGCGGTACAGCCGCTCATCGAGGCGCTGGAGGATGACTACGTCGATGTGCGGTGGAAGGCGGCGAAGGCGCTCGGACTCATCGATGGGCGCGAACCCATCCTCCCGCTGATACGAAGCCTGGAAGACGACAGCCCCTGGGTTCGGATGGGAGCGGCCTGGGCGCTCGGAAAGATCGGCGACCCCCGGGCGGTTGAGCCGTTGATCCGGCTGCTCGATGACGCAAAACCCCGGGTCAGGAGGATGGCGGCCTGGGCGCTTGGCCGGATCGGCAACCCGCGGGCTCGGGAACCCCTTTTGCGCCTCCTCGGGGATGCCAACCGTGATGTCAGGATCGCCGGGCGGCAGGCGCTCGACGAGATCGGAACCGAGCGGGAGATCCCAAGCGTCTGAAGGGGCGGCGCCCCTGCCTGTCCGGCTACCGCGCCCATCGCTCTCTCGAGTTGCTGTTCTCGTCCCGTATGCGTTTATTATCCAGGAACGTCTTCTTATATCTGATAGGGTGTTGCAATAGGTTTATCTATGGTATTGAGCGCCCGAGAGGAGATGGCTATGGACATATTCATGAAGTGTGCCCTCGAGGAGGCGGAAGCGGGCCTGAAAGAAGGCGGAATACCTATTGGTTCGGTGTTGGTGCGCGATGGGCGGATCATCGGGCATGGTCGGAACCGGCGCGTCCAGAATGATGATCCCGTGCTCCACGCCGAGATCGACTGCCTGAGGAACGCCGGGAGAATCGGTAGTTACGCAGAGTGCACGCTCTACTCCACGCTGATGCCCTGCTACCTCTGTGCGGGAGCGGTCGTCCAGTTCGGGATCGGGAAGGTCGTGGCCGGGGAATCGGTAAATTTCGCGGGGGCACGGGAGTTCCTCGAGTCGCACGGTGTCGAGGTGCTCGATCTGGACCTCGACGTCTGCAAGGCGATGATGGGTGCGTTCATCGAGCAGCATCCCGATCTCTGGTATGAGGATATCGGGGAGTTGTGAGGCGGTTCACGGCTGAAGATAGATTGCTCCATACGCTACCGTTGCCGTTGTTTCGCTCCTTGTCGGGGTCTGGATCGGCTTGCGGCCGCTCCTCTCCCGGCCGCGCCCGTGCGCGCGGAAAGCGCAGATAGGGAATATGCTCTTTCAGGTCTCGACCATTGATGTGCTCCTTCAGGGCACCTACGACGGCAGCATGACGTTTGACGAGCTCGCGGAGTACGGGGACTTCGGTATCGGGTGCGGTGACCGGCTCGACGGGGAACTGATCGGTGTCGACGGCGAGTGGTACCTGATCCGGGTCGACGGACGGGCCTACCCGGTTGACGGAGACGCGACGACGCCCTTCGCGTCTGCGACCTTCTTCGACACGGACATTACGGGCTTACCGAGGCGTCGGTCGACTCCCCGTCGGCGTAGCGGCGGCAGAGCGCGACCATGTCGTGGTTCTTCGCCATCCGGGCGACGTCGTCGCCCTTATGCCCGACAAACATCCGTGTCTGGGCCGAAAAGCTGTGTTCTTCGAGTTTGGCTGCAGTCCGTTCGAGGAGTTTTTGGCCGTACTCTTCCTTCTTTACCCGGAACTCCTCCGTCGATTCACGGTCGAGCGCCTGTTTTAGGAGTTCGATCACCTCGACATCCGTGATGTTGGCGAGCGAGATCGCGGCGTCATAGGCGGAGAGCACGTCGATTGCTTCTTCGGTGATGTCATGAACGAAGAGGTCGAGCGGCACCAGGATCGACCGGACCTCAGGGACGAGCATCTCCTCGTCGGTCGTCAGGAACTCGCCGTAGTCCTTCAGGACCGAGTCATACCGCCTTCCGACGATATCTTTGAACTTTCGCTAGATCAAGGAAGAAGAGTATCCCATCGTGATCGAGGTTTCCCGGCGCGTTCGTTTGATACTTTTGTTTGCCGGCTTCTCTGCCCCGCCCTGTCGAAAAGCCGGAAGCCGTTCTCTCGGCAGGAGTTATCGGGAGCAGGGATCGGGCTTATGGAAGGTACACCGGGTTTGCCGTCATCGCGTTGCCCGCGACGCGAGCGCCTCCCTGCAGACTGGACAGAGCATCTTCCTCTTTCTGTCCAGTTCATCCAGCGTCCGCGGCCGGAACATGACGCATTCGGGGTCTGGGCAGTGGTCGAGCCCGAGGAGGTGTCCGAGTTCGTGTGCTCCTTCTTTTGCCGCCCGGTCGATGAGGTCGGTATCGTCCGGCATCCTGTCGTAGTAGTCGTTTTCGAGGCGGGCTGTTGAGACGACGGCAACGCCGCATGCGGGTCGTGCAAGGCCGAAGACGAAGTCGTACCCGTTGACGTAGAGGTCGCGGGAGGTGACGAGCAGCAGAGGGCCGTCGATCTCGTACCTGCGCGTGAAGGTGTCCTGCAGGCGGTCCAGGATCTTTTGAGCATCGTGCTGGTCGCGGTTTCGGTCGTAGCCGTCGATGAGGAACGGGTATTCGACGAGCGCGGGCTCTTTCCTGAGGATCATCGCGATCATCCTGGCGACCGGGAGTTCGATACCTGCCGGTGCCTGCGGGTCCCAAAGAATATTGATGCCCATTACCTAATCTCTGGGTGATGTGTCGGTATAAACGTATTGAACGGAGTATCGGGGAGTATATCGCTGCCCGATATCGCCGGGCTGTTGAAGTAGGTATCGGCAACAACCCCGAGGCCGCAAGGTTGATCGCGGCTGCCGGCGCCCTGATGCTCTGCACCGACATCCGGCTGGGTATCCGGCACGACGGGCTTGCTGTGGTGACCGACGACGTCTTCGAACCAGACATCCGGCTGTATGAGGGTGCGGACCTGATCTACGCCGTGCGGCCCGGCGTGGAGATGGTTCCGCCGCTGATCGCGCTTGCCGGGCGGATTGATAGTGACCTCCTGGTCTACCACCTGGGATGCGAGATCTTCGGGGACGGCGGCGAGGTCGTGGACTGCGGCCCGGTTCTCCTCCATCGCTACCGCCGGCGCGCTCTGTAGTGGAGCCATTTCGTCTAAACGCTCACGTGCATCATAGCCTCACATGAAGTGCGACGTTCCGCAAGGAACGACTGTCTGAAGGACAGAAGTTCGAGAAACCCAAAGGGTTTCGAGGAACGGAGTTTGAGCACTCGAAGAGTGCGAATTGCGCAAAGAGGCTGCCAGCACCCGTTAACCAGACTTCGCGCTCTTCGCGGCTCGAAGCCTACGGCTTCTCACGCTCCCGTCCTGTGGACAGTCGCGGCTCGAAGCCTACGGTGCTCAAGCTCGCTACGCTCGCACTTCACGTGCGCCTTCCGGCTCCCCGGTCAACGACACGCTAGAACAGCGTCGCCTGGCCCGGGGGTGGATCCCGTCGCGATTCTCCGGTATCGGCGGGCTGGTCGTCGTCCCGGGCCTTCTTGCCTTTCCCGGTTGCCTTCTCTTTAGCGGAGGCCTTCTTCGCCTTCGCTTTCTCTTCCTTTGCCACCTCTTTGACGGCTTTCGTGGCCCGGGCTTTGTCGTGGATGAAGAGGTTCAGTTCGTCGGCATCGAGTTCGAACTCGCGGACGTATTTTGCAGGGTCCTGCTCGACGAGGATGCTGATTGCGGTGAAGAAGTCTTCCCGGAGTGCGTCCTGTGGAATATGCGTCATCTCGCTGAGTTTCCGGGAGAGGCCCGCCCGGACTGCTTTTTGCTTCTTCGAAGCCCCCATCTTCTTCCAGCGCGCCGGCGGCATGATGCGGCCATGGACGCCGTGCCCGCCGGCGGCGTCGGCGACGCCGAGGAGCATGACCGCGCTCGCGTAGCGCCAGAGGGTGTAGTACTGCCGCCGGTAAGTCCGGCCGATGTACTCGTCCGCTCTTGATATGCAGGCGTAGCCCTTCGCATGGGAGGCGGGATCCGGCATGTGGTCGAGGTTCCCCTCGAGCCACTGTTCGACGGTGTCGGGAGTATCCTCGACCTCCACCGCCATGCGGAGCAGGTCGGCATCTCTCTTCCCTTTGAAGGTCGCTCCGACGAGTGCGAAGATGGTCGAGCGCTCGTCCTTTGCGGAAGTATGGACGTCGCCCACCGCGAGGTGCTCCTTCCCGATGGACACGGCGTAGAGCATGTTCACCGCGGCCCGCATATCGCCGTCGGCGCGGCTCGCGATATTTTCGAGCGCGGCGGGATCGCATGTCACGCCTTCCGCGGCGCAGATCTGGCGGAGGCGAGGAACGATCGATCGGGCCTGTAGTGCCCGGAACTGCACCGGCTCCGTGACCGACTTAAGTTCTCTCGTGAGGGAGTAGTAGTCGTTTGCGATCAGGATGATCGGTTGCTGCGACGCTGCGATAATCTCCACGATCGCCTTCGCCCCGCCCCGGTCGGCCTGCCCGTGCAGGTTGTCGGCCTCATCCAGCAGGATGAGTTTGCGGCTCGCCCCGGTGAGGCTGGCCGTGGTGGAGCCTGAGCCCGCCACCTTCTCGAGGGCCGCTTTCGTCCGCTGGTCGGAGGCGTTCAGTTCCACCACCTCCCAGTTCATGTCGTTCGCGAGGGCATATGCGCTCGAAGTCTTGCCGGTGCCGGGTTTTCCGTACAGGATGAGCGGCTTCTTCTGCCGCGACCAGTCCCGCGCCCACTCGTAGATATGCCTGACGGCGCTGGAGTTCCCCACGACATCCTGAAGGTGCTGCGGCCTGTACTTCTCCACCCAGTCCATACCAGACTATTCGACGCGGTGCATCAAAAATGCCACCCCGATGCGGATGCAAGACGATCCGGTGGATGCGCTGTAAGGAGACTGTACCCGGCCGGACCGGATACCTGCCGGTAGTTTCCTTCCCGATCGGTTCGCGGAACAGAGTGCATAATACCGGTGAATCAAATACATTATCTCTGATGAGGCAGAATACCATAAAGAAACACGGAGTGTTGGTGTTCTTGTGGTGAAAGATTGCTCCACCGATACGGTAGCACAGGCTGTCAGGGAATACGAGGGCGTCACCCGAAAGAAGGAGATCGGTGACATGATCCGGTCTCTCCGGATAGAAAGTCCCGATGTTGTCGCTTCGTTCGGTGAGGATGCCGCGGTCATCAGGCATAATGCAGAGGACGCGCTGCTTCTTGCGGCGGACGGTATCTGGAGCAAGCTGATGGAGGCGGACCCGTTCTGGGCGGGGTACTGTGCCGTGCTCGTGAACGTTCACGACATCGCCGCCATGGGCGGAAGGCCGGTTGCGATGGTCGATATCCTCTCCGTTACGAATGATCAGCTCCGCGACGAAGTGACCCGGGGCATGGTCGCGGCATCCGCCCAGTTCGGTGTCCCGATCGTGGGCGGGCACCTGCACCCGAATACGCCTTACAGCGTCGTAGATGTGGCGATCCTCGGAACGGGCAGAATGGATCAGATCATCTTCTCGGATACGGCAGAGGAGGGCGACGTGGTCGTCGCGGCGATAGATCTTGACGGCCGGGTACACCCGTCGTGCTGCTTCAACTGGGACTCGGTCACGATGAAGTCGGCGGACGTGGTGCGTGCCCAGATCCGGGTGATGGAGGATCTCGGGAAGGATCACCTGGTGACTGCCGGGAAAGATATCAGCAACCCGGGTGTCATCGGGACACTCGGTATGCTCCTTGAGGTGAGCGGGAAAGGCGCGGTGATCGACCTCGACGCGGTTCCCCGGCCGGACCTCACGGCGATCGGCCTTCCCTTCGAGCAGTGGGTGCGCATGTATCCCGGCATGGGGTTCATCCTGACCGTTAAACCGGAGGACGTGGAGGAGGTCTGCCGCCGGTTTGCCGACGTCGGGATCACCGCCGCCGCTATCGGGGAGGTGAACGGGAGCCGGAGGCTCTCCGTCAGGTACCTGGGCCGGGAGACGCAGGTCTTTGACCTCGACCAGAACGGCATCATGCGGATCTTCTCGGACGGCGGAGCATGCCAATAACGGTCGGGCTTGGTGCGGCGTCCCCTGACGCAAAGATCCTCTCGACCGCCCGGGCGGTCGGCCGGGAGGTCGATCTCATCCTTTTCTCTCCCCCCGGGACCGCCGGGGCGTTCGGTGACGCGGTTACGGTCGTCGAGGCCGTGGAGCCGGAGATAGCCCTCATCGAGGCACTCTATGCGGAGAGGATCGATGCCGCCGTCAGGGGCACGCTCCCAGCATCCTCCACCTTAAAGGCCCTCAAGCAGGCCGCAGGTGTCGACCATCTGGAACGGATCGCCCTCCTTGAGACCTCTGACGGGCGCCTCTTCCTCCTCGCCCCGGTCGGGGTCGACGAGGGCTGGACGGTCGAGGAGAAGGTGCGCTTCGTCAGGGTCGGGAGGAATATCGCCCGGAATTTCGGCCTCGCTGAAGGGGTGGCGGTCCTCTCAGGAGGGCGGCTCGGGGATCTCGGGCGGCATTCGGTCGTCGACCGGACGATGGCGGATGCCGAGCTTGTCGCACGCCTGACCGGTGCGGAGCACGCCGAGATCCTGATCGAGGAGGCAGCGGGGAGGTATGGGATGGTCGTGGCTCCTGATGGGATCTCCGGGAACCTGATCTTTCGCACGCTCACGTTCCTCGGAGGCGGGGCGGGGCATGGTGCTCCGGTGGTAAATATCGGTAGAATTTTCGTAGATACGTCGCGCGCCTCTGCAGATTATACCAATGCAATAATGCTTGCGAAATCTCTGGCGCAATCGGAAAGTCTGTAATTTTCCTCCCGATTTTGTCTGGGGGCTTGCATTTTGCTTTTTTCAATCGGCACCGATCCCTGCCGATTATCAGGATGCTCTGTCCAGACATACCCTCAATGGGGAAGAGAAACGCAAATTTCCGAGATAATCCCGAAATGTTTAAATATTAACTAATACACCTCTTTTTAGAGGTGGAATGAGATTATGGCAGATCTACCTATTGCTGCGGTTGTACGTATCGCAAAGAAGAATGGTGCTGAGAGAGTCGGCAGCGATGCCGCTGCCGCACTGGTTACCAAGGCTGAGGCGTACATCGCCGAGCTGACCAAGGAAGCCAACAGGCTTGCCCAGCACGCGGGACGCAAGACGATCAAGGCGGAAGACGTCGACCTCGCGGTTAAGTCCGCGTAAGTCGGCCACTCTTTCCTTCTCTTTACCGGGGTCCTTGCAAGGCCCCATTTCAGATCTTTTCCAGCAGTATACATGCTGAAAGCCCGGGCGGCTTGGTGCTCTTTTCGGGACGATATCGTGACCGGTGACCGGGGCGGCGAGAATCGAGGATGAGCAGAGCGGGAGCAGCGTCGGATACCAGGATCTGCTCTTGCGACCCGGCAGACAGATCGCTGATGCGCGTCAGACGTCCACATCTGCGATTCCAGCCTACTTATGCCGTCATACTATACCTTTTCACATCTGTTGCACAATGCGCGATCTGTGAGCCGATGCGTCGCTCCCTGGATGGCGGTTGTTTTTGCTACCGGTAAGAAAAAAAGGGTTGCTTTTCTGGTGGAATCAGAGCGTCCCCTTGGTGCTCGGCACGTCGCCTATCGCAGGATCGATTGCCACGGCGGCACGGAGCGCCCGGGCGAACGCCTTGAACGCCGCTTCGCAGACGTGGTGATCGTTCCTACCCGAGACCGTGATGTGGGCGGTGATCCCGGCATGGCTGCAGAGGCTGTAGAAGAAGTGCTCGATGAGATCGCCGGGGATGCCGCCCGGGCCTACCGGGGAGAAGCCGCCCTCGAAGACGAGGTAGCCCCTGCCGCCGAGATCCAGCGCCACCCGGGCGAGCGCCTCGTCCATCGGGACGGCGGCGTCGGCGAACCGGGTGATCCCCTTCCCATCCCCGACCGCCTCGGCAAGAGCCGTCCCGAGGACGATCCCGATATCCTCGATGGTATGATGGGGGTCCACGGCGAGGTCGCCGGCCGCGTGGATGGTGAGGTCCATTCGGCCGTGCCGGGCAAACGACGTCATCATGTGGTCAAAGAACGGTATCCCGGTCTCGATGGTTCCTGCCCCGGTTCCGTCGAGGTCGAGGGAGAGCCTGATATCGGTCTCCCGTGTCGTGCGGTGGATCTCACTCGTTCGCATGCGCAACCTCCATGGCCTCTGAGAGGCGCACCTTCCCGGCGTAGAGGGCGGACCCGAGGACTGCCCCTACCGCTCCGGCTTTCCGGAGCGCCGCGACGTCCCCGGGACTCGATATCCCGCCCGAGACGACGACCGGAACCTTCACCCGGCGGAGGAGTTCCGCCACGGGCTCGATGGCGACCCCCTGCTGGAGCCCCTCAACGTCCACGTTCGTGTAGAGGAGCGATCCCGCGCCGAGGCTCTCGAACCGCTCCGCCCAGGAGAGGTAACTCCCTGCAGGGCGTTCCCATCCCTCGATCATCACCTCGCCGGCCCGGGCGTCAATGCCCGCCATCACCCGCTCGCCGCCGAACTCATCGGAAAGCGTTCGGACGATCTCCGGCTCCCGGACGGCCTGAGTCGAGACGATCACCCGGTCGACGCCGGCGTCTAGCCACCCCGCGGCATCCTCGACACTCCTGATTCCACCGCCGAGTTCCACGAACGTCTCCGTATCGCGGGTGAAGGCGCGTATCAGGTCGGCGTTCTTGCGCGCCCGGCCGAACGCCCCGTCGAGGTTGACGACGTGCAGGCCGTCTGCACCCTGATCCAGCCACCGGTGCGCCCAGGCGGCCGGATCGCCGTAGACCGTCGCCGCCTCCGGCCGTCCCTGCACAAGCTGCACGCACCGTCCGTCCAGGATATCAACTGCAGGATAGATCTCCATGCTCTCAGCGTATGATCCGTTCGATGGGCATGACTAATATGTCTTTTGCGCCGGCCTGCTTTAACTGGTTGATCAGCTGATAGACCCGTTCTTCGTTCACGACGGCGTGAACGGCGACCAGGTTCTCGTCGGAAGCCACGTCCATCACCGTCGGCCCGGAGAGGCCGGGCAGCACCTCCCGCACGTCCGCAAGAGCGCTTTTGTGGACGTTCATCATCAGGTAGCACTGTCCCTTCGCCCGGATGACGCTCTCGAGGGCGAGGACAAGCTCGTCGATCTTCTCACGCTTGACCGTGAGCGAGGCGGGATTCGCCACCAGGATGGTCGTGGACGCAAGCACCTCGTCGACGACGCGGAGGTGGTTCGTGCGGAGCGTCGTCCCCGAGGAGGAGAGGTCGACGATGGCGTCGGCGATCCCGAGGTGCGGCGTCGCTTCACACGCCCCGCCGACGGTCACGATCGTGACGGCAACCCCGTGGTCGGTAAAGAACGCACGGGTGATCGCCGGGAACTCGGTCGCCACCTTTGCGCCTGCAAGGTCGGTGACGGTCTCGACGTCCGACTCCTCCGGCACGGCGACGACGAGCGTGGCCTTCCCCGTCTGCAGGTCGAGAACCTGCTCGACCGCGGAACCCCGCTCCATGACCATATCCTTCCCGGTAATCCCAAGGTCGGCGACGCCGTTCGCCACGTACTCCGGTATATCGATCGGGCGGGCGAAGAGGATCTCCACGTTGGGATCGCGGGTCCGGGTGATGAGTCTGCGCTCGCTGCCGCCTTCGGCCAGGTGGAGGCCGCTCTTCTCGATCAACTCGTTGATGGGCCCGGCGATTCTTCCTTTGTTCGGGATCGCGAGACGTACGAGCCCGGGACCGGGCACGGGATGCCGGGGTGACGGTTTACTCATGGATTAGAACAACTCCAAAATGTTAGAGGGGTTAGAAGGTAGAGAGTTCTCCCCTGATAACCTTCTCGGTGATGGAGGGGGTCTCCTTCAGCCACTCGTCGATGATTGCCTCGACATCGGGCTGTATGGACTTGATATCGTAGCCGGGTTTCGTGAGTATCTGGGCGCTCGCCACGTGCGGCTGGTCGATCGGGTAGCCGATCTGGGAGAGCATGCGGACGTACATCTCCTCGATGCCGTCGACCTTCGCGACACAGTCCTGCGCAACCTGGGTCGCGAGGAGGTTGTAGATCTTGCCGATGTGGTTGATCGGGTTCTTGCCGCTCGTCGCCTCCATGCTCATCGGGCGGTTCGGGGTGATCAGCCCGTTCGCGCGGTTGCCGCGGCCGACCGAGCCGTCGTCGCCCATCTCGGCGGAAGTGCCCGAGACCGTCAGGAAGACGCTGGCGGCCTCGAGGTCGTCAGCGGTGTTGATGGCGACGTTGACCGCTCTTGTGGTGAACTGCTTTGCGACCGCTGCGATCTGCTCGGTCAGGAAGTTCTTCTGCTCGATGTATTCGGCGATGCTCGAGCAGTAGCGATCCACAAACGCCATCGCGATGGTCAGGGTGATGGTGTCGCCGTCACGCAGGCACATGATCTTGCAGTCCTGGCCGATGACGGGATACTTCGGGCGGAGCGTGTCGTCGATGAACGTGGCGACGCCTCTAATGATGCTCTCCGCCTCGCTGAACGGAGCGTGCCCGACACCGAACGAGGTGTCGTTCGCCCGCGGGACCTTCCCCTCGCACGACCGGAAGACGTCCTGCAGGTCGGTCGACCCCTTCCCCATCCGGCAGTCGACGATGACGTCGCGGTCCATGTTGATGGTGGGGAGGATCTCCTTGATATAGTCCCGTGCGGCCTCGACGGCGATCGCGTCCGCGGGGATGTTTATGCCGTTAAAGGTCTTCGTGGCACGGCCCGATATGAGGAAGTAGATCGGCCTTGTGATCGTGCCGCCGCCGAACATCGGGATCGACTCTCCTGCAACGACCTCGCCCTGGTCGGTGTTGTGATGCAGGACGCTGCCGCACTCTTCCAGGTACGACCTGCTGAGCGCCCTGCTGATCGACTCCGCGATACCGTCTGCGAGACTGTCCGGGTGCCCGAGGCACTTGCGCTCCACCAGTTCTATCCGTTGCTTCTCGATCGGGATCTGGTCAAGCCCTTCTACGCTGATATTCCTGGTCATCAAATCCACCGTAGTTCTAAAGTGTGATAAGAGAAATGATTGCAACTCATATAACCATTTCTAACCGTCACTACGGAGGCGAATATCGGAACGGATGCTGATCTTGCATTGTCCGTCCCTGAAGATGCGCACCATGCCTCCGCTCTCGGAGACCGTGATGCCGATGGCCGGGATCTCGTGGGTGATGGACGCGGTTGCGCGGTGCCTCCCGCCGAGGCCCCCGGGAAGAGAGATGCCCCGCCCGGTGACGTCCAGGTAGCGGCCCGCCGCCCGCACCTCGCCGGTTTTATCGATGACGAAGACACCGTCGAGCTGGGCGAATTCTTTGACGCTCTCCCAATTGTCCCGGTTCTTGATGTCCCGGAGTGTTCCGGGCTGCCCCTGGTAGGGGTTGAGGATCGCCTGGTGGGAGTGCCGGAAGATCTCCTCCGGGTCGCCGATGATGAACGCGGTGCCGATGGCTCTCCCTTCCCTCCCCTCGACCGCGATCTCGAGGGCCAGCGTGAGAGCTGCGTGGAGCACCTCGCGGGGGGCGATGTCGGAGAAGTCTTTGAGGTTGATGAAGTTCTTCCCCTCCTCGATGTCGTAGAGGATGATCGCGTAGGAAAAAACGCCGACGACGAGGCCGCTCTCCAGGTTGCGCCGGAGGTAGAGGTGGACGGCAGCGTCGAGCATGTGCCGCTCGCTCACCTCCAGGATGTCGTGCATGGTGAGGTCTTTTAAGACATCGAGCTGGAGTTCCTGCACCCGGATGATCGGGATGTCGGGCACCTTTGCGAGCACCGGGGCCGGTTCGATGAACGAGACGACCGCCCGCGCCCCGATCTTCTCCGCCACTTCGCAGGCGGTTGCAAGCATCAGGTCGCCGTTCATAACACCTCACGGATCAGTCCCGGTATCTCCGATGGACGGGACGCGACGGGGATGTCGAGGCCGCGGAGCCGCCGAACCTTGGACCGGGCGTCCCCCTCGCCCCCCTCAATGATCGCACCCGCGTGGCCCATACGCTTCTCGGGCGGGGCGCTCACGCCGGCGATGTAGGTGACGACGGGGAGATCGGTCGACCGGACGCCTTCTTCTTCCAGGTTGCCGCCCACCTCGCCGATGACGACGACGGCCTTCGTCTGCGGGTCGTCCTCGAACCGGGCGAGCGCATCCACGAACGTCTGGCCGATCACCGGGTCGCCGCCGATCCCGACGACGGTGCTCTGGCCGATGCCGGCGCGGGTGAGCTCGTCGACCACCTCGTAGGTGAGGGTGCCGCTCCGGGAGACGACGCCGACCTCTCCCCGGGTGGCGAGGTGGGCCGGCATGATCCCGAGTTTGCACTCTCCCGGCGAGAGGAGTCCCGGGCAGTTCGGGCCGATGACTGTGCAGTCGTGGAGTTTTGCGTAAGCGATGGCTTTCATCGCGTCGTGAACCGGGATGTGCTCGGTGATGACGACCGCGAGTTCGATCCCCGCGTGCGCTGCCTCCATGACTGCGTCCCCGGCAGCGCCTGCCGGGACGAAGACGACGCTTGCGGTCGCGTCGTGCTCGGCGAGCGCATCCTTGACGGTGTTGTAGACGGGTACACCGTGAACCTCCCGGCCGGCCTTCCCGGGCGCGACCCCCGCGACGACGCCCCGTCCCCCGACCTCGTGGGCGTAGGCGTTCATCAGTTCCGTGTGAAACGTGCCCTGCCGGCCGGTGATGTTCTGGACGATCACGCCGAGATTCTTATCCCCGTAAATCATTCTGAGACCTCCATCGCCGCTTTCACGGCAGCATCCATGCTCTCGAGCATCCGGTAGCCGCACTCAGCGAGCAGCCGCTGGCCTTCCTCCTCGTTCGTCCCGGCCATCCGGACGATAATCGTCGGCGCGACGCCGGCGGCGATGATCCCCTTCGCCACCTCGTCGCACCGGGTGATGCCCCCGAGAAGGTTGACGACGATCACGTTCACCCCGGGCATGCTCGCGACGAGTTTGACGGCGTGCATCACGCGTTCCTGTTCGGCGCCGCCCCCGACGTCGAGGAAGTTCGCTGCCCGCCCGTGGTAAAACTCGATCAGGTCGAGTGTCGACATCGTGAGCCCGGCGCCGTTGCCGATGACCCCGATGCTCCCATCCAGTTCCACGTAGGAGAATCCGTGCTTCTCGGCCTCGCGCTCGCGTTCCGAGAGGTCGCGGTTGACGGTTACCCCCTGGCGGGCGAGGGCGTTGTCGTCAACGATCAGTTTCGCGTCCGCCGCGTAGACTCCCCGCGCCGTCGTCACGAGCGGGTTGATCTCCGCGAGCATGGCGTCCTTGCCCTGGAATACGTGGTAGAGGTTGTTGATGACGGGGGCGAGTTCCTTCGGCGCACCGCCGAGGAGTTCCCGCATCAAAAACGGCGGGATGTCCTTAAGAAGCGGAGATACGATGACTCTCCGTACAGCGGACTCATCCGCCGATGCCATATTCTCGATCTCCACCCCGCCGGCGTCGGCGAAGAGCACCACCGGTTGTCTGCTCGACCGGTCGATAGCGATGCTCACGTAATACTCATGCTCAATCGGGAGACGCTCCTCCGCGAGGATCTCCCTGACCGGGATGCCCTTGATCTCCCGGGAGAAGAGCTCCCGGGCAGTCCCGGCCGCTGTTGTGCGGTCGGCCATCAGGACGCCGCCGGCCTTTCCGCGCCCGCCGACGTCCACCTGTGCCTTCAGCACCAGGCCGTCGCCGAGGTCCGGCAGGTGTGCCGCGACCTCCTCCGGTGCCCGTATCACGACCCCGTTCGGGACCGGTATTCCGTACTCTGCAAAGACCCGTTTTGCCTCGTATTCCAGTAACTTCATAGGTTCACGCCCGTTCTCCGAGTTCAAATCCCCTCTTTAACGCCTTCACATTCAGTTCCTCGGTGCCTTTCGGGACGCTGTCGAGCACCGCACGCTCGATCGCCTCCCTGCTCACGACCCCGGTTGCGGTCACGAGGGCGCCGATCATCACGATGTTCGCCACGATCTCCCGTCCGAGAGTGCCTTTCGCCTCCGATGTCGCCGGGATCTCGTAATAGCGGCAGTCCGGGCGCGACCGGACGAGGTCGGCATCGAGGAGCATGACTGCATCCTTTCCGGCGCGAATCCCGTACTTTTCGAACCCCTGCTGGGACATGATGACGAAGATATCCGGCTCGGTCACCTCAGGGTAGAGGATCGGTTCGTCGTCGATCACCACCTGCCCCATCGAGGCGCCGCCCCGCGCCTCCGGACCGTAGACCTGGGTCTGGACGGCGTATTTGTCGTCGTAGAGCGCCGCCGCCCGCCCGAGGATGACCGCGGAGAGGAGGACCCCCTGTCCGCCGTATCCCGAGAACCTGATCTCGTGCCTCATCTCTGCACCCCCATCGCCGGCCGGTTCCGCCGGACCAGTTCTCCGACGGTGAAGGCCCCTTCGGGGATTGGCTTTCCTTCTGCGACCAACCGGTCGTGCTTCTGGACGAGTATCGCGTGGCTCCGGAGATGCTCAATCATGTCCGAGACCCGTCGGAGCTTGTTGTGGCGGCCGTAGTTGGTCGGGCACTGGGTTCTCGCCTCGATGAAGGCGAGCCCCGGCGTCTGCAGCCCGGCGGCGACGGCTTTCGTGAGTTCCTTGACGTGGTAGGACGTCCACCGGGCGACGTAGTTCGCGCCGGCAGCGACGGCAAGTTCCGCGAGGTCGAAGGCCGGTTCGCTCATGCCGTAGGGCGTCGTCGTCGAGATGGCTCCCGCCGGGGTTGTCGGGCTCCCCTGCCCGCCGGTCATGCCGTAGATATGGTTGTTCATGCAGATCACGGTCATATCCACGTTCCGGCGGCAGGCGTGGATGAAGTGGTTCCCGCCGATGGCGGCAAGGTCGCCGTCTCCCGTGAAGACGACGACGTGCAGGTCCGGCCGCGCCATCTTCACGCCCGTAGCGAACGCGAGCGCCCGGCCGTGGGTGGTGTGGAGCGAGTCGGTGAGGATGTAGCCGGGGGCCCGGGAGGAGCACCCGATTCCGGAGACAAAGACCGTTTCATCCCGTTTCCAGCCCATCTCCTCGACTGCCGCAAGGGTGCAGTTGATGACCGTCCCGTTCCCGCACCCCGTGCAGTAGATGTGCGGCAGGCGGTCGTCCCGGAACCAGTCGGGCGCGATCATCGGTACGCCTCCAGCGCCCGGACGAGTTCGGTGGGGGTATGCAGTTCGCCGCCGATCTTCGGGATGGAGATGACCGGCTGGTCGACGTGGCGCTGCACCTCCCGCACCATCTGGCCCATGTTCAGTTCCGGCATCAGGAAGGTCCTGGCGTTCGGGAAGACCTTGAGGGCGAACTCAGGGAACGGCCAGACGACCCGGAGACGCAAATGGCCGATCGATTCATCGGGACGGTCGCGCATCACCTGCTCCACCGTCCGCGACGGCGGGCCGTAGGTGACGAAGACCGTCTCGGCGTCGGGGTTGACGGCCTCGTAGTCGGCGATATCCCGGCGTGCCGACTCGACCTTCGCGACCAGCCGGCGCACCAGCCGGTCATGCGCCTCGGGATCGGTCGTGTCCGGGTAGCCCCGCTCGTCGTGGGTGAGCCCGCTCACGTGGACGGCCCTCCCCGAGCCGAAGGGTGCGAACCCGGGGATCCCATCGTCCCCTCCCTCGAACGGGAGAGCGCCCTCCGCAAGCGGGCGGGGGCGTCCGGCTTCGACCGCGTCGGGGATGGTCACCCGCTCGCGCATGTGGCCGACGATCTCGTCGGACATCACGAACGTGGGGACCCGGTACCGGTCGGCGAGGTCGAACGCCTTTGCGGTCAGGTCGAACATCTCCTGGACGGAATTCGGGGTGAGCGCGATGGTGCTGTAGTCGCCATGTGACCCGAACCGGCACTGGAGCATGTCCCCCTGCGCCGCCCGTGTCGGCTGCCCGGTGCTCGGGCCGCCGCGCTGAATGTTGACGATGACGCACGGCGTTTCGGTCATGGCCGCGTAGCCGATGTTCTCCATCATCAGCGAGAACCCGGGGCCGCTCGTCGCGGTCATGGCTCTCGTCCCCGTCCAGGCGGCGCCGATGACCGCGGCGATGCTCGCGAGTTCGTCCTCCATGGAGATGAAGACCCCGCCGGCCTTTGGGAGTCTCCGGGCCATGGCCTCGGCTATCTCGGTCGACGGCGTGATGGGGTAGCCGCCGAAGAACCGGCACCCGGCGGCAAGCGCGCCTTCAGCACAGGCGGCGTTCCCCTGCATGAACTCGGTTCGGCTCAAAACTCCACCTCCACTTTGTGCGGTTCGAACGGCTTCTCCTCGACCCAGTTGATTGCCTGGTCGGGGCAGATCATGTGGCAGACCCCGCAGAGCATCCGGCCGTAGAGGGCCTGCAGCCTGCAGTTCGTGCACCGTTCGGGGCGGTCGAGGACCGGGGTGACGATTCCCCGGCTGTTGAGTTCCGTTCCCTCCTGAAATATACCGTAAGGGCAGACCAGCACGCAGAGGTTGCATCCTTTGCAGCGGCTTTCATCGATGACGAGTTTCATGAGACGGTATCCTGTTTGATATTGAATCGCTGGTGAAATTGTGTTTTCGCTTTCTCGCGTACGGCGCGGAAGAGATCGCCGCCGTGGGCGTCGATCCCGACCGTCAGCGGCAGGTTGTCGGCCTCGATAACCCAGACCGCCTCGGCCATGCCGAGATCTTCGAAATAGACGCCTTTGAGGGTCATTCGGGAGGCGGCGAGCGCGGCGCACCCGCCCGTGAGCGCGAGGTAGACGGCGCGCCCCCGGAGGTGCTCGACCACCTCCGGCCCCATGCCGCCTTTGCCGACGAGGGCGCGGACGCCCGCGTCGATGAGGAATTCCGAGAGCCTGTTCATCCGGGCGGATGTCGTGGGGCCGGCGACGACGAGCCGGCCGTCCTGCACCACCGGGCCGCAGTGGTAGACCGCGGCGCCCTCCGGATCGAAGGGGATGCCTTCTTCCATCATCCGCACGTGGGCCTCGTCCCGGGCGGTGTAGATTGTCCCCGAAAGCGTGACCGTATCGCCTGCCCGGAGGTCGAGCACCTCGGTGCCGAGCGGGGTCTGGAGGTTCACCATTCCACCTCCACGGTCGCCCGGCGGCAGGCCCAGCACTGAACGTTCACCGCCACCGGGAGGGACGCGGTGTGGCAGCCGGCGCGTTTCACTTTCACTGCGAGCGCCGTCGTGTCGCCGCCGAGCCCCATCGGCCCTATTTCGAGTGCGTTGACCACGTCGCAGAGTTCCTGCTCGTAGTTGTCCATGGTGTCCACTGGGAGGAGCAGCGCTTCCTTTGCAAGGGCGGCCGCCATATCGAACGTCCCGCCGATCCCGACGCCGAGGATGACGGGTGGGCAGGGCTTCCCTCCCGCAAGAAGCATCGTCTCGGCGACGAACCGGGGGATCTCCCCTGCCTGCGAGGGGAGGAGCATCCCGACCCTCGAGACGTTCTCCGAACCCGCGCCTTTCGGGAGAACCGTCACCGTGAGCCTCTCCCCGGGCGTCACGTGGACTGCAGGCATCCCCACACCGGTGTTGTCGCCGGTGTTCTCACGGGTAAGGGGGTCGACGACGTTCGGGCGGAGGGGAATCGTGACCGTCGCTCTCTGCACCCCTTCCCGGACTCCCTCAAAGAGGGCGGGTGAGAACGGGACGTCGGGCGGGAGGGTGAGGTAGACCACCGGCACGCCGGTATCCTGGCAGATCGGCACCTGCCGTTCTTCTGCAAGCGCGATATTCTCGAGGATATTTCCGAGTTCCTGGCGTGCGATCTCGTCCCTCTCGGCAACCGCTGCCCTCCGGAGCGCCGCGAGCACATCGGGAGGCAGCCGGATCTCAGCCTCTTGCAACGCCCTCTCTGTGGCGTCTGCCAGTGCGCTCGAAAGCGTCGGATCTGCCGGATGAACCATCATGTATACTGGTGGGAAGAGACTATAAATACCTATATTTTCCCTGGTAGCGGATACGCCGCCTGCGGGGAGTCCCCCGGAAAAAAGATGGGAAATGATGCGGGTTTATGCTGTCGGCGCCCGCTCTTCGATGATCCTTGCGGGGGTCGGAAGTTTGTATATGCCGCGCTTGAGCGAGACCTTGGCCTTCTCGACGTACTGCGGGCTCGTCCAGACGGAGAAGACCTTCTGGCCCTTATCCACCCGCGCCGCGGTGCCGACGGCCTTCCCGAAGGCGAGGCGCATGCCTTCCGAGACACGGTCTGCGCCTGCGCCGGTCGCCTGTTTGTTCTCACGGAGGACGTGGTGCGGGAACGTCCGGATCTTCAAGTGGAAGTTTGCTCTCCCGACCTCCTTCTGGAGCTGCCGGTTGATGCCGATACGGGCGGCCTCAAGGGCCGTGTGGCGTATCTGGCAGGCCTCCTCGGCAACGATGGAGAGTTCGACCGGGTACTCCTCGGTGAGGTTGCCCATATCAAACTGCACGATCTTGCTGCCCGGCACGCCGCCCATGTATTCCCTGCGCGTATATGCTTTCTTTGCGAGATTCCTGTACATCTTCGCTGGTTTTCGTACCATCGTTAAAAACTCCTGCCGATCATTGAGTGCTTTATAAAATGGAGATGTCCTCTAATAAACCTTACTGGGTGTTTTCGGTCTCGTCGATCATCCGGAGCACCCTTCGCCGGACTTCTGCGAACTCTGCACTGGTGCGGTCCCGGGGGTGCGGCCAGGGGATCTTGATGACTTCCTGGACAGATCCCGGGCGCGGTGAGAGGACGACGATCCTGTTGGCGAGGTAGACCGCTTCGTCGACGCTGTGGGTGACGAAGACGATCGTCTTCTTCGTCTGCTCCCAGAGGGAGAGGAGTTCTTTCTGCATCCGGTTCCGGGTCTGGGCGTCCAGCGCCCCGAACGGTTCGTCCATGAGAAGGACGTCAGGGTCGTTTGCGAGCGCTCGTGCGATCGCAACGCGCTGCCGCATCCCCCCGGAGAGCTCGTAGGGGTAGGCGTCCCGGAACTGGGAGAGGCCGACCATCTCGATGTAGCGATCCGCCGTCTGCCGGCGCTTCTCCTTTGCGACGCCTTTCATCTCGAGGCCGAAGGCGACGTTGTCGATCACCCTCCGCCAGGGGAAGAGGGAGTACTCCTGAAAGACCATCCCCCGCTTGGGGTCCGGGCCGGTGACCGCGTGGTCGTCGACGGTCACGACCCCGGTGGTCGCGGTCTCGAGCCCGGCGATGATCCGGAGAAGCGTCGTCTTCCCGCATCCCGACGGCCCGACCAGGCAGACGAACTCAGTATCGCCGATCTCCAGGTTGACGCCCTCGAGTGCCTGTGTCGCGGTTCCGTCCTCCTTCGGGAAGGCTTTGCCGAGATCCCGTATCGTAACCCCGCTCATCCTAGGCCACCTCCCCGGCATGCCACCGCAGGAGCCTCTGGTCGACGTAGTTTCGGAAGATGCGGTCGATGATGAGGCCCGCAAACCCGAGGATCAGCATATAGACGACGACGTTGGGCATCTGGTGGAGGTAGTAGTTATGCCAGAGCTGGTAGCCGAGCCCTGACCGGGAGACGCCGAACATCTCGGCGGCCACGAGGCACATCCACCCGACACCCATGGCGATCCTGATCCCGGAGGCGATCGCCGGGACGGCGGCGGGAAGGGCGACGTAGCGAATCACTTCAAGAGACGTGTCGCACCCGAGCACCTTGCCCGCCTCGACAAAGACCTTCGGGACGGATCGGAACGCGGCGTAGGTCGCGGTCAGGATCGGGAAGAACGCCCCGACGAAGATGACGAAACCGGCCGCCTGGGTGGTGAGCCCGAACCAGATGATGGCGAACGGGATCCAGGCGAGTGGCGGTATGGGGCGGAGGATCTCGATGATCGGGTCGAGCAGGAAGTCCGCTACCCGGAACCATCCCATCAGGATCCCTACGGGGACGCCGAGAAGGAGCGCTGCGAGGAGCCCTACTCCGAAATGCTGTAAACTTACTGCGATATCGGCAACGAGGGTGCCGGACTCGAGGAGGTTTACGAATGCGCCGGCGACGTCGGTGACGCTCGGGAGGATGAAGGATCGCCTCACCACGTATTCGGCGACGATCTGCCAGATCGCAGCCGCAACGACGAGCGCTGCGATGCCGAGTAGTCGTTTCTGTGTCTGTCTGTTCATGTCTTTATTCCGTTGGCTGATTGTTGTCGATGCGGGGGGCTTACCCAGGATGATTCTCCAGTATTTCATCGGCACGCCCATAAAAGATACTTTTGGGGTGAAAATGGGTGAAGTTCCCGGGTTATGCCCGGGCCCTGTCGTAAAACGAGAAGTCGAAGAGGTCGTCTTCCGTGAGGGGGTTGCTGATGTAGCCGAGTTCGTACTGGAGCTCGGTGTACTCGACGACCGATGTCGTGATGACGTGCGGGTCGGCGGTCCAGGTGCCGTCCCAGTCCCGGAAGGACGCCTTCACGGTCTCGACGTTCTGTCCGGTCTTCGTTGCGTAGATGGATGCGGCCTCGTCGGGGTGTTCGAGGTTGTACTCCGTCGCTCTGATGTGGGTCTTCACGCTCTGCTCGACGATCTCGGGGTGGTCGCGGATCAGGGAGCCGCTTGCAACCATGACGCAGCAGGCGTGGTCTTTCATCATCTCGCCCGATTTAACCACGGTTCTTCCCGTGCCCTCCGCCGCGATGATGGCCGGGGACGGGTGGGGCAGGAAGACGCCGTCGACCTGCCCTGCAGAGATGGCGGTGGTGGCGGCGCCGGGGTCCATGGCGATGATCTCAACGCTTGCGGGGTCGACGCCGTTCTCTTCAAGCCAGGACCGCAGGATGGTGTCCTGGATTGTTCCCGGTGGGAAGGTGGCGATCTTCTTGCCCACGAGGTCTTGCGGGCTCTCATACGGGATCTCGCTCCTGAGCACCAGGTCGGACCCTTGTGTCTGCACCGCGGCTATGATCTTCGCGTCGAGCCCGCTGCTCACGGCCGCGACGAACGGGGCGGCGCCGACGAAGGCGATGTCAAGGTCGCCGGCAAGCATCGCCTGCATCTCGGGAGCGCCGGTGCCGAACTCATAGTCGGTCACCTGCGTGATGCCGAGTGTTTCGAGGTCTTCCTGCCACCATCCCTTCTCCATCGCGGTGGTGTGGGATACCTGGTGCGTGCTCGGCTGGTAGCCGATCCGCAGGTGCGTTGCGTCGCTGGTTTCGGTGCACCCGCTTACAAACGTGAACGCCGCGACCAGGGCCACGGCCAGAAGAATTGCGGTTAACGATCTCATTGGTCTCTCCATCCGTATATGGATGTTTTAGTCTTCATGTTATCAGTATATAGTATTGTCGAAAATCCGGGAATTGTTATACTTTGGTGGTAAATTTTGCTTCTGTTTTTTCCTTATAGGGGTGATCGAGTGCGGGGTGGGGAGATGTGTGGGCACCACGGGCTGACTATCGGAGTCCACTGTGGCGCTCGTTCTGATTACAACTGCCAGAACATAGGAGTTGCCAACAATTCCGATGCACTGGATCGTGGGGGTATCACATTAGGGGGGAGGGGACAGGGGAGGGGGGATGCTCCCCCCTCCCCGTCAGCCCCACCCCTCTACGGCGATATTCGGTGGAAAGCCGTGAACGGGGATGTGTGGTCGAAGGAAGGGTCAATGTCGATTAACTGTTCGAAGTGCGGTATGCCCCTGTAAAGCGAACTGGCATTGCGTTGACAGACGCACGCCACTCTCACATCCCCGTCCTCGTAACGTGCGGGCAGGGGGAGCGTGGTTTTAATCTCTCCCCCGGTCAAACGGTACAGACAGGATTGTTGATATAATGCGTTCGGATCAGATTCGGCAGGGCCGTCTTGCCGGCGAGCGGTCGGGCGATCTCGAGCACTTTCTTGCATCGATGGACGCCGACCGCTGGATTGCAAGGGCGGACCTCCTCGTGGATATGGCGCACCTCCTCGGTCTCTCGCGGCAGGGGATCATCGACGAGGCCCCGGCACGTGCGCTGATGGCGGCGCTCCTCGATCTTTACGACCACGGCCTCCCGGAGGAGGCGTTCGACGAGCGGTTCGAGGACGTCCATGCGGGCAAGGAGGCATACCTCATCGACCGGGTGGGCGAGGACTTCGGCGGCCGCCTCCACATGGGCCGGTCCCGCAACGACGAAGTCGCGACCTGCATCAGGATTCGGTTGAAGGAAGAGATCCTCGCTCTCGTGCGGTCGCTCATCGATCTCAGGGTGACCCTGCTCGACGTCGCCGCCAGCCATACGGAGACGGTGATGCCGGGCTTCACGCACCTCCAGCACGCCCAGCCCACGACGCTGGCTCACTACCTCCTCGCCTACGAGCAGGCCTTCTCCCGCGATACGGCCCGGCTGCGTGAGGCGTATGCCCGGGTGGATGCCTCGCCGCTCGGTTCGGCGGCGTTCGCCTCGACAGGGTTCCCCCTTGACCGCGCTTACACCACCCGGCTCCTCGGGTTCGCCCGCCCGGCACCAAACAGCATGGACGCGGTCGCAGCACGGGACTTCGCAATCGAGGTGCTTGCCGATGCCTCCATCTGCATGACGTCGGTGAGCCGGCTCTGCGAGGAACTCGTCCTCTGGAGCACCGCGTTCGTCGGGTTCGTCCGGCTCGACGACGCCTACTGCTCCTCCTCCTCGATCATGCCCCAGAAGAAAAACCCGGACGTGGCGGAGATCATGCGGGCAAAGGCCGGGTCGGCCGCAGGCTCGCTTGCAGCGGCGATCACGATCACGAAGGGCCTCCCTATGAGCTACAACCGCGACCTCCAGGAACTGACCCCGCACCTCTGGCGCGGCGTCGAAGCCGCCCGGCAGAGCATCCCGCTTCTCGCCGGAATGCTCGACTCTGCAGCATTCGATACAGAGCGGATGGCCGCCGAGGCGGGGAGAGGTTTCTCAACCGCGACGGAACTCGCCGACGTCCTCGTCCGGGAGTACGGGCTCCCCTTCCGCACCGCCCACCGGATCGTCGGGCGGGCGGTCAGGCACGGATCGCTCGACCTCGCGACACTCGAGGCCGCCGCTCGCGAAGCGGCCGACCTCTCGGTCGTGGACCTGGGGATAACCCAGGAGAAGATCGACGCCGTCCTTGATCCCCGCCACGCTGTTGCCGTGCGCGGGATCGTCGGCGGCCCGGCGCCCGCGGTGGTCGCGGCGCAGATCTCGGAAGAGAAAGAACGCCTCTCCCGCGATGCAGCTTGGGCGGAGGAGACGGATTCAGCACTAACGAACGCATTCGAACACCTTATCCTTGAAGCACGGAGGTTTGCAGCATAATGGAGAGTCTTCAGACCGGTGACCTGGTGCGGTACGCAAACGGCGGAACCGCGCTCACCGGCACTTACATCGCCGAACGGGACGGAATGGCCGTCATCAAACTGGAGAGCGGCTACAATATCGGGACGTCGCTTGAGAAGATCGAGTTCGTCGAGCGCCCGGCCTCACAGCCGGCGGCAGGCGCGGGGGTCGTCGTCCAGAACCCCGATCTCCCCGACCTCGCCGTCATCTCCACCGGCGGGACGATCGCGAGCAGGGTGGACTACCGGACTGGTGCGGTGATGAGCCAGTTCTCGGTGAGCGATATCCTGCGGGCGATCCCGGAACTCGGGGATATCGCCCGCTACCGCGACTGCCAGATTGCAAGCATCCTCTCGGAGAACATGCAGCCGGCGCTCTGGCGGGAGCTCGCCCGGGCGGTCTATGACGAGATCCGGGCTGGCGTCGCCGGGGTGATCGTCACTCACGGCACCGACACGATGGCCTACTCGGCCGCGGCGGTCAGGTTCATGCTCAAGACCCCGGTGCCGGTCGTCTTCGTCGGGTCGCAGCGGTCCGCCGACCGCCCGAGTTCCGACAACGCCATGAATGCCCTCTGCAGCGCCGCCGTCGCCGCCGGCGATCTCGGCGAGGTGGCGGTGGTGATGCACGCGACGACGAACGACGACCGTTGCGCCGTCCACCGGGCGACGAGAGTCCGCAAAATGCACACCTCCCGGCGCGACGCCTTCCAGAGCATGGGGATGGAGCCGCTCGGCTACGTCGACTACCCATCGCTCTCCGTCACCCTCTCGGACGAGGCGGTCCGGCGGGGAACCGAAGAGCCGGAACTCCATGATGCGCTCGAGGAACGGTGCGCCCTCCTCCACTTCTACCCCGGGATGCCTCCCGCGGTCCTCGACGCCTTCGAGGGCTACGCCGGCCTGGTCATATCGGGGACGGGGCTCGGACACGTGGCGACTGAGTGGATCCCGCGGCTCAGGGAGATGATCGAGGATGGGACGACCGTTGTCATGACATCGCAGTGCCTGCACGGCCGGGTCTGCGACCGGGTCTACAACACGGGAAGGGACCTGCTGTCCGCCGGCGTCATCGAGGGCGAGGATATGCTTCCCGAGGCGGCGCTCGTCAAATTGATGTGGGTGCTCGGGAACGAGCCGGACCCCGAACGGGCAAGGGTGCTGATGCAGACCGATCTTGCTGGCGAGATCCGGCGGAGGTCGATATGATGGATTACGAGAAACTCGGCCTCAAGGCCGGTATCGAGATTCACCAGCAGCTCGACACCGCCGAGAAGCTTTTCTGCCGGTGCCCGACCACCCTCAGGGATGCCTCCGAGCGAACCGGGGATTTTCACCGCTACCTCCGTGCGACGGAGAGCGAGCTTGGCGAGATCGACCGTGCGGCACGCGAGGAGATGAAACTCGTCCGGAAGTTCCGCTACTACACCTACGACACGGTCTGCCTGGTGGAGCACGACGAGGAGCCCCCGGCCCCGATGAACCCCGAGGCCCTTGAGGTCTGCCTCACGATAGCAAAGATGCTCGAGATGACCCCGGTCGAGCGGGTGCATACGATGCGGAAACTCGTCATCGACGGTTCGAACACCAGCGGGTTCCAGCGGACGGCGCTCGTCGCGCTCTCCGGCGCCCTTCCCGGCGGCTGCCAGGTCGAGACGATCTGCCTGGAGGAGGAGGCGGCGCAGCGGGTGGAAGACGAAACCTTCTCTCTCGACCGCTTGGGGATCCCGCTTGTCGAGATCACCACCGCCCCCTGCATGCACACCCCCGAGGCCGTCCAGGAGGTCGCGGCGCATATTGGGATGGTGCTCCGCTCCACCGGCCGGGTGAAGCGCGGGCTCGGGACGATCCGCCAGGACATCAACGTCTCCATCGCCGACGGCGCCCGGGTGGAGATCAAGGGCGTCCAGGACCTCGACCTGATCGCCGAGGTGGTGCGCCGCGAGGTCGAGCGGCAGACGAACCTCCTCGCGATCCGTGACACCCTCCGTGAGAGGGGCGCCCGGGTCGACCACACCGTCATCGACGTCACCGCCCTCTTTGCCGAAACGAAGTCCTCGATCCTGAAGAAGGCGAAGGCCGTCCTCGCCGTCCGGCTCTGCGGGTTCGCGGGCCTCGTCGGCCGGGAGATCCAGCCCGGAAGGCGTCTCGGGAGCGAGATGTCGGACTACGCGAAGAAGTGCGGCGTCGGCGGGATCTTCCACACCGACGAACTCCCTGCCTACGGCGTCACGGCAGAAGAGGTGGCTCGCCTGCGCGAGTTCGTCGGCGCCGTGGAGGGGGACTGCGTCGTCATCGTCGCGGCAGGGAGAGAACGTGCCGGGTGTGCCGCCGAGCAGGTGATGATCCGCGCGGAGATGGCCCTCTCGGGCGTTCCTGAGGAGACCCGGAAGATGCTCGAAGAAGGGAGCACGGCCTACATGCGTCCGCTCCCGGGAGCCGCCCGGATGTACCCCGAGACCGACGTCTTTGCGATCACGATCGACGAGAAACTCTGGGAGAGTGTCGAGATTCCCGAACTCCTCACCGACCGGGTGGCGCGGTTTGTCCGGGAGTTTGGGCTCGACGAAGGGCTGGCGCGGCAGGTGGCGTTCTCCGAGCGGTTGCCGCTCTTCGAGGAGGCGGTCGCCGCCGGTGTCCGCCCCACCCTTGCTGCACGGACGTTGCTTGCCACCTGCCGGGAGCTCGCCCGCGACGGTGTCGAGGTCGCCCGGGTGAGCGAGGAGGAGATCCTTGCCCTTCTCTCGGCGGTTGAGGGCGGCCGGGCGGCAAAGGAGGCGATTCCCGATCTCCTCACCGAACTCGCGCGGACCGCCGGAGACGCCGGAGCGCCCGGAGAACGGGTGGACGCGGCCATCGAGAAGATGGGGCCCGCCGTCTCGCAGGCAGACGTGGAGGAGATCGTGCGCCGCATCGTTACCGAGCGCGAGGCGTTCGCCCGGGAGAAAGGTATGGGCGCGCTCGGCCCCCTGATGGGCGTCGTCATGCAGGAACTCCGCGGGAGCGTCGATGGGAAGGTCATCAGCGAGACCCTCCGACGCGAGCTCCAGCGGTTACTCTCCTGATCCCCGGCCCGGGCCCGTCCCGGCCGGGTTACTTTTATCATCGGATCGGTGCATAAATATAAAGGAGTTTATCATGGGAAAGACAGGAAGTGTTCAGTGGGCCCAGGTCAAGGGCGTTAAGGGGCAGATTCGGCTCGTCCCTGCACGTGAAGGCGAAGTGAAGAAACCCGGCCCGAACCAGCGGTTCAAGCCTGCAGCGGCTATCAAGAAGCGGGAAAGCAGGGAAGGACAGGATCAGCGCCGCGGCGGACGTGGCGGGCGCGGCGGCCGGGGCCGGGGAGGAAGAGGCTCGGTGGTCGATGTGCGGGTGCGCCGGGGCATACGCCGCGCGAAGGTTTCGGCTCTCGGAACCAAGCAGAAATCGAGATAAGCCATCCCCCTCTTCTCCTTCAATACTTTTTATACTTGAGAGTTCCAGTATGTGGTATGGATCTCAAAACCGCCATCAGGACATATCAGTTTGCCGAACGGGCGAAGTCCGAACTGATTGTGGGGTCGCAGCTGACGACAGCCCTGATCCAGTTTCCGCTCCAGGAGAAGCCCGGCGGAAAACGGATGCTTGTGATGGTGCTGGAGTCGATCCGTTCGGAACTCGAGTTTGCGTATGGGGATACGGAACTCTCTGAATTCAAGAAGGCCATCGATCACCTCAACGAGGCGATCAGCCTGACAGAGAGTATGGACCTGGGCGCCGCGTCGGAACGGATGAGCAGGGCCGTCAGCGCCGCCACGACCGCAGCCCAGGCCGCATGGGAAACGCTCAAAGAACATGAACTCCTCTGATCTCCTCCGTTTCCTGAGAGCACGGTCGTCGGTCCGGGAATACTCCGGGGAGCCGTTCGATCTGGAGGATATCGACTACATCCTCGCCTGCGCGAGTACGGCACCGAGCGCTGGCAACCGTGAAGCCTGGGACGTCGTCGTCGTCACTGACGACGATGTCAGGCTGGAACTCGCGGCCGCGGCTCTCGAACAGGTGCACATCCGGGAGGCCCCGGCGGTCTTCGTGGTCTGCGCGAACTACGTCCGGTCGATGTCGCACTACGGGGAGCGGGGGATCCTCTACGCGCTTGAGGACGCCACGATCGCCTGCACCTACATGATGCTCGCCGCCCACGCCCGGAACCTGCATTCGTGCTGGACGGGGGCGTTCGAGGAGAGCGAGGTTCGCGATCTCCTCGGTCTCCCGCAACATATCCGTCCCGTCGCGCTCCTCGCGGTCGGGAGGGGGAGGCCGCCGCTCGAGCCCATGGAACGGATGCCCATTGAGGAGCACCTGCACCGCGAGACCTGGTAGGATCTAACATTCTCGGAGAGAATATGCCGGATTATTTGGTTACGCTTGAATCAGCGTGGATAATTAAAGACGTCAAGTCTATGGACGATGCCGTGAGCATCGCGATCAGCGAGGCCGGAAAACGGCTCAACCCCTCGGCGAAGTTCGTGGAGATCGAGGCGGGGATGATCGCCTGCCCCTTCTGCGAGGGGGAGTTGAACACCGCTCTCGTGGTCGCCGGCACCGCCCTCGTCGGGCTCGTGCTGCAGATGAAGGTCTTCCGGGCCGAGTCCGAAGAGCATGCGGCCAGGATAGCGAAGTCGGTCGTCGGGAAAGCACTTCACGACGTGCCGCTGAAAGTCCAGGAAGTGCAGGAGTTATGATCTCCGTCGTCGGGCACACCGCCATCGACCATCTCTTCCGGGTGCCGAAACTCCCCGGGCGGCACAACTCGACTTACATCACCGGTCACGAGGTCTACTTCGGCGGCGGAGCGGCGAACATCGCGGCCGGGATTGCGATGCTCGGGGAGCGGTGCCGGCTGGTTTCTGCGGTCGGCGGGGACTTTCCGGGCAGCGACTACGACCGGTGGCTGCACAGTCTTGAGATCGTGCAGGACTTCACCCAGGTGGAGGATGCCCGGACCGCGACCGCGTACGTCTTCACGGACGACGACGGCGACCAGGAGACTTTCTTTGAGTGGGGGGCGTCCACCGGGTTCTCCCGTGCGGAGGCTCCCGCTCTCGACTTCGTCCATATGGCGACGGCCGACCCCGACTTCAACGTCCGGGTGGCCCAGAAGAGCAAGTTCGCCTCCTTCGACCCGGGGCAGGATCTCCTCCGCTACACCCCGGATCAGCTCGAGATCATCCTCGCAAACATCGATATCCTCTTCTCGAACAACCACGAGATGGACCGGATGTGCGATATGCTGGGGCTGGAGAGCACCGCACTCGTCGCGTCGGTTCCGATGACGGTTACAACCCGGGGGGCGGAGGGGAGCATCCTCTGGATTGACGGCGAGGAATACCACGTCCCGGCCGTCACGGTCGAGGCTGTCGATCCCACCGGTGCCGGCGACGGCTACCGTGCCGGGTTCCTCACGGCGTTTCGGAGGGGCTACGCCCCGGTCGACTGTTGCCGTATCGGCGCGGTGGTCTCATCCTTCGTCGTCGAGCGGACAGGCACCCAGACAAACCTCCCCGACTGGGAGCGGATGCTTGCACGGTATCGGAAGGTCTTTGACGAGCCCGGCGAAATTATTGTCTGAATTATGGGAAATACAGCGCTGATGGCCGGGATCGTTGTGCTGGCCGGCGGGTCCGGCCCGAGATCTTCCGGAGGCGCTTGATGGAGTCCGGCCCCGACGTGCGCGTCGAGCGGCTCACCCGGTACATTTTCTCCGCCCCGTCCTGGCCGCGGTCGCTTGCGATCATCGTGGTGCTCGGGCTCGTCATCGACATAGCTACCTACCGGCCCGGGACCGAGTTCTTCCTGGTCGGCACCCTCGGGTTTTCGGTTCCGGCACTGATCGCTTTCCTGCTGACGGTGCCGCTCGTGGGGGTCTTCGGCCGGCATATCACCTGGAACCGGTCGGCTCTCCTCGCCCTGGCCTGCACGGTCCTTACGGTGATCCTGAGCCTTTCGCCGGTTCTCCTCTTTGGCCGTGGGCTCTTTCCCACGCTCTATGCGATCGCGCTCGGCCTGACCTTCGGTCTCCGGCTACTGGTTCTCGTAGCCGTGGCCGACTACCGGATCAGCCGGATGGCTCTTCCCGCGTTCACCCAGAGCGCAGCCGCCATAGCGGTCGGGGCCTGGTTCTTCACTCCCGGATTCGTCCCCTACGCCCTCCTCCTCCAGGCGGTCTTCGGGCTGGTCTTCGTCTTCCTGATCTGGCTTATCGAGCGGCCGCTGAAACGGGCGTTCCAGATCAGCGGGCTCAATTTCCTCAACACCTTCATCGCTCATTTGACCGACGGCTCGAAGAACATGGAGGATTTCTTCCGCGAGATCGGCGAGGAGGTCTATGTTCCCCAGGTCTCACTCTTCTTCTCCCGCGAGTCCGGGAAAGACGTCCTCTTCACCGTCCCGAACGTCCACCCCGGCCCGATGGGGGACGTGGGGGGCGGTAACCTTCCCCGGATACTCCACGATGCGTTTCCCGAGGAGACGCTGGTCGCCCACGGCTGCGCCACCCACGACTTCAACCTGGTCTCGGAGAGCGAGATTGAAAAGATCGCCCGCGCCGTGGAGGCGTCCCGGGAGGGGCTCGCCTTCTCCGCAGTCGCGAGCCGTCCTGTCCGGGTCGAATCGGGCTCGGTCTCGATCCTCTGTCAGCGGTTCGGGGACGCCCTCCTGATGGTGAGCACCCGGTCGCCGGAGCGGACGGAGGATCTCGATTACTCGATCGGGATGGCTATCATGGCGGAGGGGCGTGGTTCCCTCTCGGAGGTCGCCTTTGTGGACGCCCACAACTGCATGACCAGCGTGGGCTCCCCGGTTCTCCCGGCGACGCGGATCGCGACGGAGTACATCGCCGCCGCACGCGAGGGATTCCAGGTCGCGCGGGACCTGCCCCTCGAACCTCTCGCGATCGGCGTCTCCCACGTCCGGGTTCCGTTCACCCGCGAGCAGGGGTTCGGGTCGCTCGGGGTGCAGGCGCTGGTGACGGAGGTCGAGGGGAAGCGGGCGGCCTACGTCCTGATCGACGGGAACAACGTGGCGCAGGGTGTCCGGGAGCAGTTGCGGGCGGTGGCCCTCGCCCACGTCGATGAGGCGGAGATCATGACGACCGACACGCATACGGTGAACACGATCAGCGGGAAGAACCCGATCGGCTACGCGGTGCCGGCGGAGGAGTTCGTCCCCTACATTGAGCAGGCAGTCCACGAAGCGCTCGCTGACCTCTCGGGGGCCCGTGTGGGAGCGGCGACTGCCTCGTGCGAGGGGATCACGGTCTTCGGGTCGCAGCGGGTCTCGCAGCTCGCGAGCACCGTGAACGCGATGCTCGCGTTCATCGCCCCGCTGAGTTTCATGATCCTGGTGCTCGCATTCCTGCTCTCGGTCTTCGCCTACATCATGCTGCAGTAGGATACCCGGCATCTTTTCTTTTGGGCCGTTCAATACTGGTTATGGAGTACCGGTTTTCTTCCCGGATGGGGCGGGTTCCGGAGTCGTTCCTCGAAGAACTCTTCCGGGTCTCGGGAGTCCCCGGGGTGATATCGTTTGCAGGAGGGCTGCCGGGCTCGGCATACATCGACGTCGAGGGAATCCGGGAGGCGGCCCGCGAGGTCTTTTCCGAAGAGGGGCGGACGGCGCTGCAGTACACGACGACGGACGGCTACCTGCCGCTCCGTGAGTTCATCGCCGACCGTTACCGGAGAAGGCTCGGCCTCCCGGCGATGCCCGAGGAGATCCAGATCGTGAACGGTTCCCAGCAGTGCCTGGATCTGGTCGCGAAGATCTTCCTCGATCCCGGCGACGCCGTCGGGATGGAGCGACCGGGCTACCTCGGCGCGATCGAGGCTTTCTCCCTCTACGAGCCGGATTTTTATTCGGTTCCCCTGGAAGAGGACGGGCCGGATCTCGCGGCGTTCGAGTCGCTCATCCGCGGTCACGCACCGAAGTTCTTCTACGGCATCCCGAACTCGCAGAACCCCTCGGGAAGAACCTACTCGGAAGGGAAGCGGCGGGCCGTCGCGGAGGTCCTCGAGGGGGCGGATACGGTCTTCTACGAGGACGACGCTTTCGGGGAACTCTTCTTCGACGGGAAGCCGCGGCCGCCGGTGAAGCGCCACCTCCCGGAGCAGACGGTGATCTCGGGGTCGTTTTCGAAGATCGTCGCACCCGGGATGCGGATCGGCTGGATATACGCGCCGGCGCCGGTTCTCCGGCAGTTCAACGTCGCGAAGCAGGCGGCCGACCTGCACTCGAACTTCCTCTGCCAGGTGATCCTCCACCGCTACCTCTCGACCCATGATCTCGACGCCCACGTCGCCCGGGTCTCGGCGGTCTACGGCAGGCACTGCCGGCTGATGTGCGACCTCCTCGATGACCTGATGCCGCCGGGCACGACCCACACCAGCCCCGAGGGCGGGATGTTCATGACCGCGGCCCTGCCGGACGGCGTCTCGTCGATGGAGGTCTTCCGTGAGGCCGTCAAAGAGGGTGTTGCGGTCCTTCCCGGGGTGCCGTTCTACGTCGGCGGCGGCGGGGAGGACACGATCCGGCTGAACTTCTCGGCGGCGGGCGAGGAGGAGATTACGGAGGGGATGCACCGGCTGGCGAGGGTGGTAAGGAGGCTGGCGTGAGGGCGGCTACCGGCGTTTTATCATGCTCCACGCCACGAGCCAGCACCCGACCATGACGAGCAGGCCGTGGGCGATCCGGACGGCCGGTGGGGTGAAGAACTGCGGGAGGAAGAGCGCGAAGCCGAGCGCGAGAGGGATGCCGCTCCACCGGGCGAGGATGCCCGAGCGCCAGATCGCGGCTGCGAAGAGGATGGCCCCGGCCGCAAGAGCGAGAAGGCCCGCACCGAAGAGCCAGACGCCTTCCCCGAACCGGATCGCGTCTGTGAGCGTGAGGAGGAGATCGACGCTGTTCTGCTCGATCGCCTCCCGGCCCACGGCGGCGAGCGCGAACGTCTCGGCCCCGTAATAGGGGAGGGTCAGCCCGACGCCGGCCCAGGTCAGGACGAGCGCCGCGATGGCCCGGGGTTCGGCCTTAGTTTCGTGGAGACGGCCATAGAGGCCGAGCAGCCCGAGCACGAGCAGGATGAACCCGACCATGGCGAGCGTGTGTGAGAGGAGCCATGCGGGGGAGGCGAATGCCCCGGCGCCGGCGAGGGACGCTTCATCGGTGTACGGCCGGATCGCAGGGTACGCGAAGAAGCAGGCGCCTGCAACCGCGAGCGAGAGCGCCGCAAGGAGTGTTCTGGTCATCGGTTTCTCCCCGGATTCGCATTCCCTTCGTGTCTTCGTACTTAACGGTGCTCATGCCCCGGACGTTCCGTCCGTCGCACTTCGCATGAGGCCGTACCATCGCTCATAAATCGTCATCTCACGCGAAGAGCGCGAAGCCGCGAAGGGCGGTCCCCTCTCGGATAAGCCGATCTTCGCGTCCTTCGCGGCTTCGCGTGAGATTATATTGCTATCTGCACCTACTAACTTACGCGAAGAACGACTTCCCTTTGGGGAAGGAGTTTGAGAAGCCGTAGGCTTCGAGCCGCGGAGTTCAGGAGTTGGGTCTATGCCTCCACGATCAGGTCTTGCTATCCCTCCAGGCACGGCCGGCCGGGGTCGGGCCCGCGCTCCACCTGGACGAGCATCAGCACCGCGGGCTCGTCACCCACCGTCCCCGAACGGTGGCCCCTCTGCCCCCGCTCGTCGGGCTGGGTGTTCTGGTCGTTCCCGAACGAGAGGTCGCCTGCCTCCATCTCCACGCGGGTGCCGTCCATGGTCTCGACGAACCAGCGGCCCGAGAGCGGCACGATCCACTGCGGCTCCGGGAACTCGCGCCACTCGCCCACCCAGCCCGCGGGCAGGACGACGACGACGCGGCACCGCTCGATACGCTTGCGAATTCGAAGTCGCTCATCCGGCAGCGGTCCTGCCGGCTCACGCCGTTCTCGTCGGTCCAGACGTGCCAGTAGGGGACTTCGGGACTGTCCGCGCCGCTATTCTGCGATTTACGATCTGTTTCCATTCTGCCCTCTGTTATTTCGGGATATCTCTGAACGCATAACGATATCGTGCGCAGGTTCGGCCCCGGCCTCAAATACCTTTTGACACCTGCGTGCAAACCCGGGCGGCCGATGCAGGACAGACGCTGGCCGGGGAGTTCCGGCAGCTGCCTTGAAATAGTGCAGCGTTCGTGAAGGGTTGCCATGGAACCAGAGTCACGTCGAACGGCCGGCATGCTCCTGGTCGTCCTGCCGGCCGTCATATACGGCGGCGTCAGCATCCTCTCGCTGCTGACGAGCGATCCCGCCTATATGGAAAACCCCCTGCGGGAGGCCCTCTGGCGGGCCGGGCACGGGCACGCGGGCGTCGTCCTCGTGCTCGCGCTCGTGGCGCTCCGGTACGTTGACGAGGCGAACCTTTCGGACGGGTGGAAACGGGTCGCGCGGGAGGCGATCCCGTTCTCCGCGATCCTGCTGCCGCTTGGCTTCTTCCTCTCCGTCCTCGATCCGGGGGCGACGGAGCCGAACGCGTTGATCTACCTCGTGTATGCCGGAGCGGTGCTCCTCGCCGTGGGGCTCCTGGTACTCGGGATCGGGCTTATCAGGACACGTGCGGGGTAGGCGGCCGAACATCCGGGGGTTGCGGCGGGAAGGGGTTGCCGGACTCGGTTTTTT
Organism: Methanoculleus methanifontis; assembly: GCF_030464365.1. Lineage (GTDB taxonomy): Archaea > Halobacteriota > Methanomicrobia > Methanomicrobiales > Methanoculleaceae > Methanoculleus > Methanoculleus methanifontis. The sequence goes on along the minus strand of NZ_VCYI01000004.1, from coordinate 3,738 downwards.
TCGAAGGCTCCCCCGGGCGTCGGACTTAATACCTGCGGTCGACAATAGGTACTGGTTCTCTTCGAGCGAGGGTAGCCAAGCCCGGCCAACGGCGCCGGACTTAAGATCCGGTCCCGAAGGGGTCCGTGGGTTCGAATCCCACCCCTCGCATGTTGTCATGGTTATTCTTGAATAATTAGTGCCCTTTTTGCAATTGAGCGCTTCTTCTGCAAATACGCGGGTTTTATCGCCCGGGGGCACGGTTGCCCTTGAGATCTCTTACGCCCCCGCCTCCCGCAGGCGCGCGGAGCAGATCGGGCGTGTGGTGACGGAACCCTGATGCTCGCACGTTACGATCGTCGGTATGCGTCTAAGACGATTCATGCAACTATGCCCTTTATGCCGGGTTCCTCGCATTACAATCCGGGAAAACTCCCGGTGGTCATAAAATGATTCTGATCGGCAAAGTCGCTACTGTAAAGGCTATTGTTATTATCTCCCGGGGAAAATACCCTCTTATCATTTAAAAGGAACCTCTGATTCAGATGCCGTCTCCCTCAGAAAACATACCCGAATGTTCCTATCCCGCCGGACTGGGCAAAACGGCGCCGGAAATCTCCGGAGAGGTCGAACAGTGTGTTCGAGAGCGGTTGCAGGAGTTCCAAACAGAAATCGATGCGCTTCGGCGTGAAAATGAGAGGCTGAAACGCGTTGAAAACGAGGCATTTCTGAATGGCAAGCAGGAGCTCGATCTGATCTACGCATTGGCCCCAATCGGACTATGCCTTATTGACACTGATACCCGGTACCTTCGTATCAACAGAATTTTTGCGGAGATGAATGGATATTCCATCGGAGAGCACATCGGTAAGAGAGTCCGGGAGATCTTGCCGGACCTTGCGGATGCGGCAGAGGAACTCACGCGAAAGGTTGTAAAGACGGGTGAAGCCGTGCTCAATACGGAGATTCAGGGGGAGACCCCGGCACGGCCCGGTGCGGTGCGGTACTGGAAAGAGACCTGGTCGCCGCTCAAGAATGACCGGGGGGAAGTCGTGGCTATCAATATAGTCGCCCGGGAGATCACCGGGCAAAAGCAAGCCGAGGATGCATTGCATCGCAGCGAAGGGCAACTGGCGCTCGAGGTAGAAACGCTGACCAAACTCCACACCTTCAGCACCCGTCTGCTCGCGATGTCGGATATCGAAACCGTGGCGCAGGAAGCGCTGGATGAGCTGATCGATCTGGTCGGCGCGGAGATGGGAACCCTTCAGGTCTACGACCCTGTTACCGGCGGTTTGAAATTTATGGCGACCCGAGCCCTCGATGAGGCCGCGATCGCGTCCCTGCCGGCAGTCATCGCTCCGGATTACCCCTCGACATGCGGCCGTGCGCTGAAGACGCGGCAACGCATTATCGTTGAGGACACTCTGAGCGATCCTGCTGCGGCCGCCCATCGCACGCCCGCTGCCAAACTCGGCTACCGGGCGGCTCAAAGTACGCCGCTGCTCGCCAACGGTGAACTCTTCGGCATGATCTCAACGCACTTCCGTCAGCCGCATCACTTCACGGAGCATGATCTGCGGTTGATCGATCTGGCGGCATCGCACACCGCTTCGCTCATGGAACGAACGCGTGCGGCCGAGATATTGCGCGAGAGTGAGGAACGTCTGTCTCTCGCGCTCGAAGCCGCCCAATTCGGGACGTTCGACTTCGACCTCAGGACCCGGAAGGCCAACTGGGACGAACAATCGAAACGGATATTTGGCGTCTCCGGAAGGGGGGGGCCTGGATACGAAGGGTTCATCGGGTTAATTCATCCCGACGATCGGGCGCGGGTTGAGGCTGTGCTTGCCCGGGCCTTCGATCCGGCCACAGACGGTACCTACGAGACCGAGTTTCGCATTATCCGCCCGGATGGCGGTATGGTGTGGAACCGGACGGCAGGGAAGATGTACTTCGAGGGCGAGGGACCGGAACGAAAGGCTGTTCGTCAACTTGGAATAAACCAGGATATCACCGAGCGCAAGAGGGAGGAAGAGGCGCTCAAGCGGCATACCGCCGAGCTCGCCAGGCTCCACCGCGACCTGAAGATAGCAAACCGGGAGGCGAACCTGTATCTCGACATCCTGACCCACGACATCGGCAACACCGAGAATGTCTCGAATCTCTATGCCGACATTCTGATTGAGGCATTGCAGGGGAAGGAGGAAGAGATCGGATACGTGAAAAAACTCCAGCGTAGCGTCCAGAAGAGCATCGAGATCCTGAGGACCGTCTCCACCATCCGCCGGATTCATCGGACGACCTCCGAACTCCGGCCGGTGGGTCTGGATGCGGCGATCAGGGGAGTGATCCGGAGCTCCCCGAGCAGCACCATTCTCTACGACGGAGCGAGTTCCCGGGTATGGGGCGACGATCTGTTCCCGGTGGTCATGGATAATCTCGTCGGCAATGCCGTCAAGCACGGCGGTCCGGATGTCGAGATCGTCATCCGGGTGGAAGAACTGGACGGCAGGGTGCTGGTCTCTGTCGAGGATACCGGGCCGGGTGTCCCTGACACAGAAAAGCAGGAGATCTTTCACCGATACGAGCAGAAACGCCGGGGCGTCGGCGAAGGGCTCGGGCTGTACCTCGTGCGGATCCTGGTCGAGCGCTACGGTGGAATGGTCTGGGTCGACGATCGGGTGCCGGGCCGGCCGGAGGAAGGGGCGGCGTTCCGGTTCACGGTTGCAACGGCGCCGGAGAGTGACTGATGTTTTCGGAAGCACATTCGCAGGTGTTTTGCTTGCCGAGAGGGCCTGGTTACGATCCGCTCCCGCAGGGGTCCGTGGGTTGGAATCGTGTCCCTTGCATTCCGCAAATTCTATTTTGGCACGATATTATTATTTAACCGGAGAAGTCAGATTTTGTTATGGGAGATTGTCCGGGAATGTCTCCTCTCAAACAAAGCTCGCCCCACATTTTCCAAGATTTGGACCTCCTTAGCCTTGGCGAAATCGTCTTAATTCTGCATTCCTTTCGAAGCGGAAGGGCTTTATTGGTAACGTCTCAGATCTTCTGTAATTTGCCTGAGCCCCGTCTCCTTGCCTGATCATTCCTTCTCCATGGTCAAATACCTTCTGCCGGTGACCCACTCCTCGTTGATGTCCATCAGGATAGATCCGACCAGCCGGAGAAGGGCTTCCTCATTTGGGAACGCTCCTACGACCTTGGTCCTTCGTTTTAGCTCCTTATTGACCCGTTCCATCAGGTTTGTGGTTCGGATCCGTTTCCCGTGCTGTTTTGGGAATGCCGTGTAACTCATCAACCCCGGGAGGAACCGTTCGATGGTATTGGCTGCTTTCCGGTACCCCCTGGCATTCAGGTCATCGGCGAGATCTTGAAGCCTTTGTTCACTTCCATAGGCCTCCTTCAGCCCCTCTACAACCTCCTTCTGATGTTTCCGAGGAATATTCCTCAAGACGGCTCGGGTACAATGAACCTGACACATCTGCCAGGATGCACCGAGGAAGGCGGCTTCAGCCGCCTTCTGGATGCCGGTATGCCCATCCGAGACGACCAGTTGAACCCCGGTGAGTCCCCGTTCGTTGAGCTCCTCGAACATTCCTGACCAGAATTCTTCATTCTCACAATCGGTGACTCTCGCGCCCAAGATCTCCCGGTAACCATCCTCGCGCACTCCGGCGACCACCAGGACCGCCTTGGTGACGTACCGTGCTCCGTCCCGGATTTTGTAGTAGGAAGCATCCACGAAGAGAT
>NZ_VCYI01000030.1 GCF_030464365.1 Methanoculleus methanifontis | reverse complement strand
AACTAAAGGCACGAAAATACTGGTACCAGGTCAAAGAGATCAAGATCAAAGTGATCCTCCATAACCTAACGAAGGCAGTACAAACAGTCGTGATTGTCGTTGTCTGGAAGGAATTCAACAGAGCCGATATAGGTGTTTTAGGTAAGGTAGATTTCTAAGCAGGGAATTTTTGAGATGTGCCCCTCAGACCAGCGCGTACAATCTACAACTCCACGAATATGCTCACCCTGGGTCGCACTCAAATGTCATCGCTCAGATCTGCCATAGATCTCTTTCGAACCTAAATTAGTTGAGGATGCCCTCAATAGTGCCAGGAATCAATATAAAAACATATATATTGACTATAATTTAACGGTCTTATATACCAAAAGGGGTGATCTAATGCTTGGAAAAAAGGTATGGGTTGTATCTCTAACTGTGCTTACAATAATATTTATTGCCGTTACAGGTTGCACTGACTCTGGGAACGGTGGCTGGTTTGGTGAAGAGAAATTTGTTTATGATGAGGATTTCTCTCTTACAGGAGAGATTTCAAAAAAGGAAGGGAAGGGGATTTTCTGGGAAGGCTACTACACTTACAAACTAAAAACTGAAAATTTAATAATCAATCTTCCAAGTGATGGTGGAAAACTTTATCAGATCTATGTAACTACATACGATCCTGAATCAAAGGTCAGATTGACCGGAGGCGGTAATTACACCTATAAATATAAAACAGATAAATTTGGTAATTATTCGATAGAGACCGGTAATTTTAAGGATCCATTTAGTTTCTCAGGTGCATATGCGGATAAATTAAGCGATATTAATACAATACTATATACAGTTCCAGCTAACGAGTCTAGTTACGGAAGAATCGCTTCCGTTGATGGGCACATTGTTAATGCCGAGCTTATTGACCGCAATTTCTATTTGGTACTTGAGATCCCTGGACCCCTTAGTCCGTCCACGGATGGAAATCTGTTTGAGGATGGAGAGATTGTGCGAGCAAACGGTCATATCACGATAAAAGAGACAGATGGGAAGGTTAAATTGACGAAGGGAATGCTGGGCGACAATCGTGTCACAGTCATAGAGATAGATGGAGAAGAGACATCCCGAAGAGCTGATGCTATGGGGTAGAACCCATGTGACTCATAATTTACTGGACATAATAAACACATTTTTTGGGATATCAGGGCTCAGATGCTCTCTGTCGATTTCAACAGTGGCATGCTGCCTTTCGCGCAGCATGATATTGTTTGTGAATTCGTGAACAGTACTTTGCTAATTTTAACTAGGGCTAAAGATGAGGTATTCTGCTTCTCTCCTAGAGATACTGGTATAACTTCTTGATCTCATCGATCCTATCCCCTGTTGTGGGATGAGTCGAGAAGAGTCCATCAATCTTCGATAGATTCAACGGCTAGATCTGCCATTGTCCTGCGAATGGTAGTTCAGTACTTCTCTAATTTTCGAACCGGCATACTCTTTCCCGAACCAGGAAATGGGCACAAAAGCGAAAGATCTATATGGATTGCAGGTGCCTCCTCATGCCTTTCACCCAAAGGAAGAGGACAACCTGCAATAAGAACAGCCATCTAAAACCCAAAGAATGTTGTGCTTGTGCGGGGTCGCGGGTAACGTCTCAGATCTTCTGTAATTTGCCTGAGCCCCGTCTCCTTGCCTGATCATTCCTTCTCCATGGTCAAATACCTTCTGCCGGTGACCCACTCCTCGTTGATGTCCATCAGGATAGATCCGA
>NZ_VCYI01000003.1 GCF_030464365.1 Methanoculleus methanifontis | reverse complement strand
TGAACGCAGAGCACCTCTTCAAGGCCGGTGTCCCGGTCGTCAAAGACCATGAGATCGCCTCGAACGGCAACAAGAGGACGCTCTGGGTGAACGCGAAGGTCGACGAGAACCCGCAGGTGATGCGTGACGTCAAGGAGAAGTTCCTCCGCTACTACACGGTCACCCTGAACAACTACGAGGTTACCGGGCGCTACCTCCCGAACCCGTACGTGATCGAGGTTGATGCCACAGAGTGAGGCGCGTTGCGACTACCATATGACTTCCATTCCATTCGCCGGAACGGCCGGATAATCTATAGTATAACCTGAGGTCCCCGAGACCACAGGGACATAAGGGTGCCGGCTATCGCCGGCGCCACTGCCTCTCAACACCCTCTTTTCCGGCCCGGCCAGCCGAGGTCATGACGCGGCTGTATGTTTGATCGGGGCGGAGGTGATCGATCTCGGGGCCCCGATCTGCTCTCCACCCGGTGCTCATCCGGCGCTCCGCAGATCAAGATCGAAAAAGGGATATAGGGAATGTTCCGACATAGATGTGTTCGTAATAATACGAACATTGTGAGGAACAACCATGATGCCTACGAAACTTGCCCCCGGCGTCCATTGGGTCGGGGCGATCGACTGGAACCTGAGGGAGTACCACGGCTACACCCTCCCGGGAACGACATACAACGCCTACCTCGTCCAGGGTGAGAAGACAGCGCTGATCGACGGCGCTTACACTGGATTCGAGGGTGAAGTCCTCGGCCGTATCGGATCCGTCTGCGACCCGGGCGCGATCGATTACATCGTCGTGAACCACATCGAGATGGACCATTCCGGCACGCTGCCCGCGTTCGTGCGGCGGATGCCCGGTGTCCCGATCTACTGCACGGAGCGGGCCCGCACCGGGCTTGCCCGCCACTACGACACCACGGGCTGGAACATCCGGGTTGTTAAATCCGGCGACACCCTCGACCTCGGCGGGAAGACGCTCGTCTTCCTCGAGGCGCCGATGCTCCACTGGCCCGACTCGATGTTCACCTACCTCGCCGAAGACGCCATCCTCTTCCCGAACGACGCCTTCGGGCAGCACGTCGCGAGCGCCGCCCGGTTCGACGACGAGATCGGGCACGACGCGGCGATGGCCCATGCGCAGAAGTTCTACGCAAACCTGATCGTGCCACTTGCGCCGAAGGTCTTGAAGAAACTCGACGAGGTCGGAGGTCTCGGGATCGACATCAGGATGATCGCGCCGAGCCACGGTGTCATCTGGCGATCGCACGCCGGCGATGTCCTCAGGGCATACACCGACTGGAGCCGGGGCGTTGCAAAGGATAAGGTCACGATCGTCTACGACACCATGCACGGCTCGACCACGATGCTGGCGAAGGCGGTTGCCGAAGGTGTCATGGCCGAAGGCGCCGACGTCCGGGTCTGCCTGCTCCGGGACGGTCGCTACGAAGGAACGCACAGGAGCGACATTGTCACGGAGGTGCTCGACTCGAAGGCGGTCCTCGTCGGGTCGCCGACGCTCCAGGACGAGGTCCTCCCCACGGTGGCCGGGTTCCTCAGTTACCTCCGCGGGCTTCGACCCGGCCGGTTGGGGGCGAAGAAGATCGGGTGCGCGTTCGGGTCGCACGGCGGCATGGGCGGCGCGGTCGCCCAGGCGGAGGATGCCTTGAAGGCGGCCGGGATTGAGGTGATCGACGGCGGGTTCCAGGTGAACTACCGGCCGGACGGCGACGAGATTGCCCGGGCGTATGAACTCGGGCGGAGGGTGGCGCGGGAGATCCGCGCCCGTTGATGGCGCCATTCTCCCCACTTTTTCCCACACCTCCCCGGCCGCGCCGGGCGGAAGATGTTATCGTGATGAGCGGCATCTACCTGCCGTGATGCCGAACGGGACAGGCGCTCCGTGGGGAGAGGTGCGAGCATGAGGCGCCGCCTCTGGATCGCGCTCTCGCTCCTCCTCAGCGGCGCGGCCCTCGCGGGGCTGCTCGCGGCGACCTTCACCCCGGCAACCCGGGCCTACCTCGGGGAGGTCGGCGTCGCCGCCCTCCTCCTCGCCTTCGCGCTCCGGGCCGGATCGATCCTCTGCCGGGTGGTGCGGATCGGGGTCATCTGCCGCGGCCTCGGTTACACCGTGCCGTTATCGAGCCTTGCGATCACCCAGAGCCTCTCGCTCTTCGCCGGCTCGCTCACCCCCGGCCAGGTGGGCGGCGAACCCGTCCGGATCCACCGTCTCTCGCGTGCCGGGCTCGCCGTCGGGGACGCCGTTGCCGTTGTCGTCGCGGAACGGGTGCTCGACCTCGTGGTCTTCGCCTCCCTCACCTTCGCAGCCCTTTTTGCCGTCCGGCACCTCTGGGGCTACCTCGCCGCGACCGTCTTCTACCCGGTGGCGGCCTTCCTCCTCCTCGTCCTCGCCCTTCTGCTCGCGCTCGTCATCCTGATCCGTCGCCCCTCCCTCGCGAACCGGGTTATCGGCGGCGCTGCCGTCCGGGTGCTCGGCCGGTGCGGCCGGAGCCGCCACTGGCTCCGGTTTTGTCCAGGCTCAGACGGCGCGGAGGGGCTCGCAGAGCGGATTTCCCGCGAGACAGAGACCTTTGCCGCGAGTGCTTCCCGGTTTGTGAGAGCCGATCCCCGGGCTCTCGGCGGCGCTATCCTGGTAAGCGTCCTCGACTGGGCCTTCCTCTTCTCCACGGCGTCGGCGCTGCTTGTCGCTCTCGATCTCCCGCCGTCTTTTCCCGAGTCGTTCCTCTTCCAGGGCATCCTCCAGATGATCGCGGCCGTTCCGCTCATCCCCGGCGCGGCAGGGATCGCGGAGCTCAGCGCCGCCACACTGTACAGCAGGATCGTGCCCACCTACCTTCTCGGCCTCTTCGTCGTTCTCTGGCGGCTGATCCTCTACTTCCTCAATATTCCCCTCGGCCTCCTCGCCGCAGCTCTTGCGGCGAGGGAGGGAGCGGACACCCGGGACACCGAAAACCTATAACCCTTATGAGACCAAAATCTATCCTTTAACGCGGATATGACGAAAAATGCCCTGTTTGTGAAACGATCGGAGGACGTTTCGATCTCCTGCCGGGGAGGGTCATGACCACCGATACCGAAATGTATGCCCTCTCGATCATCACCGAGAATCGGGCCGGCGTGCTGCGCGACGTGGCCACGGTGATGGCGGATTACCTGGCGAACATCCAGATGATCCAGCAGTCGATCATCGCCTCCGGCCCGAACACCGGGAAGGCCTACCTCTACTTTGAGTTTGAGGAGTGCGGGAATCATGGCGAACTCATCGCCGACCTGGCACGGGTACCGTCCGTTGTCGACGTCACCATCTACCCGCCGTTCTCCCGGATATTCGGGTCGAGGGTGATCATCATCGGCGGCGGCGCGCAGGTGGCGCAGGTGGCGATGGGCGCCGTAAACGAGGCGGACCGGCACAACATCCGTGGCGAGCGGATATCGGTGGACACGATCCCGCTCGTCGGGGAGCAGAACCTGGCACTCGCCGTTGACGCGGTGGCGCGGCTCCCCCGGGCATCGATCCTGGTGCTTGCCGGGTCGTTGATGGGCGGCGAGGTCTCGCGGGCGGTGGAACGGGTCAGGGCGGCGAACATCCCGGTGATAGTCCTCAAGATGGCCGGGAGTGTTCCTTCGCACGCCGACCTGATCGTGACCGATCCCATCCAGGCCGGGGTCTTTGCCGTGATGCACGTCAGCGGCAAGGCCGTCTTCGATATCAACCGCGTGCGGGGACGTGAGTTCTGATGGATACAATTGATATGGCTGTCCGGGTGCTTTCGCGCGACGGGCTTGTTGTCTACCCCACCGAGACGGTCTACGGCCTTGGGGCGGACGCCCTCTCGGAGGACGCGGTGATGCGGGTGTACGAGGCCAAGAACCGACCGGTGGGTAAACCGATATCGGTCGCGGTCTCGGATATGGAGATGCTTGCCGCTGTCGCGGTGGTGGACGATGCTGCCCGGGCGTTCATTGAACGGTTCCTGCCCGGCCCGGTGACGGTGCTCCTCCCGGTGAAGTCCTGCCTGCCGGCGGTGCTGACGGGCGGAACCGGTCTGATCGGCATACGGTGGCCCGACCACGAGATCGCTCTTGCCATCATCTCGCGGCTCGATGCGCCGATCACGTCCACCAGCGCAAACATCTCTGACGACATCCCGCCGACCCGTCCCGACGAGGTCTCCGTCCCCCACGACTACCTGGTCGACGGCGGAGAACTCCCGGGGACACCGAGCACGGTGGTGGATCTCCCCGGCCGGCGCATCTTGCGCAAGGGCGCGGAATGGGAGGCGGTTGAAGCGTTCCTGGAGACCCTGTAACCATGAACGCCATACGACTCCGTGACTTCATCGAAGACCGCGAGGGGTGCCTCTACGCGGTCTCGAACTACGACAACGCCGAGCGGATCGGGTGCATCCTCCGCTACGTCCCCGACACGGACGGAGAGCGAACGAACCTCGCCGGCCGCCGGTACCATAAATACGATTTTGCCGAGTCTTTCGACTGGGTTCGGGCGTACAGGCCGGAGTACCTGGACGGTGTTCACCGGGTGCCCTACTGTGACGTGGCCCGGGTCTACAAGCCCGAGGAGGGGATCGCCGGTGTGGCGGCCCGGAATGAGCGGGTGGCAAGGCTCCTCTCCCACCTCTCTCTCCCTGCGGGCTCGTTCGGGTGCACGGGCTCACTCCTCTGTGGCCTCGAGAACGAGGCATCGGATATCGACCTGGTGGTCTACGGCGAGACCTGGTTCCTCGCGCAACGCCGGCTCCGTGACCTCGTGGGGAGGGGGGTAATCCCCGCGATGAGCACCGCGATGTGGCAAAAAGTCTACGACAAACGGGTTCCGGAGATATCGTTCGACGCCTTCGTCCTGCACGAGCAGCGGAAGTGGAACCGGGGCGAGTTCGAGGGGACCTACTTTGACCTCCTCTATACCCGCGCCTACGAGAACCTGGACGCGGTCCCCGCCGGGAAAGGGAGGGTTCTCGGCCGGGCGACGATCGAGGCGACGGTGACCGATGCGTCGCTCTCCTTCGACAGCCCGGCGGTCTACGCGGTGGACCACGACGATATATCGCGGGTCCTCTCCTTCACCCACACCTACTCGGGCCAGGCGCTCGCGGGGGAGGTCATCGAGGCGAAGGGCGTCGTGGAGGAGCACGGCGACGAGCGGTGGCTGATCGTCGGGACGACCCGGGAGGCGAGGGGCGAGTACATCGTCTCTAAGACGCTGCTTGAGACCGTCTAGAAGAGGTCGGAGAGCCGCCGCGGCCCGGCGGTGCACCGCTCATGGTGCGGGCACCCCTCGCAGGGCGCCCTGAGGGGCCGGGGCGGGAGTTCGCCCGCGACCACCCGTTTTGCCGCCCGGATTGCCTTGATCATCTCCCTCCTGTCCCGGGGCTGGGGTTCGACGTAGCGGCAGGCGCCGCTTGCGACGTACTCGACGTAGCCGCCGGCGACGGGGCGCCCCAGGGTCTCGGTGAGGCAGGCGACGTAGCAGGCGATCCGGAGCCGGTCGGTGCCGTAGGCCCCGGCCTTTGGGGCGGTGCTCGACCGGGTGACGGCGAACGTGCCGTCCTCGAAGACCTTATCGACCCTTCCCCGGATGCCGAGGGTGTCGGACTCGACGCCGAGGTCGACCTGGACGGGCCGCTGCCAGGCGGTCTCACTGCATGCGGCGATGCATTCGTCGAAGAGTTCCCGGACGTCTTCCGTTGCTTCGGGGAGGACGCAGAGGACTTCCCGCCAGATCTCCTCCGCCTCGAGGAGTTCGCCGAGGTGCGTCGAGACCTGTTTGCAGACGGTGTAGCGCGGCGACTCCGGGTGCTCCTCCGAGCGCTCGAAGTAGTAGCGGCGGGGGCAGATGTGGCAGGCGACGACGCCGGATACCGGGATATAGTCGGTCATGGATAGCGAGTTCCCGTATGGTGGGAGGTATGTCCTCCCGCTATTTAGCGCAATACGCTCCGCACCGACGCTCGGTCGACCAAGACCAACCCTTATGCCGGAGCGAGTCACAGAAGATGGGTATGGCAAACCGCGAGATATCGGTCAACATCCCCGGCAATCTCGACCCGGTCTACTCCAACCGCATCCAGATCGCCTATAAGGAGGACGAGTTCACGTTCCTCTTCCTGCACGAGATCCCCGGCATGAACCAGGCGCGGGGGAAGGCAATCGTCTCGGTCAGCCCCCGGCACGCGAAGAACCTGGTCGAGGTGCTCGCGAAAAGCGTCGCCGACTACGAGCAGAAGTTCGGCAAGATAACCGCCCCGGAGGCCACAGCGCAGCAGGAGAGCAACGTCACCATCCGGGGGTACTCCTGAACGGGACCGGGTCGGCGGAACCCCGGCAGGTGATACCTTTTTAATTCCGGACGTACAATATTCTAAGGCAGTTGCCGCTGTGGCTTAGTGGTATAGCGGCTGATTCGTAATCAGCAGGCCGAGGGTTCGAATCCCTCCAGCGGCTTGGTTTTTGAGCGGTCATGGTTTCTGACCGAACTCTTTTTTTTTTTGCTGCTTTAGATTCCTATGCAGTCCAAAACGGATAACACAATCCCCCCGATCCAAAACCACGGCCAACGACTTCTGACCCCTCCTCGGCATCGCGTTCGTCCTGCACTTCTCGGCCGCACCCTACTACTTCATCGGCCCGGCGCCGAAGCGCTCCCGTTCCTCTTCGTCGAGTTGTGTGGCCTCCATGGCGTCGACGTTTCCGTCCGCATCCTTGTACACGAACCGGAGGTCGATCAGCCTGATGACACCCGCTTCCATCGCCGACCCGAACGCCTGCCGGATCTGGCCGTGGAAGTCCAGGTTCTCGAATCCGATGACCAGAAGCTGCATCGGCCCGTACATAATTTCAGCCATTTCCTGTTTCCCCCTGATCTGCATGGGTTGCCTGCCCGGACCCCGTGAGTCATGCCCGGGCTGCAATACGAGTACATCGGCAGAGTGCCTCTTTACGGGACCGTTTCTGTCTGATGCGTCTGCAAACCGGAGCCGGGTTCTGGCCCGGTGAGTTGCAAGGTATAAAAGTATAGTTGTCTAATGCCAGACGCCAGAACAAGCACCGATCTCAATGCCCTGCCTCCCCATCAGGCTGCCCGTGCCCGTCCGACACTTCCTTACACGCTGTCTGCGTTGAGGCGTCGATCCCTCCCTCCATAGTGGCCTAATCGTGCGACATCTGGTCGATCGCCGCCGTCACGGCGAGGATGAGCGCGTCGTCGTGTCCCGGCTCCACGTCCACGCCGTAGGTGTCCCGGACCCGGAACCACTTCTTCGAGACCTCGGCAACTCGCTCCCGCCGCCCGGCCTCGATATGATACTCGTGGTCGAGGATGTTGCCCTGCACGTCCCAGTCCTCCCCTCCCGGGATACTCACCGTCCACCGGTCCCGGAGCGGCGTGATCAGGGCCTTCTTGATCGTCGCCGCTGTCCCGCCGCCGCCCCGCTCGATCTCCATGGTATCCTTGATGCGGAGCATCCTCTCCTGGATCCTGTAGAGGTCCTGGCCCTCCCTGCTCTGGATGATCAGGGTGTTCCTGACACGGAGCGCTTTCCCGTCCACCTTGAACGCCCGCTCTCCCGCCGCGTCCTCGATCCAGTAGTCATCCCCGATGGAGACGAGTTTCTCGCGCATCCTGTACCGGTGTGCGCCGCCCGCCTCTTCGCGCCGCCGCAGACCGCCTTCTGCTCTTCTTCCCCTCATCTTCTCCACCTCACAGAAAGGCCCGTTACTCCCGGGCCATCATCGCGGCTGCCTCTTTCTCGAGGTGAGCGTACGGTTCCCCGGTGACGTCCACCATGATCTTATGGAGCGTCCCGGTGAACGCCCACGGCCGCTCGCCGGGATAGTCGTCGGTCACGGCATCTCCCAGGCTCTGTCCGACGGAAAGCCCTTTGCCCGCGAGATCGAAATACGCGGGCTGCGTCTTGATCCGTCCCTCGCCCACTTTCTGGTCGTTGATGTAGAGCGCGACCGTCCCGTGTGCGGTGCCCTCCGGCTCCTCGCTCTCCTTGGTGAACGCAACGGAGAGCGTGGCCCTGCCGGCAGGGACCTCGGCGTCCGGGGCGATCACCTGCTCGGCACCGACGAAGTTGTAGACATACCGGGGCCGGTTATCCTTGATATAGAAGGTATGGCCCCCGAACCTGCTCCCCATGGTGAAGAGGACTCCTTCTGCACCGCCATCCGGTATCTCGACGTCGGCGGCGATGGTATAGGACCGGTTGCGGATATTCACCGCCACGCCTTCGGGGACCGGGGCGGTGTTCGGGTAGTAGACGAAGAAGTTGCGTTGCGGCGCGGGCTGGGGCCGGGGTGAGGTCAGAACTTCCGGTGCAGTGCGGTCTTCGAGCGGCAGCCCCTGGTACTTCCCGGCCTCGTGCCACCAGAGCGCAATCATCTCGAGGAGTTTGCGCGGCTGCTGATCGGCCAGGTTGCGGGTCTCCGAGCGATCTTTCTCGATATGGTAGAGTTCCCAGGTATCCTCGGTGAAGTGGCCCCACCCGGCGATGGTCGGATGGGTGGTGACCGCCTTCCAGCCGTCGTGCCAGATGCCGCGGGAACCGAGCATTGAGTAGAACTGGGTATGCCGCTGTGTGGGAGCATCACCCTTCTCGAACGTATAGCGCATGCTGGTGCCCTCGACGGGCCACTGGGTGTACCCCTTCACGGTATCGGGCATCAGGATGCCGATGCATTCCATGATGGTAGGTGCGACGTCGATGGCATGGTGGTACTGGTGGCGTCTCTCCCCTTTTGCCCGAATGCCCTGCGGCCAGTGGAATATGCAGGCGTCGGCGATGCCGCCGGCGTAGCAGTAGCGCTTCCACATCTTGAACGGCGTGTTGAAGGCCATCGCCCAGCCCGAGCAGTAGTGGTTGTAGGTCTTTTCGCTCCCGAGGTCGTCGATCAGCTGCAGGTTCTCTTCGAGAGAATCCGGGATGCCGTTGAAGAACTTGTTCTCGTTGACCGAGCCGTTCGGCCCGCCCTCGGCGCTGGCGCCGTTGTCGGAGACGAGCACGATCAGGGTGTTGTCGAGTTCGCCGCTCTCCTCCAGGAAGTCGATGACCCGGCCGATCTGGGCGTCGGTGTGGGAGAGGAACCCGGCGTAAACCTCCGCCATCCGGGCAAAAAGTCTCTTCTCCGCATCGGAGAGTGAGTCCCAGGGCCTGACGCTGTCCAGTTCCGGGTACGGCTTCCCGTCGGGACCCGTTCTGGTCTCCGGCGTGCCGATCGGGTTGATCGGCGGCAGTTCCGTATCCTCCGGGACGATCCCCATCTGTTTCTGCCGTGCAAGCACCATCTCGCGGTAGCGCTCGTAGCCCATGTCGAACCTGCCCCGGTACTTCTCGATCCACTCCTTCGGAGCATGGTGCGGAGCGTGGGTGGCGCCGGGGCAGTAGTACATGAAGAAGGGTTTGTGCGGGTTGATCTGCTTCGCGTCCCGGATGAATGCGATCGCCGTATCGGTCAGGTCTTCGGTCAGGTGGTAGCCTTCTTCGGGCATCGCCGGCTGTTTGACCGAGTGATTGTCGTAGACCAGGGCAGGATAATATTGGTTCGTCTCGCCGCCCAGGAATCCGTAATACCTTTCCAATCCCCGGCCGCCCGGCCAGTTTCGCTTGTTCGAGGCCAGGTGCATCTCTTCCTGCGGGCAGAGGTGCCATTTGCCCAGCATGTAGGTGTTGTAGCCCTGCTCGACCAGCACCTCCGCGAGCGTGGCGCACTCGAACGGGATGTGGCCGTTCGAGTTCGGAAACCCGGTGGTCGCCTCGGCGATGCAGGCCATCCCGACGGTGGTATGGTTCCTGCCGGTCAGCAGGCATGCCCGGGTCGGCGAGCAGAGTGCTGTCGTGTGCCACTGGGTATATAAAAGGCCGTTTGCCGCCAGGCGGTCGATGTTCGGTGTTTCTACCAGTCCACCGTAACAGGACATGGCCGAGAACCCGACATCGTCGAGGACGATCATCAGGACATTCGGGGCACTTTCGGGCGCTTTCGGTTCTTCATACGGTGTCCAGTCGGCAACGGAGTCCCGGACATCGACATTGACGACACCCTTCCACTGTTCAGGCATACTTTCTCCCCCCTCATCTGAATCGGTGAGCAGGGTCCAGCAAGACATCTCGTCATTTATATAATTGCCCTTGAATATTTTGGCGGCGACCTGCCGCTATCGTGCATCGTTAACGGCTCATGCGCCCGCAGCATTTCTTATACTTCAAACCGCTCCCGCAGGGGCAGGGATCGTTCCGGCCGATCTTTACCGATCCCTTCTCTCGCGCTCTCGTTGCGGCGGCGAGCATCGGCATCACCTCATCGGCGTTCCGCCCCTGCCAGAGCAGGTCGGCCATCATCCGCATCGGGCGATCGGCGTGGGAGAAGAAGATACGGTAGCCCTCGCAGAGGTAGTTCAGGCCCTCCTCCCCGTCCGGTGTCCTGACGAACCGGTTCTTTGGACACTCCCCGTTGCAGATAGCGAGGAAGTCGCATTCCCGGCAGTACCGGGGAAGCGTATCGCGCTTGGCCATCCCGAACGCCCGCTGTTTTTCGGAGTTTACGAGCTCGATCAGTGGTGCCGCGAGGATGTTGCCAAGGAAATAGTCCGGTTCGACGAAGTGATCGCAGGAATAGAGGTCTCCGTTGTGTTCGAGCGCCACCCCGAGACCGCAGGTGGGCGCGAAGGTGCAGACCGTCCCCGCCATCCCGAGCCAGCCTGCGAGCGCCGCGTCGAAGTTCAGGACAAACATCCGGCCGACATCCCTTCTGATCCATTCATCGAAGATCGCGACCAGGAACCGCCCCCACTGATCCGGCCGGACGGATCGGCCGGTCACCGTATTCCCTTCCTGAAACCCCGTTTCGTTCTCCCGTTCCACGATGGGAATGAACTGGATATACGGCGCACCGAGCTCATCGCGGAAGAACCGGTACACCTCCAGCGGATGGTCGGCGTTCATCCTATTGACCGTGCAGAGGATGTTGAACTCGACGTGGTGCTTCTGGAGCAGGCGGGCGGCGTTGAGGACCCGGTCGAACGTGCCGCGATCCTGCCTGTCTCTCCGGTAGGCGTCATGGAGTTCCCCGGGGCCGTCCATGGAGAGACCGACCAGAAACTTGTTGTCGTGGAAGAACCGGCACCATTCGTCGTCCAGGAGGATGCCGTTTGTCTGAAACGTGTTCTCGATACGGGTTTTGGGGTTCGCATACTTCTCCTGCACCACCACAGAGCGCCGGAAGAAGTCCAGCCCCATCAGGGTCGGCTCCCCTCCCTGCCAGGCAATCGTCACATGGGGCACGCGATGCCCCTCGAGGGTCTGGCGGATGAACTGCTCCATCACCGCATCGGTCATCCGGAAGTTGCTGTCCGGGTACAGGTGCTCCTTCTTTAAGAAGAAGCAGTAGGCACAGTCAAGGTTGCACCGTGCGCCGGTTGGTTTCGCCATGACATGGAAGGCGAGGGGTGCCTCGCCGTCAGGCCAGTTCATCAAGCCACCCCATACTCATACCTCCCGGGCAGAAGGTCGCCCGGAGCCGGGTGCCGGGGAAGGCCATATTTAACTATCGTGCTGCTTAACGCCGGGCAGAAGGGCCGGCGTTCCGGGTCGTCGAGCACAGGCGCTCTCGTACCGCGGAAGCAACGTGCAAAACGCCCTTCTGCATGCGATAGGAGAAGGGGGAGGTAGTCCATCCGCACCCGCCCTTCTCCGCTCACCCCGGCATCCGGAGAGCAAGAACGATCGCCGCGACGCCCCCGACAACAGCAAGCACCGCAAGGAGCATCACGAAGGCCAGCGCCGCGATGAACGGGTGGGCCACCAGGATCAGCCCGAAGATGATGCTCAAGATACCGAGGACCGCCGTCCCCCAGCCCTCGCCGGAAAACCCCTGCATCAGGTAGATTGCCCCGATGACGAGGCCTTCTACCCCGATGATGATGGCGTAGATCGTCGGGACGAGGACGGCGCTGTAGAACGGGTAAATGAGCACGATGACCCCCCCGAGGATGCCGAGGATGCCGATCAGCATCTTCCAGCCCCACCCGGTTTTATCTCTGGAGAGGCTGAAGAGCACGACGACACCGTTCACCAGCCAGTAGATGCCGAGGATGGTGGCGAGGAGCGTCAGCGTCGGGATGGGGTAGACAAAGAAGAGAACGCCGAAGAGAAACGCGATGATCCCGAGGAGCAGCACGAACCAGCGTGCCGAGCCTGCAACAGCGCCCGTCTCCGGGAAGTCGGCGCCGGATTCAATACCGTTGACCATAAAGCACCGTGCGTCGTATCCCCCGGCAGTATATAAGCGTATACGCCTTGCCGGACTTTGCTCCTCCTCTGCGGCAAAGCGCGGTAGTCCGGACCGGTAGCCGGCTCCTCACCTCTTCAGGGCGTAGACCAGGTGCACCGCCCCCTGCTCCATCGGCACGGCTTTCCGGAGTTCGAGCGCCGTCCGCCCCCCGGCCCGGCCGAAGAGTTTTTTTCTCTCCCTCGCCGACGACGATCGAATGAACGATCAGGCTGATCGTATCCGCAATCCCCTCCCGGATCAGGACGTCGTTCAAGTCCGGGCCGGAGTCTGAGACCACCCGCGTGATGCCGAACCGCTCCCCGAGTTCCCGTATGGCGCCTTTAAGATCAACCCGGCTCCCGCCGCTCCTGATGAACGGGTACTCCCGCTCGCGGAGGTAGTCGAGGTAGTCCCCCGGCGTCGCCTCCGAGACGAGGATGACGACGTCTTTCGTGTGCTCCATGGTCCGGTAGAAGTGGAGCAGATCTTTTAGTATCCCCTGCTGTCGACGATGACGCAGAGGGGGCGGCGGTCGTCCGGCCGGACCTCGGGCCGGTGCCGGTCCGCCTCCGCTTCGGGCTCGTTGATGTCCATGAACATCTCGATCCCGGACTTTGCCGTGGCTGAACCCACGAGCACCGCCCCCGGCTCGAAGGCGAGGAGCGCGCCGTAGTGCAGCCCGAGATCGACGTCAAACCCCGTCACCGCGTGGTCCAGGCTCACGCTGTTGTGGATGATGACTTCAGGATACATGCGGGAAGGATACGTGCATCGGGGATATAGCCTGCGCGGGTCCGCGCCCCTCCGGCTGATACAGAAAGCCCTATCCCCTTCCCCGGCCGAGAACTCTCTACCGGAGGGTGACCCGACCGAACCCGGTCCGCCTTCCCGGAGGGCGCCCGATGGAGATCCCGCAGAGTATCTTTGACCGGATGGCCCGGAGCATGGCCGACCGCGAATCGCTCCTCTCGCCGCGGGCGACCAGGAACGACGCCTACCTCAGGCGATCCTGCCGCAAACCCGAGGACCCGGTCATCCGGCCGCCGTTCTTCCGGGACGCCGACCGGATCGTCCACTCGAAGGCCTACGCCCGCTACATCGACAAGACCCAGGTCTTCTACCTCGTTGAGAGCGACCACATCACCCACCGCGTCCTCCACGTCCAGCTGGTCTCGAAGATCGCAAGGACGATCGGGAGAGCCCTCGGCCTGAACGAGGACCTGATCGAGGCGATCGCCCTCGGCCACGACATCGGCCACGTTCCCTATGGTCACCTCGGGGAGAAGTTCCTCGACGAGCTCTGCACCGAACACAGGCTCAGGGGGTTCCGGCACAACGTCCAGAGCGTCCGGTTCCTCGACGTCGTCGAAGACTGCAACCTCACGCTGCAGGTGCTGGACGGGATCCTCTGCCACAACGGCGAAACCAACGACCGTATCCTCACGGTCGAGGGCGAGGCAGACTGGGACTCGTTTGCGGATAAGATGGAGAAGATCGAGAAGGAAGGGGATGCTTTCCCCCTCACGACAGAGGGGTGCGTCGTCCGGTGCGCCGACAGCATCTCCTATCTCGGCCGCGATCTGGCGGACGCCCTCGAGGTCGAGGTCATCGATGAACGGGATCTCGAGGACTTCCCGGAGAACTGCATGGACTTCTTCGGTATCGCCGGACATAAAAAGGAAGCATTCTCCGATATCAACCGAAAGGTGCTCGACGTCCTGATCCGCGACATCATTGCCGGGAGTTACGATGCCGACTGCATTGCCTTCTCCAAAGAGGCAGCCGAGTGCGTGGCGGCCTTCAAAACGTTCAATATGAACCATATCTACGGGAACCAAAAACTCCTGAGAAATGAAGAGAAGATCCGGTTCATGTTCGGATGCCTCTTCGAGCACATCCTTGAGGACATCGAGGAAGAACGCCAGGATACGCCAATCTACGAAGACTTCATCGATGCCCCGTGGGCATCCCGGACGTATATCGATGCTGCAGCGCCGGCGGAGCTCGCGAGGGACTTCATCGCCGGGATGACCGATCGCTACTTCGAGTGGGTCTTCCAACAGAGCATCTTCCCGGAGAGAGTCCGGTCGAGATACCGGGGGTGGTGAACCCCCGTGGCCGGCGGTTAAAGTGGGGTTTTCATCTCCCCATTATCGCTGTATTTGCCCGAAAACTCTGTTTAAAACCATGGATGTAACCCGATGGTTCCTACGTATTCTTATGTCGCCCTGAGCAACGTATACTATGAATAAGCGAATCCTTATCCTCGGTCTGGCTGCAGTGCTCGTCCTGTCAGCCGGTTGTATGGGACTTGGCGGCCCGAGCCCCAAGGTCGTGGAGGACTCCATGGTCACGGATATCAGCCTATCCAAAGGGCTCGGATATACCGTGAACGCGGTGATCCAGAACGACGGGGGCGACGGCGACGTCACCGTGACGATGAAACTGATCGATGAAGAGAAAGGTTTTGTCCGTGACGAGGCCTCGACAGTGGTCTCCATCCCCTCGGGGGAGACAAAGAAGGTCAGCCTCACGCTGGACGGGGACCTCGGCCGGGATTACGATTACAAGATTGAACTGAACTGATCCGACCCATCCGCCACGAGGGGCTCTCCCCTCCCGGCGGAAGTCTCGGAACAAACTCGTGAACAGTACCCTTTTTCGAGTTCGGCACCGCTCGCATGGTGCTGCCGGGTAGGCATCAACGGGCATGCGGCAGAGGAAGGCGCACGGCCCCTCAATACGTGCCTGCCGGCGCCGCCGAAACATACATCGCGGGCGGCGCCAGATCATGAATGAATGAACCACCGGTGCCCGGCCGTCCTGGTCCACGGCTGGCGGAGCCATCCCGGCATCTGGAACCGCCTCGCCCCCGTGCTCTCGGACACCGCGGTGCCCTTCTGGAGGTTCGACCATACGGCGATGCAGGGCGCCGGGACGGAGACGATCGCCCTCGCTCTCCGGGACTACATCCGCGCAAAAAGGGAAGAGACCGGCTACACCGGCCCGGTCGACATCGTCTGCCACTCCATGGGAACCTGCATCGCCCGGTACCTCCTCGAAGTCCTCGACGGCGACGCACGGGAGGAGCAGGTTCGGCAGCTCGTCGGGATCGGCCCCCCAAACAACGGCTCGGCCATGGCTGAACTCTTCAACGACCCCGAGCGGGGTCCCGAGGTGATCCGGCGACTTGTCGGGGTCTTCGTGCCGGAGGACTACGACCCGGGGGATGACACCATCGTCCAGGAGTTCCGCCCCCGGAGCAGGACAATTGCGGCGCTCCGCCGCGCCGGGACCCGCGACGACATCGCCTACCGGATCCTCCTCGGCGCGAACCTCACCGCGACCCCGGCGTTCTTCCCGGTGTTTAGCGGCAAAACCTGGGAGTTCGCCCCGGACGGCGGGTGGCGGACGACGTATGCCGGCGACGGCATCGTCCCCCACTCCGACTCACTCCTCCCGGGTGCACAGGTGGACGTTTTCCCCACGGATCCGGCGAACCTGGCCCGGAACCCGGAACTCTACTGCCACACCATACTGCCGAAAAACCCCGAGCTCGTCGCCCGCGTCAGGGATTACCTCACTCTTTCTGCAAGGCCCGCCGCGCGGACTCCGCCCAGGAGTTGATCGCCCGTTCAAGATCCTCTCCGGCCTTCCGTGCCGCCTGCTGGATATGTTCGTGTCCATCGGGCGTTCCAAGGAGGTGGTGGCCGGCGTTCATTACATCATTGACCGCTTTCCGGACCGAGTGGGATGCCTCCTGCATCCGTTCCTCGACGCTAGGGGCAGCCTGTGTCGGTTCCTCCCCCGGTGCCGGGGCGGGGTCGATGACCCACCGCCCCTTTTCAAAGTGACCTTCAGTCTCGCTCATATGCGGGTGTAGGTCTGCCGGGAATAAAAATCTGGCTTTTTGCATTACTGTACTTCCCGGTGAGGGATGCGCAGGTTCATCTACCCGGAGGACTACAGGGGTGCGGTATGACCAGGGTTGCCGCCGTCGAGGTATGCGGACGGGCTCTCTCACCGGGCACCTGCCGGTTCCGGATTGCACGAGCCGTTGCGTTCGTGCTTCTCTTCCTCCTGGCCATTCCGTTCATCATCGGATCCGCCTTCGGCGTCTCCCCCACGGCGGTTCTTGCCCTTATCGGATCGACCCTCCTCCTCCAGGCGGCCGCGGCCGTCGTCGGCCTCTCGCTCGGGCTGCACCCGGCGGCCGTCCTTCTCTTCCTGACGTCTGTGGCCGCTGCTGCCCTGATTGGCATCCTCGAGATCTGCGACCAATTCGCAGAACGCTCCCGAATGGTTCAGGGATTTTTATCGAAGATCGATGCAAGAACCGGGAGTATCGACTACCTGAAACGCTACGGTGCCCTGATGCTGATCCCGGTCATCTGGACTCCCGGGATCGCGCTCTACGGAACCCCCGTGGTCGCGTGGGTCTTCCAGTATCCGCGGGCGGTCTCCCTCCTCTGCATGCTCGCCGGGTGGATGATCGCGGTCCTCGTGGTCATAGCAGCGGCAACGGGGTTCGTCCGCCTGGCGTTCTGAGCCGGTTCCCGGGCCCGGGGGCAAGGGTTTTTAACGCCGGTATGCCGATGGGAGCGGGGTGCTTCGCCGCACAGGATGACGGGAATGTGAGCGGATGGGACGAATATATCGGGATATAACATGGACGATCGGCAACACTCCGGTCGTCAGGCTGAACCGGATCACGGAGGGCGCTCCGGCCACCGTGGTTGCCAAACTGGAATCGTTCAACCCGATGGGGAGTGTAAAAGACCGGATCGGCGTGGCGATGATCGAGGCCGCAGAGCGGGAAGGCAAAGTCCGGGAAGGGACGGTGATCGTCGAGCCCACCAGCGGGAACACCGGGATCGGCCTTGCGTTCGTCTGCGCCGCCCGGGGGTACTGGCTCAGGCTCGTGATGCCCGAGACGATGAGCGTCGAGCGCCAGAAGGTGCTCCGGGCCCTCGGGGCAGAACTGGTCCTGACACCGGGCACCGAGGGGATGGCCGGGGCGATCCGCCGGGCGGCAGAGATCGCGGCCGAAGAGCCGGACGTCTATTTCGTCCCCCAGCAGTTCGAGAATCCGGCCAACCCGGCCGTACACCGGCGGACGACCGCCGAGGAGATCTGGCGGGACACCGACGGGGAGGTGGACGTCCTGGTCGCGGGCGTCGGTACCGGGGGAACGATCACGGGGATTGCAGAGGCGCTGAAACCCCGGAAACCCGCCTTTAAGGCAATCGCCGTCGAGCCCGCCGAGTCCCCCGTCCTCTCCGGCGGGAATCCCGGCCCGCACCGGATCCAGGGGATCGGGGCCGGGTTCATGCCGCGGATCTACCGGGCGGACCTGGTCGACGAGGTCGTCCGGGTCACATCGGAGGAGGCGTTCGCCATGACACGCAGGCTTGCCCGTGAGGAAGGCATCCTCGCCGGGATATCGTCCGGTGCGGCGACACACGCTGCCTGCGAGGTCGCACGTCGGCCGGAGTTTGAGGGGAAACTGATCGTCGTGATCCTCCCGGATACCGGCGAGCGTTACCTCTCCACCGGCCTCTTCGACTGAACAGAGGTGTAAGGTTGGGGATCAGGGAGGATATCCAGACGGTCTTTGACAAAGACCCGGCGGCCCGGTCGACGATCGAGGTGATCTGCTGCTACCCCGGCATCCACGCGATCTGGGCGCACCGAATAGCGCATGCCTTCTACCGCCGTCGGCTCTACTTCCCGGCCCGTCTGGTCTCCCATATCGCCCGGGCGCTGACCGGGATCGAGATCCACCCCGGCGCGAAGGTCGGCCGCCGCGTCTTTATCGACCACGGATCGGGCGTCGTGATCGGCGAGACGGCGGAGGTCGGCGACGACGTCCTGATCTACATGGGCGTCGTGCTCGGCGGCACCGCGCTCGAGCAGACGAAACGGCACCCGACCATCAAGGACGGCGTCATCATCGGGTCGGGGGCGAGCGTTCTCGGCCCCATCATCGTCGGGCGCGGAGCGAAGATCGGGGCGGGTTCGGTCGTCGTCCACCCCGTCCCCGCCGGTGCGACGGTCGTGGGGGTTCCAGGGAGGCTCGCCGGCCCGAAGTGCCAGAAGGGCCAGGAGAGACTCGACCGCGGCGACCTCCCCGACCCGATGCTCCGAGTGGTCAGCCGCATGCTTGATAGACAGAATCGGATCGAAGACCGGCTCCGGGCGGTGGAACAGTCGGGCCTGGTTGGCGGTAAACGGCAGGAGGAGATCGCGCTCGAGGAGAGCATCCGGGCGGCGCTTAAAGAGGTGATCGACCCGGAAGTCGGGATCGACGTCGTCGACCTCGGCCTGATCAAGGGGATCACCGTTCAGGACTCCTCGGTGCTCGTGGAGATGGTCCTGACCACCGCGGCCTGCCCGCTCGTCGACTACCTTACCGACCGGGTCCGGAGCCAGGTGCTCGACGTGAGCGGCGTCCGGGACGTCGAGATCCGGGTGTTCGACGAGCCATGGGACTGGGATCGGTTCTTCGGTCAGAGGGATGTTCTCAGGTGATCCTGAAGTCCGGATACCCCTGCCGGGGAGGGACAAAATGACGGATCTGTTCGATGGTCTCCGGAGAGATCTCATGCTCCATGATACAGGCATCCCGGGAGGCGGCCACCTCCGGCACCCGGATGAGTGTGAGGAAGGCCCGGAGCGTCTCGTGCCGGTACTTGATGACTTCGGCAATGCTCCACCCTTCGGGTGCCACGACCGTACTGTTTTCAGGGGTGAACCTTTTTCCCGCCGCACGCAAGAGATCCGGTAACCATGAACGACGACCTGAAGGCAGCCGTCCTCGAGCGGTGCCGGCGAATGGAGATCCCGCTCGCCGGGGTCGCGAGCACGGATCGGTGGGAGCACCCGCCGTTCCAGCCCTGGATGCCCGAGGAGTTCTACCCGCAGTCGATCTTCCCCGAGGCGCGGTCGGTGATCGTCATCGGCCTTCCGGTTCACCTCCCGGTGCTCGAGACCTCCCCCTCGATCTACTACCACGAGCTCTATAAGACCGTCAACACCCTGCTCGACCAGTACACCTACCGGCTTGCCTCCTTCCTCAATGACGAGGGCTTCCCCTCGGTCTTCGTTCCCCGGGACGGCTACGGGAGCATCGAGGTGCTCCAGGAAAACCCCGTCGCCTTCTTCTCGCACCGTCACGCCGCGCTCCTCGCGGGGCTCGGGACCTTCGGCGTGAACAACACGCTCCTCACGCCGGAGTACGGCCCCCGGGTCAGGTTCGGCTCGGTCATCACCGCCGCGGACCTCCCGCCCGATCCGCTGCTCGCGGAAGACCTCTGCACCCGGTGCATGCTCTGCGTCCGCGCCTGTCCCGCGGCCGCGCTTGACGAGCGGGACTACCCTGAGGGCCTCACCGATAAGGCGGCCTGCGCCGAAAACAGCGCGGAACTCGCCCGGCGCCACATCTCGCCCTGCGGCATCTGCATAAAGGTCTGCCCGGTGGGGGAGGACCGGCGGCACTACGGCCGGGACGCTCCCGCCGCTGACCGGGATCCACGCTACCGCCGGGCCCGGGAGCATGTGCAGAAGTACGGCGGGTTGTAAGCCCGCCAAAAAAGGATTATTCTTTTCTCACTTTGCCTATCAACTGGTCCATGAGTTCCGGCGCCCGGTCGCGCATGCCGAGCCCGACGATGATGGCGATCGCCGCACCGATGCCGATCCCGACTCCCCATGCGATCGGGACGACGAAGACGTAGATGATGGAGAGGTCGAGCATGAGCTGCTGGAGTGCGAGGATGGCGACGACGAAGTAAAGGAACGCCCGTAGCAGCATCGTGATCAGTCCGAAACCCTGGATGCTCTGCACCTCCCCCATGTTCTGGAGGATGTCCAGCAGCCAGTCGATCAGGATGAATCCGGCGACCAGGATGATGAGGAATGCGACGACGTTCGGGATGTAAGCCACGATGGCCGCAACCGCCGTCGTCAGGGCAGGGATCTGCAGGACGCTGACTGCTGTGAGGATTGCGATGAGGTAGATGAACCAGCGGACGATGACGTCGAAAAGGCGGCTTATGTTCATCGTGGAACGTTCGATCTGCTGGCCGACCGATGTCTTCCGGAGCGCGTCGTCGACGCCGACCCGGTCGAGGACTTCGGAAACGACCCTCCCGAGGATACGCCCGAGGATCCAGCCGATGATGAGGATGACGATTGCTGCAATGAGGTTTGGCAGAAACAGAATAACATTACGAGCCAGTTCTTCAACCGGCTCAAACACCTGAGCCGAGAGATCTCCATTTGTCACGGTATATCACCGGGGGAAGGATATGGCCCGTACTATATAAACCTTGATGCCCCTGCCGCCTCCCGGGTCGTGGGGGTGACGGAGGGGTTTACTCCGGGACCCCGGCCGCCGCTACAGCGCGGGAGCGCCCGGTGTAGCGGTACATCAGCGCAAGAATCGCCGGCATGACGACGATTGCCCCCACGAGCGAGAACCCTACCGATATGACCGTCACAATCCCGAAGTTGCTGATGATGTTGAAGGTCGAGAAGGTAAGCGCCGAGAACCCGAAGACCGTCGTCAGCCCGGAGACCGTGATGGCCGTCCCGATCTTCTGGACGGCGGTCTGGACAGCGTCGAGGAACTCCATGCCCCGGCTGAGTTCCTCCTCGCACCGCTCCATGATCAGGATGGTGTACTCGGACGCGACGCCGATCGTCATCGACCCGAGGACGGCCGTCAGCGGCGTGTATTCGAGGCCGAGGAGGTACATGATCGCGCCGTTCCACCCCACGATGAAGACGATCGGGATGACCGGCGAGACGGCGCCGAACTTCCGGTAGACGAGGATCAGGAACCCGAGGATGAAGGCAAACCCGAGCACGGTCATATACACCCTTGAATCGCTGATGTCGTCCATGACGGCGGCGAACATCTCCATCTGGCCGGTGATCTTCACCGTCACGCCGGCCGGCGGGTTGTTCCACGCAACGTCGTCCTGTATCCTCCCGACGAGGTCACGTGCGGCACTCATCTCCATGTCGACCGTCGAGAACTCGAGCACCGCCTCCAGGTTCCCGTTGAGGTAACGGGAGAGGGTCTCCTCCGGGATCCGGGCAGTAACATTGTTGACCTCCCTCTCGGTCGAGGGGAGCGTCCCGCCGTTGTACTCCCGGATCAGGGTCGCGACACTCGTGACGCCCGTGATCTTGTCGTTATGCTCCTGCTCGTAGACCCCGAACTGATCTATCCAGGCAAGCGTCTCCGGGGAGAGGACGTCGTCCGCGAGCACGACGACCGGGATGGTGCTTGTCGATCCCATGACCCGGGTAAGTTTCTCGAGGGAGAGAAGGGCGGGCATATCGCCGGGGACGAAGGTCTTCTCGTCCGCACTGACGGGAACGCTCTGGTCGAGGTAGAACCCTCCTGCCGCGACCGTCGCAAAGATCAGGATGACCGGGATCGGGTATTTCGCGACGGTGTAGGCCAGCCGCCCGAGGAGACGGTCGTATCGCTCGATGAGAGATTCCCCGCCCGCCGGTTCGGATCCGACGGCTGCGGCCTCCTTCCTCGGCCGGTAGCGGGTGACGATCGCAAAGACCGGGACGATGATGAGCGCCGCGATGTAGCAGGAGACAACCCCGATGGTGCAGACCATCCCGAAGTCGGCCACCATCGGCACCGGCGCAAAGAACATCGCGATGAACCCGAGCGCCGTCGCCGACATCGCGATCAGGATCGACGGCCCCATCTGCGTAACGGTGGCCCAGACGGCCTGTGGGATCGTGCCGTGCCGGATCTCCTCGTCGAACCGTGCGTGGAGTTGAATTGCGTAGTCGATCCCGATCCCGATCAGGACCGGGAACGCTCCGACCACCACCATGCTGATGGGAATGCCGAAGAGGCCCATGAACCCGAAGGTCATGATCAGCCCGACGGCCACGATTCCGACCGGGAGAAGGCGGTAGCGGACGTGGGAGAAGAGGAACGTCACCGCGAGGACCATCAGGACCATGGCCACCAGGATCAGCATGCCCGTCTCGGATCCCATTGCCTCGCCCATCTCCTGAGCGAACGCCGGGTTTCCTGAGACGGTGACTGTGAGGCCGGGCGGGGGCTCCGATATGGCAATGACGGACCTGATGTTATTGAGAACCTGCTGCTGGGCGTCCATCGTGACGCCCGCTTCGAGGTTGATGACGCTGATCGTCATCAGATCCGAAGGTAGCATCCTCTCGACCATCTCCGGCGGAGCCTGGCCGATGATCGCGTCGATCTCCGCTGTGGACGACGGCAGGGTGCCGCCGTTGGCCTGTTTCAGGAGATCGACGACGCCGGAGACCTCGTCGACGTAACGCTCGTTCCTGAGGTCTTCCTGGAGATGGTCGATAAACCTGAGAATCTCGGTACTCCTGACGCTATCCGTCTCGTAGATGAGCATGATTGCGTCG
Source organism: Methanoculleus methanifontis (assembly GCF_030464365.1). Classification (GTDB taxonomy): domain Archaea; phylum Halobacteriota; class Methanomicrobia; order Methanomicrobiales; family Methanoculleaceae; genus Methanoculleus; species Methanoculleus methanifontis. The sequence continues at coordinate 190,627 of NZ_VCYI01000003.1, read as the reverse complement.
GAGCCGTAGGTCTCCATATAGTGGTCGAGCATCGCGCCGCGGGGTGTGCTCTTGTCAAGGTAGGCATCGTCACCGGTCTCCATCGAGACCATCGAGAGCCCGAAGCATGCCAGGATGAATATGGCCGCGGCAACCCCGGCGACGGTCCAGGTGTGGTTGTTGATGGCGGCAGCGAGCCACTCATAGGGATTTTTCATGCGTGCTCCTCCACCGCCGTTTCCCCGTACTCGCCGATGATCGCCATGGTCACCGCGTGAGCAATCTCGCCATCGCTTCTTCCGGCGGGCTCAATCCCGTAGTCCTCTGCTGTGCGCCGGAGTTTTACGGGGTCGAGGATCCGGTAGCCGCTGCCCGTTTCGGCGGATTTAGCCGTCATCGTGAGAACGGACGAGAGCAGGGATGCCGTGCCCTCTTCGTCCATGGCGAGACGGTGGAGCAGGGCCACGGCTCGCCGGTAGTCTGCCGGGGGGAGGAATCCGGCTTCGATCCAGATCTGGCCGGTCTCTTCAAAGAAAAGTTCTTTGTAGAGTGCTTTGCGGTGGGCCGGTCTCCGGCACCGGGTTTCTTCGGAACCCCGGCGAGACCCGATGTTGCAGGTGGTTGCGCAGTTCACGTCTGTCCTCGTTATAAGTGGCTCATCTGATGAGGGTAGTATTTTCAAGGGACAGGATATGAACCTGCTGCAACCCGGGCGGGGACCTATATCGGATTCCGCTTCCCCGGTGTGATTCCCTGCAGCCGGTTCACGTGTGCTTCCCATACAGTACTCTGGAATACCCGGGGATTCAAGGTTCTCCCGTATATGTACGGGGATTATAGGGTGCGGCGTCCCACACGGTGTATGCGCAAGATGACCGTCGAGGTCTGCCTGAAGGATCCGTTGATGGGCATGCCCGCCGACGCAGAGGTTCTCAACCAGGCGGTGCAGCACTTCATGGATAGGGTCGAATCTGTCAGGCTCGTCGAGTTGCTCAAGATGAACTTTGAGCGGGGGGAGGAGACGGTGATTGCCGAGATCACGATGAAAGCGGGATACACCGCGAACGACCTTGAGCTCCCGGAAGTTCTCGGTTCTCTTGAGGTGCTCAAGGGCGACGGCCGGACGTATACCTGCTTTCTGCGATGTGTCATCCAGGACGAGTTCCTGCTGGAGAAGATGCGCGAGTTCGACCTGGATATTATCTGGACGTTGCCCATGTACAAGTCCCGCGACCTGTATGTCTACACCTGCATCGGCGACGCCGAGAACCTGAACAAAATTCTCCTTCTCATGTCCACCTACGGCGAGATCCAGAACGTCATCTTCGAGGAAGCAACCTTTTCCGGGAACAATCCCCTCTCACGGCTCACTCCCCGGCAGAGGGACCTGCTGATCGCGGCAAAACAGTATGGCTACTACGAGTACCCTCGTAAGATCAACAGCCAGCAGCTGGCGGAGAAGGTGGGCATCAGCAAAGCCACCGCGATAGAGCACCTGCGAAAGGCGGAGGTACGGCTCATTGCCACGCTCCTTGCCGGCTACTGACGGCAGGTGCCGCCTGTCCCGGCATACCGTAGAATAGAAGTGTCCCCGGGAGAGGTAGCGGTTCGAGCGGCGGGTCAGCCACACCCCGGGCCAGCCGCCGTCGCCGCCGGATACGTTCCAGGGCATGTTGATGACCTATCTCGGTCTTTTGAGGACATTCCTATCCGGGGTATCTGTTGGTTCAGGTGGTATCGCTCTTGCGTGCTGCTCTAATTCGTCCTCACCAGGACAGCCTTCTTCGATGGTGGGTATTCCCGGCCTGGCGATCCGACCCATTCTGCGTGGGGGTCGGTTCGGGGTGTATGCCTCTGCGGGCGGCTGCTATGGGGACGTTCTTGCGAGGAGACGGGTTCTCTCTCGCTGATCTATCCGTCTCTCCCGCAAACCATAAGTGTGTTGCAACCAAACAGAGGTGCAATGGTTGCCGAAATAGTTCCCGGGCTCCGGGCTCTCGGGATGAACGAATACGAGGCAAGCGTCTACTCCACGCTCGTCGGGCTGCAGAAGGCAACCGCACGAGACATCCACGAAGCAAGCGGGGTTCCCCGGGGACGGATCTACGAGATCTTAAACGACCTGGCCCAGCGGGGCTTCATCGCAGTTGAGGAAGGATCCCCTACCTCCTATTACGTGCTCGAGATCGACGTGGTCTTCGACCGACTCAAAGAAGATTACATCCAGACCCTCGACGAGACCCGCGAGGTGTTAAAGAGCCTCTCAGTCAAACCGCGTCTCCCTCCCGATTCGTTCTTCATCCTCAGGAGCGGCTGGGCGATCGAGAACCATCTCTCCTCGCTCTTCCGCCGGGTAAAGAAGAGCATGGTGATCCTCTGCTACGATCCGGCGTTTCTCCGGAAGCACTATGCGGCCATCAAACCGCTCAAGCGCAAGATCGACCTCTACGTGGTCGTACGGAAGAAGGAAGATTATGTCGACATCCGGCTTCCGATCTATGAGGCCAGGGGTGCCGTGCTCGAACTCCTCGAGACCCCGGCGGTGAACGAGTCCGCAATGGGCTTGAGGAAGGATGAGTGCTCCATACTGGTCGACGGCCGTGACTTCTTCGTCATCGCCACCGCGGGATCCGGGCGGCACGCGGTGATCGGCTCGGATATGCCGCTCATCGGTTACATGCAGAAGACGATCGTCGAGCGGCTTAATGAGGCGTGAGGGGGCGGCCGGTCGCCGCCGCCTCCTTACGCGCTCTCCGGGTTCGCGACCCGTCCTGCAAAGAGGATCGTGCCGGAATCCTCCTCGACGATGAGGAAGACGAACGGATGATCCGCCCGGAAGACGGGTGTCCGGTCTTCCATGGGTGCGCTCGCCAGATTCATGACGACGCCGGTCGCCGCCGCAGCCTCGGTACCCTCCTCGTTCACGTCGACGAAGGCCTTATGGACGACGTCGCTGATGAAGAGATCCTCTGTCCCGTCCATCCCCGAGAAGTCGGCTGCATCGGAAAAAGCCGTCGGCATCCCCATCGCTGCGAGCACCTGCGGGAGGCTGTACGTCGTCTCAAGCGTGAACTTCGGGAAGACGACCCTGACGCGCTGGTCGGCGAGCGTTTTCCGGAGGTCCACGAGCGTCTCCGCATCCAGCGCCTCCTCTGCCGCCGTCAGGTTGTCTTCCCGCGGAAGGAGGACGAGCATCGAGAGTTCCGTTCCGTCGGCGTGCGCATACGGCATCCTGAGCGCCTGGAGGGTCCCGGTCTCCGCGTACCCGTAGATTGCGTCCTCATCTGTCCGGTGCATCATCGGAACCCGCACCGTCTCCCCCGGAGCGACCCGGAACTCCTCCTCGGTCGTCTCGGCGGGGTCGAACTGCTTGACCCAGGTGCCCTTGAAGTAGATCGCGTTCGTGATCACGAGCCGGGTCATGGAGTCGATCGAACCGGCGGGGAGGAGGTCGCGGATCCGATCCTCGGTCTTCTCCTCCACCCAGCGGTTGATCGTCTGCCGCGATGCTTCGGAGTCGTTGACGAAGTCAAGGTTTGTTACGTTCGCCCCGTACCACCGGGCGGCCGTATCGATGTAACCCGGGAGGAACGGGCAGGTCTCCTCTGCCCAGAGAGCGTTTGCGGTTCGGAGGGAGTAATTCTCGTCCCCGCTGTTCAGGACGGCATCAAGCCCGGCAAACCCTGCACGCCGGAGAGTCTCGTTCTGTGGCAGGTGGAGCACCGACCCGATCTCGTCGGCGGTCGTGCCCCGGGCGCCCTCGTAAGTGATCGCGAGGGCCGAGGAGATGCTGTAGGGCGAGAAGAAGATGTTTTTGCCCGCGGATCCCGGGTCGCTTGCGAGGTGCCGGTAGAGGTCGGCCGCGAACCGGTTGTTCCCTGCCGAGACGTTGCCGGCGCCTTCTGCCGCCAGCCCGGGATCCGGGGTTTCCTGCCCGGCGGGAGGAGCCGGCTGCCCGGACGTCGTCGGCATATCGGTGCACCCGGCAGCGATGCAGCCGATCATGATGAAGCCTGCGAGGAGCAGCAGGCCGCTAACCCTTCTGTTCATGATGTGCGGTATGGTGTGCCGGATAATTATACCTGGCGTTAACGACGAAGTTTTTCGAAGTCTTGCCGGGCGGACAGTTCATTTCCTCAATGCAGCACCTCTCCGATGCGTCTCGTCTCGAGTTCCGCACGGTGCTCCGGCGTCCCAATGAGAGAGTGTCCCGGAATCGGTCTTCCTTCGGCGTATGCAAGGTAGAGGGCGCTGTTGACAAGGCCGATATGCGTGAATGCCTGGGGGAAGTTCCCGAGGAACTCTCCTGTCGCCGGATCAAACTGCTCGGGGTAGAGGCCCGCGTGGTTCGCGCGGTTTGCCATCCGCTCAAAAAGCGATCGTGCCTCCTCGATCCGGCCGGAGAGCGCGAGGCAGTCGATGAGCCAGAACGTGCAGAGCCCGAACGCTCCCTCCTCACCCGGGAGACCATCGTCCACCCGGTAACGGTAGACAAGATCGTTCTCCATCAGCCCCTCTATTGTCGCATCAATCGTCCCCTGGATCCGCTCGTCATCGAAGGGGAGGAACTCGAGCAGCGCGATACGGAGGTTGACAGCATCGAGGTCTTTTGACCCGTAGGACTGGACGAAAGCGCCTGCTTCCGCATCGTAACCCTGCTCAAGGATCTGCTGTCTGAGCGCCGCAGCACCCCGCACCCATCGATCCCGGTTCCCCCGGAGGCCGTACCGATCGGCAAGGTGGACCGCCCGGTCGAGCGCCACCCAGAGCATCACCTTCGAGTAGACATAGTGACGCTGCTCGCCCCGGATCTCCCAGATCCCGTGGTCGGGCTCTTTCCAGAGGGTGCATGCCTCATCTGCAACCCTGGAGAGGAACGCCATCTCCTTCTCCGGGAGTTTGTATCCCCGCCGGACGAGCTCGTACGCGGTGTTGAGGAGTTCGCCATAGATCTCGAGCTGGAGCTGGGTGGCGGCTTCGTTCCCGATCCTGACCGGGCGCGAGCCCCGGTATCCCTCGAGATGGGGGAGTTCCTCTTCATCGAGGTCGGTCCACCCGTGGATGCTGTACATGAGACGGAGCCCCGGCCCTTCCCCAGCATGCATCTCCGAGACCCGTTCCATCCAGGCGAGGAGTTCGATCGCCTCTTTTTCGTGCCCGAGAGCGATCAGCGCCTGCGCCGTCATGGCCGAGTCCCGGATCCAGGAGAACCGGTAGTCCCAGTTCCGCACGCCACCGATATCCTCGGGGAGCGATGTCGTCGGTGCGGCGGCGATCGCACCCGTCGCCGTGTTCGTCAGCAGTTTGAGAGCGAGCTCGGATCGGACGAGGAGCGGGAGCAGGCCACCCGCCCACTCCTCTGCGCGGGCGGCCCCGTTCCTGTGCGCCCACGTCCGCCAGACCTCCGTCGTTTCCTCTTCCACCGACTCCGCCCTGTCAGGGACGTAGGTCAGGTCTTCGGTTCCCCACCGGGCTATCAGGACGCACCGGTCGCCTTCCTGCATCGGGATCTCCGCCCGGAGGGTATGCCCTCCCTCTTCTTCCTCGATCTCCCCGGCACCTTCGAGGCCGAAGAGGGTCATGTCGTCTCTCCCGTCGGTCGCGAGCCAGCCGCGTGGGATCCGCGAGACCCCGGTCATCCCCCGGGCGTAGTCGAACCGGGGCGACCACTCGACCGCCGCCTCCACGCTTCCCCGGTTGCACTCGAGGATGCGGTAGAGTTCTGGCGGGGCGAACGAGCCTGCGCGCCCCTCGATATCCCCGGAGAGCGGCATCAGATCGGTCACCACGAGTGTCCCCGCGTCGCCGGAGAACTCCGTCTTGAGGATGTTGGTATTCTCGACATACCATTGCCGCCCGCGTTCTATCCCCGGGACCGAGACCCTGAACCTGCCGCCCCGCCGGGCATCGAGCAGGGCGGCGAAGACACTTGTCCTGTCGAGGTAGGGGAAACAGCACCAGTCGATCGAGCCGTCCGTCCCGACGAGTGCTGCTGTCCGGAGGTTCCCGATGACGGCATAGTCGCTGATAGGTTTGTAGCCGTTCTTCTGCATCGTATCACCTGCCGACCGCGGGGAGAACCTCGCGCCCGAAGTCCTCGATGAACGCGGTCTGGTCGTTCGTCACGTTATGGAGGTAGATCCGGTCTATCCCGAGATCAAGGAACTCCTGCAGCCGCTCGATGTGCCGGTCGAGGTCTGCCGAGATCAGGAACCTCTCCTGGAGGTCTTTGTCCCTGACAAACTCGCCTGCAGCGTCGAACTCCCGCGGCGTCCTGAGCTCGGTGATGAGCCCGCCGCCGACCATCATGTTCCGCCACTGGTCGTGCGCCCCCTGGAGCGCCTCCTCGTCGTCCCGCCCGTAGGCGATATCCAGTTTGAGGTACACTGGTTTTCCTTCTCCCCCGCCCCTGCGGAAGAGGTCGATGATCTCCGCGAGCCGGCAGAGCGGCTTCGCCAGGGTGATGAGGCCGTCCGCCCACCCACCGACCCATTCTGCGGTGCTGCAGGCGTTCGCCGCCGCCAGGAGGAGCGGGGGCTCCGGGGGTCGGGTGTAGAGCCGGGCTCTCTCGACCCTGACAGGGCCGTCGCGGGTCACGCTCTCCCCCGCCCAGAGGTCGCGCATCACGCCGGCGCACTGGAGCAGCCGGTCGTTGCGCTCTCCCCGCCCGGGCCAGCGTTCGCCGATAATCCCCTCGTTGAGCAGTTCGCCGCTCCCGATGCTTACCCAGAACCGGCCCGGGAACATCACGGCGAGCGTTGCGGCCGCATGAGCGACGACTGCCGGGTGGTAACGATAGCCCGGGGCAGTGATGACCCCGAACGGCATCTTCTTCGTGGCGTGCATTGCCGCACCGAGCCACGACCAGGCAAACCCGCTCTCCCCCTGCCTCTCGCTCCAGGGGTGGAAGTGCTCCGAGGAGAGCACCGAGTGGAACCCCGCGGACTCTGCCGCTTTCACGTGCTCGAGCAGCTCCCCCGGTCCGAACTGCTCGTGGGAAGCGTAGTAGCCGATTCTGTTCCTATCCATACCTGAACCTCCGGTTACACTCCTGACGTCCCGCCCGTCATGCAACCGGAAGAGGGGCCGGTCGGGTCAGGGCCGGCAGCACCTCCCTGCCGAAGTCCTCGATGAACGCCTCCTGTTCCCGGTTGACGTTATGGAGGTACAGCCGGGTGAACCCGAGCTCGATGTCGGTCTTCAGCCACTCGATGTGCTCGTCAAGATCCGCCGAGGTGCGCACCTCGGCGGAGACCTCTTCTGCGGTGATAAACTCCGCGGCCGCGTCGAGCTGCTCGGGCGTCCGGAGATTCTCCAGCACCGGCCCGGAGAGGATGTTTGCGCGCCATTGGTCGTGCGCTCCCTCTACGGCCTCTTCATGAGCCCGGGCGTAGGAGAGGTCGACTTTCAGGTAGAGCGGTTTCCCCTCCCCGCCGCCGCGGTGGAACGCCTCCACGACCTTGCGGAGTTGCTTCTCGGGTCTTGCGGTGGTGATGAGGCCGTCCACCCACCCCCCCAACCACTCGGCCGTTTCGGGGGATAAGGCGGCCCCTATCAGCGCTGGCGGTTCGGCAGGACGGGTGTAGAGGTGCGCCTCGACGGTGCGTATCAGGCCTGCGGTCGTCACGGTCTCGCCCGCCCAGAGCCTGCGCATGATCGTCGCGGCCTCGAGCAGCCGCTCGTTGCGCCCCTCTTTTGGGGGCCAGGGATCGCCCGTGATCCCCTCGTTGAGGAGCTGGCCGCTCCCGACGGCGACGAAGAACCTGCCGGGGAACATCTCCGCAAGGGTCGCTGCCGCCTGTGCGGCGATGGCGGGGTGGTAGCGCTGCACGGGCGCACAGACGACGCCTGCGGAGAGCGAGGTCGCCTGCATCGCCGCACCGAGCCACGACCACGAAAACCCGCTCTCCCCCTGGGCGGGGATCCAGGGGTTGAAGTGATCCGACGAGAGCATGCTCTGGAACCCGGCGTTCTCAGCGCGTTGTGCGAGGTGCAGCAACGAGCTAGGGGGAAACTGCTCGTGCGATGCGTGATACCCTATCGTCAGCCCTGGTTCTGCCATAATACCGCCTCGATGCCGGTTCTCCTCCTGTGAACCGCAGCCAGACAGGGTTCCCGGGTATTTAAAATATACCGGTGGGGCTGAGATCCGGCACCACACGCTCCAGATCGGTGACGCTACCGCTAAAGGGACTGTGACACCTGGCGGAGACAGGGGTCCGGGGTGCATGGAGGCACCCTGCTCCAACCGCGGGAGGCGTCGAAGCGGGCAGTTTCCCGGGACGCCTGGAGTCACGTTTTTTTTGCGAAATGGTTGTAGAGCAGCCCGAAGATGCCTGCAGCTGCGAACCCGTCGATGAACCCCCAGAATAGTCCGATGACGCTCCCTTTCGGGCTGACGCGGTATCCAGGGTATATCCGGCCGATGAGTTCTCCATACCGGTTGCCCCTTCCCCGTTTATCCCGCGTGAGAAGCAGCCACCAGGTCAGGAAAACTATGCCTAATCCCCAGAAGAGCCCTCCTGCGAGGGCAAACGCTTTCAGATCGAGCTTCATCCCATCGTCTCCCCCCCTTGCCGGGGCGCACCCCCCTCTTCCCGGGCGTAAAGAAGGTGCCGCACGCCGGGCGGGCATACTCTCCACGGCTCCCGGGAGGCCGGCACTGGTGAACGCCGTCCCCTTCATGCCAGCCCCAGAACCTCGATGTAGATGTAGTAGACCGAGAAGGCTGCAAAGAATACACCCACAGCGAAGGTCAGGATGGTGACAGAAAGGGATGGCCGGAACTCCCGCGGAAGTGTCTGCCTGTTCAGGTAGAGTGTCGCAAACGCGACCACCGGGATGTGGATCGCCTCGACGATCCCCGCCATGCCGAGGAAGGTCACGGGCTCCGGCCTGACGACGATGAGAATGAGCGGCAGGGCTCCCATCAGGCCGAAAAGATAGACGTAGCGGTAGAACCGCATCGAGACCCATCGTCCCGCCGCCTTCATCTGGCGGGCGATGAAGATCGATCCCTGGCCGAGCATCCTGGTCCAGCCGTCCAGATTCGCGACAATGGTGCTCCAGAAGGCAAAGAACGCAGCGAGGATCATCAGCCAGGCTCCCGGCGGCCCCCAGACGTCACCGAGGAGCACCGAGAGGACTGCGGTCACCTCCGGCCCCTGGGGGAGGAGGCCCTGCGGCCGGAGGAGTTCGGCGCCCAGGATGAGGAGCGCGATGAGCAGGATGAGGACGATACTCGAGGCGATGGTCGTGGAAACGGTCATGATCCGGATCCAGTCGCGTATCCGCCCGGTCTCGGTCGGAGAGAGGTGCCCGATATCCGGCAGATCCTCTTCCTCGATGACCGCCTCCTCCCCTCCCCGCCTGTGAACAGTGTAGTAGGCGGAACCGTAACCCCGGGCCGTGAGCCAGTAGGAGTACCAGATGAGGCCGGCGGCCCCCGACATCATGAACCCGATCCAGGGGAGGAGTTCGGCGAAGTCGACGTCGGGGGGGAGGGCCGGCACCAGGCCGGCGGCGAGCGGTTCGGCGCCGGGGAAGACGAAGGCTGCGGTGATCACCAGGGCGACGATGATGACGATGGCCATCACGATGGAGGCGTTCTCGACACCTTTGTACCTCCCGAAGAAGACCAGGACGAGCGAGATCAGCAGGAATATGATTGCCCATACCACAAACCCCCCGGGAAGGGCGAGGATGATCGCCGAACTCGCGGCCCCTGCCATGCCGGTGATAGTCGTGACCGCAACGAAGAATTGCGGGAGTATGATAATCCAGACCCCCCAGTTCTTCGGTCCGGGGAGGTTCTTGATCCCCTGAAGAAGCGATCCTCCCGTCACGACGGCGTATCGCCCGATCTCGCGGGCGAGAAGCGCCTTGAGGAATATCGCAAGGATGATGGTCCAGAGAACAGTGTAACCGTAGAGCGAGGCGATCCGCGGGGTAAAGAGGAGTTCCCCGGTCGCGATGGCCGAGATCATCCAGATGATCGCGGGCCCTATCCATTTGACGACCTCCCCCCCGCGGGGGGCCGGGGGGACAATGGTCTGGTCTTCGTCTGCCATGGGTGTCGCGCCTCCTCAGCCGGGGCGAGGTCGGCTCATGGGCGGGCCGGGTATACATAAGTCTTCGCTTGCTGATGACGGGGGTCCTGGTGGAGATGGCAGGCGCTCGGAATGTCTTTCTTATGGTTGAACCGGGAAAACGAGCGACGTGGCGGAGACGATCGAACGAAACAAAAGGAAGGCCAGGGCCGAGATTCGAACCCGGGTCGAGGGATCCACAGTCCCTTAGGATAACCGACTACCCCACCCTGGCAAGGTACTCATAACAATTGGCAGTCGGATTTGATTAAAGTATCTCTTCACCGAGCTCGCGTTACGTACCTCCGGGGGAATCAGGGGCGCATATCCGGCCGGGCTTGCCGGTGGTCACGCGATTTCTGGGGTGTCCGGCAGCCGTGCTGCCCGGCTCGGCCGCCACCGGCCATGGGGGAGACTCCCTCTCCGGAAGGGGGGATTCGGAGAGACCAAACGTCTTCGAACAACGACGCGTGCCCCACCTGGGGCAGGCGGAGTTTGAGAAAACGCGGAAGGGTTTCGAACAACGACGCGTGCCCCACCTGGGGCAGGCGGAGTTTGAGAAAACGCGGAAGGGTTTCGAACAACGACGCGTGCCCCACCCGGGGCAGGCGGAGTTTGAGAAAACGCGGAAGGGTTTCGAGAGCCCGAGTGTGAGAAGCCGCCAGGCTTCAAACCGTGAGGTGAATTATTAATAGACTCCATGTTCTATAACGTACCAGTGTTCCTGGCGCCGAGCGACGCCCCGGGGGTAGGGGAATCACTCTGGCTCTGGCGTGATTCGGAAAAAAGCGGTCAATATCTCCGGATTTTTCGGGTTTAGTTGTCCATACAGTATATACCGAAGGTGATTACCATGGCAAAGCAATCAACGATCAGGACCCCCATCGTCTGTGTGATGGGTCACGTAGATCACGGCAAGACATCGCTCCTGGACCGAATCCGGGGCTCGTCCGTGGTATCTACCGAAGAAGGCGAGATTACACAGCATATCGGTGCCACGCTTGTTCCCATCGACGCAGTCACCCGGATGGGGGGAGCCCTGAGCAAGGTCACCGTCAACGTCCCGGGCCTCCTCTTCATCGACACCCCCGGGCACCACGCCTTCACCACCCTTCGTGCGCGCGGCGGGGCGCTCGCCGACATGGCGATCGTCGTGGTGGACATCAACGAGGGCTTCCGTCCCCAGACGATCGAGGCGCTCCAGATCCTGCGCAACTACAAGACACCGTTCGTCATCGCGGCAAACAAGGTCGACCGCATCCACGGCTGGCGCGTCCAGGAGAACCAGCCGTTCCTGAAGACGTTTGCGCAGCAGAACGAGCGCGTCCAGGGTATGGTCGAGACGAAGGTGTATGAACTCGTCGGCAAACTCTCCGACCTCGGATTCAACTCCGAACGGTTCGACCGGGTCTCGGACTTCGCGCGGAACATATGCATCGTGCCGACGAGCGCCCTCACCGGGGAGGGGGTTCCCGACATCCTCATGGTGCTGATCGGGCTTGCCCAGCGTTACATGACCGAGAGCCTCAAGGTCAGCGCCGACGGCCCCGGCGCCGGCACCGTGCTCGAGGTGAAGGAGGAGCGGGGGCTCGGGATGACGCTCGACGTGATCCTCTACGACGGGAATCTCAAGGTCGGGGACGAGATCGTGGCCGCCGGAAACGACCAGATCATCGAGACGAAGGTGCGCTCCCTCTTAAAGCCCCGCCCGATGAGCGAGATCCTGACCGAGGAGCGGTTCGAACGGGTAAAATCCGTCACCGCGGCTGCGGGTATCAAGGTAGCCGCCCCGAAACTCGACGGGGTCATCGCGGGCTCCCCCCTCCGCGTCGTCCGCGGCGGCAACAAAGAAGAGGTGGTCGAGCAGGTCCGGCGTGAAGTCCAGGACGTCGAGGTAAACCTCTCTGATGTCGGCGTCATCATCCGGGCGGATACCATCGGTGCTCTCGAAGCCCTCTCGAAAGAACTCGAAGGCCACCAGATCCAGGTGATGCGGGCGACCGTGGGGCCGGTCACCCGCCACGACGTCATCGAGGCGGGGACGATCAAGGACCCCCTCTACAGCGCGATCATCGCCTTCAACACCCCCGTCCTGCCGGACGCGATCGACGCCCTCGCGGACACGTCGATGTCCCACGTCAACATATTCGAGGGCGGGGTCATCTACCAGCTCATTGATGACTACATCGAGTGGCGCGACGAGAAGAAGCAGGAACTCGAGCGGCAAAAGTTCGAGAAGTTGATCATGCCCGCCAAGATCCGGATCCTCCCCAACTGCGTCTTCCGGCAGAGCAACCCGGCGGTGGTCGGCGTCCGGGTCCTCGGGGGAAAACTCCAGAGCGGTGCCAACCTCGCCCTCCCGAGCGGCAAGAAGGTCGGCCGCATCAAGCAGATCCAGGCAAAAAACGAGTCGGTTCAGGAGGCAGAAGCGGGCAAGGAGGTGGCGATCTCGATCGAAGGGCCGACGGTCGGCCGCCAGATCAACGTCGACGACGACCTCTACGTGGATATCCCGGAGCGGCACGTTAAGGTGATTGAGCGGGAGATGATCGATAACTTGAGCCCGAGCCTGCGCGAGATCCTGGAGGAGTTCACCACCCTCAAGCGCCGGGAAGACCCCTTCTGGGGGAAGTGACGCGTTCGGGGGGCGTGCAGGCTTTTCCCGGCCACCGCTCCCTTCTAACCCTGCAGAGGTAGTCTTTTAATACCATATTCTCAAATTGTATAGGTACTTTCGAAGGAGTCGTCAACATGGCAGATTTCAAAATCATTCTATCAGACCCGGAGACCGGGCGTTCATATAAGATCGATGCGACCGGCCCCACCGCCGGAGCATTCATCGGCAAGCGCATCAGCGACGAGATCAACGGGGACGTCCTCGGCTTTGCGGGCTACACGATCAAGATCACCGGCGCCACGGACAAGACCGGCATTCCTGCACGCCGCGACCTGCCCGGCCCGTCAAGGAGGAGGCTTCTCCTCTCCAAGGGCGTCGGGTTCCACCCGGTCATGGACGGAGAGCGCCGCAGGAAATCGGTGCGGGGCAACGAGATCAGCGCCGATATTGTTCAGATCAACGCCGCCGTGAAACAGAGCGGTGCAAAACCCCTGGCAGAATACTTCAGCCAGCCTGAGGCGGCGGCTGAATAAATCAGCCCCAATCTTTTCTGAAGCAGTTTTTCCCGGGTTGATCCGCCCGCATCCTCATCGTTCTACCGACCGCGCCAGGGCTCCCTGAGCGTGGCCGGGCAGCGGTCGCGGAGAGGGCATGCCCCACAGTCGCGGGGATGGGTCGGGCACCCGCACGCCGCTGCGTACGCGGCGGTGAGCGCTGCAGCAGGCTCTCCTTCGTATGCATCGGTGAGCCCTGCCGCCCGGGCGGCGACCTCGTCCGGCACCGCTTCAGGGTAGTAGCCGCTCCAGGCCACGTCCTCGAGCCCGGCCTCACGGCAGACCGCACAGAGGCGCTCCATCTCCTCCCTCGACGGCCCCGGGTGGTAGTAGAGGACGTTGTTCGGTCGAAAGCCGATGAGCCGGTAGGGCACGCCCGGGTCGAGCGAGGCGATGAACGCCGCGATCCTGCCCACCTCATCATCAGTCATGCCGGGGATCACCACCGTCCGAAAGACCCTGATCCGGTCTCTCCCCTCGCGCACGAGGTATTCCGCGTTCCTGAGCACCGGGGCCACCGGCGCTCCCGTGAGGGCGCGGTGAACCGGATCCGACCACGCCTTGATCTCGAGGGTGATCGTCCAGCAGAGGCCGACGATCCGTTCCATCGCCGCCTCCGTCGCAAACCCTCCGGTCGATATCCCGATCCCGAGATCGAGGGCCTGCCGCTTCACCTCGCCCGCCACCTCTTCGATGTAGGGGAGGTGGATGATCGGGTCGCCGCCCGTAAACCCGATCGTCCGAATACGGGCTCCCCTGTAGGCAGCAATCCGGTCCCGGGCGTCGGCAACCAGCGCCGCCGCGGGCACATAACCGGCATACTGCCAGCCGGGGTCGGGGTACTGCGAGATCCGGTAGGCGTTGCAGTGGAGGCAGCGGTAACAGCACCCGAGCAGGGTGACAATATAACTTGCGAGAGAACCCGAACACATCGTCGCCGCCACCTCCGCCCGGCCGACGCGGCACACCCCCCGCTCGCCCCGGAGCCGGTCGACGCCGCACCTCCACTCGCAGAGGCGGCAGGACTCGAGGTCTTCCATACTACTCCCTGGCGCAGGCATGCACGATAGCCTTTGGGACGCCGGTCGATGTCATTTCCGGTACAACTATTCGCGAGGCGAAGCTCCGCAGGAACAGAGCTTGAGCACCGAAGGTGCGAACGGGTGCCAACGTATGGGCATGGACTTGACATCACCCGAACCCGGCGGCATGAGCCTGCGGCCCGTGGGGGTCGTCCGGAGCACCGTACAGGAACCCTTCCTCGTCTCCGGCAGAGACGGCATCTCGATGCGGGAAGGGCCGGAAACGAGCAGGGATCACGTCAGGAGCGTGAAGGAGGCCGCTTCGGAGATCGTCATTGACGAAAACCGTATCGCGCTGCTTGACGGTATCGAAGAATATTCCCATATCACGGTGCTCTACTGGGGGCACAAAGTGCCGGAAGAGAGCCGGTCCGTCGACCGCGTGCACCCGATGGGCAGAACAGATATTCCGAAGACCGGGATCTTCTCGACCTGCAGCCCCGCCCGTCCCAACCCCGTGCTCGCAACCGTTGTCGGGCTGCACGCACGGCGGGGGAACGTTCTCGAGGTTACCGGGCTCGACGCCGTCGACGGCAGTCCCGTCATCGATATCAAACCCTACGTCCCGGCCCAGTACCCGAACGGCGACGTGCGGGTTCCTGCGTGGATGGAAGGACTCATGAACGAAGTGGACAAGCGGTGTGCGTGAATCCTGCACAGGTAGGAAAAAAGAGATATGTTATCGCGACTTCGCGATCGATTTTTCCAGGGCGGGCAGTTTGTCGTCGAACGCCACCCCGTATTTCTTCGCGAGGATGACCACCGCCGCCTCCACCCGGATGTTACCGTCGAAGTTGTCGGTGACGATCCGGTGGAGTTCGGCGACGACCTCCTGGGGCGGCTTCTCCGTCGCGGCGGCGATCCGCCCGATCAGTTCCTCGTAGGGGCTTTCCGCCGTTGCGAGGACGTCGGAAGTGGGCTTGAACCCGAGCGGTATCGAGACATCGGCAACGTCGAAGAGCGGGCGAATGGCTCCCCCGTCCACCTCGATGAGCCCTTCCGACTTCGCCCGCTCCAGGAGCTGGCTTGCCTGCTCCTTGTTCATCCACTTCCGGTCGATGGCGATGTAGAAGACGAACTCGCTCCTCTGCAGCCGCTCTTTACGCATGTGCTTGAACGGCGCGGCAACCGCAATCTTGACGCTCACTCGCAGGCACCCTTGAGCATCGTTCGCAGGTCCATCGCGTCCAGGTCTCCGAGCCGTCCCTCTTTCGCGATGTAGCACTCCGTCACCGCACCTTTGTCGACGATCCGGAGGAAGAAGACGTTCTCCTTGACCGGCAGTTTCTTTTCAGGGGTTAGTAGTGTCCTCTGCAGGTCGATCCTGAAGTCCGCCGCTTCGGCGACATTCTCGGTGAGCGGCGCGAGGTCGTTCAGGTCGAGGAACTGTGTCCGCCCGTCCGCGATCTGGATGAGCATCCGCTCCTTGACGAGCCCGTCGGCACCCCGTGTGGTAGTATGGGTGTCGTGCATCCGTGCGATGCAGGCAAGGACTTCCAGGAACGGCCTGTTGAGTTCGAAGTCGAGGTCGATGGATTGAGGGAAACGATGGTATATCCGGCGCATCACTAGAATTGAGGTCTGCGGAACGTAAAAAGGATGTGATCCCACCGGAGGCGCAAACGTTTTCTGCACGCCTTCCCCTTCCTGCACCCATGACCGACCACCTCACGCTCCTGCAGATGAACGACTCGCACGGGTATCTGGAGCCGCACCAGGAACTCTTCTATACCAGCGGGCCGCCGGTGTACCGGACGGCAGGCGGGTATGCCCGGATTGCCGCGCTCCTCGAAGATGTCCGTGACGAGCGACCGGACCGGGTGCTCGCGTTCGACTGCGGCGACACCATCCACGGAACCTACCCTGCCGTCCGGTCGGAGGGCGAAGCGCTTGTCCCGGTTCTGAACACTCTCGCCTTCGACGCCATGACCGCCCACTGGGAGTTCGCCTACGGCCCAGAGCAGTTCCAGAAGGTTGCCGGGAGGCTTGATTACCCGGTCCTCGCCGACAACTGCTACGACGATGCGACCGGCGACCCGGTCTTTCCCCCATACACGGTCTGCGAGACCGAAGACCTGCAGGTGGGTGTCATCGGCATCGCCGCTACGATCGTCGACAAGGTGATGCCGGACTCATTCTCGAAGGGGATCCATTTCTCTCTCGGCAACGCCGAACTCCCGGGGCACATCGCCCATCTCCGCGACGAGGAGGGGGTGGATCTCGTCGTGGTGATATCCCACCTCGGGTTTCCCCAGGAGGTGAAACTCGCCCGTGAGACGGACGGGATCGACGTCCTCCTCTCGGGGCATACCCACAACCGCCTCTTCGAGCCGACAGTCGTCAACAACACCGTCATCATCCAGTCGGGCTGTCACGCCTCCTTCCTCGGGCGGCTCGACCTTACGGTCGAGAACCGGCGGGTGAAGAAGTTCGACCACGAACTCATCGTCGTCGGTGAGGAGATCCCGCCTCACCCGGAGGTCGAGGAGATGGTCGAGGGGATCGTGGAACCCCACCGCGAGTACCTCTCCCGGGTCGTCGGGGAGACCCAGACAGGTCTTAACCGGAACACGGTTCTCGAAGCCACGATGGACAACCTGCTCCTGCAGGCGCTCATCGACGTCACGGGTGCGGAGATGGCGTTCTCGAACGGCTGGCGGTACGGCGCCCCGGTGCCGCCCGGCCCGGTCACCCAAAACGATCTCTGGGACATCATCCCGGTGAACCCCCCGGTCTCGACGACCGAGATCACCGGCCGGGAACTCAAGGCGATGATGGAGGAGAACCTGGAACGGACCTTTTCGCGCGACCCCTACCAGCAGATGGGCGGCTACGTGAAGCGGTGCATGGGGGTCAACCTCTACTGCAAGATAGAGAATCCGGCCGGCCTGCGGATCCAGGAGTTCTTCGCGGCCGGCAAAAGGCTCGACCCGGACGCCGTCTACCACGCGGCGTTCGTCACCGGGCAGGGCGTGCCGCCGAAGTACGGGAAGAACCGGGAAAACCTCGATCTTCGGGCGATTGAGGCGCTCGAACGCTACCTCTCGAAAGGCCCCGTCAGCGCCGAACTTCGCGGGAGCGTGACGGCGATATGACCCCCTCCCCTCGGGTCGTCATCCACCTGGACGAGCGCGAGAAAGCGGCTCTTGCGCTGCGGAATACAAAGAACCTCGTCGAGGGTCTTGCAGGTGCCGAGGTGGAGGTGGTCGCCCATGCCGACGGGGTGGAAGGACTCCGTTCCGACGGTGCGAATGTCGCCCTCATGGATCCGCTCGCAGGTCGCGGAGTGCTGTTTGTCGTCTGCGAAAACACTCTTCGTTCCCGGAACCTGTCGGAGAAAGACTTCCCCGGTTACGTTGGGACCGTCCCGTCCGGCATCGTGGAACTGGTAATCCGACAGGCCGAAGGGTGGCACTATCTTAGGCCGTGAAAAAAAGGGGAGGGGATCTTATACGAGCAGGACGGCGTTGACGACACCGTCCTGGCTCGGTCTGCTGACGATCCGCGCGCGCCCCATCTCGGTCTTGATGACGGCGCCCTTCGTCAGGAGTTTCCGCCGGACGTAGTTCGGGTTGGCGCTGTTCGCCTCGACCGCCTCGATCTTCGCCTTCTTGGTCTCGCCGGTTGTGGGGTTCGAGACCGTTGCGTAGTCTACCCGGAGTGCCCGAACCTTCTGGTTGCCACCATAGGTACGGATAATTCTCCTGCGCTCTTCACCGACATGTGTCTCTGCCGGAGCTCTTCCGATCTCCGTTCTCTTCTTGCCCTGGGAGGTGTGGTAGCGTCCGCCCGACGGCTTCCGTACTGATCTTCCTTGCCACTGCATGTGACCACCGATATACTCTGCTGAGGACGCAATACCCTTCAGGGGTAGCAATCTCTCGTTAAAGTGCTATAACTATTCGGGACCTGGATATTTAACTCTGCTGATCACGCGAGGATCGCGTCCAGCAACTCGTCCAGCCCTTCCCCGGTCTTCATGTTCGTCCTGAAGATCTTCATCTCCGGGTTGTAGCGGCGCATATCCGCCTCCATCCGGTCGAGGTCGGCGCCGACGAACGGGGCAAGGTCGACCTTGTTGATGACGCCGATGTTGCTGCTCCGAAACATCATCGGGTGCTTGTTCACCACGTCGTCTCCTTCTGTTGAACTGACAACGACGATCCTCTTCTCGGCACCCAACCGGAAGTCGGTCGGGCAGACCATGTTGCCGACGTTCTCGATAAAGAGGACGTCGATCTCATCGAGCGGGAGGTGCTCGATGGCGTGCTCCACCAGGTGAGCGTCGAGGTGGCACTCCTTCCCGGTGTTCGCATTGTAAGCCGGGACCCCGAGGCCGACGATCCGCTTGAAGTCGTCATCGCCGTAGACGTCCCCGGCGATCGCACCGGCACGGAGGCCCCGGTCGCGGATAAGCGGCACGAGGCGCTCGATCGTGGCGGTCTTCCCCGACCCGATGGCGCCGAGAAGGTCGAACGCCCGGATGTCGTGGTCCTTGAGGTGGGCCGCGTTGGCATCTGCCAGGCGGTTGTTGACATCGTAGATGTCCTTCTCCACGTGGACGTCGATATGATGCATGGTATGTACTGTGATCATGATCTGTTTATAGATTAACCACCCAGATCATACAACAATGAGCGCTGAACGCATCCTGTACCCCTGTTACTTCGACACCACGCTCGAGCGGCGGGAGGGACGTCGCGTTGCTAAAAACCTCGGCGTGAAGTCCCCGGAGCTCCCGGCCATCGAGGCCGTCCTGCGCAAGATGAAGGTTCCGCACCGGGTGGAGGAGCACCACCACCCAGCCCGGTGGGCGGAGCACGAAGGCCGGATCGTGGCGGAATGGGAGGGAAGCAAGGAAGACCTGATCCGGAAGGTTGCGAGCGGTCTTGCCGGCCGGAAGTGACCGCGATGTATGACCTGCACACCCATACCATCCTCTCCGACGGCGAACTCCTCCCAACCGAGCTGATCCGCCGAGCCGCCGTGCTCGGCTACGAGACGCTCGCGATCACCGATCACGCGGACGCCTCGAACCTCCGGCACCTGGTGGAGGCAACTGGCAGCGTCCGGGAGTCGGCGCGGTGTTACGGCGTGAACCTGCTCGTCGGGGTGGAACTCACCCACGTCCCGCCGTCCCTGATAGCGGCGTTTGCACGTGATGCGAAAAGGTTCGGTGCCGATATCGTTGTGGTTCACGGCGAGACGGTGGTGGAGCCGGTCGCCCCGGGAACCAACCGCGCCGCCTGTGCGTGCGAGTACGTGGACGTGCTCGGCCATCCCGGGCTCATAACGGTCGAGGATGCGCGCGTAGCCGCGGAACACGGGGTGGCGCTCGAGATAACCTCAAGGGGAGGGCATAACCGCACCAACGGTCACGTTGCGCGGGTGGCGCGGGAGGCCGGGTGCCGGCTCGTGGTCGATTCCGATACGCATGGCCCGTCCGATCTAATGTCAAAGGAGGCACGCCGGGCGGTCGCGCTCGGCGCCGGGCTGACGGAGGCGGAATCCCGGGAGGCTCTCTCACAGGATATAAATCAGCTTCTTCAGAAGTGAGACGTGGTATTTATAATTTAGCAAAATGTTTTTATAACAATACAGTCAATATATATACGTTACTAAATACGCCCGGATATAGTATCCCCTAGAGGTTGCAGTTTGCGGTTAATCGGTCGTTCTATAAGTGTTTGCGGCAATCGCTTGTTAATCTTGCGATGTGATGCTGCACAGTTGCCCCGCCTCTACAGCGAGGCTGTGGATCGCCGGTTAAAACCCGTAGGGAAGGTTGTTGACATATTTGGGAATATATCATCGCCTTATGCCGTAGTCCTCTGCTACAACGGCTGTTCCGTACAGGTTGGCGAGAAAATCTTTGCAAGATAGGTGTATAATCGATGGCTGAAGTAGAAAAATTGAAACAGCTGCAGTTGCAGCGTGAGGCCCTGAAGAAGAGAGGGGAGCAAAAGATCAAGGAGACGGAGAAGAAGCGCACCGAAGAGAGCGTTCAGTCCGTCTGCCCCGAGTGCGGCAGTCGCCAGCTCGTCCACGACTACGAGCGTGCCGAACTCGTATGCCAGAACTGCGGTCTCGTCCTTGACGAGGAGTTCATCGACCGCGGTCCCGAGTGGCGTGCATTCGACCACGACCAGCGCATGAAGCGCTCCCGTGTCGGCGCACCGATGACGTTCACGATCCACGACAAGGGTCTCTCGACGATGATCGACTGGCGGAACCGTGACTCCTACGGACGCGCGATCTCGAGCAAGAACCGCGCCCAGCTCTATCGTCTCCGGAAGTGGCAGCGGCGTATCCGGGTCTCGAACGCGACCGAGCGGAACCTGGCGTTCGCGCTCTCGGAACTGGACCGGATGGCCTCCGCGCTCGGCCTGCCCCGGAACGTGCGCGAGACCGCGGCGGTCGTCTACCGCGACGCGGTGGACAAGAACCTGATCCGCGGCCGGAGTATCGAGGGCGTCGCGGCGGCCGCACTCTATGCGGCATGCCGGCAGTGCAGCGTCCCCCGGACGCTCGACGAGATTGCCGAGGTATCCCGTGTGTCCCGTAAGGAGATCGGCCGCACCTACCGGTTCATCTCCCGCGAGCTCGGGTTAAAGCTCCTGCCGACGTCCCCGATCGATTACGTACCGCGCTTCTGCTCGGGCCTGAACCTGAAGGGTGAGGTCCAGAGCCGGGCAGTCGAGATCCTCAGGCAGGCAGGCGAACGCGAACTTACGAGCGGCAGAGGCCCAACAGGTGTCGCTGCAGCCGCAATTTACATCTCGTCGATCCTCGGCGGAGAGCGGCGCACCCAGCGCGAAGTCGCCGAAGTTGCAGGCGTGACCGAGGTCACGATCAGGAACAGATATAAGGAGCTGGCAGAAAAATTAGATATCGAGATCATACTCTGATCTCATATCATCTCACACCCTTGGGCTCGTAGATCAGGGGTAGATCGCTACGTTCGCAACGTAGAGGCCGCGGGTTCAAATCCCGCCGGGTCCATTCTTCTGTTTTGTGATGTTCCTTTTTGTGAGTATTGCTTAGGTTCCTGGGCGACCGTGGGTCGCCGGGGGTTTCGAAAGGGGCGCAGCCCCTTCGGTTGGGACAGAGAGGCCGCGGGTTCAAATCCCGCCGGGTCCATTCTTCTGTTTTGTGATGTTCCTTTTTGTGAGTATTGCTTAGGTTCTCAGGCGACCGTGGGTCGCCGGGGGTTTCGAAAGGGGCGCAGCCCCTTCGGTTGAGAGACGACGTAGCCCCCTTCGCGGCTTCGCGCTCTTCGCGTGAGACCTTGTCGCTGCCCCCTACACTTCACCTCACGCGAAGCCGCGAAGAACGCGAAGTTTTGTTGGGGGTAACTCTCTTTCGCGGCGCTCCTCGCCTACCCCCAGGTGAAGTTCCTCTCCGGCTCCTCCTGATCCGGCAGCACCACCTCGAACCACGTCGTTCCCCGCAGCGAGACGTCTGCAGACACTTTGTTCGAATACGGGTTGACGTAGGTGTCGAGCGTCGTCCGGTTCCCGACTCCGTCCTCGAGAACCATCTCCAGGTCCCACTGCGAATACTCATCGTCTCTCACCGCCGCGTCGCTGATAAACCAGTTTTCTACCGGGAAACAGCACGACTCGACGTCGTTACGGTAGTAGAGCGTCAGTTCGCCACTGACATCGGCGTCGCCGGCATCGAACTCCCAGCGCCGGTCGATGCCGGGATTCTCGGCCGTCTCGTTCACCGCAACAGTGATCGTGCCCGGCTCCGTCACCTCCGAGATCTCGAAGGTCGCAATCACCCATCCGCCGGGGTCGGTGAAATAAACGGCGCTCTCCTCAGGCTCCGCCGGTATCTCGACGGAGGCGGTATAGGGTTCCCCGGAGCCGGACGAGATCGCTCTCTCGATGAACTGGTACCGGAGCCGTACGAAGTCCAGCATCGTTTCGGTATGGTACGCCAGGTAGCCAAGATCGCCGTGATGGTTCTGTGGGTGCAGCGCGAACACCTCCTCTCCCGGCGTGATGTCCAGCCTGTCTCCGATCGTCTCTGTGTGAAGAACGAGCTGCCCGGCATAGTAGTCTTCGGTGAAGACCTCGTTCATCAGGAACGTCATGCGGGTATTGAGCCGTTCACGGAGCGCGGGAGTATCGAGGAACTTCGTCACCAGGTCGTTGTCCCAGCCGCTTGCTATCGCCGATTCGTACCCGAAATAGTCGTTGACCGTAGCGTCTCTCCGGGTATGCGAACCGAACGTCAGATCCTTGTCCCAGGGAATGACCATCCACCCCGCATCCGGGTCATCGGTGTCCAGGTAGAGCCAGTAGTCATCGCCGAACG
The DNA here is from genome assembly GCF_030464365.1 of Methanoculleus methanifontis. Lineage (GTDB taxonomy): Archaea > Halobacteriota > Methanomicrobia > Methanomicrobiales > Methanoculleaceae > Methanoculleus > Methanoculleus methanifontis. The sequence continues at coordinate 167,982 of NZ_VCYI01000003.1, read as the reverse complement.
AGTCGACGTCACCGATGAGGTAGTGGATTGCCAGCCAGTCGATGAAGTTCTCCTCGTCGAATCGCTCGATGAACCCCTCTTCGAACTCCGGACCGGCAGGAGTCCGGTAGACCCAGGCGACGAGGTCATGGAGCGCTCCCCAGTCCGGTTCGCCCCGGCTGTCCATGGTCTCTGCGAGAAACGCTTCAGGATCGTCCTGCTCGTCGATGGGATACCCGAAGACCGAGAGGCGGTTGACCTCCGGCACGAGATAGTAATGGCCCCGAAAGTCGTCGGCGACCAGTGTCCCCGCAGGGTTCAGGCCGTTGCTTGCGAGCAGATCCGCGTCGACCCGCTCTACGTGAACGTACAGGCCTTCGTAGATGTCGTTGATGTACAGGTCGAAATACCTCGTTCTCGGTGCCGGCTGCCCGAGATCGTGGAAGAGGTCCATGGACAGCCTCTCCCGCATCATCGTCGGATCGGTGTAGGTGGCCTTCAGGTTCATATCGGTGCTGCCGAAGAGGAACTCCTGAGATTCGTTAAACCGAATGTTGAACGACTTCTTCGGCAACTCCCGCGAAGAGGTGCCCCGGAAGCGCACCCCCTCCTGTTCGATATCCTCGCCATCAGGAGAGAGCCGCACGTAACCGTCCAGCCGCTCATCGGATGCATCTCCACGGGTATACAGATCGACGAGATCCTTCCAGTCCATGAAGAGGTACAGGTTCTGCACACCGGAACCCGGATCGCTCACGTTCTCCTGTCCCGCAGCCATAGGTATGGCGAAGGCTGTTAGAGACAACACGATGAGTATGCCGGCCACAGAATCCATCGTCATGGGTCGCAGTCATACCGTCAGACGACATTAAGGTTCCCGGGCAGGGAGAGCGAGCGAAGCAGCACCGGGTACACGATCACCCGTGCCGCCAGTCAGGGCGACGGGGCTGTAACGCTGTTTCTCAATGCCGCTGGTTGCGGGGTGAACGTCTATAAAAAAAAACTGCAGGGATAACGGGAAATTCCCCCGTTCTCCCGGGTCACCGGCGCAGGAGACGGCCCGCGACCGTAACGGCGAGGAGCCCGATGAGCGCACCCGCCCCGGCGGCCTGAGTCGGGGTTGTCGCGGGGGTTGCGTCTTCCCACCTGACTTCCGTCACCGCCGGCACCGGCACATCAGCCGTCCGGAAGATGAAGGCCTGCTCGCCCGCACCCGCCGCAAGGTAGTCACCGTTATCCGAGAGGGCGACGGCCGCAACGGGAGCACCGGCGTCGAACGACCAGCGTGCGTCGCCGTTGCCGTTCCAGAGGCACATGGTTCCACCTGCATTCCCGGCCGCGACAACCTCACCCCTCCGGGAGACATCCACGGCGGGGACATTGCTTCCCGTCCGGTTCGTCCAGAGGAGGGCGTCGTTCGGCCGGTAGCACTCCACATCACCGCTTTCCTTGCCGATGACCACGAACCGCCCGTCACCAGAGAGGGCGAGCGCGAGGATCGGCGCTCCGGTGGGAAGCGCCCAGGGGAGGGCCCCCGCCCGGCCGTAAACCTGGAGGACGCGATCCCGGCCCCCGGCGGCGACGACCGATCCGTCACGGGAGGCGTCAACCGCGGTGACGGCGCCCCGGGCAAGCCCCTCCCAGATCAGGTTCCCCTCCCTGTTCATGAAGAGGATGACACCGTTGTTGCTCCCGGCAACGATGTAGTTGCCGTCGCGGTTGAACGCGACGGACGTCACGTGCGGCGGGGTCTCTCCGGAGCGGGTGCCCGGCTGCACGGCACGGTTCCACTCCTCATTCCCGAGGTTGGTGAAGAGGACGATGCGATCGCCCGCCACCGCGAGCGATCGGCCGTCACCCGCGAAATCAAGGTCGCGAACGGGGCCCGTGACGCTCTTCGTCCAGTAGCGGCCACCGTTGCCGTCGAAGAGGAGCACGTCGCCCCCCATGGTTCCGGCGGCGACGTAGTCCCCGGAACCGGCGACGGCAACCGCGGTCACCGCAGCTGGAGCGCTCGCGTTCCAGGGAACGGTGCCGTCCCGGTGCAGGCAGACTATCCCCCCGCTGCTCGTCCCCGCGACCATATACCTCCCGTCAATGGTTATCGCAACGTCGTTGACGATGCTTCCCGTCGATACGCCGTGGTAGGAGGCCTCCGCCCCGGCCGCCGCCGGAACCATGGCGACGATCAGGGCGATGATCAGTGCAATTCTTTTCATGGTTTGCCCCTGCCCGGGAAAGGATTCCCGGAATACGTCTACTTTCTCGGGCGGGCTCTTAAACCATTCCGGCATCGGGTTCTGCTGCGGAAGGTTGACGACCCACGGTGCGTAATCTCCGGATCACATGGGCATCAGGGCGGACGAGGCGGTCTCCCACTTCATGCAGGGCTAAAACTGTGCACAGCCAGTCGGCTCGGTTTTTGCGGGCGACGCCGGGGTTCCCAAAGAGGTCATCCTCCGTGCGGCCACGGGGTTCGGCGCCGGGGTGGCGAATACCAACGGCATGTGCGGAGCGGTCTCGGGGGTGATCCTCGTCATCGGGCTCCTGTTCGGGAGCACCGGCCCCGAAGAGAAAGAGGCGAAAGACCTGACCTATGACATCACCCGGGAGTTCGTCACCCGTTTTGTCGAGAAGAACGGCACCATCTCCTGCACCGGACTCCTCGGGTGCGATCTCTCGACCGGCGAAGGGCTTGCCCGGGCACGCGAACAGAACCTCACCCGGACGATCTGCCCCCGCTGCGTCAGAGATGTGGTCGAGATCCTCGAAGAGGTTTTCGCGTCCGTCACTTTCGGGCAATCCACCAGGCAGTGAGGAACGCCGGAAGGGACGGAACCCTGAGTCTCCGCCGCAGGTCGTCGGCGCCGAGGTTCTTTGCCGCGAGAGCCGGCTTCTCGATGACGTGCCAGGAGAGGAACGCGAGAGCAAACGTCACCGCAAACGAGAGCCCGAAGAGCGCCGGGAGGAGGAGCGCGTTTGCCGTGACCTGGATCAGCGCCTGCTGAACCGGGTAGTGGTAGATGTAGATGCCGTAGGAGAAGTCGCCCGGTCTCCCGAAGGTGCTCAGGAACGGGATCGGGATGTGTGCGGCGTAGATGGTGAGGTACGGGATGGCAATCATCCCGGCGACGGTCACATAGGGGGTCAGCACCGAGAACCCGAGCAGCAGGAGCAGCGCCCCGGCGACGACCGGCTGGTAGGCGATGCGGTGGCGGTGAAGGTAGAGGAAGGCCCCGGCGAGGAAGTAGAGGGTGAACCGGACCTTCGCCATCCGGGGATCGTCGAACCAGTACATCCAGACCAGGATGTTTACTGCGGCAAGGGCAGCGAAGGCGCCCCACCGGCGCAGGAGCCCGGCGATCCCGAGTGCCGCGACGACCCCGTACATCAGAACCTCGACGGGTATCGTCCAGAGCGACCCGTTGACGTAAGTCCACGGGTTGTCCTGGAAGAGGCCTATCGCCGATCCGTCTTCGAAGAACGGCGCGGTAGCGAGGCCCGCCGGAGAGAAGAGGGCGGCGAAGTATTCTCCCGGGGGAAGGGACGTCATCAGCGGGCCGATGACGAAGAGCGTGATGAAGATCGCGATGGCGAGACCCGGAACCACCCGGAGAAACCGTTTCCAGGCGAACCGGAGCGGCGATGCGGTCGACTCCCAGCTCATCGCGATCAGGTAGCCGCTGGTGACGAGGAGGGCGGCGAGCCCTGCCTGCGCCACGAGTGTGACCGGGTCATACATCCCCATCCCGACATAACCGAGCCTGAGAGAGTAGGCGTGCGCAAAGACGATCATCGCCGCCGCCGCGAACCGCAGGAAATCGAAGTTGTTGGAGAACCGGCCTCCCGGAACGCTCCCGCCTTCGGTGACCGCCCCCGGGCGCTCTGTTTTCATGGCTATCGGGATCCTTTCCTCACTATACAGTGACAATCGTTAAATATTTAGTCAAAATATTCTGCCCCTATGGATCCGCTCGTTGTCGCCACGTTCGCCGGCGTCGCCCTGCTTGAGATCGCCGTCCCGCTCGCGCTCGGATACTGGATTGCCAGGAGGTTCGGCGCCCCATGGCGGATTTTCGTGCTCGGCGCCCTCTTCTTCATCGCCGTACAGATCGTCCACGCGCCGCTCGTCCTCGTTACACAGAATCCGCTCTATTTCGCACTGCTGCCGTCCGGGATAACAGTGGCCCTTGCCGGCCTCGCTGTCTACCTCGGCCTCATGGCCGGGCTTTTCGAGGAGATCGGGCGCTATCTCGTCTACCGCTACTACTTCGGGCGACGTGAGATCGCGCTCACCCGGGAGAATGCCCTCCAATTCGGGGCCGGGTGGGGCGGCATCGAGAGCATCTTCGTCGCGCTCCTGGTGCTCACGAGCATGGTCTCCTACATCCTTCTCACAGGCGACGGGGGAGCGATCCCCCTGCCCGACGATCCTGCCATCCAGGCAGAGATCGAGGCCGTCCAGGCCCTCACGCCGCTCGACATCCTGCCCGGTCTCGCCGAGCGGATGATGACGATCACGTTGCATATCGCCTGGTCGCTTATGGTGCTTGCCGCCGTTGTCTACGGCAGAAAGGCCCTCCTCGCGCTTGCCGTCCTCTGGCACGCCGCCGTGGACGCCGCCGCCGTTTATCTCGCGCAGACGCAGGGGATCCTGGTGACCGAGGCGGTGATCTTCGTCTTTGCGGTGCTCGCCCTCGCGTATATCCTCTGGGAGTGGCGGCGGATGGGGGTAAGGGCGGCGACCTAGCCCTTCCACTCGTGCAGGTAGCCCCGGCGTTCGAGCGGCTCTCCGTCCGCGAGGACCGTCCGCTCCGGTATGACCTCGCCGATGACGTGCGCCTCGACCCCCGGAACCGGAAGGATGTCGGGAGGAGCGGTAAAGAGGAGTTCGAAGTCCCCCCCGCCGTAGAGGGCAAGCTCCCGCCCCTCGTCCTCCGGGACGCCTGCCGGGAGCGGGAGGCGGGCGGTATCGACGGCAAACCCGCAGTCGTTCACCGCCAGGAGATCGTGGAGGGAGAGCGCAAGGCCGTCGGAGATGTCCATCATCCCCGAGACCCCAGCACGGCCGAGCGCCTGCCCCTCTCGAACCCGGGGCTGCGGTTCGAGGAGTTCCTTTACGTGCCGGTCGTAGCCGGCGAGAGCGGCCTCGGCCTCCCCGAGCGGGCCGGTGACCGCGATGACGTCGCCCGGCCGCGCCCCCCGCCTCCGGACGAGATGTTCCGGGGCGACGAGCCCGAGCCCCGTGCTCACGATCGTCAGTTCCTGGTGAGCGTCGAGGTCGCCGCCCACGAGTTCGGCGCCGAACCTCGTACAGCAGTCCCGGGCGCCCTCCATGATCCCGCGGAGCCGTTCCGGCGTATCAAGGCCGACCGCGAGGAGCACCTCGCCCGGCGCCGCGCCCATGCTCGCGACGTCCGAGAGCGTGACCGCCGTCGCCATCCAGCCCATCTGCCACCCGGTCATCCCGATGGGGAAATCGGTCGTCTCATGGAGCATATCAGTGCTCGCGACCATCAGACGGTCACCACAGGGGATGACGGCGCAGTCGTCCTCGAGTCGCTCCGGGTCGATGATCGTCCCGATCAGTTGGTGCAGGCCTCGTTCATCCACCGCGGCGCACCTCCTTCTCCCGCTCGCTCCGGTACTCCTTGAAGAGATACTCGACCCGCTCGGCTTCCTGCTCGCGCCGGAATTCCTTTTGCTCCTCCTCCCATTCCGCGATCGCCTCATCGAGGGCACCGGTCAGTGCCGCCCCGGTCCTGCCGCGGATCTCCGGCCTGACGGTCTCCGCGGGGAGGAGGGGCAGATCGGACTCCCGGGCGGCCCGGATCAGGTGCGGGTCGGGCGGTTCCCCGCCGACGACCAGCGCCCGCACGCCCGTTCCCGCGAGGTCCTTCACCACGCCGCGGCCCCAGCCGTGAGTCCGGGGGACGTAGAGGACGTCTTCTCCGGCGATGCCAATCTCCTCCTGGAGGGCCCGCACCGCTTCGCGGGTGAGGGAGTCGAGCACCTTGAGCGGGGTGTAATCTTCCGAGACCTCGAGTTTCGCGACCTTCTGCATCCGCTCCAGGCGTTTCTTCAGCCGCCGGGATCGCCGCCGCTCGCCCCGGAGCTGTTCGCGCAGGCTCTCGATGGCCGCGTCCTTCGCCGCCAGTTCCGCGTCCCGACGGATCTTTCGCTCGGCCGCGGAACGGGCCCGGCGCACGTCCTGCCGCAGTTGCTCCGCCTCCCGGTCGCGTTCGCGGAGGTCGTCCTGCAGTTCCTGCACGTAACTGCGCAGCCTTTTCACCATCCCGTCGAGCGCCATCACCCGCTCGTCCTCGACCGGCCGCTCCGGCTCGGTCTCCGCCGCCGGTTTCGCCTCCTTCTTCGCCGCCGGAACCCCCTGCAGGTCTGCAAGAACGGTGTCGAGCGGCTGGCCGCGGAGCACCCGCGCCCGCACCTCGTCGAGATCGTAGCCCGCCCCCACTCTCTTCGCGATGTTCCTGAACTTGTTCTGGAGGCTCCGGTAGGCGTCCAGCGCCGCCGAGAGGGCGTCGCGCTCGTGGTCGTTCGTGTAAGAGAACGGGGCGGTCAGGTCGTACTTCGCCTCCACCGAGAGCGACTGCTTCGGGGTGTAGGGGATGGCGTTGAACGCCCGCCGGATCTTCTCGACCGAGTAGGGCATCTGCTGGACATCGGAGGCAACGATGAGCGGTTTTCCCGCACGATAGAGTTCCTCGACGATATCGGACATCGTCATCTGCCGGGAACTCGTGAGGAGGACCAGGTTCCCGTCAAGGTCCACGGCAGCGATGCCGGTGGTCGTCCCCGGGTCGAGCCCGACGATCAGGTAGCGGGGGCGGCCGGAGAGGGGTTCGAACCGTATCCGGTCGAGCTGCCTTCCTGCCACCCGCACCTGGACGTCGGCGCCGCGGGAGGAGTGGACTGGAACCATCTCCCGGGGAGCCTTGACCCGGAAGGCGACCCTTGAGAACCCGCCGAAGGCCTTCGTCTCCTTCTTCTCGTAGTCGAGCCCGGCACCGCGGAGCCGCCCCTCGATCTCCCGGGCCTTCTGCAGCACAGCGCCGTGGATCTTCCGGACATAGCGGTTCTGGCTCCACCCGCCCCGGCCGGGCGAGCGGTGCCTGCTCACCACGATGTCGGTGGTGTTCTCAAACGCGATCACCTCGACGCCGGCCCCGAGCGCGGCCACCCGGGCGGTGGTCCGGGCCTCGGCGTAGGGGTCGAACTTGTTGAAACTGATGTTGTAGCGGGCGGCGACCTTCCCGAGACTCTCCTTCTTCTCGCCGCCGGTCACCTGGACGAGTTTTGTTGCGGGCGGGAGCGACTGGAGGAATACGTGGAGTTCGCGCTGGTCGGCGGCGACCTCCTGGAGGCTGTCCACCGCGAGGATGTCGGGCTCTTCGGTGGCGAGGAGGCGCTGGAGCCGGAACCCGGTCACCTCCTCGACACCCTGGACCTCGCCGTCCTCCACCCGGGCGAGCGCGTAGACAGGCCGCCGGGTACGGGAACGAACCGAACCTTTGATGATGTCGATCCCGAAGACCTTCACTCCACCACCCTTGCCAGTGCTTCGTCGAACGCGTACTCGAGGCCGTATTTCCGTTTGAAGTACTGGAGGATGTTCTCGATGTCCCGGTTGAGGATCTCGCCGGCGTTCGGGTGGGCGGTCTCCACCCACTGCGGCCAGTCGATCAGCCAGCACTGCCCTTCGTCGACCATGACGTTGAACTCGCTCAAATCACCGTGGACGATCCCGAGGCGGTAGGCCTCCCGCACGTTGTCGAGGATCTCGTCGAGAACCGATTCGGGCTCTTCGAGGGTCGCCCGCGAGAGGTTGACGCCCGGCACGAACGACATCGCCACGATATGCCGGTTCAGGTCGATCGGGAGCGGCACCGAGACGGCGGGATGGAGGGTCTTTAGAGCGTCGTACTCCATCTTCGCCGAGTTGCTGGAGGCGAATATCCAGGGGCAGTGCCCGGCCTCCGGCATGTAGCCGCGCTTTACGCGGGCGGACTGAAACGACCGCTGCCCGACCCGGTGGAACTTCAGCACCACGACTCCAAGGCCCATCGCCTCGTAGACCTCCGACTCCTTCCCGACCCCGATCAGCGTCCCGAGCGCCTGGACGGTGCCCCGGCGGGTGAGGGTGTGGAGGGCCAGAGTGTCGTAGCCGTTGAAGACGAGCGCGTAACTCTCGTAGGGGGTCTTCTCGTACCGGACCATATCCATGGCCATCAGCCTGCCCAGGCGGTAGGAGAGCTCGGACTCCGAGAACCTGGTGGCCGACTTGAGCACCTCGAGCGGCACCCACCGGTACCGGCGCATGAGGCGTTCGAGAGCGAGCAGGATCCGGAGTTCGTAGGTATGCAGGGATCGCACGTATTCTGCAGGAACAGGCATCTTCTACACCATTTATGTGGCGCGGCGATAAAAGGATGATCGAGAACGCATGCAGTGCAGCAAGTGCCGCCGCGACGCGGTCATTTTCCAGCGATACTCGGGGCTGCACCTCTGCGAGCATCACTTCAACCGGGATTTCGAGGCGAAGGCGAAGCGGGCGATCCGGGAGCACCGCTGGATCGAGTCGGGGGACACGGTGGCGGTGGCGCTCTCGGGGGGCAAGGACTCGAGCGCTGTCCTCTTCTTCCTCCGCCGGCTCCTCGGTGAGCGCCGGGACGTGCGGCTGATGGCGATCACGGTGGACGAGGGGATCTCCGGCTACCGCGACCCGAACCAGGCCAGGAAGATTGCCGAGAGCATGGGCGTCCCCTGGGTGACGGCAACGTTTGCCGACGAATACAGGATCACGCTCGACGAGATCGTGGCGCGGAAAGGGACGGGGCTCTCCTGCTCCTACTGCGGTGTGCTCCGGCGGGCGCTGATGAACCGGATTGCCCGCGAACACGACGTCACGAAGTTCGCTTATGGGTTCAACCTGGACGACGAAGCCCAGTCGGTGCTGATGAACGCCCTCCGGGGGGATGCGGAACGGCTCACCCGTCCTATGCGGGAGGCGGAGGGGATGGTTCCCCGGATCAAGCCGTTCATGTACATCCCGGAGCGCGAGGTGGCGCTTTACGCCTTCCTCCACGTCGAGGGCTTCGACCTCGCGGGCTGCCCCTACGCGGGCGACGCTCTCCGGGGCGACGTCCGCGGCATCCTCGACGACTACACCTACCGTCACCCGGCGACGAAGTACTCGCTCGTGAACCTCGGCGAGGCCCTCCGGGGGGCGGAGAGACCCGAGGGGGAGGGGCTTCGGATCTGCGAGCGGTGCGGGGAGCCGTGCGGGAAGATCTGCCGGACGTGCCAGGTGCTTGATGAGGTTCGGCGATCCTGAGTAGGAGGAGCCTGATAGCGGATAGGTGTGTCTACCAACTGCGAGGGTGAAGCGTCAGAAAGGACGTTTTCGGAAGTAATCTGTTTTTAGAGTGAATTCCGAGGGAATTCTGTTCTACTTGCGTAACCCCGTCAACCGATATGTCCTGGATATCGCCACGTGGGGAGGGGCTGACGGGGAGGGGGGTTCGCCCCCCTCCCCTGTCTCTGTAACATAAGGTGACACTGTAACCCCCACCCCACCCGGCCTTCGGCCTCCTCATTCGCACCTGCGGTGCTCATGCTCCGCTCCTTCGGAGCATCGCACCCCGCCCCAAGGGGCAGGGGCAGTGCGTGGCGATATCCACTGAAAATCCGTTTACAGGATGTGCGATGTTCTAAAGAATGGCTGGTGGTAGAGGTGAACGGCGCTTGACCCTCTCTGCAACGCCGCCCCCTTCTCTCTTCACCGCATCACGAGACATCCACCCGTAACGTCGGTGAAGATCTCCATAAACTGCTCGGGGTGGTTCAGGAACGCGACCGATCGCGGCCGCCCGACGAGATCGTAGAGCCCGACCTCTTTCTCGATCCCGAGTTCCGGAACCTCCACCGGGTTGCAGTAGCGCACCGGCGGGGCGTCGGGGTAGCGCGGGTTCTTCACGAGCGCCCCGCCCTCCATCTCGTAGTAGGCGGCTCCCTTCAGGTCTGTGTAGGGGCCGTAGTTGCTCGAGAACTCCGACGAGACGAGGTTCGCCATCACGAGATCCTCCCTTCCGGGGTTGATCGTCACGTGACCGTATCCCGGCGGGATCAGGATCTTGTCGCCGGCGGTTCCCTCGATCATCACCACGTCGTCGGCATTGCGGGTCTGGAGAAGGTAGTGCCCCGTCCCCTCAAGCACCTCGTAGATCTCCGGGTAGAGTTCTCCTGCCGGGTTCTCGGTGTGGTAATGCCCCTTCGTCTTGACGTACTCCCCGCAGAGCGTCCGGGCAGGAATGACGGTGATATCGTAGCGGATGCGGTGCTCCCGGAGCCACTCCCGGTCGCTCTCGCTCTTCGCGAGATCCCGGTACATAAAATAGAGAGGCTGGTCGGAGGTGCAGCCGGGATCTGCGAGAACCTCCCGCATCTCCTCGATTGTCCTTACCTGCGGCTCCGGTTTGGGTCCGTCCCAGTACCCGTTCATCTCTGTTTCTTACGGTACACGAATATATAATACCCTGCACCGATGATGACGGCCAGAACAGCGATGAGGAAGACCGGATTGGTGAAGAGCGTGCCCTGCCTCTGCTCAAGTGCGACCCGCACCTTCATGCTGTCCGATATCTTGCTGTTGTCGAGGTCGTCGCGGTAGCGGATCTCAGAGTCGATCCCGTATTCTTTTTCGGTTCCATCGTTGTCGACGTTCACCTCGAACCGTGCTGTCGCGGTCTGGCCCGGGGCGAGGTCGCCGAGGAAGGCAGTGTCGTCGCTGCTGGTGAAGGGGTCGACGGCACTGATCCGGGCCTGGGCATTGTAGACCGTCGCCGCCCCGGAGTTCTTGTACACGACTTCAAGGATGCTCTTCTGCCCCAGGTAGAGTGTCGACGGAGGCGAGACGACCTCGAAGGCGATCTTGCCACCTATGGGAAGGCCGATCGTCACCGGCCGGGAGGTCACCGTCTTCCCTTCGTAGTCCTCGTAGGTGACCGCGACGTCCAGCGGGTACGACTGCGGCTCGGCGGTATCGGCGACCGAGACCTTGAACTTCACGTCAACCGTCTCTCCCGGCTGGAACGATCCGACGTAGGCGTTCCCGTCGGTGGGGATGAGCGGGCTCGCGCCGCTTCTCGTGACCATCGCGACCGCCTTGTTCGCCGTGTCGTGTCCGGCGTTCTTCAAGGTCATGTAGACGTAGCCTTCCGTACCGACGTTCAGTGACTCAGAGCGAACATCAAGAACCTCGACCTGGAGGTCGGGCGTGACCTGCACTTCGAGCGGCAGGGTCTCGGTCTTCTGCTGGTAGTTGTAGCGGAGGAGATCGCTCCCGTACTCTTCCGCATCCGCGAGGTAGGTATAGGTCACCTCGAGCGGCAGCACGTAGGTGCCCGGTTCCGCGGAATCCGCGATCTTCACATCGAACGTGGCGGTCGCGGAGGCCCCGCCCATGATGTCGCTCAGGAACTGGGGATCCGTCTTGACGGTGAACGGTGTATCGGTGCCTTTGAGCCCCACACTGACCAGTTTTGCGGTGTTCGGCTGGTCTTCGGGGGTGAGAAGCGTCGAGCCGACGATCTTGTGGGTATTCAGGCCGCTGTTGGATATGATAACCGCAAGCGGGGTCTCAGCACCCGGTGCGAACTGATTGGTGCCGGAAATCGTTGCCGACAGCTCAGGACTTCCATAAAGGTACTTGACGCCCTGCGCCGCTCCCGGGACAACCAGGAGTGCCAGCAGGAGCATTAGTACGGGTAGGTATTGCCAACGCATCTCTTCACCTTGTTGTTATATTAGCAACAACATTTATTGCTAAACAGTATATATACATGATGGTATGAAGGCTCCCCGGGACGTTCCGAACGCTCTCCTCGAATCTCTTAAATCGCTGGGACTTACGAAGTACGAAGCCCTCGTGTATATCGGGCTTCTCAGAACAGCGGGCGCGACTGCAACGGAAGTTCACGAGATCTCCGGCGTGCCGCGCGCATCCGTCTACCCGGTTCTCGATCGGCTCGTCCAGAAGGAACTGGTCAGCGTCTCGCACACGACGCCCAAACGCTTCGACGCGGTTCCCCCCGACCAGGGCGTCGAGAACCTGATGCGCCGGATCGAGAGCGATGCCCGGAGCGCCCGGGAGGCCCTCGACGTCTTTTACCGCGAGAAGGAACTGGAAGGCCGGGGCGACCGGGAACTGGTCTGGACGATCTACGGCGAAGAGAACATCAGAACCCGCCTCGCCGGCATGTTCGGGAGCGCGGAGCGGAGCGTGGAGGTGCTGGCGACGTGGGATATTCTCAAGGGGAGCGTGCTCCCGCTGCTTGAATCCGCTCCCGACCCCGTGCCGGTCGATATCGTCACCGAGCGCTGGGAAGGCGAGCAGCCTTCCCGGTTCCGGCTCCACATCCTTCCCCTTGCCGGGCTGCGCGAGACCCGTCTCCCGACGGAGAACCTGTTGCCGTATGAGCAGTCGGGCGTCTTTCTGGTGGACAACTCCCGGGCGCTGCTCTGGATGGGCGCGGTCGACGGGCAGCCGTCCGCCCTCTACTCGGAGTCCGAGGGGCTCGTCCTGTTTGTGCGACGGCATATCACCACCGTCACGGAGTGGGCGAAGGCTGCGGTTCAGTAATCGTCCAGGTAGCCCATCTCCCGGATATCGATCAATCCTTTGAGCGCCCGGGTCACGACCGGCTTTCCCGCCTCCCTGACGGCCGCCATCGCGTTCGTGCCCCCGACCATCGCCACGCCCACGTACTGCGGGCTAACCGGGACACCCAGGAGGGGAACATTCGGGGCGCCGACATCGAGGATGCCGGAGAACCCTATGGCCGCAAGTTCGTCGAGCACCACACCCAGGAGTTGTTCGGCCTCCATGTGGCACTCTCTGATGTTTGCAAGGATGTTGCCCTTTCCGTGGTTCATGACGTCAAGGATCGACGTGGCCTCCTGTGAGATGAGAACCTCAAGCGGATCGAGCGTGGTGTCGCGGTAGAGGATCATGCTTGTGAACCGTTGCGCAACCCTCCCGTCGACCTCGACGATCCCGCCCCCGATCGGGCTTTCCGGGATGCCGCGCTGGAGAAGAAGAGCGTCGAGCGTGATGCTGCACATCGTGCAGACGGCGTGCCGGCCGTCCGGGACGGTGTAGCCGCCGACCTGCCCCCCGGGCCCGGTGACCAGGAGGCGGTCGCTGATGGTGATGCCCCGTTTGTGCGCCTCTTTCATGACGGAGAGCGCGAACTCAAGGTCGCGGCTCTCGATGAGCGAGAGGTTGTAGATGATCTTCCCCGTGTCGTCCTCCGGGCGGTAGGTCACCTTGAGCGCGTACTCCTCGATGCGGTGGTTGGTGAACTTCAGGGGAGCGTGCATTATCAGATCTCTTTGCCCTGCAGAGGATAAAGTGTTACCTTCCAACTGCTCCCGCGGATCCGGGTTGGTGCCGGACAGGGCAAAGCAGAGTGATGGCCGTACCCCTGCCAACCCCTGCACTGACACACATACCCATCCACCGGGAAACGAATGGGGCAGATACTACGATGATGGGGTTGCATACGGCCTCACGCAGGGAACGCGAAAACCATCCCGCCACAGAGACTGTTAAAAAAATGGTATGACCCCGGTCAGGCGTCCGCCTGGTCAACCGCGGGGGAAAGGCCGACCGTCGTGGCCTTATCTGACCGCGCCGGCTTGAACTCCCGATACTCTTTCAGGGAGACCGTCAGATCCCGGGTGAAGGCGAAGTAACCGATCTGGGTCGTCCGGCAGAGGTTCATCGCCATCTCCATCAACCCCCGGGGGTCCGGGCGCGCTTCCCCGAGCCATACGTGGAAGATGTTCCCGCCGTCCACGATGGGGAAGAAGATGTGCTCGATCTCGATCCGTTTCGTGAGCGCCACCGGGGCTCCCGGGGCGACATGGGTCCCGTTGGTGTAGTAAATGGGGAGGTCGAGCGTCGTGCCGAGCATATCGAGCGCCGCATCGGCGTCGCCCTTGACGACCCGGATGGCGTGGTCGCGGAACCGCTCATCGAGGAGGTCCGCGACCGCGAACCGCTGCCCGGTCGTCTCCGCCGGGGTGCGGGCGAGGGCGATCGTCATGTTGTGCTTCTTCGAGAGTTCGCGAGCATACATCTCGAGTTCGGTCATTGCCCGGACGGCGAGACGGAACGCCTCCTTCGACTCGTGGAGTTGGTGGCCGGTGAAGTGCTGCACCATCTCGTTGACCCCGACCACGCCGATGGTGTAGACGAGCCCTTCGAGATCCACGGCAACCGCGCCGCGCTCGCCGGTGTTCGGGTCCTTCGGGCGCTGCATCGCAAACGGCATCCGGCCGTTCGTCCGGATGAGAGACATCCAGCGGCGCTTGATCCGGTAGAGGTCGACGGCGATGTCCATGAACGACTTCAGTTCGGCAAAGAGCCGTTCCTGGTCCCCCTCCGCCTTATACGCCGCCCGCGGACAGTTGATGGACATCACCTGCCAGGATCCCATCGAGAAGTGTTTCCCCTCCCGGAAGTAGAGTTTGTCCTCGAACTCGTCGTCCTCATCGGCGAGAGATGAGAACTGGTAGGCACAGCAGTTCCCGGTCACGATCCCGAGCGCGTTTGTGAACGTGTGGGTGCCGGCGACGTCAACGAGGTCGTAGACGTAGCCGTCGTACTCCACCGGCTCGATTGAGCGGATACGGAGCGGGTGCACGTCTCCACGGGCAATTCGCCCGATCTCCTCCTCCCGTACGAGGGGTGGAATGACGAGCGTAACCTGGATCTTCTCTATCCCGGTATCGTTGTCCCTGCTTGCACAGGCAACACCGGTGCATCCGGCTGCGACCGCGTTCGCCGGGATGGATGTGAAAGGTCCGCCGCTCTCTCTTCCTGCGGGCACCTCAGCACTGTAGCCGGTCTCTGCGTGGAACCACTCTATCTGGTTGTGATCTGTTATTCTGCAGGTGTAGGTCTTTTGCGGGGCTTCTTCGCCCGGAGGCGGCAAAACCGTCCTTTCCCGTTCAGCGTAGCTCATCTGGACGCCGATCCGACCGGTCAGCCAGATCAACTTCTGGGCCGCTTCCCGGGAGGCCGCGTTCAGCCTGATGCTTCTGGCACGGCGTGCGGAATGGCTCCCTCTGGTTGTGCTGAAGGCCGCACCAAGGAAATCGGCCACCAGGGAGCGGTCGAGGTTGAAGAGGAGATCGGGTACCGACTTGTCGTCATCGGAGGAACCGCACCCGAGGGCGTTGATGAGGAGGTGAATGAGTTTGCTGTTGACGACGATCTCGCTCCCCGCCGTTGTCTCGCGGATCTGGGGTTCATGTCCGAGGACGGCGCGGATGCATGCAGCGGTGTCCACCGCAAGGTTGGAATGGCATTCCTCAAACGAGAACCTGACCGTGTAATGCCGTCCGGACCGCTCGGTGCACCCCGCTGCAAGGTAGTAGCCGAGTAACTTCGAGAGGTCCGGGCCGGCCGGGAGGGTACCGGGGAGGACGTGCCGCCCGGAGGTCCGGAGTTTTACACCGTCCCCGGTGACGCGGATCGCGTCGCCGTGGCCCGCCTTCTTGAGCGTCTCTGCGACATCGATCTCCGTGACCAATCTTTCGCAGAATCCGCCGGTCTTCAGCACCGGCAGGTGGTCGCCGACGCTGAGGTTTCCTGCCGTTTCCCTGGCGAACCTGCCGCCATCAAGGACATAGACGGGGTGGTCGGGGGTGACGGTGATCTGCCGTCCCGACTCCAGGGTGATCCGGAGGAGGTCGCCGGTGTACCGCTGGCGCATCACGCCGCGGAACGGGCGAAGTGACGACTTCAGGGTATCGAAGTCGACGCTCGGAGCCAGTCCGTCATAGTAGGCGAGCTCCGTGCCGAAAGAGTCGATCCGTCTCCCGTTCTTTGCTGCAACATCAAAGAGATCGCTGATCGCCCTGACGGCAATCTTCCCGTCTCCATCCGCCACCGGGACGAGCTCGTCGGCCGCCAGACACTGGTAGCACGAGATCCCCTCCCCGGCCCCCCGGTAGGGGGGGATCTGGTTGTCGTAGTAGGGGGTGCCGTACTTGGACGCGAGTTCGAACGTCATCAGGTAGAGATCCTGGTACGTGGGAAGATCCGGGTGCTCGCGGTTGAACTCCTCGTCCTCGTTAAGGAAGTCGGGCTCGATGCTGATCTCGGGTTTCGGGAAGGAGAAGGGCTTGCCCCAGTAGTCGCCCTCGAGCATCACCTCCATCAGCGCCTTGAAGAGGAGCCGGACCTCGCGCTCGAATTCACCGTAGGTCCGGAGCGGCGCCTGTTCTCCGTTCCAGACTTTGCCGCGGTAGACACAGGGTTTGTCCTTCCAGAGGGTCGGGACGCCCGGGGAGAGCTGGACCGACGAGAAGACCACCTGGCCGCCGCGTGCGACCATCATCTGGGTCATCTCATAGACGAACATCTGCATCAACTGCCTGATCTCCTCGTAGCCCATCCCCTCGAAGAAGGGCGCCATGAACGTGAGGAAGTTGTAGTAGCCCTGCCCACCGGCGAAGTTCGTCTGGGCGGACCCGAGTGCCTTGACCGCGTGGAGAACCGCCACCTCGGCCCGCTTCGCGGGGCCGGCGACCGAGGCCTTCGTCCCGTTCCCGTCAGGCATCAGGCCGTAGTAGAAGAAGTAACGCAGGTCCCAATCCTGGCAAAACGGGCGGGATCCAAAGTATTCCAGGTCATGGATGTGGAGATCGCCGCGAAGGTGGTGGTCTGCGAGTTCTGGAGGGAGCTGCAGGAGGTACTGCTCCTTGCTGATCTTGTCCGCTTTCTTCTTGTGCGAGGTCTCGGCGTTCTCCTGGAGATTGGCGTTGTCGTGCGCCTCGAATCCCCGCCCGACATCGATGAGGTGCGCGTCGAAGACCGGCGTGCCCACCCGGGTGCACACGTTGCGGTAGGGGACGAGGCCGCGCTCAAGGAGCGTCATGTTTACGATCTCCCGGATAAGGGGGCCTGAGAGTGATTGGAGACCCAGCATCTGGATCTTCTTCTCGACCCGCCGGGCGATATCCCTCGCCGTCTCCTCGTCGGCCCCCTCGTAGCCGTAGAAGGTCTCCACAAGCCGGCTCTCCTCCAGGATCTGCTTGACGATCCGGTTCCGATTCCAGTCAAGGAGGTAGCCCCGCGAGGTCCGGACCTTCGGGAACGTCGGAACGAACTCCCCGAATAGAGTTGCCTGTGTCGACTTGCGGGTCAACCTTATGCCCCCGCGATCAGATCGCCAACAAGATCTTCCTGGAATGTGCCGCCGCTAAAGAGATCGGCGGACGTGTAGAATGCGTCACCCTTCTGCAGAACCGGCGCCTCCTGAACAAATATGCCGTTCATACGGAGTTCGGTCAGCGCTTCGGCCGACGCCATGTCGCACTCGACGAAAGGAACTCCCCTGGAGGCCAGGAACTCTTTGAGTATTTCGCAATTCGGGCAAAATTCCAGTGTGTATACGATGAATTGCGTTGTATCGGAAATGATAATACCCCCGGATTATTCGGTCACTATGTTTTCGTTTTGCACGGTTATAACAGATACTCATTGAGCCCAGGACGCTACTTCTCATCACAAAGCATATTCCCGAACCCCCGATGTGGATACCCCAAAACCTCCCACCAGCCGGACTCCTCGGCCGCCTTGCACTGCGTTCCGATGCTCAAGTCTCCGCAGGACAATCACCATTTTGTAGGGTGAAGCATGATAGTATGGTAATATGGTCAGGACGTTCGTTGCAATCGATCTGCCGGAGGAGATCCGTGAACGCGCCCGTGAGTCCCAGGAGATCCTGAGACGGTCATCCGGGCGGCTTGCCATCGTCGACCCTGCAAACCTCCATCTCACGGTGAAGTTTCTCGGGGAGGTCGAACCGGCGCAGATCGAGCCGATCGTCGATGCGCTCCGGGCTGTCCGGGCCGACCCCTTCAGCCTGACGGTCGGGTATCCGGTCTGCAACCCGCCGCGGAAGCCGCGGGTGATCTGGTGCGACGTCACGGACGGCGGGGAGAGCGCTGCTCTCGCCCAACAGGTGGACGACCTCCTTGCACCGCTTGGTTTCCGCCGGGAGACCCGTCCATTCCGCCCCCATATGACCCTTGCCCGGGTAAAAGAGTTCCACCCCTCGCAGTGTACGCAGGCGGCGTCCACCCCGCGCGAACCGCTCGGGACCTGCCGGGTGACAGGTATCAAACTCAAGAAAAGCACGCTGACACCCCGCGGTTCGATCTATGAAGATCTTGCGGAGGTCGCGTTTTGACCAGGTGCCCCTGCGAGGAGGAGGTGCTCAAAAAGATCCGCCCCACGCCCGAGGAGCGGACCTACGTCCGTGCGATCGGGCAGCAGTTGATCGAGGCGGTGGAGCGTTCGGGAAAGGCGAAAGCGATGATGGTGGGCTCGGTCGCCCGCGACACATTCGTCCGCGGCGACCGGGATCTCGATGTATTCATGCTCTTCGACCCAGCTCTCTCCCGGGAGGAACTGCAGGAGGAAGGTCTGGCCCTCGCGCACCGGATAGCGGAGGAGTTCGGCGCGACCTGGCGCGAGAAGTACGCGGAGCACCCCTACGTCAACGCGACGATCAACTCGCTGGACATCGACCTCGTCCCCTGCTACGCTGTCGCGAGCGCCACCGAGATCAAGAGCGCCGTGGACCGGACGCCGTTTCACACCCGCTACATCCTCGGCCACATCGGCAGCTACGCCGACGACGTCCTCCTCTTCAAGCAGTTCGCGAAGTCGGGCGGGGTCTACGGCTCGGATCACATGACAGAGGGGTTTTCCGGCTACCTCTGCGAGATCCTGACGATCCACTACGGTGGATTCCACCCGCTTCTTCGCGCCGCCGCCTGCTGGAAGCCCGGGGAAGTGATCGACATCGAAGAGCACGGGACGAAGGAGTTCGAGGACCCGCTCGTCGTCATCGATCCGGTCGACCCGGAGAGGAACGTGGCGGCGGCGCTCTCGCTCTCGCGGATGTTCGAGTTCGTGGAACTCGCCCGCGGCTACCTTGCCGCGCCGTCGGAGGCGTTCTTCTGCCGCCCTCCCTCGCCCCCGCTCACCCATGAGGTCTTCGCCCGCCTTCTCGCCGCGCGGGGGACGCATCTCTTCTCCATCACGTTTGGGACGCCGGACTACACACCCGATACGGTGGTTCCCCAGCTCAGGAAGTCCGCCGATTCAATCCGGGAACTCCTGGAACGGAGCGGGTTTCCGGCGAGCCGCATCGATGTCTGCATGGGAAAAGAGCGGTGCATGCTCCTCTTCGAGTTGATGGCCGAGACCGTCCCGGTGATGCGCCGGCATATCGGCCCGCCGCTCTCGACACGGGAGAACGCCGAGAAGTTCCTCGCGAAGTACGTCCAGGAAGAGGTCTTCGCCGGCCCCTACGTGGAGGACGGCCGCTACGTGGTCGAACTCCCGCGCCGGTACACCCGGGCCGTCGACCTGCTGCGGTCGAAGACGCTCTTTGACGTCGCGCTCGGCAAGCACGTCCGCCGCTCGATGAAGCAGGGCTGGACGGTGAAGGCCGGTGCGGAGTGCTGGGACGAGGAGTTTGCCGTCTTCATCTCCAGGTTCCTCGACCGGGCATCGCCGCTTGCGAGGATCAAGAGGCTGACGGGGAAGTAGGGGCCTGCCGGGCCGCTCCGGCGTCTCTCAACCGATCAGGGGAACCCTGCACCCCTGCACGTCGCCATCGGCCGGAGCCCCCGGTTCGTCCCGGACAGCTTTTTGCAGCGTGAACCGAAACGCTGCCCTCGCCCGGTGCCCGTGCATCTCCGATCCGTATATTACGTTGCAGTCCAATCTTTCAGCATGGTCGCGGCAAAATATGGTAAACTCGTCAGTCTCGGCCTCCTCACCTGGCTCCTCCCCTTCCTCATCTCGGCCCCTCTTTATTCACCAGAGGGCGAGCCGCTCTATGACATCTTCATGATCAAGTCGATCCTGATCGTCTTCTCGGCCGCGCTCGGGACCATCTCATCCTGGTCTACTTCGGGGGCGTGCGGAACCATTTCGTTCGGGAAGGCGCCCTGCTCGGCGGGGTATGGCTCCTGATCAACTGGGCGCTCGACGCCGCCGTCCTCCTGCCCCTCTCGGGGATGGACGCCGGCACCTACATGGGAGAGATCGGGCTTTGTTACCTCATGATCCCGATCATCGCCCTCGGGATCGGGTATGCGGCCGAGCAGGCTGTGCGGGATGCGACGATCCGTTAGGACCGGAGCTTGAGCACCAAAGGTGTGGGTTGCGAGTGCCGTCCCGGCAGGAGCACTTCACGTCTGGATCTTCCGGAAGAGGTACGCCCCGGCGACGGTCATGAGCACGGCGCAGGCGGCCATGACGGCGAGGCTCGCGAGCGGGTGAACCTGGGCGGTGCCCGAAAGGCCGTAGCGGATGCCCTCGACGCCGTAGGTCAGGGGGTCGGCGAGCGTCAGCGGCCGGAGCCAGCCGGGCAGGCTGTTGATGGGGAAGAGTGCCCCGGAAAGCCCGAAGATCGGGAAGATCACGAAGTTCATGATGAGCTGGAAGCCGTGCATGTCCTCCATCCTCGATGCAATCGCGATCCCGAACGCGGTGAAGGTCACGCCGATCAGCGCCATGAACCCGACGGCGACCAGGAACCCGGTGATGCCGGCGGGTTGGAGCCCGATGAAGAGCGCGAACACCATCAGGATCAGCCCCTGGATGACCGCCGTCGTCGCTCCCCCGAGCGTCTGGCCGATCATGATCTCGAGCCGCGAGACCGGGGCGACGAGCGTCTCTTTCAGAAACCCGAACTGTTTGTCCCAGATGATCTGGATCCCTGAAAAGACCGAGGTGAAGAGGACGCTCATCGCGACGATGCCGGGGATGATGAACTCGAGGTAACCTTCCTCCATGCCGGGAATCCGGACGATCGAGTTCAGCCCGAACCCGAGCACCAGCATGAAGAAGAGGGGCATTCCGAGGCTGCCGACGATCCTGCTCTTTGAGCGCAGGTAGCGCTTGACGTTGCGCAGCCAGATGGTATAGACGATATCCATGCTTACCGCCTCCTTGCCCGCTGGAACATGCGTATCGTCTCTTTGCCGTCCGCCTCCTCGTCCCTGATCGTCTTTCCCGTATAGTGCAGGAAGACGTCCTCGAGCGTCGGTTTCCTCACCGAGAGGGAGTTGATGCCGATGCCGCTCTGGTGGATGGCGGTCACGATCCCGGGGATGTGCCGGTCGGCTTCCTGCAGGCGGACCGTCACCGAGCCGTCGTGCCGCTCGATCCCGGAGACCCATGGGGCGGTCAGGAGATCGGCGATTTTATCGGGGTCGGGGGAGGTTATGGTGACGACGTCGCCGCCGATGGAATGTTTCAGGTTCTCCGCGGTGTCGAGCGCGACGATCGTCCCGCGGTCGACGATCGCTATGCGGTCGCAGAGCCGGTCGGCTTCCTCCATGTAGTGTGTGGTGAGGATGATGGTGATGCCCTTCTCGTTGTTTAACCGCGCGATATACTCCCAGAGATGGTTTCGCGTCTGGGGATCGAGGCCGAGGGTGGGCTCGTCCAGGAAGAGCACTTTCGGCTCGTGGAGCAGTCCCCGGGCGATCTCGAGCCGTCGGCGCATGCCGCCCGAGTAGGTCTTGACGAGGTCGTCTTTCCGGTCGGCAAGCCCGACGAGAGCCAGGAGTTCGCCGATACGCCGGCGCCGCTCCTCCCCGCCGATCCGGTAGAGGCGGCCGTGGAAGTCCATGTTCTCGTACGCCGTCAGTTCTTCGTCCAGGCTCTGGTCCTGAAAGACGATCCCGATGGACTTGCGGACGTCGTCTTCCCGCGTCACGACATCGTGGCCGTTGACCGTCGCCGTGCCCGAGGTGGGTTTCTGCATCGTCGAGAGCATGGAGATGGTCGTGGTTTTTCCCGCTCCGTTCGGGCCGAGGAGCCCGAAGATCTCGCCGCTCGCGATGGAGAACGAGATGCCGTCGACGGCGACGAGATCGCCGAAGGATTTCGTCAGGTTGCGTGCGTCTATGGCCTGCATGGGGTTCTCCGAGATGGTGCGTTTGAACCGCTCATCTTCACTCCTCCGGCGGCTCCTCCGGCTCGACTTCGAAGATCCGGAGCATCTCCTCTGCGATCCGGCGGAACTTATCCGCTTTGACGACGGCAAGCCCGCGCCCTTCGTCGCCGAGGATCATCAGCGTGTCGCCGGGCTTGATATCGAAGATCTCGCGCGCTTCTTTCGGGATGACGATCTGGCCGCGTTCGCCGACCTTGACCGTCCCGAAGATGTGTTTTCTGCCGCCGTGGTCGTGGCAGCGGTGGTGGTCGTGGAACATAGGTTCTGTCACTCCGTTGGTGTGTTTCCCGACAGCGGACGGCATCGCAGGTATTCTCCGGTCTCCGCTTCGATAGTCCATAATCCCGAGTCCAGGAGTGCCCTGCGCGTTTTCTCCCGCGGCTGGTGCCCGTCGTCCAGGATCAGGATGCCGTCCGGTTTCGTGATCCGGTGGAGTTCTGCGAGGAACGCCTTCTGGTTTTCGACCATGTGGAACATGTCGAGGGCGTAGGCGAGGTCCGCGACCGCATCGGGGAGACCGGAGTCGTAGCCCTTCGCACGGACAGGGACGACGTTTGCGAGCCCTTCCTTGCGGGCCCGGCGGGAGACGGCCTCGACGGCAAGCTCGTGGACGTCCACCGCGTAGACGGTGCCGGCCGCACCGACGAGCCCGGATGCCTCTTTGACGTAGCTCCCCGGGCCGCACCCGTAATCCACGACGGTCATGCCTTCCCGGATCCTGATCTCCACAAGCAGTCTCCCCGGAGGGCGAATGCGATCCCTGACGCGGAACGCAAGCGACATCAGCCTGAAGTGGAGATCCGGCATGCGGTCTGCCTGTTCTGCAGTGTTATGCGTGTATGCGGCCATACAGCACCTCCCTTATCGGTACAGGCCCCGGTACGCCTCTGCGAAGCCGGTGCACCGTGCCCACCTCACACAATTCATGCATTTCATACTAATATGAATTGTCATACCAGATGAACCTCCCGACCCCGGGGTGCGGTGAGGGCGAGTGTACATAAATCGTCGCTTTTGCGGGTCAGGGTTGCCTGAAGGGGGCGTTGCCCGGCGATACGTCCGACCGGCTCAATACGGAATCCCGGAGGGCTGGGAACCGTAAAGGGATAAAAAAAGTATTATTCCTGCCGGCGCTGCGCTTTCCGCGCGGCCAGCTGCTCGATGATGTGGAGATCGACGGCGCTGCCGGTCGCGAGTTTCCCCTGCCAGACCGCACGGTCGACGAACCCTCTCCCGATGTCGTTACGGATAACGAGCGTCGTGTACCCGTCCGGCGACCCGACGGCACCCGCGGAGACGTCCGCGTTCACCGCCGTAAAGTCGTTGCAGACCCCGCACCCGGGGCGGACGGACTCCTCCAGCTCGGCGAGCGGGATGGAGATGTGCCGCTCGTCCTGCAGGTAGACGTCCAGTTTGCCCTTGATGTCCAGGTGGCGGATCTCCCAGGGCTCGATCTTGCGCTCGGACTGCAGTTTCCCCTCGACCAGTTTCGCGTAGTCGAAGGTCTCCGTGCAGAAGAGGCCGATCACGAGCCGGATCGCCTTCGCGTAGGGCCGGAGGAGTTCGTGGTCGCTCGCCCGGATCGCCTGGGTCGCCCGCGCCACACAGGGCACGCCCACGACCGCGATGTGCCGGTACTTCCGGGTGACCACGGCTTCCTTGAGGGACGCAAGGAGCGGCACCCACCAGGAGTAGCGGCTCCCGGCGTGCTGGACGAGTTCCTCTGAGGAGGTGATCACCGCAGACGACGGTTTCATCGTCCAGGGGTCTCTCGTCACGGTGACAACCGCATCGATAAGCCCTTCATCGAGCGCGTTGACGAGGATCGCCGTCACCGCGCCGCCGCTCTGCTTGCGCTCAACGGTGAATACCGAACGGGCCGCAACGATATCCTGGTACTCCCCGAGCATCTTCCCCTGCGCCGCGAGGTCGACCCGCGGGCAGGCTGCGTAGCACGCCCCGCAGGGCACGCCGTCGTTATCGGCCTTGCAGTAGCCGATGTTCACCGGCGTATCGGTGTTCCCCGGCTCGAACCGGAGGGCATCCGCCGGGCAGACCGCCACGCACGCCCCACACCCGGAGCAGAGTTCCGTATCCCAGACCTCCGACTTCAGGTCTTTGAATGTCTTCATCTCCATGCCTATCACTCCCACGTGTACTTCCCGGCAAAGGGTCTTGCGCTCGCAGGGACGATCCGGGTGTAGTCCGCCTTTACGAGCGGCTCCGCATCGAGCCCGAAATCGGCTGCAAACTCCTGGATGACCGGGGCGATCCGTGCCCTGTCCTCGTCAGTGAGCGGCAGTTTCTTTGCCCCTGCAGCGAGGCAGGCTTCGTCCACGTCTCCGCGGATGACGATCTCGCCGCCATGGATTCCGCTCCCGATCTCCCGGGCTTTCATGGCTCCGTCGAGACCGAGAACGAGCAAGAGGCCGCCCGCCATGTACTCGCCGAGGAACGTCTGTGCCGACCCGCCGACGACCAGTATGGGCCGCTGCGTCTCGTACTGCTTCATGTGGATCCCGCCCCGGTAACCGATATCTCCGCGGACGAAGACCTTGCCGCCCCGCATGCTGTGCGCCACCGCATCGCCGGCGCTCCCGTGGATCACCACCTTCCCGGAATCCATTGTGTTACCGGGCGCGTGCTCCGCGTTGCCGCTGACGATGACGGTCGGACCGCTCATGAACATGGCGAGATCCCCGCCTGCAACGCCGTTAACCCGGATGGTGGCGTTCCCGCGAAGACCGTTGCCGATGAACCGCTGCCCGAGGACGTTGTCGACGACGATCTCGTCGACCCCGTCCTCGACAGCCTTCCTGATCTGCTGGTTTAAGGGGGTGTAATGCACTCCCTTCGCATCGATCGTGACCTGTTTTGCCATTGTTCTCACGCTCCCACCGACTTGACGTCGAGAATTTCGAGGAGCCCTTCGTCAAGCATGTAGCCCCGGAGCCGGTCGCGGTTGCCGCGCAGGCTCTCGATGCTGTTGATACCCGCCGCACCCATCAGTTCGGTGATCTCGAGCGTCCAGGCACGGATCAGGTTTGCCACCTGGTTCGATGCCACGTCGGGGTCAAGGCGCGCCACGAGATCTGGACGCTGGGTGGCGATTCCCCAGGAGCAGAGGCCCTGGTAGCAGTTTCCGCAGACCCGGCAGCCCATCGCCACGAGCGCCGCGGTGCCGATGTAGACCGCATCGGCGCCGAGGGCGATCGCCTTGATGACATCGGCGCTCTCCCGGATGCTGCCGCAGGCGATGAGAGAGACCTCGTTCCTGAGCCCCTGGTTGCGGAGTTCCCTGTCGGCGGTCGCGATGGCGACCTCGATCGGGATACCGACGTGGTCGCGGAAGACCCGCGGTGCCGCGCCGGTACCGCCGCGGAACCCGTCGATGGCGATGGCGTCCACCCCGGACCGGGCGACGGCCGCAACGTTCTCGGCGTTGTTGTTGACGGCGGCGATCTTCGCGAAGATTGGCTTCTTCCGCTCCGTCGCTTCCTTGACGGAGTTGACGAGTTGGGGAAGATCCTCGATGCCGTAGATATCGTGGTGCGGCGCAGGGCTGATCGCGTCGCTACCCTGCGGGATCATCCTTGTCTTGGAGACGTCCGCACTCACCTTCTCTCCCGGGAGGTGCCCGCCGATGCCCGGTTTTGCGCCCTGGCCGAGTTTGAGTTCGATCGCGGCGCCGCGCTCCAGGTAGTCGACGTTCACGCCGAACCGTCCGGAGGCGATCTGGACGATCATCCGGTCCTGGTAGGGGTAGAGACCGGGATGGAGTCCACCCTCGCCGGTGCCCATGAACGTCCCGGTCTCTTTTGCCGCCCGGGCCATCGCCACGTGGGCGTTGAGGCTGAGCGCACCGTAACTCATGTGGCCGAGCATGATCGGCGTCTCGAGCATGAGGTTCGGGGTGAGTTCCGTGGAGAGTTCGACGTCGCCGTTCGGTTTCTGCGTGAACTCCAGTTTCGACGGCTTCTTCCCGAGGTAGGTCCGGAGCTCGACGGGCTCACGGAGCGGGTCGGTCGGAGGCGTGGTGACCTGGCAGGCGTCCAGCATCAGGTGGTCGAAGATGATCGGAAGGTTCGCGACGCTGCCCATCCCGGCGAGGATGATCTTACCCGTCCTGGCCTGGTTGTAGATCGATTCCCTGACCCCCCTGGTCCAGACCGGGTGGCTCCGGTAATCGCAGGGATGCTCCTGGAGCATGATGGCGTCCCGGGGGCAGTAGGTGAGGCACCGGTGGCAGGCGGTGCAGTTCCGTGAGTTGATGAGGATCCTCTCACCATCCCACCGGAAGACACCGTAGGGGCAGTTCTCGACACAGCGTCCGCACTCCATGCACTGCTCCCGGTCGATGCTGATCCGGTAGCGGAGCGGCATGCTCCCGAAGTTGCTGTTCATGGGGCAACCCTCCCGATCACCGGCTCTCCTGCAGCCGGTCGCGTTATCGACTCGACCTTCGGTTCCATAGCGCGGATCGCTGTCTCTTCGCTTGCGATGTAGAGCCGATCGCCGCACTCGCCGACGACCATCGGCCGGAGTTTGCCCCGGTCGGTGAACCCGACCATCATATCGGGGTTCGCGGCCACGACGGTGAACGGCCCGTTCATTGTCGCGGAGCCGTAGGCAAACCGGAGGGCCCGGTTCAGGTTTTGCTCGGCTTCAGGCATCCGGTCGATCTCGTCCCAGTAGGGCGGGGCGAGCGCGCGGATGGCGAGGTTGATGTCAAGGCCGTGCTTGCGCGTCAGAAGATCGATTAAGTAGGCGATGACCTCGCTGTCGGTGCCGGTCGAGCAGTTGTAGCCGAAACTTTCGACGTAGCGCCGGTTGGCCCCGTAGGTGGTGGTCTTTCCGTTCTCCACGACACTCCAGTCGTGCAGGTTGAACGGGTCGGGCCGTTCCCACAACTCAGGGTTGCTCGTCGCGTAGCGGTTGTGCGCGAGCCAGATGTAGCCCTCGTAGTCCTGAATACGGTAGTAGTCCGCCACATCCTCCGGCCAGCCGCTGGCTTTGAAAAGGCCGACGTTCTTGCCGGAAGAGACGATTTCAGCACCGTTCGCACAAGCGTTGATCTGCATCACGAGATTCGTGACGACGTCCTTCTCCGGTGACGCGCTTCCCGGAGCAAGGGATGCGTCGGGCTTGAAGAAGTAACGCCAGGGGGTACAGTTTACCTTGAGATTCAGCTGGTCGCAGGTAGGGATCGCTTCGTCGCATTCGATTGATCCCCACTGCTCCAGTGTTGCGTCGACAATCGCTTTGTTCTCGCATGCGTTGTCGAAGAAGACATGGAGCGCGTAGCAGTCCCGGTAGTCGGGGTAGATGCCATAGGCGACGTACCCCGCCCCCTCGCCGCTGCCGCGCTCGTTCATCATGGAGAGGGCTTCGCGGATGCCGGAACCATCCATCATCTGGCGCCTCTTATCCATTACACCAAAAATGCCGCACATGGTTACCTCGGTGAGTATGTTCAGTTGCCGTTTTCTGGAACTCTGCCCGGGAATATTTGTGTCAATAGGTATTTATTTCATCGGATAGAAGAAGACTTCCACATGTCCCGTGACGCCACTTCTGCAATGCTCGAGCGCATCGAACAGGATAACGTCCGATTCCTCCGTCTTCAATTTACCGACCTCCTCGGTATGCCCAAAAATGTCGCGATCCCGGTGAAGCAGGCCGAGAAGGCACTGACCACCGGCATCGGGTTCGACGGATCGTCGATAGAAGGGTTTGTCCGGATTGAGGAGTCCGATATGGTGCTCAAACCCGACCTCTCGACCTACACCCTCCTGCCCTGGCGGTCAGGGGAGTATGCGGAGGCGCGTTTCGTGTGCGATGTCTACAAGGCCAGCGGCAAACCGTTCGAAGGTGACCCGCGCTACGTGCTCCGGCGGGCGATGGAGGACGCCGCGAAGGACGGCTACGTCTTCAACACCGGCCCGGAACTGGAGTTCTTCCTCTTCAAGATGCTCGAGGGGCGGCCGACCACACAGTTCCAGGACGTAGGGGGCTACTTCGACCTCGCGCCGACCGATCTTGCTGAAGACGTCCGGCGCGAGATCATCCTCGCGCTCACGGAGATGGGGTTCGAGATCGAGGCGTCGCACCACGAGGTCGCCGAGAGCCAGCACGAGATCGACTTCAAGTACAGCGACGCACTCCATACGGCCGACAATGTCATCTCCTTCAAGTTCGCCGCGAAGACGATTGCGCTGATGCGCGGCCTGCACGCATCCTTCATGGCAAAGCCCATCTACGGCATCTGCGGGAGCGGGATGCATACCAACTGTTCGCTGGCAAAGAACGATAAGAACGCCTTCTACGACCCGGACGCACCGCTGCAGCTCTCAAAGACCTGCATGCACTTCATCGGCGGGCTGCTCAAACATGCAAAAGCCATCACCCGGCTCGCGAATCCGACGGTCAACTCCTACAAACGGCTCGTCCCGGGCTATGAAGCGCCCTGCTACGTCAGCTGGAGCGCCGGCAACCGGTCGGCCCTGGTGCGGGTCCCGTCGCCCCGTGGCAACAGCACCCGGGTCGAGTTCCGCAGCCCCGATCCGACCTGCAACCCCTACCTCGCCTTCGCCGCGATGCTCACCGCCGGGATGGAAGGCGTCCGTAACGAGATAGAGCCGCCGGTAGGCGTCGATACAAATATCTACCATATGTCGATCGAGGAGCGGAAAGGCGCCGGGATCGAGACGCTGCCCGGAGACCTTCACGAGGCGAACCAGGCCCTGCTCGCCGACGATCTCATCTGCAGGGCGTTCGGCCCCCACGTCGTCGAGGCGCTCACGAGCGTTGCCGAAGCCGAGTGGGACGCCTACCGGACGGCCGTCCACCCCTGGGAGCTCGACCGGTATCTCGCGACCTACTAAACTCTTTTTTTTTGGCGGATTGCTGCCGCCTCTTTGTGGTGTAAAATAACAGGGCTTCTATGATCTTTTCGGGCCGGCCGGCCTCAGCAGCACTGCTGTTTGCCGTCTTCCTCCCCTTCGAGGAGGAGTTTGCCGAAGAGCACTCGTTCGACCGTCGCGCCCACGTACTTCATCCGCTGCGCTGCCTCCATGTCCTCGTAGCGGTGGATGTCGGCGTAGACCTGCAGGCGGACGAGGCCGAACCGGAGGCGGTCGAGATCGTCGTCCCCGAGTTCCGAGGCCTCACGGTAGATGGGCTCAAGCAGGAAGGGGAACTCCTCGAACTCCTCGAGCGCCTCGACGACCCGGGCGAAGACCGGGAGGCCCTCCCCCCGGCCGGCAAGAATCCTCGAGAAATCCATATTACTCCTCTACCTGATCTACCAGGGCCTGCATGATGGCGTCGAAACTCTTCCAGGTTGGGCTCTCCTCGGCTTTGGCCTGGCGGATGATGAACGGCCTTCCTTCGTCCGCTGCCTTGCGCATCTCCGGATCGAGCGGAATGGAGCCGAGGAAGGGCACCCCGAGTTGCTCCGCCTCTTTCTTGCCACCGCCCTTGCCGAAGATGTCGACCTCTTCCTTGCAGTGGGGGCAGACAAAGCCGCTCATGTTCTCGACGATCCCGAGCACCCGGAGTTCGAGTTTCTTGATGAACTCGGCCGCTTTGCTCGAGTCGAGAACCGCGACGTCCTGCGGGGTGGTGACGATGACCGCGCCGGCGATGTTCGGGGCGAGCTGTGCGACGGTAAGGGCCTCGTCGCCGGTGCCGGGCGGGAGGTCGACGATCAGGTAGTCGAGATCGCCCCAGTTGACATCTTCCAGGAACTGCCGGATGACCGTCATCTTCATCGGGCCGCGCCAGATCACGGGGGTGCTGCGCTCCGGGAGCAGGAACGCCATGGAGATGACCGCGAGGTTGCCGGTGACCTTGACCGGTTCGATGATCTTCCCGTCGTAGGACTGGAGACGGGCTTCCTCGATCCCGAGCATCTTCGGTATGTCCGGGCCGTGGATATCGAGGTCGATGAGGCCCGTATTAAAGCCGCGGTTGGCGAGGGCGTAGGCGAGGTTCGTCGAAACCGTGCTTTTCCCGACGCCGCCTTTCCCGGAGAGGACGAGGACGACGTGCTTGACGCTGACATCGGCCTTCGGTGGGAGGCCCTTCGGGGCATCCGCATTTCTCGGGTCATCGCACTTGGTCGCGGACGGGCAGCTTGAGCAGTTCCCGGTGCAGGTTTCCTTATCGGGTTCGTTTGTCTGAGTCATGAGAAGTATCCTCTACAAATATGGTATCCTTCTAGAGAAGGATCTAAAGCTACTATATATTAACGACAATTGTAACAAAAAGGTATAGGTGATGGCAAACAATCCAGTTCTGCCCGGGACTGTCGTTTCGGGTACGGGCTGATTTCCGGGAGAGGGGATTTCGTTAGATGAGATGCTGCACATAACGACTAATCTGCGCATATCCTTGCTTACGACCCGCGGGGGCTGCAGGAAGGCCATCTTGCCTGCGTCATCCAGGTCCAGGGCACCGTCCATCTCTACGCCTACCTGTTCGGCCCCGAAGCCCCCGGGTCGCCGGAAAAACTCCGCGACCTCGGTGTCGGGCAGGAAGCGTTCTTCACCCCCTGACCCTGCTTACCTTTTGATGTGCCACCCGCCCGTCGCTTCGGGGATACAGTCGATCTCCGGGGAGTAGGGTTTGATGTCCAGCACCGGGGTCCCGTCCAGGGCGTCGAGACCCCTGACCACCAGGACGTTGCCCTCCCGCCCGACAAGATCGACGATCCCGAGGCCGATCGGGTTCGGCCGGGCAGGCGAGCGGGTGGAAAAGACCCCCCTCTCCCGGGTTTCGCCCGGCGGTTTCGCGAAGAGCAGCCCGCGTTCCGCCCGGTCGAGCCAGTAGAGGATGATGAGGTGGCTGCTCCGCTCCAGGCCTTCGAGCCCCGGGACGTAGGCGTCGAGGACGTGGATCTCCGCGACGGCCTCCGTGAGGCGGCCCTGCCGGGGAGCGTCGCCCCGCTCCCGGTAGGGTGACCGGACGACACCGATGGGGATGCACTCGATCGCACCCATGCCGCTATCGCCTCCCCCGTCTCTCTGCATCGAGCGTCTCATTGCAGAGACGATCCGCGACCTTGATGCAGGGGTGCTCCCGCGGAACGCTCTCGAACCTGACCTCCGCGAAATGGCGCATCCGCCGCCGCACCTCCTCGGCGAGATCAGCGAGGTGCTCTTTGGTGATGCGGTACCGTCCAGTGAGCTGGCGCACGACCAGTTCCGAGTCCGACCTGACCTCGAGCCTGCCGCTCGTGAACTCCCGTGCGGCTTCAAGGCCGTTGATAACGGCATGGTACTCGGCCACGTTGTTGGTCGCGGTTCCGATGTAGCCGGAACGGCCGGCCACGACGGACCCGTCACGCACGATCACGTATGCCCAGGCAGCGTCTCCGGGATTACCCCGTGAAGCGCCGTCGGTGTACAGCATCACCGCATCGGTTTTTGTCACCGGTGTCCCCTCCGGTCTGTCTCTTTCCACATCATCTTCCGGGTGATCATCGATCTTTTGGGTGTTATTGGTATCGCTCCCCGGAGCAGGCAGCCCGCCCACCGCAACATGTTAATATCCCGGCACGGTAAGGGCGGACACATGCTGGATTCGGGCCGGATCATTGAGGAGAGATCGATGCGCGACAGGCTGAGCGTTTTTGAGGACCGGACCGACGCCGGGAGGCGACTCGCGGCGACCCTCTCGCAGCTGGAGATGGCCGCTGAACCGGTGATCTGTGCCATCCCCGCCGGGGGGATTCCTCCGGGGCTTGAGGTGGCGCGGGCGCTGAAGGCCCCGCTCCGGATGGCGGTGGTGCGGAAGGTGCAGGTCCCCTGGAACCCGGAGGCCGGGTTCGGTGCCGTGACCTGGAACGGGCGAGTCTTCTTGAATCATCCCCTTATGAACGCTCTCAGCCTCTCGGAAACCGAAGTGAACGCCGCCGTCGCGAAGGCTAAGAAGAACGTGAAAGAGCGGGTAGCGAAGTTCGCCGGCGGTCGTGAAGAGCCGGGGATCGAGAATCGGATGGTAGTCCTGATCGACGACGGTCTCGCAACCGGGTATACGATGCTCGCCGCAATCGAGGCGGTCCAGGCTGAGTCTGCCCGCGAGGTCATCGTGGCGGTTCCCACCGGCTCCCTCCACGCCGTCAACTTCATAGCCCGGAAGGCTGACCTCGTCGTCTGCTTAAACGTCAGAACCAGTCCCACCTTCGCCGTGGCGCAGGCGTACGAGCACTGGCATGACCTCACCGACCAGGAGGTACAGGAACTGTTGATCCAGGCCCGGGACATGGGGCTCTTCTGATCTCACAGGAGCAAAACGATGGAACCGTTAACTGTGATACCGGGTTTCGCCGTCTTCCCACAGGAGCACACCTGTTACGGCGCTGATCGCTCGCCGGCAATCACCATCTTCGGCGCGAGGGCGCCGTACCTCGCGATCATCATGGAGGACATCGATGCCCCGGGAGGCATCTTCACCCACTGGACGCTCTGGAACGTTCCCGGTGCGGAGAAGATCCCGGGAGGCCTGCCGGCCGAGGGAACCCTTACGGAACCGGCCGGGGCGGTACAAGGGACGAATGACTTCGGCACAATCGGATACCGGGGCCCCTGCCCAGTGCGAGGTGAGTCCCACCGGTTCCTCTTTCGGGTCTACGGGCTTGCCGAACGACTCGAGCTCGCGGCGGGGGCCGATCGGGTCGATCTCGGGCGTGCCATGGGAGACGCCATCCTGGAGTATGGCGAGGCGATGGCGGCATACGGAAGAGCGGCCGAAGTGGGGCCGTCCCGGTGCTAGACCCGACCTGCCTGTCACCCGGTCGCAACGGGTATATACGGCAACCCCCATGGATGGTGCCGGAGGAGGAACACGTATGCAGAACCTGACCATCGAGGTCGATTTTGACCGGTTTCCCCTGGAGCATACCTGCGATGGGGACGACCTCTCCCCGCGGATCGCGGTCCGGGGATCGGATGCGCCCTACCTCGCGGTCATCGTGGACGACCCGGATGCCCCACGGGGCACGTTCACTCACTGGATCGCCTGGAACATCCCGTCGACCCGGGAGATCCCCGAAGGCATCCCGCCGGAGCCCCGGATCTCCCACCCGGTTGCAGCCGTCCAGGGGATGAACGACTTCCGGATGACCGGCTACGCTGGCCCCTGCCCCCCGAGAAGAGCATCGCACCGCTTCTTTATACGGGTCTGGAGCGTGGGGCGGGAACTCGATATCCCACCGGGTTCGGGACGTGCCGCGCTTGAGAACGCGCTCGCGGCCGCCGCAACCGGCTACGGGGAGACGATGGCGACTTACGAGCGCAGGAGGGTTCCCGCATCCCCGCCCGGAGCAGGGACCCGAACCTGAGGGATCTCCGGCCCCGCAACCTTTTTGCTATCCCTCACCCATGCCCCTGCATGGGTTCGAACGTCATCAACCTGTCCGTCTCCCTCCGTTCGGCGGAACTCCCCGTCTGGAACACCTGCGACGGCCCCGACCTTTCCCCGGAACTGAGGATCCGCGGCCTCTCGGAGGAGGTGCAATCGATAGCGGTCTTCGCATTGAACCCCTTCGAACCCGGGTGCTCCTTTACGACCTGGATCGCCTGGAACCTCTCGCCGTCACCCCTGATCCCGGAGGGCATCCCGCCGCAGGGTGTCGTGACGGCTCCGGTGAATGCCGTCCAGGGGACAAACGACTACGGGAGCATCGGGTGGCGCGGCCCCTGTCCCCCCGGGGGCGAGACGCACCGCTGTATCTTCAAGGTCTACGGGCTCGATGCCATGCTCGATCTCGCGCCCGGTGCAGGCAAGCACGATCTCATCGGTGCGATGCGGGGTCACGTCCTCGGGTTTGGTGATACCGCCGCCACATACTCCCGGTGACCGCACGCACCATTTTTATATCATGGTTTTCGAAGGTGGGTATCGACGGTGCCTGATATGACGCAAAAATTGGTAGTAAACCTGGATTTCGAAGAGTTTCCGCCCGAGTACACCTGCAGGGGAGCGAATCGGTCGCCCGCTATCCGGATCGAAGGAATTCTCCCGAACATCAAGTCGCTCGCGATCCTCGCGACGACGAGCCCCGAGGAGGGGGCGTCGAGGGTGGCGTGGGTTCTCTGGAACCTCCCCGCGGTTGCGCTGATCCCTGAAGGGTTCCCGGAAGGAGGAACAGTGGAGTCGCCGCTCCATGCGGTACAGGGGACAAACGATTTCGGTACCCTCGGTTACCGGGGACCCTGCCCGGAAGCCGGAGCGGCCGAAGCATACCTCTTCCGGGTTTACACGCTCGATATCGATATTGCGCTCGCGCCCGGGGCGACCTGGGAAGAGATGGTGCGGGCGATGGATGGATCGATGAACCAGTCCGGAGAGGCTGTAGTCTTCGCCACGGGTTAGGGAACCGAACTTGCGGCCGGCACCTAAAAAAAGGGAGGGTGCCGGCTCCCTACATGGGTATGGGAGCGCCTGCTTCCTGCATGGGGGGGCTTTGTTTCTCGATGTTCTTTGCGATAGCGGCCATCTCCTCCCCGAGCATCCGGACGATATCGTCCATCGTGACGATCCCGATCAGTCTTCCGCCGTCGTCGACGATCGGCATCCTCCGGATACCCTCGGCGGTCATCTTCTGGATGGCCTCATAGATCCCCATGCTGTCCTGGAACGTGATCACGTCCCGGGTCAGGACATCACCCGCCCGCACCTCGCCCGGGTTCTTCTCCTGCGCCATGACCCTGACCGCGAGGTCGCGATCGGTAAGTATGCCTGTAGGCCGGTTGTCGCCGGTTACGACAACGACGCTTCCGACGTTCTTCTCCCCCATGATCTTCGCCACCTCCACCGCCGGCGTGTCCGGCGAGACGGCGATCACCTGCTCACGGCAGCACTTCACAAGTCCCATATGCGTTTCCTCCGTTGCGACGACCGATTCATGCCGGTATGATATATGAACGTAACCCAGATCCGGGCCCGCCTCTTCTCCTTATATGTGATCGGTGACGGAGCGTAAACCACCTGAAATGGACTGGTTATTGATCGTCTCAAGCATCGATAGCGCCATCATCAACGCCGACGTTCTCGCGACGTGGGGGAGAAAATCCGGAGGTAGTTCCTCCTCTGGGGCCTGATTGTTGCAGTCTTCGTCGTCCGCGGGCTCCTGGCGCAGCTGATCGTATGGGCGACGACCCCGTCGCTCGGGCCTGTCGGTGCGCTGCTCGCGACGTTCTCAAGCGAACCCGCCGCTGCACCACACCAGGGGATCGAAAAGGTTTATCGGGGTATGAAGACGAAACATAAGGCCATGACGAAACGTTCCATCGGTCCGCGAACCCTCCTCTACCCCCATCCGGACCTGATCATCGGAACCTACGACGCCTCTGGCCGTCCGGACGCCATGACCGCAGCGTGGGGCGGCATCTGCTCGTCCCGTCCGCCGTCGGTGGCGGTCTCGGTGCAGAAGGCCCGGCAGACCTACGCGAACCTGCTCAAACAGCGCGAGTTCACGATCAGCATCCCCTCGACGGACTACGTCCGGGAGGCCGACTACTTCGGCATCGTCTCCGGCCGGGACGAGGATAAATTCGCCGCAACCAACCTGACGCCGGTAAAGAGCGATCTCGTGAACGCTCCGTACGTCGGGGAGTTTCCGGTCGTCCTCGAGTGCCGTCTCCTTCAGACGGTCGAGATCGGCGTGCACACCCAGTTCATTGGGGAGATCCTGGACGTGAAGGTGGAAGAGAGCGTCATCGGGGAGGACGGCAAGCCCGATATCGAGAAGATCCGGCCGTTCGCCTACGACTCGATGCGCCAGGAATACTATGGGTTCGGGAAGGTTCTCGCGAAGGCCTTCTCTGCAGGTAAAGAGTTCAAGAAATAATTTTTCCACGGACAGCCCCATCACCGCCGCCGGTCCCGCTTCGCCTCGACCCACCGCTTTCTCTTACCGCACCGTTCGCACCGCTGCTCCCACTCGATGACGTTGGAGGAGTATTCGTCGTACCCCCGCTTTCTGCCCCACTTGTGGAGTCCGATTCTGCAGAGAATCTGTCCGATGGTCGTCATGGGTCTCTGCAAATAATCTTCCTTCCGGACGGATGAATGTTGGCCCGGGGGAGGGCGCCGAACCGCCTTACGGTATGATCTCGCAGCTGTTGTACTTCCGGTGAGCGAAGTCCTCCATCCGGACGCTCCCGTCGCGGATGAGGGCCCGGATCTCGGGGAGCGCCGCCGAGAGCGCCGAGTGGAGGTTCTCCACCGTCCCGCAGACGATCCGCCGCCCCTCCTCCGGCCAGGGGTTGGTGATGTTCGAGTAGAGGCACCGGCCACCGCAGAAGTCACGAATATCGCACGTCGTGCAGGCTCCCGTGACGGTCATCACCGGGAGGCGGAGGGGGTCGGCAGTGGCGATGTGCCCGGCGTAGTAGTCCTTCATCCCGACCATGATCGGGCAGGGAGCGATGTGGCCGTCGGTCATGATGCTGTAGTTCGCGTGGCCGCACCCGCACCGGAGCATGCTCGGTCGCGATAACAGCATGTCCTCCACCGGGTCGATGAAGGGGTACCACCGGAGCACCCTTCCTTCGTCGCACATCGTCTCGACCCAGAACGCGACAAGCGACCGGATGCCGGGGTTATAACTCTCCTCCGCCCAGGCCGCGTAGTCGCGGAGGCTGTAGTCGTTCCAGAAGTTCGCGTCCATCTGCCAGTGGACGGCCGGAAAGGAGAACTCGTCGTTTGCCGTGAGGTAGCGGACGGCCTCCACGATATCGGTATCCTCGGTCACGGTCATCCGGGCGATCAACTCGCCGGAGAACCCGCCGCCCACGAGACCCCGAAGGTTTCCGATGATCCGGCGGAACGTCCCCTCCCCGCGGTGTGTGTCGGTGAGTTCCTCCGGGCCGTCGATCGAGACCAGGATCGTGTCGATGCGGTTCGCGGTCGCAGGTTCGAGGCGGTCGAGGAGGGTGCCGTTGGTATGCAGGATCAGCGCTGATACCGGGGCGTCGCGGACGAGCTCGCGGACGAGGTCGGCGGCGAGGAGGGGCTCCCCGCCGTAGAAGGTCAGCACGGCGTCGGGGTCCTTTCCGAGGAACCGGTAGAGGTCGGCGAGATCGATATCGAGGTCCACGGGGAGCTCTTCGTCGACAGCGATATCGCATGTCTCCAGGGGGTCGACGGTGAAGGCCTTCCCCCGGCAGTAGGTGCAGCAGAGGTTGCAGTTGTCGGTCAGGATGAGATGGTAGTACACGGAGGGTCTCTTACTATTTTGTGGGCCGGGTGAAAAAAAAGGTGAGGATGTGGGACTTTCAATTGTTCTCCGGGCGACTCCGGTGATAGACCTTTACAGATCAAGGAACTCTTCTTTTGTAAGGCGTGCCTGCTTCAGGATCGAGAGAAGCGCCCCGCGGGGAATTGGATCGCGTCGAGGAACGATGACAAGTAGTTTGCTCCCATCGCCCCCGATTTTATAGAGAGCTACGTGGCTTCCCTTTCCCCGGTGAGGAGCGTAACCGAACCCGATTGCCTTCAACTTCTTTATGACGTCATCGGAAGAGATCTGAGGCAGCTTCGTCATGCCTCGACCTCAATGACCGAGGTGAACTTGTGTCGCGATGTCAGGATAGGTTCAATGTCCTGCAGCATCCCGAGTTCTCTTGCATTCTCCAGGTAGAGCTCGATCGCTTCACGGATATTATCCAGCGCTTCTTCCGGAGTATCGCCGCAACTGGCAACCTCGAGTTCCTGGCACTTTGAAACATAGGTCCCCTCTTCCTCCCATATCAGAATAGTTAGTCGCACCTTTGTCAATGGTATCACCTTCGACCATTAACAGTTCATTCACCCGTTATAATATTCTTCTCACCGGGGATCGGGCGGTGATCGGATTTGAGAGTGGGTCATACCTTCAGACTGTCCATACGGGTTAGGGGCTTGTATGCCTGTTCGTCGCTTCAGGCGCAAGACAGAATACCCTGCAGTGAGAACGGACTCCTATGCCTGAAGCAAAGAAAGAGAACCTCGCCGAGCAGGTCATCGACCCCCGCGACCTCGTCGCCTACCAGCCGGGCTCGATCGTCAGCCGGATGCTCGCCTACACGAAGTCCGGCACCATCACGGTCTTTGCGTTCGACGCGGGCGAAGGCCTCTCGGAGCACACCGCGCCTTACGACGCCGTCCTCCAGGTCATCGACGGGAAGGCCCTCGTCACCATCGCGGGCAAGGAATACTCGGTGGCGGCCGGCAACCTGATCATCATGCCGGCAACGATCCCCCATGCGGTCCACGCAGTCACGCGGTTCAAGATGATGCTGACGATGATCCACGCCTGACCGGGCCGCCGCAGGTCGCCACCTGCAGATTTTTATACATTGGCGTCCGGTCTCCTCCCATGCGCACTCCAGAAGACCCTCGCCCGCCGGGAGATCTGGCCCCTCCCGGCTACCTGCCCATCTCGGACTACGGGATCATCGGCAACCTCCGGACGGCGGCGCTCGTCGGTCGGAATGGCTCGGTCGACTGGTGCTGCTTCCCGTACCTCGAGAGCCCGAGCGTCTTTGCCGCCATCCTCGACGCCGGGCGCGGCGGGCGCTTCTCGGTCTCGGTTGCGGACGGGGGCTTAGGCGTTCAGGACTACATCGAGGATACGAACGTCCTCGTCACCAGGTTCCAGGCGGGCTCCGGAAGACTTGCGGTGACCGACCTGATGCCTCTCACGGGGGAGATCTCCGGCCGCGGGGAGTCGCATGCGCCACCTGTGATCCTCCGTATTCTCGACTGCGAGGAGGGCACCGTGGAGGTGGCGGTCGAGTGGTCGCCGCGGTTCGACTACGCCCAGGCCCGGACCAGCATCGAAGCGGTCCCGGGCGGGTGGCTTGCCACCAGCGGCGGTGAGGCGATCTTCCTCTGCGGACTGGAGGACGCCGGGATTGACTCGAACGGGCAGGGCGCCAACCTCCATGCCCGGTTCATGATGCAGGAGGGTGACCGGAGGGTGCTCCAGACACGCTGGGGCCTCGAGGACATGACCTGTGACCCCACCCGTGCCGAAGCAGCCCTTGCCGAGACGATCAGTGTCTGGCGGACCTGGGCGCACTACGAGGACCTGGCGCAGACGCCCCGGTGGGCCGGTGAGTGGCTCCCTTACGTCACCCGGGCCGAGCTGACCCTGAAACTCCTGACCATGGCCGACTCGGGGGCGATCGCCGCCGCTCCCACGACATCCCTCCCCGAAGAGATCGGGGGGGTCCGGAACTGGGATTACCGCTACGCCTGGGTCCGGGACGCCTCGATGACGGCCCAGGCCCTAATCTCACTCGGTCATCCCCGGGAGGCGATCGAGTTCCTCCAGTGGATGGAGCGGACCGCCGAGGCCCACTCCGGGGCACGGCAGCCACAGGTGCTGTTTGCGTTGCACGACGCAACGGCCGACCTGACGGAGGTCGAACTTACGCACCTGGAAGGCTACCGCGAGTCTCGCCCGGTCCGGATCGGGAACGCCGCCGCAAACCAGCTGCAGCTTGAGATCTTCGGGGAGCTCATCTCCACCGGCTACGAACTCATCCGCCGGGGCGTGAACCTGGGACCCGAGGCCCTCCGGTTCCTCTCCGCCGTCGCGGATTACGCCTGCAGCCGGTGGACGGAGCCCGACCAGGGTATCTGGGAGATCCGGGGCCCGGCGCAGCATTTCGTCTACTCGAAGGTGATGGTCTGGGTCGCTCTCGACCGGGCGATCTATCTCGCGGAGCACCACGGCCTTCCCGGCGACGTCGACCGGTGGCGGCGCACGCGGGAGACCATCCGGGAGCGGGTGCTCGCCGAGGGCTACGATCCCGGGTTAGGCTCGTTCGTGCAGTCGTTCGGGTCGAAGGCGCTCGACGCGGTCAATCTCCGCATCCCCCTCGTCGAGTTCCTCCCCTTCGACGACGAGCGGGTCCAGGGAACGATCGATGCGACGCTCGAACACCTGACGAAGAACGGCCTCGTCTACCGCTACCTCGCTGACGACGGCCTCCCCGGCGGGGAGGGGGCCTTCGGCCTCTGCACCTTCTGGCTGGTGGACGTCCTGGCACTCTCGGGGAGGGTGGAGGAAGCGAGGGAGATCTTTGACGGGATCGTGGCCCGGGCAAACCACCTGGGCCTCCTGCCGGAGGAGTTCGACCCGGATACCGGGGAGTTCCTGGGGAACTTCCCCCAGGCCTTCACCCACATCGGCCTCGTCAACAGTGCCCTGTATCTCGCGCACGCGGAAGGCCGGTGGGTTCCGGAGCATGCGCCGGCGGGCATCCCGCGGGAGGGAGTGCGGTAGCAGCGATACCCTTCAGGCTGGAAGATGGGAGACGGCGGGCTTGGCGTCTCCTGGTTGAGCTCTACGTAACATATATGCTATCTCCCTGGAGATCCACCCGGCGTTCCATTTCACATCCTGCAGTACCGGTGTATGGATGAATAACCCTGCATGACAACGCGGCGATGACAGACTCTTCCCTCTCACCCGAAGAATCCCGGACGACGGCATGGCACGCCCTGCCGGCGGAAGATGCAGCTGAAACGCTCGCCTCGCCGGACGAGGGCCTCACCGACGCCGAGGTCGCCCGGCGGCGCAGGATATTCGGAGAAAACGCCCTCCCGCAGAAGCGGCCTCCGACGGTGCTTGAGGTCTTCCTCCGGCAGTTCACGAGCCCGCTCATCTACGTGCTCCTTGCAGCGGGGATCATCTCCACCCTCTTCGCCGACTTCACCGACGCGGCCTTCATCTTCATCGTCATCCTGATTAACGCCGTCATCGGGACGTTCCAGGAGGTGAAGGCGGAGCGGAGCGCAACGGCGCTGCAGGAGATGCTCAAGATCCATGCCCGGGTGAGGCGGGATGGCCGCGAGGCGACTGTCCCGGCGGAGGATCTTGTCCCCGGTGACCGCCTCATTCTGGAGTCGGGCGATCGGGTTCCTGCCGATGTCCGCAGCGTCAGGGCGCAGTCACTCGCCGTCGACGAGTCCCTCCTGACCGGTGAGTCCCACGCGATTCAAAAGCGCCCGGATGCTCTCGATGCCTCGCTGCCCCTGGCCGACCGTCTGAATATGCTCTATGCCGGCAGCACTATCATGAGCGGCCGGACCACGGGAGTCGTGGTCGCGACCGGCCAGAACACCGAGATCGGGCAGATCGCCGAGACGGTCACGGCGTCCGAGATGGGGAAACCCCCGCTCGTCCTGCGCATGGAAGACTTCTCCAGAAAGATCAGCATCGCCGTCCTTGCCGCCACCGGGGTGCTTGCGATCATCGTCCTCGGCCAGGGGGTGCCCCCGCTTGAGGTCTTCTTCCTCGCCGTCGCGCTCGCGGTCTCGGCGATCCCCGAGGGTCTGCCGGTCGCCCTGACCGTCGCGCTCTCGATCGCGACGTCACGGATGGCCGGACGAAACGTCATCGTCCGGTTCCTCGCGGCCGTGGAGAGTCTCGGGAGCTGCACGCTGATCGCGAGCGACAAGACCGGCACCCTCACCGTGAACCAGCAGACCGCCCGGGTCGTCGCCCTGCCCACAGGCGAAATGTTCTCGGTCACCGGAGCCGGGTACGCCGGCGAGGGAGAGGTGCTCGACGGGAGCGGCGATCTTGTCGCCGGCTCCGCCCGTGACCGGATAGAACACCTGGCCCGGGCGGCGACGATCAGCAACGAGGCCGGCCTGGAGCGGACCGACGAGGGGGACTGGACGCACCGGGGCGATGCGATCGACGTGGCGTTCCTTGCACTCACCTACAAGCTGGGGCTCGACCCCGCCGGTATTCGCGAGAGTGCGCCTGCCGTCGCCGAGATCCCCTTCGAGTCCGAGCGGCGGTATGCCGCCGTCTGGTACCAGGAGGGCGAGGAGACCCTGGTGGCGGTCAAGGGGGCTGCGGAAACGGTCATTCCATCCTGCCGCACCATGGCCGGCGGGCCGGACGGCAGTATGCCGCTCGACCCGGACCGGGTGCAGGGGGACCTCGAGACCCTCACCTCCCGCGGCTACCGGGTGCTCGCCGTGGCCCGGGGTCGTGCGGAGGGAGAGGTCTCCGCGGAGAACCCAAAGCTCCCTCCCCTCGAGCTCCTCGGCCTGGTCGGGTTCATCGACCCGATCCGGCCCGACGTGCCCGACGCCGTGCGGCGGTGCCGCAACGCCGGGGTCGATGTGGTGATGGTGACGGGGGATCACCCCGCAACGGCTCTCGCCATCGCGCGGGAACTCGATATCGCGGACTCCCCCGACAGGGTCGTCACCGGCGCGGAACTGGGTGATGACGAGGTCCCGACGTTCTCGAAGTTCATCGACCGGGTGCAGGGTGCCCGGGTCTTTGCCCGGGTGACGCCGCTGCAGAAACTCCGGATCGTCGAGGCATACCGGGAGAGCGGGGCATTCGTCGCGGTCACCGGGGACGGGGTCAACGACGCGCCGGCGCTCCGGAGCGCGAA
Source organism: Methanoculleus methanifontis (assembly GCF_030464365.1). GTDB lineage: Archaea > Halobacteriota > Methanomicrobia > Methanomicrobiales > Methanoculleaceae > Methanoculleus > Methanoculleus methanifontis. The sequence goes on along the minus strand of NZ_VCYI01000003.1, from coordinate 125,507 downwards.
CATCGGGGTCGCGATGGGTTCCGGGACCGACGTCGCCAAGGATACGGCGTCGCTGATCGTCACCGACGACGACTTCGCCTCGATCGTCGCCGGGATCGAGGAAGGACGGTACGCCTACGACAATGTCCGCAAAGTCGTCTACCTCCTGATATCAACCGGGTTTGCCGAGGTGCTCCTCTTCATGCTCGCCCTCATCATAGGCCTGCCGTTGCCCCTCCTCGCGGTCCAGCTCCTCTGGCTGAACCTGGTGACGAACGGTATCCAGGACGTGGCGCTGGCGTTCGAGCGAGGCGAGCCTGGCGTCATGAACCGGCCGCCGCGAAGGCCGGAGGAGGGGATATTCAACCTGGTGATGATCGAGGAGGTGCTCATCTCCGGGACGGTCATCGCGCTGGTGGCAGTCGGAACCTGGTACTGGCTCCTTTCAAACGGGTGGGACGAGTTCGCGGCCCGGAACCTGATCGTCCTGCTGATGGTGCTCTTCGAGAACTTCCATGTCTTCAACTGCCGGTCGGAGTACCGCTCGACTTTCCGTGTCCCCATCAGTCGCAACTACTTCCTGATTGCAGGCGTTGTTGCCGCGCAGGGTATCCATATCCTCGCGCTCTATATCCCGGTTATCCAGGATATTCTCCAGCTGCAGCCTGTTTCCCCGGTCGAATGGTTCTTGCTGCTCGTTCTCGCCTCCTCGGTCGTGGTCGTGATGGAGATCTTCAAGGCGGTGAGGAAACACCGTCCTCCCGGTCACCAGACCGGGTACGGGGTCGGGTAGGTCTCCCACCGGTAGGGGAGGAGGACCTCGTTGATCCGGCTGCCGTCGTCAAGACCGGTCATGACGACGCTCCGCTTTGAGACGGTGTAGAGGGTGTCGTCCATGAAGAGCGACCGGCGCACGGCGTCGGGCGAGTCCCAGGTGTAAGGGGAACCCTTCTCCGCGTGGGCGACCGTGCCCTGCAGGACGAACCCTTCTGCCGGGTTTACCGAGTAGGCGTAAGCCCCCTGCCAGGTCGTGGTGCCGTAGGAGCCGGGGTACTTCGATTCGCGGTTCTCCACCCGTCTTATCTCGCTCACCGGGATGGCGAGGAGGTTCTTCTCTTTCACGAAGAGGAAGGCCTTGTGGTCGCGGAGGGCTTCCGAGTCGGTTCCGGGCTCCCCGATCACGACGGTATCGATCAGGGTGGGGTTGTTTACGTCCGAGACGTCGAAGAGGGCGATCTTGAGCCCTTCCACCGAGACACCGCCCCAATCGTTCTCGCTGGTCTCTTTCCCGACACCGATGATGTGGTCGGCGTCATAGGGGTGAAGGTAGTCGGAGTAGCCCGGGATCTTGAGTTTTCCGAGGATGCCCGGGTGTTTTGGGTCCGAGAGGTCGATGACGAAGAGGGGATCGATCTGCTTGAACGTCACGAGATACAGCCGGTCGCCGACGAACCGGGCGGCGTAGATCCGCTCGTCCGGCGCGATATGCTCAAGCGTCCCGATGACCTCCATTGCGGGGTCGAGGACGTAGACGTTGTTGTACTGGAAAGACCCCTCCCGCGTCCAGCCCTCGACGGTCGTCGCAACCCGGAGGTTCTCCCCGTACTCGTCGAGCGAGAACTGGTTTAAGAGGTGTCCGGGAACCCTACCCATGGCCTTGTAGTCGATCCTTCCGTCATCGATCGCGAACCGGTGGACGATCGTCTCCTCCCGGCTGCCGGCGTAGTCGGGCATCGTTGCGGCCCCCATGTAGCGGTAACCGATGTAGAGGTTCTTCTGCGACGCAAAGAGGGTGGTGTCGTAGCCGAGGAGGAACGTCTCGGCGTCGGGGGTGGCCCTGTCGTTTCTAACGGAAAAGGCGCTTGCGGTGTAGAAGACGTAGTTCTGCAGCGGAGTCCCCGGGCGGTAGACGTCGGGCAGGATAGGGTCGCCGCCGTCCGTCCGCACCTCGGGGAGGGCGATCTCGTCCCGGATCCAGACGGGTGCTTCCTGCGTGAGGGCGTAGACGTTGTCGCCGATCATCCGGGCGTCGTAGTAACTGCCGGTGAAGGTCTGCGCCCGGACCAGTTCGGGTTCGCTCCGGTCGCCGATATCATAGATGTATGCGTGCGTCACCACCCGCTGGACGGGGATGGGTGTCGCGCTCCCTTTCACGGAGGTCGTGTGATCTTCTGTCCCGGTGGCAAAGACCACCAGGCGGTCGCCTGAAAGGAAGAGCGCCGTCGGGATCCCTTCGATCCGGGTTTCGGATACGATCTTCGCATCCTCTGCCGGGAACGCTTCGAGAATTGTAAGCGAATCGCCCGATATGACGTAGATGTATCTCCCGTCGTTCTTCAGGAAGTCGGCCTCATCGACGCCCTCTACCTGCACGTTCGTGGTTGAGTAGTCGCGGGCCGACGGGGCGGGCGGTGCGCTCGTCGGTGCCGGTGCGTCCATGACGGTCTCCTGCCCGGTGGTCCCTGGCATCCGGGGGTACCCGTTACCGCTCTTCACTCCCTGCGCGTGTTCCTTTAAGAACGCCTCAACCTCGTCCTTCGACGAAAACTTCAGCAAATCTCCCTGGGTCTCGTCCCCGGCGTCCTCCGACGCGAGGGCGGTCCCAATGATCGCGGCGATCACCAGGCTCCCGAGGACGACCACCAGCACCGGACTCCACTTCCTCATATCCGTTCACCTTCCGATAGGGGGAGATGCACCCGCCGATGTATCAGGTTTGCGTAACCTACGAATATTTTCGAAGTCTTGCGGTGGTGCGAAGTGCAACCTCCCCTGCGGGAGGGAGCTTGAGCACCGGTAGGAACGACGTTCCATGGGAATGCGACGGGCCGGAAGGCCAGAGCTTGAGCACCGTCGGGTGCGAACGGAGTTCGAGCACCGTAGGTGCGAGATGCGTGGGCAGGAACGTGAGCACCGCAGGTGCGAAGAACGCGAAATTCGGTAGAAAGGTGAAAAACTCCCCCTCGCGGCTTCGCGTTCTTCGCGTGAAGTTCTGTCGATATCCCCCAATTCACTCACGCGAAGCCGCGAAGGACGCGAAGTTTGACCTAATTATCTGTAACCCCCCCTTCGCACCTTCGGTGCTCACGCTCCCTACGCTCAGCTCACGCAAAGAACGATGGTTCTAAGCATCCCCTCACCCGATCGGCACCGCCCCGAAGCTCCAGGCGATGTAGGTGGCGTAGCCGAGGAGCAAGAGGGCCGACCAGCCCCGGACGACGGAGGGGCGGGCAAAGAGCAGAGGAAGGATCGCGACCGAGAAGAGGACGACGACGGCGATGTCAACAAGCGACCCGACGGTGACCGGGGCGAGGAGGAGGCTTATCCCGAGAACCAGGAGGAGGTTGAATATGTTGCTCCCGAGGATATTGCCGATGGAGATAGAGCCCTCGTCTCTTATGGCGGCCACGACCGAGGTCGCGAGCTCCGGAAGCGACGTGCCGATGGCGACGACCGAGACGCCGATGACGAACGCGGGGATCCCGAACGCCTCCGCGAGCGTGATAGCCCCGTCGACGACCAGCTGCGCCCCGACGATGACGGCGACGAGCCCGAGGCCGATGTAGAGGGCGTCGGCCCACCCGTGGGACTTGATCTCGACCACAGCCTCTTCACGCCCTTCCCGCAGGAGGACGACGAGGATTGCTACGAAGAGGAGGAGGAAGACTGTTCCGGCGACGATGTCGAGCGTGCCTCTTAAGGCAAAGAGAGCGAAGGCTGCCGTTGCGGCGAGCATCAGCATGGTGTGCCGGATGAGCGCGGAGCGTGACGCCCCGGACGCGGCAATCATGGTCGGCTGTATGAAGGTGCAGAGGGCGAGAACGAGAGCAATATTCGCAATGTTGCTCCCGATGACGTTCCCGAGGGCGATTCCCGAGTTTCCCGTGACCGCAGCGTTCGTGCTGACGACGAGTTCCGGAAGTGAGGTGCCGAACGCGATGATCGTCGACCCGATCAGGGCCGGGGAGATGCTGTACCGCAGTGCCAGGCCGCTTCCACCGCCTACAAAGAGGTCGGCCCCTTTGACGAGGAGGGCTATGCCGACGGCGAATACAATAAAGGTCACGATCACGGAAATGCCTCGATAGTGGTGATATACGTTGGATACGGTCGGCTAATACGTTTCCGAATCTGGATGGTGTGCCGGGCAAAGGGTTATCTCTCTCGTGATCCACCGGACCGCCATGTTCAACCCTGGCGCCCGATCCCTGCGCGGGGCAGGGATGGAGTTCATGCGGGGGACGGAGTTAGGAGCCCAGCCCCCGTCGGACCAGATGCTGGGCCGCCCCCCGCCTCCGCTCGAGGTTCCGTATACGAAGGCAAAGACGATCATCCCGCTTCCTGCACCCGAAGAAACCGTCCTCCCTGCCACCGATCTCTTGACCGCGATCGAGGAGCGGGAGAGCATAAGGAAGTACACCTCAGAACCGCTTACGCTCCCGGAGATCGGGTTCCTCCTCTGGTGCACCCAGGGTGTCAGGCGCGTCGTCGACAAGACGTTCACCCTCCGCACCGTCCCGTCCGCAGGCGCGCGACACGCCTTCGAGACCTATCTGCTGGTCAACCGGGTCGAGGGTGTCCCGCCGGGGCTCTACCGCTACCTGGCGCTGGAGCACCGCCTTGCCGAAGAGTCGCGCGACCCCGGCATCGCGCGGCAGGTGGCGGCAGCGTGCCTGGATCAGCCGCATATTCCCGGGAGTGCCGTCACCTTCCTCTGGACCGCCGTCGCGGACCGAATGACGTGGCGCTACGGCGAGCGCGGTTACCGCTACCTGCACCTGGACGCCGGCCACGTCTGCCAGAACCTCTACCTCGCGGCGTTGAGCGTAGGGTGCGGGGTCTGCGCGATCGGCGCTTTCGATGATGCGGCGGTGAACCGGATCCTCGGCATTGACGGCGAACGCCAGTTCCTGATCTACGCTGCAACGGTTGGAAAGAAACCGTGATACGACGGAAGCCGAAGGGCATATCCTCCTCCCCCTCCAACATCTGGAGTAACGGTCCGGCAGGAACGCCGGGCAGACGACGGAGGTTGCCGGTTACGTTCACATTCGACGAACAGATTGCTGCCCTTGAAGCGGAACGGGAGAGACTTCTCCGGTTCCCGGAAGACGAGTTCACCGCGATCATACGGGAGGTGGGGTTCTCCTGCGACTGCTGCGGCCGGTGCTGCACACGGGAGTTCAACGATCATGTCTTTCTGCTGGAAGAGGATACCGACAGCGTCCGCTCGTTTGCGCCCGACGCCGTCGTTCCGGCGCCCGCGTTCGACGCCTGCGATCAAGAGAAGCGGTTCTACGTATCGGGGTATGCCCTCCGGACAAAACCGGACGGCTCCTGCATCTTCCTTGAGGACAGGAGGTGCGGCATCTACGACCGGCGGTTCGCCATCTGCCGGGTCTACCCCTACATGCTCCACCGGGAGGCCGACGAGACGGGTGCCGTCGACTGGCGGCAAATCGGCGGTTTGAACGAACACGGTTGCTACAACAATCCGATTGACGATGCCGAGTGCGCCCGGATTGCCCGGGAGACCCGTGCCTACGAAGCGGCGTTTCTCGACCAGGCGATCCGGTTCCGGCGGGCCCTCCGCGACCTCTTCGACCGGGATGGCCTCCGCTACGTCCGGCGGACATACGACCTCATGATGCGGGACTTCAGGAAGGGCGCCGAGGTCGAGGTCCGGGTCTTCCACCACGGGCGGTTTGAGCCGCACCGGGTCACCTGCGGCGTGTACGGGCAGTAACCCTCCTGCCGGTTTCGAGACCGTCCGCCCATACCTTTTTTCTGCTCCGCTCACCCCCGGGTGCCCGATGGAGACCGAGGTTCTCCTCACCCTGCTGGTGGTGGCCGGCGCCGCCGTCCTCTTCATCTCCGGCGCCGTCAGGGTCGACGTCGCCGCCGTGTTCGTGACCCTCGCGCTTGCGTGGCTCGGGCTCGTCACGCCGGCACAGGCCCTCTCCGGGTTTTCGAGCAGCGCGGTCATCGCGATGCTCTCCGTAATGGTGCTCGGCCGCGGGCTCGACCGAACCGGGGTGACGATCCGCATCGCCCGCGCGATCGTTGGGTTTGCCGGGACCGGCGAGCGCCGGCTGACCGCCGCCGTCTCGCTCGTTGCAGGCGGGCTCTCCGCATTCATGCAGAGCGTCGGGGCGACCGCCGTCTTCCTCCCCTTGCTTCTCCGGGTCTCGTCGCTTACCGGGGTTACGGCATCGCGTCTCCTCCTGCCCGTCGGCTATGCCGCGACCCTCGGGGGTACCGTCAGCATGGTGGGCGCCGGTACGCTCATCATCCTCAACGACCTTCTCCCGCAGGCCGGGTATGCTCCCTTCGGGCTCTTTGCCGTCACGCCCATCGGCGTACCGCTCCTGATTGCCGGGATAGCCTTCTTCTACTTCTTCGGCGACCGGGTTCTGCCCTGGCGTGAGAAGGCGCGGCTGAGCCCGCAGGAAGAATTGATCCGGACCTGGCAACCCCCTTCCCACATCTCCTATCTCAGGGTTCCGGCGGAGAGCCCCCTCGCCGGAAAGACACGGGAGGAGGTGCGGATGATCTCGCGCTACAACCTCCACCTCATCTCCCTTGCCGAGCAGAACGAGATCGTCTATACGCCGTGGCGGCACACCCGATTTGCTGCCGGGCAGGAACTCGGCATCCTGGGGAAGGACGACGACGTCAATCGATTTAAGGTCGATTTCGGGCTCAAATGGGTCCGGCCGGGAAAGAGTTCCGCAAACGTGCGGACCGACCCGAACGTAGGTTTTGCGGAGGTGATCGTCCGGCCCTACGCCCCGGTCATCGGCAAGACACTCCGAGACCTCGAGTTCCGGGTGACCTACGGCGCCGAAGTTCTGATTCTTCTCTCCGGAGCCGAAGAACAGCGAATGAACCTTGCCGACCTGCCCCTGCAGGCGGGGGACGCGATGCTCGTGCTCGGCCGCTGGGAGCGGCTCCGTGCGCTGGCCACAAGCAAGAGTTTCGTCATGATGACCCCGATCGAGGGAGGGGCGGGGGTTCGCGAGCGCGGCGCGAAGACGGCCGCCCTCTGCTTTGTTGCCGCTGTCCTCCTCACTTACACCGGTCTTTCAATCGCGACAAGCCTGCTCTCAGGGGTTGTTGCGATGGTTCTTCTCCGGGTCATCCCGGTCGGCGAGGTCTACCGGGCCATCGATTGGCGGACGCTCGTGCTGATAGCCGGCCTTCTCCCACTCGGCATCGCCATGGATTCGACGGGCACGGCCGCGTTTGTCACTGACGCGATGACCCGCCTGGTCACCGGCTACCCGACGTTCCTCGTCCTCATAGCGATCGGGCTTTTCGCGACCGCTTTCTCGCTCGTGATATCGAATATCGCCGCCACCGTCCTCCTGGTCCCACTGGCGCTGGTTATGGCGGGTTCGCTCGGGCTCGATCCCCGCGGCCTCGCGCTCCTCGTCGGGATATGCACGTCGAATTCCTTCCTCCTCCCGACGCATCCAGTGAACGCCCTTCTGATGGGGCCGGGGAACTACCAGCCCCGGGACTACATCGTCCCCGGGAGCATCATGACGGTCGTCTTCATTCTCATCGCCGTCGGCATCGTCTCTCTCCTCTACTTCTGATCTCCCCCCCTCCGCCCGAGGTAAACCTTTATGGCGCTTTGCGGCGACCGGAGGCTCACCATGGAGCGGGAGTACGACGTCGTCGTCATCGGGACCGGGGTCGCCGGTTCCGACATCGCCTGGCACTGCAGGAAGGCCGGGATGCAGGTAGCTATCGTTGATTCCCGGGAATACGGGGGGACGTGCGCCCTGCGAGGCTGTGTCCCCAAGAGGGTGCTTGCCGGTGCCGCGGAGGCGGTTTCCCGTGTCCATAACCTGCAGGGGAACGGCATCCGGGGCGCGGTCTCGATCGACTGGCCGCAACTGATTGCCTTCGAACGAACCATCACCGGTCCCATTCCCCAACGGAAGGAGGAGGGGTTCCGGGGAGCGGGGATCCATACCTACCACGGGGTTGCCCGCTTTGCCGGGCCGGATAGGGTGATAGTCGGCGGTGATACGCTCACCGCCCGGTACATCGTGGTCGCCGCCGGTGCGCGTGCCCGGCCGCTGAACGTTCCGGGCGAGGACATGATGACATCGAGCGACGACTTCTTCTACCTTGAAGCGCTCCCGGAACGGATCATCTTCGCCGGCGGGGGCTACATCTCGTTTGAATTCGCCCATGTCGCCGCCGCTGCCGGGTCAGCGGTGACCATCCTGCAGCGGAGCGGCCGGCCTCTCTCGCGGTTCGACCCCGATATCGTTGACCGCCTGCTGCTGGCCTCAGATGAGGCAGGGATCGACGTGCAGGTGAATGTGCCGCTCGTTTCGGTCGAGAGGGACGGCGCCGGCCTGCGTGTGCGGGCCGGAAAGGAGGGGGAGGAGAAGACCTTCGGTGCTGATATGGTCGTCCACGGCGCGGGCAGGGTCTCCGCGATCGAGGAGCTCGACCCCGCCGCGGGGAACGTCGAGACCGACCGCCGGGGGATCGTTGTCGACGACCGTCTCCGGAGCGTCTCGAACCCTGCGGTCTACGTTGCCGGGGACGCGAACCCGAGGAGTCCGCAGCTGACGCCGGTGGCGGTGATGGATGCTCACATCGTCGTCGACAACATCCTGGGCGGCGACGCCCGCGTCGCGGACTACACCGTCGTCCCGAGCGCCGTCTTCACGAACCCGCCCATCGCGTCCGTCGGGCTCACGGAAGAGAAAGCGAAGGAGAAGGGGATCCCCTATGTCGCCAATGCCGGCGATCTCTCCAGGCGGTTCACGAACCGGGGCATCGGCCAGAAACACGCCGGTTACAAACTTCTGGTCGACGAGGACTCCCGCCGGATCCTCGGCGCCCATCTCATCGGGCCGCACGTCGAAGAGGTTATCAACATCTTCGCCCTCGCGATCAAACATGGCCTGACGGCGGACGACCTCACGCTGGACGCGATCCCGTGGGCCTACCCGAGCAGCACCTACGATATCATCCACATGGTGCATCCGCTGGTGAGGAAGTGAGTGATGGGGGCAAAGGGGGGGTATGGCTCTTGCATACCGAGGGTCGCACCCCATTCTTTGCGGCCGATGGTGATCGAATTCATATCGATCACGTATGCCCATCCACGGCTTTCCACCGGCTACGCACCTGGCGGTGCTTGTGCTCCGTTCCTATCGGAACGTCGCATATCGCCACGCACTGCCCCCCGCCCCTAAGGGGCGGGGGAGGAGGCCGGAGGCCGGGCGGGGTGGGGTCACAGGTAGAACCTTACGGGGTAGAGACAGGGGAGGGGGCCAGCCCCCTCCCCGTCAGCCCCTCCCCCAGACGCGATATCCACTGGAAAGCCGTGGCCGGGCATATGTGCTGGTGGAGTTCACGAATCCTCAGGTACAAGAAACAGAATGCGACCGTGCATCATCATCCCTTTCGGAGAGCCATAACTCCGAACCGTCCCGTGTATCGATCCTAAACTACTACCTACACCTCAGGCGCTCGAACGGCCACTGAGCGCGAACCAAAAAAGTTCTCAAAAAGGGGCTCCACCGGGGTGCCCCTGCACCCCGCCCCCTTCTCACGCGCTCTCGCCGACGCCTTCTTCCTTTGTGCTCTCTTCGGCCGGTTTCTTCGCGGGCCTCTCGGGCTTCACGTAGGTGATGGTGTAGCGCTCCACCACGTGCTCCGTCACCGGAGGGTGGTAACTCTGCTCCATCGTGAGGCTCCCGAACGGGCAGCCCTCGACGCAGTCGCCGCAGGCGATGCACCGCATGCGGTCGATCTCCCAGACCTTCGCCTCCTTGTCGAGACGGATCGCCTCGCACGGGCACCGTTTCACGCAGAGGCTGCAGGAGCGGCAGGTGGCCGGGTCGAAGACGATGTGCCCCCGGGTGAGGGAGGATGTCCGTGCCGGCACCGCCGGGTACCGCCGGGTGGCGGGGCCACCTGCAAGGTTCCGGAGAACCGTCTTTGTCATCTGAAAAATTCCCATTCTGTCTTCACCTCTCCATGCAGCCGATGCAGGGGTCGATCGAGAGGACGACGACCGGGACATCCGCGAGCTGGATGCCCGGGAGCATCTTCACGAGCGGCGGGATGTTCGCGAGCGTCGGCGTCCTGATACGGGCCCGGGCAAGGTGCTTGCTCCCGTCGCCCTTGAGGTAGTGGATGACCTCGCCCCGAGGCTGCTCCGCGCGGGAGAAGTACTCGCCGTCGGGCGTCCCCTTGACCTTCACGTCGATGGGTCCTTCGGGCATCTCCTCGATCGCCCGCCGGATCAGGTCGATGGAAGCGTAAACCTCCTTGACCCGAACAGCGCACCGGGCGTAGCAGTCGCCGGTGGTCTCGACGACCGGCTTGAAGCCGAGATCCCCATAGGCCGCATAGCCGGTCTCGCGGTGGTCCATCGCGACCCCGCTCCCCCTGGCGGTCGGCCCCGCCGCCCCGAGGTCGTAGGCCTCGTCCTTGGTGATGACCCCGAGTCCCTTGAGACGGTATTTCACCGTATCGTCGTTCAAGAAGACGTCGCCGAGATCCCGGCACTGCTGCTCGAAGGGATCGAGTGTCCGGTGCATCTCGTCGAGTTTCTCCTGCCCGATGTCGCGCCTGACCCCGCCGACCTTGCAGGTACCCTGGATGACCCTTCCGCCGGTGGTGTCCTCGAGCACGTCGAGCACGCTCTCCCGGAGTTGCCAGGATCGCATGAAGAGGTTCTCAAAGCCCATACCGTCGGCAAAGAGCCCGAGCCAGAGGAGGTGCGAGTGGATACGCGAGCACTCCGACCAGATTGTCCGGAGATAGCGTGCCCGGTCCGGAACCTCGACCTTCATGATGTGCTCGACGCCCTGGCTGTAGCAGAGCGCATGGATGAAACTGCAGATCCCGCAGATCCGTTCCGCCACGTAGACGTACTCGGTATACTCACGCTTCTGCACGAGACGTTCGAGTCCCCGGTGGATGTAGCCGATCGAGGGGATCGCTTCCACCACCTTCTCGTCCTCAAGAACGAGGTCGAGGTGGATCGGCTCCGGCAGCACCGGATGCTGGGGTCCGAACGGCACGATTATGCGTTCTGGCATCGGTCGCCTCCCCTTCTCGTGACGCTGAACGGATATTTTTCATCCGTCCTGATGAACGTTCCTTTAAAGTCGATATTAATTCCTTTGACCGGAATCCCGAAGGAGTCGTGCATCTCGTTCTCGTAGACGAACGCCCCCCAGTAGATCCCGGAGATGCTCGGAACCTCCGTCTCCGGCCCGACAGTCAGGCGGAGGTTCCTGAACTGGTAGCCTTTATCGAACGAGTAGTTGAGCTCGTAAGACCCGTCGAGATCCGTGCACCCGATCTGGACGAGGCGGTACCCCCCGGCATGAAGCGCCTCGACCTCTCGCAGGAGATCCTCCAGCGCGATACCGGTGGTAGTCTGCTCTTCGTTAACCGTCATGTGCTCTCACCTGCCTGTTCCGTGTGCTGCTCTTCTTCTCTCGTCTGCGCCGTCCCCGCCATTGCCGCTCGTTTCTTCTCGAGGATCGAGAGCGCTGTTACGACACCGTCGATGATCTGTTCCGGCCTCGCCGCGCATCCCGGAACGTAGACATCCACGGGGATAACCTTGTCGATGCCCCCTACGATATTGTAACACTCCCGGAATATGCCGCCGGTTGCGGCACAAATACCAACTGCAATGACGACTTTCGGCTCCGGCATCTGCTCGTAGATGTTTTCGACCACCTCCCGGTTCTGCGTGTTGATTCCGCCGGTGATCAGCAGAATATCTGCGTGTTTCGGGTTCCCGGTGTTGATCATACCGAACCGCTCCACATCGTAGAGCGGGGTGAGGCACGCGAGCACCTCGATATCGCACCCGTTGCAGCTGGATGCATCGTAGTGAAGGATCCAGGGTGATCGCTTCAGGAATGCCATGGTACTCATACACCTCCAGTCATCATATAGCCGAGGATATAGGCGAGGACCGCCAGGTTCACGATACCGAGTACTGCAGCGAACCACCCGCTCTTCAGCGCCGCCTGCCACCGAACCCGCGCAGTGACGTTGTCGACGAAGATCTCGGCCAGATACGTGACCACGACTGCGATAACCCCGATCACGGGGTTCCAGCTGAAGAAGAGGAAGACGAACCCCAGCAGGAAGACGTTCTCGTACCAGTGAGCAATCTCGACCTGAGCGAGCGTCGATCCCGAGAATTCCGTCGTTATGCCCTTGACGATCTCCTGATGCGCGTGGTGCGACGTCGAGATGTCGAAGGGGGACTTCCGAAGCTTGATCGTGAGAATGGTCACGAAGCCGAGGAAGACGCCGGGGAGGTAGAGGATGGCCGGTATGGTCGAGACGGCGATATCGGCGACGTAGAAGCTGTTCGTGACCATGTAGAGTCCGACAGCCGCAAGGATGATCATCGGTTCGTAGGCCATCAGCTGGATCAGTTCACGTTCGGCCCCGATGTGGCTGTAGGGGGAGTGAACCGCATAGGCCCCGAGCACCAGGAAGACGTGGGCAAGCGTGAAGGCGAAGATGATCAGCAACAGGTCCCCTCCCGCGAAGAAGAGCGCTCCGGAGAGGGCGATGAAGATCAGGTAGGCGAGGACGTAGAAATTCTGCGCCGTCGTGACGACGACGCTCTCCTTCTCGAAGAGTTTGCCGACGTCGTAGAAGGGCTGCAGAAGCGGCGGCCCGACTCTCCCCTGCATCCGTGCGGTGATCTTCCGGTCGATTCCCGCGACGAGGCCGCCGATGACGGGCGCGAGGACGAGGAAGAGAACCGCCCCGATGAGCCAGGTCCAGGTCATAGCGCCACCCCCGCGAGAACCCACGATGCCAGGATCAAGACGGTGCAGACTACTGCTCCCGGAAGGAAGAGTTTGGCCTCGCCGAAATACTCGGTGAGGTAGTAGTTCCGCGTCTGCGCCTCCCGGGTCAGGCCGAGCGATCCGGCGAAGTGGAGATCCGGCGTGGCGGTTCTCCCGCCCATGTAGGCCGGGAGGCTCTTTGCGCTCCTCCTGAAGAGGAGGAACGAGACCGGGAGGATGAGGAGGAGGGTCATCATCAGGAGCATGATGGCGACGTTCGCCTGCGCCATGAGCGCCGTGACGCCGTAGATGGCAAGGACGTAGGGCTCTATCAGTATCGAGGAGATGACCGGGAAGAGGAGGACGGCCGCTATCACGAGGCCGGTGATGATGTAGAGGGGAGCCCAGGGCTCCTCGAAGAACCCTTTCTCGACCTTCTCCTGGTGCCGGGTGACCGCGACGAGTTTGCCCATCCACTTAGCCCAGAAGAAGACCGTGACGGCGCTTCCGTAGGCGAGGATGGCGATGAAGACCAGGCCGAAGGGGACCTGAACGAACGCCTCGATCGCCGCCCACTTGGAGATCAGCATACCGAACGGCGCAAGGAACATGCCGGCGATGCCGATGAACATCATCACAGCCATCCTGGGCATCCTGACGATCAGGCCCTCCATGTCCTCGATGTCGCGGCTCCCGATCCGGTGTTCGATCGCTCCGGTTCCAAGGAAGAGGAGCGCCTTCGCGACGGCGTGGAAGATGATCAGGAGGATCGCGGCCCAGACGAGCATGTAGGTTCCGACACCCGCACAGGCGGCTATCAGGCCGAGGTTTGCGATCGTCGAGTAGGCGAGAACCAGTTTTGCGTTGCTCTGTGATATCGCGATCGCGGATGCGACGACGAAGGTCACGGCGCCGACGAGGCCGATGGAGAACCCGGCAAACGTCCCGGCAAAGACCGGCGAGAACCTGACCAGAATGTAGACACCAGCCTTGACCATGGTGCTCGAGTGGAGCAGGGCCGAGACCGGGGTCGGGGCCACCATCGCCCCGAGGAGCCAGGAGGAGAACGGCATCAATGCGGCCTTCGTTATACCGGCAAATCCGATCAGGACAGCCGGAATCAGGACGATGGCCGTATCGCCGGAGGCGAGCACCTGGGCGAGGTCGATGCCACCGCTCGTCGCCTCGGTTGCGACAAGGATGATGATCGCCACGACGAACGCGACTCCGCCGAGGAGGTTCATCACCAGGGCGCGGAAGGCGTTCCGTGTCGCCTCTTCAGTCTCCGAATAACCGATCAGCAGGAACGAGCTGATGGTGGTGATCTCCCAGAAGAAGAAGAGCCACATGAGGTTGTTCGAGAAGACCAGGCCGAACATCGCAGCGAGGAAGACGAAGATGACGAAGAAGAACATCTTCTGCCGGTCGCGCACCTCCGGGTGGTGGTGGTGATACGTCTCCATGTACCTGACCGCGTATACCGCTATAAGGCTCCCGATGATCCCGATGATCAGGGCCATGATGATGGATAACTGGTCAATGAAGAGGTTGTTGACCGCATGGAGGCTCCCGGAGAACGTTCCCTCCAGATATACCACCAGCGCCGCCTGGATGGCGGCCAGCGCGATTGCCAGGTAGTTCCTGAACTTTGCGCCCATGTACACGATGAAGAGCGCAAGACCCATCTCGATGGCCACCATGACGAGGCTGGCCGCTTCCGAAGGCGCAGCGAAATAAACCGCGCCTTCGAGCGCATACCGCACAAGTAGGTATATCGATCCCCCGCCGATAGCGAGAGCCGAGAGGGCGACCACCGCGTAGCGCACAGTCGTCCGCTTCACGAACAACAAAAGGCACGCAACGAGGATGGGGAATAATATTAGGAAGAGCAGCGTCTGCACTATTGTCCCTCGTAGGGTACCTATGCCCTACTTGCATAATTAATCATTCTAAATGGGCACCCGGGGCATCGGCCGGTGGGTGGTGGTGGCACTGCACACCAGGCTGCAGGGCAGCCGTCGGCCGGGGTCAACGCATAGAAGCCGGGTTTAGCCAGTTGCAAGTCCTGGTTTTCGAGCACAACGACACCTCCCCTCGTAAAAATGTGCAGAGATAAATCGGGCCCGATGATCTGCCGGTTTCACCCCGCGCGGCGCGCGTTCATGCCTGGCGCAACCTGGTGCGTTTCGGGATACCCGAATCTACGCTCATGGAGGCCGGAATACAAGCCAGTGAAGGGTGTCAATCTGATTTACACGGCAAGACCCCCCGCACCCCTCCTTCGTGCTCTCCCGGGGCGTCGCCCCGGTAGCGTGGGATGAAGTGGATATGGACGTGCATGACGTTCTGTCCCGCGGCCTCCCCGACGTTGACACCGATGTTGTAGCCGTCGGGGTGACGGTTGCGGTCGGTGAGCGCCCTGCAGTCGTCGATGAGCCGGGCGATGGCCACCCTCTCTTCATCGGTCGTATCGAAGTAACTCTCAACATGCCGGAACGGGATCACGAGCAGGTGGCCGGGGCTGACCGGGTGGATGTCGTAACGGGCGTAGCAGATGTCGTTTGCGGCAACGATATCCTCCGGGGCCGGGTTACAGAACGGGCATGGCATGGCCCCTGCTCTTTCTCCGATCGCTCATGAGTGTTTTGGCCAGTACTTCGCTGATCTCAGAAACCGATCTTCGCGTTCTTCGCGGGTCACACCTTCGGTGCTCCAACTCCGCTCGCACCTCCGGTGCTCAAACTCCGGCCCTTCGGCCCATCGCATTCCACAGGAGCGTCGTTCTTCGCGTGAGTTATTAGCGTAGACGACGATACGGTCTCACGCGAAGTGCGACGGATGGGACATCCGGAGCTTGAGAAGGCTGAAGGTCTTCGAAGAGCGCGAAGCCGCGAAAAGAAGCTGGTGTCCGGGGGTGTTGCCAGTTGTATTCTCACCCAAGCAGGCGGGCGAGGACCCTCCCCGGAAGACTGCGGGAGAGGGCGATGGCGTGTTCGGTGCACATCTCATGGCAGCAGTAGCACCGGATGCACCGCGAAAGATCGATCGCCGCCTTGCCTTCCGTAACGGTGATCGCGTGCACGGGGCAGATCCGCTCACATTTCCGGCAGCCGATGCACGAAGAAGCGATCACGCCGGGCCGGGGGGCGTAGGTTCGCCCGAACCGCTGGACGACGGCGAGGACAACCCGCCGCCAGACACCCGTCCTGCCCCCCGTGTAGGTCGAGGGTTTCTCGAAGTCCGGGACCGTGAACTCCGCCGGATCGTCGCCGACTGTCCTGACGGTCGCGGGATCGAGGAGCCCGCGCTCGGCCGCGCTTCTCGTGCTTCCGATCTCGAGCGGATCCATCCCGATGAGCCGCGCGAGGACGGTGTCCACGGCCGCGTAATCGCTCCCGGCAAGGATGACCCCGATCGTTCGCGGGCTGCCTGCCTGAGGGCCGTCCCCTTCCATCCCCACGACCGCGTCCACGATCTGGAGCCGGGGCTTCATGCACTCGTTGAGGTCGACGAGCATACTTCCGAAGATCCGCTCGTCCTGAAACCGGAAGTGGAAGACCGGTTTTTCGAGCCCGGGGATGAGCCCGAAGAGGTTCTTTGCGGCGCCGGTCATCCGCGTCCACATGTGGGTCTTGGCTTTCGAGACGACCACGATCGCGTCGGCCTCTACGGCCGGGGTGATGATGGAGAACTGCTTCATCACCTCGCCTTCCGGGAACGCCACGACTTGCGAGCTGATATCGTAGTTCAGGGGGGTGCCGGTCTCCTCGGCCACCGCGGCAAACCCCGAGCGTGCGTACGCCCGCCGCAGGTTCGCCTCGCTGTAGACTATCCCGGCGCCGGGGCTGTCGCCGATGACGACCCGGCACCCGTGCTCCGTAAGAAGCCGTGCGACGGCGGAGACAACCGTCGGGTGAGTGGTGACGCACCGTTCCGGATCCTGTCCCTGCAGGAGATTCGGTTTGAGGAGGACGCACTCTCCCGGCGCAACAAACCTCCCGATACCGCCGACGAGGTCGACAGCACGGCGGACGGCCGCATCGACCTTCTCCGCCACGTAGTCGTCGCACCGGGCGACCGCGACCGTCGCGTCCCGGTCAGCCGACTGCATCTCACTCCTCCCCGAGGCGTCCGAGGGCCTCTTTTGCCGCGAGCATCGCCGCGCCCTGTTTGGTCTTTGCCCTGCCCTCTCCGAACGGAACTCCCCCGACGGCCACCCGTGCGGCCCAGACCGGGCAGTTCCCGGGGCCGGTCTGCCGGAAGGTGTACTCGAGTTCGCCGAGGTTCTCCCGGGCGACGTACTCCTGGAGCCTTCCACGGTAGTTCCTGTGGGTGTCGCACTCCGCGATCTCCTCCTCAAAGATCGCGAGCACCACGTCCCGCGCCACGTCGAGGCCGCGATCGAGGTAGATAGCGCCGATAAGGGCCTCGAACGCGTCGGCGACGATCGAGTCGGTCGGCGCCAGACCCCGCCGCCTGACGGCACCGTCGATACCGAGGCCCTGCTGCCGCACAATCTCGGCGAGTTTCGTATTCCGGGTCACCTGGAGCCTCCGGTTCATCTCGCCCGGGGAGAGGTCATACTCGCCGTAAAGGTGGTCGGCTATGACAAAGTCGAGAACGTAGTTCCCCAGGAATTCGAGCCGTTCGTTGTCCTCGAACGTCGTTGTCGGGTACTCACCGCCGTTCGCATACGAACAGTGGGTCAGCGCCCGGTCATAGAGGGGGAGAGCGGTGTCGGCGACGTCGGTGATCCCGAACGGGGGATGGGCGAGGAGCGCACGCACCTCCGCTTCCCGGTCGAGTGCGGCGGGCCCCGGGCGTCGGGGAAGCCTCCTCCTGCAAAGGCCGCCGATGCGAAATTTGGTCCAGATGGTGGAGAGTTTCATGTCCGTCGGGTGCAGGACGTCCTGCCGCTCTTCTCTATAGAATGGCTTATGTCCTGCAGGATAAACCTTTGCCGAATACGAGCGCCGGGAAACCTTTTCGTTCCCGCCGAAGAGATCTTATCGTGGTCCAACCGGAAGCGGGCGAGACGAGCAGGCGGGTCTACCTGGATATCGAGTTCGGTTACGTCTACGGCACCTGCCGAGCGGTCATGATGCCGATTGAGATTGGTGCGGTTGTCCACCGCCCACAGGACGACAGCGTCCACTACCTGGGCGAACAGTTCCGCTACGACGTCGATGTCGAGATATGGAAGAAGGTGACCGACGGGTGCGGCAAGACCGTCGGCGTCGCGACGACCGTGGCGAACATGGGGCGCAACGAGTACGGGATACCCTATGATCACTCCTACCGGATCCCGGGCGACGGGGTGCCTGCGGCAAAGGCGACAGCACAAAGAGCGTTTGCTGATCTCCGCCTCTTCATGGAGTCGATCGTCTCGGCCGGGGACACCCCGGCAATCGTCGTCTTTGCTGCGAGCATGGAGAAACGAGCCTTCCGTGCCGCGGGATTCTCGCTCGACGGACGCATGCTGGTCGACCTCCAGCGCGAGATTCGGCGGCACTTCAAGATGAAACAGGTTCTCTCCCTCGATCGTCTTGCCAGGCTCATCGACTTTTCCGCCGACGGTTCCGCCGTCGCCTCGACGCACTTCAGGTACCCCGTCCCACGGGAGTGCCGCCACCTCCTTGCCGCCCACCGGGGGATGGGCGACGCCGTCCGGACGTTCCTGCTCGCCCGTGAGTTCCAGGAGAATCGCCCGCACCTCGAGGAGCGCATCTGGAGCCTCATGGCGACCTGCGGGGACGACGCCGAGGAGGAAGGCTGCCGGAAGGGTTCTGCCGGAGCAGTGGCCGACGGCACGACGGGAACCTGACCGCGGAAGTCCCGTCAGGAATCGCCCTTCACGGGAAGCATCTCTTTTTGCTCCCGGTACGCCCCGGTCAACAGGACGTCGACCTCAGCGCCGTCGTCGATGCTCCCGGTTCCTGCACGGACGTGCAGGCAGGCATCTGCACGGATCAACGCCATCTGCGGCCCGGTTCCCCGCGGCAGGGGAGTCGCGATGTACCCGTCGCCGGCCCGCGAGACGGTGAGGAGGACGAACTCGTCGTAGCCGGGGTCAGCCGTGACCGCTCCGGCGAGGTGGGCGCGGAGGCGTTCCGCCGGCCGGGGATGAAAACCCCACGCCGCGAGCAGCGGGAGGGCGAGTTCCCGTATGGCTGTTAGGGCGGCAATCGGGTAGCCCGGGAGACCGATGACCGGTTTGCCGTCGATCCGGCCTATGATCGCCGGTTCACCCGGTTTCATCGCGACGCCGTGGACGAGCACCTCGCCGAGGTCGCCGATGATGGCGGCGGTGAAGTCCCGTGTGCCTGCCGACGAGCCGGCGGAGATCAGGAGCAGGTCGTTGTCGCGGATACCCTTCTCGACGGCCTCCCGGAGTAATGCGGGGTCGTCGCGGACGATTGTGTAGCGGGTGCAGGTAGCGCCGGTTTCACCGAGCAGTGCTGCGGCAACGGCGGTGTTGCTCTCGATAGCCCCACCCGGGCCCGGGCACTCGCCGGCTCCTACCAGTTCGCTCCCCGTCGGGATGAGGCCGACCCTCACCTCCTTCACGTCCACCGCGGCGATACCGTAGGAGAGGAGCGCCCCGATATCCCAGGGGCGTATCCGGTGCCCGGCCGGGAGGATCAGGTCACCCTGCTGGATCTCGGAGCCGGCCGGATGGATGTGTTCCCCGGGGAGCACTGCCTTCCCGGTATACCACTCACCGTCTTTTCCGGTAGTGTCTTCGATCATGACGACCGCGTCATAGCCGGGAGGGATTGCGTTTCCCGTGTTCACCCGGCGCGGGTTTTTGAGCAGGACGGGGGTCGCGTCGCCCGCCCCGGCGGTCTCGCCGCTCACGACGGCAAACCCGTCTCTTGCAGCAATATCCGTTGCCGGAACAGTCAGGGACGAGTAAACGGGCTCTGCCGTCACCCGTCCGGCCGCCCCGGCAACCGGGAGGGTGACGGTCCGGTCGGGGCACGGGAAGGCCGAACGCAGCATCTCCCGGACTTCCGCGAGCGGTTTTGACGCGAGGCGCCGCCTCACCATAGCGTCACGTCCACCTCGCTTGCGGCCTCGAGCCCTTCGTATCCCTGGAGTATCCTGACGAGCCCGTCGCTCTGCACGAGGGTGTTTAAGAGGCCCGACTTGCCGAAAAGCGGCACCGCTTCATCCCCGATGAGTTTGACCCTGACGTACTCCTCGCGCCCCCGCTCCGAGGGGATGTTCTGGGTGAGGACCGCCTTCTGCTTCATCTCCCGGCGACCCGTGCAGCCGGAGAGCGATTGCAGGAGGGGCGCCGCAAGCACCGAGAGGACGACCATCGTCGAAGCCGGGTGGCCGGGGATGCCGATGACGGGTGCATGACCGATCGTACCGATGATCGTCGGTTTCCCGGGTGCCAGTGCTATCCCGTGTGCAAGCACCTCCCCGAGCGACTCGATCACGTCGGCCACGATGTCGCGGTCGTCTTTGGAACTCCCCCCGGTGATCAGGATCGCATCGCACTCTTCGAGTGCCGATTCGAGGACGGCCGTGAGATGCGCTGGGTCGTCCCTGACGATATCGTAGTTCCGGGGAATGCCGCCCCGTTCCTGCACGAACGCGCTACAGAGATAGGAGTTGACGTCGCGGACGTCGCCGGCGTCCGGGACGGCGTCCGGCGGCACCAGTTCGATGCCGGTCGGGACGATCCCGATGACCGGCCGTTTCCTCACCGCCACCCGGGACGCCCCGACCGCCGCAAGCACCCCGACGTCCCGGACGTTCAGGAGTTTTCCCGCCGCCAGAACGCCTTCGCCGCGCGAGTAGTCTTCATCGGCGCGGATGATGTTCTCTCCTGGGAAGACCTGGCGGCCCGCAAGGATCGTCTCCCCGAGATCCCGGCAGTACTCGAGCATCACGACGGCATCCGCACCCCCCGGGAGGACGGCCCCCGTCGGGATGTAGGCGCATTCGCCGCGCCGGAGCGTGATGCCGTTTCCTCCCTGCCCCATGGTAACCCTTCCTGCGCTCGTGAGCGCGACCGGGGCTGATTCGGATGCCTGAATGGTATCGGCGGAGTTCACCGCAAAACCATCTTTGACCGACCGGTCGAAACCCGGGATGTCACCGTCGGCCAGGATATCCTCGGCGAGAACGCGGCCGTACGCTTCAGTCAGCGGCACATCTTCCACCCCGATCGGCAGGGAGATCCGGTTGATGAGGTTGATAGCCTCGATCACTGATATAAGACGGAAAAACTGGTTCATCGGTTCGACCTCCTGGATGAGGAGCTGGGTGCTCTTTCCGGCGTATTGCGTACCCATCCGGGCTCTCTGCCCGGGCTGAAAAAATTAGAGTTTGGTGTAGAGGTTCGCATACACCGTCTTGCCCTTGGAGGTCGGGTGGCGTTCGCCGAGATCCCCGATGTAGTGGGCGAAGCGGGCGGTCTCACCGTCGACCTCCTGTTCGACCTCGTCGACCATCGAAAATCCCGGGAGCGGGTTCTCGATCGTCCCGTAGACGTAGATATCGCCTTTCACCATCTGCCCGCCGACGCGGCCCTTGGCGTTGCCCTTGACGATGACGGTGCCGCCTTCGCCGTGGGTGGAGATGTGGATGTCCGCATCGCCGCCGATGACGATCGTCCCGCCGTTGATGAACGTGGCGGTATCGTTGCCGGCGTTTCCGGCGACCCGGATCACTCCGCCCTGCATGCCGCGCCATTCTCCGCGGGGGGATGAGCCCAGGTGGTGCGCGGCGTTGCCGTCGACGATGAGCTCGCCGCCTTCCATTCCGATGCCGCAGAACGAGTCGACGTTTCCTTTCACGTGGATCTTGCCGCCCTTCATCCAGCCGCCGATGTACATATCGGCGTTGCCTTCGATGACGATCTCGCCTGCGGTCATCTGCTGCCCGATCCTTTTGACGCGGGTGCAGTCTCCCCGGAGGACGATCTTCGTCTCTTCGGCCGTTGCTCCGCCGTCGCCTTCAACGGTGAAGTACTTCCCGAGCGGGCTCTTCTGTTTGCCTTCCCAGACATCGAGGGCGGCTATCTCGGCGGCTTTCCTGCCTGCGAAGTTGTCCGGCGTGATGTTCTGCCCCTCGATAAAGAGTTCGGAGGGGTTGGTCAGGGTGAGGGTAACTGTCTTCATGCTTCTCATCACCTCATTGTGTCGTATCGACCTCGATCACCCGCGGGTTGTGGAGGTGCTCTTCGAAGAGCGAGTAGTTGTCGAGTTTCACGCTGTAGTGCCGGAGGAAGTGCTCGTAGATGTCTCTCTGCACCTGCGCGTTCTCCGGAACCTTCACGTCGACCCAGACCGTCCGCTTCGCGGGCTCCTCGACGACTTCGCCGTCCCGGACGGTCACGACACCGTCTTTGATGAGCCAGGCGCACCGGGAGAAGGCCTTCTCGATCATTGCGGGGTCGGAGGGCATGTCCTCCGGGTTGAGAGCATAGACGGCGATATCGGCATCCATGCCGGGGGCAAGCCCGCCGTAGGTGTTGCTGATGCCGAGCGCCTTTGCCGGGCCTGCACGGGTCATCTGTGCGATCTCGTAGAGGCCGAGTTCGCGGTCGATACTGTCGATGGAAGTCGCGTCGATCGTCCGCTCAAGCCACTTGAACGTCTTCATGGTCTCGTCACGTGCAGCCCTGCTCATCAGCCAGGTGATGACCTGCGGGTAGCGGGTGAACGGCCCGGCGTTGGGGTGGTCGGTGGTTATGAACGTCCGCATCGGGTCTTTGGCGTAGAGACCGATCTCAAGACCGACAGCCCACTGGATGGTGCAGACCTTGACCTTCGGGCTGTAGATGTAAGGCACGACGCCCGCAGCGGTCTCGAGTTCCACATCCACGTTCGCCCACTTCAGGTGGTTGAGGGAGCAGAGGTGGTGCTCGAACGGCCCGTCGGCGGTCATCGTGGTGGTTTCGTCGAGGGTCACCTGGCCCATGTCGACGGTGATGTTGTCGTGGGCGTTCACGTAGTCCATCACATCTTTTGTCCGTGATTCGAAGTTACCCCACGAGTCGCCGCCGTAGGAGTGGAACTGGAGGTGCGTGAGGTGCAGCACCTGTTCACGGCCGAAGTCGTTCTTCGGGGCGTAGCCCTCGGCGAGTTTGAGTGATTCAAGCGTGTCGACGTAGTTGCCGGGGTTCCCGAGGTTGTTGCAGTGCAGGTGCACCGAGTGGGGGAGGCCGAGGAACTCGTTCGTCTCAATGAGGCCCTTCACGATCTCCGCCGGAGTAATATCGAAGTAGGGGACCGGGTCGTGGATGTTTGCACAGTTCAATCCCCATCCCCAGGCTTCAGATCCGCCGGGGTTGACGACCTTGAGGCCGAACCCGCGTGTGGCGCGCAGAAGCCAGGCAGTATATGCTGCGTTGTTCTCGATCTCGTTGTTCTTGAGGTATTCGAGGGTGAACCAGTTGTTCCCGAAGACCGGCATCGCGGCGTTGTCGATGATCGGGGTATCCCGGATCTCTTCGTGGACGTGCGGGGAGTGGAGCGGGGGCATCGCCGCCTCGTTGACGAAGACGTAGCCCATCCGCGCGTAGTCGTAGCCGGTCTTAAACGTGGAGGGGACGGAGAAACCCATCTCCATGCGGTTGCACGTAGGAGATTTGTGGGGGCTCTTGAAGAGTTTGTCCTCCGGCCGGAAGAGCCGGCCGACGTTCACTTTCGGCCCGACCACGTGAGAGTGGATGTCGACACCGCCCGCCATCACGGTCATGCCGGTCGCGTCGATCGTCTTGGGGCTACTGAGGGCGCTGGTCTCGACGATCTTGCCGTCCTTGACGGCGATGTCCATGCGGTCGCCCTTGATCCCCTGCAGGGGGTCGAAGACGAACCCGTTCTTGATTATGAGTTCGCTCATACTTCACTCCTCCGCGCGGACGCCTTCCGGCGCTGCCTTCGCCGGTCCTTTTGCAGCCTCTTCGGCTTCCAGTTCAGAGAGCCTCTTGTGGATCCGCTCGAAGAGTTCCTCGTCGCTGATGACGCCCTCAGGTGGGTCGATGACCTTGCGGTACTGGATCGGGACGTTATCCATCCGGTAGACGATGCCCGGAACCTCGACCCCGACGATTCCCACCGGGATGTGGAGGTCGGAGATCTCGCTCGCCATGCAGATGTTCGGGTCGATGGTGATCCAGGGGTGCTTTCTCAGGTGCTTGACCGCCTCGATCGGGAAGTGGGCGCCCGCATCGGTTCCAATGTTGATGAACGCGTCCACCTCGTCCCGCATTGCGAGATCGACGGAGCTCGTCTCGCCGGGGTTCATGTGGGCGATGTCCTTCTTCGTCAGGTCGAGACAGTAGGGGAACCCGTACTGCCATGACCAGACCGCGCCCGGTCCGGTGATGTTGTAGTGGCCCCGCATCGCCATGATCGTCCACTTGGTGTAGTCGTTGAGGTCACGGGTCAGGCTGATGGCGATGTCCACGTTGTGGTTCCGGCCGTCGGAGTGGCAGAGCCCCATGCCGTAGAAGATGGTGCCGAACCGGGCCTTCTTCATGATCTCGACAACCTCGAGGATCCTCTCGCGCTTGATCCCGGCAACCTCCTCGGGGATCTCGTGGCCCCGGACGACGGCGCGGAACGCGTCGAAGAGCTCGTAGTCGTGCCCCTGCTTCACCTGCAGATGGATGTCCGCCACCTGGGCGGTGTCGGTGTGCCTCGGATCGATGACGACGATCTTGCGGCTCTTGTGGCCCTTGCCGGTGAAGAAGCCGCGGGGGAAGATCGAGTAGCGGGACATGTGCCGCGGGTGGGCGTGGGCGGGGTTTGCGCCCCAGTAGACGATGACGTCCGCCCGGTTCTTCGTCTCGCCGAGGGTGCAACTCGGGTAGCCGTTGTCGAATATGGCGAGGAACGAGGAGCCGTGGCAGATGGACGCGCAGTTGTCGAGCACGGCCCCCGCTGTCTCGGCGACCTTGGCTGCGGCGGCCATGCCCTCGCAGTTGGTCGATCCGAACCCGTAGATCAGGGGTTTCTTCGCGTTGTAGAGCACTTTTGCCGCATAGTCGACCGCTTCGTCGTAGGAGATATCCTTGTAGGTGCCGTCCGGCTGGCGGAGACGGGGCAGTTTGACTCTCTCGCTGCCGGTCGCGTGGTGGAAGATCTGGTTGCCGATGGCACAGGCGTTCTCCACCTCGAGGATCTGTTTTCCGTCGTCCGATACGGTCACGACAAGGTCGTCACAACAGACGCCGCAGTAGGGGCATCCGACGTTCTCAATTTTCTTTGGCATTACTGATCACCTCTCCACAGCCCGACAGCCCCCTGGACGAGTTCGAGCGCGCTCTTGCGTTTCTCCCCGTTGACCGGCTCGACCGTCACGGGAAAACCGCTGTACTGCGGTTCCCCGGTCGCCTGGGTCCGGGGAGGCACCACCTGGTTCGCCCAGACGCCCTGCGGGATGAATGCAAGGCCGGGGTAGAGCGACTGACGCCCCCTGACGGCCTTGACGACCACGTTTCCGCATTCACTCGTCACCCGTACCAACTGGTTCGGAACCAGGCCGAGCGCCCTGACGTCGTCGTCGTGCATCTCGATGATCGAGCAGGCCTCGAAGTATTCCGGGGTCGTTTTGCCCTTTTCCATCGCAACGCCTTCTTCGATGGAGCGCTGGGTGATCATGTTCAATGTAATCCTGTTCGCCATGGTTTTGCCTCGATGTGGTTGGAAAGGCCGATCGCCCGGGTATTCAGGAGACCGGCCGCATAGGGTATGGTAACCCCGGCAGCCCCCGTCATCGGACACGTCGTTGCATCCTGCAAGAATTTGCCGGTATTTTTCCATACCCGGTAAGCAGAGCCTCCCGGCATGGTGGGCCCTGCTCACCCGAGGAAACGAAACATCCGGGCGGAGCACCGGGCGGATCGTTTTGTCATAACTTGCAATGATTTGTATTTAACTATTCCGAATTTGTAATCACTTAAAGATTATCAAATTTACATACGATGTTCTGAAACAGGATTTTATTTACCGGACGCAGATCTCCGCAGTTTACTACGAAATTATCGCAGCACAAAGCGGCACCTGCCATGGGGGCGGGGAATCAACATCCCCATCACGGCATCCAGGGCACGCCGGAGCTGCCCATGCCCCGCCCCGGTGGATCGCACCCCCCCCACCGAACACCGGCGCTCCGTGCCGATGCCCGGATCCTGGCTTGCGAATGTACTATATAATTATACTTCTTTTACTTCCAGTTGCTGTTGTGGACATTTGAGAAAAGACAGCCTGGATACCAGGTTCTCAGGGAATCCTCCCCGTAGAAGAGTAGGATTATATATCTCTACACCCAATCTATATGATCGGGTACGGCCGGATACTTCTAAAAAAAGCAATTTTAATTATTGCTATTACTGTTGTTCATTGTAATATTTAATATGCCTCTTTTGTCGAACCCTCTCCGGGGCGATAACACCTATCGGACAGTGGAGAGAAACTCTTTTTAACAAGAGAGTTCAATCATTTAAGCCATTGAATCTCGATATTAAAATATCCGAATAGGAATATATCCGATATAAATATTACGTTTTGTAAAAAAATCCGTCTTATTTCGCAAATTTTATTAATAGCTCTCCTTCTACTCTTATAGTCCCTTTTGGGACGTGCAGTAGCGGCCTTCAGAGATCCGGAGCTGGTGTTTGCCCCGTGGTCTCTCGCATGAACGGAACGTATTGAACAAGGGTAAAAGGATGAAATACTATGGCTAAATACACGGAAACAATCGATCTCTATTCTGACGATGGGAAGCTGCTCAAGAGCGGCGTCACCCTCGACAGAATCAGCCCGCTGGTTAACCCGGCCACAAGTAAGATCATCGACCTGACCAAGAGAACGATCAACGTGAACCTCGGAGGAATCCAGGATGCGCTCAAGACCGGGAAACTTGGAAAGGGCAAGATCAAGGGAAGAGAACTCGATCTCCCCATCATGGAGAACAAAGACGCGATCGTCGCCAAGATCAAGGAGATGATCCAGGTTGAGGAAGGCGACGACACCGAGATCCTGGAGTTCAACGGAGGAAAACTCCTGCTCGTCGAGGTCCCGTCGAAGCGCCTGATCAACGCGGCAACCTACGATGCCGCGATCACGTCGGTTGCAGCCGCGACCACCTTCGCGATCG
The DNA here is from genome assembly GCF_030464365.1 of Methanoculleus methanifontis. GTDB lineage: Archaea > Halobacteriota > Methanomicrobia > Methanomicrobiales > Methanoculleaceae > Methanoculleus > Methanoculleus methanifontis. The sequence continues at coordinate 98,592 of NZ_VCYI01000003.1, read as the reverse complement.
TCGACCAGTTCAACATCGACGGCTTCAACGCATCCACCGTCAAGGCGGCATGCTGGGGTGGCTACCCCCACACGCAGGATATGCAGGGTGCGCTTGTCACGTCGATCCTGAACATCCCCCAGAACAACGAAGGTCTCGGCTACGCGCTCCGGAACATCCCCGTCAACCATACCGTCATGATGACCGGCAGGAACGCCCTGCAGGGTGCAGCACTCGCGTCCACCCTCGAGACCGCCGGTATTTTCGAGATGGGATCCGGTGTCGGGCCGTTCGAGCGCGCCCAGCTTCTCGCCTACGCCTACCAGGGCCTGAACGCGAACAACATGGTCTACGACCTCGTCAAGGCAAACGGCGAGACCGGAACCGTCGGTACCGTCGTCCAGAGCCTGGTCGAGCGCGCTATCGAAGACAAGGTCATCGCTCCGGGCAAGAAGAGCGGGTACTTCCAGTTCTACGACACGAAGGACCCCATGCTCTGGAACGCCTACGCTGCCGCAGGAACCATGGCGGCCACCATCGTCAACTGTGGTGCCGGACGGTTCGCCCAGGCAGTCTCCGCGACGCTCCTCTACTTCAACGACCTGCTTGAACACGAGACCGGTCTCCCGAGCACCGACTACGGTCGTGTCATGGGTACCGCCGTCGGGTTCTCGTTCTTCAGCCACTCGATCTACGGTGGTGGCGGCCCCGGTATCTTCAACGGCAACCACGTCGTGACCCGGCACGCGAACGGTGTGGCTATCCCGTGCGTGGTCGCCGCGGCAGCGCTCGACGCTGGAACCCAGATGTTCTCGCCTGAGAGCACCTCGAAGATCTTCGCCGAAACCTACGGCCAGATCGACGTCTTCAACAAGCCGATCGACCAGATCGCAAACGGAGCCTGAGCGAGCAGAGATTCGAATGATGAACGCCGCATTTCCGCAGATCAGACTTGTGCCCATACGGATGCTCAAGCCTGAGACAGCAGAACGCCTGCTCAATATGCTTGCCGGCATTACCGGCATCCGCCGGATGATGGTCCAGGGGCCCGGCCTGCCGAAGGTTGTCCCTTACGGGCCGGCACGGGGAAGCCCGAACCCGCACTCCGACCGCAAAGCAATCCACATCGCCGATGCCGAGGTTGCACTGCGCGTTCAGGTGGGCATGGTCATCCTGGAGGTCGAGGACGCTTCCGTCATCGAGGAGATCCGATCGCTCTGCGACGATTTCTTTGTGGAGTTCCCCTACCTGCTCCAGGAAGGCAAGTTCATGAAGACCGCCCCGACGCTCGTGGACTACGCGAAGTATGGGCCGGACGCCGATACATCGCTCGTCGGTCTCACAGACCCCCGGATTGGGGAGAGCCCGGTGATTATCCGGACGGAACAGTGACGTGAGGCGTACAGAGTTCCGGAAATATGGCTGAAATTCATTCAATACAGGAAATGGATAAGATATCAATCACTTTGAGGTGAATGAAAAAATGGCATACAAGCCCCAGTACGGTCCCGGGACATCGGTTGTCGCCGAGAACCGGCGCAAACAGATGAACCCCGGCCAGAAGCTTGAGAAGGTTCGTTCCGTAACGGATGAGGACATCGTGCTGATCCTCGGCCACCGCGCTCCCGGATCGGCATACCCGACGGCTCACCCGCCGCTCGCCGAGCAGCAGGAGCCCAACTGCCCCATGCGCAAGATCGTCAAGCCCACCGAGGGTGCCAAGGCTGGCGACCGTGTCCGTTACATCCAGTTTGCGGACTCAATGTTCAACGCCCCGTCGCAGCCTTACCAGCGGACCTACACCGAGTGCTACCGCTTCCGCGGTATCGACCCCGGTACGCTCTCCGGTCGTCAGATCGTCGAGTGCCGCGAGCGTGACCTCGAGAAGTACGCGAAGGAACTCATCGAGACCGAGATGTTCGACCCCGCTCTCGTCGGCATCCGCGGTGCGACTGTGCACGGTCACTCCCTCCGTCTCGCTGAAGACGGCATGATGTTCGACATGCTCCAGAGGAACGTCCTCGGGGAGGACGGCATCGTCAAGTACGTCAAGAACCAGATCGGCGAGCCCCTCGACCGTGCGGTTGCCGTCGGCAAGCCCATGGACGAGAAGTGGCTCAAGGAGCACACGACGATCTACCACTCGCTCGTAGGAACCGCCTACCGTGACGACACCGAGTACATCGAGTACGTCCAGCGTATCCACTCGCTGCGGACGAAATACGGCTTCATGCCGAAAGAGGAGTGATTACAATGGCAAAGATTGAAAGATCCCAGAAGCTGTTCCTGAAGGCCCTCAAGGAGAAGTTCCAGGGCCAGGACGTCGAGTCTGAGACCGCCGAGTTCTACAACTTCAACGGTGTCCGTCAGTCCCCCCGTAAGATGGAGTTCATGAAGGCGAGCCGTGCTGTCGAGATGGACCGTGGCGTCTCCATGTACGACCCCGAGCGGTGCCACCTTGGCGGCATCCCGATGGGCCAGCGCCAGCTGATGACCTACGAGGTCTCCGGCACCGGCGTCTTCGTCGAGGGTGACGACCTGCACTTCGTCAACAACTCTGCGATGCAGCAGTTCTGGGACGATATCAGGAGAACCGTCATCGTCGGGATGGACCTTGCTCACCAGACCCTGCAGAAGCGTCTCGGCAAGGAAGTTACCCCCGAGACGATCAACGAGTACCTCCACATCCTGAACCACGCGATGCCCGGCGGCGCCGTCGTCCAGGAGCACATGGTCGAGACCCACCCCGGCCTCGTCGACGACTGCTACGTCAAGGTCTTCACCGGCGACCAGGAACTCGCAGACGACATCGAGCCGCAGTTCCTGCTGAACATCGAGAAGCTCTTCCCCGCCAAGCAGGCCGAAGAGCTCCAGGCCGAGGTCGGCAAGGGCATGTACCAGGCGATCCACATCCCGACCGCGGTCTCGAGGACCTGCGACGGTGGAACGACCTCCCGGTGGTCTGCGATGCAGATCGGTATGTCCTTCATCGCTGCGTACCGCATGTGCGCCGGTGAAGCGGCTGTCGCCGACCTCTCCTACGCTGCAAAGCACGCAGGCGTCGTCCAGATGGGATCCCTGCTGCCCGCCCGGCGTGCCCGTGGCCCGAACGAGCCCGGCGGTATCAAGTTCGGTCTCTTCAGCGACATCATCCAGGCGAACCGCAAGTACCCCAACGACCCCGCAAAGGCCTCCCTCGAGGTCGTCGGCGCCGGAACCATGCTCTACGACCAGATCTGGCTCGGCTCCTACATGTCCGGCGGTGTCGGGTTCACGCAGTACGCGACTGCGGCCTACACCGACAACATCCTCGACGAGTTCACCTACTACGGTATGGACTACATCAAGGACAAGTACAAGGTCGACTGGCGCAACCCGAGCGCGGACGACAAGGTCAAGCCGACCCAGGAGATCGTCAACGACCTCGCAACCGAGGTAACCCTCAACGCCATGGAGCAGTACGAGATGTTCCCGACCATGATGGAGGACCACTTCGGCGGTTCCCAGCGTGCCGGTGTCATCGCCGCTGCATCCGGTCTGACCACCTCCATCGGTACCGGCAACTCCAACGCCGGTCTGAACGGATGGTACCTCTCCATGCTCCTGCACAAGGACGGATGGTCGCGTCTCGGCTTCTTCGGCTACGACCTTCAGGACCAGTGCGGTTCCGCGAACTCTCTCTCCATGGAGTCCGACCGTGGTCTGATGGGCGAACTGCGTGGCCCGAACTACCCGAACTACGCGATGAACGTCGGTCACCAGGGCGAGTACGCCGCGATCGTCGCCGGTTCCCACTACGGACGTGGCGACGCGTTCTGCTACAGCCCGCTCGTGAAGGTCTGCTTCGCAGACCCGAGCCTGAGGTTCGACTTCGCAGAGCCCCGTCGCGAGTTCGCGAAGGGTGCGATCCGCGAGTTCATGCCCGCCGGCGAGCGTTCGCTCATCATCCCGGCCCGGTAAACAACTCCATAACCCCTTTTATTTGCACGTCCTCATAATCCGCGATCGCAAACATTCCTGCCGATCAGCTGGAGGTGGAGCGAGTGGTTCTCACTCGCCCACGTATTATGAGAGTATCTGTTTGTAGCATGACGTTCGCTATTTTCGTCGCGTTTCATCATATCCCTGGCCTTCCTGCCCCAGAACGGCCCGCCCCGGGCACCAGGAGGCGCGCGGGGGCAGGGGTGGAACCTTCGCACGAAATCATGTAAAATGTCTTCGGAGAACACCTTTTTTTGCTTCACAGCAAGACTCAATGTAGGAGCTGCCCGGCCGGAGGCTGCGGCGGCGCGTGAGGCACACCTATGTTCGATCTGACGACACCACTTCTCGCCATCGATGTCGGCAGGGGTACCCAGGACATCCTGGTCTACGAGCCCGGCCGTTCGATCGAGAACAGCATCAAACTGGTTCTACCCTCCCCGACCGTGGTGACGGCGGAGAGGATCCGGCAGGCAACCCGGGCAGAGAAACCGGTCTTCCTGGACGGGTACTTGATGGGCGGCGGCGCGAACACCGGTGCCGTGCGCGCACACCTGGCGGCAGGCTTCCCCGTCTACGCCACACCGGAAGCCGCCGCGACCCTCCACGACGATCCGGAACGGGTGCGGGCGCTTGGAGTCGAGATCCGCGCCAATCCTCCGAAAGACGCGGTGAGAGTCCGCACCACCGACTATATGGAGCCGGAAATCAGGCAGGCGCTCTCCCTCTTCGGCGTGGATTACCCGGAGAACGTGGCGATCGCGGTCCAGGATCACGGCTACTCGCCGCACCGGAGCAACCGTATCCACCGGTTCGAACTGATGCGGGAGCGGCTGGACGCCGGCGGATGGGATCTCCTCGCGCTCGTTACCGACCCGCCGCTCGCCGACATGACCAGGATGCAGGCCGTCCGGCGCCAGGCACCGGGCGCGCTCGTCACCGACACCGGCCCCGTCGCCCTCATCGGGGCGCTCTGCGACCCCGAGGTTCGGCGCATGGCAAAGACCGGGGTGACCCTCGTCAACGCCGGGAACGGGCACACCCTCTGCTTCACCCTGAAAGGGCGGGAGATCCACGGGCTCTTCGAGCACCACACCGGCGCGCTCGATCCCGCGAAACTGCAGCACTACATCCAGCAGCTCGCCGACGGTACCCTGACCTCGGAGGAGGTCTTCGACGACGGCGGTCACGGAGCGGCGGTAAGAAAACCCCTCGCCACCGATGCCGTTGTCGTCACGGGCCCGAACCGGCTCCGGCTGCTGCCCGAGGCCTACCAGGCGGCACCCTTCGGGGACATGATGCTCTCCGGATGCTTCGGGCTCGCGTATCTCTGGAAGAAGTTTAGAGAACCGACGCTCTGAAAGAGCGGAGGTTGAGAAAACGCGAAGTGTTTTCGAGCGGCGATGCGTGCCCCGCTAGGGGCAGGCGGAGGTCGAGCACCGTCAGGTGCGAAGGCGACGCTCTGAAAGAGCGGAGGTTGAGAAAACGCGAAGTGTTTTCGAGCGGCGATGCGTGCCCCGCTAGGGGCAGGCGGAGGTCGAGCACCGTCAGGTGCGAAGGCGACGCTCTGAAAGAGCGGAGGTTGATCGGGCGTCCAGACAGGAACCGGGGAAAAGGAGTACCCCGCCCCCACTCACGAAGCACTTTCCTGGTTCATCCCGAACAGGCCCTCGAAGAACTCCACGATCTGGTCGAATATCGACGGCGAGGACGCGGACTGCGCTCCACCCTCGCCCCCTCCTTCCAGGTCGTAAACAGCCGCGATCTCTTCTTTCCCAAGACCGCTCAAGGCCTCGAGGTGCCCGACCGCCGCGGCGACGATCGTATCGTGATCGACGCCGCGCGCCCACGCCCCGGCCATCGTCTCCGACGGGCGGAGCGTCGAGTTCTCGACCCCTACAAGTGCGTAGAGTTCAGGGAGTGAAGACTCCTCCGCCGCGCCCGCATCCCCCTCAGGCCGGATTGCGAGCACCGGGTCGGAGAAGGCCGCCGAAGGCACCTCCTGGTCACCGGCAAGCGCGTACGCCTGGAAGGCGAAGAGATCCGGGCTTGACGTCAGATTGGTGACCAGCCGCTCCTCGGGGAGGGTGAGGTTTGCAAGCGTCAGCCTCCCGGTGCGGGTGGTAACCAAAAACTCCCAGACACCGCGTTCTCCGTCCTCGAGCGTCCGGAACTCCCGGGTCCGGGTGACCTCGTAGACCCCGGTCTCGTCCGGAGGCGGCACCAGAACGACGTAGGCCGGGTTCTCCTCCGTGATCGTCACGTTCCGGGCCTCGACCGTCACGGTGACGGTGAACGTCTCTCCCTCGAACACCGTCCGCGGATGCCGGCCGCCGAGAACCATCGGTGTGTCGAGGAGCCAGTCGAGGTTCGCTATCTCCACCCCGCTGCGGGTGAGGGCGACGTCTCCGGGAGTCCGGTCAAGGAGCACCCCGATACCCCTGACGAAAAGGCCGTCGCGCGGTACGGCGGCCCCGGATGGTGCCTCGGTCTCGTTCTCCTCGGCAGTGTATGACGAACCGGGATTGACAAGCTGGTGGCCACTCTGCACCAGCGGGCGGTCGTGAGATTGATGTGCTTTCGCCATCGTCGCGCCCGGACGCGGGGGAGCAAACCGTTCAAGCGTCGGTTCCGGGTTCGTATCCTCCTCCGGCTCGTCGTCGTCGGTGTCATCGACGGCAACGTCGGTCTCCACCTCTTCGGGCTCAGTGGTGTTTGTTACATTCTGGAGCGGCTCTGTTGCCAGCGTCTCCGTCTCCGCATCGCTGGTCTCGTTGCCGGCTGCAACCATCTCCCCGGCAAACTGCGACAGGGCCGTTATAGGTGGGGGAGGTGTGGAGGTTGCCGGAATCGTCTCCGTCGGCTCCGATATCTCTAATGTCTCTGTCGGAGCCGGTGTCTCCGTTACCTCGCCAGACGGCGGCGTAGCCTCCCCGGTAGCCAGGGAGCCGGGTTCCCTCTCCTCGACGTCTTTATCATCCGTTTCTTCAGGCGCCGCACTCTCCACAGACGTGACCGGCACTTTATTAACGGCAGGTTTCTCGCCCGGTGCATCGACGGTGCCATTCTCATCAGAGCCGGCGAGAGCGAACATGATAAGGGAGGTTATGCCGATACAGAGCACCAGAGCCCCGATAATGAGAATATGTCCCTTCAACGACACCACCCCGGGCATCCAGGAACTCCGCGAACCCTGTTCGCCGGTTCTGCATCAGGTGACGCAGGATTCACTATCCGGGTGGGAAGTCCGTCCATGGGAGTCTCATGGAGCACACACCAGTATAAATAATTTCCGGGCAGGAGCGCGCTCGAAACCCTTTCGCAAATAACCTCCGGGAGAACGGGTTACCCGCCGCCCCGAGATACCCCCGATGTTGCCGGGTTGTTGAAAAAAAAAAGTGTTCAGGCAGAATCGTTCTGTATCAGCTGGACATCGACGATATCGTGCTGCCGCTGTGCGAGAACTTTCGCCTTGAAGATATTCTTCCCCGCTTTACCGATGGCAAGCCCCCGGTCCTCGTCCCGGACCTCGATAAGGGCAACCTGCTGATCCTCCTCGTCCGTGTCGAAGTCGATGCCGGTGACCTGGGCGGGCAGGAAGCAGTTCCGGAGGAACTGGGTCGGGTCCGCGGAGTATTCCACGACCTCGATCCTCTTGCCTATCACGTCGGCAGCCTTCTTGATGCTCGACCCGCTCTTGCCGATGGCGAGTCCCATGTCGCCGGGATTGATCACGAAAATGATCCGCTCATTGCGGTTATCGACGATGCAATCGCGGCTGCCTGCGCCGGTAAGGCTCTCGAACTGGGAGATCAGGCGCATGCACTCCTCAGTCAGCGTAACCTGTGGCATCGTCTACACTCTCGCAGCATTCAAGATATCGGATTCGCCTGGCTCGACCACGGCGAGCGCACTGACGACGTACGGCCTACCGCAGGCTTTCCCGAGCTGGACACTCGAGCCTTCGTAGACGTAGACGGGGATCTCGGTTTCTTTCACCAGATTTTTAACGGATTCCGGGCTGTTCCTGGCCACCACGACAAGTTTGGCCTTGCCTTCCTCGATGGATTCCTGGGTCTTGTTCCGGCCCAGGAACACGGTACCAGTCTTCACGGCTTTGCGTAGTGAAGCATTAAAGTCCATTATGATTTCTCCTAGATTTTCAGGTTTATGGGTTTTGCGATGAGTTTCACATCACCGGTGCCAAGCTGGATAGGCTGGCCCACGATCACGTTCTCGGTGACACCGTTTAGTTCGTCCACCTCGTTCGCGATTGCAGCATCCAGCAGATGGTTGACCGTCACTTCGAATGCAGCCCGGGAAAGGACACTCTCTTTCTCACCGGCGATACCGTGGCGGCCGATCTGCTTGACCTCGCCTTCCATGCACATCATATCCGCAACGAGCATGATATGACGGACATCGACGCCGATACCCTGTTCGTTCAGGGTACTTAAGGCCTCCTGGATGATCGCGTTCCGGCCGGCCTCGATACCGAGTACATCGGCGATCTCGCTGATGTTGTTGCTCCGGGTGCGGGAGGTATCGACTCCTTCGACTTCGAAGACATCTTTTAGGTTGGAGCCCTCAGTATAAAGGATATACTCTCCGCCCTCCTTTCTGACGACGACCCGCTCGATATCATCGATACCCTGGACGATGACGTGCCTGACGTGTTCCGCGAGCTGGAAGAGGTTCTGGTAACTCTCCCGATTCTTCGGAGTGAACGTGAGTGAAACCTTCTTCAGGTCTCCCTCGACGTCAAAGTCGCGGAAATGCCGCTTTTCGCGGATCTTCCTCGGCGCCGTCTCGAGGATCTCGTCGACCGAGATCTTGCGCCGGTCACAGACCGCCTTGTTCAGCATGACGAGAACCTGCATGTTCTCCATGTCGATGGTGATATCCCCGAACTCGTGGAGCGGCGCGGCCTCGATCTGCCAGCTCACCTCACGGGCGCGGTCGCGATTGAACGCCCAGTCGTCCAGCAGGTGGACCGCCATCGTGGGGGTGCTCGGCTCGCGCCGCGCATCCATGATCTCGATCAGGCGAGGGAGACCGAGGGTAACGTTGATCTCGGCCACACCCGCGTAGTGGAACGTACGCATCGTCATCTGGGTACCGGGCTCGCCGATCGACTGCGCCGCCACGACACCGACCGCCTCGCATGGCTCGATCCGGCTCTTCTGATACTCCGAAAAGACCATCGCGAGAATCTGCTCGAACTGCTCCACGGTGAGGTCACGGTCCACGAGAGTTTCTTTGAGGTCCTCCCGCGTCCGGTAAGGCAGATCGAGGGAATCGATCCGCTGCTCCATATCGCTGTTCATTTGACCTCCTCCTTTAAGACGCTCTCAATGATACCCTTCACGTCCACCGGGGCGCCGTAACTGCTCCTCCCGGGGTCGGTTCCGTCTTCGCCGTAGCGGAACTGGATGATTCGGCCCCCCGTCGTCCGGACGGTGCCGTCGTACGCCACCTTGAGATCCTGCAGGGCGTTGATCATCCGCCGCTGGAGGTACCCGCTCTGCGACGTTCTGACCGCAGTATCCACAAGACCCTCACGCCCACCGATAGCGTGGAAGAAGAACTCGGTGGGAGAAAGCCCGCTCTTGTAACTGTTGGTGATGAACCCGTGTGCCTCGGCACCGCGATCGTTGCGCCGGAAGTGCGGCAGCGTCCTGTCCTCGTAGCCACGCATGATCCGCTCACCACGAACCGACTGCTGTCCGAGACACCCGGCCATCTGCGTCAGGTTCAGCATCGATCCACGCGCACCGGAGACCGCCATCACCACGGCACTGTTGTCCATTCCGAGGTGTCGCCCGGCAATCTCACCAGTGCGGTCACGGGCCTTGCCGAGCACCTGCATGATCTGCATCTCGAGCGTCTCCTCGAGCGTCCGGCCCGGCATCGGTTCGAGCTGCCCCTCGTTGTAGATCTTGATCCGGCGTTCGACGTCGCTGACGGCGTTGTTGAGCACCTCGTCGATCTGGCCGTACTCGGTCTTGGTCAGGTCTTCGTCGTCGATACCGAACGAGAAGCCTTCGAGCATGATGCCACGGATCGAGAGCTTGGTCACGTCGTCGATGAACTGGGCAGCCCGCTTCATGCCGTGCTGCCTGATGATCCGGTGCAGGATCTGGCCGTCGAACGCACCGATCCCCTTCTTGTCGATGGTACCGGAGACCAGGTTCCCGTTGATGACCCGGACGAATGCATCGTTCTCGCACATCTCACGCCGGCAGGTCTCGCAGTTCTGGCACGACGAGGCCTTGAAGACCATGTTCAGGTTGTCGGGGAGAACAAGCGAGAAGACCTGCTTGTTCGTCCAGAGGGGGTTGCCGTTCTCATCCATCCGGTCCGGTTCGGGCAGGTGCTCGATATTCAGGTGCTGGGTGAGGTAGAGTGTCTCCTCCTTGCTGAAGTGGCGGACGGTATGCGTCAGGAGGAAGATACCCGAGATATGGTCGTGGATACCCCCGATGATCGGGCCGCCGGTCCTCGGTGAGAGGATGTTCGATGACACCGAGACCAGGATCTCGGCCTCGGCCCGTGCCTCCTCGGTCTGCGGGATATGCAGGTTCATCTCGTCGCCGTCGAAGTCGGCGTTGTAGGGGGGACAGACCGCCGGGTTCAGCCGGAACGTCTTTCCGTCCATCACGACGACCCGGTGGGCCATGATGCTCATCCGGTGCAGCGAGGGCTGCCGGTTGAAGAGGACGATATCTCCGCTCTTCAGCTGGCGCTCCACCGTCCAGCCCGGCTCGATCATCTCTGCGACCGTCTCCAGGTTCGCTTCAGACAGGCGCATCCTCCGGTTGTCCGGCCGAATAGCGTAGTTTGCTCCGCATGGCGACCGGGTGGTGGGGCGTTCAGGGCCGTTTAAGATGTACTGCCGCATCTCCTCGAGGTTGAACTGGGTCACCCGGATCGGGAGCGTCATCTCGTTCGCGATGGCAAGCGGGATCCCTACCTCACCGATGGAGAGGTTCGGATCGGGCGAGATCACCGTACGGGCGGAGAAGTTGACACGCTTACCCGAGAGCGAGCCGCGGAACCGTCCTTCCTTCCCCTTGAGACGCTGCGACAGGGTCTTTAAGGGCCGACCGCTCCGGTGCCGGGCGGGCGGACATCCCGCCACCTCGTTGTCGAGGTAGGTGGTGACGTGATACTGCAGGAGTTCCCAGAGATCCTCGATGATCAGCTGGGGCGCGCCGGCGTCCTGGTTCTCCTTGAACCGCTGGTTGATCCTGATGATGTCCACGAGCTTGTGAGTCAGGTCGTCCTCGGACCGCTGCCCGTTCTCGAGAATGATCGAGGGACGCATCGTGACCGGTGGAACCGGGAGAACGGTGAGGATCGTCCACTCCGGGCGCGCGACGTCCGGATTGACACCAAGAGCCCGGAGGTCGTCGTCCGGGATCTTCTCAAGGCGCGCCCGGATGTCGGCCGGGGTCAGTTTGTGTTCGACTTTGCGCCCTTCTTCCACGAAGACCTCGGAGAAGGTGGTGGGTTTCTCGAAGTTGATCTTGAGCTGCTGTTCCCCGCAGTGGGGGCAGACCCGCTCTTTCTTGATGTCTTTCTCGGAGACGATCTCGCCCGCGAGTTCGCTGTCCTCGTGGCCGATGATCTTCTCGACCTCTTCGGACGTCAGCAGCAGCCGGGAGCACGACCTGCAGGTCACCCGCAGGAGTTTCCGGATCAGCCGGGTGTAGCCGACGTGGATGACGGGCTTCGCGAGCTCGATGTGCCCGAAGTGGCCCGGACAGTCGGCCGCTTTCTGGTCGCAGGTCTTGCACCGGAGACCGGGGTCGATGACGCCCAGGCTCAGGTCCATCAGGCCCTGCGGGTAGGGAAACCCGTCGTCGTCATAGGTGTCCGCCCAGATGATCTTCCGGACGCTCATTTTGCGGATCTCCTTCGGGGAGAAGAGCCCGAACTCGATCCTTCCAACACGTTTTGGACTGGTCATAGTTTGATTGTGCCCCCTCTCTTACACCATATCGTCGAGTCTCAGGCGGGGGGCGATGCCCATGCTCTTCATCTCGTCGAGGAGGAGCTTGAATGCGTAGCTCATCTCGACAGGGTAGATATCCGTCTCGCTGCCGCAGGCAAGGCACCGCGTCACCTTCCGCTTCCGATCGACCATCGCGACCATACCGCACTTCGCGCAGACCCACTGGGTCACCTTGTCCGACTCGTCGAGGAGACGCTCTTTCAAGGCCATGGCCGCACCGTGGCCGATCATCACGTCCCGCTCCATCTCACCGAACCGGAGACCACCCTCGCGGGCACGTCCTTCGGTCGGCTGGCGGGTGAGCACCTGCACGGGGCCGCGCGACCGTGCGTGCATCTTGCTCGACACCATGTGGTAGAGTTTCTGGTAGTAGATGACGCCGACGTAGATATCGGCCGCAAATTGCCGGCCGGTGATGCCGTCGTACATGACCTCGCGGCCGTTGTGTGCAAACCCGAGTTCTTTGAGCGAACTCCGCAGAGCCGTCTCGCGTTCGCCGCGGAACGCGGTCGCGTCGATCCGATGCCCTTCAAGCGATCCGACCTTGCCGCCCAGCATCTCGAGCATGTGCCCGATGGTCATACGGCTCGGGACGGCGTGGGGGTTGATGATCAGGTCGGGCGTCATGCCCGACTCGGTGAACGGCATATCCGCCGCTGGCTGGATGAGCCCGATGACACCCTTCTGGCCGTGTCGGGATGCGAACTTGTCGCCGACCTCCGGCACCCGGAGGTCACGGGTCCTGACCTTCACCAGGCGCGAGGAGTTCTCGCCCTCGGTGATGATGACGGTGTCCACGATACCGTGCTCGTTGCTCCGCATCGTGACCGAGGTGTCGCGCCGTTTTTCGACGGCGATCAGCTCGCTCGTCGGCTCCTCGAGGAACCTCGGCGGAGAAGTCTTGCCGATCAGCACGTCTTTCTCGCGGACGACTGTCTCGGGGTTGATAACGCCGTCGATGTCCAGATTCGCGTAGAACTCGGTACCATGCGCGCCGGAGACCTCTTCGTCCGGGATCTCGATCCGGTCAACCTGGCCGCCGGGGTATCGCCGCTCTTCGCCGTCGTAGGTGCGGAAGAAGTGCGAGCGTCCGAGACCGCGGTCGATAGAGGCCTTGTTGACGATCAGCGCATCCTCGATATTGAACCCTTCATACGAGATGATGGCGACGACGAAGTTCTGGCCCGCGGGCCGTTCGTCGGAACCGATCGCATCGGATGTCTGGGTGAAAGTGAGCGGCTTCTGGCCGTAGTGGAGCATGTGCCCCCGGGTGTCGGGGCGGAGTTTCATGTTTGCCGTCCCGAACCCGAGCGCCTGCTTGACCATCCCGGCGCCCATGGTGACACGGGGACTGGCGTTGTGCTCGGGGAACGGGACGTGTGCCGCACCGATACCCAGGATGAGCGAGGGGTCAATCTCGAGATGCGTGTGCTCGGGGGTGAGGTCCGCCTCGTTGATGGCGATGAAGAGGTCTTCCTCCTCTTCGGCGTCGACAAACTCGATCGCGCCCTTCCGCACCACGTCTTCAAAGATTATTTCGCCGTTCTTGAGGCGTTCGATGTCGTCGTCGGTTACCTGTGGAACACCGCCCTTGACCACGACCAGCGGCCGGCGTGCCCTGCCGCGATCGGTATGGATGATGACGTCGTTGTTGAAGTCCTTGTAGGATACGTTGACCTCGAGGGAGATCTCGCCGTGCCTGCGCATTTCGCGCATCCGCTCGACCAGATCCTGCGGGTCGTCCACAAGCCCGATAAGGGCTCCGTCAACGAAGACACGTGACTGTCTCATGCCGTCTCTCTCCGGAGGGCGATGACGCCCATATCGTACAGAATGTTCTTCACTTCCTCTTCGTTGATTACGCCTTTGCTGATCTCGACCATCTGGGCGAAGTTCTTCACCAGCCCACAGTTCGGACCCTCGGGCGTCTCGCTCGGACAGATCCGCCCCCACTGGGTGGGGTGCAGATCACGGGCTTCGAAGTGAGGCTGCGAGCGGGAGAGCGGGGAGATTACACGCCGAAGGTGCGAGAGCACCGCCATGTGATCCACCCGGTCGAGGAGCTGCGAGACGCCGGTGCGCCCGCCCACCCAGTTGCCGGTGGCAAGCGGGTGCAGCAGCCGCTCGGTCAGGACGTCCGCGCGCACGGCGGTTCCGATCGAGAGGTCGCGGTGACGCATGCTGGCCCGCTCGAGCTGGTGCTTCACGTCGCGCGTCAAACGGTTGAGCGATATCCGGAAGAGGTCTTCCATCAGGTCGCCTGCAAGTTTCAGACGCTTGTTCGAGTAGTGGTCCTTGTCGTCGATCCGGCGCCGATCGAGCACCAGGTCGAAACAGGCCTCGGCCATACGGCCGAGGAAGTGCGCCTTTGCGAGGCGGACGCCCTCGACCGCCGTCCGGTATCCGGGATCCTCCTCTTTCAAGCCCACCGGCATCAGGTAGTTCAGGTGCGGGAGGAGGTAGTTGTCAAGGACGAACTCCGCACGTTTCCGCTGGTAGTCCCGCGTCTGGTTGGGTGCGAGTTTCTTGCCGACGTACATGACGCCGTCATCGACGGTATCGCAATCGCTCTCTTCCAGGTTCTGCATCATGAAGGTGAGGATCTCCTCATCGGTGGAGACCGCCTCCACGATGTCGTGGTCGCCCTGCAGCCCCAGTGCCCGCATCAGGTCGATGAAACGAAGGTGCCCGGCGACCGAGGGGAACGAGACCTCGAGCAGGTTTTTGCGGTTCCGCTCGACAATCACGAGCGCGCGGTAGCCCCGGAACTGCGAGAAGACCTTCGCTACGTAAATCCGCTCGTTGTAGCGCTCGGTGAACTCGGTCATGATCTTGTTCGAGGCGAGATCCTCGAGCGTCATCAGCACCCGTTCCGTGCCGTTGACGACGAAGTATCCCCCCGGATCGAGCGGATCCTCGCCATGCACGATCCGCTCGGCGTCGTTCATGTTGTAGAGGTTGCAGGCGGCCGAACCCACCATCACCGGCAACTGCCCAATGGTGGTGACGATCGGATCCTGCGCTTCTTCGCCCTGGACGAGCGTCATCTCGAGTTGCATGGGTGCCGCATAGGTGAGGTTCCTGAGGCGCGCCTCGCTCGGGAAGAGCTCGGACTGCGAACCGTCCGCCTCGCGGACGAGAGGTTTTTTCACCTCGATCTTGCCCAGTTCAACCCATACGGCCTCCTTCCCCTTCCCGCGGGTCTCGATATCGGTCTCGATGATGTGCTGCTCATCGACGACCTTCTGAAGGTTGTGCAGGAGGAAGTTGTTATAAGAGTCCAGCTGGTGGCGCGCTACGTGCTCCCGCGCAAAATATGCTCTCGACAATACACTTCTATCTAACAGATGGATCAGCTCCCGGCCTCTGAATTTATTTCTTCGGTCTCTTCACAACGAGCCTGTAAGCTTCGGCTCTGCCCGCGGTGCGACTGTCGCGAATGATCCGGATGACGTTCCCGACCTCGCCCCCGATAGCCTTCACTGCAGGATCGTCGTGGTAAATTTTCGGCAATTGTTCAAGAGTTATATGGTACGTCGCAAGAAGGTCAGCGACCTCTCCTTCGCCCATAATCTGATGGTCCGGAACCATCTCGTGTTTGAGTACGTCAAGTGAAGTCCCCATCACCTACACCTCACCGACGAAAAAGTTGCGTATCAGATACATCACCTTGTTAAAATCCATAGACATCGCCCATGGCAACGGGCCCAAGGGGATTTGAACCCCCGACCACCTGGTTAAAAGCCAGGCGCTCTACCTAACTGAGCTATAGGCCCCGCGCGTACTGCCATCCAGCATTATTACAATGCGAGAATAGTATAAATAATTTCCTTACAGGCGTATCATATTATTCGCAGTCTAACGATATAAACCTTTCAATCAGCCACCCGCTACAGACTTACCGGAATATTTAATGCCCCCCGAAGATCCTGTTTATATACGTATTCCCCCCGGATCAGGGTGCCCCCATGACCCCCACTAAAAGCCGCGCAGCTAAGATCATATCCGCCATATCGTGGGTGACGCTGGCCATATACCTGCTCATCGCCGCCTCGCTATCCCTGCTCGCGATATTCTCGTTCTACGACGTCATCCTCCAGGTAGCGGCGCTCGTCCATGTCGACGATATGACACAAGGCATGCTCGAGGTCCTGCACGCGCTCCTTCTGACCCTCATCATCGTTGAGATCCTGGAGACGGTGACGGCGTATTTCAGGACAAACAGAGTGCTCGTGACGCCGATCCTGATTGCAGGCATCACCGCAATGGTGCGGCGGGTGCTGACCTTCGGGGTCGAACACCTCGAACCCATCGATATCGGGATGACACTCGTGGCGATCCTCGTGCTGACGATCGCGATCGTCTATATCGGGAAGCAGGAACGCGCGGATAGCTATTAGGGCAAGAACCGGCAGCGCGAATCGGACAGAACGACCCCGGTTCTGGTGCAGAGCCGTCAAATCGGAGAGCGAGCGCGATCAATGTGTCTCGAAGAGATCTTCAAACTGGGTGCGGACCTGATTCAGCCGTTCTTCCTGGATCCTGATGCTCGCCGCCATGCTCTTGATGGCTCTCGTGATGTCCTCACCCATGCCCGCCCGAGCATCTTTGATGCTGTAGGTGGTCTCAAGGATCTTTAAGAGGCGGCGATTGATATCAACGCTTTTTGCCAGACGTTCGTACTCGTCAACGAGTTTTTGGTCCACGCCGGCTTCGCGCGCCCGCTCGATGGCAGCGGCGATGGAGTGCCGGCGTGCCAGCACATGCTCGATGGCCTCGTAGAGCTGGTGATGGGTGGTAGGCTTGAGGATGTAGTCCTCGATGTAGGAACCGTACTCGTTCGCCTCCTCGGGGGTGAGAGGTTTTGCGGTCAGCATGAGGACGGGGATATCCTGTGTTGCGGGATTGGTCTTGATCCGCTCGAGTGTCTCCCACCCATCCATCGGTTCCATCATGATATCCAGAAGAACCAGATCAGGATGGGCCGCATTCAGGGCCTCAAGACATTCCTCGCCACTGAAAGCGGTGACCGGCCGATAGCCACCACGTTCCAGCATGGTGACAAAAACGTCGACGATCATGGGGCTATCGTCGACAACCAGTATTGTATACATCATGCCTCCTCCTCTCTGATCCTGACTGCTACATTCAATAACTGTCCCTGTACTTTCGGGAGATCCGCCGACATATCAATTACCGCCGTGATCAGGGCGCTCTCCCCGACACTCACGATGAGGATTCTTGCGTCGGATGAGGCAACGGTGACCAGAAGCGGTCGCTCCATGTTGACGCTGCCGCAGGCCGCCTCTGCCGATGCGAGAACCGTTGCACACATTGCTGCGAAAAGCGACGAGGTGAGGTCACCTTCCGGGAAGTGTTTACCCAGTATTTTGCCTTCACTGGAAACGAGAGCACATGCAGTAACACCAACAACTGACCGGATCTCATTGATGTGCCTCCGGACACTCTCTTCAATGAAGGGATGGCGGTTCATCAGATTAACCCTGAGATATCTCACTGAGGTATCTCAGTCGCATCATATATGAATATCGAATCTGCACTGTGCGGAATCGCTTTACCAACTTGCTTTTACCATAATCAATAAGGAATCGCGGCCCCTAAGCGAAGAAACCCTGCTGCCGCAACTCAACCGGCCCCACAGCATGATGGTGAAATCCTGCGTGGAAATATGCCTGACATTTTTTCCAGTCAGGCTTCTTTGAGAAAAGGAATTTCCACCTCCCAAAACTATATTTATGCCCTTCAATCTGAAGGGGCAAATAAATAAGTTTATGTTTGAGAACTACAATCACTCCTTGAGACGATTTTGGATGATCAGGGCCTACACTATCGCCTCCGGGAAAGGCGGAACCGGGAAGACGACCGTCACCGCAAACCTGGGAACTGCGCTGGCCCAGCACGGCAGGGAGACATGCATCGTCGACACGGATGTTGGGATGGCCAATCTCGGGCTGGTATTAGGGCTCGCAGAGACCCCGATCACGCTCCATGAGGTTCTGGCAGGCGAGGCTTCCATCAGGGATGCAATGTACGAGGGGCCGTACGGTCTCAAAGTAGTACCCTCTGGTCTCTCGCTCCAGGGATTCCAGAACGCGAACCCCGAACGGCTCAAGGACGTGATGTGTGATCTCACCGACCGTTGTGATTTCCTGCTTCTCGATGCACCCGCCGGAATCGGCACGGACGGAGTCGTACCGCTCACTGTGGCAGACGAGGTTCTGCTGGTCGTGAACCCCGAGATCTCTTCGATCGTGGATGCTCTGAAGATCAAGATCCTGACGGAGACGATCGGCGGCACCACCAGGGGAGCCATCCTCAACCGGGCGATACTGAAAGAGACCGACATGAACCGGAGAAAGATCGAGAAGGCTCTCGGCGTGTCGGTCATCGATACGATTCCTGAAGACGCAAACGTGCGAAGGGCAGCAGCGGCGAAGACACCGGTCGTCGTCAGAGCACCAGGCTCCGAATCATCGAAAGCGTTCAGAAGAATTGCAGCTAAACTGGCGGGAATCCCCGTTCTAGAGGAGCCGCACAAGGTACAGGAAGGATTTGTCGAGCGGCTCGCCCGCGCACTATTCAGGAGAGAACCATGATGATTATGGATATTAACGCAATCATGATAGTCTTGCTCTCGGTAACCATCGTCTGCCTGCTGTTCATTATGTACGTGATGTACGTGCGCATCCAGCAGCTTCTCGAAGAGGTCGCAGCACTGACCGGCAGGATGGAGATCACCGGCAGCGAACTGGAACAACTGACAAGAAGCGTCGAGGAGTACAAGAGAGCCCGCGGATAGGAAACCTATCCTGCCTCCGCAAAGCGAAAGTATATGTGTAATTCGAGCATATGTAATAAGGAAGGGGCCATAGGGTAGCCTGGCCATCCTAGGAGACTGGGGGTCTTCTGACCTGCGTTCAAATCGCAGTGGCCCCATCAGACCATTTTTTCTCTGTCCCCAACAGAGTTATCCGTAGCATGAAATTGACTGCAGACTGCACGGATTGCCTGATCAGTCGCGTCGAGTTCGAGAGCCGGCTTTGCATCGACGATCCGGTGCGCGTCTCCGAGATCGTCGATGCGTGCCGGGGCCTTCTTGACCGCATCATCGCCGATCCAGTGCCCGCACCCGTCATCGCGAGCCGGGTACACCGGCTCGCCTACCGGATGATCGGCGATCACGACCCCTACCGGTTGTTGAAGATGGGCAACAACGAGGATGCGGCGGCGGTCTGCCGGAAAGTGCGCGACGATCTTTCGACATTCCACGACCTTGCGCTTGCAGCGGTCATCGGGAATACACTGGACTACGGGTCGATGGCGCATACCGTCACCGATAACTTCGTCGAATTCTTCCGCCGCGAATTTACGACAGGGCTGACCGTCGACGACACCACCGCGATCGGGGCGCTCACCTCCCGGGTGGTCTACCTCGCCGACAACTGTGGAGAGATCGTCTTTGACGCCCTTTTCGCCGACTACCTCAAGAAGAACGGGTCGAACGTTACGTTCGCTGTCCGGGGAGCCCCGATCTTAAACGACGCAACAATGGAGGATGCCGTGGCGCTCGGGCTCGACCGCCGGGTCGACCTGCTCACCCCCACCACGGACGGCATCGCCGAACTCGGACTCAACCGCAAGCTCGCCCCGCCGGCACTCGCCGATGCTCTTGATCGCGCGACACTCGTCATCGCGAAGGGAATGGCCAACTACGAGTCGCTCTCGGACGACCGCGACCTACCCCCCGTCGCCTACCTGATGTCAGTGAAGTGCGGCCCGATCGGCGCGGATATCGGTATCCCGGTTGGTTCCCGGGTCGCTCTTCTTCGTGAGTGAACCGGCGCGGGCGTCGGGTCTTCCCCGGGAGACCCCGTCCGACAGCCAGGAGGATATATACATTCCGGAAATGGTCTCCCGGGATAAGAGCAGTTATTCAGATTAACAACGATTTTTTACGGTTTTTATTAATATTTAAATCCATATATTCATTTAGTTATTTATTGGAAACTAATATATGAGGGTGAGAATAGATACTGGAGCGGGGAACTACCACACCCAATAATCACCAGTCATTCAATTCCATCAGCAATCACCACAGCCAACTACACCACCAACAACGCAAGGGTTCGGTTGGGGGCACCGGGTGCCCCTCAACCAGCGTTCAGCAACCACAAGCGAGATAACACCGGACTACAGGGTCTTCGGGTGTGGCCCCCCCACCTCATTCCATAAGGCCGACATTATTCCACTCTTCTCAGCAGTCGGATTGCAACCGGCTCAACTTACGTTATTATCCAAACGCCCCCTGTGCAGTGCAGCATCCGCGGCTTCAGATCCGACAAATAAGGAAGGTGCACAACCTCACATGACGATGCAAAGAAAGAATAGCGGAAAATCGGAGAGAAGATAGGGGAGACTTCGTCCCTTCGCACCTCAGCCGAAGATATTCCGGGACATCTCCAGCGCCTCGATGGCGGGCATCTTCTTCCCGGTCAGGAACTCGATCGCCGCCCCTCCACCGGTGGAGATGTGCGTAAACTCGCTCTCGAGGCCGAGCCGCTCGGTGGCCGCGCCGGAATGCCCGCCGCCCACCACCGAGAACTCCACAGTGGCCGCCGCCCTCATCAGTTCAAAGGTACCGACGGCGAACTGCTCCTCCTCAAAGAGCCCAGCGGGACCGTTCACCACGACCGTTCCCGAGTCCGTGATCGTCTCCGTGAGGCTCCGTATCGAGTCGCTCCCGATGTCGAGCACCTGGGCGTCCTCCGGGACGCCGTCCAGAGCGTACTCGACCCGTTCGCCGTCTTCGCGGACGGCAACCGATTGGGGCAGGGAGAGACGATCGGGGTAGGACGCCAGGAGGTCTTTCGCCTTATCGATCTCAGCCCGGTAGCCGAGATCGTCGATCAGCCGGGCCGACGGGCGCCCGATATCATGGCCCGCCGCAAGCAAAAAGACGTTTCCCACCACGCCGACGACGATCACCCGGTCAGCCGTTCCTCGCGCGAGGACGTTCTCTGCGACCGCTATCGAGTCGTCCACCTTCGTCCCCCCAAGGACAAAGGTGACGGGACGCGGGGCCCCGGTGAAGACCCGGGAGAGGTTCGCGACCTCCTTCTCCATCAGGAGACCAGCAACCGACGGGAGCACGAGCGGCAGCCCCACGATCGACGGCTGCGACCGGTGTGCTGTGCCGAACGCGTCGTTGACATACACATCGGCCATCGATGCCAGCCTCCGGACGAGGAGGGTCTTCTTCGCCTCCTCTGGTTTCAGGGTCAGGTTCTCCTCAGCGGCAAACCGAAGGTTCTCGAGCATCAGGACATCTCCACGCTTTGCGCTCCGGATTGCATCCCTGGCGCACCGCCCGAAGATGTCCTCCACATACGTCACCGGGCGGCCAAGAAGCCGCTCCAGTTTCGCCGCGTGCGCCTCAAGCGTCGTAAAATCCTTCTTGCCGGGCCTGCTCTGGTGCGTGAGGACGACAAGCCGCGCGTCCTCGAGCGCCTGCACCGTCGGCAGGTGTTCCCGGAACCGTTTGTCGTCCAGGATCTGGTTTGAGGAAGGGTCGATGGGCGAGTTGAAATCAACCCGCAACATCACCGTTCCCGTCAACTTCCCAGTATCTGCGAGCGTACCGATCTCCACCGGGTATCACCAGTCTCTCTCTTCAGGCACTCCGTGCCTTAATCTTTTTCAGGCGGAAGAGTTCCTCGCGCTCCATCTCATCGAGCCGCATCTTGATGAAGTCTCTGGCCTCGGAGAGCTCCGGGATCACCTTGAACTCGAGCGCGTTCACGCGCCGTTTGGTGCTCTCGATCTCGTCGAGCAGCCGCTTCATCGTCGTCTCGATCTCGGCGGCCTCGATGATCGCCTCAAGCAGATCCTCGAACGCCTCCGCGGTCTCGTCGATGACGGCGGACGTGCCGAGCATCCCGTAACCGCGGTCGAGCACGCCCTTCCGGACGGAAGACGCCTCAATCTCCGGGACGACGACACCCATGATGTTTTTGCTCTTGAGGGAGATGGCAGGGATGTCCGCCGTTGAGAAGGCGGCGGCTTTCACCCCTATCGCCCCTTCGAAGGTCTCCGCGAGGGCGATCATCTCCAGCGCACGTTCATACCGCTCCAGCATCGCGCCGCGGCTGTCTTTCGCCTGCTGCAGCACCTTGAAGAACTCCAGGATCAGCCCATCGCGCTTCATCTTGAGGATGTTATAGCCGCGCTCCGAGAGCTTGATCCGTCGCTTGACGTTGATCAGCTCTGATCGGGTCGGCTTGATATCTCGCAGCGCCATAGACGTTTACCCCTGTGCCTTCTTCCGGTACTTCGGGTGATACTTCTGGATCAGTTCACGGTCGATACGGACGAGCTGCTCTTCGGGCAGCGTCGAGAGGAGTTCCCAGCCAAGGTCGAGCGTCTCCTCGATCGACCGGTCTTCGTAGAGGCCCTGCCTGACGAACCGGTCCTCGAAGAGGTCGGCGAACTCAAGGAACATCCGGTCGCGCTCCGAGAGCGCGTCCTTGCCGACGATGGCCACGAGACCCCGGAGATCGTTACCCTCCGCGTATGCCGCGTAGAGCTGGTCCGAGACCTTCTTGTGGTCCTCGCGGGTATGGCCCTCACCGATACCGAGGTTCATCAGACGCGACAGCGAGGGCAGCACGTTGATCGGCGGGTAGATACCCTTCCGGTGCAGCTCACGGTTGACCACGATCTGGCCTTCGGTGATGTAACCGGTCAGGTCCGGGATCGGGTGAGTGATATCGTCGCCCGGCATCGTCAGGATCGGGATCTGGGTCACCGAACCCTTGACGCCCTTGATGATACCCGCACGCTCGTAGATGCCTGCAAGGTCGGTATACATGTAACCCGGGTAGCCACGCCGCCCGGGCACTTCTTCACGGGCCGCGCCGATCTGACGAAGCGCCTCGCAGTAGTTAGTCATATCCGTCAGGACGACCAGCACGTGATAGCCGAGGTCGAACGCCAGGTACTCGGCTGTGGTCAGCGCGAGACGCGGCGTGATCGTCCGCTCGACGGCCGGGTCGTCGGCAAGGTTCAGGAACACGACCGAACGCTCGAGAGCGCCCGTCTTCTCGAAGTCGGCCATGAACTGGTTGGCCTCTTCCCGGGTGATACCCATCGCCGCGAAGACCACAGCGAACTCTTCGGTCGAGCCGGGCACCTTCGCCTGACGTGCGATCTGGAGCGCCACATCGTTGTGGGGCAGACCCGATGCCGAGAAGATCGGGAGCTTCTGACCACGGACGAGGGTGTTCGTCCCGTCGATCGTCGAGATACCCGTCTGGATGAAATCCTCGGGCGAGGACCGGGCGTAGGGGTTGATGGCCGCACCGGTGATATCGAGCCTTTTCTCAGGCACGATCTCGGGGCCGCCGTCGATCGGCTTGCCGCCGCCGGAGAGGATACGACCGAGCATGTCCTTTCCGACCGGCATCTTGATCGTCTCGCCGGTAAACCGGATGCCCGAATCCCTGCCGATGCCTGCGGTGGTCTCGAAGACCTGGACGACCACGATCTCGTCGCTCGTATCCAGCACCTGGCCACGCTTGACCGTGCCGTCGGCGGTCACGATGTTGACGAGCTCGTTGTAGCCGACCGGCTCCGTCTTCTCGACGAAGACCAGGGGGCCGGCAATCTGTGCAACCGTTCTGTATTCTTTCATGGTCACGCCGCCCTCATCGCATCAAATTCAGCTTCCATGTCTTTCAGGATCTTCTCAAGCGCAGGCTCGTAGTCCTTGATGAACTTGATCTGCGGAAGCTCGTTCTTGCTCCTCACGCTGATGACCTGCTGCGGGGTCGCCCCACCTGCCTGAGCGGTACGCGCGAGGTCGGCGTAGTGCTTGATCGCCTTCATCATGTCGTACTGCTTGGACATCGGGCAGAACGTATCCACTGCATCGTAGGCGTTCTGCTGCAGGAAGATCTCACGGATCATCCTGGCCACCTCGATGGTGACCTGCTCTTCGTCAGGCAGCGCGTCGGAACCGACGAGCTGGACGATCTCCTGAAGCTCAGCCTCCTTCTGGAGGACACCCATTGCCCACGCCCGGAGCGGGTTCCACTCGGGCGAGACTTCCTGGTCGTACCAGTCGTTGAGCGAGTCGAGGTAGAGCGAATAGGAGTTCAGCCAGTTGATCGCCGGGAAGTGCCGGCGCTGGGAGAGCTTCGCATCCAGTGCCCAGAAGACCTTGACGATACGCAGAGTGTTCTGGGTGACCGGCTCGGAGAAGTCACCGCCGGGCGGTGAAACCGCGCCGATGACCGATACGGAACCGGCCGCTCCGTTTAAGGAGATGGTGCGGCCTGCCCGCTCGTAGAACTCCGAGAGGCGTGCTGCAAGGTATGCAGGATACCCTTCTTCACCGGGCATCTCCTCAAGACGGCTCGAGATCTCACGCATCGCCTCCGCCCACCGTGAGGTGGAGTCGGCCATCAGCGAGACGTCGTAGCCCATGTCACGGAAGTACTCGGCGATCGTGACACCCGTATACACGGACGCTTCACGAGCCGCGACAGGCATGTTGGAGGTGTTCGCGATCAGCACCGTCCGCTCCATCAGCGGCTTGCCGCTCTTAGGGTCCTCAAGTTCCGGGAACTCGGTCAGAACCTCAGTCATCTCGTTGCCGCGCTCGCCGCAGCCGATGTAGACGACGATCTCGGCGTCCGACCACTTTGCAAGCTGCTGCTGGGTGACCGTCTTGCCGCTCCCGAACGGTCCGGGGATGGCCGCCGTTCCGCCCTTCGCGATGGGGAAGAGACCGTCCAGAATCCGCTGACCGGTGATCAGCGGGACGTCCGGGTTGAGTTTCTCCTTCATCGGTCGGGGAACACGCACAGGCCAGCGCTGGAGCATCGCGATCTCGGTGCCGTCCTCAAGGACGCAGATGGTATCGTCGACCGTGAAACTGCCGGCCGCGATCTCCTTGACCTTGCCGCCCTTCGATCTGGGCGGAACCATGACCTTATGGACGATGTTCGTCTCCTGGACCGTGCCGAGGATATCTCCGGCTTTGACTTCGTCGCCCGCCTTCACCGTGGGCACAAACTCCCACTTCTTCTCGTGGGAGAGGCCGGGTGCCGAGACACCGCGCTCGATGAAGTTGCCCATCTTGTCCACGAGCACCTCGAGCGGCCGCTGGATCCCATCGTAGATACTGGTCAGCAGCCCGGGCCCGAGTTCAACAGCGAGCGAGAGACCGGTATTCTCCACCGGCTCACCGGGTCTGATGCCGTCGGTATCTTCGTAGACCTGGATGATGATGTTCTCACCCTGGATCTTGATGACCTCCCCCATCAGTTCTTCATTGCCGACCTTCACCACGTCGTACATGTGTGCGTCGAGACCGACAGCAGTGACGACCGGCCCTGAAATTCGTTTCAGGACTCCTTGAGCCCTGTTTTCCTTTGCTTTATCCATTACTTCCACAGATCAACACCCACCGATCTCTTGATTCTCTCTCTCATCGACAGGCCGCCCTCTTCTCCACCGATCGCGATCATCGTCGGCTTGACGGAGTTCTCGAGGGTGGTGCGAAGCCGCAGGGGAATCCGCTCCATGTCGCTGCCCTTCAGCACGAGGATGCCGACGTCTCTGTCCTGGAGCACCTGGTTGATGTGCTCGATCAGCCGCTCATCGGTCTCAGCCGCGTAGGTCTTTCTGACGCCCGCGAGCCTGAAACCGAGGATAAATTCACCGGTACCGACAACTGCGATCTCCATTCTACATCACCAGGTAGCCCTGTAATCGCTCACCGGGGAGGCCGGCTTCCTTACCCCGGGCGAGGGCGCGAAGATTCGCGACCTCGTACTTCTTCTCCTCCAGGTAGACCACGACGGGAAGGATCGAGAACGGATACCGCTTCGACATCCGCACCATCTGATCCAGCTGAACCCGGGTCAGCGCAACCTCGACCTCATGGAGGGCACTCTTGCCCCGGATAGCCTCGAGCGTGTTTAAGAGTGGGGCCGTCCTCACCTGCCTCTTTAAGGCGTCGATGAACTCGTCCCGGTCCTCAAGCCCTGAGAGCCGCTGCAGTTCTTCCACCGAGAACGAGCCGCCGGGGATCATCAGTCCCCGCACGTCCTCACGGACGCGCCCGGCCCGGAGGCGGAAGAGGTTCTGGATGTTCCGGGTATCGATCTCGAGCTTGATGTACTTCAGGAATATACTCCCGCCCTTGATGCCTCCCGTGGCGTCAGCGATGAGTCGTGCGTAGTAGCCCTTGTAGAGTTCATTCTCCAGGTGGGCAAACGACCCGGTCTCCATCGCACGAGGGAGTTCCTTCTCGAGGACGGGGTAGAACCGCTCGCCCTTGAGCGCCTCGACGACCCGCTCCGGTGACTCTTCGGCGAGAAGACGGTCGAGAGCGACCTTGTCCAGCCTGCCGGCCGGTATCAGGACTTCCTTGAGCTTGCCGGGCTGCACACCCTGCAGCTTACCGCGCAGGATGGTGACGACGTTCTGAATATCCCACCTGCGCAGGTAACTGGCGGTGAAATATTTCAGTTCTCCGGGCACGAGCTCCAGAATGTTCTGATACTCCTTGGCGAGGTTCCAGTTCAAGGCCTCCTCGACGAGGTTGATGCCGGAGAAGGAGGTGCCGAGTTCATCGATCTCGGACCGGTAGTTGGTCTCGCCGATGAACCGGGTGATCTCAGGCAGGCTCATATTCAGCATCCGGAGATAATCTTCGCGCGGTATCAGCAGTGATCGCCGTACGCGCATGCGGGTGCAGGCGTAGATGTAGTTGGTTGCCAATCCGCTACTTATCTCTGCCATGTATGAACCTCCTCACGCAAACAGGATATCTGACGCATCCTTCAGGCCTGACTCCCAGACTTCACCCAGGAATGTTCCGTAGCTGTAGTCGATCTGCAGCGCGCCGTCGTTGCTCTCGACGATGACGCCGCCGGGAATGTCAACCGGGTCGCCCACGGTGTAGCCCGAGAGAGTCTTTAGACGGGAGAGGATCTCTTCGACAACCGGGATGTCCCGCTTGTTTGTGTGCACGACACCCTTCTTGATCTCCTTTGCCGCTCTCTTCAACAGGTCTGTGAGCGCCTTCTCCTGGAACTCAGCAGGCAGATCACCGACAGCGGCGAGCGAGGCCGAATAGACCTGATCGAGGAGCATCTTCTGGGCATTCAGGACCTGTCGTTTGACGACGAGGTTCGCTGCGGAGACTTCCTGGTTGGTGATGTGGGTGGCCGCACGGCCCGCCTCTTCATCAGCCGAGGCCTTGAGCTCGGCGGCGCGGGCCTGTGCGTCCTTCAGGATCTCTTCGACTTCGGCCCGGGTCTCTGCCCGGGTCGCCTCGACCTCCTTTCGCCCTTTCTCCCGGATCTCGTTCACTACTGCTTCGAGTCCCATGGTTCACTCCATCAGAACAGAAGCAGCAGTGCAACCACAAGACCGAAGATGACGATGGTTTCGGGAATAACCGTGAGCAGCAGTACCAGACCAAACACGTCACGGTTCTCTGCCGTCGCTCCGACGGCTGCAGAACCGATCGCCATCTCTGCAATACCGGCGCCGATGCCGGTCAGACCGACTGCGAGACCTGCGCCGAGTGCGCTCATTCCTGCCTGCGATGCCTGTACCATTTCAAGAGTTGTGCCAACATCTACCATTCTTTATTCCTCCGTAAACTTAGATTTCATACCAAATGGATTGTACTTCTTGCCTCCACCTTTGTAGAACTTGGTGAAGAACTCAACATAGTGAAGACGAATTGAGTGCAGACCGCCACCGAGAAGGCCAAGTGCCGTGTTCAGCACGTGTCCCAACAGGAAGACGAGAATGCCGAGAACGATAAAGATCACACCAGTTAGTGTGATTGCTTCAAGCTGAGGCTCAATCATCATGCCGATCGAGATGTAGTTGACCACCATCGCGATTGCGACCGAGGATAAGCCTACTGCCGTCAAACGAGCATAAGACAACACGTGACTGATGATCGTCGGAAGTTCGACGACTTCAAGCGGGTTCTCCTGCGCGATCCCGATGATTCCCGCCACCAGCAGGACGACACCGATCACGGCCGCAACGCCGAACCCCATGGCAATGATGGGAAGACCCGTCAGGTCAGGCATCATTGGGATGGGGAAGAATGACCATATGATGAGGAGTATACCCCACATGATGCCGAGCCAGCCGGCGTGGGAGATGACCGCTTTTGTCGCGTGCTTGCCGTGGTAAAGGCTCCGTGCGTTGATTATGCCGAGAATACGCCCAAGCGTGATATGCAAAATACCAATCCAGAGTGCAACGATCATCAGTTCGACGACCTGGGGGCCGTGACCGCCCGCCGCACCTCCGATATTGAGGTGGCGGGAGAAGATCATTGCATCCCACGGGAGCGCGAACCCGAATGCTTCGCTGTAGAGTACGCCGAAGACAATACTCGAGATGCTCGCGTAACTGAGCACTTTCAGGAGTGCTCTTCCACCTTCACCCTTCAGGAACTTGCGTAAGCCAAGGCTCAGAGCGAGCAGGACTGCTCCGTAACCCACGTCTCCGAGGATCAGCCCGAAGAAGATGGGAAACACGATGGCTACCATCAGCGTCGGGTCGAGCTCGGAGTACCGGGGCCGTGCGTAGATGTCCATGAGCATCTGTGTCGGCGAGGCGAACGACGGGTTCTCGTATTCCACCGGGACTACGGTATCGTCGTCGATATCCAGCTCCTCGATGTAGATCCTGCCGCCGGTCACTCTCCCCAGCGCGTCCTGGATTCTGTCCGCCCGGTCTTCAGGCACCCATCCTTCAGTAATGAAGGTCTCCTCCGTGGTAGCAAATCGCAACGGGGCTTGCGCCCGCTCTACGTCAGCCGTGAGTAGTTCATCGCATGCTACCAGGAAATCGGTGTGCCTCTCGCGGATCCCTGCAATCTTTCCGTTGATTGCAGCAATCTCGTCCTCGATCCGCCGGGCCTCTTCAAGATGGGCCTTCATGCAGTCAGCCGGCGCCCCGGTCTCCTCCGGAACGGGGATCGCCTGGAACCCTGCATTGAGGAGAGTCCGCTCGACCTGCTCGCGGTGCTCGTTCTGCACCACGACGACGACCATATTGCCGGCCACCTTGTCGGAGAAGTACTTCTCGTTCGGGACGTCGATATCGACGTCACGGGTTATGTGTCCGGTAAAGACGGTAAACCGCGCATATCCACGGTAAAATTCCAGATCCAGGGGAACCGCAGCAAACGGTTCAAGTTCCCTCGCGCGCTGTTCATGCTCCTTCTGCCGCGTCTCCAGCCGGGAGCGTGAACCGACGAGATCTTCCGCTTCCTTCTGGATAACGGGCAGATCCGTCCGGATCATCTCCCGAACCTTCGATGCGGGGAGCTTCGTTTTGACGTCTACGTTCTCGGGGTCTATCCCGCACGCATTCTCGATTGCCCTGACCTTGGTGAGCGCCGAAGCCGCATCGCTCGCCTCCGGAAGCGGGTAACCGATCGAAAGCGCTTCAGACGAACTCTCCGGCACGAAGTCCTCGATGTGATAGACGTTGTGCCGATAGAGTTCTCTGACGATGGCGTCGATCTCACCCTTCGGGGCCGCGATGAGTAGCCGGCGCATCCGTTCAGGCCTTAACATGCAGCTGCTCCTTAAACCGTGTGACAATAAAATCTACAGCTTCTGTAAGGTTCTTATTCCCGGATGCTTTCAGCGCCTCTGCGCGCGCTTCACCCTCCCTGACAATCTCTTTGTACCTGTTCTGCGCCTGGGCTCGTGCCTCCGCAAGACGCTGATTCCTGTAATCCTCGGCATCCTTTTGTGCCTTGACGATCAGGTTTTCAGCCTCCAGCTCGGCATCAGAGAGGCTCTTCTTCCTCTCCGCCTGCGCATCACGGATCATCGCCTGATACTCTTCTTCAGTTTCCCTGATGCTTTTCAGGACATCGGTCTTCATCAAACCCTCCTTCTCACGGCGTATGAATATTTGATGAAATTGAGCATATATTTATTGTTGTTTGTCCGCTGAGGATTTTTCCACATTCAGATGCGTCACCTCCACCCCAGGAGGCAGGTTTTCAATAGCGACGCCCCCGGGAGCCCCGGCAAGCGAGACCCCGGAGAACTCCGCGGACGAGCAGAGCAGGTGCTGCTCGGGGTGGGTTCCGCGCCGAATATCGCAGGCGAGGAGGATCTTCGGGGCGACCGAGACGACCATCGATAACCGTTTCGACCCGGGATGGTCTTTCGGGAGGACGACGAGCGGTATGTGGTAGCGCCGGACCAGCTCGAGCATCATGCGTGCCTGTTCGATGGGCCCGCCTTCCGGCATGGAGACGATGACCAGGTCGTCGGGATCGACCGCCTGGCAGTACTCGTCGTCCGGGGTCTCGATACAGAGCGTAAACCGGGAGCCGGCTTTCGCGACAAGCAGAAAAGAGCGTTCTCCCCGGATGAGGAGAGTTTCACCGCCGAGGGGCACGGTCGTCGTGCCCGGCCCGGCGGGGGAAGCCCCGGAAGCGCCGCTTTCAGAGTTCTTCGACATCCTCGGACTGGCAGCTCGGGCACATCGGCCGCTTTCCGATGCCCTTAAACCTCTCGCCGCACTCTTTGCAGCGGTAATTCTTGCCCTCCACACGCTCGTTGAACTCAATGTCGACAGGTCCACCGACTGTACACATCTGGCATCACCAGAGGAGAGAGAGGAGGGCAGAGGATAAAACCCTATCGCGGCAGCCTTGAAAAACCCGGATCTGCGGCGCGGAATGTGTCCGCCTTCATGCACCGCCGTCCCTATGGGTTTGCCTTCTTTTGCATCATCCGCCAGCGCTTGAGAACGAATGCCGCGACGCTGAGGGCGAAGAGCGCGTTGAAGAGCACCCATATGATCGGGTCTTCAAAGTCCGTCCCGATCAGGTTTCCGTGGACGATGGCAAAGAGGAGCACAACGTACATCAGTCCGTGCACCCACCGCCAGTAGTTCGGGATGCTTCTTCGGAGCAGCACGCCGGCGAACGCGATGTAGAGGAGATAGAGTGCGGGCCGGCCTGCGAGCGCCCAGAACCGCTCCCATGGGGAGAAGACCGGGATGAACACGGCAGGGTTCATCGCCCCTATGGCAAGGGTCACGGGGTGCAGCGTGGGGAGGAGAAGGCCGACGGCGGCGAAGGTGTGGTGTAACGAGAGAAACGATCTCCCAAAGACCTCCAGGATCTCCCGGAGGAACGGTGTCAGGAGGGTCGCGATGCCGAGAGCAAGGAACCCCCACAGCGCGGCAAGACGTGCTATGACGTTGAACGGATCCTCGTACGGCGCGGTCAGGACCACCGCGGCAACAAGCGCAAACAGGGCCAGGGTGACGGCAGCAAAGAGCGCACCCGCCCGGGTCGGGGCCACGGTTCCAGAAGAAACACGGCAGGAGATAAGGGTTTTGGCCCGGATGTACCATCCGCCGCTCTTCGCGTGAGGTGTATCGCTAGCCTTACGGGGCTTCTACCAGCCCTGTCTTTGAGATGGTCTCACGCGAAGGCGCGAAGGACGCGAAATGGACGATCGACACCTGTGTGGACTTCGCGATTTCGCGGCTTCGCGTGAGTTGACGGAGGGCATCGAAAAGCAAGAAGCGGTCGAAAACCCTCCTCAGATCGCGATCCCCACAAGGTGGAGCAGGACAAGAACCAGGGCGCCCGGCAGCCCTCCGAGGGCGCAGATGAGAACCGTCACCAGGTTGATCTGGATGTCGGGAGCGCCGAACCACGCGAGGACGTTGAAGTAATTCAGGAGCACGAGCGTGATGAGCCCGGCGATGGCGTTGACGACGAGCGTCATGGCCTTCTTCATGAGGTAGTAGAGCGCCGCGGCTATCGCGACCGCGAGAAGGATGGCGAGGATCTCTTCCATCATTTATTTACCAATGATTTGCTGGTTATTTAACCGTATTGATGGAATCGTCAGCCGTCCGACGCGCCTTGCATCATTTCCGAGCCCTCCGATACCCGCGAGCATCTCAAAGACATTCCCGGAGAGCATCGCTGTCCGGATGGGCTCAACCGTCTCCCCGCCTTCCATCCAGAAGGGGTTCGAGATCTCCACCGAGAAGTCGCCGGAGAACGGGTTCGCGGTATGGGCGCCCACGACGTCGTGGATCCAGACCGCCCGCTCGTCGCCGGGCTCTTTTACCCGCGGGCCGTCGATGAAGAGATTGTGCACGCCGATCCCGGGGCCTTCGCCTCCGGAGCGGACGGCGCTCCCCGTGCTCCTCTCGCCGTAGCGGTAGCCGGTCTTGAGGTCATAGGCGAACCGCTGGAGCACGCCCTGTCCCACGAAGACCAGACGCCGGGTCGGGGTCCCCTCCGCATCCCAGGCGGTGCTCCCGAGGCCGGGAGCAAACGGATCGTCGTAGACGGAGAGGCGCTCGTCAAAGATCTGCTCCCCGACTTTGTCCGCAAGGAACGACCGGCCGGCCTTCACGTTCCGCCCGGAGAGGGCCGGGAGGAGAACCTGCCCGATGAGGCTTGCAGCCGCAACCGGGGAGAGGACGATGTCGTAGCGGCCGGTCTCGATATCGCGCCCCGATAGTGAGCGTGCGGCAAGCGAGGCGGCCCGCTCCCCGACCGACCGGGCATCGATATCGGCAAGGAACGGGGAGGCGTCGAACTCGTAACCCGTAGACTGCTCCCGGATTGCCTCGAGGGAGACCGCCGCCACCGTCCGATCCATGCCGTAGAAGACGCCGCTCGAGTTCGCGACCGCAAGGTACGACCGGGCAAGGTCCGCACCCCCGCCGACGACCTCCACCGGATGCTCCGCGGCACCGGCAAGGAGATCGCCGACCATCGTCGCCGCATCCTCCACCGCGACGACGAGATCTCCGTCGGCCGCGGAGGGGGTGCCCGCGAGATCGGCCGGTTTCGGGAACCCCCCCCACTGTTGCGGGGTGGCGAGCCGCCCGCTCGCGAGCGCGGCATCCAGGCACTCTTTCCACCGGTCGGGGTCGCTCGTGGCCGAGAAGCCTATCCGCCCGTCCCTGACCGTCCGAACGGCCATGTTCCACGCTTCCGACTCCTCGGCGTTCCCGAGGATCCCCTTCTTGATCTCGGTGCCGACGCTCAGTCCCCGGGCGTAGAAGACTTCGATCTCGTCCGCCCGGCGTTCTCCCTCACGGAGAATCTTCTCGATCAGGTCTTCGCCGTTCATTCGCCGCGCCCCCCGATGGTTGCGTCCGCAAGCAGGAGATGAGGCGCGCCGTCGCTGACCGGGACGCTCTGGCCACCCTTTCCGCAGTATCCCGGACTCATCTTCCGGTCGTTGCCGACCAGGACGATGTTATGCAGCGTTGAGAGGATCTCGCCCGAGAGCGAGACGTCCCGGACCATACCGGCCTTCTCACCGTTTTCGATGAGGTAGCCGTACTCCGCGTTGAACTGGAAGACGCCGCGGCCGGGGTCGACCTGCCCACCCCTTGATCCAATCAGCAGGATGCCGTCCCGGCACTCCTCGAGGATCTCGTCGTAGGCCGCGTCGCCGTTCTCGATGAAGGTGTTGCTCATCCGGACGATCGGCGGCGCCCCGTGCTCCGACCGGGCGTGGCCGGGGATACCGTTCCCGACCGCCGCGAGGGTCTCGCGGTTGTGCAGGTAGGATGCGAGGATGCCGTCGCGGACGATCTCCGTGCGCTCTACCGCGACGCCTTCGGCGTCCACAGGGATGAACCCGAACTCGTGGAGGGAGGGATCGTCGACGATGACGAGCGCCTCGCACCCGATCCGTTCACCGATCTTCCCCCCGAGAACCGATGCGCCTTCACGGACGAGATCACCCTCGCTCGCGTGGCCGACCGCCTCGTGGGTGAAGACGCCCGCAAGCTCCGGGTCAAGCACCGCACGTTTTGTTCCGCCCTTCGGGATCTTCGCATCGAGCAGGGAGACCGCGACCTCGCCCGCTTTCCGCCCGAGATCCTGCTTGTTACGGAGGTTGAACCCGGTGGCAATGTGATCGCGTTCGCTTCCCATCTGCATCACGCCGTTTTTCGAGGCGATGGCGACGACCGAGAACCCGGACCGGACGGCCTCATAGGAGTACTCGTTTTCGCTCGAATCCAGGAACCGGACCGAGTCAATCCCCTCGGTGTAGCGCGCCCGGGTGTTTCCCACCCCCGAGACGCGTGCCGCCTCCTCGATCCCGGCAAGCAGCCGGGTCTTCTCCTCGAGATCGACCTCCCGGGGGTCTTCCTTGAGAGGGAGGGGCGGGAGCACGCCGCGCGGCGCGTCGGCAAGGTCGAGGTGATCCTCCGTGACGGCTGCGAGGCGCGATGCCGCCTCGACGAGACGCTCAACCTCGCGTTTCGAATCGATATCAACGTGATCGCGGGTGAGGATGCCCCAGCCTTTCGATCCGAGCACCCGGATCACGGCTTTGTCAAAAAATGAAGTGCCCGCGGACTCGACCACCCCGTTGTCGATATCGACCAGAGTGATCTCGCCCCGGACACACCGGATATCATAGTAGCGCACTTCAGCCATAGGCTATCAGACCACGGAGCGCCCGACGTTCGGGTCGAAGATGCCGGGCGGGTTGACCGCCAGTTTCCGGAGCTTCGAGAGGAACCCTTCACGGTTCTCGGGGACGAGCGCGTTCTGGAGAACCTCCTCGATGTGGTCGACCGGCACCACCTCGATCATCGCGCGGTAACGATCCTCGATGAGGACATCTTCGAGGTTCGACCGCGGGATGATCACCTTCTTGATCCCGGCTTTTGCCGCCGCCTCGATCTTGTAGGTAACGCCGCCGATGGGGAGAACGTCGCCCCGGACCGAGAGCGAACCCGTCATCGCGACGTCCTGGCGCACCGGGATGTTCTCGATGGCGCTGATCACCGCTGTCGCCACGGTCACGGAGGCCGAATCACCCTCGACACCGCCGTAGGTGCCGATGAACTGGACGTGGACGTCCATGTTCTTGATGTCCTTGCCGGTGAACTTCTTGATGAGGGCGCTGACGTTCGTTATCGACTCTTTTGCGATATCCTTCAGCATACCGGTCGCGATGACCGTGCCGGCCGCTCCCAGGCTCGGGGTCACCTCGGCCATCACCGGGAGCACCGAACCGGAGTCGCTCCCCATCACCGCAAGCCCGTTCACCCGGCCCACCCGGGTGCCCTCGACGACGGTGATGTCGTAGTCGCGGCTCCGCCGGATGTACTCGTCGGAGATCTGGTCCTCGATCGAGCGGGAGGCCGATTTTGCGGCAAGGACGTGCTTTGCCGTGGTGAACTCTGCACCTTCCTGCCGGGCGAGGTCGCCCGCCACCCGGATGAGCCCGCCCATGTCACGGAGTTTCAGGGTCAGGTGGCCCTTCCGGTTCGAGCGGCGCCGGGCTTCGCGGAGCACCTCGAGCATGGCCGCGCGGTCGAAGTGGGGGATCTTCCCGTCGTTCTTGACCTCCTGCGCGATGAACCGGAGGAACTTCTTCCGGTTCTCCGGGGTGTCCTCCATCGTCTCGCGCATGTAGACCTCGTAGCCGTAGCCCCGGATACGCGACCGGAGCGCCGGGTGCATCCCCTGGATGGCGTCGAGGTTGCCTGCCGCGATCATCACGAAGCGGCAGGGAACCGGCTCCGTCCGAACCATCGCGCCGCTCGAGCGCTCGCTCTGTCCGGTGATCGGGAAGGTGCCCTCCTGGAGCGCGGTCAGCAGGTTCTGCTGGGAGTGGGGGGTGAGGGTGTTGATCTCGTCGATGAAGAGCACCCCCCCGTGCGCACGGTGGATGGCCCCTCCCTCGACACGGTCGTGGGAAGGCGTCTCAAGCCCGCCGCTCTGGAAGGGGTCGTGCCGGACGTCACCGAGCAGGGCGCCCGCGTGCGAACCGGTGCCGTCGATAAAGGGCGCCATGGTGTTCGTGTCGTGGGATATCAGGAGCTTTGGGACCATCGCCTCCTCGCGGGGCATCGAATACTTCAGTGCTATGAAGACGAACGCGGCGGCGACGATGCCCATCAGCCACTGGTAGGTGATGATCGCGTAGCCGATGATACCGATGATGAGGAGCATGACGAGGGTGCTCCGCATCTGGATCTTCTTCCGTGCCTCCACCTTGTGGGCGTTGACGATCTGCTTCCCGCGGCCGGCAGGGACGGTCCTGATGATGGGATTATTGTTATCCTCCGGGTTCGGGTAGACCAGAATGTCCTGCAGTTCCTCTTTCGGGAGGAGCTCGGCCATTGCCTTCGCCAGCATCGATTTGCCGGTTCCGGGGGTGCCGATCATCATCACGTGCCTGCTTTGGACGGCGGCCTTCCGGATCACCTCGACGGCGTGCTCCTGGCCGATGACCTGGTCGATGAGATTCGAGGGTACGTCGATATCCGACGATGCGCTCATCTCAAGACCGGAAAAGACTTCAGTCTCCTCCAGTTCGTCATTCGTGAGATCTATGTTGGGGATTTCTTTTGTTGGCGTCGAATCCATCGTCGAGTTTACCTCTTTGCTGCGCTGGTACTTATATAATTTATTCATCCTCGTTCAAATACTTTCTAGCAAAGGTGATCCATGAGAATAATCAGCACGGAACGGTCCCAGGTTCTCGCAGCCCGCGTTGCCGAAAAACTGGGGACCCCACTGGTCGAGACAAAATTTACCAGATTTCCCGACGGGGAACTGTATCTTAAGTGTAGAGAACTGGACGACGAGACCCTGATCGTCAGCAGCATCGTAGACAACGATATGTTCATGCAGACCCTTCTCGCGATCGATGCCGCCGATCAATCGAGAAACACGCTGGTGGTTCCGTATCTCGGCTACTCGCGGCAGGACAAGCGCTTCTCCCCGGGCGAACCGATAAGCGCCCGGGCGGTCGCACGGGCCCTCTCGGCCGGCGTCGAGCGAGTCTACGTCGTCAACATCCACGATCCGGGTGTACTGAGCCACTTCGGCGTCCCGGCGAAGAACGTCACCATCGCCCCGGCCGTCGGGGGGTACATCGGCGACCTGCGCCTGAAAAAACCCCTGGTTCTCGCCCCGGACGAGGGCGCGATCGACTTCGCTTCGGACGTCGCGGCGGTCGGCGGGTGGGACTGCGACCACCTCGAAAAGACCCGGCTCTCGGGAGAGGAGGTCAGGATCGCCCCGAAGACCATCGATGCCGCCGGACGGGACGTCGTGATCGTGGACGATATCATATCCACCGGGGGAACCCTCGCAACCGCCGCCTGCATGCTCCGGGAGCAGGGGGCCGCGTCCATCCACGCTGCCTGCGTCCACGGGGTGCTCACGAGTGGCGCTTACACCCGCCTGCGGGCGGCGGGAGTCTCTTCGGTCGTCTCCAGTGACACCTACGAGAACGCCTCAAGTTTCATATCGGCTGCAAGCGCTATCGTCACCGCGATCAGGGAAGATGCTCACCGTTGATGGATCACACCTCGAGGGGGGCGGGCAGATCCTCCGCCTGGCGGTCGCTCTATCGGCGATCTCCACCGAACCGGTCACCGTGACGAGGATCCGGCAGAACCGGAAGAACCCCGGGCTTGCCCCCCAGCACGTCGCTGCCGTCCGGGCGGTCGCCGGGACCTGCGACGCGGAATGCACGGGTCTAACGCCAGGGAGCCGGGAGATCTCGTTTACCCCCGGCCGGATCCGGCAAAGAGACCTCGCGATCGATCCCGGCACCGCCGGGAGCATACCCCTGATCGTCCAGGCATGGCTCCCGGTCGCCCTCGCCGCCGGCGGGAGCATCAAGGTCTCGGGTGGAACCGAGGTGCTGTGGAGCCCAACCATCGATTACCTGGAGCACGTCTTCGCGCCGGTGCTCCGCCGCGCTGGTGCCTTGATCGAGATCACGGTGCTCGAAAGGGGGTATTACCCCCGGGGAGGAGGGCGGGTACACGTCCGGGTGGAACCGGCCCGCCTGGACCCGATCGCGATCCCGGAGGGAGAGGAGGAAGACTGCGGAATCGTGTCCTGCTCGGCCGGCCTTCCGACGCACGTCGTGGAGCGCCAGGCGACGGCCGCGCGCGATCTCCTGAACCGGGAACTCGGGCTCCCCTGCACCGCCGACCTCGACCCCCGCGAAGGCGGGACAAGCGTCGGGAGTTCGGTCACGGCGTGGAACGGCGCAAAGGGCGCCGTCGCGCTCGGGAGGCGGGGGCTTCCCGCCGAAGAGGTGGGCCGGGCGGCGGCGCGGGCCCTCGCTGAAGAATGCCGCAGCCCCGGCACGGTCGACGTCCACCTCGCCGACCAGCTCCTCGTCTACCTCGCCCTCTACGGGGGGGAGTACAGCACTCATACCCTCTCGATGCACGCAGAGACCGCAGGCTCTCTCCTTTCAACCTTCGGGTACACGATCCGGTGCCGGAAGAACGATACCGTGAGGTTCTCTGCATGACGCTTGTCCTCGACGCCTCGTTCTTTTTTGCGGAGATTCCGGTCGAGAGCGAAGCCTGGACAACAGCGTCGGTCGTCGCGGAACTCTCCGACATCCACGCGAAGTGCCGGTTTGAGGTTCTCACGGCCGCGGGGCTCCGGGTCCGGGAACCGCGCGAGGAGGATCTGGCACGGGTGGATGCGGCCGCACTCCGGACGGGGGATAGCGGGGTGCTCTCCGGAACCGACCGGGATATCCTTGCACTCGCGCTG
Source organism: Methanoculleus methanifontis (assembly GCF_030464365.1). GTDB lineage: Archaea > Halobacteriota > Methanomicrobia > Methanomicrobiales > Methanoculleaceae > Methanoculleus > Methanoculleus methanifontis. The sequence continues at coordinate 59,983 of NZ_VCYI01000003.1, read as the reverse complement.
GAACTCTCGGCCGTCCTCGTCACCGACGATTTCGCCATCCAGAACGTCGCTCACCGTCTCGGCGTCGAGACCCGGAGCATCAGGCAACGGCCCGCCCGGCAGATCCGGTGGCGCTACCGGTGCAGCGGGTGCGGGCGCTACTGGAAGGAGCCGGGAGACTGCGCGATCTGTGGCGCACCAATCAAAAGAAAGCTTAAATAATCAACCGGAGATCTTTTCTCCATGTCCGCGCTCGAAGAGCTGATCACGAAGGCAAAAGCGCTCCAGGCAGAAGGGCACACCCCCGGCCAGATCTCCGACGAGCTGGGTCTCTCGATGGAGACGGTCACCTGGCTGCTCACCCAGCAGAAGGGCATGGAGGCCCCAAAAGACGTCCACATCGACTGGGCGGCGGTAGGGAGCCACGGCGTGCTCTTAAACGACATGGCGATGATGATGCTCAAAAGCTTCCTCTACCTGGCGGAAGGAAGCGTCGTGCGTGCCGTCGACGACCTCCCCGACACGGTCGTCGGCATCGCGCCGTCGGGCGCCCCGCTCGCCACCCTCATCGCCGCAGAGGAGGGGCTGAAACTCGCGGTCTACCTCCCGGCGAAGCACAGCCGGAGCGAAACGCCCACCGGGTCGCTCTCGGGCACCTTCTCCGCGATCACCGGACAGCGGTGCATCATCGTCGACGACGTCGTCACGACCGGGACGACGCTCTCCGAGACGATAGCGTTCCTCCGGCAGCACGGAGCCACGCCGATGGCGGTCTGGTCGCTCTTCGACAAACGGGGTGTCCGGGAGGTCGACGGGGTTCCGGTTCATTCACTCTTCGTGATATCGAGGCTCGGGTGAAGACCCGGGCAACGCTTTTTTTCCGGCACACTCCTGGAGCCTGCCTTCCAGGTGCGCCTATAGAAGTACCCGGCGTGTGCCATCACCCGGTAGGCGATCCGCCGCCGCCAAACGGCATGTGCATCCCGGGAAAGCCGGGCCCTATCGACGAGTATATATAGAACCTCTGAACAAACCTAACGAGCAAAGGAGGATTATACAATGCTTGCTGGACAGCCCATCTATATATTACGGGATAATGTTGAGCGCACTCGTGGATTCGAGGCGCAGCGCTCGAATATCATGGCTGCAAAGGCAATTGCGGCTGCCGTTCGGACGACGCTTGGCCCCAGGGGAATGGACAAGATGCTGGTCAGCTCCAGCGGTGACGTGGTGATCACGAACGATGGGGCAACCATCCTGCACGAGATGTCCGTGCAGCACCCCGGCGGCAAGCTGATCGTCGAGGTCGCGGAGACCCAGGACGACGAGGTCGGCGACGGCACCACGACCGCGACCGTGCTCGTCGGGTCGCTTATGGAGGAAGCGGAGACGCTGCTCGGCCAGGAGTTGCACCCCACCATCATCGCGAACGGCTACCAGCTCGGCATGGAGAGGGCTCTTGCGATCCTCGAAGAACTGTCCGTCGCCGTCGGTGCCGACGACCGGGAGAACCTCGTCAAACTCGCCGGAACCGCCATGACCGGAAAGTCCATTGAGGGAATCAAGGACCAGATCTCCAACATCGTGGTGGACGCGGTGCGGCAGGTCGCGACCGAGACCGGTCAGGACACCTACGTCGTGGACGAGGACGACATCAAGATCAAGAAGCAGGTCGGCGACTCAATGGAAGACGCCGAACTGATCCGGGGTATTGTCATCGACAAGAAGCGCGTCTTCGAGCAGATGCCTGATGCGGTCACGGACGCTAAAGTCGCCCTGCTCGCCCAGCCGCTCGAGATCACGAAGACCCAGGTGAAGTCGAAGATCAAGATTACCACTTCCGACCAGATGCAGGCGTTCTCCGAGCAGGAGCGCGAGTCACTCCGGAAACTTGCCGAGCAGATCGTTGCCGCCGGCGCGAACGTCGTCCTCTGCCAGAAGGGGATCGCCGATGCGGTGCAGTACTACCTGGCAAAGAATGGCATCTACGCCATAGAAGACGTGAACGAGGGCGACATGAAGTTCGCCGCGAGAGCGCTCTGCGGCAGCATCGTCAACAAGCCCGAGGAACTCACCGAGGAGACGCTCGGCCACGCCGAAGCGGCCGAGGAAATTCCCAACGCCGACCTGACGATCATCTCCGGGTGTGAAAACCCGAAGGCCGTCACGATCCTCCTGCGGGGCACCTCCCAGCTCCTGCTGGACGAACTCGAGCGCGCGGTCTACGATGCGGCCCGGGTCATCCAGGACGCCATCGAGGACGGCAAGTTCGTCGTCGGCGGCGGATCGGTCGAGACCGAGCTCCAGCTGCGCCTCCGCGACTACGCCGCAACCGTCGGAGGTCGCGCTCAGCTTGCCATCGAAGCGTTTGCGAACGCGTTTGAGACCATCCCGAGGACGCTCGCGGAGAACTCCGGGTTCGACACGATCGACAAGACCGTAGCTCTCCGAAAGGCCCACACCGACGGCGCGAAGTACGCCGGACTCAACGTCTACACCGGCGAGATCATCGACATGCTCGAAGCCGGGGTCATCGAACCCCAGCGGGTGAAGACCCAGGCGATCAAGAGCGCGACCGAGACAGCCATGCTCCTCGTCCGTGTCGACGACATGATGGTCACCCAGTCCGGGCAGCCGGGCGCACAGTAATTCACCCGCGCGAAGAGGCCAGGAATATCCCGGCTTCTTCCTCCGTTATTTCTTCGTCCTGCGGAACGCTCCGGCCGCGGCAGAATACCAGCGCCGTATCCGGATTGAGCCCGAAGGAGAGGAGGGCGGTCTCATACGTGTCGCCCGGTCGCCCGCGGTAGACCAGTGCGCCGCCGTCCGGGATGAGGGTGAATCGACAGAGCATAACTCGATACTATTATAGCCGTAGAGCCTAAATACTCTAGGCTGATTCTGTGCCGAGGTAGTCTAGTCCGGGAAGGCGGTGGCCTCGAAAGCCACTGGTGTTCGGCACCTCGGGAGTTCAAATCTCCCCCTCGGCGTCCGTTTTGAGAGTTTAATGTTCAAGCAGTTCACCTCAGTTCCCTGTACGCAACATGCCAGACTTCTTCTTGAACCGGCATCGCCGGTATCACCTGCACGACATCCTCGCTGACCCCCCTAACCGAACATGAATAGATGATGAGGCGGGAACTCCCGGGGGCGAGCTCCCCCGGCGCTTCACCCCCATGAGATTCAGATTCGTTTGCCCTATCCTCCGGGGCTCTCCAGCGCAGATCCAGAACTGCGCACCCGGAGCCCGACATACCCTGAAACGCCGGTACCACAGCCGGCCCGGGATATTTCCAAAAGACAAGGTTTATGAACTTGATTAAACCGTATTGATATACGGCACCCCACCCGGGGCTTCCGCACCGGCTGAGGGAGAACTTCCGTGTACCGTTGCTTTGACGATCTGGACGATGCTGCCGCCATTCTCGACCGGGCTAAAACCGTTGTGTGGCTGAACCGATCATTTCACGAGACGTTCGGTGTCGACAACAACGCTGCCCGTGGCATGGAGATAGGCGACCTCATCGCCCGCCACCTTGCACCGCTCTTCGAGGAGAGGGACTCCGCCGAAAGGTTAATCGACGCACTCCGGAACCGGGAGGAGGTGGCGCACGAGGCCTGCCGGATGCGAACCTCCACCGGCGAGGTGCGCCGTTTCTCGTTCTCTTGCCGGGTAATCTCCGCCGAGCCCTGCTCCGGGGAGAGGCTTGTACGGTTCCAGGATGTCACCGGACGTAAGGAGGAGAGGCCACGGATCAGGGCCGAGTCGGTCTTTACCGCCGTCGGGGAACTGGTGCCCTACGGCATCTGGATCTGCAAGCCGGACGGCGACGTGCTTTACCTTTCACCCTCGTTCCTCGAACTGGTGGGAAGGACGATCGAGGAGTGCCGGCACGCCGGATGGCTGGAGTGCATCCCGGTCGAGGATGCTGCAGCAGCGTGTTCTGACTGGAGACAGTGTATCGATACCGAGTGCCGGTGGGACCGCGAACTCAGGGTTCGAGGCGTCGATGGGGAGCACCATACCATCCTCTCCCGGGGAGCTCCCATCCGGAACGGGAGCGACCACATCGTCCTCTGGGCCGGAATCAATCTCGACATCACCGCGAGAAAACAGGCCGAGCGGCTCACCGCCGTCCGGGCGGCGCAGCAGGCAGCCATCGCGGACCTCGGCCAGTTCGCTCTCGCAGGGGTGGAGCCTCCCGAACTGATGAACGCCGTGGTCCGGGCGGTGGCGGAGCACCTGGGCGTCGAGTACGCCAAAGTGCTCCGCTATCTGCCAGAAGAGGATCTTTTCATCCTCGAAGCGGCGGTGGGGTTCGACAGTGTCCGGATCGGTACCGAGAAAGTGAACGGAGGAACGGATTCCCAGGCGGGGTACACCCTTCTCTCCCACAAGCCGGTGATCGTCGAAGACTTCGACGCCGAGACCCGGTTCCAGGGCCCGGCCCTCCTGCGAAACGAGGGGATCCTGAGCGGCATCAGCGTCATCATCCAGGGTGACGAGGCACCGTACGGGGTGCTCGGTGTCCATACCCGAACTTTGCGCAGGTTCACCCAGGACGACATCAACTTTGTCCAGGCGGCCGCAAACGTCCTGGCGCAGGGGATCAAGCGAAAAACGGCCGAAGAGGCGCTCGAGGAGAGCGAGGAAAAGTTCCGCGAGATAGCACAGCGGAGTTTCGATATGATCTACACCTGCTACCACGACCAGGGGATCACCTACATGTCCCCGGCCGTGACCCGCATCCTCGGCTATACCCCCGCCGAACTCATCGGCTGCAAGTGCCGCGACTACGTCACCCTCGTATCGCTCGCCGCGTGGGAGGAGGGGCAGAAGAAGATGGCGAGAGGCGAATCAGTCGAGGGGCTCGAAGTCGAGTTCCGCCGAAAGGACGGAACGACGGCCTTCGTCGAGCTGAGCGAATCCCCGATCATTGAGCATGGAAAGGTGGTCGGCGTCCAGGCGGTGGGAAGAGACATCACCGAACGGAAACAAAACGAGCAGCTTAACCGGCAGGTACTCGATCAGATCGGGCGGAACATCGAGCAGTTCGCCGTCCTCGGCGATCACATACGCCAGCCCCTGCAGGTGATCCTCGGCATGGCCGACCTGGCCGACGATCCGAAGACGTCGGCGGTTATCCACGATCAGGTCGAGCGGATCAACGAGTACATCAGGCAGTTAGATCGGGGATGGGTGGAGTCGCGGGAAGTTCGCGCGTTCCTTCGGCGGCACGACCAGGAGTGACGTCCAGCCTACCTGTAGCTCCGGGTGAGTGGTTGCTCCGTAACCTGGCCTATCCCGACGTCGCAGTCCTGTATCGCGCCGTGCCCGGAAAAGACGGAGCGAATTTCCTCAAGAATCCGCTCGGCCAGTATCCGTGCGTCGCGCTCCTGGTCGGTGTCCAGCTCGATGAACCCGGTCAGTTCTATATGGAACTTTTTCATGTCTCTCCTTGCCTCCGTCTCATTGGAGCATCCGCTTGCATCCTACTGCGCCTCTCCGATACTGCGGAGAACTGCCTGCATGACATCGTCCACATGCTCCCACGTGAGGTTATCCGCACTCATACCCGGACGCCGGACGATGAAGGGGCGTCCTTCGTCACCGGCTTTGCGCATGTCGGGGTCCAGAGGGATGTTGCCGAGGTACGGCACACCGAGGTCTTCTGCAGCCTTCTTCCCGCCGCCCTGTCCGAAGAGGTCGATCTCCTTGCCGCAGTGGGGGCAGACCATGCCACTCATGTTCTCGACTATCCCGAGAACCTTAATATCCATTTTCTCAACGAACTTTACGGCTTTGGTCGAGTCGAGGACGGCAACCTCCTGCGGCGTCGTCACGACAACGGCACCGGCAACGTTCGGGGCGAGCTGGATGATCGATAACGCCTCGTCTCCCGTGCCCGGGGGCAGATCCACCACGAGGTAGTCCAGGTCTCCCCAGTTGACGTCCGCGAGGAACTGTTTGATGGCCTGCATCTTCATGGGACCGCGCCAGATGACAGGAGTGCGCTTGTCTGGCAGGAGAAACGCCATCGAGACAACGCCGAGCGCCGGCACCACGTATACCGGTTCGATTGTCGTGCCGTTCGTCGACGTGAGTTTGGTCTCCTCGATGCCCAGCATCTTGGGGATGTTGGGGCCGTGGATATCGAGATCGAGAAGGCCCGTCTGGTAGCCGTGGTTCGCGAGCGCCATTGCAAAGTTCGCGGCCACCGTGCTCTTCCCGACGCCCCCCTTTCCGCTCAGCACCAGGATGACGTGCCTGACACTCACGGCGACCTTTTCAAGCGGGTTTTTCTGCTGCTGTCCTGTATCTGGAACGTTGTTGCTTCCGGTTCCGACATTTTTCGATTTACTGCCTGTTTCTGCCATAACGTACCCTCAACACCTCATCTCCGGAGAAAAATACGGTTCTTCACCGGCTTCGAGGCAGCTGCGAGCCGATACGATCGTTCTTTCTGAACAGGACTGTACAGCACGGCTCGCACAAAAAGGTTAACAGCGTTAACAGAAAACGCTATTGATGCTGACATGCCCGATCCCCATCCCGGGCCACATACTGATCTACCGCACCCACAAGATCTACTCTCTGAAGGGTTTTCCGGCGGGAAAGAGCCGGAGATCGATTCGAACCCCTTTTTGCCGGGATCCCCATATTAAATATAGGATATGGACACAGGTTAAAACGAGGGATGTGCGATGGCATTTGATCTATCGAAATGTGACTTCTCCCGCTGCAGGGGAGAATGTCTCGTCCGCTGCCCGTATGTATCATACGACGAGGACGACGCAAAGGAAGCCATGAAATCCCTGATAAAGGGAGAACGCCACCCGATCCTGAAAGAGTGCATCACCTGCGCAGCATGCAACGATTTCTGCCCCCTGGGCGCCGACCCGTGGGACATCATCGCGCGACGGCAGGAGGAGACGGGTGTTCTCGGCATCCCGGCGGACGCAAAGCCGTCGAGCGACTGGCTGACGAAGCCGGCGACAGTCATCAGGAGGGGGGAACCGGGCGGCCCGCTGATCTCGGCCGGCGGGATCTACGAGGTGGTGCCCCAGGCGGAGTTCCTCACGGGGCAGGTGTTTGAGGACGCAACCATCATCGGGGGAGGGCCGTACGCGTGCGGGTTCACCGAGACGCATCTCGGCCGGGCGTCCCGGCCGCTGAAGTTCCTTCCGCAGTTCATCGAGAATCTCGCGAAAGCGGCCGAAGAGTTCGGGGTCGACGAGATCGTCTTCACCCACGACGCCTGCTACAACGTGGCGACGACCCTTGCGACGCAGCAGGGGATCGAGGTGCCGTTCCGGCCGGTCCACATCCTCGAGTACATCCGGAACTGGCTGCGCGAACATCCGGATCGGATCACGAATCAGCTCGGCATCAGCGTCGCGGTGCAGGGTGGCTGCACGACGCGCTACGCGCCGAAAGGCGGGGATCGCGAGATCTGGTCGGACTGGATCGCGGATATCTTCGAGATGATCGGTGTAGAGTCCGTCGAGGAGAAGCGGACGTATACGGGAGAAGACCGGCTCTGCTGTGGGTGCGGGATCTTCCACACCCAGCACGAGCGTGCGGTCGATATCCAGCGTAAAAACATCAGCGATGCTGCTGAAGCCGGCGCCGAAGAACTCGTCTTCATCTGCCCGGCCTGCATCTCCGTGATGCGGGCGACCTGCCGGAAGATGGAGATCGAGCCGATCTACATCACCCAGCTCGTGAAACAGGCGCTGGGCGAGGAACTCGGCCCTGCCGGAACCGCCGCGTTCGGGTATCCGGTGAAGTAGCCAGACGAGGTGAGAAGAATGGTGAAGTTCACAAAGGAGATGAAAGAAGCCCTGCGGGTTCCCGGCAAGGGAGGGAGCCTGATCTACCTCTGCACATCGAGCAGGGACGGCAACCCGAACATCGCCGCGATGCGGTTCGTCGCCACCCACATGGACGACAAGATCCTGATCGCCGATATGTTCCTCTTGAAGACGAAGGCGAACATCAAGGAGAACCCCGACGTCGCGGTCACGATCTGCCACCCGCTCGACGAGGGGCGGTGGTGGGTCTTCAAAGGTAAGGCCGTGGACATGGAGTACGGGTTCCCACGCGATTTCGACTGGTACGGCGCAAACGCGACGGATATCCTGAACGAGTGGGGGAACTGGAACAAGGCCGAACCGCCGGACGAGGTGCCGCCGGACATCGTCTTCCCGAAAGCCGTCCAGCGCGGGGTCGTGGTCGTGCATGTCGAGGAGGCCTACTCCATCGAGCCGGGGCACGTGGGAGAGAAGGTTCTAGAGGGGTGATCGAGATGACGGTGAATCTTACAGACAGGATGAAGGCCTGGATCGAGGCGATGGGTTGCCACCTCTGCGTCGCGACGCCGGAGGGCGTGCCGTTCGTGGTGCTGGGCCGCTATGCCGAGGTGACGGGCAACGGCGAGGTGGCGTTCGCGCTTGCACAGGACGAAGCGAAGGTGATCGCGCCCGCACTCTCGAAGAACCCCCGGGTGGCGTTCGGCGTCTCGCGCCAGGGCGGTATCCGCGCGGCGTACCAGTTCAAGGGAACCGGAGAACTCCTCCGGTCCGGATCGGTCTTCGACACGATCGCGGCACAGGCAAAAGAGGAGAAAGGGATTGACGCGGAATCGGTGCTCCTCGTCCGCCTGACCGAACTCTACTGCACGAAGCCCGGCTACGAGGCCGGGCAGAGGCTCGACGGCATGTCGCCGGAGGAGCTTGACGCCTGGGAGCGGCAGCGCTGGAAGGATGTGCCGAGAAAGAGGGACTGAGATCTGATGAGCAGCGACGAAAAAAAGATCCCTAAACAGTTCCCCTGGATCATTCCTTTCTCATGCGAGGGGTGCGGCGACTGCGTCGAGGCCTGTCCGACCGGCTCGATCGAGCTCGTGGATCTGGGAAAGAAGATCGACAAGGCCTGGATCACGTGCCCGGAGACCTGCATCGGCTGTGGGAAGTGCGCCGATGCCTGCGTTGTCGGCGCCGTGCAGATGACGTCCTACGTCGAGAAGGCGCTCGAACGCTACCGCGAGAAGACGAGCCCGGAGTAATTCCGGGATCAGGCTCCTTTTTTACGTTCCATGAGTGGTGTCTCGCTGTCGATGGAAACAAGGGCATCCTGAAACACACACCTATGAGAGTGTGTTGGGCCACAGCACCTACCAGTACGCTGGACCGTGGTGGCTGCGCACCTGATGGTGCTCGAGCTCCTGCCCTTCGGCCAGTCGCTTATCGCCATTGGGGGAACGACTGTCCGCAGGACACGACAGTTCGCTAGAACTGGAGCGTGAGCACCGAAGGTGCGAGACAGGAGTTCGAGAAATCTGAAGGGGTTCGCTGTGTGAGCGAAAGCGAAAACGAGAAGACCGAAGGTCTTCGCTGTGGGGCTGACAGGGAGTGCGAGCGAAGCGAGCTTGAGCACCGGAGGTGCGAGTGCGATGCTCCGGAGGAGCGGAGCACGAGAAGCCGTGAGGCGTCGAGGTGCGAACGGAGTGAGCATGAGAAACTCGAAGAGTTTCGAGGGGGGAGCGAAGCGAACACGAGAAGAACGAAGTTCTTCGAGGGAGCAGCCCCCCTCCCCTGTCTCTACTCCATAAGGCTATACCTGTGACCCCCACCCCACCCGGCCTCCGGCCTCCTCCCCCGCCCCCAAGGGGGCGGGGGCAGTGCGTGGCGATAGCCGGTGGGAAGCCGTGTCCCGGGAGCGAGTTGGGATTCTGTTCTTTTTCGGAATCTCCCCATACTGTGGACCGTGGGGATATCGCCACGGGGGTGGGGCTGACGGGGAGAGGGCTCGCCCCCTTCCCTGTCTCTGCCTCATGTCTTCAGTGTCCAGAATCAATTTCTACAGATAACTATACGCCTGTAACCTCCACTCGAAGACCTTCGGTCTTCTCAAGCTCCGGACGTCCTGTCCGTCGCACCCCGCCCCCAGGGCGGGGGCAGTGCGTGACGATACCCGGGAATATCGGTTGATGGGATTATGTGAGTAGAACGGAGTTGCCCTGAAATACTTCCTGAAGAAAGTAGAGGAGTTCAACAGAGCCCTTGAACCCAGACTCATACCTGACTCTGCAAAACCCCGAACGACTCAAGCAGCACGTCGGCATTCAGGCTGCCGAAACGGCGGACCTCGCCGCTCTCCGAATCGTTCACCGTGACCTCCGCCGGCGAGAAAGCAAGCAGCGAGTCCACCTTGAGGAAGTCGTAGCCGGCATCTTTGAGCACCCGGGCAAACGGCCTCCCGTAGTCGGGGGACGTCCGGGAGGGGAGGGTCGCAAAGACCGGGTCGTAGCCCTCCGTGACGAGGGAGACCGAGCCGTAGTAGATGTTGCAGTCGTTGGTCGTCCCCATCGCCTCGATGCCGGTTCGCTTTACGGGCGCGATCGGCGACCGTCCCGCCGCGTGGCTGATCCGGCGGACGTCGTAGCCCTTCTCCTCGAGTTTGTGGAGGGTCGCCGTGACGACCCGGCCGGAGATCTGCACCGAGCCGACGAGACTGCGGGTCGGGGCAACGAGGACGTAGAGGTTTTCGGGATCGATGCCGCACTTCTCCGCGATGAAGCCCGTGACCTCCTCGTCCGGGAGGGTGTCCGCCTCCAGCACGAGGATGCCGGTCCGGGAGGTGTCGCGGTAACCGAGCATTTTGTAGGTCTTTTTCGGCTTTAAGGAGAGAGCCCGCGCCGGGCCCGAGGCCATCGCGGAGTAGTCCCCGGCCTTGAGCACCCATCCCGCCTTCTGCGAACCGAGACACGCAAGCGCAGGATGGCTCACGGCGAGGTGCAGGAACGGGACCGGCACGTCCCCCACCCGGTCAAGGGTTATCGCCGTCGTCGCAAGCCCCGCAAGGCAGATCTCCACGAAGAGGGCGCCCGCCCGGTAACTCCCGGGAACGTGCACGCCACAGTCGATGCACGTCGCACCGTTCTCCAGTTCTGCAACCGTGACCCCGAGTTCGTCCCGGTGGTCGATCACCTCTCTCACGGCGGGCATCGCCGTGCGGTTTACGCTGAGCATCGTTCTCACCAATCCCAACGGAGGGGTGGGGTGCAGATCGCTTTAGCAGTTCCCTTCCAGGCATGCAATCCGGCCCGATGCAGACCCGGCAACGACCGGCTTTATGCAACTGCCTGAGAAATAGGTAAGTACCTATGCCGGACACCACGAACAACAGTTCATCGGCACGCGTCGTGGACGGCGCGATCCCCGCCGCCCTTCTTGCCGCCGTGCGGTCAGAGCGGCCGCTGGTGCATCACATCACGAACACCGTCACGATCAACGACTGCGCGAACATAACGATCTCTTCCGGGGCCGCCCCGGTGATGGCCGAGGCCCCCGAAGAGGTCGCCGAGATGGTCGCGGCCGCCGGCGCCCTCGTCCTGAACATCGGGACGCTCTCGGCGGCGCAGGTAGAGGCCATGCTGATTGCCGGCCGCCGGGCAAACGAACTCGGCATCCCGGTCGTCCTCGACCCGGTCGGCGTTGGGGCGACCCGTCTCCGCACCGAGACCGCCCAAAAGCTCCTCGACACCCTCGATATCGCCGTCCTGAAAGGGAACGCCGGGGAGATCGGCGTCCTTGCCGGGACGGGCGGGAGCGTCCGGGGCGTGGACTCCGGCGGCGTTGCGGGGGACCCTGTCGAGACGGCACGTGAGTGCGCCCGCTCGACCGGAACCGTCGTATCGATGACAGGGGCGGTCGACGTTGTGACCGACGGCAGCAGGATCTACCTCGTCGGGAACGGCAACCCCGCGATGGACCGGCTCTCAGGGACGGGGTGCATGGCCTCCTCGGTCACCGCGGCGTTTGTCGCGGTCGCGGACGATTACACGGTCGCGTCGGCCGCGGCGCTCGCGGCCTTCGGCCTGGCCGGGGAACGGGCAGCCTGCGGGGCATGTGGCCCGTACTCGTTCCGGACGGGGCTCTTCGACGACCTTGCCGGGCTCGCCCCCGACGACCTTGCACGGGGAGCGCGGATCGAGGAGCACTGATGGGATACGACCTTTACGTAGTCACCGACGAAGCGATCGGGCGCGGACGATCCCACGTAGAACTCGCCCGCCTTGCCGTCGCCGGCGGCGCGGACGTGATCCAGCTCCGCGACAAGACTCTCTCGGGGCGGGCGCTCTTGGATACGGCCCTTGCTATCCGCGAGGTCACCCGTGATGCCGGCGCACTCTTCATCGTGAACGACCGCCTGGACGTCGCCCTCGCGGCCGGTGCCGACGGTGTCCACCTCGGCGCAAGCGACCTCCCCGTGGAAGAGGCCCGGCGCATCGCCCCGCCGGGGTTCGTCATCGGGGCCTCGGCCGGGTCGGTCGATGCGGCTGTCCGGGCCGCCGCAACGGGTGCCGACTACGTGGCGCTCAGCCCGACGTTTGCGACCGGGTCGAAGGACGACGCGGGGCCGGGGTGCGGGCTTGCAACGCTCTCGGCGGTCCGTGCCGCGGTATCCCTCCCGCTTGTTGCTATCGGGGGGATCACCGCAGCAAACGTCGCCGACGTCATCGCCGCGGGTGCGGACGGCGTCGCGGTGATCTCGGCGGTCGTGGGAGAGGACAACGTCACCGCCGCCGCACGGAACCTCCGCGACCGCATCGCCGCCGCGAAAGCGGAAGGGCGTTAGTCCGCCGGGCAGGTCACCGGGGAAACAGGCGTCCGCTGGTGGAAGACCGCCCGCCACCGGCCGTCGCTCCGTGCATACACGGTCGATACAAAGATCGTCTGCCCGCCGAAGGAGACGGTATACGCGAGGACGGCACCCTCCTCACCGAGGGACACCACCTTCGGGTCAGTGATCGTATACGCCGGCAGCTCGTTGGGGTTCTCCACGAGATCGCGGAGGATCCCTTCCCTGTCCAGGACACCGAAAGGAGTGACGACAAAGGCCTCCGGCGCGAGATAATCACGGTAGAACGTCACGTCCCGGACATCGGCAGCCCTCCAGGCCCGCTTCTCGATATCCAGCAGAATAGCTAACAGGTCTTCCATAAGGAGCGTCTGGACGCACGAGTCGATAATAATCGTTTCCCCGGGTCCAGTCCACCCTGAGAACAGCAAGATTAAACAGGGACGGTGTCAAGTAAAACAATTTAAATCAACTCAAAAGTAAAAGAAATCGCTTTAATACCAGTATAACGGGTACTGAATAGTATCCATGTCAAAAAATGCCATAGCACTGATCACGCTCGCCCTTCTCCTCTTCGCGGCGGGATGCACCACCGTCACCGGGGATGACACCACTGCCGGCGACGACGCCACACTGCTCGTCTACTCCGGCGCCGGCCTCAAGAAGCCGATGATCGAGATCGGGGAAGTATTTGCCGACAAATACGGCATCGGCGTCGAGTACACCTTCGCCGGTTCGGGTACGCTCATCACCCAGATGGAACTCTCGCGGAAGGGTGATGCCTTCATCCCCGGTGGAACGCCTGACTACCGGATCGCACAGGATAAAGGGCTGGTCGGAGATCCGGGATACGCCGCCTACCACGTCCCGGTGATCGCCGTCTGCAAGGGGAACCCGAAGAACATCACCTCGGTCGACGACTTCACCCGGCCCGGGCTGAAGATCGCGCTCGGTGGCGCGAACACCACCGCGATCGGCAGAGCCGGTGACAAACTCTTCCGGGCGCACGGTATCTTCGATGCCGTCGAGGCAAACGTCATCCTCCGGGCGCCGACGATCAACGAGGTGGTCGTGGCGATGAACATGGGCACCGCCGACGCCGCGCTCCTCACGCTCGACACGGTGAACCCCGAGACGATGGACAGGATCGATCTGGCGCAGGAAGACGGTCTCACCCTCATCATTCCGATAGGGGCGACCACCTTCACGGGGCAGCCTGACGCCACCCGGCAGTTCGTCGAGTTCGTCACCTCCGACGAGGGGAAGGCAATCTTTGTCAACCACGGGTTCCCGGCCTACCCCGACCCGGCATACGAGGGGGTGGAGCCTTGAGCGGCACGGAGTACCCCTGCAGGGCTATCGGTGTCGCCCGGACGCCGTTCACCGACCCGGCCGCCACCCCCATCCAGGCGGCCTTCTCCACCGTTCGCGGAACAGTGGAGGTCTACCCCGGGTTCCGAGACGGCCTTTCGGCGCTCGCGGGGTTCTCCCACCTCATCCTCATCTACCGGTTCCACCGGGCCGCCGGTGAAGAAATCGCCGAGCGACCGCTCATCGACGGGGCGGAGCCGCACGGCATCTTCGCCACCCGGCACTTCAACCGCCCGAACATGCTCGGGATATCGGTCGTCCGGCTGGCCGGGATCGACGGGGGCACGCTCGCCGTCGAGGGCATCGACCTCCTGGACGGGACACCGATCCTCGACATCAAACCCTACATCCCGGCGTTCGACTGCATCGGGGACGCTTCCTCCGGGTGGGTGACGCCGCAGCACGTCGAGCAGATCAAGAAACAGAGCGCGTCCTTCAGGGTAGATTAACCGTGTTTCCGCGCCGGGCCGCTCTCCCCCGCCCCACCCCGTTCAAGGCGTTCTTTCTCGCCGTCTCATTCGCCCTGATCGCCTACATGCTCGTCGTCATCGGCGGCCTCGTGACCTACCCGCCGCTCCCGGCTCTCATCGAGAGCCTGCTCTCCCCCGAGATCCTCTTTGCCGTCGAACTCTCGCTCGTCACCTCGGCGGTCTCCACCGCCTTCTGCGTCGTCGCCGCCGTACCGGTCGCCTACTCCCTCGCCCGGTTCTCGTTTCCCGGCAGAGGGATCGCAAACACGATCTTCAACATCCCGCTCGCCCTCCCGCCACTCGTTGCGGGCGTGGCGCTGCTCATCTTCTACGGTCCCTCGACGTTCGGGAAGATGCTCTCGGAGTGGGGGCTCGACGTCATCTACACCCCGCTCGGGATCATCGTCGCCCAGTTCTTCGTCAACCTCCCCTACATGGTCAGGGTCGCCCGGTCGGGCTTCGAGACGATCAACCCCCGGTACGAGCACGTCGCCCGGACGCTCGGGTGCACCGAGTGGGGAGCGTTCCGCCAGGTCACCCTTCCTCTCGCAAAGAGCGGCCTCATCGCGGGCCTGGTCATCACGTGGTCGAAATCCATCGGCGAGTTCGGCGCCGTCCTCATGCTCGCGGGGGCCACCCGGATGAAGACCGAGACCCTGCCCATCGCGCTCTTCCTGAACATGTCGACGGGGGATCTCGACCTTGCCGTCGCCGCATCCGTCATCCTGATCGCCATATCGGTGGTCTCGCTCGCGGTCTTCGAACGCTACACCGGCGGAAGGGGGGTGTTCTAGGTGCTCAGGATTGCCGGGCTCGCCAAACGCCTCGGGGACTTCGCCCTCGACGGCGTGGATATGACCGTCGCCGACGGCGAGTACTTCGTCGTCCTCGGGCCGACCGGCGCGGGAAAGACCATCCTCCTCGAGACCCTGGCGGGAATCTACTCCCCGGACGCCGGGACGATCGATCTGGACGGCCGTGATATCACCCGCACCGACCCGAAAAACCGGGGGATCGGCATGGTCTACCAGGACTACATGCTCTTCCCCCACCTCACCGTCGGGGAGAACATCGGGTTCGGCCTCAAGCAGGGGAAGGCCGATCCCGCCCGCATCAGTGAGAGCGTGCAGGAGACCGCGGCCCTCCTCGGGATCGGCCACCTCCTGGAACGGACGACAGGGACGCTCTCCGGCGGCGAGCAGCAGCGGGCGGCGATCGCCCGGGCGCTCGTCCTCCAGCCGCGCGTCCTGCTCCTCGACGAACCGCTCTCGGCGCTCGACACCGTCACCCGGGAACGGCTCAGGAGGGAACTGAAGGCGATCCACCGGGCGACCGGCACGACGGTCGTCCACATCACCCACCACTTCGAGGACATATTCGCCCTCGCCGACCGGGTGGCGGTGATGCAGGATGGGAGGATCGTCCAGACAGGCACGCCCGACGAGGTCTTCCGGCGACCCGCCACCGAGTTCGTCGCTGCCTTCACCGGCATGGAGAACGTCTACTGCGGGATTTCCAGGGTCCGGGACGGGGAAGCGGCGATCGACCTCGGGGAGATCGTCGTCCGGACAGTCACCGCGATCGAGGGCGACGTCTGCGTCGGCATCCGGCCGGAGGAGGTGATCCTCTCCCGCCGGCCGTTCGAGTCGAGCGCGGCAAACACCTTTCCGGGCACGGTGACAGAGATCCGGCGAAACGGCATGTTTTCGCGGGTCGTCGTGGACGCGGGGCTGCCCTTTGTCGCCGTCCTGACCCGGCAGAGCGTCGCCCGCCTGGCCCTCGTCGAGGGCGAGCCGGCCAGTGTCACCTTCAAGGCTTCTGCGGTCCACGTCTTCAAGCGGTAGTATTTATCCGGTCCCCCGTCGCAGGGCGACCGATGGAGACCGACGAAATCCGGGAAGAACTCATATTTGCCGCTCAAGAGGCCGCCCTCGCCGAGCGATTCGGAATACCCGCCGACGCGCTCGTTCCCCTCCTCTTCTCGCTCCGTTACGGGGGCGACTGGAGCTACGCCGCGGAGGGTCTCACCGCCATATCGGCCGTGAAGAAGACCACCGTATACGATGATGAACGGCTGATCGGCTACTCGCTTGAGGAGATCTTCCTCTTCGTCGACCCGGTACTCCTGCACCGGGAAGGAACCGTCCACCGGCTCGAGAAATGCGGCAGCGCTCCCGCGCGGCTGCTTGTAAAACGGCCCTACCGGGTACGGCTTGGCGCCCGCCGGGCGATTAAAATGACTGTCAACCCGCTTGAGAAGACGATCCGGGCCGAAGACCTCGGTGCCGTGGAAGAGGTCTTCTCGGGCTCCACCGCCTACGGGATCGACCACGAGATGGAGCACCTCGCCGGGCGCGAGATCCGCGGGGAGGGGCTCAGGGTCTTCCGGTTCGGGTGAGGGAGGTTGTGCGGCCGGGAGGATAGGACACTATACAGCGCTTTTCATGAGACCACACGCCCTTAAAAGAGAGGGTTTGTTGTGGGGGTCCGGCTCCGAACCCCCCCTTACGCCTTCCGAAACAGGTTCTTCTCCGCACCGCACCGGGAACATGCCCAGTCCTCGGGCAGGTCTCCAAACTCCGTACGGGGCTGGACACCATGGTCGGGCTCACCGGCCCTGGGGTTGTAGACGTAGCCGCAGAGTCCGCACCGGTATGAATCCATCATCTCTTCACCACCTCACCCCCCGACCGGCCGCAACGTCGACCGGGGCACGGCACCCGTGTATCCCCGGGAAGATAAGTACTCCGGTCAGGGGACCGGGGGTGAAGTTTCCTGTCGGTGCAGCCATTGAGGGCGAGCAACGCCGTCTCCGTCGCTTTTTAGAGCCTTCCTGTTCGGGGGAGGGGAGCGACACGCTAACCTGCGCGTGTCACCAGAAGAGAAGACCGGAATCCGGTCAAGAACGGCTCTCCCTCACACCTTCTTAAACCGGCTCTTCGGCGCACCACACCGGGGACACTTCCAGGTATCGGGCAGGTCTTCGAAGGCCGTGCCGGCCTTAACGCCATGGTCGAAATCGCCGACAGCAGGGCTGTAAACGTAGCCGCACAGGGTACACTTGTATGAATCCATTGCTTCTTCACCTCTCCGCCCACCGACCGCGAGGGCTGCAGGGCATAAGATCTCCTATACTCCCGCGGGAGGATAAGCACTCCGGTCATAACACCGGGAAGAGAAGTTCCTTCCCCGTGCAGCCGTCGAGAAGGAGCGAGCGTTCTCCCCGCTCCGATGCGAACCGGATCAGGTAGACCGGGTAGTAGATCGTATCGAACTCAACGATCTCCGCCGTGGGTTCGAGCCCTTTTAAGATGATCCGGAGGGAGGATTCGGTGACCTTCGCCTCGAGGGGCTCCTCCTGGAGCGGTTCCATCGGGAGATCCGCTCCCCGCCTGAGAGCGGAGAGCGCCGGCACCTCGTCTGCCAGCAGGGGTACGTAGACCTTCGTATCGCCCACCGTCTTCATCTCCGTGATCAGTTTCGCCCCCGCAAGGCTCTTTATCGCCTTCTTCACCACGGCCGGCGGGAGGTGGGTATCAGCCTCGATCTCGGTCAGGGTCGAGCCGCCGTTCGCGAGCCCGGCAACGATCCTCACCGCAGCCTCATCGAGCCCCAGGAGCTCCGAGAACCCCGGCCGAACTTTCAGGCCGCGATCCACCTCGAGGATGCAGCCGGTAGGTCCGTCAATGACAAACGACGTCTTCTTCGTCGCCTTCCGGAGGATCCCGCCGATGTAGCGGACATCCACCCGGTGGAGCGGCCGGTATACCCGCTCCCCGGAGACGATCCGCTCTTCCGGCTCAAGGATCCGGAACCGGCGTTTCCGCTTCGCTTTCGCGATATCGAGCGCTTCCTCGCGGAGCAGTACCGGGATCACCGCATTCTCGACCGCGGGCGGAACCTCCGGCTCTTCCAGGGGAATATCCTCAGGAACGCACGATTCGGCGTGAACCGGTTCCGCCCGGGGCGGTTCGGCCGGCTCGACCGGTTCTGCGGGCACGAGTTTGGGCGTCAGCCCCCGGTGCTCGCACAACCGGGCCCCAAACCGCATCTTCGTCGCGTTCTCCCTCGAGAGCTTACCCATCACGAAGAACTCCCCCGGCTCGAGATCCGCGAGTTCCCCGGCCTCTTTCCGGGACGAAAAGAAGAGACTGACCGCTTTAAGATCGTTCTCGATCGAGAGCTTCCCGAGGATCTGGCTGTTGCACTGCGAGAGGACGTTCTTCGTCACGAGCGACGGCCGCTGGGTTGCGACCAGGAGACCGAGCCCGCGTTTGCGTCCCCGGCGGGAGATCTCCTCGATCTTCTTGATGGTCTCCCCCGACTGGGGGATGAACTTGTCCGCCTCCTCAACGACCAGCAGGAACGGCTGCTTTAACTCGCTCTCAAGGTCGTAGAGGACTTCCGCAAGGTAGGAGACCCGTTCCTGCATATCGACCTCCGAGACGTCGAAGATCACCGCCGTGCGGGAGCAGATCGCGTTCTGCATCAGTTCCCGGAGGTTCACCCGCCCGATATCCACGTCGCAGTCGTCGCTGGAACCGATCCAGAGGAGGGGGAACCGGTCCCTGAGCGAGAAGTACTCCCCCTCCGTATCGATGAGACAGAACCCCACCCGGGCCTGCAACAGCTGCTCGCAGAGAACCGCGATGCCCCAGCTCTTCCCGGCACCCGACTGCGCGATGACGCAGGTTCTGCCCGTGACCAGTTCCTGGGCGTCGACGGCGACGTCGCGGTCGCCGTCCTTTCCGATAACCAGTTCCATCCGTTCAAAAAGATCACAGGACGGCGGGAGGTTTAACGCTTCCTTTTCATCTCAGAAGGGTTTGTTCGGGGAATTAACCGCCTTTCGTCAGCATTTGTTCCTGCGGAGCGAAAGGAAGACCCCGAAGGCCGAGAGAACCGCGAACGCGAGGAATATCAGCCGCAGGCTCGCGAGGAATTCCGGGAATATTGCCGGGGTGACGACCGTCGACCCCATGATGACCGCAAAGACCACGAGAACCGCTCCCATGCTCAGCATCATTCCAAGCGACCGCATCATCGCCACCATCGCCGACGCACTCCCGTAGTAGCGTTTCTCCACGCAGCCCATGATGGCGGTGGTGTTCGGGGACGAGAAGATCCCGAGCCCCACGCCCAGCAGCACCAGGAGGGCGAGGATCACGGCGATCGGCGTCGTCTCGCCAAGCAGAGAGAAGCCGAAGAGGCCCACGGCCGTAATCCCCATTCCCACCGAAGCGACGAGCCCGGGCTGCACCCGGTCGGCAAGGCGGCCCGCCGCCGGGGCGACGAAGACCTGGACGATCGGCTGGAGGAGGAGGAGAGTGCCCGCGGCGACGGGTTCGTAGCCCCGGATGTACTGGAGGTAGAGGGAGAGGAGGAAACCGACCGCGAACGTTGCGCTGTAGTTGATCAGGGCGGCGGCGTTCGAGGCGGCAAAGACCCGGTTCTTCTCGAGAAGCGTAACCGGAAGAAGCGGGTTTTGGCGGCTCCGCTCCACCCGGAAGAAGACGACCCCGAGCACCAGGGATACCGCGAGGAGCGTTGCGCCGGTCGGGGTGGTCACCCAGGCCAGGCCCAGGAAGAGGCAGAGGATCAGGGCGGAGGAGAGGATCAGACCCGCGACGTCGAAGCGCTCCCGCTGCCGCTCGTTCAGGAACGCCGGGAACTTCCCGGCGTAGAAGAGGACCGGGACGGCGAGGAGCGCGGTCACGATGAAGATGCTGCGCCAGCCGAGGAACTGGGTCAGGGCGCCCCCAAGGAACGGCCCGAGCGAGAGCCCGGCGTAGACCGCCGTCGTATTCAGCCCGATCGCGTAGCCTCGCTCGCCGGGCGGGTAGAGGTGGGTGATCAGGGCCACGCTGTTTGCGTAGATCATGGCGCCGCCCATCCCCTGGATGAACCGGCAGACGAGGAGGAGATTCATCGTGGGCGTGAAGATGGTGAGGAGCGAGCCGGCGGTGTAGACCACGATCCCGGCTAAAAAGACCGTGACCTTCCCCTGCGAGTCACCGAGCCTCCCTGCCGGGAGGAGGAAGATGACCGACGCGAGGAGATAGGCGCTCGTTACCCAGGCAAGCGTGGCGGCGTCGGCGGAGAACTCCCCGCCGATGGCGGGCAGGGCGAGGTTGATGGCGGAGCCCGTGAAGGGATTCAGGAACGTGGCGACGGTGACCAGTATGAGGATGGATCTTCGCGAATACGGCTTACTCTCTTCCTGCTCCACGGTATCCCTCGTGTTCCCGGAACGTCGCGAGCCCGGGTGTAGGTGATAAGGATATTCGCGGCGAGCGCAGATAAGAGCACTGCCGCCACCCGAGGATTACTTTAACGAGAACGGCACCGGAGAAGATATGCCCGACCCTCCTCCGGAGACCCGGCGGGATCTCCGCGACCTCTCGATCCGGCTCATCCTGCTCCTCGGCGCGGCAAGCCTCTTCGGGAGCCTCATCTCGAACGGCGCACGGAGCGTCACCGGGCCCTACATCCTCCTCCTCGGGGGGAGCGCGGCAATCGTCGGGCTGGTCGCCGGAGCCGGCGAGTTCATCGGGTATGCCCTCCGGTCGGCCACCGGCACCTACGTCGACCAAAACCACCGCTACTGGACGGCGGCGACGACCGGCTACGGCCTGCTCGCCGCCATCCCGCTCCTCGCCTTCGCCGGGCGGTGGGAGACCGCGGCCGCCCTCATCATCAGCGAGCGGATAGGAAAAGCCGTCCGGACGCCGGCGCGGGACACCATCCTTTCCCACGCGACGACCGCCGTCGGGAGGGGGTGGGGGTTCGGCGTCCACAAGGCGCTCGACCAGGTCGGTGCGGTCGCCGGCCCGCTGGTCATGGCCGCCGCCCTGGCCGTCACCGGCGGATACGCTCCGGGCTTCCTTCTGCTCGGGATCCCTCTCGGCGGCGTTGCAGTCGCACTCTTCCTCGCCCGGTCGGAGGTGCCGAAGCCGGGATGCCTGGAAGGTGAGGGGGAGGAGGACAGGAACGACCATCCCGGGATCGTGCCGTATGCCGCGTTCATATTCCTCGGGATGGCCGGGTTCGCCGGTTTCCCGCTCATCTCATTTCACTTAAAAGCCCAATCGATCGTCCCCGACGCTGCCATCCCCCTCTTCTACGCCGGCGCGATGACGATCTCGGTCGCCGTGGCGCTGCTTGTCGGGCGGACCTTCGACCGCATCGGCACCCATGTTCTCCTCGCCATCCCGGCCCTCAGCATCGCGACGGTCGTGCTCGCGTTCTCGTCCGAACCGGGCATAGCCGTCGCGGGATCGCTTGTCTGGGGAGCCGGGATCGGGATCTTCGAGCCCGTTCTCCGGGCCTCGATCGCAGAGTCCACGACGCTCGACCGGAGGGGGAAGGTCTACGGGAGCGTGAGCGCGGTCTTCGGGACGGCGTGGTTCGTGGGGAGCGCCGTGATGGGCGCTCTCTACGACGTATCGATCGGGTACATCGTCGCGTACGTCGTCACCGTCGAGGCTGCGGCGGTCGTCGCCTATCTCTGGATGTACCGCTCCCGGATCGCGGTGAGGCTTCAGGAGGGGCTCGGAGACATCATCCCGTAACCCGGCGCCGCGACACCATCCACGCTTTCAGCGCCCCGCCGATCGCGCCGCCGACGGCGCCGAGGAAGCCGAAGTAGAGGGTAAGGGCGAAGAGGAGGACAGCGATCCCGAGGCCGATGAGAGCGCCGATTGGGCCGAGGAGCGCTGTGCCGCCGATGACGGCGACGACCGAGAAGAACGCGGCGACGACGAGTCCGCCGAAAAACCCGCCGAGCGCGCCCCGAACCACCCCCGGGGTCCCGAGGTAGCCGCCGATGATCCCTCCGACGATCGGGCCGCCTACCGGGAAGAACGGGCTGATGAAGAGCATGAATATGATGCCTACCAGCGCAGGCACCCAGAAAGAACCACGTTCAGCCAAGCCAGTCACCCGGTCGAGAAGGGGCGGGGAGGGTCGCCCACCCGTCTCACCGCCGGAGCGCCCCGGCGATGACGCCGCCGATCAGGGAGAGAAGCCCCTGGTAGACGAACGCCATCACGATGATGACGAGCGACGTCCCGAGGCCCGCGATGAACCCGAACGCCCCAAGGAGAACTGTGCCGCCGACGAGAAGCAGCACCGCGATGACGATGGCGCCGAGGATGCCGGCAAGCAGCCCGGCTTTTGCACCGTTCCCTATCCCGCCCCTGACCATCCAGCCGGCGACGAACCCGCCGATTAAGGGTCCGATGACCGGCAGCAAGAAGCCGAGAATAAGCCCCACGAGCCACCCGACGATGACTCCCGTCCAGAAGTTATCCGCCATATCCTTCCATCACCGCCGGGACTTCGGAAACGTGGTATATAAGCGTTGGGGCGGGTGACCGGTCACGGGCAAATCCAGGTTCCGGCCCGCCCGGCAAGCGCACGAGAGGCTTCTTCGAGCGATGCGATGATCGCCCGCTCCCCCCCGGCTTCGAGGAACCCGGCGGCCGCCTCGATCTTCGGCCCCATCGTCCCGGGAGGGAACTGCCCCGCCGCGAGGTGACGTTGCGCTTCACGAACCGTCATCTCGCCGATCTCCTTCTGGTCCGGCCGCCCGTAGTTCAAGGCCACACGCTCGACGTCGGTCAGTATCAGGAGGTCTTCGGCACCGACGAGCCGGGCGAGGATCGCCGCGGTGTAGTCCTTATCCACGACCGCCTCGACGCCGCGGAGGGCGCCCTCGCCGTCCGCGACCACCGGGACACCGCCCCCGCCCGCGGCGATCACGATCGCTCCGGCTGAGACGAGGCGGGCGATCGCCCGCTCCTCCACGAGGGCAATCGGGCGCGGGGAGGGGACGACACGCCGGTAACCCCGGTCCGGGATCTGGACCATCCGCCAGCCCTTCTCGCTTTCGAACCTCCTCGCCTGCATTGCCGTGTAGAACGGGCCGATAGGTTTTTCCGGGCTCTCAAACGCCGGGTCGTCGCCGTCCACCAGGGTCTGGGTGAGCACCGTCGCGACCGGGTGGTCGAGCCCGGCCTCCCGGAGTGCCGCCTGCATCGACTGCTGGAGCATATAGCCGATCATCCCCTGGCTCTCCGCCCCGCAGACGTCGAGCGGCATCGGCGGGAGTGTCTCCTTTGCGAGCTCGTTTCGGAGGAGGATGTCCCCCACCTGCGGCCCGTTGCCGTGGGTGACGGCGACCGCATAGCCTTCGGCCGCGATCTCCGCGATATGGCACGATGCCTTTTGGACGTTCGCGAACTGATCCTCGGCCGCCCCCATCTCCCCATGCTGCAGGATGGCGTTGCCGCCGAGCGCGATCACCACTGCCCTCACCGCCATCACCTCCGCTCCAGCGTGCAGGTCATGCAGTGGGGGCCGCCGTAGCCTCCCGTCAGGTTCTCCAGGTGCAGCGGGCAGACCTCGATGCCGTGCCGGGAGAACTCCGGCTTGTGCGGAAATATCTGCCCCTCGTTCATGATCCGGCGATAGTCCTCCTCCGCGTGGCGTAAAAGCCGCCCGTAGCGCCGCGGGTCGAGAGCGGCTTTCCGATCCAGGTTAAGGAGCACCGTCCGCATCACCCGTTCCCCCTCCACCGCGAGGATGCTCCCGTCCCGGACGCAGAGGATGTTTGCGGCGTAGGAGAGCTGCTCCAGGATCGAAAGATCGATCACGGAGAACCCCTTCGACCGGATGTAGTCGTAGAGGGTCGTCATCTCGCCGGACGGCTCGTAACCCCCGTCCGACCGGTAACAGACCTCGAGGCGCGCCCTCCGGAGGAGGCGCTCCGAGCCGAGCACCACCCCGCTTCCCGCGACGTTGAAGTAGGTGTCGAGATGCATGTCGACCATCGGGTCGGGCCGGTCGCCCGGGATGAGCGGGTGGCCCGGCTGGTGGACGATGCCGATCTCGTCGAACCCCGGGGTGAGACCGAGGAACCGGGATACCCCATCACGGTTCGTCCGGTCCCCGGTGCCGACGAGGGCAAACTCCCCCATCGGCATGAAATCGCCGCCCTCGAACGTTCCCGGCGCCTCCACCGATCCGACGATGGGGATGCCGAGGATCTCCCAGAGGAACCGGGTGATCTCGGGCTCCCTTGCCCGCTGCCGTTTTGCCGGCCGGCCGACGACGAGACCGCAGGGGGTCGCCGCCTGCTGGTCGCGCATGAAGTAGAGGTTTGCAAGCGGTGTCTGCTCAAGGATATGGACGTCCACCCCACCGACGGCGGCCCTCCTGCCCACGTCGATGACCGGATTCAGGAGCAGGAGGGTGAAGAAGTGCAGCGAGTCCAGGGCATCGGCGTTCTGTTCCATGCTCCGCCGGGCTTCCGCCACCTCCCTCCTGCCGCCCCGGACGGCGACGGTCTCGTGCGCCCAGTCGACGAGCCGCCGGCGCACCGCCGTGTCGCGGTCGGCTGCATCGAGAACCGTCTCCTTGAGCCGCAACACACGGACCCCGAACTCGTCCCTGAGCGTCCGCTGGAGAGCGTCGTGCTCGCGCCGCGCCTCGTAGCGGCTGAACGCCCGTTCATAAAGCGCCGCATACGGCTCCAGCAGCCCGAAGAACATCTCGATCCCCGGCCGGTGAACCACCACCGTTCGGAGCCGCTCCCACTCCGCCCGCACGCCCGCCGCCATCCGGTTCACCTCTCTCTCCGGGGAGCCGCGAAGAAGTACGCGATCATCACCCCGATAGCCGTCGCCGCCGAGGGTGAAACTGATGCCGGCGAAGACGACGAACGCAAGAATGCCGTAGAGGAGGAGTTTTGCGTATCGATGCATCAGAAGAGTCTCCTCGCCCGGAGAACGGATAAACCTGTCGCGGGCCGGGGTTTTGGAACCGGCAGTACCCGGCCGGGAAACAAAACCACAATAATTATCTTTTCAAGAAACAATCAACACTCAAACCAGTGCTCTGGAGGTGTTTACATGAGGATCAGACGGTACAAACCCCCGATCTCGACGACTGCAAAACCGTTTCGGGCAGTGCGGAGACTGCAGTGCAACCCGACCTACACCCCGCTCAATATCGGTCCGGTGATGAACATCGCCGTGCTCGCGGCCCTCTCGGCGACAGCCTCCATGTCGGGTCTGACCATCGGGGTCTGTATGCGCCTCGTGGGGCTGTGAGGTTCTCCGAATACGAGCCGGAACGACCCCTTCTTCTTTCCGCTTGAGACTGCACCGTTAGCCTGCGCGGTTCAGGAACGACGTTCCGGCGGGACAGAGTTCGAAAAAAACGCGAAAGAGGGCATCACAACCCGATGAGATCCATCGCCCAGAGCCCGAACCGGACCATCCCCGTCCGCAGCGTGCCGAGAAGGTTGTCCCCTTCGATCGTGGCCGTGCCGTTTTGCATCGCCTCACGGAAGGTGTCGAACGGCCGGTCGGAGACCATGACCTCCTCCACCGTCGCGGCGTCGGCGGTCACCGTGACGAACGGGTCCGGGCAGCCCTTTGCGTCGAACTGGACGACCTTTTTTTCGTGAAACGTGATCCCCATGACCAGCACACCGTCGGGGGATGTGACGTAGAGGTTGACCTTCTCGTCCGCGAACGGTCCGGTCACCCATCCCGGCAACCGGTCGGCGTACTCGTTGTAGGTCAGGGTATACTCCCGCATCGCAAAGAGGAGGTTCACCTCCGCCGGGGTCAGGTCGGCGTTCTCGACCACGAGCGCACCCGCCGGAACGGCGAGAGCCAGCGCCGCGAGAAGAAGGAGCGGCCAGAACCGCGGGATCATCGTTCTCCTCCCGCCCGCTCTTCACGCTCAGGCACGCCGGCCCCGGGAGCGAGCCTATACGCGCAGCGGGCCCGCTCGTCGCCATTATAGGTCAGCAAACACCTGCCGGACATGCCGTCTCCGAGGATGGAGAGCCGGTTCTGGTATTTCAGGATATCCATCCGGCCCGGCTGCCGAAGGTGCCCCGGGATGCATTTGCCGCCCCGCCCGGTACCCCGGGGACGCAACGGGAAGAGAAGGGGGGGATCGCGCGAGTCCGCGCACGGGCTCGCGTATCCCGGGAGGGAAAAGGAGATATGACGGTACCGTGCATGGAGTATAAAAGCGCGGGAGCGAGTGGCGATCGATGGGAGGAGACGATATCATCGAGGTATGTGACCTCGAACATACGTTTGGCAACTTTGCGGCGGTTCGCGGCATCGGTTTCACCGTCAAAAAAGGCGAAGTCTTCTCGTTCCTCGGCCCCAACGGCGCCGGCAAGAGCACCACCATCAACATCCTGACAACGCTCCTCCCCCTCCAGAAGGGTACGGTGCGGGTGGCCGGCTACGACGTCGCGCGGGAGCCCGGGAAGGTCCGGAAGGCAATCGGCATTGTCTTCCAGGACGACGTGCTCGACCGCGACCTCACCGTCCGGGAGACGATGGAGTTCCACGGCCGGCTCTACACCATCCCCCGGGAAGAACGGCGGCGGCGAATCGACGACCTGCTCCGGATCGTCGAACTAGAGTCCAAACGGGACGAACGGACGAAGAACCTCTCCGGCGGCATGAAACGGCGGCTCCAGATCGCACGCGGCCTGATGACCTGGCCGGAGGTGCTCTTCCTGGACGAACCGACGCAGGGGCTCGATCCCCAGACGCGGATGCGGATCTGGGACTATATCCGGCAGGTGAACGGGGCCGGGACGACGATATTCTTAACGACGCATTACATGGAAGAGGCCGATATGCTCTCCGACCGGATAAGCATCATCGACCACGGCAGGATCGTCGTCTCCGGAACCCCGGCCGAACTGAAGAACACCCTCGGCGAGGACGTCGTCTACCTGGAGACCGAAGACGACAGAAAGGCCAGGGACGCCATCAGCGGGATCGAAGAGATCCGGTCGATCACGGAGTCGCCCCGCGGCCTCTCGGTCACGATATCGACCGACGGGAGCCATTGCCTTCCAAGAATCATAGAACGGGTGCGCGGCGCCGGGATAACCATCTCGAACGTGAACCTGAAGAAACCGACGATGGACGACGTCTTCGTCCATTACACGGGAAAAGAACTGCGTGACACGGGGGCATGAACACATGGCATGGGAGTTCCTGACCGTCTACTGGCGGGAGATGATCCGGTTCGTCAGGTTCAGGACGCAGCTCTTCTCGTCGCTTCTGCAGCCGGCGCTCTGGATGGCGTTCTTCGGCATCGCGATGTCCTCGAACCTCGACCGGTTCACGTCGTCGATCCCGGCCCCGGCCGGCGTCATCCCGGTCGATTACCTCACCTTCATGGCCGCCGGGGTGATCGCAATGACGACCCTCTTCACGAGCCTGTTTGGAGGGATGAGCCTCCTCTTCGATAAGAACTGGGGGTTGATGCGGGAGATGCTCGCAAGCCCCATGCCCCGGACGCACATCATGCTCGGGGTCAGCCTCTCGGGGATGACGAAATCGTTCATCCAGGCATCCATCATCATGGCCTTCGGTCTCCTCCTCGGGGTGCAGTTCTTCCCGGAGTATTCCGCCTCCCGGATCGCCCTCTCGATCCTCGGGATATTCGTGTTCGTCGGCGCCTTCTCGCTCGGGTTCCTCCTCTTCTCCTCCAACATCTCAATGCGTCTCGAAAGCCCCGAAGGACTGCAGGGGATCATGACGCTCCTCACCCTGCCGCTCTTCTTCGTCTCGAACGCCCTCTACCCGATCCAGGCGTTCCCGGCGTTTCTGCAGACGCTCTCGATCTACAACCCCCTGACCCACCTGGTCACCGGGATCCGCTACTTCGCTCTCGGAGGTGATTTCTTTGCCGTCGGCGCCCGCTACACCACCTCCACGGCTGAGGCTCTCGGATCGTTCGCGTACCTGGCGGTCTTTGCGGCGGTGATGTATCTCCTTGCCCGCCGGACGTTCCAGCAAGCGGCAGTAACATAAGGGCCCTGTTGAAATGCTTTCCACAACCCCTGGATAACACTCGGTTGCCGATAGAGGCGGGTGATGTGGGTCTCACGCGAAGTGCGAGCGCAGCGAGCTTGAGCACCGTAGGTGCGAGCCGCGACTGTCCACAGGACGGGAGCGTGAGAAGCCGTAGGCTTCGAGCCGCGAAGCCGCGAAGGGAGACAGTCAATACCCATCCAGACTTCGCGTTCTTCGCGCCTTCGCGTGCGTCGGTGAGACATGGATTATCCGGAGATAATTCATCCTCCGGGAGAGGGTTTCAACAAAGCCGACATAAGGGTAATCTCCTATCGAAGCAGAGAGAACGACCATGCAGGCAACCGTATACGCGGTGCTGGCCCTCGCTGTCCTCACCACCGCTCTTTCCGGATGCACCGGGGTGCCGGGCCCGGAGGAGACCGAGCAGTTCGAACGGACGGTCACGGTGGAGCCGGAGAGCGGTATCGTCGTGATCAACCGCAACGGAAACGTCGCCGTGAACGTCCGCGAGGGGGAGGCCGTCGGCATCACGGCGGTCAAGCGATCCGTCTACGGCCGGGGCGAACTCGAGAAGGTCAGGATCGAGGTGACGGAGGGCGATCCCCTCAGGGTAGAGACGGTGCACACCAGTTTCAACCCGCGGGTGAGTGTCGACTACACGATATCCCTGCCGCCGACCGTTGTCCTGCGAAGGATCGAGAGTTCGAACGGCGGGATCGAACTCTCGGGGGTGCGGGTCGAGGAGACGGAACTCCTGACATCAAACGGCCGGGTGATCGTCGACGACGCTCCCGGCGGGGATCTCACGGCAACCTCCTCGAACGGCCGGATCGATATCCGTGGGGCCGAAGGATACGTCACCGCGACGACCAGCAACGCCGCCATCACGGTGGAGGACTGCGGGGGTATCGCAGGTCTCGCAACCTCGAACGGAGAAGTCATCGCCGAGATTCCCGCCGTCCGGGAAGATGTAACGATTTCGTCGAGCAACGCCGGGATCACGCTCAGGTTCGCAGAGGATCTGGACGCCCGGGTGGTCGCCACCACCTCGAACGCCAGGATAACGGTTCACGATCTTATGCTCCGGCTCGAAGAGTCGACGGGAACCTCGGTCTCGGGAACACTCGGCAGCGGGGGGCCGACCGTCACCGTCAAAACCTCGAACGCCGGGATCGACCTCTTCGGGCCCTGACCGGCGCACCTCCCCTAACCTTTTAATCGCTCCGGACAAACCTTCGAACATCGATGATCCGCCATGACACATCTTCTGTTTTTCACCGTTGAGGGGCTGACCTGCGCTCTCCCTCTTGCCGAGACCCGGCAGGTCGTCGGCATGGTGGAACTCCAGCCGCCGACCGGCAAACGCCGTGGGGGCGCGGGAACCATGAACCTGCGCGGCCGAACCGTCCCGGTCTACTCGCTCCGGAGACTTCTCGGGCTTGCCGACCGCCCTCCGCTCCCCACCGACGTCCTCGTCATCGCTCACCTCTCCGGGGAATGCGTGGCCCTCTGGGCGGACGGGGTGCAGGGGGTGCAGGGGAGCCCGATCCAGTTCCCGCCCGAAGCCGACGCCTCCTCCCCTCCCGGCATGGTGCTGACCGAAGACGGGAAGATCATCATCTACGACCTCGGCGCGTTCCTTGCAGCAGAAGAGACCGCGCAGTACCCCCTCCGGCCCGGCACGGCCGGAACCGGGGGGGGGACACCGCCTCACGACGCCGAAAAGGCCGGTGAGGTCCTCACAGAACGGGCACGGGCGTTCGCGCAGCCGGAGGAGGAGGAGACAGGCGAGATACCGTTCTCAGAACTCCTCACGTTCAGGCTCGCAGACCAGGAGTATGCCATCAAAACGCAGTACATCCGCGAAGTCTTCATCATGCACGAGATCACCCCGGTTCCCGGGGTGCCCGACTTCATCGTCGGTATCTGTGCCGTCAGAGGGGAGATCATCTCCGTCGTTGATCTCCGCGCACTCTTCTCGATACCGAAACGTGGCCTGACCGACCTCAACCGGGTCATCGTCCTCTCCGACGGAACGGTGACCTTCGGAATTCTTGCGGATTATATCACGGACATCTACATCCGACCGACCGACCAGTTCTCCCCTGTAGAGCCTGAAACGACCCCGATCGAACAGCGTTATCTTCTGGGTGTCACGGAAGGATCGGTGCTCGTCCTCGATGCGGCGGCGATCCTCGCCGACCCCGCGATGATGATCGGCCAGACAAGAAAATAAACCGATTTTATCCACCCATTAAGGGAAAAGGCAGATTTTAAACGCCATTCGCGAGACAGATCATTATTTATCCCGGGGTGTGCACCAATCTATTAAGTCGTCGTACAAGAGCGGGTGGAACGGAAGTAGCATGCTCACATTTTTTTCAGACATGAAAGTCGGGACGAAGATCCTCGTCATATGCCTGTTTCTGGCGATCATCCCGACGCTTATGCTCGGGATAGTGGCGTATACCAGCTCGAGCGGTGTGATTAACGACCAGATCGAGACGCTGCTCGAGACACAGGTGCATGACGCGCGGGGATGGACCAACGACGTCTACAAACTCACCCGCAATAAGGTGAACAGCGATCTCAACGTCCTCCGGGAGAACTTCTACGCCCGGGGAACCCCGGAGGTCATAGACGGGAAATTGGCCCTGGTGGACGGTAACGGCAACCCGTACACCATCAACGACAACTTCGAGATCGTCGACCAGGTGCAGTCCCTGGTCGGTGGGGCGGCGACGGTCTTCCAGGTCTACGACGACCATGCCATCAGGGTCTCTACAAACGTTATCGGAACCGACGGGACGAGAGCGGTCGGGACCGAGCTGACCCAGAACGTCTACGACGTCGTGGTGAACCAGGGGGAGACCTACTACGGGAGCCGTGACCTTTTCGGCAAGCGCTACGTCACCGCGTACGAACCGATAAAGGACAGCCGCGGAAACATCATTGGGGTTCTCTTCGTCGGAACCGAGGAGCAGGAGACGCTCGACGTCGTCAAGTCGAGCCTTAAAGAGACGGTCATCGGCAAAAACGGCTACATGTTCGTCGTCGATAGCAACGGCCAGCTGCTCATACACCCATCCCAGGAGGGGGAGAGCAAGGCCGACGAGGACTATATCCAGGAGATGATCGAGGATAAGGTCGGCATCATCCGCCACCAGGTCGACGGAACGGATATGATCGACGCCTACACCTACTTCGAACCGCTCGACTGGCACATCGTCTCGCGTGCCGAGCTCTCCGACTTCACCGGGCCGATAGACACCATCAGGAACACGATCGTCTTCGTCGTCCTTGCCTCCATCGCCATCGGCGTTGCGATCGCCATCCTCTTCGGCCGCTCGATCGCCGATCCCCTGCAGCAGGTCGTCCTGATGCTCAAAGAGCTCCGTAGCGGCCACCTCTCCGCCCGGCTCAACATCAGGCGCCAGGACGAGATCGGAGTCATGGCCAGGACGATGGACGAGTTCGCCGGCGATCTCCAGGAGAACGTCGTCGGGAACCTCAAAAAGATCGCTCTCGGCGAGTATGTCCAGGAGTTCCCGGTCGCCGACGAAGGCGACGAGATCCGTCCCGCGCTCGCGATGATGGTCCAGTCACTCGACCACCTCCACAAAGAGACGCTCAAACTTACCGACGCCGCCCGTGCGGGCGATCTCTCCATCCGCGGGGACGAGAAAGCGTTCCGCGGCGGCTACCGGATGATCATCGCCGGGTTCAACAAGACCCTCGAGTCGATCACCGAGCCGGTGAACGAGGCGATGCGGCTTGCGCGATTCTACGCATCCGGCGACTTCACCGCCCGGTTCGACGAGAATATCCCGGTCGCCGGGGAGTTCGTCGCCTACCGCGACGCCCTCAACACCATCGGGATCGAACTCTCGCGGTTGATGAAACTGATCAGCGAGGAACTCTATGAGGGTGTCTCGGTTCTCTCGCTCGCTTCAAACGAGATCCTGGCGGTCACGACCCAACTTGCCGCAGCCAGTTCCCAGACCGCTACGACGGTGAACGAGACCTCGGACTCGGTCGAGAGCGTCAGGAAGAAGACCGAACTCGTGAATCAGAAGACGAAAGGAGTCTCCGAGAAGGCAATGCGGGCGCTGGAAGTCTCGAAGGGCGGCCAGAAGTCCGTGCGCGAGACCCTTGAAGGTATGAACCAGATCCAGCGGGAGATGGATGTCGTCCGGATGAACGTCATCCGGCTCTCTGAGCAGAGCCAGGCCGTCGGCGAGATCATCGCGACCGTGACCGACATCTCCGAACAGTCCAACCTGCTCGCGGTGAACGCCTCCATCGAAGCCGCGAAGGCCGGAGAGTTCGGGAAAGGGTTTGCCGTCGTCGCAAACGAGATCCATAACCTCGCCGAGCAGTCGAAGAAAGCGACCTCGAACATCCGGGCTATCCTCACGGATATCCAGCAGGGGGTCTCCTCGACCGCGACCTCGACCGAGCAGGGGATCCGATCCGTCGCGGATGCGGCCCAGCTGACGAGCAACGCACAGGAGGTTATCGAGGTGCTCACCCAGTCGATAGCAGACACCTCGCAGGAGGTCATCGAGATCGCTTCCTCGATCCAGACGCAGGCCTCAGGTATAGACCAGATCTCGAGCGCAATGGAGAACATCCGGGACGCGGCGCAGAAGAACCTCGAGACCACCCATAAGGCGGAGAAGACCGCCGAGGATCTGCACGAGCTCGGTGCTCGCTTAAAGAGGATCACCCAGCAGTACCGGGTCTAGCACGACTTGCCATGACTGGATCGGACGATGTATTTCGTGCCCGTCTCCTCGAGACGTTCCGCGAGGAGGCGGACGAGTACCTTGAAACAATCACCGAGGGGCTGATCGCGCTTGAGAAGAGCGGGCCGACGCCCGACCTGCTCGAGCGGGTTTACCGGACGGTCCACAGCCTGAAAGGTGCCGCACGGGCGGTCAACTTCCGGGAGATCGAGTCGATCTGCCAGAACCTCGAGACCGCCTTCTCTCTTGTGAAGCGGGGCGAGTTCGTCCCGGGGGTGGACGACTTCGACCTCTTCCACCGGACAATGGCGGTAATCAAGAGTCTTCTCCAGGGAGAGCGGCCCGATACCTCACCGGCGGAGATTAACGGGGCGCTCCGGGCCATCCCCGACCGGGAAAAGACGGAACGGAGCGATTTTGCGGGCGATCAGCCGGCCGAACAGGGTTCGCCTCCCCGGGAGAACCACGCTTACGGCGCGCCAGGAGGTTATAACGGCGGCGAGCAGGGGACCGACCGGAGCACGGTGCGGATTGCCGCCCACAAGCTCGACCGGCTCACCGCCGGAGCCGACAGCCTCCTCACGACCCGGCTCTTCATCATGCAGAGGATACGCGAGCTCGAGGAGATGATGACCCGTTTCTCCCTCTGGCAGTGGAACCACTCCCAGGCGTTAAACGACCTGCAGATGATCCGCAGGAAGGCCTTCGGGGAAGAGAAGGCGGCGATTCCCCCCGATCTCGTCCTGCCGTTCCAGCGGGCGGTCGAGTTCCTGGATTACAACCGCGAGTTCGTAACCAACCTGCAGCACGACCTCGTCACGCACCTGCGTTTCATGGAGATCGACCGGTCGGCGCTCGAGACGAGCACCTCTGAGATCTCCGACCTCATCCACGACGCCGCACTGCTCCCGGCTTCAACCACATTTGCCCCGCTCTCCGCGTTCGTGAGAGAGTTCTCCCGCACCTCGGGGAAATCGGTCGACCTCACGATCGAGGGCGGAGAGATCGAAGTCGACCGCCGTATCCTCGATGCGTTGAAGGGGCCGGTCATGCACCTCATCAGGAACAGCATCGATCACGGCATCGAGAGCCCGGAGGTCAGGAGAGCAGAGCAAAAATCCGCCACCGGTTCCGTGCGGATCCGGGTCTTCCCCCGGTCGGGGAGCAGGGTCGGCATCGAGGTGGCCGACGATGGTGCCGGCATCGAGAGCAGAGCGATCCGGAGGACCGCCGTCGAGAACGGGGTGATCACGCCCGAGGAGGACGCAAGCCTCACGGACAGCGAGGCGATCTGGCTCATCTTCCGCTCGGGGATGACCACGAGCCGGATCGTCACCGACCTCTCGGGGAGGGGGCTCGGGCTTGCAATCGTGGAAGACACTGTCTCCCGTCTCGGGGGGGAGGTGACGGTCTCCTCGGCCGTCGGGAAGGGGACGGCGATCACCCTGACCGTCCCGGTGAGGATGGCCACCCTCCGCGGGCTGCTTGTTCGTTCTGAACGGCAGGTATATGTCCTCCCGATGCAGCAGGTGAAGCAGGTTCTCCGGGTTCGCCCGGACTCCCTGACCATCTCCAGGGGCCGGCCGACGATCCGGCTCTCAGGGGAGACGATCGAGGTCATCCGGCTCAGCGATGCCCTGGGCATCCCCCCGTCCGACCCCGTCATGGCGGAAGAACGGCCGAAACCCCTCGTCATCATCGCATACGGGGCCGGGCAGATCGCGTGTATGGTCGACGAGGTGATCCGGGTGCAGGAGATCGTCGTCCGACCACTCGGCAGTCAGCTCACCTCCGTGCGGAGGATCGACGGAGCCGTGATCCTCGGGGACGGACGTCTGGCACTCGTGCTCGATCCCCTCGAACTGATCCAGGACGCTATGCAGGCGGAGCGGTCGGTATCGACATCAGCACTCCCATGGGAGGCAGAGCGGCGGATCCTGGTTGTCGAGGACTCGGTTACGTCACGTGCCCTGCTACGGAGCGTTCTCGAAGGGGCAGGATATCGTGTTGAGACCGCTTCTAACGGGATCGACGCATTCGCAAGGCTTAAGCAGCATGAGTTTGATATGGTCGTTTCGGATGTCGATATGCCCCGGATGAACGGTTTCACGCTCACCGAGAAGATACGGGCCGAAGGTGGACAACTTGCCGGGATCCGGGTGGCGCTGGTCACTTCGCTCGATTCGCCCGAGGACCGGGAACGGGGAAAGGCGGTCGGGGCGGATGCATATATCGTCAAGAAGAACTTTGAGGCAGAAGATTTTCTCAAGATAGTCCGGCGCCTGACCCATCGCCGTGAGGGAGAGATCCAGGGATGATATGGAAGGAAAGCATGAAGGAGGAACCAAAATGAGCGTTCTGGTGGTAGAGGACAGCAGGACACAGGCCGAGTTCATCCGCTACGTTCTTGAGACGGAAGGGTATGACGTCGTTCTGGCTGCTGACGGCATCGAGGCGATACGGCGGATGGAGGTCGATATGCCCGATATCGTCCTGACCGACATCATGATGCCGGAGATGGACGGGTACGAACTCTGCCGCCGGATCAAGCAGCAGAACCCGGATATACCCGTCATCCTGGTCACCAACCTCTTCGATCCTGCCGACGTGCTGAAAGGGCTGGCATCGGGAGCGGACAGTTTCATCGTCAAACCTGTCGACCCCAAACACGTCCGCTCCCAGATCGAGGCCGTCATGCGGACGCGGGAGATGCCTGAACCAGAAGAATCTCCCGCCGAACTGGAGATTCCCTTCGCCGGCAACACCTATACCATCAGCGCAGGACGGCTCAAGATCTTAAACACCCTCCTCTCGACGTATACCATCGCGGTGTCGAAGAACACCGAACTTCAGGAGGCGCAGGAGCAGCTGCACTCCTTAAACGAGCAGCTCCAGGAAGCCGTCGCGGGTCTCTCGCGCAGTAACGAGAGCCTTGCCGCCGAGAACCAGGAACGGCGGCGCGTGGAAAAAGCGCTTGCGGAAGCCAACAGGAAACTCCAGCTCATGGCAAGCATCACCCGTCACGACCTCTTAAACCAGCTCGCGGCGCTCTGGGGGTATCTCGACCTGGCCCAGGTGCTGCGCGAGCGGGAACCGGAAAACGCGTGGCGTCACGTCGAGAGCGCTGCCGAGATAGTGAACCGGATCAACAACACCGTCCGGTTTACGGCGGAGTACCAGAAGGTGGGGGCAGCGGCTCCAACCTGGCAGGAGATCAGGACGCTTGTGGAGCGGTCGGAGAACTACGTCTCGACGGGCAAGGTAACCCTTGAGAACGCCATTCCGGCGGGGGTGGAGATCTTCGCCGACCCGCTCATCGAGAAGGTCTTCTCGAACCTCATCGAAAACTCGCTGCGCTACGGGGAGGCGGTCACCACCATCACCTTCAGCCTCAAACAGGATGGAGAGACCTACACCATCCTCTGCGAGGATGACGGCGTGGGAGTTCCTGCCGGGGATAAGGAGAAGATCTTTTCCTACGCGCACGGCATGAATACCGGGCTCGGCCTCTTCCTCGCGCGGGAGATCCTGGCCATAACCGGGATCACCATCCAGGAGACGGGGATCCCCGGGAGCGGAGCACGATTCGAACTCCTCTGCCCGGCAAAAGTGATCCGTGCTCCCGGCCGGCAGACCGAATGAACCGAGACCATAACCGCAGGCTTCCCTCATGAGCGTCACCGACATCCAGACCACGTTTATCACCGATACGCGCAACCGCATCGCGATCATCGCCGGGCTAGCCGTGCTGACCCTCGGCGGAAACCTGCTCGCCATGGTCCTCGGCGCACCGGAAGGGCTTCTCCCCCTCCCTACCCTCCCGCTGACCATCCCAATCATCCTCGCGAGTTACTGGTACCCGCGCCGGGGCATCCTCTTCTCCGTCTGCTTTGCATCCATCTACGCCGTCACGACCTACTTCCTCTCCCCGCCGGCTCCTCTGCTCGCGTACACCATCCTTCCCCGTGCGATCCTCCTCGTCCTCATCGGCTGGGTGGTTGCGTTCCTGGCAACGAAACTCCGTGAGTCCGAGCAGCAGATGAACCAGATCATCGAGTTCCTGCCCGACGCTACCTTCGCCATCGACCGCGAGGGGAGGGTCATCGCCTGGAACCGCGCGATCGAGGAGATGACCGGAGTGAAGAAAGAGGCCATGCTCGGCCGGGGGGACTACGAGTACGCCGTGCCCTTTTACGGTGAGGCGCGGCCGCTGCTTGCAGACCGGATTCTCCAGGGCGATCCCGAGGCCGGGTATCCGTCGGTCAGAAGGAGCGGCGACGTCCTTGTCGCGGAGGTCTACACCCCTCTTCTCAGGGGCGGGCGGGGTGCGCACATCAGGTTCGCAGCGACCACGCTTCTCGACCGGAGCGGACGGGTCACCGGGGCGATCGAGTCCATCCGGGACGTCAACGACGAGGTCATGACGGAGGCCGCGCTGCAGAACACCGGGCGCCAGCTCAACACCCTCACGGGGATCCTGCGCACTGACCTCGCGAACCGGCTTGCGGTCCTGTATGGGCATCTCTCGCTGGGCGTGATGAAGTTCGACGATCCCGAGGTCCTCTCCTTCATCGACGACCTGAACAATGCCGCAAGCGGAATCCGGCGGCAGATCGAGATCTCCCGCGAGTTCCGCGACATCGGGACGTCGCCGCCGGCATGGATCCCGGTGCAGCAGGCCGTCAGGAGAGCTGCCGCAGGCCTCTCCTTCGGGGACGTCTCCTTCGACGCGTGGACGGAACGGCTCGAGATCTTCGCCGACCCCCACCTCGCGATGGTCTTTACTCACCTCTTTGAGAACTCGCTCGCTCCGGCGACGAAGGCAAGCAGGATCGTTGTCACCTACCAGTTGCGCCCGGAGGGGTGCGCAATCATCGTCGAGGACGACGGGACCGGCATCCCCGACGCGGAGAAGAGAGGCCTTTTTGGGCAGAAGCCGGAGAGTTACGGGCACGGGCTCTTCCTTGCCCACGAGATACTTGCCATCACCGGGATCGCGATCCGCGAGACCGGGACGTTCGGGACGGGTGCGAGGTTCGAGATCCTGGTGCCGTCTGAGGGCTACAGGATTGTCTGAGGTGAAAGAGATGATAACTGCCGTTCTTCCAGAATCGGGCACAAAAGCGGTCGGAATCCGACCGGAGGTTCGTGAACTGACAAGCGCGGAGTTCTCCGCCGCGGACGAGGTCTGGCGCGATTACCATGGCACGATCGGCGATCCTGCACGAGACCGGGTCTTCGCGACCTTCCTTGCCGGGCAGATCGTCTCTCTCGCCCGGTGCAGGAGGCATCCCGGCGGCCTGGAGGTCGACGGCGTCTTCACGCCCGAGGGCTGCCGCAACAAGGGGTATGCCCGCACGACGATGGCCGCCCTTGTTGTGGCCTGCCACAACGACGATCTCTACATGTACGCCGTCGAGAGCCTCGCCGGGTTTTACGCGGAGTTCAGGTTCGTATCGATACCGGAACGCGACCTCCCGCCCGGGATCCGGGAGCGTTACACCTGGGCCGCGGGGAACATGGAGGGGGCCGAGGTCCGGCCGATGTTCAGGAGAGCCGGGTTGTTGTAGGCCCGGCGGCTCACGGACTTCCACCGCACTCGCACCTCCGGTGCTCAAACTCCATTCCCTTCGAAAAAAGGGAAGTCGACGGGTTGACCTTTTGAGAACGACCTCAGCCATTTCAGCGAAGTACTGAGACTGTATCGTTATCCCCGGCAAGTAATTCACGCGAAGAACGACATTCATCGCACCTAACGGTGCTCAAACTCCGTTCCTGACGAAACGTCGTAAGTCACACCTCCGGGGGCCAGGCTCCTGCCGTTCCGGCAGCCGCCACTCACGCCCCGCCGCCTTCCTCCTCGAAGTAGTGCAATGCACCGGGAACCTGTTCGCGAATCAGCCGCAGGAAATGGTTCGCAAGGTCGGGATCAGCCACCAGGAACGAGTGCTGCATCGCCCGCTCGGTATCCTTGGTGAGACCGCCTCGCTCGCCTATTTCCGCTCTTATGTCGTGAACGGCGTTCTCGACCTCCGCTTCGTTCTCCCATTTCAGCACCGATATTGTTCGTGCCATTGCTCTTCACCTCACGGCGCTGCCGTATGGGGAGAGGTCCTATTTCAGATTAACCCCCCCGCGATTAAAAAAAAAAGGGTCAGTCTTCTCCCTGATCGAGGAGCATCTTTTCGGCATTCTCACCGGCGAGCGCGCTATTTCCGGCAGGATCCTCGAGGATGACCGTGAACGGGAAGGCCACCTCCCGTGCGGCGGCGATCGTCTCCATCATCCTGAGTGCGGCCGCCCGCTCGTCTTCGCTCTCGGGGTTCGCGAGGACTGTCTGTACCGCCTGCTCAAAGCGGTGGAGAACCCCTTCGATGTTGGTGACGAACCCCTCGCAGGCGGTGCCGGGCTCGACCGCGAGGCCGAGTTCCGGGATCTCGATCCTCCCCGTCGTGCTCCGCGCCACCCGGATGGCGAGGTCTTCGGGCTCCTCCACCCGCACCGTCCACCGGACCGGCTCACCCTCCCCGAGGATGATGGTATCGGTGTGCCGGTAGCCGCAGGCCTCGCAGGCGATTGCTACGAGCAGGAGATCCGGGAAGTGAGGGATGTCGAGACGGTGATGGACGATCCGGATCTCGCTCCCGCAGGCGGGACAGGTTCCCGAATGGGACTCCTGCACTAGAGGCCCCCGCCGATCTTCTCGCGGGAGACCTTGACGGACATGGGCGTGATGACGACGTACTTCTGCTCGCCGAGGCCGACGATGTCGCCGTTCACGTCCTTTGCCACGTCGCGAAGATCCTTTAAGACCCGCTCGAACGTCACCTTATCCATCTTCAGCCGCCCGATGTCGACGATCACGATATTGCCGTTGTAAACCTCGTCTTTGACGCGGGGGGTATCTTTGAGGTCGGCGATGGTGGCGATCTTAACGTACATGGATGCCGGTTCTTCGTCGTTCGGTCCCTCGTAGGAAGCAAGATCGAGTTCCATGTAGTCCTCTTCGTTCCGTGCCGGACTTTTGCCGAGAATGCTGTCAAAGAGTTTTTTAACCATAGAAAAATTGAGGAATGAATTTTATTTAATTGTATCCATTATTTTCTCCGTCAGACCTCCAGATTCCAGAGATCGTCCCCAACATAATGGACGCTTTTAACGGACTTGCCCTTCTCCTGCCGCTCCATATCGGCTGCATCAAGGAGTGCAATTCCCACGGCAAGCGGTTTTCCGTGCCGTTCCTCGACGACCTGCACCGGGTGCCCCGCACGGACATCAGGCGAGATCGATACGATCCCGGGGCGCATGGCATCCGCGCCGTTTGCGACAAACCTGACCGCGCCGGAATCGACCACCACCCGCCGCTCGGGGATCGGGTGCTCGACGAGCCCACGCAGGGTCGGAAAAGTCCAATCTTCGGTTCCCATCAGGAGGGGTTTTTTATCGACGAGGTAGATCCCGACAGAAGCAACCGTCTCCGCCCGCTCGATCCTCTCCGACCGGAAGAGGTCGGCCGATGCACCGATCTCGTCCGTGAGTCGCTCGAGAAGTTCGCTTATCTGTGATTTCCGGATGACGTGACGCTTTTTTACGGTAATCTTTGGCATGTCTCGAAACCTCGGGGCGACGCTGACTCTCGCACAGCAGCGCGGTTATATTTAAGTAGCTTCCTCACTCAAATATATTACTCCGGAAAGGACGGCAAAGGGTAATCATATGACGCCAAGACCGTTGGATATTTTAGATCAGGTACTGAATCGTCAGCCCGTCATCATCAGCCTAAAAGGTGGGAGAGAGATCCGGGGGATCCTCCAGGGATACGACGTTCACATGAATCTGGTATTGGACAAGGCAGAAGAAGAAGTGGACGGCGCGGCGCAGAAACTCGGCACGCTGATCGTCCGCGGTGATAATGTGATCTACATTACCCCTTCAGTTGAATAACGTTAGGTGAGAAAATGTCAAAAGGCACACCATCGATGGGCAAACGCCAGAAGCACACTCACATCGCCTGCAGGCGATGTGGCAAGATCTCGTTCCACGCACAGCACAAAGTCTGTGCGGCCTGTGGATTCGGCAAGAGCCGGAGGATCCGCAGTTACCGCTGGACGGAGAAGAAGGCAAAGGTACCGACGCATTAGAGTTGCATCATGTGTGGTATCGTTGGCATCGTCGATGCTGGCGGTGTCTCGTTTCCGCTGTACTACGCCCTGTATGCTCTCCAGCACCGGGGGCAGGAGAGCGCAGGGATCTCTACTTTTGAAGACAGGACCCTGTACACGCACAAAGCCCAGGGGCTCGTCGCCGGGGTCTTCAACAGCCAGACCCTGCAGGATCTGCAGGGGAACGCCGGAATCGGACACGTCCGCTACCCGACAACCGGGTCAAAGGTTCCCGAGAATGTTCAGCCGTTCAATTTCCGGTACCGGGGACTCGATCTCGCGATCGCCCATAACGGCAACCTGGTCAATACAGCCGAACTCCGGGAGGAATACGAACACCGGGGGCAGATCTTCTGCACCACGGCCGATACGGAGATCATCGGCAACATCATCGCTGATGCGCTCCGGACATCAAAGAGCATGGAGGACGCCGTCCTGCTCTGCATGCGGCGGCTGCGCGGCTCGTACGCCACCGTGGCCCTCCTGAACAATACCGTATACGCCTTCCGCGACCCGCTCGGCATCAAACCGCTCTGCATCGGAAAGCTCGATAACGGCTACATCATCGCGTCGGAGAGCGTGGCGATCGATGCGCTGGACGGTACGTTCATCCGGGACGTGCGTCCCGGTGAACTCGTCCGGATCGACGAGTCCGGGCTCACCTCTACCCAGATCGCGACCGCGAACCGGAAGGCGTACTGCATCTTCGAGTACGTCTACTTCGCCCGCGCCGACTCGGTGATGGACGGGACGCTGGTCTACGACGTGCGACGCCGGATCGGGCAGAAACTCTACGATGCGAATCCTGTCGAAGCGGATACGGCCTGTCCGGTTCCCGATTCCGGGATCGCGTACGCCGCGGGCTACGCCAAGCGCTCCGGGATCCCGTTCATCGAGGGGCTGATGAAGAACCGTTACATGGGCCGGACGTTCATCATGCCGACCCAGGAGCAGCGGGAGCGGGCGGTCCGGATCAAACTCAATACCGTCCGGGGAAACCTGAAGGACAAACGGGTGGTGCTCATCGACGACAGTGTCGTCCGGGGGACGACCTCCCGCCGGATCGTGAACATGATCCGGGATGCGGGGGCCGAAGAGATTCACCTCCGGGTCGGCTCCCCGCCGATCATTGCCCCCTGCTACCTCGGGGTGGATATGCCCACCCGCACGGAGCTGATCGCGAGCGGCAAGGAGGTCGAGGCGGTGCGCGAAAGCGTCGGCGCGACGTCGCTCACCTATATTCCACTTGAGGATCTGGTGGAGGCGATCGGGTGCGGCGAGCAGAATCTCTGCACCGGATGCCTGACGGGGTGCTACCCGGTGGAGATCAACGGGGAGAGGAGCTGCCACTGTGTCGTGGACTACGTGGCCGGCACCCACCAGTCCGATCTCTCGACCTTCAAGGCCGGGAAGGAACGGACGTAAGCGATTTTTCCGGATCACCACTCTTTTTCCCGGCATGCCGGGGTCGTTCACCATTGCAGAGTAAGCCTTTTGCGCAGTTCACGGATCCTATTCGGGTAGAGGTACCGCGACAGCAGGGATAACGAAGAAAAGACATAAGAACGCAGAAGAGTCTCTCATAGCGAGGGATGGATTTGAACCATCGATCTACGGGTTATGAGCCCGCCGGG
Source organism: Methanoculleus methanifontis (assembly GCF_030464365.1). Lineage (GTDB taxonomy): Archaea > Halobacteriota > Methanomicrobia > Methanomicrobiales > Methanoculleaceae > Methanoculleus > Methanoculleus methanifontis. Next base: position 17,105 of record NZ_VCYI01000003.1, on the reverse strand, counting down.
ATGTCCTGGCTACCCCACCTCGCTTCTATCCTGTGAGGTATACACATTGTCTTTCGTGGGTTATATACCTTTGTGCTGGCCGGACCGGTGCGAGTCCGGGGCGCCGGTGCCCGGCGCGAGACTAATCATTTAATATGAGCGAGCGGCATACATCCGTTATATGGAAGAAGAGAGGCCGCTTAACGACGAATTGCAGCGTCTCCGGGAAGAGCGTCTCCGGAAACTCGAGGAACGGCTGACAGGAACGCCGGGGGGCGTCATCGAGGTCGGCGATGGTGTAATCCAGAAGATCCTGCAGGAGCACCCCGCCCTGGTCGTCGACATCTGGGCGGAATGGTGCGGGCCCTGCCGGATGGTGGCCCCGGTCGTCGAGGACCTTGCCCGCGACTTCGCCGGCAGGGTGACCTTCGGTAAGTGCAACGTCGATCAGAACCCCGCGATAGCGGCCAGTTTCAGCATAACGGCGATACCCACGCTCCTGTTCTTCGCGAACGGCATGCTGGTCGACCGGGCGGTCGGCGCGCTCCCGAAAGAGGCCATCAAATCGCGGGTCATGCGGGCGTTCGACACCGGCTAGAGGAACGCGCCCTGCCGGCACCGGAGCCACCCGGAGAGCCGTGCGGCCATGATGAAGTCGTTCTTGGAGAGCCCGCCGATGGCGTAGGTATACCAGGCGATATCCACAAACCGGCCCGCGTGGATGCCGAGATCCGGGGGATGGTTCTCTTGCGCGGCAAACCCGGCGACCTCGTTGAGGAACGTCACCGCTTCGTCAAACCCTTTGCAGGCGAACCGGGCGGCAAGCCGCCCGCCTTCGAACGACCAGTCCGGGACTTCCGGCAGGAGATCAGCAATCTCCCGCCGGGTCAACGGTGCCGTATCCGCGACATCCGGGATGAGCGCCTCAGACGAAAGATCCATGCTGATCCCTCATCGGAGAGGATGAAAAAGGTTATTCTCCGGAGCACCGGTGCTTGAAGACTTTCAGGTTGCTTGAGCACCGATAGGTGCGAAGAACGCGAAGGCTGCGCGTCCTTCGCGCAAGACCGTATCGTCATCTACACTAATAACTCACGCGAAGCCGCGAAGAGCGCGAAGACCCGGTTGGTTGAGAGTTACACTCCTTCACACCTAACGGTGCTCATGCTCCTGCCATTCTGGCAGTCGCACTTCGCGGCTTCGCGTGAGACCATGGTTGCCGTCCCGGTACATGCAAGAAATTTCTATAATAAGATGACACGGTGCACTAGCGCAACTTCTTGATCAGGAACGCAACGTTCTCGGCGAACCGCCGGACCGTCTTCACCCCTTCCTCGTCGCCCAGGGCTTCCCCCGGCGTCCTCCCAAAGACCATGTTCCAGTAGGTCGAGCCCGGCACGATCATATCGTTCATCAAAAAGAACATCAGCAGTTCCTGGAGCGTGGCGGTATGCCCACCCCGCCGTGCCACGGCGATCGGGCCGCCCACTTTCCGCGAGAGGAAGGCGTCGGACGCTACCGAGACCATCCCGATCCGCTGCAGGGCCGCCGTGACGTCGCCCCGCGCAGTCCCGAAGTAGACCGGGCTTCCCACGATGAGCCCGTCGGCCTCCCGGATCTTTTCGATGATCTCATTCAAGCCGTCATCGAGGGCACACTCCCCTTCGGTGCAGAGCCCGCAGGCGGTGCAGGAGAGGATACGCTTCTCCCCGAGCAGGACGGTCTCGGTCTCGATACCCTCGCGCTCGAGAACCTTCGCGCACTCCCCGAGCACCTGTGCGGTGTTCCCCCCGGGCCGGGGACTCCCACAGAGCAGCACAACTTTTCCGGTCGTCATCTCACACCTCGATCAGTTGGTAATTGGCATCCCCGAGCCCAATGGCAGCCGCATACTCGATCTGGTACCTGCCGTCCGTGTAGTCCCAGGTCCCTTTAAACTTGTCCTCTCCGGGAGCGAAGTTCCCCCCGAGCTGCGTCCGGGCGAACCCCTGCTCGCTGTTGATGAGGTCCAGACTCGCGTGGTCGATCGCGACCGGGTCGGTGGAGGCGAGAATCCCGATATCGGGGATGACCGCGGCGTCGCTCCAGGGGACGCAGTCGCAGTCCGGGGTGATGTTCTGGAGGAAGTTGATGTACCCGACCCTCCCGGGTTTGTCGTGAACCGCGCCGAGGGCGTACTCGCAGAGCCGCTCGATGAACGGCCGGATCTCCGTCGTCCAGTCGAACTCGATCGCGCCCTCGGGACAGGCACGCATGCAGTCGCCGCACCCGACACAGTGCTCCGGGTTGAGCACCGCCCGGCCGTCGGCAAGGGTCATCGCCGCCTGCGGGCAGACCGTGGTGCACTTCCCGCACCCGCCGCACCGCTCGATCTCCACGAACGGCCGGCCCGCGTGCTGTTCCGCCTTCCCGGACGGCGGGGCGCAGCCCATCGCCAGGTTCTTGATCGCGCCGCCGAACCCGGCGAGGTCGTGGCCCTTGACGTGCGAGAGGACGATCATGCTGTCGGCGTCGAGGATGCTCCCGGCGATCCGGACGCGTTCAAAATGGCTGGCCTCGATCGCGACCTCCCTCCAGTAACCGCCCTTAAGGCCGTCGGCAATGATTACCGGGGCGCCGGCCACCGCGTAGGCGAACCCGTGCTCGATCGCGGTGACGGTGTGCCGGACGGCGTCGGCCCGGCTCCCGGCGTAGAGAGTGGCGGTATCGGTGAGGAACGGCTGCGCTCCACGCTCTTTTATCTTATCGACCACCTGCCGGGCAAAGAGCGGGTGGAGGTAGGTGTCACACCCGCGCTCTCCGACATGCAGTTTGACGGCCGCAAGGTCCCCCGGCCGGATAGCCGTGTCAAACCCGGCCGCATCAAAGAGACGGCGGATCTTCGCGGCTTTGCTCTCGTGGTGCCCCCGTGCCCTGATACCGGCAAAATAGACGTCTGCCATCGATCCATGCTCCTTTGCGGATACTCTCTGGCTGCCGGAGGATAAGGATTGTGCCGGATCCCGGCGGTACGGTAAGGATTCGGCTCTGTTGAAACCCTGTTTTGATCTTCATCCTGTCCCTGATGCGGGTGGTGCCACACCAGGCCTGTCCCCGGGCCGGCCTTTTTTCCCGGGCATCTCCTCCTGCAGTGGACTGTGGTGGAGGTCATCCCAAAACGATCTCCAGACCTTCGGTATACCCTCATCGGAGCCCTTACTTCTCAGGCATCCGCCATCTGAGCCGCATCCTGAGCCAGGAGGGTGAAACGGCTTTCCATTGGCTATCGCCTGAGCGGGGGAGGGTCCGGGAGGGGGTGTCCCCCTCCCGGTAACAGCGTTTTGGGACAACTTCGTGACTATCGCCACTCCGGGTGGGGCTCGCGGGGGGTGAATATCCCCTGTCTCCACGTTGTAACGGATCTCTGTAACCCCCACCACCCGCGCTTCGCGCTCCTCCCGCCCCGGGGGGGCGGGCAGTGCGTGGCGATATGCGACTGGCCGAAGGGTGCGACGGACAACGTCCGGAGCTTGAGAAGACGCGGAAGCGTCTTCGAGCAGGAGAAGACCGAAGGTCCTGGACTTGCGATGGTTCGCTACGCGACTGGCCAGAGGCCGGGAGCGTGAGCACCGTGAGGTGCGAAGAACCGGAGCAGGAGAAGACCGAAGGTCCTGGACGTGCGATGGACAAAACATCGGGAGCACGAGCACCGCACGTGCGCAACCCGGTGGAAAGCCGTGCCCCTGACTGCAGCCGTCTGGAACAGGCAAGGGGGTTTCAACAAGGCCAGGGATTCAAAAAGAGGTAAAAAATCCTCACCGGATCTCCGTACCCTTCAACCGCACGCCGGGCTCCTCCGTCACCTCGCCGACCACCCGGGCGTCGGGGACGATCGCCTGGAGCGCGGCGACACTCTTCTCCGGGGCGACGAAGGCGTAGCCCATGCCCATGTTGAAGGTCCGGTACATCTCCATATCGCTGATCTTCCCGTTCTCCTGCAGCCAGGAGAAGATCTCGGGGACTTCGAGGGGGTCGGTGATGGAGAACCCGTACTCGCTGAGCCGCTTGAAGTTCAGGAGGCCGCCGCCGGTGATGTGGCACATCCCGTGGATCTCGCAGGCCGCCGCCACCCGGAGCACTTCCGCATAGATCCGGGTCGGCGTCAGGAGCTCTTCGCCGAGGGTCTTGCCGTTCGAGAGACGGGTCTCGTAGGATCCACAGTCCTCGACGACCTTGCGCGCGAGCGTCAGGCCGTTGCTGTGGATGCCGCTCGAGGGGACGCCGACGATCAGATCGCCCGGAACGATCCCCTCGCCGGTGACGATCTTCTCCTTCTCCTGGACCCCGAGACAGGTTCCCGCGAGGTCGAGACCGTTCACGAGCCCCTTGAGGGTCGCGGTCTCGCCGCCGACGATGTTCATGTTCGCTAAGCGAGCCCCCTCGTTCAGCCCTTCGCCGATCTGGGCCATCTTCTCGGGCAGGAGCGCGTCGGTCGCTATGTAGTCGACGAACGCCACGGGTTCGAGGTTCATCACGTAGAGGTCGTTGACATTCATCGCGATGCAGTCGATTCCGACGGTGCTCCAATCGCGGAGCGTGTCCGCGACGAGCATCTTCGTGCCGACGCCGTCGACCGCGAGCGCAAGCGCATACGGACCAAAGTCGATCAGTCCGGCGAAGTGTCCGACCTTCCCGAGCATCGAAAAAGCGCCGGTTCTCTGGTAGGTGAGGGAATCGATCAGCGCCCGGACCGCCCGGGCCTCGAGGTCGATATCGACCCCGGCTTCACGGTAAGTATGTCCTTCAGTCATCTGAGTTCTCCGATAATCGGAATTCGTCGTGCAACACCTGCAGGGCACGTTTTCCATCCCCGGCCTTCACGACGAAGGAGACGTTCACCTCGCTTGAACCCTGCGAGAGCATCATCATGTTGATGCCGGCCCGGCCGATCGCCGAGAAGATCCGGCCGCCGGTTCCGGGCGTGCCGGCCATCCCCGCACCGACGACCGCGACCGCGGCGACGTCGTGGTCGTAGGTGACCTCGCGTACGACGCCCTGCTCCACGAGCGGGTCGAGGGCGCCGAGCGCGGCGTCCAGGTGCGACTCGTCGATGATGAGGGAGATGTTCGCCTCGCTCGAACCCTGCGAGATCATCATGACGTTCACCTCCCGCTCGGCAAGCGCGGAGAAGATCGTCTTTGCGACACCGGGACGGCCGACCATCTGGGCGCCGTTGATGTTGACCAGCGCCACCTTCTCGATCAGGGCGATGGCCTTGACCACCCGCAACTCCCGGTGCTCGTCGCGGAGGACGAGGGTGCCGGGGACTTCGGGCTTAAACGAGTTCTTGACCCGGATCGGGATGTCCTTCTGCATCGCGGGTTCGATCGACCGCGGGTGGAGAACCTTCGCGCCGAAGTAGGAGAGTTCCATCACCTCAAGATAGGAGATGTCGTCGAGCACCCGGGCATCGGGGATGATCCGGGGATCGGAGGTCATCACCCCGTCGACGTCGGTCCAGATCCAGATCTCGTCGGCATCGACCCCGGCACCGATGACGGCGGCGGAGTAGTCGGAACCGCTCCGCCCGAGGGTGGTGATGACGCCCTGCTCGGTCGCCCCCATGAAGCCCATGATCACCGGGACGGTGTCGGCGAGCAGCGGGGCGACCCGGGCACGAATGTTCTCCTCGCTCACCGGGAGGGCACGGGCGTCCCCGTGATTCGCCGTCGTGATTATCCCGGCCTCGGCACCGTCGAGGGCGACCGAAGCGATGCCGCGCTGACGGAGGGCGGCCGCGACGATCGGGGCGGAGAGCCGTTCCCCGAACGAGACGAGGTAGTCGCGGGACCGGGGAGTCAGCTCCCGTAAGGTATGCACCGCGGAGAGGATGTTCTGCAGCCGGGCGAGCCGGTTGTCGATGATCGCCGTCACCTCGTGGGTGTAGTCGGGAGCCGTCTCCTTGAGGAGCCGGGTGTGGCGCTCCCGCATGGCGTCAAGAAGCGTCCCGATATCGGGTTGCTCCTTGCTTGCTATGACCTCGTCGGCCACCGCGATGATCCGGTCGGTGATCCCGGAGCATGCCGATACAACTACCGCGACCTCGTCACCTGCGCTACGATGCGATTCTACGATGTCTGCGACCCTTCCGATACAGTCCGCCTCTCCGACGGAAGTGCCGCCAAATTTCATTAAAAGCCTCATTCTGGCTCACTAGTCCCCTGCAATTACTTTATGGTATTATACAACGCACCGACTAATAAGATGCATGTAGACGAGATTGTGGACGCGCACGTGCTGGTTGTCGGAAGCGGCGGCGCCGGGGTGCGGGCCGCCATCGAGGCCTCCCGGTACGGCGGCGTGGTCATGGTCTCCAAGACCATCGCCGGCAAAGGCGGGTGCACGACGATGGCGGAAGGCGGCTACAACGCCGTGCTACGGGACCGGGATTCAGTCGACGTCCACCGCGAGGATACGCTCTCGGGTGGGGCGTATCTCAACGACCCGGCACTCGTGGACGCGCTGGTCCGCGAGGCGCCGGAACGGATGGCGGACCTCGTCCGGTGGGGCGCTGTCTTCGACGTCACGGAGGACCGAGAGGTCGCGCAACGGCCGTTCGGGGGGCAGCGGTTCCCCCGGACCTGCTACGCCGGGGACCGGACCGGCCACGAGATGATCATGACCCTCCTCGACCGGCTCGACGCGACCGATACGCACCTCTACCAGGAGGTCTCGGTCGTCGACTTCGTCAAGGACGAGAACGGGGCGGTCGCCGGCGCGATTGCTCTCGACCGGGACGGGGACGTCGTGCTCTTCCGCTCCGACGCGACGGTGCTCGCGACCGGCGGGGGGACGCAGGTCTACGATATATCCACGAACTCCGCCGCCGGGACCGGGGACGGGTTCGCGATGGCCTACCGGGCGGGTGCGGAACTGATCGATATGGAGATGGTTCAGTTCCACCCGACGGGTGCGGTCTATCCCTACGACGCCCGTGGCCGCCTGGTGACGGAAGCCGTCCGGGGCGAGGGAGGCATTCTCTTAAACGCGCGGCGGGAACGGTTCATGGAGCGCTACGACCCCGACCGGATGGAACTCTCCACCCGGGACGTGGTGGCGCGCGCGATCGCGACCGAGGTGCTGGAGGGCCGCGGGACGAACCGGGGCGGGGTCTACCTGGACGTGACCCACCTTTCGGCAGAGACGATCGAGACACGGCTCCCGGTGATGCTCGAGCAGTTCCTCGCCTACGGCGTGGATATCCGGCGGGAGCCGATGGAAGTGGCCCCGACCGCCCACCATATCATGGGCGGGCTCCGGATCACCCCGGAGTGCCGGACAACCATCCCGGGCCTCTTCGCCTGCGGGGAGGTCGCCGGCGGGGTGCACGGTGCAAACCGCCTCGGCGGGAACGCGCTCGCGGAGACGCAGGTCTTCGGAAAACGTGCCGGGGAGTTTGCCGGGAAGGCGCCCGCACGGAGCGGCCGGATCGATCCCGCCCGGATCGATGAGGTGACCCGGATGCTCGGCGGATTCTACGAGGGGGCAATAAGCCCCGCGGATGTCAGGAAGGACCTGAAACTCACGATGTGGAACCAGGCCGGAATCTTCCGGAGCGCCCCCGACCTCCGGACGGCGCTCGGGCACGTTCGCCGACTTGCCGACAAACGGCTCTGCGCCGCCTCGACCGTGAACCTGCTTGAATGCTGCACCGTCCGGAACATGTGCACCACGGCATCCCTGATCGTCCGGTGCGCCCTCCTGCGGCCGGAGAACCGGGGAGCCCACGTCCGGCGGGATGCCGACGTGGCGACCGAACCGGCGACGTCGCCGTTCTCCCACACCTACGTCTCGCTCGCCCGCGAGGGGATCGAGCGGCGGGAGGTGGCGGCATGAAGACGATCACCCTCCGGGTCTCGCGTTTCGACCCGGCCGCGGACGCGGAGCCACACTTCGAGGAGTACATCGTCCAGGTCAACGAGGGCGCCCGGGTGCTCCACGCCCTCCACGCCGTCCGCGACGAGCACGACCCGACCCTCGCCTACCGCTACTGCTGCGGGTCCGGGCAGTGCGGGAGCTGCGCTGTCCAGGTGGACGGGAAGCCCGTCCTCGCCTGTATGGAGGAGGCCCGTGACGGGATGACGGTCGAGCCGCTGGCGCTCCCGGTCTTAAAAGACCTGATGATCGACCTGGAACCGGTGATAGCAAAGATCGCCCGGATCTGCCCGGCGCCGGACGCTGCCCTCCCGGCACGGGAGGAGATCGAGGCGATCAAGCCGTTCCGGGACTGTATTGAGTGTCTCTGCTGCGTATCGGCCTGCCCGGCGCTCCAGGTGACGGATTTCGCGGGGCCGACGGTGCTCCGCCAGGAGATGCGTCTTGCCCTCGACCCCCGCGACTCGGGTGACCGGATCACCGACGCGATCGAGAAAGGGCTCTTCTACTGCACGACCTGCAAGCGTTGTGTGGAGGTCTGCCCGAAGGAGATCGATATCCCGGGCAAAGCCATCGAGAAACTCCGCGAGATCGCGAACCGGCGCGGGCTGACCCTCCCCCGCCACCAGGAGGTGGCGCGGCTGGTGCAGGAGACCGGCCGGAGTGTGGAGCGGACGCAACCGACTTTCCTCGAACAGGTGCCGGAGGTGATCGAGCCCGACGGGCCCGTCCGCGGCGAGGTGGGGTTCTTCGTCGGGTGCATGTTCAACGGCCGGGTGCCGCAGACGGCGCTCGACGCGATGGAGGTCATGAAGCGCAACGGCATCCGGGTGATCGTCCCCCACGACCAGGTCTGCTGCGGTTCGCCGCTGATCCGGACGGGGCAGACGTCATTCATCGACGACCTGAAGAAGAGGAACATCGAGGCCTTCGCCAGCCGGGGGATCAAGACCGTGATGACGATCTGCGCCGGGTGCGGGGCGACGCTGAAGAACGATTACGAGACGCCGTTTACGGTCAAAGACGTCACGGAGATCCTCACGGAGTACGGGATCGAGCTCCCGTCGAAACTCGACGTCCGGGCGACCTACCACGATCCCTGCCACCTCCTCCGCGGCCAGGGGATCAGCGAGCAGCCGCGGGAACTCCTGCGCCTGGGGGTCCGGGAGTTCGTGGAGATGCCGACGCAGTGCTGCGGGGCCGGCGGCGGCGTCCGCTCAGGGGTGCCGGAAGAGGCAAAAGCCCTCGGGGCGAAGCGCGATGAGTGCGTGAAGGGAACCGGCGCGGACGTCGTGGTGACGGTCTGCCCGTTCTGCGAGTTCCACATCGCCGACTGCACGGACGTGCCCGTCAAGAACCTGACGACGATCCTGCTCGAAGGGTATCGGAAGAAAGACGCGGAGCGGAAAGGCTCTGCGTGATATTCACTTTTTTACGGACTAGAACCTGAACCACTTCATCATGACCAGAGCGTCCTCCTCGTTCGCGTAATACGCGGCAACCTGGAAGACCTCGCGGTAGCCGAGACGGCGGTAGAACTCCTGCGCCCCGGTGTTCGTCACCCGGACCTCGAGCTGGACGCCGCTCGCGCCGAGAATAACATACTCACGCTCCAGGCGGCGGATGAGGTGCTGGCCGATCCCCCGGCGCCGGTATCCGGAGGCGACGGCGAGGTTCATGATATGCCCATAAACTTCTTCTCCGGTATTCTCAATGCCCCCGGCAACGAAACCAGCCACGTCACCGTTGTTCCTGGCCACGAAGAATGTCTCCGGGTAGTAGGCGAGCGATTCCTGGAGCGTCCTCTCGTCCCAGGGGTCTTCGAAGGCCGCTTTCTCGACGGCGACTATCTGCGGAATGTCTGCGGGCTGTGCCCGACGAATGGTGAGTTGAAGCGGCATCATAGTCGGCCTCTCCCTCTTGGAGTGCCTTACCTAATATAGTGTCAGGGGACAAAATAATAGGCACATACGAGTGGCGGTATTTATGGTTCAGATCTATAGTTTCGCGGCGGTCCGTCCGGGGCGGCCGTACTCCGAAAAAATTCCCTCCGTGCCCTACGATGTGGTGACGGCGGAAGAGGCCCGGGAGTGCATCGAGAAGAACACCATGAGTTTCCTGCGGGTCAGCAGGCCGGATGCCGAACTCCCCGACGTCCCCCCGAACGACGACCGGGTCTACCAGCGGTCGCGGGAGGTCTTTGACGGGATGCTCGCAGACGGCCTGATGGAGCGTGACCCCGAACCCGGGATGTACGTCTACCGGGCGGTCCAGGACGGCGAGGAGTTCGTCGGGCTGGTCTGCTGCGTGGGAACAGAGGACTACGAGAACCGGACGATCCGGCGGCACGAACTCACCCGGTACGACAAGGAGGAAGACCGGACACGGCATATCGACGTCGTCGGCGCGAACACCGGGCTTGTCTTCCTGCTCTACCGCGACCCGGGCGAGATCTTCTCCCACGTCCGCTCCCTCATCGACGGCGCGCAGCCCGACGGGAGCACCACGACCGCATCGGGCGTGCTCCACGAAGTCTACCGGATCGCCGATGAGGCCGCCCTCGCCCGCCTTGAGAGCCTTTTTGCGGCGGTGCCGGAGACCTACATCGCGGACGGGCACCACCGGGCCAAATCGGCGGTGAACGTGGCGGAGCGGCGACGAAGCGAGGGGAGGTTCACTGAAGAGGCCGGGAAGTTCATGACGGTCCTCTTCGCCCACGACCGCGTCCGCATCCACGGTTACAGCAGGCTTGTCACCGACCTCGGCGACTACACCCTTCCGCGGCTCATCGATGCGCTCTTAACGGCGGGCTGGACCGTCCGCCCCTACAGGAAGGTCGAAGCGGCCGGTTACCAGATCCAGCCGCTCGCGGCCCGGGATGCGCCGGTGCACGTCATGCACTTCTACCTGGAAGGAACCTGGTACGAGGTCTCCCGGCCGGTCGCGGACCCCGACGACCTGATCGGGTCGCTCGACGTCTCCGTCCTCCAGAAAGACGTCCTCGAAGGGATGTTCGGGATCTCCGACCCCCGGGGCGATCCCCGGCTCCACTACATGGGCGGAGCGCAACCCCTCAGCGGACTCGAACAACTCGTGGATAGCGGCAAATATGCCCTCGCGGTAGCGATGCAGCCGGTGCCGGTCGAGACGGTGCTCGCGATCGCCGATGCGGACGGGGTCATGCCCCCGAAGTCCACCTGGTTCGAGCCGAAACTCCTCTCGGGGCTCGTCATCCACACGATCGACTGAAAAATCCATAGCATCACCTTTAACTCTTTTTCTGCCCGATCACCACTTATGATCACGATTGCGCTCCCGAAGGGGAGCCTTGAGGCGCAGACACTCCAGCTCTTCAAGGAGGCGGATCTCGAGGTCAGGCGGACCGACCGCGATTACAACCCCCGGATCAACGATCCCCGAATCGGGAAGGTGAAGATCCTCCGGCCGCAGGAGATCCCGCTCTATGTCCAGATGGGCTACTTCGATCTCGGGATATCGGGGCTCGACTGGGTGCAGGAAAGCGGTGCCGACGTCGTGGAGGTTGCAAACCTCTCTTACAGCAAGACGGGGGACGGGAACGTCAAGATCGTGGTTGCGGTTCACCACGATGAGCAGATCGAGGACGTCACCGCCATCCGCCCGGGCAGCCGGGTGACGACTGAGTACCCGCGGATCACGGAACGGTTCTTCTCGGACCTCGGGGTTCCGGTCACCCTCTTTCCCTCCTACGGGGCGTCCGAAGCAAAGGTTCCCGACCTGATGGACGTCGTCGTTGATCTCACCGAGACGGGGAGCACGCTCAAGAAGAACGGGCTCAAGATCGTCGGGCAGATCATGGAGTCGCACACCGCGCTCCTCGCGAACCGCGAAGCCCTCTATGACCCCGAGAAGCGCCGGGAGATCGACGAGATCACGACCCTCCTCCTCGGGGTGATCGAGGCGCGCCACCAGGTGCTCCTGACGATGAACGTGCCGTCGACCGCGCTCGACCGCGTTATCGAGGCCCTCCCTGCGATGAAGAAGCCCACCGTCAGCAGGCTGCACGGCATCGATTACTTCAGTATCCAGACGGTGGTGCAGAAAGGGCTCGTCAACGCCCTTATTCCACCGCTCAAGGCCGCGGGTGCCGAAGACATCCTCGAGATCCCGATCACAAAAATAGTGCGGTGAGGGGAACCCTCACCCGCGCCGGGAGTACTCCCGCGAACAGGCGTAACAGACGAACTTCCCGTCTTCGACCCTGACGCGAGACTCGGCGGTCATCTCGCCGCATTTTGCGCACGCCACCGACGAAAAAATCCGGGCCCGTTCGGGGATCTCGGCGTCGACCTCGTGGATGATGAAGAGGTGCTCGGCGGGGGCCTCCAGGATGGCGTCGACGATCTTTTTCGTGCGCTCGTGGAACTCGGCGTGCTCTGCATCGGTTGCCTGCCCCTGCATCACCCGCACCCGGAGCGGCGCAAGCTCGGGGTCGAGCGAGTCGATGTTGAACGACGGGTTCGAGACCACGCGGATTGCGGCACCGGTTGTCCGGTTGATGAACGTGAACGCGTGTTTGCCGTGATCCTTGAAGAGGAGGTTTCCCTTTCCGGCGGTGCAGCCGGTGAGAACCTGGATGGCGTCGACGCCGCAGGCATCGGTCTCGGCGATGGTGACGAGTTCTTCGTCCTCCGAGCGCCCGGAACGGAGCCGTGCGAGGGCGACCTCTGCCGCCCGGTAACCCGTCGCGAGGCCGGGGCAGACGTGGCCGTGGAAGGCGGCCGCTTCGGCGAACCGGTCACCTGTATCTCCCGGCGTGCCGGGGGGAATGGTAGTACACATATGTTTACCCTGCATCAGGTGTTGTTACGAACTTTCGGATATATGTTACGATAGCGTGCCGGAACCGCGGCCCGGTACGCCCCGGCATATAAGAGCGGAATCGTCCCATCCAGCGAGTCTGCGTGTGGGACGAAATATTTTTGCAATACGTTGTCTGCACGTTTCCAATATCCGGATCTATGGGCAAATCTTTGAAGATACAAGAGAGAGGGTTATTTATATGCCTTCAGTCATAATGACTGCTTTACATGAGAGTTCCCGGGGGAGTTCTAGCCCTGCTTGCTGCAGTCTGCATCCTCTGCACCGCGTGTGGTTGTCTCGGTGCATCCTCGCCTCCGCCGTCAGGCGGCGGTATCACCTCCATCGATCTGCCGGAGCCGGAGGGCTACACCCTCACCGAGGCTCTCGCGGAACTCGATATCCTCAGCGCCGAGGGCGGCTTGAACACCACCGGCACCTCGATGCACCAGGTGCTCGGGAACCGCGTAACCCTGGATGGACAGGCAGCCGCCTGGGCGATCGGCCTTAAGGACGGCGAAGAGGTCCGCTGGCTGACCTCCGGCATCACGGGCTGGAGGGAGACCTCGCTTCGTGCTCCCCTGCCCGATGACGAGGTGAATATGACCGCGATCCTCTCCCCGGAGGATCTCTTTACGGCTCAGGAAGACGCGATCCGGCCGGTGATGAAGCGCCTCAATGCAAGCACGGTCGATATCGGGCTCGCGGAGGGAGTCTACACCGTCACGGTTCGTTCGAATGCAGGGGTGGAGGTTCTCGCGTTCCAGGCAGATACCGGGGGGGCGATCGTATAAAACCGGCAACCGACGACGGCCTGATGTCGCTTGACTTCCTCGCGGGGTTCACGATCTTTCTGCTCGCGCTGATCATGGTGGTGAGCATGGTGCCGGGGCTGCTTGCGGGCCTGGAGAGCAGCGGCATCGATTACGATGCGGTCGCCTACCGGACAGGGGTGATCCTCGCCGAGGATCCCGGCTGGCCGGTCTATCCGCCGTGGGAGATGAAGACCGACGCATATAAGGACGAGATCGAGCGGATGGGGCTCGCGGTCTCGAAGGAGACCCCGAACATCCTCCTCTCGACGAAGGTTAACGCCTTCTTCAACGACTCCTTCTTCGCCGAGGAAGACTACCGCAGCAAGGCAATCTTCGGCGACATCCCCTATTCTTACAACTTCTCGCTCTCCAGCGGCGGTGTACTCCTCAACCAGACCGGCGACACACTTCCTCCCGGCTACGGCTACATCCGCCGGGTGGTAAAGATCAAGGAGCCGGGGGTGGCGGTAATCAATGACAGCTTTGCGTCTCAGTATACGTCGTCCTCCTCAGCCCAGAATTTCACTGTCCGGCTCAATTTCAGCCGGCTGCTGAACGCATCGATCGATCCGGCCTACCGGATCGACCCGCGAACCGAGCCGGTGAACGTGACGATCACGGACTTCAGCGAGTACCTGAACGGTTCCTGTAGCGATGCAACACTCAAGGACGTGACGTTCTGGAAGATGGATCCGACGACGCCGATGCCGAGGTTCTCCCGGATCCCGTTCTCCTACAACACGATGGATCCGAACCTCTACAACCTTTCCCTCGACGGGACTCCAACTGATCTCGCGCCGGAGACCAAAGTAGCCGAGAACATCACGCTCGTGCTGAAACCGGCGGCCACCTCGCTCTTCACCCTGGACCAGAACAGCATCCTGGACATCCGGTTCACCTTCGAGGATACTGACTACCCGCACACCAACATCACCGGCATCCACCACTACGACTACAATGCGACAAACGTCACCCGCCCCGACCTGAAGCCCGCCGTCCTGGAGGTGGCGATATGGTGAACGACGGAGGCCAGCTCTACACGATGGAGGGGGTCGCGGCCGGGCTGATCATGCTCCTCACCGCGTACATCGTCATCAGCACGACGAGCGTCTACACCCCCGGAGATACCCACATCCCGGATATGCAGCTCGAGCAGCTCGGTAACGACGTGCTGGCGATGATGGATACGCCGGATAGAGATGGGGAAGAGAGCCAGCTGGTCGGGTTTGTCAAGAATGTAACCGGACCCTGCGGCGGTAATGATCTCTGGGACGAGTTCCTCGACAACTGTAAGATGCGAGCCGGAGATGAGGACGATAACCTTCATGCCCAGGCCTACCTCTCCTACAGGAGATCGGACGGCAGCGTAGACACAACCCCGCTCTCCTCAGAGGATCCGGAGTTCACCGGGCGTGAGAACACGGTGCGGGTGACCCGGTGGGTGCAACTGCCGGTGGGAAGTCCCAGTGACATGCCCCCTGATGTGGAAACCACCCGCCCCCAGGCCGTCCTCGTGGAGGTGCTGCTATGGCGTGCATGAACGAAGACGGGCAGTGGATCGTCCTGATGGGACTTCTGGTCGCCGTGGGGCTGTTCTTCCTCGCGCTGATCATCAACCAGTCGGCGCTCGTCGGGCAGACGACCGCGGAAGGGGTGCTTGAGTTCCCGAAGAACGACATCCGGGACCTGCGGGAGGCGGTGTTCGACTATGTTGATGAGTTCGACCATGAAGAGGACACCGAGAGTAAAGCTGTTCGGGACGACATCATCGCGATATCCCTCGAACGAAAGAACGCCGTGGTCAATTTCTCGGTGGGTGATCCAGAAGACATCTCCGGTCGCGATCTCCACCCGATAACCATCCACTACAACAACGGGGTGACGGAGTACGATGAGACCGTGTATTACTGAGCCGCCGAACGAAGAGGGCGTCACGAGGCTGACGGAGTACATCATCGTCACCGGCGTGCTCCTCGTGCTGATGATCGTCATGATGTTCACCGTCAACGCCGTCTTCATGGAGGGGCCGGCGAACAATCTCCGCCACCACGCCTTCGTGGATATCGGGAACGGGGTCAGCACCCGGATCGTCGACCTCTACGTGATCGCGCCCGGCAACGGGACGATCGAGACGAAGTTCGATATCCCCGACGACGTCGCCGGGGCGGGCTATTTCGTGAGCGCGGATCTGGAGGGCGCCGACCAGGTGATCCAGGTGCAGGGCGGCAGCATCCAGAGCAGGATCGCCATCGCCGGGATCGGAGCGACGAGGGGTGTCATCGGCAACACCACCGGCGCGGGATGGAACATGATCCAGTACGACTCAAAGGGATTTTAGGGGAGGCAAAGAATCGTGAAGATGAATGAGAAGGCGGTCTCCGAGGCGATCGGGTTCATCCTGATCCTCGGGATCGTCATCAGCGGCATCGGGCTCGTCACGCTCTACGGCTACCCGGTGCTCGTCAAGGAGCAGAGCAACACCGACGTACGGAACATGGAGCGGGCGATGATCATCATCCAGAACGATATGAAGAGCCTCTGCTACAAGAACGTGCCCTACAAGGAGACGTCGCTCCAGGTGAGCGGGGGGACGCTGGAGGTGATCGGTGCTACCGACGGCGCCACACCGAAGTTCAGTATTTCCGCCGACGGTTCTGAACCCGTTGAGTTCTCCCCCGGAGCACTGGTCTATCGCTCCGACCGGGGCAACGAGGTGATCACCCTCGAGAACGGTGCGGTGATGACCCGCCAGGAAGGCTCGGCGGGTTCGGCGATGCTTGCCGAGCCGCGGTGGTTCTATGACAACTCTACAAAGACGTTCGTCATCTACATCATGAAGATCACCACCAACGACTTGATGGCGAAGTCGGGGATGGCAACAGTCCGGATGAGCCTGGACACACCATCTACGCTTCCCATAGATAACCCGGGAACCGTTACCGTTACGTACAACGACCCTTCAGCTCACTACTCCACGGCATGGAGAAACTACCTCACCAGCCCGACGGTCGGTATGAAACAGGAAGAAGGCTTCCTGAACACCTATAAGATACCAAACGTCGATAAACTCGTCATAAAAGAGTACGAGATCGAGATCCTCGGCATCTAACCTTTTTTGACTCTAATACTGCATATCGTCGGGCGCTGCCCAGTACTTCAGTCGTTTCGGCAACCGAGACTAAACAATGCGGCCTCGTGCAATACGGTAACGAGGAGTTGGCAGCACTCGGTGGCCGGATTTCGCACCTTGCGGTGCTCGAGCTCGGTTCCTGATGGAACATCGCACTTCGCACCTTGCGGTGCTCGAGCTCGGTTCCTGATGGAACATCGCACTTCACACCTTGCGGTGCTCGAGCTCGGTTCCTGATGGAACATCGCACTTCACACCTTGCGGTGCTCGAGCTCGGTTCCTGATGGAACATCGCACTTCGCACCTTGCGGTGCTCGAGCTCGGTTCCTGATGGAACATCGCACTTCACACCTTGCGGTGCTCGAGCTCTGTTCCTGATGGAACATCGCACTTCACACCTTGCGGTGCTCGAGCTCTGTTCCTGATGG
>NZ_VCYI01000029.1 GCF_030464365.1 Methanoculleus methanifontis | reverse complement strand
ACTAAAGGCACGAAAATACTGGTACCAGGTCAAAGAGATCAAGATCAAAGTGATCCTCCATAACCTAACGAAGGCAGTACAAACAGTCGTGATTGTCGTTGTCTGGAAGGAATTCAACAGAGCCGAAAAATCCTTCTCAGTCACTCTTTTAACATTCTCCACTGCCTGCTCGACATTATCGGATTTTATCGTCTTCTTTGTGGTTATCAGCGCCCATATCCCCCATAAATACATCAAAAGAAATGAAGCTGGAATCCAGTAGGCAATTATGGTCAGTTGCCAGCTTACACCTAATGCAATAAAGATCGATATGAATGACCCAAAGAGAAGATTTTTATCGATATTCTGAAGTTGCCTCGATGTATGATCAAAACTCTCGTTTATCATGAATTTAAGGTCGCTTAACGGAAAGGGTGGGGCCGACTCCATATATTTAAGAGTAGCAATAAGGCGTATTTAAATCTATTTTACGAAAGAAGTTATAGGATATCCGGAAGCGGGGAGATTAACAGTTTTAAAACGACGTTACGGGTTAAAGGGGAAATAAATTCTAGTTTTGGTCAGCGGAGATTTCTCGCACACGGATATAGGCGAGGTCATCCCAATACTCTCGCGATCATGACGCTGCATGCCAGGTGAATTAGTCCCATGAATGAGTGCTCATACCGCTCGTATCGTGGAACAATCTTCTTAAATGCCTCTATCCAGCTGAAGAACCGCTCTACTGCGCTGCGTTTTTTGTAGAGTTCCAGATCAAACCAGAATGGCCTTCCTCGTTTCGGCTGTTTCCGGGATCTTCTATTGACCGGGATATTACTCTTGATCCCTCGTTTCCGGTTGTATTGTCGAATTTCCCGGGCATCGTAGGCTGCATCTGCGGAGATGATCCTGGGACGAACCTGCACCTCAGGAATCTCAAATGTTTCGAGGGTTGGTTCGTAGAGACGGGAATCGTGGACATTTGCTGGTGCAACCGTGCAGGCAAGCGGGAGGCCGTTCCGATCGACCAGAGCACTCAGTTTGTTCCCGTTTACCTTCTTATAGCCATCATAGCCGATGGATCCCCTTTTTTTGCCGGGATATCCTTGGTATCTGTCGCACAATGTGAGAGATCGATTTTTTTGATCTCGTAGCCAGATTGAAGAAGGTCGAGGAAGATCGCCTGATACACGCCTTTCTCGCAAAGTTCGAGGTGGTACCGGTGAACCGTCGATTTAGTACCGTAGTTCGCCGGGACATCGAGCCAGGAACATCCGGTGGTCAGAACGTACAGGATGCCGTTGATCAGTCTGCGGGGGTCACACCGGGGTCGACCGATGTGCGGCTTTGTTGGGGGGAGGTATTTTTGAACAATCTCCCAGAGATCATCGTCAATTTCCCGGAATGCCATGATCCCCAGTTTTATCCAAGGGGCCTTATAATTATAGGATCACCTCAGTAGTAAAATGTGAGAGTCAGGGTTCGTTGGCATCATTGAACGCGTTGCTTTAGGATCTCCTTCATTAAATCCCTCCCCCTCAAAAGATACATCCTTTTAAATCGCAATGGCATAGAGCATCACATGAACCCAGAGGCAACCGCTAGAAACCTCCTTTACCCTAGCGAATGGATATTCCGGCTTTTCATCGCAGCCATGCTAATACATATCGCAAACCCACAGTGGACTTACGCATTCCCCTACTTGGCGGATTCGTTTATTTTCTTGTTGGGCTACTATTTGCTCTTCATCGGGGCAGCGTTGTGGTTCGTGGTACAGATCTGGGTTTTAATGAAGTACGTCTCTTCGAGAAGAGATAGTACACCTCTGCATCAGTGATGAAGAGCGTGAGGAGACGGCCTGGAAAGTGTACGGAGAAGTACAATTACCCTACAGAGAGTTAGTGAGCGTGTTTGAAGCAGATTACTTGATCTACACTTCATACCAACTACCAGGCAGGACTTACCATGAGGGATGAATGATGTATCGATTTCTTGTCATCGTCGAGCAGACCGACGGCAATTACTCGGCATACTCCCCGGATCTCGCCGTCGGTGCGTGGCGACCGGAGCAACTCATGAGGAAGTGGAAGAGCAGATGCACGAGGCGATTGAGTTCCACATCGAAGGGCTCCGGGAGGATGGGCTCTCGATTCCGCCGTCACGGTCTTCAGCGATCTACGTAGCGGTCGGTAGAGGGTGAGCCCCCTCGATCACCGGCCCCTTCTTCTCCTGGAGATGCTCAATGGAGAGCTCGATAGCCTCCCGTGCCATCGCGTCCCGGGAACGCCTGATCTGTCGAGAGTATACCCTGCAAGATAACGGACATTTATCGGACATATCGGACATCGTCTGTTTTGGTGTGTCTGATATCTGACGTGATTCACCGCACCCCCTCCCCCGTATTCCACTCCCGCACCAGCCTCGCATAACACCCCTCGCAGACCTTCGCCTGCGCCTCCCGCGAGCGGTAGACCGCCTTCCCCGCCCCGCAGACATCGCACCGGCCGAGTTCGACCTTCGCCCGTGCAAACGTCCGGTGGACCGAAAAATCAGAGATCTTCCTCACTCCATTTCCAGCACTTCCGGCCTCATTCATCGTTCATTCATCGTTCATTCATCGTTCATTCATCGTTCATTCATCGTTCATTCATCGTTCATTCATCGTTCATTCATCGTTCATTCATCGTTCATTCATCGTTCATTCATCGTTCATTC
>NZ_VCYI01000028.1 GCF_030464365.1 Methanoculleus methanifontis | reverse complement strand
GTCGGATCTATCCTGATGGACATCAACGAGGAGTGGGTCACCGGCAGAAGGTATTTGACCATGGAGAAGGAATGATCAGGCAAGGAGACGGGGCTCAGGCAAATTACAGAAGATCTGAGACGTTACCCAAAAAATCTAACTAAGAACGAAACTTTTGAAGGATATTTCTGTATTGCCAACAACATGTACTCGGAGAACGATTACCTTATCTTCTGTTTAATGGACTACAAGCAGGTGCCGTTTTCGTTTAATGAAAGTGATGCAGAGATCCTGCACAAAATCCGTCTTGAATCGTTTGAAGAAAAATTTTACCATTTCGATCTTGGACCACTTGAAAGCGGCACCCATGAATTTGAGATATTTCTCATCCTGAAGCCATATGAAACATCGCTCAACCAGTCGTTCAGGTTATCCACTGATTTCTCACATTTGGGAAGCATCAGACTGAATCTGTTCGTTGATGATTGGAATATGCCTCCCGTTGTTTATACGAACTTCAGCGATCTTAATTGCCATCAATGTGACTCTCAATATCCCGGTAATGACGGTGTGATGCTAGTAAAAGAGCCCTGTTCGACCAGGGCATGGACCTCTGAAAACGTGACATCGGGAGATACTCTGGATTACTGGATGAATGTTGCAGCAGCAGATGATTATCCAGTGGCCTTCGGTCTTATTGTTCTTGTGGACTATATCCAGGTGCCTATATGGACGAACAGCCCTAACGATGTCATTTTTGGCAAACTTGATGCTGGGGAGAAACTCTCGTTTCCTACGAAAATCGTGGTTCCTCGTGAGAAAGGCGTACATGAGTTAATGGCCATCTGGCTCCCGGCCCCATATCAGAGGATGGATAGGTTACCCGAAGCGCCGGCAAGCCCTAATCAATGGGCATGGGCTCAACCCAGCATCCGAGTGGGGTTGAATGTAGGATAGTTCTAAGGTGAGCACGAGTTGCTTTTCTCTAGATTCCCACTTTTTTCATAAATATTCGGGGCTTATTCATTAGATAGGAGCACTCTTTCCCACACCAAGGGAGGACATCTCATTACTACATTACACGTACCCCGGATCGCGCGAGGGATGTTTAACGCATCATATTGGTTATTTTATGATTTCGTAAGGATATAGGTGAATTGCTGTATCCTAAATCCTTATGCTGCATCAAGTATATTCTGACGATTAGATGACTCTCACAGAAAACGTTTAATGAACACCAAAAATGTTTTAGTGTGGGTACCTTAAAAAGTGCCCTGTGTATGAACCGAGAGCAGATATTGCTATCTCGAAAAACTCTGCATTGCTTTAGAAGCAATATACATGGCTTGCTTCGTTGAATCGTATGCATGGTCGCCTGTTTTGCTTCTGGAGTATGAGCAATTGAGAAAGGATAGTGACCATGAAACATGTGAATTCTCTGATAATATTTGCCTTGTTGCTGGCGACATGTGCTTTCACTGTGCCAGTTACGGCTGAAGAGCAGTATACGCCATCTTTCAACAAATCCAAATTTCAAAATATGGGAGTTGTGAATGGGAGCCCAAACTGGGCCGGAATGCGAGACTTATCTCAATTTAGCAGGTACGAACCTCAGGTTGAGGTGACGCTGCCATCGAGAGAAACACTGAAAAAATTGTACCCAAATATTATCTTCTACGACTCATTGGATTTACCCATGGGTGAAAGAAATTCTTCGGAAGAGGTAACATTCAACCAGGATGGAAGTTTTTCAGTGTTCAGAACGCAAAGCAATCAAAATAAACTAACTGCAACGACTGATGTTCGAATCACGGAAGCTCAAATCGCCTGGTATTGGGTTCAGGATTCCGTAGTCAGGCACTTGATTACCGTCCGTAACGTCGGTTCAGTGCCTGCCAGTGGTAAAGTCATTGTCATCTCTCCTGAAGATGGATATGGTTACTATAACACATTTAGTAATTTACCTCCATCTGCCAGCGAAACAGTATCAGTGGCTTATATGGTGCCTTCTGGCAGTTCTGTTGGGAGAAAACCTATTGTTTTAGAAGTATGGGTGGATCCGGATGATACACGAACTGACTCTTGGTTGATGCCGATCGATGGAATTGAAAAGTACAATAATGATGCCGATCACCTTCCAGATCCTGATTGGGGCACAAATCTTGAAACAAGTGATCTTTACCACTTCCCTTATGGATCTCTCTCCAGTGAATCATATGGACAAACTATTGAGGCCGCAACAGCAGGGGATGACACAACAACTCCATATGCTACAGCACAAAAGATCTTGGGATACACCAAAAATGTAATGTGTTACACTTCAGACGACCTAGATGGGAATTATACCGCGTCCGACATCTGGATCAAAAACCATCAGTATTGTGGAGTATGTGATGAATATACGACATTATTTAATTCATTTACAAGAAGTCTTGGAATCCCTACCCGGCAGTATTATATGGCCATGACCGATAGCACCGGCGGGCCCGTCGCTCACGAGTGGGCATTGATTTGGAATGGTGAACGTTGGGTTCATGCGGATCCTACATGGGAAGTATTTGACAATCAAGACGTATACAGTCAGCATGGATACTCGAATATAACCATAACAAATCTGATCCACGCTGATGATAGTCGCTACACTGGTCCCGATGATCCCTACGTTGATGATCAATTACTGCATTATTGGTGAGGTCATCCCATAACCCTCCAGATCATGATGGCACATGCCAGGTGGATCAGCCCGAGGAATGAGTGTTCATAGCGTTCATATCGAGGAACAATCTTCTTGAATGCCTCGATCCAGCTGAAGAAC
>NZ_VCYI01000027.1 GCF_030464365.1 Methanoculleus methanifontis | reverse complement strand
TCATTCATCGTTCATTCATCGTTCATTCATCGTTCATTCATCGTTCATTCATCGTTCATTCATCGTTCATTCATCGTTCATTCATCGTTCATTCATCGTTCATTCATCGTTCATTCATCGTTCATTCTTCCCCGAGGCATCGTGTGCCCACTCATAACGGACGAGACAACCGGCCAAGATCTGTTGGTCAAGTATTGTCACGACAAAGAGAGATGCTATTCTATCGGTGAGATCATGAGGACGTTCACGGCTGTGCTCTACAGGGAAGAGGATATGTACGTCGCGGAGTGCTCGGAGGTCGGCACCGTCAGCCAGGGCAGGACGGTTGAAGAGGCGGTGGCCAACCTCAAAGAGGCTACGGAGCTGTACTTAGAAGAATTCCCGCTGGAAGATGGGAGGCGGCCGATCATCACGACGTTCGAGGTGGCCGAGGGTGCCCGGGCTTAAACCCATCTCAGGCGAGGCAGTGATAAAGATACTCTCGAAACAGTATGGATTCATCGTAAGCGGGCAATCCGGGAGCCATGTTCGCCTTTCAAAAGAGACGCCCAACGGGAAAGTGCGACTGTCTGAAAGAAAGGAGTTTGAGCACCGCAAGGTGTGAGGTAGGGACAGTTGTCCCGCTGCACAACGAACTGAAGATCGGTACACTTCGCAGCGTCCTGAAGCTGGCGAAGATCGATCCTGAGGATTTTGCCCGGTATCTTTGAGAGGGCCTTCTCGGCTGGCCGCAGGCCGCGCTGAACCTGTCCTGTATAACAGGTTGAAGTTTTACAACAGATCTCTAATCTCCTCCCGCTCAATCCCGGCCTGCTTGAGGATCTCCAGAAGCGTGCCGGTCGGATGGTCCCGCCCGTGCACCGGGACGACGGCCCGGCGCTTTGTCTCCGGGTGATAAAAGAGGTGGTGGCTCCCTTTCACCCTACGTAGCGGTCGGTAGAGGATGAGCCCCTCGATCACCGGCCCCTTCTTTTTTAGAATCCTGGTAGCGGTCAGACACCCCCTGAACCGTCGGAACTCACTCATCTTTCCCTCGGCTCACTCGCGTGCAACATTGTAAATATGGTAAGCACTTACAATACTGCCATGGCTGCAACCAAGAGGATTCCCGTCTCGGAAGGGGTATGGGCGGAGATCTCCGAGCTGAAGCACCCCGGCCAGACCTTCGATGATCTCCTCTCCTCCATGGTCGAGCAGGAGAAGAAGCGCCGGTTCATCGAGGATATGGATCGCATCGAGGCCGAAGGGGATTTCGTGGAGCTGGAGTTTGACGTTCCGGATACTGATTAACAAAAAGGCCCTTGAGAGCATCCGGAGCCTCAGCGCAAAGAGCCGGCGGATAGTCATGGAGCAGCTGAAAACCCTCCAGGAAGACCCGTATCCCGGCAGCGGAAGCGACAAGGAGCGCCTGTACGTGCACGGGCGGGAAGATACCTATCGACTTCATATCAGCCGGACATTCACGGCATTCTATCGCATCCATGAGCAGGAGCTGGAGGTTCACGTTCTTGCCGTGATGTCGATCGAGCAGGCGCACAAACGGTATGGATGGTTCTGACGGCCTCCCGAGCCATCGCTATCGCCTCGTCGACGATCTCCCCGAAGGTGACGCAGCCAGGAAGGGTCGGCACAATAACAGTATACCCGCCTTCCGGCTCTTTTCGGAGGAGGATACGGTAATTCAGGCTTCTCATCATATTATAACCCCGCTCGTGAATGGTACAGGCCCCGATGGGGGCATAGTGGTGTCTGTGCCTGTCCCCATCGGGGGCCATCCTTTTTTGGGTCGACGAAAAAGCATATGAAGCATCGAACCAAGCAGGTTGTATGGCAAAGAATCAGCGTGCCGACGTTAAGAACCCCAACAACCCCTCACACAAAGCAGCAGCGGACAACAGGGCGAATCAGCTCAACCCGAACAACACAGCCACGAAGTCCGGCAGATCTAAGAAGTGATTGCCTGAAAAACGTCCTACCTTTCTCCACGATGTGCATCTTGCCCGCATCAGGCCGGGCCTTTACTCCATAGCGGAGCAATCCGCAGATCTCCACATCCTTTATCACCTCCCGCTCCAACATCTACTCAAAGTTGAAAGTCGCCTATGCCTGACGATCTCATAGCAATCGTAGAAGAATCCGAGGACGTGAACAGCGCTCTCATCTCCCGGGTGCGCCTGGAGATACTCTGGGCGCTCTCCGAACTCGGCGAGGACGGGGCCACCGCACGGCAGCTCAAGGCCGGGCTGAACCTGAGCGACGGCGTGCTCTACGCAAACCTCAAGAAACTTGTCGAGATGGGGTACCTCCGCTCCGAGAAGGTGACGCTCGAAGGGAAGGAACTGGAACTCTACGCCATCACCCCGGAAGGACTCGCCGAGTGGCGGCGCGTCCGGGGCTGGCTCTGCAAACTCCTGGGCTGCGAGGGTGATACCTGTGAACGATAGAAGCAAAGTCATTGCCTGCTTCCGGGAAGCAGGATTCCGGATGAATACGGACCTGTTCGAGCACCGGCTCATCGCCCAGAAGCTCGTCTACCTGCTGAGGCTGAAGGGCGTCGAGTTCGTGTATCCGTTCCGCCTCTACGTCCGGGGGCCGTACTCGCCGAACCTTGCGCGGGAGTACTACCAGCACGCCGATGAGTTTTCCCGGTGCGAAACGGAGAGCACGCTCTCTCCCGCCGAGGCGGATGCCGTTGCCGGGCTCACCGGCCTCTTCGATAAAAGCCCGTCCCTGCTTGAGATCGGAGCGACCTACGGGTACCTGGCCTACGAGATGCGCCAGCCGCCGGAGCAGGCATACCGGATGGTCCGGAGAATGAAGTCCTTCTACTCAAATGAGCAGATCGTCAAGGGCGTCAACCGGGCAAAGCAGTACCTCTTCGTCCCCACCGACGAAGAGAAGGCGGCGCTCGACGCCGAGCTAGGGGAGTGGCAGCGGGCCGGTATCCGGTCGATGAGGCATTAGGATGGGCCGGAGCAGGGGCGATATCTGGTTCGTCGATCTCACCGACGCACGGGGGCACGAGCAGAGCGGGCTCCGGCCCGCCGTGGTGCTCGCCGTCTCTTACGGGGGGATGACAATCGTGGTTCCGCTCACGACGACTCCGGCGGCTTTTTCGTTCCCGCACACCTACGGCATCGAGAAGAGTTCACAGAACGGGCTCTCCTCCAACAGTGCGGCGCTGGTCTTCCAGATCGTTGCCCTCTCAGAAGACCGTTTCGTCAAAAAGATCGGGCGATGTTCGGTCGAAGATATGGAAGCGATAAGCGTTCTGTTGAAGGATCTGTTATTGCTGGAATAACCGGCGGACGATCTCGCTCCGGGAACGCTGAACAGTGTTCTCAAACAGGCAGGGCTGAAAGGATTGAATAATGTATCGATTTCTTGTCATCGTCGAGCAGACCGACGGCAACTACTCGGCATACTCCCCGGACATTCCGGGATGCGTGGCGACCGGAGCGACTCGCGAGGAAGTGAAAGAGCGGATGCACGAAGCGATTGAGTTCCACATCGAAGGGCTCCGGGAGGATGGGCTCCCTATTCCGCCGTCACGGTCTTCAGCAATCTACGTGGCGGTCGGTAGAGGATAACGTCCTCCTGTCACCAAACCCCTTCTTTTCCAGAATCTTAACGGCTTTCCGGGCCGTGAGCGCCGGAAGTTCAGGCATGGGCCTCGACGGTGAGGGTGTATTCCAGGAGCCCTTCCTCGGTGGGGATTTCCTCACCTCTCGCTAGCATGCCCTCAATGTAGAGTTCAATTGCCTCCCGTGCCATCATCGGTTCGGTGAGGAGGGGGTTCGCCGGCAACCGACCCGTGAGCCTGCCGGAGTTTTTCGAGAGGGACGGCGGGAGGGTACCAGGGTTCCAGATCTCCAGGCGGTCGGAGAAGAGCATCACCTGGACGCTGGCCGGTGTAGTCGCGGTGGGCGACGGCGTTCACGATCGCCTCCGCTGCCACCTCCTTCGGGATCTCGTAGCGCACCGACGCCTGCGGGCCGGGTAGTGCAGGCGGTCACGGCGTATCCCTCCCGGCAAGCAGGGCACGGCCCCTCTCAGTGATCCGGTACTTCTGGTTGCTGCTCCGGGGCCTGTCCGGGACGGTCATCTCGATCAACCCTGCCTGCATCATTGGTTTCAGCACGGAGTTCCTGAACTTGGTGCGGTTCGTCCTCCCTGTAACGTCCATAAGTTCGGAGATCGACGTCTCCGCCACACAGGTGCGCAACACTTCGACTTGGTCCCCACTTAGTGAGGTCATCCCATAACCCTCCAGATCATGATGGCACATGCCAGGTGGATCAGCCCGAGGAATGAGTGTTCATAGCGTTCATATCGAGGAACAATCTTCTTGAATGCCTCGATCCAGCTGAAGAACCG
>NZ_VCYI01000026.1 GCF_030464365.1 Methanoculleus methanifontis | reverse complement strand
GGATTTCGTCTGAGTTCAGCGGACGGCATTGGACGTTAGTATCCGCGGACTGAACACGTCGTTGCCTTCGTGCTTACATCCCGGACCTATCAAACGAGTCTTCTACTCGTGTCCTCAGCGGAGTCTCTTTTCAGGTCAGGTTTCAAGCTTAGATGCTTTCAGCTTTTATCCCTTATCGCGTAGCTGCTCGGCATTGCCCGGTCGGACAACCGATCGACCAGAGGCGACGACGGAAAGTTCCTCTCGTACTATTTCCATCTTACCTTCAGACTCCTTACACTCCAGATAGATAGTAACCGACCTGTCTCACGACGGTCTAAACCCAGCTCACGATCCCCTTTAATAGGCGAACAACCTCACCCTTGGCCGCTGCTGCACGGCCAGGATGGAAAGAACCGACATCGAGGTAGCAAGCCGCCGGGTCGATATGTGCTCTTGCCGGCGACGACTCTGTTATCCCCGGGGTAGCTTTTCTGTCGTCAATGGCCCTCATCAATAAGGCTCATTGGTTCGTTAGACCCGAGTTTCCTCTCGCGATGACTTGCTCTGCGTCATCGCGTCAGGCCAACTTATGCTCTTGACACTCTCCTGTGAGTTTCTGACTCACATGAGTTGACCATAGGGCACCCTTGATATTTTTTCGAGGGTGTGGCGCCCCACCCAAACTGCCTACCTACCGTTGTCCTCGGGAACCGAGTTAGTGTTACAGTAAACCAAGGATGGTGTCTCATTGGTGGCTCCCCACCCCCCGGAGGGGATGGTTCGACGCCTCCCATCTACGCTGCGCAAGGAATACCGTAACACAGCGGCAGGCTGCAGTAAAGCTCCACGGGGTCTTCACTTCCCATCTGGAGTCCCTAGTTTCTGCACTAGGATAAAATGTTCAACGGCTTCGTGTTAGGGACAGTAGGGCTCTTGTTAATCCATTCATGCAAGTCGCCAATTAAGCGACAAGGTACTACGCTACCTTAAGAGGGTCATAGTTACCCCCGCCGTTTACGAGTCCTTCGTCCGGTTGAACCCGGTGTTCAGATACTCGCACTGGGCAGGAATCAGTGACTATACGAGTCGTTTCCGAGTTGCAGTCACCTATGTTGTTATTAGACAGTCAGAGCCCCCTGGTCACTGCGACCTGCCTGATCGCCAGGCAGGCACCCCTTCTCCCAAAGTTACGGGGCTAATTTGCCGAGTTCCCTTAACACGATTAAACCGACACGCCTTAGCCTTTTCAGCTAGGGGCACCTGTGTCAGATCTCGGTACGGACATACGCCTCCCTTTTCACGGGCTCCAGGAATTTGCCGGATTACTCCATCACGCCTTCTCTCGCTTCTCACCATGGCGGTACTCCACGAGATTGAACGCTTGGACAGGGCGACGACCCTGCCCGGCATATCCCGAAGCGTCAGGGCAGTAAACTGCTACAGACGCATGGTACAGGAATATTAACCTGTTTCCCTTTCGATGTGCTCGAATTACGACACACCTTAGGACCGACTAACCCTCGGCTGACGAACATTGCCGAGGAAACCTAGCCCCTCCGGCGGTTGGGATTCTCACCCAACTTTGCTTCTACTAATGCCAGAATTCTCATTGCTACCCGGTCCACAGGACCTTACGCCCCTGCTTCTGCCCAGGCAGCACGCCTCTCTACGCCATCACGCTTACGCGTGGTCCGTGGTATCTGTAGTAGGCTTAAGCCCCGTCCATTTTCAGTGCCCCAAACCTCGACTGGTAAGCTGTTACGCACTTTTTAAAGGATAGCTGCTTCTGAGCTCACCTTCCAGTTGTCTTTGGCCTGGGACGCCTTTCAGTGTTGACACTGAGCCTACATTGAGGGACATTAACCACGGTCTGGGTTGTCTCCCTTACGGACTACAAGCTTACCCCGTAGTCCGGACTGCCAGCCTTCTTCGACGACGGGGAATTTGGAGTTTGACAGGAGGGTGAGGGATTTCTCCCCCAGCTCCCCCAATCAGTGCTCTACCTCACCGTCTATCTCCAGCCAGGTCATGCTACGGCATGTTTCGAGAGGAACCAGCTGATGCCTAGCTCGATTAATCTTTCACTCCTATACGCAGGTCACGCGAATGATTTGCATATCAAAACCGCTTGCGGTCCTCCACGCGCCTTTCGGCACGCTTCAACCTGCCCACGCATAGATCGCTAGGCTTCGGGTCTTATCCTACAGACTTCACGCACGATTAATACGTCGTCCCATGCCCGAAGGCTACGGACCTGTTGGTTTCCCTTCGGCTCCCCTTTGGGGTTAACCTTCGCCTGCAGAATAAACTCTCTGGCCCGTTCTTCAAAACGTACGTTGCGACATCGGCAACCACGCCCGTACTACCGCCTCACGACGGGTTCCTTCACGTGGCAGATCCTTTCATGCCGCAACTCACCATCACCTATCAGTTTCAGGCGCTTTTCACCACCTTTCCAGGGTTACTTTTCAGCCTTCGCTCACGCTACTACTGCGCTATCGGTTTCGAGTAATATTTAGTTTTGGAGGTTGATGACCCCCAGATTCCCGCGAGAATTCCGACCCGCGGTACTCAAGACACTACCAGGATACCTTGGCGTACACGTACGGGGCTATCACCCTCTTTGGCACCTCATTCCAGAGGATTTCCATTTGGCCGCAGTATCCGGACGGTAGGCTTACGACACCACATCTCCCTTGCGGGATTCAGTTTGAACTCTGTCGTGTTCGATCGCCTCTACTAACGACATCTCGGTTGATTTCTTTTCCTCCCCCTACTAAGATGTTTCAATTCGGGGGGTTCCCGATCCTTACGGATCAACACCGAAGTGTTGGGATGTCCCATTCGGGGATCTCCGGATCGTAGACTCCATGCGTCTTCCCGGAGCTTATCGCAGCTTGGCACGCCCTTCTTCGGCACTCGAACCGAGCCATCCACTGACAGGCATATCGCCGTTCCGCTGAACTCATTTAACGTCCAGAGTACGCACCTATACACAGCCTCGTCAGGTCAGAGACCTTCAGCCCTTCCCCGGTGATTCGCATCTCCGGGTGCATTTTCGGCAGGACGTAGTTTTGCCCTGTCGAGTGGACTCAGGGGGATTTGAACCCCCGGCCTCCGCCTCGCAAAGGCGGCGCTCTTCCAACTGAGCTATGAGCCCGGGTCTATCGTTGACATCGGCAATTTTACGTTTTGTTCAGCAACCGCTGTTGCCCAAGTACATTTCTTTAGGAGGTGATCCAGCCGCAGATTCCCCTACGGCTACCTTGTTACGACTTAACCCCCCTTGCGGAACCTAGATTCGACTGCGGCAACGACCGCAGGCTCATCCAAACCCCACTCGGGTGGTTTGACGGGCGGTGTGTGCAAGGAGCAGGGACACATTCACCGCGTTATATTGAAACGCGATTACTACAGATTCCAGCTTCATGTGGGCGAGTTACAGCCCACAATCCGAACTACGGACAGGTTTAGGAGATTGCCTCCACCTTTCGGTGTCGATACCCATTGTCCTGCCCATTGTAGCCCGCGTGTAGCCCGGATAATTCGGGGCATGCTGACCTACCGTTGCCCATTCCTTCCTCCTCTTTAGCAGAGGCGGTCCCAACAGTGTCCCCATCAGCCCGGAGGCCATGCTGGCAACTGTTGGCGTGGGTCTCGCTCGTTGCCTGACTAAACAGGATGCTTCACAGTACGAACTGACGACGGCCATGCACCTCCTCTCAGCTAGTCATGCAGAGTCTTCAGCCCGGCAATCATTCTGCTGTCCTATCCGGTGAGATTTCCGGCGTTGAGTCCAATTAAACCGCAGGCTCCACCTGTTGTGGTGCTCCCCCGCCAATTCCTTTAAGTTTCAGCCTTGCGACCGTACTTCCCAGGCGGTACGTTTCACGGTTTCCCTTCGGCACCTCGACGACACGTGGTCGTCGATACACCTAACGCACATCGTTTACGGCTGGGACTACCCGGGTATCTAATCCGGTTTGCTCCCCCAGCTTTCGTCCCTCACTGTCGAAGCCGTTCTGGTGAGGCGCCTTCGCCACAGGTGGTCCCTCGAGGATTACAGGATTTCACTCCTACCCCCGAAGTACCCCTCACCTCTCCCGGTTCCAAGATCGCCAGTATCCCTTAGACGCCTGACAGTTGAGCTGCCAGATTTCCCAAGAGACTTAACGACCCAGCTACGAACGCTTTAAGCCCAATAAAAGCGGCCACCACTCGAGCCGCCGGTATTACCGCGGCGGCTGGCACCGGTCTTGCCCGGCCCTTTCTTCAGGTGTGTTTTAGACACCTGGACAGCCTGCATATACAGGCACTCGAGGTTCCCTTATCACGGTTGCCCGCATTGTAAAGTTTTCGCGCCTGCTGCGCCCCGTAGGGCCTGGATTCGTGTCTCAGAATCCAACTCCGGGCTCTTGCTCCCACAACCCGTACCGATTACGGGCTTGTTGGGCCGTTACCCCAACAACAACCTAATCGGCCGCAGATCCATCCTAAGGCGTCGGGACTTTGAGTTACCGAGCATTCCAGCATCGGTAACCTATAGGGTATTATCCCCAGTTTCCCGGGGTTATCCCCTTCCTTAGGGCAGGTTATCCACGTGTTACTGAGCAGTACGCCGAGGGCCGAACCCTCTCGACTCGCATGGCTTAATCGAACCCCGATAGCAGTGACCTCTGGCAGGATCAACCAGAGTTTGGAAGTAATGCACACTACTAAACTTGGGAGGAATTAGCGGTTACTGAACAAATTTCCGCATTGCCAATGCCAACGTCAGAACCAACCCGCGTCACGGCACGGTCGTGTTGGTTCCCCATCAACAGGAAAACAATGTTTATTTTACAA
>NZ_VCYI01000025.1 GCF_030464365.1 Methanoculleus methanifontis | reverse complement strand
CCCGACATGAGGTTTCTGGGGAGGGAGATGCGGCTCAATGATTGCCCAGAGTTCGTCATCGATTTCCCGGAATGCCATACATCCCGGGTTTTATTCAAGGTCTCTTATAATTGTGGGATGACCTCGGACATAGTCGTCAAGCAGACCTACCCGAGCGAGGATTCATGGTTTACGGTGATCGTCAGGGACCGTGAGTCTGGCAAGATCGTGGTCGAGGACGGGTTCGGAAAGAGTTTCGGCGCGGAGGAGCATAAGCAGGTCTACGTGCGCAAGTTCGGGGATTACCTGATCGAGTTCTCGGGGAACGAAGCAAAGGTGCACATAGAGATGCGCGCGCGGGGCGTGTAGGTCCACCGGGCAGATCGTTGAACAGGCTTTGACGCCAGAATTTCGGCACCTGCAGTCGTTGCCACGGCGATCTCATCTCCGGATGAGCAATCCTTTTTAACCTGGACAACCTAGTTGTTAGGGGAAAGGCACTCATTCTCGTGTCCCGGTAGGGTAGTGGATATCCTAGAAGCCTGCGGAGCTTTTGACCCGGGTTCAAGTCCCGGCCGGGGCGTTTTTCGATTTTGTGTTAGATTTTTTCGGATTAGGGACTCCTTCAGATAGTCATCCCGAACCTGGTTCGGTCGCCCGGGGTTCAACTAACTCCGCAAGGAGTCCCCGGTCTTTAGGCCGGGGAGGAATTGCGGTTCACATAGTCATGCCCTCCCGCGACCATACCTTTATCAGCACCGCGGAACGGGATACCCGCATGGCTGAGGAGAGTCGTCCCCCGCTGCCGCCGTTCACGTACGAAACGGCGGCACAAAAAGTTCGTATGGCCGAGGATGCCTGGAACTCCCGGGATCCCGCGAGGGTGTCGCTCGCGTACAGCGTCGACAGTGTCTGGCGCAACCGGGCGGAGTTCGTGAACGGCCGCGAGGAGATCGTCGCGTTTCTGCAGCGGAAGTGGGCGAAAGAACTCGATTACCGCCTGATAAAAGAGGTCTGGGCTTTTTACGAGGCGCGGATCGCGGTCCGGTTTGCATATGAATGGCATGATGACTCGGGGAACTGGTTCCGCTCGTATGGGAACGAGAACTGGGAGTTCGACCAGCAGGGCCTGATGCGCATTCGTCATGCCAGCATCAACGATCTGCCGATCACTGAAGGAGAGCGGAAGTATCGCTGGCCGCTGGGGCGGCGCCCCGACGATCATCCCGGGCTCTCCGACCTGGGGCTGTAGCGTATCCGGTAGAGGGCGGAGCGGGCCTTCGGGACCCGGACGGGCCATCGGCGCCGGGGCCGGCGGGGTGGTGGCGGTGATCGTGAGGGTGCTCGGCGGGGGGTGAAGGGGACTCGAAGAGGTCTTAGGAAGGGACTTGTTATGACAGGTCTCCTTTACTCTTCTGTCCACGCAAGGATCTCGCCCCTCTTCTGCCGCTCCAGACGGTCAAGATCTTTGCCGGCCCCAACAAACCTGACACCAACGATCCTCATCCGACCGCCGGCCGAGATCTCACTCGTAAGGAGATAGGAGATCGGAAAGAACTCGCGCACCTTCGCATCGATCTTGTGGCCCGAGCATATCATCTGGACATTATTGCGGTCGAGGATCGACCAGATCTTCTCCCAGAGATAGTATGATCCGGTGGAACCAAATGGATTGTCAACAAAGAGCACTTTCGCGGTGTTCCGGTCATGCCTGCCAACGACAATCGCTCTGATTGTTGATATGAGAACAACCAGAAGGATGATGTGCATCGTGTTCTCCTGCCCTTCAGAAGCCTTGATCTTCTCCCAGAGCTGGAACGGATAGGTATCGATATCAATCTTGCGTATTTTTACGCGGATCCTGCCCATATCCATCACTCTACCCACCAGTTGGCCCGGTGCGAGCGCCTTCTCAAGTTCCCCCCGGCTGAGAGTGCCATCCTGGATATGAGCAGTAAGGTCCTGAATATAGCGGTGCATCTCACCCCGGGCCACCTCGTCACGATAGGTGCAATCTTCAAAGTTGATCCGTAGCATCTCACGGGGATTTCCATCGATCTCGATCTTCGAGAGTCCGGGGATCATTACAAGGTAGTCCCGGTAGGTTATCGCCATCCCCAGGGCCTGATCGATGATCTTCGTCTCGACCTCAAGAAGCCCCTCCACCTGTGCCTGCACCGCCTTTGCCCATCCGGTGACTGTGGCAGCATATCCCTCCAGGCTTTGCTGTATGAAGGTTGCCTCGCCCACACTCTCCGCTATGCGGATCTTCCCCCTGACTGTCTCGATAAAGTAGTGAGGAACGTTAATTTCATCGACGTTCCGGAAGAATTGGTCCTTTGCGGCACTGAAACGCTCTTTCTGCTTCGTCGTGCTCCCGACGGCAGCCGCAAGTTCATCCTGGAAGTAGCGGTAGCCTTTAAGCTCCGATGCCGGGGCGGCACCTTTCTCGATGATATGGTGAGTGCTGTCAAGTACTTCGTAGCCATTGCGTTCAGAAATAAGGCCCTCAAGCGCTTTTTCGCCTTCCCGGCGCACAGCATCGAGGTGTGCAAGTTCCGCCTTGAGGGTGAGGATTTCTGCCTCTAACCTCTTTTGATCGGCTTCCAACGGCTTCGGATCGATGAGATCTGGATCCCGGGTATATGCTTCCGGGGCATGGGCGTTAACTTTCCTCTCCGCCTCTTCCATCTCCAGGGAGAGAAGGTGGTGTTTTCCACGCACATCCTCATACCGGCCAGCGGCTTCTTTGAGGAGGCGCTCCGCGTCCTCAAGACTCCGGTCAACCTCCTGGATATACTCAGAGGAATAACGCTCCTCTGGGTCTCCTGCTTCGATCTCCTCAATAGAGATCCGGTAGCTGCTGATATCGTTCAGGTCGTCCTCAATCTGCTTTCTGTCACGGGCGGTATCTCTCTCGTAACTCTCGTGGTCCTTCACAACCCTGTCGACCACCTGCCGGACACTTCGGTATTCACTCCTGAGGCGGTCGATATCTGTATCCAGCAGGGTTGGAACATCCTCGCTTGCGTACGGCCTGTACTCGGAGATCTCCTGCTCTACCTTCCGGAGGCGCTCCTTCATCTGGTTGTTGATCTCCTCCAGTCTCTTGAATTCAGAATCGCACCGGCTGATCCCCGCCTCGATCTGTCGCTGCAGCGCCGTAGTTTCTTCGACGTTCCGGTGCTCCTGCTGCAGGTTGCTGAGACTCTTCTCCCTCTCCTCCGTGACTATGACGAGATCGGTGAGCAGAGCGAGCTTCTTCTCGAAGAGGCCTATTGCCTTTGCCTGCTCCGCCATGTTGGTCCGGGCGTGAGGGAGGGAGGAGTCATCCTCCTGAATCTGGTTTCGCAGTGCTGCAAGCCTTGCCGCACTCTCGTTTTTCCGTTGCAGGTGCTCCCGAAGATTGGCCACCCTTTCCGGCTCAAATGCTGATGGATACCTGTCGATGAAGCGGCGAACGATGTCAAAGTCGTGGGTTATCGCCTCTAACGCCTCATCGGCCCTCTGTATCTCCTCATTGATCGTGCGGATCTCTTTTCGGAGGTGCTCGGCTGCACGGTCGCTCGCGAGCGCTTCAAGCGACTGTTCGGGCGTCCGGGAGGAGATGTAGACATCTCCAAGTGAGAGCGGCCTTCTCTCCCGGAGATGGTCGATACTGGTGATAACGATTGCGGCGTCCTGGACCTGTGCCGGCAGGGCCATCGGGTTGCGGACGACTGCCTCGAAATCCCCTTTGAGGAGGAGAACCGCCTTCGGGAGCCAGGGTGCGTTGGCCAGGCACTCTCTCCGTTCGTCATCGGGGATCCCCTTCAGGTGTTCGGCGCCGCTTATGGCGGTCGGGTATTTTTCCTGTAATCTCTCAAGAGCAGTCAGGTACTCGCCGCTCAAGGTGACGCCGTACGTCTCTGTGTTCTCCAGATCCCGGGCAAGGTCCTCACGACGGCTCCTGTAGCCTGCCAGCATCCCATGCAACTGTTCCCTCCTGGCTTTGAGATGTGCGGCACAGGCCTCAATATCGTCCAACTCATAGATCTCGGCGATCTGTCGTGCAGAACCTTTTTCGGCCGTATAATTGGCGATCTCCCGCTGAAGGGTTTCAATTGCCCGATCCAGATCTGCCATCCCCTTTTCCAGCTCCGGCTCAAGCGCCTGGTTCGTGGAGAGCCGCCGTTCGATCTCGCTGATCTCGCTTGCGAGCCTGCTGTAAGTCTCTTTTTCGGCAGCAAGCCGCTCTTCTGTGGCCTCGATCTGGTCGGAGCGGGAGAACCAGGAGGAGACTTTCGGGCACCGTTCATGCCTCTGCACGAGTTCTTTCTCCCGGGCCTCCAGTTCGACGGACTGCCGCTCGAGTTCGGTGATCCGCTTCCTGATACCCTCTGCCTGCTTCCTGGCACCTCCGAGGTCCCGCTGGAGGCTCATGTTCTCGGCATGGATCTCCTTCGCCTGGCTCTGCCCCGCCAGAAGTGCCACGCTGACTCGCTCTTTCTCTGCGGCAACCAGGGTATGGAGGGTCTTTCCCAGGGGGCGCAGCCGGGCGAACAGTTCCTGGTGCTCCTCCTCCATCTTCCGCATGATCTCCTCCCGCTCCCGGATCTCTGCTTCACGCTCCCTGATCGAGAGGTACTTGTTCACCGCACGGGCAAAGTCGGCCCGGTGCTTCAGTATATTGACCGTCTGTTCATGGTCCACCTTCTCCGTTTCCGCCCGTTTGAGCCTCTGCCCGGAGAGGTTCAGGCGTACATTCTGGAGCTTGAGCCCGGTTCTTTCGCTCTCATTATGCACACTCTCGCAAGCCGCTCGCTTTTCGAGAATTTGCGCCTGCAGTTGCCTGATCTCTTCCTCTTTCTGGGCGATTGCCGCGACGTACGCGACATGCTGCGATGCCGCTCGCTGCTTTGCCTCCTCGTATGCCCGGTACGATCTGAGGAGGTGACCGTTTGCCGTCTGGAGGATGGAGATCTCGTTCTGGAGGTGCTCGTACTCGTGCAGGCGTGCCTGCTCCTCCTGCAGTTTCCTGAGATCCTCCTGGGATTGATATAGTGAGTCGGCGAGCGCTTTCTCGACAGGATCTTCGTCGCTACCGTGAAATTTGAGTCGTCGCCTGTCCTGGAGGCACCGGTCTATCATCTTGATCAGCAGGTCCTCAACGAATGCCCTTGAATCCCTGAAACTGTGAAAGTGGGTCTTTAAGTAACTCTCCTGCCGGTTGATGAGTTTGATGAGTTCCCACTCCGACTCGATGAGATAGTAGTCCTTGAGCCGCTCCAGGTACTGCTGCCGGGTCTCGGCTATCCAGATATCATACCCTGCTTTTGCTTTTTCCCGGAGCATCTTTCGGGTTTCTGAATAGTCCAGGGCGAGGAAATCTGCTCCATCTTCCCTGCAAAGAGGAATCTTATCGATATCGAGGTCGTTTGGCCCGCCATACAGGTGCAGGTAGGAGAAATACTTGATCTCGTCACTCTCACCTTCGTCTTCCTGATCGGACTTTCGTTTTGCGCAAAATCCCGTCAGGAGATATCTTTTCCCATCTACGACCTCGTCCAGTTCCCATTCGGCCAGAACATGGGTCGTACGGTTGCGTTCGCCTCCGGCAAACATGTACTTAAAGGGCTTGTTCGGGTCAGGAGCGGCATTCGGGAGGACGCACTGGAGGATGAGCATCAAAAGGACCGACTTTCCCATGCCGTTGCCCAGTTCATAGGTGCCATTGCGGCCATAGAATGGCATGCGGAAGTCCTGGTATAACCCTCTCCCCTCGTTGAACTGGGCGTTTACTACCCGCACTGACCGCAGTTTAGGCATCTCCATCGCCCCCCTGATGGCCAAGCCCATCAATGAAGAGTGTGATGGCGTCCTGCACCTCGCGGTTGCTGTAGACCTCACGAATGATCGCCTTGCAGCGAGGGGTGAGGTAGACGGCATTGTCGTGCTCTTTCGCGAGCTGGTTCTTCTCCAGGAAGGCGATCGTCTCGTTGATCAGGGTGCTCTTTGAGCTGACGCCCCACTGTTTCTTCTCGTCCGGATCGTCTTTCTTGAACTCTACCGCCGGGAGGCTGCTCCACAGATCGTGGATGATCTTGAAGTTGAACTGGTATTCCTCGCCTGTCTTCTCAAGATCCTGGATCGCTCCCATGGCCTGAATCTTCTTCTCGACGGCTGCAAGGAGGTTTGTCTTTGCCACCTTCTCCACGTAGGCATCGTACGCGGATTCATGGTAGAACTCGGTGATCAGGACGTGTATGATGAAGAAGACAGTGTACATCCCGGGGTTGTTGAACCCCCTCCCAAGGCTGCTCCGGATCTCGGCGTTTGATAGTCCAAAGACCCGATTCTGTACACCGGGGCTCAGGTACAGGGCATCGTTGTACCTGCAGACAAGCAGGCCGTGCTTCTCAGCACAGAACTCCAGCGCCTCCCTCACCTCAGCCTCCTGGTCGTAGCGCAGGAACTCCTTTGGGTGATCTTTGCGTGCAATCGAGCCTTCCGCCAGCATGCAGTGAAGCATCTCCAGGGCGGTCCCAAGGTTCTCCCGGTCAAATTTCATGCAATCGTTCCCCGATAAACGTAAGATAAGAGAGATACACGTCCTCTTCTTCCCTGATCAAGACCCGCCTTTCCGGCCGGGAGATCACCCGGATTCGATGAAACTCGCCCCCGCTCCGGGCGGCGGCAGAAAGCAGGGCTTCTACCACCGGCTCATTCTGGCCTTGCGACGGGTGAAGGTCGAAGATAGCCTCGTATGCCTCACCGTCCCTGATACCTTTGTTCAGCTCGATCAGGAAGGGGATCAGGTCGATGTGGTCTATCCCCTCATCTCCCAGGCGTGTGCGGATCACGTTCAGGTAGGCCGGCAGATCTATTGTTTCACTCTCCGCCAGCGCGTCAACCAGCAGCTGCGCATAGATCCTAAAGTTCTCATCCTGCCGCCCCTCCACAATCTTCTCGATGGACTTCCTATCGCCCCACTCCTCACTCGTCCTCACCTCCGTGTTCTCCGCCGTCCTCCCGATGATCCTCTGCGGCTCAAAGATCGAACTGAGGCCAAACGTCCGGGAAACGTTCGGGAGGAGGAGAGGGTGCATCTCCACGATATGCACCTCGTTAGGTATGTTTGCACGGATGTGGTTCTCCAGTGCTTCCTGGAACTGGTACCTCCGGTCAAAGAGGGATTTCATGCGGACCTGGCAGATCCACTCATACTCAGAGGGAAGATCGGTATAGTCTTTCAAGAGGGTGTTGTGGAGGGTATACCCGTACTCAAGTTCGGTCGCAAGTTCCTGGATGGCGATAAAGTCCTCTTCCCTCCCGAACGATTCGGGGGCGCGGGCAATCCTCTCCTGGTCCTTCGAGAGGTCGCGGAGCGTCGCCTGGACCTGGGTGAAGAGTTCCTGCTCCTGCTTGATCTGAGAGATCACTTCCTGCGTGTAGTTGGTAAAGCCTTCAGCCACATCAGGGTCGCCGTACCTCATCCTGTCAAGCAGTGCCTGTTTCTTTCCTTTCTTGCGGAGTACTTGGAGGTTGAGGTTCCTCACCGTCTCCAGGGCGTTTCTAAAAGAGCCGCTCTCGATCTGTTTCTTAAAGAGAATGAGGGCAACCGTGATTCTGGACTCTTCGGGGAGTTCCTTGATGCTGATCATGAACTCGAGGCCTTCATCGGTGATCCGGTAGCCGTCTTCGGTCACATCATACTCGATCAGGTGAACGTAGTGGTTGACGGGTCTTCCCCGAACCGGGTCCTGGTACCGGAAGCAGTAGAGCTCATTCCGGGTATTTGTTTCAAGGAAGCCGAGCACGGTTCGCGTCACTTCCCGGTAATCGAACTCCCGGTCCGGGTGAATCCCCTTCATCGTTGCTTCGATGTGCGCCCGGATCTCATCGGACTTGAGAACACGGCCCTGGAGCCTGCCCATCTCGATGAGCAGGGTCAGCACGTCCAGCGCGAGGTAGGGGGCGTCATAGTCCAGGGCTTGCACGGGACGAGAGGTATAGGCCTCGAAGAACGGGTAAAAGCATTTAAGATGCTCCATCCGCTCGTTGATCTCCTTAAAGCGCCGAAGTGAGTCCGCCATCTCCAAACCTCGATAGATCGGTGGCGTTGAGGACCTCCTGCGGGAGGTACCGTTCTGCTGTGACGATCTGCCTGATAGCGTCTCCAGTCTCTGCATCAAAGAAGTCGAGGAAGGGGGAGAGGGTGCCGGCCCGCTGCGGCCGCCGCAGGGGGCGTGCTCCTGCGGGTCCGGCCTTCTGCAGGATGAAGGCGTAGAGGGCGGTAGCCGGCCGTATGTCGTACTCCGGGTAGCGTGCGCGGAGCCGGTTATAGATGGAGATTCCCTCCCGATCGATATCGCCGAAGTAGCGGTAGCGGTCATCCGGCACCCCGCCGACCGTCTCGATGTACTCAAACTTCTTCAGGATTGCATTTCCCTCCCCGTAGATGACCAGGTGAATGCCGGCGAGCACGCCGTCCATCACCGCCTGTTGCAGCGTCCAGAAGGTATCCTTGTTCTCGACGATCAGGACGGTTCTCTCCGCCTTCCCCTGCAGGTTCAAGAAATCCTTCTCGATCCAGAAGAAGGGTTCATAGACCTGCTTTGCCCGGATGTCCACAAGGGTAAGACGCAGGTTCCTGAGGATAAGGGCACCCTTGACCGAAGCCTCATCCGGCATGGCGAGCGCTTTTTCGTCGCCGAAGAGTTCGTATGAACGCTCGTTGACGGTCAGGACCTCGCACTCCCCGCGGCGAAGAATGAGGTCGTTGATCCTCAGGATGTGGTTGCGGTCTCTGAGATACTCGTCGCCATGGGTCGCATAATAGTCAATGTTGATCGGCGGGGAGAGGGAGACGAGTTCGTTCCGGTGCTCCGGCGAGAGGGGGGCGCCGACACCGGCGATCACGTCCCGGCGGATGGTGTATCTATCGGGGAGCCCCCCGTACTGCTGGAGCGGCTGTGCACCCTTCAGCGGCTCCAGGATGCCGCGTGCGATGAAGGTATCGACCGTTTTGATGAATTTGTGCTGCCTTGATTGATCGGCAAACAGGTTGATCCCGCGCTCTTTGAGGGCGCTCTCGATCTCGGTGAGATGGATGCGCTTGTTTTTGTGCTCGAACACGATGGTTCTGATCAACCGATCCATGATTCTATCCGGGACTATATGTGGGATGTGATATAGTCTCTTCGATCTGAGGGGAGATACAGGCTATTTAGGTCATATAATTTTCCTGCTGGGGGAGAGAGGCGGGTTTGCGCAATACATATTCCAAGGTAGCACCTCTCTCTCCAGCAAAAGTCCCCACGATGAGATAATCGTGTCCATCGACCACCTGAAAAAGGTGGTTCCTCTCTCCTTATCCACCAACGGCGCTCATACGGTGGTATGGGTGACTTCGTCCTGACAACTCAGGGTTCTGACGTGTTCACGCACCCAACGCGGCTTCGCAACGCAGCCGGCTGCTTCCCGCGCTCAGCTCCTCTCACATCTTCGTTCGGTACGCCTGCATCGGGTGCCGGGGATTTTCGGGAATCGTATACTCAAGAGTTCCAGCGCGAAGTAGAGGAGAGAGATAACTCCGGAACACCCACTTTTTGTTTCTCCGGAGGAGCACCGCGAGTTCATCGGCCGTATACGCCCGGATGCTGCAGAGTTCGGTGATAACCTGCTGAACCTGCCCCGGCGGACTTCTCTGCCCGAGGTTTCGGATAGCCTCCGCAAGCTTGGCAGGTAAGTAGGCAGGTAAGCCCTCAGGCATGGTAGGTAAGCCCTCAGGCATGGTAGGTAAGCCCTCAGGCATGGTAGGTAAGCCCTCAGACACAGGGTGACCTCCTCCAATGGCTCCCCCTCCTTCAACTGTCTTCTTTTCCTCTTCCCCCGGATGGAGCAGCCGCCGGGTAGGAGTATAATACGTCGCCGATGCGTGGGAGTGCTGCACGAGCAGCCCCAGGTCTCGGAGCCGTCGTAGCGTTCCACTTGCCGTCAGCGTGTCAAGACCCGTATAATCCCGGCAAGTAGCATTATTGACGGAACCGATCTCCCGAGCATGAATCAGTATCTGTGCCTCATCAGTGCTGAGGTTTGCATCCTTAAAATGCTCAAGCCACTGGATATCCTGCTGATCGAGGAAATGGTGCATGAGGAAGGTTGCCGTGAAGAGATCCTGCTCGCGCTCAGATTCAAAGGTCGGTGGCGAGAGACGTGCACTCTTCATAAGCTGACGCATGACCCGGATTCCACTCCCCTTACTCTCTGCAAACTTCGTCTCGTGCAGGACACCGGCGATCGTCGGGTTGCGCGGTTTTGAGCCCGGTTCACCAAGCGTCTCAATCGGCTTAAGGGAGTGCCCGGGATTTCGTATCTCAAGCCGGTTTGCATATCGGATAACCTGCACCGGACTATGGATGAGGTAACTTCTGTGCATCAGAGCATTGACCAGCGCCTCACGGATGACTCGCGGTGGGATGCGAGGCTCCTCCTGCCGCATGAGACCGTCGGACGTAAAGGTGAACGCACGGGGAATATCATCCATGATCGCTGCCTGCCCTCGCGTTAACAGATGGAACAGTGACTCACGCATCTCAATTGCTTCAAAGGGGTGATTCGGGTCTTCGATCCAATCGCGCCCGGGAACGCGGAGGTAATCCAGACGCGTCATCGGGAAAAACTTACGGAGCGCTTTTTTCGATCCGAACAGAATGAGGCCGGCAACAGTCGGCCGAAGCGTGTCTTCACTCATCTTGACGCAGTGGAGCGACTCAAGAAGCTCAGCGTTGCTCCAGCGGAGTTCCTCCGCATCAGGGTCAACGCCGATGCGAACACGACGATACTCAGCAATGGCGTCGCCGTCCAGATCATCAAGCGTCGCATCGGCAACGATTGTTTCATCATACGGACGCACCCCCCTCTCCTGATAGAACACCTGAAGGTCATCGTCGGTGCACTGCTGATTCGTCGAACCGATCCGACGGAAAGCACCTTTTGGCAACCCTACTTTCTTGAAGAAAATCGGCTTATCTCCTGCTTGAGCCTCGGGTATGAAGATGCCGACAACTGCTTT
The DNA here is from genome assembly GCF_030464365.1 of Methanoculleus methanifontis. Taxonomy (GTDB): domain Archaea; phylum Halobacteriota; class Methanomicrobia; order Methanomicrobiales; family Methanoculleaceae; genus Methanoculleus; species Methanoculleus methanifontis. The sequence goes on along the minus strand of NZ_VCYI01000025.1, from coordinate 1,012 downwards.
GCCTTCAATCGTTTCGACAAAGCATTCGGGGCGAAGCACCCGATTAAAACGAGAAGCACATTGTTCGGCAATATCATGCTGAATTTTATCGGGATTCTCGATACCTACAACGCAGTACTTCCGATCCCGGGGCTCCTCGCATTCACGGATGCCCAGCAGGAGGAAGCCCCCGGAAAGCCCCGGCTCGTTGGCATAAGCACATATCGTCTCCATGACCGATGCACTGACTTCACGTGCGGTTTTTGCTTCAATGCGCGGGTGTTCATCAAGCTCATTCAACTGGTCGAAAAGTTCGGAACATCTCATCAAATTACCTTCTCAAGCAGCACTGCAATTTCCAGTTTGACTTCGTCAGATTCCATCTCAATCACTCTCAAATGCCAGAGGCAGGACACAGATGAAGTGGTTGAAGTTAATCACACAACTGGCCCCTCGTAAAAAGGAGCATTTTTTCACTCTCCAACGGCGCGGGGCATTCGTTAATCTCTCCTGGTGAGAGATTATCGGTTCACGGACGATGAGCGTTGTTATTTGAACCGGTGCGGGCAACGGATGGCGCGGATCCGGGCGCTGGAGGGGTGGCGGGCGGAAAAGGCCGGGGAGGAGAGGAGGGTTTTGACGATCAGCGCCGGGGCCGGCGGGGTTGTGGGCGGGGTGGTGGCGGTGATCGTGAGGGTGCTCGGCGGGGGTGAGCCCAGAGAGACTGGATGAGTCACTGTTCCATACGATGTTTCCGGTGCATTGTTACACCCCGCCGGAGGAATGTGAGGTAGAAGGACAGTGCGTCTTCGCCCTGCCGTTCGGTCTCCGGTCTGCCAGGAGTACGGCACAAGCATACCGGCTGCAGTCGGCGGGAACCGTGAGCCCATTACAAAACGGCTATAATGGCTCTGTTGAATTCCTTCCAGACAACGACAATCACGACTGTTTGTACTGCCTTCGTTAGGTTATGGAGGATCACTTTGATCTTGATCTCTTTGACCTGGTACCAGTATTTTCGTGCCTTTAGTTC
>NZ_VCYI01000024.1 GCF_030464365.1 Methanoculleus methanifontis | reverse complement strand
GTCTGACCCGGAGGTCAGGCCGGAGAAGTTACTCTTGGAGAAAAAGGTGCCTCAGCACCTTTTTCGACTAAGAATGGGTTGGGTCTGACCCGGAGGTCAGGCCGGAGAAGTTACTCTTGGAGAAAAACTCCTTCCAATCTCATTCTTCCCCAAAACCGCACAGAACCCATTTTCTACCCGGAACCATCCGGGCTTGAAGCAATTCCGAAAGGCATTACTCTTTCAGGCACGGATTTATCTTAACAGCAAATGATACCCTAACGGGAGTGATAAAGTTGGGAAAGAAAGTTGTCGTGACGGGGGTTCCCGGTGTCGGAAAGACCACCGTCATCAATGGTGCGATGGAGAAGCTGGCGGCCGAAGGTGTTGAGTATAAGACTGTCAACTTCGGCACGTTCATGTTTGAGGTGGCCAAAAAGGAGAATCTGGCCGCGGATCGCGACGAGATGCGCAAGCTCGAGAAGGACGTTCAGAAACGCCTTCAGCAGGCGGCCGCCTCGGGAATCGCCGCGATGGGCGGGGATGCAAACATCATCATCGACACGCACAGCAGCGTCAAGACCCCGACGGGGTTCCTTGCGGGGCTGCCCGAATGGGTGCTCCGCGAGTTGATGCCCGATATCGTCGTGCTGGTGGAGACCGACCCCGACCAGATCCTGATGCGCCGGCTCGGCGACGCCTCGAGAGCCCGCGACATGGAGGGGTTCCGTTCGATTGCCGAACACCAGGAGTTCAACCGCGCGGTCAGCGCGGCATACGCGATGTATACCGGCTGCACCATCAAGATCGTCCGGAACGAGAACTTCCTGCTCGAGCAGGGCATCGACGACCTGGTGAGTGTGCTGAGGTAACCTGATATGGTCGACCTGAAGAAGCACGGCCCGACGATCGCCCTCCTCTTTACCATGCTCGTGATGCTCTCGTACAGCGTCGAGTGGATACGGGTGACGGTCGGTTCGGCGATGGATGTAGTGCTGGGCCCCTTCATCGACACCCTCGGGGTGCCGTTCTTTGTCATGATCCTGATCCTCTCGAGCATCACGGGTCTCTACTCCTCGCTCGTCCAGAAGTACACCATCGACTACGAGAAGATGCAGGAGACGCAGGCGAAGATGAAGGTCTTCCAGAAGGAGTTCAGGGAGGCCCAGCTCTCCGGGGACGAAAAGAGGGTCAAGAAACTCCAGGGAAGACAGGAGCGGATGATGCAGGACCAGCTCGACATCTCCCGGCAGCAGTTTACGCCGATGGCGATCATCCTGGTGCTCTCCGTGCCGATTTTCTTCTGGCTTCTCCTGCGGCTTCCCGAGATCGGCGCACCGGCCGCCATTGAGACCGGGATCGTGATGCCCTTCCTCGGTGCGGTCAGCCTCTCGGGCGTTGCGTTCTGGATCGTCCCTGCGTGGATTCTCTGGTACATGCTCTGCTCGCTGACCGTCAGCCAGGTGATCCGGAAGTCTCTCAACATCGGGGGGCTCTGATGCGGATCACTCTCAGCGGGCCGCCGGGGAGCGGCACCACGTCGCTCGCTCGCTACCTTGCCGGGAAGCACGGGCTCGACCTCATCTCCGCGGGAGAGGTCTTCCGCCAGCTCGCGAAGGAGCACGGCATGGAACTCGCCGAGTTCGGGAAGTTCGCGGAGAGCGATCCTTCGGTCGACCGGATGATCGACGCCCGGCAGAAAGAGATCGGTGAAGCCGCCGACGATATCATCATCGAGGGCAGGCTCTCGGGCAGGATGATCGAGAACGCCGATCTCCGTATCTGGCTTTCCGCATCGCTCTCCTGCCGGGCAAAGCGTATCGCGGGGCGCGATGAGATGGACGAAGAGGGAGCCCGGGCCTATACCGAGAACCGGCAGCGATCGGAGGCCACCCGCTACCGGAACTACTACGGTATCGAGATCGACGACCTCTCGCCATACGACATCGTCCTCTCGTCCGAGACCTTCGGCGTGGACGCCCTCGGCACTATCGTGGACGCCGCGATCGCGTGCCTTGCACGGCAGCAGGCCGCCGACCTCTAAAGCCCCCCCGTCCTCTTTGCTTTTATCTTTTTGATGCGCCGGAGCCGCGTCCATTCCTGCCGTTCCACCTCGTCGCGCTGGTCTTCGATGAACCGGCGCAGCTCCGTGAGTTCCGGGATGACCTTGAACTCCAGCGCGTTCACCCTCCGCCGGGTCTTCTCGATATCGTTGAGGAGTTGCCTGACCCCTCCTTCGCGTTCGGCGGTTGCGATGATCGCCATAAGGAGTTCCTCGTAGGCGTCGGCTGCGTCATCGATGACCGACGATGTCCCGAGGATGCCGTAACCCCGCTGGTCGAGCGTCTTTCTCACCATCACCGGTTCGAGGTCCGGGAGCCGCACTCCAAATATGTTCCTGTGCCCGGCCATATAGGACGGATCAGCCTCCACCGAGAGCGCTGCAAGGAGCACGCCCGTCGCACCTTCCATCATGGCGGCGACCGCCACCATCTCCCGTGCCCCGGTATACTTCTCCTCGAGTGTCCGGCGCTCTTCTGCGGCCTCTTCGGTGAGCCTGACCAGTTCAAGCATCATGCCGTCGAGTTTCATCGATAAGAGCCGGTGCACCCGCTCTGCGAGTGCCAGCCGCCGCCTGACGATCAGGAGCCCGGCCCTGGTGGGTTTGATATCGTCGACCGGCATGATGCACTCCTACAGGACGATGTACTGCCATATTCGCTCGGGCGCGAGATCGAATGCTTTCCCCCGCGCGATTGCCCGCAGGTTCGCGACCTCGTACTTCTTCCGCTCAAGGTAGGCAAGCACCGGCAGAACCGAGAACGGGTGCCGCCGGGAGAGGGCTTCTAACTGGTGGAGCCTGACGCGGGTGACTGCCATCTCGACCTCGTGCACTGGCCGCCTGCGCCGGTGCCATCGCTGCCAGACCAGTTCTGCGGCATCGATGCTCGAGAAATCCGGATCCTGCCTGAGTTCGCGCACCGCCTGGGCGAGAACCGGGACGATGTTGGTCTCGAGGAAGACGCTGACAAACTCCCCTTCCGCCTCGATGCCGTAAAGCCTTCGGAAGAGGGCGATGGGGATACGGCCGCCGGGGATCATCGTCCGGTCGATGGTCGCGAGATCACACGCCTCTTCTGCGCAGTGGAGCCGGAGGAGGTTTCTCATGTTGGTGATGTCGATCTCGAACCGGAGGTACGCAATCAACTCCCGGCACCCGCTGCACCCGGTTGTGGCAAGACCGAGCAGGTCGGCGTAGTATTTCCGGTAAAGGTCGTTCTCGATCCGGGAGAAGGCACCCCTCTCACCGCAGACCCGGTAGTACTCCGCAAGAACCGGGTAGAGGCGCCAGCCCTGGAGCGCCTCGATAGCCTCGCCGCAGTTCGTGAAACTGAGGAGACGGTCGAGAAGCGCAGCGTCGAGTTCACCCGCCGGGACGAGGAGATCGCGGATCTGGTGCCGTGGTATGTCGTGAACCGTGCCCCGCAGGATCGCCATGACGTTTGCGATATCCCACCGGTTGAGGTATTCTCCGGTCAGGGTATGCAGGTCGCCGGGAGCGGTCGCCATGGCGTGGCGGAACGACCGGGCCAGGCTGCGGTTTACCACCTCTTCGATGAGCTGGGCACCGGAAAAGTCGTGCGCGAGATCCAGGACATGCTGCCGGTATTCTTCCTGCCGGCTGAGGTAGCCGATCACCTCCGGTATGCTCATCCGCATGATCCGCAGGTATGCCTCACGGGGAAGGAGCGTCGTCCTCCTTACCCGGAACCGGGTGCAGGCGTAGATGCACGAGGGGGAGGTCACGCCCGGCGAAGGCATGCACTCCCATTACTGTTCTCCTCGTATAAATGCGCACCCGGTTCCGGCCGGGAAGGGCCGAAACCTACTGGTACCAGATGGTGTAACCGGGTGGAAGGAGGTCTCCGGGAGGCTTACAGCACCGGCATGACGATCATCGTCAACAGTTCGCTCTCCGGATACTCGGGCCCGTTGTAATAGTATTCGTAGGCGGTGCCGGCAGGCGTAAGCCCGTTCTTCTCTATCCAGTCCGCCATCTCCTCGTATGTCGACGCCATCTCTCTATATGCGCCGCGATGCATGCAGAAGACGACGTTGCTTTCCGGGATGGAGCCCGATTGGATCTTTCCCTTCTCCGGGAGTATCTTCGATACGGGAAACCCCATCTCCACATCGAGATCCTGCATGTCCATGTTGTGGTATGCCACATATGGTACGTCAGAGAGTAGTTCCCCGAGTTCCTTCAGGTAATCAGCCATTCTGCTGTAACCCTCACCGATCAGCACGGGCAGATCTTCGACCTTTGCCCTGGTGCGGATCGATAAGGTGGGTTGCTCTCGCTTTCGCAACAGTTCGATATTCGATACTCTCGGCATCTTACTCCTCCAACTCTCCCGACGCGCCCCTTTACCCTGCAAGCGTTCCGGGCTCTCTCTGTCGATGATTCCATCTCACTCGTCAAATACTTTCTGCCGGCAGGACGCTCCGCCCCCCGCCGACAAGATTCATATCCGGAGCCGCCAACCCACCATCGAGCACCATGCCCTATTCGGTCGTGACGGGGGATCTCTTCTCGGCCCACGACGCGCCCGGCCACCCCGAGTCGCAGGCACGCCTCGACGCCGCTCTCGCGGGGGTGCCGGTCGATGCCCGCCGCATCGCCCCGGAGCGGGCGACGCCAAAAGACCTGGCGCTGGTGCACACGCCGCGGCATATCGACTCGATCCGCATGTTCTGCCGGGAGTGCCCCCCGGGCCGGGCCTGTTACCTCGACCCCGACACCTATGTCACCTCCCGCTCGTTCGACGCGGTGCTGTATGCGGTCGGAGCCGCATGGCAGGCGGTGGAGCGGGCGCTAGCAGGCGAGCACTGTTTTGCTCTCGTTCGCCCGCCGGGGCACCATGCCATACCAGACCGGGCGATGGGATTCTGCCTCTTCAACAACGTCGCCGTTGCGACGGCGAAGGCGCTTCTATCGGTCGACCGGGTGGCGGTTGTGGACTGGGATCTGCACCATGGGAACGGCACTCAGGCAGCGTTCTACACCTCCGATCGAGTGCTCTACTGTTCGGTTCACCTGGCGGGGATCTTCCCCGGCACCGGGTGGCCGGAGGAGCGGGGTGCCGGGCCGGGTGCGGGGTATACCGTCAACGCGCCTCTCGAAGGGGGTTCGACCGGCGCCGACTACACCCTGGTCTTTGACGAGGTCTTTGTCCCGGTGCTCCGGCGGTTCGACCCGGACGTCGTGGTGGTCTCGGCAGGCCAGGACGCGCTCTTTGACGACCCGCTCGGTTCGATTCGTCTTTTGCCCGAAGACTTCGGGGCACTGGCCGGGATGCTCGTGGACGCGACGCCTGCGGCGCTCGCCCTTGTGCTCGAAGGCGGTTACGGCCGGTCGCATGCAGGGGCGATCGGGGCGATCGTTGCTGCCCTCGACGGGCCCCACTTCGAGCCCGCCGGCGGCGGAGCGAAGGCGAGCACCCGGCATCTTGTGGAGGCGTATGCCGGCGGCCGGCATGCCGTCCCCCTCTGACGTTGATCAGGTTCATCTTCTCCCGGGTCGATCGGATGGCTATGAACCGCATCTCCGTTCGAATTTTGGCTATTACGGGTGCTCTTCTCCTCCTCGCCCTTGCCGCCGTTCCGGAGGTCCTTGCCGTCGCGGTGTACCCGGGAAGCGAGTTGACGCTCACGGGAACGAGCACGGGGAGCGATACCGTCTACCTCTTCGTGACCGGCCCGAACCTCCCGGCCGCCGGCGGGCGGCTTGACGATCCGCATACGGCCGTCCGTTCTGGAGACGGGGGGAGTTTCACGAGGGTGACGGTCGGTGCCGACGACCGCTGGACCTACCGCTGGAGGACGGGTGAGGCCGGGCTCGATCCCGGGACATACACCGTCTACGCCGTGGAAGCGCCCGTAGACCGCCGGAACCTCTCGGGGCATGGGTACACGACCATCCCCGTCACCTTCGGGGTGCCTCAGAGAACCCCGGCTACGGGGACCGCCGTGTCCGCCACCTCGCCCGCGGAGACGGAGACGCCGACGGCGACGGTGCCGGCAACGACGCCCGATCCTGAGCCCACGTCAGCAGCGCCTCCCCTCGCCGTCCTCATGACGGCCGGCGCGGCGGTTGCTGCGGCGATCATCTTCCTGCGGCGCTGACCTTCCCGGGACGGGGTCTCCACCCCATAAATATATATCCAATAATGTACTATTTTGTACAATGATGTGTAGTTTGGTCAGAGTCGTCCGGTCACACCGGCCTCCGTCCCGCTACACACGTTCCGTCTGAACGCTCGTCGAACCTCAATAGTATGAAATCGATACCATGAAATCGAGAGATATTGCAATTGTCGGCATACTCCTTGCCATAGGGGCCATCATCAGGTACATGTCCCTCCTGATCCCCGGCCCCATCGTATCGAACCTCGTGATCGCCTTCTACAGCCTCGCCATCATCCTCATCGCGCCCACGTTCCGCGAGGCGCTCGGGATTGGCGTCGTGGCGGGCGTCGTCTGCGCGCTTCTCAGCCACTCGATCTTCCCGCCCGCGAACCTCATCAGCGAACCCATCGGGGCGGTCGTCTGTCTTGGGACCTACCTGGTGCTGAGAGACCGGTTCGTGCTCGCCCCGGCGGTGACGACCCTTGTTGCCACCTTTGCGAGCGGATTCTCGTTCATCGTCATCTCCATCCTTGCCGTGGCTCCAACGGTCCTTGGGAAGTTCGGAACGCTCGAGGCGTTCCTCGCGGTCACCGTGCCGATCGTACTGATCACGGCTACGGTCAACGCCGCCGTCGCGCAGGCGCTCGAGATGCCCGCATCGCGGGCACTGATGCGAGGAACCCGAGAGAAGGCCCCGGGACGGGATGCGAGGCCGGTCGATGAGTCCTGAGACCGGGGGGGAGATCGCCCTTTCCCTTCGGGGGGTCTCCTACACCTACCCCGGTTCGGAGACGCCAGCGCTCAATGGGATCAGTCTCGAACTCCGGAAGGGGGAGATCGTCTTCGCCACCGGTCCCACCGGGGCGGGCAAGACGACGCTCTGCCTTGCGGCGTCCGGCATCCTCCACCACGAGTACGGCGGCACGCTCGGGGGTGCGATCACCATCCTCGGAAAGAGCGTCCGGGACTACCGGAACATGGGCGAGATCGGGAGAGATGTCGGCGTGGTCTTCGACGACGCCGAAGCCCAGCTCATCTTCACGACCGTCGAGGAGGAGGTCGCCTCCGGGCTTGAGAACCTCGGCCTCTCCCGTGAGGAGATGCAGCAGCGGCTCCGCGCGGTGATGGAGGCGACCGGGATCGCCGATCTCGCAGACCGTGCCCCGCACACCCTCTCCGGAGGACAGAAGCAGCGGGTTGCCATCGCCGCAACCATCGCGCTCGGAACGAAGGTCCTGATCCTCGACGAACCCACCGCCGAACTGGACGCGGAATCGACGGCTGCGGTATCCGCCCTTCTCCGGCGGCTCTCCGGCGAAGGTACCGGCGTGCTCATCGTCGAGCAGAAGATCGGCGAGCTCGCCGCCATCGCGGACAGGATGGTCGTCGTCAAAGATGGAGCGATCGCAAGGACCGGGGTGCCTGCGGAGATGATGCAGGAGTCCGTCCAGGAGCACCCGGCGACCGGCGCTGCCCGGCCTCCCGGCCCGGCGGCCCCCCTCCCAGGAGAGGGAGTCCCCGTCATATCCGTCCGGGGGCTCGTCCACCGCTACGACGGGGTTGTGGCCATACAGGGCCTCGACCTCGAGGTCGCTTCCGGAGAGATCGTGGCCGTGGCCGGGGAGAACGGGTCCGGGAAGACGACGCTCGTCAAGCACTTCAACGGGCTGCTTCGTCCAACCGAAGGCAGCGTCACCGTCGACGGACTCGACGCCGCAACCGTTCCGATAGCCGAGCTCGCGCGCCACGTTGGCCTCGTCTTCCAGAACCCGGACACCATGCTCTTTGCGGAGACTGTGGCGGACGAGGTGGCGTTCGGTCTCAAAAACATCGACCCCGGCGCTTCGGAGGAGCCGGTCGACGCGGCCCTCCGCGAGGTCGGTCTCCTCCACCGGAAGACGGCCTACCCGCGCTCGCTCTCGCGGGGCGAGCGGCAGCGCCTGGCGATTGCCTGCATTGTCGCCATGAAACCGAGGGTCATCGTGCTCGACGAGCCCACGACCGGGCTCGACGCCTGCGAATCGGGGAGGGTCATGGATGTCCTCAGCCGCCTGCGGCAGGACGGCCACACGATCGTCATGGTGACGCACGATATGCGTCTTGGAACGGAGTATGCGGATCGCATCGTCAGGATGGAACAGGGAAGAATTGTCGATAACAGCGGAACTTTCGAGGAAGAACCATGTCTGAAATCATGCAGTACGTCACCCGGGAGAGCGCCTTTCACCGCCTCCACCCGCTCACCAAACTGATCTTTGCGATCGTCGTCGTAGCCCTTGCGGTGTTGACGAGCGATACCGCGATGCTCGCGGTCCTTGCCGGTGCGGTCGTGGTTATAGCGGTCGCGAGCGGGCTCGCCCGCGATCTCCTCCGCCAGGTTCCGCTGCTGCTCATGCTCGCGGTGAGCCTGCTCGCCCTCACCATCCTCACCATCAGGAGCGGGGAGATCATCGGTTACCTGGTTCCGCAGTCGGTCCCGGTCATCGGCGGGGCGTTCCCCGTAACAGCGGGGGCGATCGACCTCGCGCTCGCGATGTCGCTCCGGTTCGCCGCGATGCTCTTTGCGTTCCAGCTCCTGGTCATATCGACCCAGCCGCGCGATCTCGTCCACGTCATGGACCGCCTCAGGATGCCGGTCGACTACACCCTCATGTTCTTGATCGCGCTCCGGTTCATCCCGAGCCTGCAGCTCGAGGGGAAGCGGATTCATGAAGCGCAGCTTGCCCGCGCCTACAACCCCGGAAAAGGCCTTGCTGGAAAGATACGAGGGCTCTTTCCCATCATCATCCCCCTGGTCTCGAACTCGCTCGGGAAGGCCACGATCCTCGGGCTGACCATCGACCTCCGCGGCTACCGCTCCGGCAGGCGGACGCCGATGCGCGACCTCTCCCCGGGCCGCGCCGACGTCGCCGGGATCTGCTGCATGGGCCTTGTGGTCGCAGGGTATTTGGCCGTGCTGCTCGTATAACCTGGTATGCGCGACGATACCCTTCCGGCGGCGTTCGAGTTCTACCTGGGTGGGAGCGCCGGGCCGTCCCTCTACGTCAGGCTCGTGGAAGGCCGGCTCCTCTACGAGTGGGCGAGTGCCGGCGGCTATTCGGGGATGGTGATGGAGGCATCACCCGCGGAGGGGGAGTGGGCGCGGTTCCGGCAAGTCGTCGACCGGCTCGGCGTCCGTGAGTGGGAGCCGGAGTACGTCTCCGCCCACTCCTGCTGCGACGTCACCTACTGGCACCTGCGGGTGGATATGGGCGGGTGGAGCACCGTCGTCCGCGGTGCAAACGCCTACCCGGGCTCACCCGGCCCGGAGGTCTCGAAGCAGTTTCGGGAGTTCCTCGCGGCGGTGAAGCGGCTGATCGGGCGCGAGCCGTGATCGTTCAGGAAATAGGCTTTGTTAAATCCCTCTTCTGATTGAACCTCTCCCTGAATTGTCCATACATGGCTCACGCGAAGTCACACCACCAGCCTCTGATTGGCAACCGGGTGTTGTCTGGAGGTTGTGTGAAGCATTTCAACAAGGCCAGGAAATGACCTTCCCCAGGTGTCCGAGGCTTCGTTCATAGTCCTGAAACGAGTTCGGCTCGACGACCTTCGTGGCGCCCGGTGGGAGAGCCGCCATCACGCGGCGAAAATCGATGTTGCCGTCGCCGCAGGCCAGGTGTTCGTCCTGGATTTTGCAGTTGTCGTGCAGGTGAACGTGGATTGCTTCTCCGCGTTCCAGGAACGCCTCCAGGTTGCCGTTTGTGTGGGCATGCCCCACGTCGAGGGCGAAGCCGAGGTTCCGGTCGGCGAGGCGGTCGAGGAACCCCGGCGACCTGAAGAAGCAGATCTGCCACGCACCCATGTTCTCGACGGCGAACCGGACGTTCACTTCCTGCTGAACCGTGGCGAGGTCGTCGAGCGACCGATCAAGGGCTCGCTCGGCCGCGCTCAGCATCTCTTCTCCCCAGATGTGTCCCGGGTGAACGACCAGCCGTTCGGCACCGATCCGGTCGCAGACCGCTGCGAGATCGCCGAGAACCCTGACAGCCGCTCTTCGAAGGTACTCGTTCTCGGACGCGATGTTGATATCGGCGACCGGTGCATGGACGGTGTAGTGGAGATTGAACGAACGGCAGACCTCTTCAAACCGGAAGAGGCAGTGGGGGCCGTCGGAGAGGATCTCCGCGAGGTTCGTACGGCTGGAGATGAGACCGAGCGCCTCCTCGAGTGTCCGGTCCATCAGGCAGCAGGTGGAGCAGCCGATATCGTGCACGTCCCGGCCTACCTCTTTTGCAGGAGCAGGACTGCTGCGGATAATGCGCAAATGAGTGTGATCGCGCCGAACCCCGGTGACTGGACAGCTCCGGTTGCCTCCGGCGTACCCTCCCCGGTGGTGTCCGGATGGATGTAGTCCGCCACTTCTTCCAGCGCATCCACGATCCGCGGGCTCCCCCGGCTGACGATGTCAGCATCGATGACGTAGACGCGGTCGTTCCTGACCGCATCGAGCCTCTGCAGGCGGGGCTCGTTTATGATGTAGTTGTAGATGGCGTCGTATCCGTCCCGGTCCATACCGCTGCCCGAACTGACCAGGATGTAGTCAGGATTCGTGGTGACGAATTCTTCGAGGCTGACGATGCTCCAGCCGTCAACCGAGCCGAACGCATTGGTTCCGCCGGCAATTGTGATCACCTCGTTCTGGAACGTCCCCTGCCCGCAGACCCAGAGCGGGTCGTGCCAGATGACATGGGCGACGGACGGCTGTTCGTCCCGGGTCTCAGCTGCCTCTTCGGCAACAACTCCCATGCGCGCCCGGAGTCCTTCGATGAGTATTGACGCCTGCTCTTCCTGCCCGGTTGCCCTTCCGGCAAGTTCGATGTCGTGCAGGACACCGTCGATCGTCTGCGGGTCGAGGGTGACAACGGTCATCCCCAGGGTTCGCAGGCGGTCGATGACTTCGTCGGTGTTGGCGGGCGTGGTGAAGATCAGGTCGGGCTCCATAGCGATCACCTTCTCGATGTTGACGGTGCTAAAACCGCCTACTTTCGGTTTTTCGGTTGTTGCCGGTGGATAGTCGCAGCGTTCGGTGACGGCGACGATGCGGTCCTCAAGCCCGAGGGCATACAGGATCTCGGTGTTGGAAGGCGCGAGCGAGACGATTCTCTGCGGTTCTCCCCGGATGAGGACTGTCTTCCCGGAGTCTTCGGTCACTTCCACGCATCGTTCGCCGCTGTCTATGGGTGCCGCACCGGCCGTCCCGGTGAGCAGGAGCAGCACGGCGAGCGATGCAACAGAAAGTATCAGGCGCGTGGTTCGCATTACTAAGTACACTTGCGTTGAGGTAATAATAATTTACAAATCGAGTTCGCGATGCGGCACAAAAACGCTTGCCGGTCGCAGTTCTCCCACCTCTTCTTCCCAAAACGATCCGGCGCGTATTGGCGGGAATTATGTCCTGGGGTGCGCGGTCGGGGGCTCAATCCCGATCGGAGCCGTCCTGCGAGAGGCGGGCAAGAAGTTCCTCCGCCCCTTCGACCCGGAGCGCCCCGCGCGCCTCCAGGTTCGCCAGCATCGCCCCGAACTCGCCCCCGGTGTAATCCTCCATCCGGCTGGTGCAGTCTCGTGCGTAGAAGACTACGGGTTTTGTCGGATAATCGAGCAGCACCCGGAGATTGTCGAGGTTCCCCCTGCCTATCGGCATTGCCGTAACGATGATGGTGTCTGCGCCGTCCAGGCACGCCCTGAGGCCCGCGAGCGATTCTGGGGTGATGCCGTGAAACGGGGGCTCTGCAACGCAGGGAAGACCGAGGTGCATGGCTGTCCCGTAGTCCGTGTCGAGGACATTTAAGACACCGCAGGTGACCGTGAAACCCGCGCCGTGGAGTAGATGGAGGATGTCGGAGCCCGTTCCTCCGCCGCAGACGACGTGCACCCGCCGGTTTGCCCCCGCACCCGGCTGGTGCATATAGACCGGCAGGACGTACGGTCTCCCCGTCAGCGGGTGCGGTTTGACGAGCATCTCCATCCCGAAGACCTCGCGGATATTCTCACGGGTCAGGACCTCCCCGGGCGCTCCTGCGGCGTAGACCTTCCGGTCTTTGAGAAGCAGGAGCCGGTCACAGTAGTATGCGGCAAGGTTCAGGTCGTGAAAGACGCTTACGACCGTGATCTCACCCGCGAGATCACGGATGATGTTGAGGATCTCAACCTGGTGGCTGACGTCGAGGTTCGAGGTTGCTTCGTCGAGCAGCAGGATCTTCGGTTCCTGCGCGAGCGCCCGCGCTATGAGCACCCGCTGGCGTTCTCCCCCGCTGATCTCGTGCACTGACATTCCAGCGAGGTGCGCGACGTTTGCAAGATGCATGGCATGGTCGCAGATCTCCAGATCCCGGGCCGTCTCGGAGGCAAATCTTCCGATGTAGGGGTGCCTCCCCATCATGACGACGTCGCGCACCGTATAGTCGAAGCCGATCGAGATATCCTGCGGGACGACCGCAACCCGGCGCGCAAGTTCGCGGTATCCGAGCGAGTCCAGATCCTGATCGTCAAGCCGGATCTCTCCGTTATCCCGGGCGACGACTCTGCTCATCGCTTTCAGGAGCGTCGTCTTCCCGGACCCGTTCGGCCCGACGATACCGAGGATCTCGCCTGCGTCCGCGTGGAACGTGATTGCTTCGAGGATCTTCTTTGCGCCGTAAGATACGTCGATATCGATGATCTCAATTGGTTTCATGCTTTCATCCGGCTCCGGAGGAGGTATATGAAGAACGGTGCGCCGAAACAGGCGGTCAGAATACCGACCGGCATGTCGCTCGTGAAGGTTCGCGTGAGCGCGTCCGCCCATACGAGGAGGATGGCCCCGGCAAGCGCGGCCGCGGGAAAGAGGAAACGGTGGTCGGGCCCAACGATCAGCCGCATCACGTGCGGGGTAATGAGACCGATGAACCCGATTGAGCCGGCCACTGCAACGGCTATACCCGTCACGAACGCGCTCAGTGCAAGGAGGATCTGCTTGGTTCGCTCGACGTTCACCCCGAGATGGGTTGCGTCCTCTTCGTTTAAGGCGAGGATATTGAGGTCGCGTGCGAAGAGGTAGATCCCTGCACCCCCGATCAGGATGGGAATGGCGACGACGACGTCGTTCCACGCTATGTTCCAGAACCCTCCCATCAGCCAGAACATGATCTGGTGCAGGCTCCGCCCTGCGGTATACATGAGGAAGGAGAGGAGTGCCGACAGAAGCGTCGCGAGGGCGACACCGGAGAGCAGGAGCGTCTCGACCGGGATCTTGCCCCCTCTGCGGGCGATGAAGTAGACGGTAAACGTTGCGATCATCGCCCCGGCGAACGCAAGCACGGTGCGTCCCGTACCGGCAAAGAAGACGATTGCGAGTGTAGCTCCGAGTGCTCCGCCCGACGATGTGCCGATGATATAGGGGTCGGCCATGGGGTTTCGGAAGAGTGCCTGCATGGCCGTGCCTGCCACGGCAAGTCCGCACCCGACCAGCGCCGCGGCGATCACCCTCGGCACCCGGATCTCCCAGAGGATCATCCAGGCGTTATCCGAGGTGAAGAGCGATCCAAAAGAGATCCCGCTCGGTCCGAGAGCGACCGCAAGGGCCATGCTGATGAGAAGCGCGCAGATGAGCGTCAGGATGATGATCGGTGCTGTTCTCCGCATATGTGCTCATAAAATTAAGTTACATTTATTAAAATTCATTTGGGTTTGTTGTGCGGGGATCTCCCCCTGACCGGGTGTTTGCGTGCAGGATTGCGGTGATGCGCGGATATAGTCTCCCCCAGGCAGCACCAGTGTTTCGCTAAAATGTTTTAGACAGCCCTCCAGGTGTTCAAAACATTGACTCCCGTCGCAACCTGACGGTTGCTCAAACTCCGGGTGTTCAGCCCATCGCACCCTTCAGTTCTTCTCATGCTCCGACCCGGTGCGCTTCGCGGCTTCGCGTTCTTCGCGTGAAATCTCGGCACTACGCCTACCGTCACCTCACGCGAAGGCGCAAAGGGCGCGAAGGGCGATGGATGATACCCGGAGTTTGAGCACCGGAGGTGCGGACATTGTTCGATCTCGGATGTCAAAAAGAGTGAAGTACTGAGCATGGAGCAAACCTCATACCCCTGGATAACCAAGAGATCAGACATATGGGCAATCTGAATGTTGCCGTGCTGGGGCCCGCCGGTTACGCAAAAGACCTCGGGAAAAAAGGCACGGAATCCGATATCACCTTTTACAATCTGAAGAAGGGCGAGGACACCGTTACTATCATCGAGCCTACCCGGTACCCCGAACGGCTGGCCCCGCTCTTCTACGCCGCATCGATGGCGGATGCGGCTCTCGTCGTGGTGAGCGAGATCACCCCGATGCTTGGGGAGTGGGTGCTGATGCTTGACGAAGCGGGGATTGAGCGGGGCTACATCGTTCTCCAGAACTACCTGACCCCTGGTGACGTCGCGCCGCTCCTGCCCGGGACGGTGCTCGAGCATTACGAGTTCGTGAACGAAGACCCGATCGCGCTGCGCGATCTCCTGCTTCGTGAGGCGCACGCCCACTCTTCCGTCCAGCCTGCCGCCGGTGCCGTGGGAACCATCACCATCGACCACCACTTCAACGTCCGCGGCATCGGGACGGTCATCCTCGGCGGCGTGGAGCGGGGCGGTATCAGGAAGCACGATACCCTGAAGGTCTACCCCGGGGAGAAGACAATCACGGTGCGGTCGATCCAGAAGCACGACGACGACTTCGACTGGGCCGCCGAGGGTGACCGCGTGGGGCTTGCGCTCAAGAACATCGAGTCCGACGACCTCGACCGCGGTTTCGTCCTCTCCGACGACCCCGCGATCCAGGCCCGGTCAACCCTTGAGGTGCAGGCAACCCTGGTGAAGTACTGGCCGGCGCCGCTTGCTGTTGGAACGGTGCTCCACCTCGGCCACTGGATGCAGTTCATCCCGGCGCGGGTGGAGGCGGTGCAGGACGAGGGGGACTGGCGGCAGCCGACGCTCACGCTTGCGCTCGAAAAAGACCTCGTTTACCTCCCGGGCGATGCGGCGGTGCTCCACTACCTCGAGGGCGGGAAACTCCGGATCGCCGGGCATATCGAACTCGTATGAGCCGCCGGTGCAGGGAGCCCTTCGCCTTCCGGCAGGCACACTCTTTTTTTCGGGCGTTTTAACCGGTAAACATCTCCGACGCCGCTCCTGGGTTCGCGAGCCAGGAGATCTGCGGTCTCCGCTGAAGGGATGCGGCGTTCCGGGAGAGGCCGGACGTAAGGACGGCGTAAAAAAAAGTAGGGTTTAGATGAGCCTGAAGAACGGGTGGCTGTCCACCTGGGGCTCGATGCCGAAGTCGCGTGCCGCTTCCAGCACGACGATGTCGGTGTAGGCCTGCGCGGTGATCATCGCTTCCACGTTCTCGATCGGGCCGTACATGATCAGGTCGGCACCGAGGGTGCTTGCAATCATGTTGCAGCCGATATCGGGCGCGGACCAGGCTGCCTGGCGCATCCCATCCGTACCACCGAGGTAGTGGTGCAGGAGCTGCTCGACGAGCCCTTCCTTGCCCTCGAGGCCGGCGAGCTGCTGCGAGGGGGTCTTCTTCGTTCCCTTCCAGCGCTTCAGCCAGGTCCAGGAGACGGTCATGTTGTGGTAGGCACCACCGGTCGGCAGGCCGTGGATCGCCTTGCAGGCGAGGATCTCACGGTAGGAGCCACCGGAGCCGAGACCGAGCGGGGTTGCCGCGGTGTCGAGGATCGGGCGGGTGATACCGCACTTCTCCGCGATCTCGAGCATACCCATCTCCTGTCCGGCGACACCGCCCTCGACCAGGACCTTCTCGCGGCCGGCAACCGAGGGGTCGGCGGGGTTGAAGGCGAGGACAATGGCTGCGTTCACATCGCTCTTGGCCAGCGCCTCGATGTTCTCCGGTCCGATCGAACCGTTGATCGAGTTGTAGATCGCACGGTCCGCAACGCCGGCCTGGGTGACGTACTCGCATGCGTGGGCGAGCGCCGCCGGGACGGACGAGTCCATCAGGAACGCGGTCTTGTCATCGATGCTGCAGAACCAGTCGATGTAGCTCTCGAAGGCCTCGCCGAACTCCCCGATGATCTGGATGAAGTGCGGAATGCCGGTGAGATCCGAGAGTTCCTGGCAGCGGTTCCAGAGCGCCTCTGCCTTTTCTTTGTCAATCTTTCCGGTGTGGTCATCCAGAACTACTTCGTGCTTGTTGTAGAAGATGGATGCACCGAGCACGGTCGGGTACTCTCCAGGCTGCCCGCCGATCATGGTACCGTTGAAGTCGTGTACCGTCTGCTCTTTTTCGAATTTGAACATATTCGTCAATCCTCCTTACAGGTACCCAAGCAATTTGGGCAGTAATACCAACAACATCATGAATACAATCAAACCTGCGACCAGTCCGTACAGGATGCCGATATCGCGCCCGATCTTTCTTCCGACGCGCTGGGCGATCTCGGCATCGACGAACTCGATCCTCTTCTCGATGGCATTGAGCCTCTCTTCGATCTCAAGGAACTGCGGATTTGCGCCTGCAACGGCAACTTCCGCCGCACCGCCTGCTGCTTCCTTGACCTCGACGACCATGGGTTCTGCGCCGAACGCACCGGGATCTCTGGCCTTGAGTTCGTCGATCTTGGCCTTGATGGTGCTCATGTCCTCGCTTTCCATGATGTTGACGATCTCGACCTGTTCCTGGAAGCGGCTGATCGCTTCGTCGGAGAGGTTCTCGATGAACGGGATGGCTCCCTGGGCGCCGACAATCTTTCCGCCGGAGACTCCGCCTTCGTGCAGGGCTATGAAACTCTGCCCGGACAGGTGTCCCTTGACCTCCGTACCACAGCAGAGGGCGAACCTGATGTTGGGGTTGGAGATGACGTTCGCGATGATCTTCTCAAGGCCGAGATTCTCGGTCTTGCAGGATCCGGCGATAGCCGCTCCGGCATCGCAGATGCCCTGCTCGTCGAGGTGGGATCCCATGGTGATAACGGCGACGCAGCTCTGTGCATCTCCCGTGTGGAAGTCGCCCTGAACGATCGGCCATCCGCTGGCCGGTGATTTCTTTTCAGCCATGTTAGATCGCCCCCAGCATCAGTGCCGGAATCACAATCAGAAGCACGGCTACGACGAGCCCGATAGCGAATCCGGTGATTCCCATGCCCATGATGCCCGACTCAAGTTTGGACGTGCGGGCAAGGATCTGTGCCTTGTACCGGATGGAGTCCATCATGTTGTTGATTGCCGTCATCCGGATGGGGCCTGCCTGTGTAACTTCTTCTGCCATTTATTTCACCCCAGCAAGATGAACCCCAGAATCACGAACGAGACGATCAGGCCGATCATGAGACCCTCGATCTTGCCCGAATAGACACCGGCGGCAAACCTGTTGCGGTAGCCTATGTCGGTGACCATCCGCTCGATGACTTTCATCCGTGCGTGTACCAGTGCCAGTTCGCCGGAGAGCGGCTGCACTTCACCGGTCACTTCCTCACCGGCACCGCCTGCTTCCTTGACCTCGACGATCATGGGTTCTGCGCCGAACGCACCGGGATCTCTGGCCTTGAGTTCGTCGATCTTGGCCTTGATGGTGCCCATGTCCTCGCTTTCCATGATGTTGACAATCTCGACCTGCTCCTGGAAGCGGCTGATCGCTTCGTCGGAGAGGTTCTCGATGAACGGGATGGCTCCCTGGGCGCCGACAATCTTTCCGCCGGAGACTCCGCCTTCGTGCAGGGCTATGAAACTCTGCCCGGACAGGTGTCCCTTGACCTCCGTACCACAGCAGAGAATGAACCTGATGTTAGGGTTGGAGATGACGTTCGCGATGATCTTCTCAAGGCCGAGGTTCTCGGTCTTGCAGGACCCGGCGATTGCCGCTCCGGCATCGCAGATGCCCTGCTCGTCGAGGTGGGATCCCATGGTGACGACGCCGATGCAGCTCTGTGCATCTCCTGTGTGGAAGTCGCCCTGAACAATCGGCCATCCGCTGGCCGGTGATTTCTTTTCAACCATGTTCTTCTTCACCTCATAGCAGTCCTAATACGACGACACCGGCAACCAGAAGACCGATTGCCATGCCGTACCAGAATGCGGTCACGCCTCCGGCGACATTGAGAACGCCCTCCCTGTTCGGGAACGATGCCAGGAAGTTGCCCTCTCCGGAGAGCATGCCGACCATGTCGTCGGTAATCTTCTCAAGTTCCGTCACCTGCTCGATCACGGGGGTGTACGAGACACCGGCGGTGGTGACAACACCGACCATCGGGTCAACAACCAGGCCGAACTCGGGCAGTACCTGAATGTACGCCATTTAGGCACCTCCCTCTTCGGGCTCCATGATGGGCTGAGCGTCGAGCCACGCGTAGGCGTCACGCTTCGAGAGCTCGATGTACTGCTGGTAGGTGTAGAGCCACCCGATGATGGAGATCACCAGTGCGATGAGCGCGGCATATGCGCCGATGAACGCGAACGAGATGATCGCGACGGGGATCATGGAGAGGAACCCGCACTCCGCGGCGAGCATGAGCGTCCGGTCCTGCTGCTCTCCCGGCCCGAGACAGGCGTTGAAGGGGTGCTGGATGGCGATAGCGCCGAGCATGAAGATCACGGCGATGATGCCGCCACCGATGACCGAGGTCTCGTAGGTCAGCATGGTGAACCCAAGGAAGGTTACCGTGCCGGTGATCATGCCGAGGAACTCGAACGTTCCGCAGGCCATGGCCGCGAGACCGAGCACCGTCATTGCGCCGACGATTGCAAGCTCGATCAGCGAGACGACCATGACGGGGATGTCCATCCGGACAACGGCGTTCGCCATCAGTCCGGCGACTGCGCCGATGATTGCGGCGATGATGATCGTCACGATAGGCGCGAACGGGCCGGTCGTGGCTCCGAAGAGCGCGGCAACGACACCGGACCCAAGGGCAATCATACCTGCCGAGGGGACACCGGTACCGAGACCGTAGCTGCAGAGGTGCTTGATCGTGTCGGTACCCCAGAGGAGTGCGACGACGGCGGCAAGCCCACCGAAGAACGCGAAGTACTCGGTCTGGAAGTACGTGTTCAGGTATGTCAGGTAGATCAGGACGAGCGATCCGACAAGGCCGTAGATCAGGATCTGGTTGTGCGGGATGCCGCCTGCTCCTACTTCAATTTTTACTGACATTTAGAATACCCCCACCAGTTCGAGGAGTCCGATCGCAAAGATACCTGCAACGGCGGATGCCACGGCAGCTGCGATGATCGCTCTCGGGAACCGCTTGAACTTGGGGTCGTGCGGCCCTTCGATCGTACCGGTGATGTTGTATGCCGCAAGCACGGCGTTGATCAGGAACATAGCGATTGCGAAGACGCCGGCAAGCGAGATTGCGACGGGCGCGATCTGCTCGACCGTGGTGTTCAGCAGGACGGGCAGCTGTGCCTGGTAGACGTCGAGGAGCTCGAGGTAGATGAGCGTTCCTCCAAGACCGCCGAGTGCACCGCCGACGACACCGCCGACCCAGGAGATGAACGGAAGGCCGTGTCCCTCGGTACCCTGGCTCTTGTACTCGGGGAAGGTGTCGCCCGTGATCGGGTCCTTGTCGACCTTACCGGAGGCTGCCGGGATACCCATGCCGAAGATGTAGATGACGTTGACCATCGTACAGGTGATCGCCATCAGGAGACCGCCGCCGACCGCACCGCCCGCGAGGGCGACTGCGAATCCGAACGGAGCGGCCCATGCGCCGCCGAAGAGTCCGGCAAGACCGGCACCGGCCGCGAGCATCGCGACACCGGTCGCGATACCGGGCGACTGTCCCATTGCAGCGGGGGCACCGCCGACCGGGACGAAGTGGACACCGAACGCGATCAGGACACCGCCGATGATGATGCCGACGACGGCGATAACACCGGCCATCTGCACGAGGTAGTAGGCGAGTCCGAGTGCGGCGACGATAAGGATGATGCTGAGGACGATACCTATTGCCGTCGGGGGCTGGACGCCTGCAGTCTGTTTAGGTCCGCCGAGTGCGCTCATGATGATGCCTCCTCAGGGGTCGTGTAGGGTCCGAAGTTCTTCCTTGCCCAGACCTCGATGTAGCGGTCGATGATGGCAAAGATCAGGATGACGACGACACCGACGATGATCGGTCCCCAGATGTTGAGTTCTTCGAAGACTACGGTACGCCAGAGTTCGAAGAAGACGATCAGGCCAAAGCAAATACCCGACGCGGGGCCGCCGAGTTTGGCGCTGAAGAAACCGTTGTCAAGCGAGTTCCGCTGGCCGGCCTCGGCGTAGCGGACGATGTTTCCGGACGCAGAGATCGGAACGCCTGCTCCGAACTTCTGTTCCTGGTACTGCCGCTCCTTTCCGTAGAACGGGTTACCGGTTGCAGATCCGGCTGCACCGAGTGCGATACCCCAGACGAGCCCGAGAAGCGGGAGCGGGAAGGGGTGGCCGAGTGCGCTGATCATCAGGTGACACATCGCGACAGTGGTGAATATCGCTACAAACGCGTGTGCCATGGTCACGGTCGTCATCGACTTCAGGATATCGATATAGACCGGCTGTCCAAACTTGGCGAGACTTGCAGTACGGCCAAGGTATGCGGTAGTCGCATATACGCCCTGCACGAAGACCGCGAGAGCGCTCCCGAGAACGATTGCAAGTATCGGGTTTATCTGCATCGCCATGAATGCCCAAGCAAGGCCTGCACCCAGAGCAACCCATAGGCCGTACGCGGGGGGTTCACCGGCAACTGCCTTGTTGAAGATGCGGTGAATATATCCCATCTGCGGAGCCAGCTGAACCTGCGAGTTCGGGTCACCCTGTGATCCGATATCAGATTCAGTGTCTTCCGCAGCGCCGGCGACGGTTGCAAGAGCACCTGCCAATGCGGTAATGCCGATGCCAAATACGATCTCTTCCATTCAGCATCCTCCTCCGGTGCTCATGGCACCAGAGCATGAGTTCAAAACCTTTTTGGTTCATTTAACAGTTGTTTATGACTTAATTAAAGGTTTCGAAAAGTTGCGCCGCTATCGCAACGAAACGTAAAAAATCGCCCGGAATGACATTTTTAGACATTTTGGGTTACGCTAAGGAAAAAAAAGTTGATTTGGGGTTACCGGGCCGGAATGATGAGCGAACGCTCGCCGGCGGGCATGAACTCGCGGATGGCACCCTTCGCGAACTCGCGGCGGGGCTCGGCGAAGTCGAACTTCAGCGCCGGGTCGGCGAAGCAGATCTTCACCCGCGGGTCGAAGCACCACGCGTCGCCGCGGCCGTAGTGGGCACCGCCGACGATTGCAGCGTACTCGCCCTGGTGTCCGACGTTCATCGCGTAGTTCGGGTAGTTCGGGCCACGGACCTCGCCGATGGCGCCCTCGTCTCCACGGATGGAGAGGGAGTTCGCGGAACCGCACTGGTCCTGGAGGTCGTAGCCGAAGAAGCCGAGACGCGACCATCCGTCCTTGTGCAGGAGCATGCAGAGGTACCAGGCGTTCAGGCCGGCGTTGGAGTTTCCGGTTGCGATCGATGAGGACAGGCCGCAGGCGGCGGCAAGCACACCGGCACGCTGGGAACCGCCGAAGTGGTCCTCCATCATGGTCGGATACTGCTCGTACTGCTCCATGCCGTTCAGGGCGACCTCGGTTGCGATGTCGTTGACGATGTCGTAGGTCGGCTTGACCTTGTCGTCCGCGCTCGGGTTCTTCCAGTCGACCTTGTACTTGTCCTTGATGTAGTCCATACCGTAGTAGGTGAACTCGTCGAGGATGTTGTCGGTGTAGGCCGCGGTTGCGTACTGCGTGAACCCGACACCGCCGGACATGTAGGAGCCGAGCCAGATCTGGTCGAAGAGCATGGTTCCGGCGCCGACGACCTCGAGAGAGGCCTTCGCGGGGTCGTTCGGGTACTTGCGGTTCGCCTGGATGATGTCGCTGAAGAGACCGAATCCGATACCGCCGGGCTCGTTCGGGCCACGGGCACGCCGGGCGGGCAGGTGGGACGCCATCTGGATGACGCCTGCGTGCTTCGCGGCGTAGGAGAGGTCGGCGACGGCCGCTTCACCGGCGCACATACGGTAGGCACCGATGAAGGACATACCGATCTGCATCGCAGACCACCGGGAGGTCGTTCCACCGTCGCAGGTCCGGGAGACCGTGGTCGGGATGTGGATCGCCTGCCAGAGGGACTTTCCTACGGCTGCGGAGAGCGCTTCGGCTTGCTTTGCCGGGAAGAGCTTCTCGACGTCGAGGACGAACTGGGGCTCGAGGTCGTCGGCGAGTTCCTGGTCGCCGGTGAAGACCTTGACGTAACAGTCGTCGACGAGGCCGGGGTGAGTCTCGACCATGTGCTCCTGGACGACGGCCGCACCGGGCATCGCGTGGTTCAGCACGTGGAGGTACTCGTTGATCGTCTCGGGGGTGACTTCCTTGCCGAGACGCTTCTGCAGCGTCTGGTGGGCGAGGTCCATGTTGACGATGACAGTCCTGCGGATATCGTCCCAGAACTGCTGCATCGCAGCGTTGTTGACGAAGTGCAGGTCGTCACCCTCCACGAAGACGCCGGTGCCGGAGACCTCGTAGGTCATCAGCTGGCGCTGGCCGAGCGGGATACCGCCCAGGTGGCAGCGTACGGGGTCGTACATGGAGATGCCGCGGTCCATCTCGACGGCGCGGCTCGCCTTCACGAACTCCTCCTTGCGGGGAGACTGGTGGTAGCCGTTGAACTTGTAGAACTCGGTCGTCTCGGACTCGACGTCCTGGCCCTGGAACTTCTCCTTGAGGGATTTCAGGAACAGTTTCTGGGTTCTCTCAATCTTTGCCATTGGAATCAGGCCTCCTTCGGTAGGAACCCGTATTTCGTCCGCAGCGTGTGGATGCGCTGGACGTACTCGATGTACTCCTGGTCGTCACGGTAGGCACTGCCGCCGAGCGAGTGGAAGATCGTCGTGTGCGCCTTGAGCCACTTCTCGTCGAGCGGCTTGCCGACGGCAACCGCACGGTCGAGGGGCTCGCCGATCTGGTTCTTGACGTAGCGGACGATGCCGTCCTCGCCAAGGACGCTCCTCTGGAGCATGTCGAACATCATGCCGTTCTCGGCAAGACGGAGCGAGTGGCCGTGCACGGTCGCGCCGCGGATGCCGGTGCGGGCCGGGTCGAGGAGTTCGGTCTCAACGAGTTCCTTGGAGTACTTCTCGAGGTCGCGCTCGCGGCACTCGACGATCTGACGACCGGAGAGCGTACCGGGGTCGATACCGCGGAAGCGGTAGCACTCGGTGTAGGTTCTCTGGTAAGGGTGGCAGGGGGCAAAGAACATCGAGTCCGCAAACTGGATGTAGCGGATACGGTCTCCGGACTTCGCACCCTCCGTCGGGGTTACGATCTTCCTGATGGGACAGTCGGGCTCCTGCTGCTCGGCAAGCGGCGGGTGGGCCGTCGGATAGGCGGCTCCCGGCGCCCTGTGGCCGAGAATGAGCACGATGTCCTCATCAGTCACGTCACGCATTTTCTCAAGCTTCTGGTTGGGGTCCATCTGCTTGCGCCGGTTTGCGGCGACAGTGGATGTACCCGGCCCGTACTGGGGCTTGTATGCCATGTTTTCTTTCACCTCATTCATGTTGGGCTTTTTAGCACTTTCATAACGGCACGAATGACCTCTGCCAATTTTTCCCTGCCCGGTGTCTGACCCCGTGTCACGCCGCTGACGATATCCATCACAATACCTTTCGTCTTCGTCCGGTCGGGCGGCGGCATAACCACCGCGGTCCTGATTCCCTCTTTTGCGAGATCCTCGAAGTCGATCGGAACCTGGGATACGACGATTGCCTTGATGTTTGCATGCTCAAGGATAAACCGGACTTTCTGCACCACATGGGAGCGAACGTTCCCATGGTGCAGGATGGCTACCTTGTGCTGCTCAATCTGGGCGATCTCTTTTTCCGTCAGCCCGAAGTAGGCTCCGAGAACGTGACCTGCGACGGGTGAATCCGCCGGAACCCCACTTCCTGCATTGAGGACGAGCGTGGTCACGGAGAACTCCGCCCCCTCCCTCCGGAGACCGGAGGTGATGTCGCAGACCGGTTTCGTCACGTGCCTGCGTCCGGGGGACATCCCAATCACGATCACATCGGGAGACCGGGTCTCGGAGATGGTGCCCCGCTGGGCGAGACCGCCTCCTTTACCCATCCCCATGCTCTCGCGGCAATCGACAACCTGGGTCACTCTTCCGATTGGCATCTTACTTGTTTCCCTGAATGATAACGGGGCCGCCTTTCTTTCTGGGATCGACGAGCCCGAGAATTTCTCTGTCGGCATCAGGTCCGTATTTCGCGTAGTCGGACACCGTCGGCTGGGACTTCATGAACCGCCCTTTCTGGACGGCGCAGGAGAAATCCTTGCTGGCAAAGACTTCATCGACTGCTTCCTCGATGGCCGGGATGTACGACTCGTCCTCGAGTTCCAGGATAACGGCTCCAACCTGTACCTGGAGCTGGACATCCTGGTCCCCGACATGGATGACCTTGCGGTCCGGGTGGGGGTTGGGTTTCCCCCGTGCCGGGCCGTAGGGAACGGTGGCGGGAAGGTTCTGTCCGGTAAGAGACATCCGGAGAATCCCGCCAATCTGAACAAGCCTGTTCAGAAGTTGTTCCACCGTATCGGGTCTGAGGAATCGCGCAGAAACGATTCGAACCTGAGGGTATATGGCTTCGGTCATTAGCATCCTTGTGTTATTTACACACCCTGTGCGATCTGCTGGATCGGCTTGTTGAAGACATCAACCTGGCCGAAGGTGTCGCCGTAGACCTTGGAGGTGCTCTCCGGCGCGAACATCTGCGTTCCGGCATCGAGTGCCGCCGCAGCGACCACACACGGGATAGCCACGCCTGCGGCGTGTCTGGTCACGACGTGGTTGCCGTTGAAGACACCGGGTCCGCCGCCACCGTAGATCGAGTGGCTGAAGAACGAGAACCCGACGGCGGTACCCATGACACGACCGTAGTCGGTGCTCGGGAGACCGGTCTCGTGTTCAAGCAGGTCGTTGAAGTACAGGAGCGTCGAGGAGACTGCCTGGGCGAACCGGCCGGCACCGCAGTTGACCATGGTTGCTGCCATGGTTCCCGCAGCGGCGTAGGCGTTCCAGAGCATCGGGTCCTTCGTGTCATAGAACTGGAAGTACCCGCCCTTCTTGCCCGGGGTGATGACCTTGTCTTCGATGGCGCGCTCGACCACGCTCTGGACGACGGTACCGACGGTTCCGGTCGCGCCGTTTGCCTTGACGAGGTCGTAGACCATGTTGTTCGCGTTCAGGCCCTGATAAGCGTAAGTGAGCAGCTGGGCACGCTCGAACGGTCCGATAGCGTTACCCATCTCAAACATTCCTGCCTGTTCGAAGGTGGACGAGAGTGCGGCACCCTGCATCGCGTTCCTGCCGGTGATCATCACGGCGTGGTTGACCGGGATGTTGCGGAGCGCGTAGCCGAGGCCTTCGTTGTTCTGGGGGATCGACAGGATGGACGTGACGTTGGCGCCGCCAAGGTCCATCGTCTGCGGGTAGGTACCCCAGACTGCCGCCTTGACCATCGCCGCGTCGAACGCTCCGATGTCGAACTGCTCGATGATCGAGTAGGTTGTCGCGGCTGCAACCGAGGTGATCGCGGCGTCGTAGGTGGATGCAGCCTCGAGACGGGCCATGGGGGCCTCGACGAGGATGAGTTTACCGCCGCCGAACTCGCGGATGTTGGTGTCGTCACCCTCCTCGACCTGGACCATCTCCTTGATCTTTCCGATGATGGCGTCCTTGTTGCCGATGATGTCGAGGTCCATCTCACGCCCGAGAACATATCCCTTGGCTACCTTTCCGACCTTCAGGCCTTCCTGAATACCGCCCAGGTTGACTGCAATCGTCCTCTTGGTGAGGTCGATGAGTTTCCTGGTCGCCGGGTTGATCACCGGGCTGACCTTCTCGAGCGGCACACCGCTCTTCAACTGCTTGCCTGCATCATCGTACAGGTCAATAGTTTCCTTGTATTTTGCCATAATTTTCCTCCATTACCCTCTTTAAGTGCATACAATCCGGGAGTGTGAAATGAACGCTAAAAGCATCGCTGACTGTGGCTGATGGTGACTACTGCACGTCCTCGTGGGACAAAAAGATAGTAACTTTCTCTGATAATATAAGCATTGCTATTTATGTCTATGAGCAAATATATATCCTGAACCCGATATAAAAGATCTGCTGGAAATATTCTGATTGCTCTGAACGATGAACATATCTTGCCTGTTTCGTCGTAACATAAAAATGGCACAAGTTTGTATTTTGTGCTACGTTTTCTACGCCGATCGCATTCGCTCTCCGACGATCGATCTAATATACACGTGCTCGCAAAAAAAAGAAGGTTTCAGGCCTCGATCCGCTGGTAGAGTTTAGCGTAAATCATCTGACCTTTTCTCTTTCGGTGGCGCTCTCCGAGGTCGCCCTCGTAGAGAGCAAAACGCCCTTTGATGCCGTCCGTATCGACGTCGACATCCTCGCGGTATGCAAATCCGGGCATCATGACGTCGATGTCGCCGAGGACATAGATCTCGCCTTCCACCATCTGGCCGCCGAGACGGCTCTTTGCATTGCCCTTGATGATGATCTTTCCACCCTCGGCATGGGTGGCGACATGGACGTCGACATCGCCGCCGACGATGATCTCGCCGCCGTTCATGAAGGTGCCGAGATCACTTCCCGCATTGCCGGTGACGGTGATCTTGCCGGCCTGCATGCCGCGCCAGTCGCCGCGGTATGCGGCGCCGAGGTAGTTCCCGGCGTTGCCGTTGATGACGATCTCGCCGCCCTTCATGCCGGTTCCAGCAAAGGCATCGACGTCCCCGTTCACCGTGATCTTGCCGCCCTGCATCCAGGCTCCGACGTACATATCGGCGTTGCCGTTGACGACGACCTCGCCGCCGGTCATCTTCATGCCGATGTACTTGACCCGGGAGAGGTCGCCGTTGACGACGATCTTCGTCTCTTCGGGCGTTGCTCCGGCGTTGCCGGAGACTTCGAAGAAGTCTCCGAGCCGGTGCTGCTCCCTGCCCACGTACACGTGGAGTTCAGCGATCTCTTCGGCTTTCTTCCCGGCAACCGCGTCGGGTGCGATGTTGTCGGCCTCGAGGAAGAGATCGGGCTGGTTCTTTATGGTGAGTGTAACTGTTTCCATCCTTCTCTCTCCTCACTCTGTGGCATCAACCTCGATCACGTACGGGTTCGGGAGATAGTGTCCAGTAACCTCGTAGTTGTTCAGGGTGACCGTGTAGTAGCGGAGGAACTTCTCCTTGACATCACGCATCACCTGCGGGTTCTCGTCGACCTTCGCGTTCACCCAGAGCGTCCTCTTGTTGCCGTTCGAGGCGATCTCATGGTCTTTGACGACCGGGACACCGGCCTTGAAGAGGTGCTCTGCGTTCA
>NZ_VCYI01000023.1 GCF_030464365.1 Methanoculleus methanifontis | reverse complement strand
CGGTTCTTCAGCTGGATTGAAGCATTTAAGAAGATTACTCCCAGATATGAACGCTATGAGACCTCATTCATGGGACTGATTCACCTGGCATGCAGCGTCATGATTGCGAGAGTATTGGGATGACCTCGTTTGTTAGTTACCGGCCGAGCGGGAAGGGGAAACGGGATTACTACTTCAAAGGATATGCCTTCAAAGACGAGAGCCCATACAAGATTGAGGGTGAAGAGCAGACATCCATAAGTTAACACAACTTTACTTTTTTCCAGAGCCCGATCAATGAAATTATAGATGTGATTTACTTTTCGTGGAGTTAACGATGGTTTGTTGATTCGGTCCGGGTAGTCCGGGCAAAAAAAATATCATTACGTGGTTTGTCAAAGGGGTTGACAGAATAAAAAAGAAATAATTTTTTGCCCGGACTACCCGGACCACCCTACATCAACCAGGGATCCCCCTGATCGCCCAGCCTCGACGGGTGACCCCCGGCAATCTTGGCGAGCTCTTTCTTGGTGTCCACTGCTTGTTTGTCAGAAATCTGACAAACACGATTCTCTGTCGTCCTTAACTGGTTCTCCTTCGCCTTCTTCGAGATCACGTCTTTCATCATCGGACTCCCACCAGGCCCACCCCCGGCGAACCCGGAAATAAGCGAGGAAAACGCCGTATTCCGGTATGGTTTATAAAAAACATAACAACCTATTGCCTTCTAATAGTATGGCCGCCCCCATCGAACCCATCGGCGCCGACTCCGAGATCACGATCCAGGCCCGGCAACAGCAGCAGCGGGCGCAGCAGAGTTACACCGTCATGCAGCAGCGCCAGCAGCAGCAACTGCAGCAGCAGCGCCGGCAGGAACAGATCCGCAAACTCCAGGTCGAAGCGGCCGCCCGGCGGCAGCGGGCCGAAAAGGATCGGTTGATGGGATGGGGCGCGGACGTCAAAGGGGCAATCGACGCCCCCAAAACCCCGATGCTCGCCGAACGGATCACGGGCATGCGACCCCGGGACGGCAGCGCCCCGAGGGGCGAATCTCTCGCCGAGAACGTGGCTGCCGAGGAGGAGCGGCGTTCCGTCGAGTTCATGAGCGGCGAGGCCCGTCGGGCGGTCGAGGAAGAGCACTCGATCGCTCAGGCCCGGGCGACCAGGGCATACCACATGTCGCTCCAGGCGATGGCGCAACAGGCAGCGGAGCGCCGCGCGGCATTCGAGGAGTACAAAAAGTATTCCGAGGATTACGCCGAAGCCGCCCGACGTACTGACGTGACTTACTCGGACTACCTCAAGGCGTTCAAGGCCGGCGAGACCACGCAGGGCTACGACGAGTGGAAACAGCCCTACATTCAGCAGGAGCTCTTCAACGTCCAGTACCCCGACATCGCAAACTCCCAGGCCGCCAGAGAAGAGAAGGCGATCAAACGCGCGAACGAGATCGGGCAGGCCCTTGCCGAAGCGCAGATCATCGCTCAAACCGTCGCCAGGGAAGGATACACTGGAGCAACCGCTAAGTATGGCCGCGATCCCCAGGAGCTGATCGCAGAACAGAAGGCACGGGCGGCGGCTGCGCAGACCTCACTACAACAGAATTTCAACATCCTCCCGGACCCCCGGCACCAGGAGTATTTTAAAGAAGTCTCAGACTTCGCCGCACGGCAGAGGGGCGTAGTATCCTTAAAAGACTCCCTCACGGATCAGACTGGATTCAGGATCGGCAGAGCTGAGATGTCCCTTAAAACATCTGACTACCCTGCACCGCCAAGCAGCACCCCACTCTATGATGCTGCCGTCAAAACAGGGCTCGTCACCGCACCAGTAGTCGGCGGCACAGAGAAGATCCAGGCCGTCGGCAGCGGATGGATAGAGGAGAACCGCGCCGCCACTCACCGAGTAATAGATCAAATATTCCCCGACAACGGGATCCCTAAAACCGTTGCCGGCGGGATGGCAGAGATCGGTACCGGAGGATGGCGCGCCCTTCTAGGAATACAGAGCATGGGATTAGCCGTTCCCGCCGCCGAGTACGCCGCCCGGCACCCTCAAGAGTTTTTCGCAGCCCTCGCCCCCGGAACGGCAAAATACGCAACGGACCTCGCAACTCACGCAACCCAGCACCCCCTACAGTTTGGCGGAGAACTCGCGGCGGGAGCACTCGTCTTCCACGGCGGCGCAAAAGTTACGGGCCGCGTCACGGCCCCGATCACCTCCCGTATCACGGAGTTTGGGATCCGGGTCCGCACACCCTCTCAACATCGCCCCGCCATAGGAGCTATCAGCGACATAGGCCGGAACGTTCCCGAGCTCCGGTCCACGATCGAGGCAGATCCCGACCTCTCTCAGATCTTAAACATCGGAAAAGCAGCCCCCGCCGTAGAAGAAGTGCTCACCAAACAGCCGCACACCATCTTTGGGAGCGCCACCCAGATCGGGCAGATGCCCGCAAAACGGATCCCCGCCACCCCGAAAGACCTCGACGTTTTCGTATCTAACCCCGAAGCGTTCAACCTCGAAATGACTTCACGACTCGGCCCCGAATACTCCATCGAGGGCAATGTCATTCGGCGCAGTGTCAAAGGCGGAAAGACTCCTCACGCCATCGATACCCATACGTTCCCCGAAGGCTATCCTATTAGTGGTCAATCAAAAACCAGGATCGTCTACCAGGAAGAGCAGGTAGCTCCAAACCTCCCCTTCGAGTTCATGCCGAAGGAAGTTCTCAGGGGTGGTAGACTCACGCAGGAGTACCTCTACACCCAGACACTCAGGAAAGCCACGTCAGTTATGGGAGAACCAGAAAGCCTCTTCCGGTGGAAGTTCGGCCCTCCCAAGCACCGGATGAAGGACATCCCGACCCTGATCGCGGACGCCGAATGGCTCGTCGAGTCGACGAAACAGCGGGTGCCGCAGATGAGGTTCATCGAGCGCATCATCGCCACCCGCAAGATCCGCAAGATCGAACGGGGCCTTGACGTACTACGGAAAGATCCTCTGGTAGTGGAAGCAATGGAGGCAGCTCCCGCCACTGACAGCACCCCCTCACTCACAGTATTCTCCCGAGCGCCCCAACCCCGGCAACCGCCAGCCGTCGCTCTCTCTCCCGGCTCACCATCCTTAACTGTGCGGAGCGGTCCCGCCGTGCCGGAATACTTTTCCAGCCGCCCACCTTCACGCCCGCCAACCTACCCCGCATCCCGGCCCCCGAGTTACCCCCGGGTTCAACCTCGCAGCAGACCGCCGGTCTACTCGAGATCAAGACCTCCGAGCTACCCCCCGGGTATCCCTCGCAGCAGGCCGCCAACCTACCCCGCATCCCGGCCCCCGAGCTACCCCCCGGGTATCCCTCGCAGCAGGCCGCCAACCTACCCCGCATCCCGGCCCCCGAGCTACCCCCCAGGTATCCCTCGCAGCAGGCCGCCGAGCCATCCCCCAAGCAGACCTCCGAGTTACCCGCCAGGTGTTCCCCCGACACCTCCACCGTCCCCGCCCCCGGGATTCTTTGGAACCTCGACCACCAGGCAGGGCCGCCGTCCATGGTACTACGACAAGTACCGCCGGCGGGAAGTGGTCGCCCCGATCGCCTCACCGTGGGAATTGCTAGGCGTGAAGGAACCCGCGTGGTTCAAAAAGGAGACAGCCAG
This sequence comes from Methanoculleus methanifontis, assembly GCF_030464365.1. Taxonomy (GTDB): domain Archaea; phylum Halobacteriota; class Methanomicrobia; order Methanomicrobiales; family Methanoculleaceae; genus Methanoculleus; species Methanoculleus methanifontis. The sequence goes on along the minus strand of NZ_VCYI01000023.1, from coordinate 24,731 downwards.
GATCGCAACCTCGCGCCCGCAAAGAATATTCGTTGCCGATCAGCGCCGGATACCTGTAGCAAGTAAACAAGAAGCCGGATTACTTGAAGATATGTTCTCCGCAAAACGGCGGAAGAAAACACTCTTCTGGTGAAACGGACCCGCAAAAATATTTTTAGTCCGGGCGATAGTACAGGTTACGTTCCACCAAAAACTCACTGAAATTTGTTCTTGTGTAGGAGTTCCACCGTTCCCGGACCTGAAGAACGAATATCGGAGTACGGATCAAGTTTTCCGGTTTCAAGAGTTCTTTAGGCCCGCGCTCCTTTATCTCTAGTAACTCTTGAACGACAAGGCTCTCTCTTCGACCTAAGTTGAAATGCTTTAGGATCTCGGTACTAGTAACCCACGCCCGTTTTCTCTTGATGTACCGAAGGTATTGATAGACCAACTCAGGAAGATGATCGCGGATCTCCCTTCTCGCCTCTCGTGGTGTTGACTCCATACACTCTAATTATCCTAATGTACCAAAAATGTTACCTCGTAATAGACAATTCCGGTATCGATTTATCACTATAAGGGTGATTGTGGGCTATTCTTTACCACGACCCGCGGCACACGCCGCCCGAGCGACGACATGCCCCTTTGATCGATAGAGGGGGAGGGGGGGTAGGGTGCGGCGTAGGGGTGCATAAAAAAGGTATCAGTTCTATATACCTCTATATAGTCCAATACCCCAATATGCCGCACCGGTCGAGCACTATATTTGAATACTAGTATCTCCATACAGCCCTATAGTAAGGGATGTGAGTGTATTGGAACCGCAAAACCAGAACGAGCCAGGCAAGCAAACTAGCATCTGGGCCGAGGATCCCGAACTGTTTGATATGCAGGTGATAGCCTTGCTAATGTCTCTTGCAGAACGGGACGGCAAATCATTAGGTCCGAGTATGACAACGGCACTCTACCATGCCGCTCGCCGGCTATGGGAGTTCTGGAACGAGGACGAGGATGAAGGCGAGGAAGGCGCACCGCTCTCTATGTGTGAGGGTGACAGCAGCCCGACGCCCCGCCCGGTTGAAGAGCTCCCTGATACGGCGCTGATGTTCGGATAAGTGAGGTGCAAACATGGCCGCGACAAGAGCACAGCGCACTCCCTCAGGCCGCCGTAACTACGGCAGGAACTACGATCGAGGGATCGCAGGAGAGCGCCGAGCACAACGGGACTTACGCCGGGAAAAAAGTGTTGCCGCACGTCCGCCCCCCGCGCCGGATCCCACATATACCTCGATTGAACAACACCACGGAATACCGGGTGCGGGTGTTCCCGGCCCCGCCCCCCTCTTTTATATCCTGTCTGATATGTAAAACCTCTTTAACGTGGGAGAGGCACATAGAAGCGTTTTAAGCCCAGGTAAAATCTCACAGGATGAACCATATCGGAGCATATGAGATAATCGATTTTAGACAAGATATGAGGGTGCATTTTTGAGGGGGAGCGGTCCCACATGCGCGAGGGTGATCCGTGCCCTCCTGAAAATCAGCACTTCCTGAAAAATCAGTAATTCCTGAGATGGTCCCCGCGGTCGCAGTCCGCATTTTTAATATATTTCTATTTTTATAATAAAAATGGAGACGGCGTCGTCAGTATCACGTTTCTTTATTTCCGTAACAAGTGCAGATAAGTACCTTTTAATATCCCTTCATTATCAGTTATTAATAAGTTACCCTCTTACTTACTAGTGACCGGTAGGGATCGGTCAGAACTTTGTATACTCCTTATAGAAAGTTCTGGCAAAACTCGCATCGCATGTTGCACCCCGCAAAGAATATCGTTCCCGAACCGTTTCTCCCGACGAGTGGGGGCTCTTCACCGAAATGCGGGCTGTAACTCGATACCCTGGGCAGGAGGCCGGTCCGGCAGAACCCTTCCTCTTCCTCGATACGGTTCACGCGGCACTCCTGGGGACAGGCGACGCAGTCGCGGAGCACCTCGTGCGCTCGCCGTGCCCGCCCCTCCAGTTCACCGCTTCGGGATAGGCGCACGTATCCGGGTAGTTGTGTTCGCTCTGCTTCGGCCATGATTCCCCCTGGGTGTGAAGAAGAAGAAAGTTTGTCCTTCCAATGCTTGTGGAAGACCACTGTCGAGACGGATCTCAGGACCGCATCCCGGGGCGCACCTTCGGTGCTTCAATTCCTGCCCTTCGGCCAATCGTTCTCCGTGAGGGGCGACGAACGGCCCGCAGCAATGCCTATCAGGGAGATGATCTCGGCCGGGAAGGTAACAAACGGGCCGCTAATCTCCGAAATCCGGTCTCCCCGGCGCTTGCGGCGTTTTTATAGTTACTATAATCCACGCGGCACAAAACTCATAAACACTGATATCATTGTTCACTATCTCCGGCCAGCACTTCTCCGCATCGAGCAATTTTGAAAATGTTTATCTACTAAGTGATAAATCTATCATCGTATGTCCGGTGATCCATACCACCCGCGCAAATTCCCTATCGGGACTGCGATCGTCATTCTTATCGTCATCGCCGTAGCCTGCACCTGGGGCGGACAGCTCGCTTCGTCGGTAGGAACGGTGGTCACCGGAACACTTGAAGCGTCGAGCACCAGTTCACCGGAGATCTCCAGCGAGACCCTGGAGAAAGGGCCGAAGACCATCAATTACCCGTATGTCCTCCGCGGAAAACCGGGTTCGATCCGGTTCGATGCCTACCGGGGCGTCAACGACTATCTGTCCACGAAGTATCCTGCCTCATTCCGCGATGACCGCGACTACTGGCTCCAGTTTGTCGATGAAAGCGTCCAGGATCGATACCTGAAACAGCTGGCCGAGAACATCCGCGCTGCTGAGTCTGAACCCGACAACCAGGTGCGGGCCGCGATCAGCATGGTGCAGCAGATCCCCTACAAGGATTACCCGTTCGATACGGCGGCCAAATACCCATATCACGTGCTCTACCACCAGGACGGGGACTGCGACGAGAAGTCGCTCCTGCTCGCCTATCTCCTCCGCGACCTGGGGTACGGCACCGCGGTCTTCATGTTCGAGGAGGAGTCACACATGGCCGTGGGCATCAAGGCTCCCGAGCAGTACTGCTACCGGGACACGGGGTACGCGTTCATCGAGACCACGATGCCGTCTATTCCGACCGATGCTGGAGGCGAGTATGGGGATTCTGGAGTGAGACTGACGTCGTATCCGAAGGTTTTCGTCATAGCAGAAGGAGATTCCTTCGACGGCATCTGGCGCGAGCATGCCGATGCCGTCGAGTGGAACAAGATACAGGAAAAGGTGCGGAGAACGGGGCCCGAACAGGACGCATACACCTACGGGCGTTACCGGAATTTAGCACAGACATACGGGATGCAGTACGGTGACTAAAACCCATACGTCCGGTGCAACACGGAGGCCGCAACACCCCCCCACCTCACCGGCAACCACAGTGAGGCGGGCCGCCAGGGGCGAGGCCGCTATTTCGAACACGCACGCCGTGCTTCTGATGGTTGCGATCACCATCATTCTCGCCGCTCTTGTCCTGCTGATGGTGCTCGGGATGTTTTCCGCCAGTTCGTGGATTGAACCGGCGCAACCACCGATCATCGTCACCGAAGTTTCCCACGTCAACGCAGGTGCCGGAGCACTGACGTATGCGAGCAGGATCACGCTCCTCAACAACGGGAGCACGACATACGAGAACGATGACCTGAGTGCGGTCATCTACGTAAACGGCTATAGGGCCTGCATTATCCAGACCCTAAACGGCCATCTCCTCATTCCGTCGCACCACTACGGGGTAAAGACCCTCAGCGGCGAGGGGTGCCGCGACCGCTTCTGGAACCCGGGCGAGGAGATGACGGCGGATCTCACCGATGGAACCTTTTACCCGGGTGTAGAGGTCACTCTGGAGGTGGTGGACAAACGCACCGAGAGGGTGATCTCGAAGCACACGGTGAGGGCATGAGAGACACTGTGTCAAAGACCATGTTTTTGTACCGGAACGCTTCTAAAGACTGTTATGTTCAAGTCAATTCTCGTGGCGGTCGACGGCTCGGAGATCGGTCACCGGGCGCTCGAAGAGGCCCTGAGCGTCGCCCGCGCCATGGGGATCTCCGTGCATGCCGTACATGTCGTCCAGACCGCCACATATCCCTCGCTGACCCTCAACGAACTCGAACCCCCCGCTATCGCCCAGCAGGCGCTTCTCGATGCGCTCGACCGGGAAGCCGACGAGATCCTCGCCGGCGCTGAAGAGAAGGCAACCACCGCCGGCGTCTCGCTCACCGTTCACAAACGCTGGGGACACCCGGGAGCGGAGATCATCGCGCTGGCACAGGAGCTCGGCGCCGACCTGACCGTAATCGGGTCGCACGGCAAGGGTCGGCTCGGCCGCTTCTTTCTCGGCAGCACCAGCACCTACGTCGTCGACCACGCAACGTCAACGGTCATGGTCGTCAGGGGCGAACCCGACGCATCCTGACGACCGGACGACGCCGCGGGCGACGAGTCGTGCCACCCGGATGGGTTCAGGCACCCTTCCTTCGTACGTGAAGTCGTTGCAGAGCCGTGCGGCGTCCTCCGGGGAGATACCGTATGAGCGGACAAAAAGCGTATACCCCGAATGCAGCCGGACGGGGATTCGGTCGCCGAGCCTCCGGTATGCCGCGAGCCGGGCATCGTCGCCCGGGAAATGGCGCCGGATATCCTCATCGAGCCCCTCAGACACTTCGTAGGTGGCGACGATGACGGGAAGACCGGTCGCGGCATGCACCGCCGCCGGGTCCATGATGTTGTACCAGGCGATGACGCTCCCACCGATCATCAGGAAATTGATGTCCCGGCGTGCAAGACGGGCGAAGAGCCGGACGACCGCATCGGTGGCATCCGATCCGCCGACGGTCACCCGGGCGAAGGCCGTTCCGTCGATCCGGAGGTCCTTTCGCATGACGACGCCGGCAAGGGTGGACTGCTCCCGCCCCGAGTAACTCTCGGCGATACCGAGAGCACGGAGCCCCGGTTTGGCTACGTGCATGCGAAGTCCTTATGTTGCTCAATCGGATATAGTACACCAATGAGCGTCGAGCGAGATGAGGTCTGTATCTTCATCCCAACGTTAAACGAGGCCCCGACGATCGGCGAACTGGTCGAAAGGTTCCGGCAGCGCGGTTTTCCCCACATCCTCGTCATGGATGGGAACAGCACCGACGGAACTCCCGATATCGCACGGGCCGCGGGAGCGGTTGTCCGGACACAGACGGGGAAAGGAAAGGGCAACGCCATCATCGAGGCCGTGGATATCATCGACAGGCCCTACGTGCTCATGCTCGACGGCGACGGTACCTATTCGCCGGACGACGCGGAGAAGATGCTCGAACCCCTCGGCCGGGGTTTCGAGCACGTCATCGGCGACCGTCTCGTCAATCCCGAGGCGGGAGCATTCACGCGGTTAAACCTTCTCGGCAACCAGCTCCTCAACACGATGTTTCGGATAGCGCACGGAAAAGACCTCCACGATATCCTCTCCGGCTACCGCGCCTTTACTCTGCGATCGATCCGGCAGATGACACTTAAGGAAGCAGGGTTCGAGATCGAGACGGAGATGGCGGTCGAGGCGGTGAGGAACGGGCAGCGGGTCACGGTCGTCCCGGTCCGTTACCTCGCGAGGCCGGGCACCGTCACGAAACTGAACCCGTTCCAGGACGGCCTCAGGATCTTCTCGACCATATACCGGCTCGCGAAGATGAACAATCCGATCTTTTACTTTGGGATCATCGGCCTCTTCATATCGCTTTTCGGGGGCGTCATCGGCGTCTACGTCGTCCTCGAGTGGCTCAAGAACATCGAGCACCTGCCCCTCACCATCCTCACGGTTCTCCTGATCACAATGGGCTTTCAAATCTTCATGTTCGGCGTGATCAGCGACATGTTGCTCGGGTTTCACCGCGAGACAACACGCCAGATCGAGCAGTTACAGAACCCCCCGAAGCCTCCCCGATAAGAAGAGGATCCGGCAGGCATACTCGGTGATCGAGGTGTAGATATACGCCTCGTCGAGCGTTTTTCCGGCTGCAAACGTCCCGTGTCCCCGGACGATGACGATGTGGCCGTCCCGGAGCGCCCCGGCGACGTTCTCTGCGATCTCGTCGGTTCCGGGGTTCCCGGTGACGACCGGGATCTCGGGGCAGAGCATCGCTCCTTCGCTGTCGGCCGGCCGGACGAGGTCGTTATCGAGCGAGGCGGCGACGGCGTGAACCGGGTGGGCGTGGACGATCGCAGAGTGGGGCTTCTCCCGGTAGACCGCCCGGTGGACCCGGTACTCGCTCGAGGCCTCGCGCGGGGCGTCGCCCGCGTCCGGCACAAAGACCGGCGTCTCCCCGGCGTCGAGGTACGCGCCGGATCGGGTGATGTAAAAACCGGCCTCGCCCCGAACGCTCATGTTCCCGAAATTCGCTCCGACGAGCCCTTCCATAAAGAGCCTCTTTCCGATCCGTTCGAACTCCCGATCCAGCATTTAGAGCACCCTGACTTTCGTACAGAATGGTTTGGCGTGCTCGGGGATATGTGCATGCCGCTTGGGGCATGAGGGCGGGGTGGCGGTATGGGTTTGGACGGTCAGGTATGAATCAAGAAAGGGTTGTAGAAATGTCAAACCTGGGAGGCATCGTTCTCGGTGCTCGAACTCCTGGCCTCTGGCCTGTCGCACTGCACAACTCGCAGCCTTCGGCACTCGAACTCCGCTCCAAGTATTTACGCAGCAAACCCGGTACAGTGGACCGTGGTGGCTGCGCACCTTCGGTGCTCGTGCTCCCGCCCTTCGGCCAGTCGCATATCGCCCCTGGGGGAGGGGCTGACGGGGAGTGCGACGTTCCGGAGGAACGGAGCTCGACCACCGTCAGGTGGGGAGGGGGGAGTATTCCCCCCTCGAAACTCTTCGAGTTTCTCATGCTCACTCCGTTCGCACTCCCCATTGTCCCCACCTCCCTCTCGGCGATATCCACTGGAAGTCGGTGTACGGGCGTGAGCCTCTAAGGTCAAGGTTAGGTGTTCGAGCACCGCTAGGTGCGCAGTCTACCGGAAAACTGTGCCCGGGAACGTGATAAACAGAACTCCCGAGTTCTAAGATGATCTTCGTAGAATGAATACGAGTGCCGAAGATCTTCGGCTTCTGGGGTTAGGCACGGATCCCGAGCCACCAACCCTCTCCTAGGGCAAAAAAGGAAAAATTATACAAACTTCACGCCGACGTCCCGCATCTTGTTGAACCGGGCGATGTTGAGGAGGAGGGGCGTCACGCTCTCGACGATGGATGCGGCCGCAAGCGGCCCCGCGTCATAGGCGCGGAGGCTTGAGACGTTGTTGACGATCTCCATCACCTTCTGCTTCGCCCCGTCGTCGTCGCAGCAGACGGCAACCGAGTAGTCCAGTTCCTCATCGAGCATCTTCCACCTGTTTGCGGCGATGTTGTTGAACGCAGCGCAGACGGTCGCGCTTTCGGGAAGCATCCCCTTGATCATCATCGCCGCCGAACCCTCCGCCGGAGGGGCGTAGTAGAAGTAGGTCATGCGCTCGATCGGGTTGACGGGGCTGACGACGATCTTATCCTCGAACCCGGTCAGAGTGTTCAGGGTGGGAGCCACGTGCTTGAAGGGTATCGCGAGGACGACGATATCCGCCTCGTCGACCGCACGCTGGTTGGTGACGCCTACGAGGCTGCACTGCATCCCCTGCACCTCCAGGCTCTCCCGGCAGATCTCGCAGGTCGCGATCGCCTTTACTTCCTCTCGCGATCCCACGATCACGTCGTACTTCGGCGAGAGCCGGAGCGCCATGCCTTCCCCGATATCGCCGGTTCCCCCGACGATCCCGATCTTCACTGCTCTACAAGCGGTTTCAGGATGCCCTCGAGAGTGCCGATGTCCTGAACGCCCACCAGCTTCCGTACGAGTTGCCCGTCTTTCTCGATGACCAGCGTGGGTACAAATTGGATGTCGTATTTAGCGGCGTACTGCCGTGTCTGTTCGGAATCGACACCGACGTCGATCTTTTTGATGTCGACCTGGTCGCCCATCTTCGCTTTAAGCTCATCGATGATCGGTGTCTGCTGGTGGCACGGACCGCACCACTCGGCGAAAAAGTCCATTAAAACTGGTTTTCCCATAGGCTATACCCCATTCACACATTGTGTGTGAACGGGGCAATAAAGGTTGTTGAAAGATTGTTATTTTGAGAGGATCGCCATGATTATCTTCCCGTACGCGGGTCTCGTGACCAGGATACCGATCAGGACACCGAGTATGGTGACGACGGCAAAGCCTCTGAGGGTGGAGAGATCCATCAGCGCCAGCGGGAGCATGGCGATGAAGACCGTCGCGGCAGCAATGGCGATGATACCAAGCGCCCGTCCGTAGCGTTTCATGTAGAGGTTCGGCGACGGAACGCGTCCTTCGTGGAGAACCTCATCCGTGATGATGACGAGCTGGTCGATGCCGGTACCCACCACCGCTATCAGACCAGCGATGGTGGCGAGATCGAGCTGGATGATGAACCGGGCGATCCCGAGCAGGATGACGATCTCGGCAAGGTTGATCGCGACCATCGGGATCACGATCGAAGGCTCGCGGTAGCGGTAGTAGACAACGATTCCTACCGCGAGCAGCGCGAGCAGCCCGGCAAGGGCGACCGTCGTCTTGAACTGCTCACCGAGCGCCGCGGGGACGGAGCCGGAACCGACGATCTCCACCTGCACCGGCAGGGCACCGGCCCGTAGGTGGATCTGGAGCGTCATCGCATCGTCAAGCCCGGCGTCGCCGGTTCCGGTGCTCGCCGAGAGCGAACTGACCGGGGCCGACCGGAGTTGTCCTGCAAGGCCTCTGTCGAGGGGTGCGCTGTAGACGGTCTCGTTGTCGAGGATCATCACGAGATGGTGGGCGTCCGGGTTGTCGACCGCTCCGGATTCGATGGCGGCCTCACGGAAGGCCTCTGCGCCCGTCTCGGTGAACGAGAACCCGACGCCCCACCGGCCATCGTAGTCCCTCTGCGGCACGCCGACGCTGGTGATCTGGTCACCGTAGAGAACGTGCTCAGTCTCGTTCCCGGTCGTCTGGACCCGTATCTCGAAGAGGCCCTGCTGGCCGACGATCTCCTGTGCCGTCGCCATATCCACGCCGGCGAGCTCTATCCGCACGTACTGCGGGTAATCACTTCCCGTCGGGGTGAGCAGGTTGATCCGCGCGTCCTGCATCCCAAGGGCGTTCACCTTCTCGTTCAGGATCCGTTTCACCTCATCTGCGGTGAATTCCGATACGCCCTTCTGGTAGGTTACAATCGAGGCGCCCGACTGCGCGAAGATCGGTTCGAGGTCGGTCTGAGTGACGCCCTTTCGGATCTCGAGGTGGTTCTCATCGATACGGATAACCTCGGTCTCAAGATCCGTGCGCAGATCCTCCATGAGGTCTCCGGCCGATCCGTCGGTCGAGAATGCCACGACCACGGATTGGAACTCCATTTGCAGCCACGAGCCGCCCTCGAGATCAAGGCCGAACTGGAGGTTCCCTTCGATCCCTTTCTCGGGGTTCGGGGGAGCGAGGTAGATACCGACAAGGGAGCCGACGACCAGCAGGAGCACCAGGACGACCCGCCAGTCTTTGACGAGAGTCTTGATAGTTTCGCCGTTCATCTCTTATTCCCCCGGAGGATATGATTCTTCAGAATCCCGGCGTTCAGCATCCAGGTGTTCATCAGATCCACAAAGAGCCCGATGAGGAGGACGCTTGCGATCTCGGCGATGATCTGGATCTGTCCCGCCGTAGCGACGACCCACATCGCGGCGATGGCCGTAAGTGTCGTGGTCGTCATGATAATCCCGGTCCTGAACGCGCCGGCGAGTTTCTCTTCGAGTTTCCCCTTGCGCTTCAGGAGGCGCGTCGTCAGCAGGATGTTGCTGTCGACGGAGTAACCGATCAGCATCAGCAGGGCCGCCGTCGTCCCGAGGGAGAGCGGGATGCCGATGATCTGCATGACCCCGGCGGTGATGACGATGTCGGCGAAGGCCGCGAGGACGATCGTACCTGCCGGCACGAGGTTGCGGAACGCAATCATGACCACGACGGCCATGCCGATGAACGAGAAGACCAGGGCGAGGGAGGCCTGACTCTGGAGCGTCTTTCCGAACGTCTCACCGATCTGGTCTATCTTCGCATCAGGATATCGCTCGTTGATGATTCCAACGAGGCTCTGGTACTGGGCGTCATCCATCGGGCCGAACTGGATATACCTCCCGTCGCCAATCCCTTCGCCGACCGACAACACCGGATACTCGGCAAAGGCCGCCTCTATCGTCTCTCTGCTGTCAGACGTGAAGACAGTGACCGCCGTTCCTCCCGCAAAGTCGATGCCCGGCGTAATGGGCAGGCCGGTGGCGAGCGCGGTGTAACCCAGCAACACCCCGGCAAGGAGAAGGAGAACGAGGGGCAGCGCTACCATCTGCCGCGGAGAGTATTTGTTGACGTCATATCTGACAAATTCCATGCTGTATCAGTGTACGATTGTGAAAGGTTAAAGGGTTGCTCATGAGTATGAGGTGCGCATTGGAATCCGTCCAGATGCCATCGAAATACGCGGAATTTCTCCGGCAAGAAAGAGGTTTCAGGAGATGTCCGCAAACGTGTCCTTCTTCTGCTGCATTCCCTCACGCAGTATCGCTGCACACCTGCTCTCGCACCCGGGGTGCCGCATATGCGCGCCATGGAGGGGGTGTGGAAAGGGGTGTTCTGAAATCGCAGGTATTTCCGGCTAAAAAAGTATCAGGACACTCACGTCATGTCTAACGAGAAACGGTTTCATTATACCTGGCATGATCTCATTTCGTCAGACAATTGTCGTCCTCCTGGCAGAATACCCGATTAAATGAATGAAAAGAAAAGATATATATAAAATACCGAATCACAAGCACATATGAGATCGCCCGGTGAGCTCAAAAAAGAGATAGAAGCTCGACTTAAAGGTTATCTCTCACGTGACCGGGATGGAATCCGGCATGAGCTGCTGAACCTGTTCGTCAAGGTAAAATCTCTCACCATACCCCAGATCTACGAAAAACTGCAAAAACAGTTCTCGATCAGTTACCACTCCATTGCGTCCATGGTAGGCATCATCGCATCCCGTATCGGCATCCTGCACGTGAGGCGGAACGCGGAGGGGACAAACTCCATCTACGAGCTGAAGGACCAGTACGTGGACGTGGTGGCAAAGATCCTCGGGACGACATAGTTCCCGCCAACCATACCTCTTTTTTTAGCCCCAGCACCAATATAGGGGATTATTATGCAGAGCGACGTTGGGGAGCCGGGTCGGTCACGGAGTATACATGTTACGGAGGACGTCCGATCGTACATCCTCCAGAGGAAACGCGACTTCCGGGTGAGCACATCCTGCAGCGGACCCATCCTCCTGCCGGTATCGGTCAAACCTCCGAAGGCGACCGACCTGCAGGTTCCGATCGGTGACTATACCGTCTACATCTCAAAGTACCAGGCCCGCTACATCGATTCCATCCACAGGAGAATGATTCCTATATTCTACGATGGCTTCTAAAACATGAGCTTCGATGAACTGGAGCACACCGCCGACGTCCTCATGCGGGTGCGGGGCGCGACCTTAAACGAGCTCTTTGCCGAGGCGGGCCGGGCGATGTTTTCCGTGATGTACGGCCCCTGCGAGGAGAGGGGGGTCGAACGGAGGATCGAGATCGAGGCGGAGAACCTCGAATCGCTTCTGATCGACTACCTCTCGGAACTGCTCTTCGTCACCGAGGTCGAGAACACCGTCTTCTGCACCTTCGACGTCGATCTCCGGGGTACCCGGCTCTCCGCCGTCCTCAGGGGCGAGCCGTTCGACCCCGCGCGGCACTCGGCGGGGACAGTCGTCAAAGGCATATCCTACTTCGGGCTCGAAATCGTTAAAGAAGAAGAGGGCTACGTGGTGGAGATCATCTTCGATATCTGAGTGATTGCCATGCTTACCGGAATCAATAAGATCGGAGACCTCGAATGGGAGGTTCCTATCGGATACGTCCCCGACATGCGGGTGCCGGGGCGTTTTTTCCTCTCCCGGACACTGGCGGAGACGCTCGAAGAGGGAGCTGTCCGCCAGCTCGCGAACGTCGCGACGCTCCCCGGGATCGTGAAACACTCGCTTGCCATGCCCGACATCCACTGGGGATACGGGTTTCCCATCGGCGGCGTCGCCGCGTTCGATATGACCGAAGGGGTCATCTCCCCCGGCGGGGTTGGGTTCGACATCAACTGCGGCGTCCGGCTGATTACGACACCCCTGACCGAAGCCGACCTCGCCCGCCGGAAACGAGAACTGATCGAGCGGCTCTTCGACGCCGTGCCGACCGGCGTGGGCGCAAAGAGTGCCCTGCGAGTCTCGAACAAAGATCTCTCCGCGGTCATGGTCGACGGCGCCCGGTGGGCGGTCGAGCGCGGGCTCGGCACCGAAGCCGACCTCGTCCGGTGCGAGGGCGAGGGAGCGATGCCGGGCGCCGATCCCGACGCGGTCAGCGCCAAGGCGCGCCAGCGGGGCGTTCCGCAGCTCGGGACGCTTGGCGCGGGAAACCACTTTCTGGAGGTCCAGGTGGCGAAAGAGATCGTCGACCCCGAAGCGGCGAAGACGTTCGGGATCGCTGAAGGGCAGGTCTGCTTCATGGTGCACTGCGGCTCACGCGGGCTCGGCCACCAGGTCGCGACCGATCATTTGCGGACGCTTGAAGGTGCGGTCGCGAAGTACGGGATACGCCTCCCCGACCGGCAGCTCGCCTGCGCCCCGCTCGACTCTCCGGAAGGCCGTGCCTACTATGGCGGGATGGTCTGCGCTGCAAACTATGCCTGGGCAAACCGGCAGGTCATCATGCACGAAGCGAGGAAGGTCTTCGCGCACCTCTTCGGGATCGATTACGACGAGATGCAGCTTATCTACGACGTCGCACACAACGTCGCGAAGTTCGAGCGCCACGACGTCGACGGGGTCTCGACGGAGGTCTGTGTCCACCGCAAAGGCGCGACACGGGCGTTCGGTCCGGGAGCGGAGGGCGTCCCCAGCGAGTATGCCGCGATCGGGCAGCCGGTGATCATCCCCGGGAGCATGGGGACGTCGTCCTACCTCCTCCACGGCACGACGGCCGCGATGCAGAAGACGTGGGGGAGCACCTGCCACGGTGCGGGGAGAGTGCTCAGCCGGTCGAAGGCGAAGAAAGAGGTCCGCGGGAAGGAGCTCCGGGAACGCCTCGCGGGAGAGGGTATTGTGGTGCGTGCCCACAGCGACACCGCCCTCGCGGAGGAGGCACCCGCGGTCTACAAGCCGAGCCAGGAAGTGGTGCGTGTCGTGCACGAAGCTGGCCTCTCGCATATCGTCGCCCGGCTGGAACCGCTCGGGGTGATCAAGGGGTGACCTGCAGGACCGGGCTGCTCTGGGACACCCCTCTCATGTTCTCGCGGCTCATCGAGGACTGCGGCGCCGCTTGCGAGTCAGTCAACCCGAACATGCTCGCCTCGCCTTTCTGGCGCGGGAAGTTTGTTGCGCTCATCGTACCGACGGGGTTTGCGAACCCGGACTACTCGAACCTCCTCCCCGCTCTCCGGGCTGCAGAGGGCCGTATCCAGCGGTTCGTTGAGAACGGCGGCCGGCTGCTGGTCTTCGGCGCGGGATGCTGCCGGGAGGACGCTTACGACTGGCTCCCGTTCCCGCTGACCTATTCGTTTGCTTATGGGCCGCGTGCCGTCCGGTTCGCCGGGGAGAGCAGGTATAACTCCCTTTTTTCGGGATACGATCTTGACGCTGTCGAGTGCGACGGCTCGTTCCCGTCGCATGGCGGCGAGACGCTTGCAGCCACGCCCGGGGGGGAGCCGCTCCTCGTCGGGAAGTCGCTCGGCGACGGGATGATCCTGGCAACCAGCATCCACGAATACCCGTCACGCGTATTCTTGAAGGAATTTTCCTGCGGAGAGAGGGAAACATTATTTTAGATAAACCCTGATGAACAGTATGGATACGGCCATGGAGCAATATATCATCTCTGCGTCTTCAATCGCACGCGATTTCGTCCCAATCGCTGTATGTATCCACGACCTGCTTGGTCGGTTGCCCGTTACGGCACGATCCCGCGAACATCCCGGAGTCCGGGTCGAGGACGGGAAGGTCATCGACGAGGCCTATACCGGCCCCATTCTCGAGGAAGTCCTCAAGGAGAACGCCACGTTGAGGGTCAGGCCCCCGCGAGGCCCGTACAAAGGCATCCCGGTGGTGGTGGCGCCGGTAAGGGACGAGGAAGGCGATGCAATCGCCGCAATCGGTATCGTCGATGTTACCGGCATCTTTGATCTAGCGGGTTTCATGGAGCAGAACACGGTGATCCGGCGGCAGGTCTGCGGCGAGGAACCGTGTCCGCTCCCGACTGAGTCACCCGCAGCGAAAAGGTAATGGACATGAAGGACACGGCAATCAATGTATTGAAGATTCTCGAAGAATCCCCCGGCCCGGTATCGGGGGAACGGATTGCAGAGCAACTGGGCATCACCCGGTCAGCCGTCTGGAAGCAGATACGCGAACTCCGGAGGCTGGGATACCAGATATCGTCGTCCCGGGCGGAAGGCTACCGCCTCGAGACGAAGACCGACCGGCTCTTCCCCTACGAGATCAACAAGATGCTCCGCACCCGGGTCATCGGACGGCAGATCCGTCATTTTGACAGCACCGCCTCCACGGGCTGGGTCGCGAAGAAACTTGCCGCTGAGTCTGATCCTGAAAAACTCCACGGCATGGTTATCATTGCCGAGGAGCAGACCGGCGGGGTAGGAAGGCTCGGACGCGCCTGGGTCTCGCCTGCCGGCGGCATCTGGGCCACCATTCTCTTAAAACCGAGTGTCCCGCTCGACCATCTCTTCATGACCACCATGGCAGGGTCGGTCGCGATTGCACGCGCCATCCGCAAGGAGTACGGCATCAGTGCGCTCATCAAGTGGCCCAACGACATCTTCATCGGGGACAGGAAGGTCGCCGGTCTGCTCCTGGAACTCGCTGCCGAGGCGGACACCGTGCACTACGCCCTCCTCGGGATCGGGATCGACGCGAACGTCCCCCTCGACGAACTTTCGTCGAACCTGAGGGATACAGTGACCACGCTCCAGGCCGAGGTCGGCCGCGAGGTCGATCGCGTGGCGCTTCTTGCCCGGGTTCTGCGGGAGTTCGAACTGCGCTACCAGCAGCTCGAGGACGGCGAGTACGACTCCATCATCCGCGAGTGGAAGAGCCTCTCCCGGACGCTCGATAACCGGGTGGCCATCAAGACCATCAACAAGACCTTTTCGGGAGAGGCCATCGATATCGACGAGCACGGTGCCCTGATCATCCGGAAGGACAACGGGAAGATAGAGCGGGTCATCGCCGGCGACTGTTTCCAACTCTGACCTGCCGGTCAACACCCGTACACTTTTTTGGGTCATCGGGCCCCGGAGAAGACTTCTCCATCGGTAACGGAACTACCTGGAGGTTATGAGGTCATCCCAAAACGATCTCCGAACATTTGGTATACACTAATCGGAGCACTTACCTCCTAGGTATCTACTATATGAACCACACCTAGGGCAGGGAGGGGGAGACGGCTTTCCATCGCATATCGCCACGCACTGCCCCCGCCCTGAGGGGGGGAACGACTGCCGGAACGGCAGGAGTTTAAGCACCGCAGGTGTAAGTGAGGAGCGCGAAGCGCGGGCGGGGTGGGTTCGCAGGGAGAGTTAAAAGGTGTCATCTTGCAACCGGGAGGGGGACACCCCTTCGCACCTGACGGTGCTCAAGCTCCCTTCGGTCGCACCTCCCCGGACCCTCACTCGAAACTCTTCGAGTTTCTCAAGCTCTTGCCGTGCCGGCAGTCGCTCCCCGCGTGGCGATAATCCCACGGTCCAGTATACGGGCGAGCCGGGGAAACCCGCACTGCTCTCCTGCAGTTGCAGTAATGCCCCGGAAGAACGGAATACGAATGCCGGAGGTGCGAACCGCGACTGGCGCGAGCATCGTGAGCGGCAGGAACGTGAGAAGCCTAAGGCTTCGAACCGCGACTGGCGCGAGCATCGTGAGCGGCAGGAACGTGAGAAGCCTAAGGCTTCGAACCGCGATGGGCGGAACGCCCGGAGTTTGAGAAGCCTTAGGCTTCGAACCGCAGAAGTTCGCGAACGGGATCAGTAACATCCCGTACCATCTCAAGGCTTCGTGCGAGGCAGGATTTTTTCTTGTCAACCGTCTAAAATAAAATGGTTGACATGATGCACCGAGCCCGGATCCTCGCCTACAGCGGTACGTTCATCGCGCTGATCACCGCCGGGAGCTGGATCTCCATCCCACTCCCCCCGGTACCGCTCACGCTCCAGACGCTTTTCGTCCTGTTATCCGGGATCGTCATGAAGCGCTACGGGGCGATCCCCGTCGCCCTCTACGTCCTCCTCGGGGCGGCGGGCCTCCCGGTCTATCACAACGGCACGGCGGGCCTCGGGGTGCTTCTCGGCCCCACGGGCGGGTTCCTGATCGGCTTCATCCCCGCCGCCCTCGTCGCCGGGATCGCCTACGAACACGAATCGCCGGCATCGCGGATCACAGGGCTGATCGCGGCCTGTGCAATCTATCTCCTGGCTGGCGCCGTATGGCTTTCATATTCGGCTTCGATCCCGCTTCTTCAGGCGGTCCTGCTCGGCGTCGCCCCGTTTATCATCGGCGATGCCGTGAAGGCTGCAGCCGCATACGCCATAGGGAAGCGGGTGGCATGATCCGTATCGCCGATCTCCGGCACCGGCTGCTCGACATCCCCGGCCTTGCGGTGGACGCGCGCCATATCGCCGTTATCGGGCCGAACGGGAGCGGCAAGACGACGTTGCTCTCGGTCTGCTCCGGGATCGAGGAGCCCGAAGCAGGATCTGTCCTGCTCCTCGACCGTCCGCCGTCGGCCGTGAAGGTCGGGTGGGTGGGGGAGTTCCCCGACCGGACGCTCCTCTTCTCCCGGGTCTACGACGAGATCGCATCGACGCCCCGGTTCCGCCACCGCCCCTGCCCCGAGACGGACAGGGCGGTCCGGGCGGTTGCGGAGGTTGTCGGCATCCGCCACCTCCTCGGCAAGAAGGTCGCGGCCCTCTCCGGGGGGGAGAAGGCGCTCGTTGCGCTGGCCGCCGCCTGCGCCGGCGACCCCGAGGTGCTCGTCCTGGACGAGGCTGATTCGCACCTGGACGGCGTGACCGCGGAGCGCGTCCAGCGCGTGGTGCGGGAGAGCGCCGCAGCCCACGTGCTCTGGTGCACGCAGTCGATGGACGTTGCGGCTACCGCGGACTGCGTTCTCTTTATGGAGAACGGCCGCGTCAGGCACCACGGCACGCCGGAGGAGGTCTTCTCCGCGCTCGAGGAGACGTGCTTTTACCCCACGCTCTGGAGGGTGTCCCGGTGAGAGTCGAACTTGCGGATCTCGTCTTTTCGCAGGATTCGTTCACCCTCCGGGGTAGCGGCACGTTCGACGAAGGCGTGCACCTGGTCAGCGGGCCGGTGGGGAGCGGGAAGTCGACGCTGGCTCTTCTGCTTGCGGGGCTCCTCCGGCCCGAACGCGGGGCCGTCCGGCGGCACGGCGTTCTGACGACGCAGCTCCTGCTGCAGTTCCCCGAGCACCACATCACCTCCCCGACGATCGCCGGGGAGGCGGCTTCCTGGGGACTTGTGCCGGAGGACGCGCTCGCGCTGGCGGAGTTGTCGGCGCGTGCGGACGACGACCCGTTCCACCTCTCCCGCGGCGAACTCAAGCGGCTGACCCTCGCCTGTGCGCTTCTGAGAGATCCTGACCTGCTGCTGCTGGACGAACCGTTCAGTTCTCTTGACTGCACCGCGAAGAGGAGGGCCTGCAGGATGCTCGAGAAGCGGGATGCCGGCATCACGGTCGTCTTCTCGCACGAACGCGCGGTTCTTCCCCGGGTGGACGCGATCTGGGAGATGGAGGAAGGCGTTCTCGCGGCCCGCGGCAGTGTGCCCGACGCGATCCCATCCTGGCAGCACGCCCCGCCGTATCTCAGGTGCGCTCTGGAACAGGGCGCCCGTCCTATGAACATCAGGCTCTCCGACGCCCGGGAGGCGCTATGCAGGATCCGCGGCTGAGGCTTTTTTCCGTCACCGTCCTCTCGCTCGCGGCGTTTGCGAGCACCGTGGGAGCCGCCGCCGCATTCGTCTGGTGGCTGCTGTTTACGCCGCGCGCAAAATCGCTCCCCCGACCGGGGGTGCTGTTGCCGCTCGTTGCGATGGTCGCCGCAACGGCGCTCGTCTCCTCGTGGGGCGGCGGCGCGGGGCTCTCCTACCTCGTTCGGATGACCGTGATCCTTCTCCTCGCATCGTGGGCGTATGCAGAGACAGAGAATGGAGAGGTGCTTGCCGTGGCGGTCTGGGCTCTCGGGAACCGGGTGGGGTTCGAGGTTGGACTCGTAGCCGAATTGGGGATTTCCGGGATTTCCGTGCTCCGGAAGGAGATCGAGCAGGTGCGGATGGCGATGGCATTGAAAGGTATCCGGCCCGGCGCCCGCTCGATTGTACCGCTCGCCGTCACCCTCATCGTCACTCAGATCCGGCGGGCCGACGAGGTTGCGCGCCTGCTCGTGGTACGGGGTTACACGATCGGGGGGAAGACATGCCCCCGGTTCAGAGCGGATCCTCTGGACGTCCCTGCCGCAATAGCGGCCGTAATACCCGCCCTTTTATCGACTCTCCCTCTTCGCGACGTTTTTATATTAGTAGGATGAATTTTTGAGAGGCTTTATTGATATCTTCTCAGCCCTTCGAGGTGTATAATTCGATGTGTGCTGCCAAATTTGATTCACTCAATATCACCGATACCACGCTTAGGGACGCGCATCAGTCGCTTATCGCCACCCGCCTCCGGACTGAGGACATGCTCCCTCTTGCCCGAGCCATCGACGAAGTGGGTTTCTTCTCTGTCGAAGCCTGGGGTGGGGCGACCTTTGACAGCTGCATCAGGTTCCTCAACGACGATCCCTGGGAGCGTCTCCGGGTGCTGAAGGCAGAGCTCCAGCGCACCCCTATCCAGATGCTCCTGCGGGGCCAGAACCTCGTGGGCTATCGGCACTACCCCGATGATGTGGTGGAAAAGTTTGTAGAGGCGTCAGCGCGAAACGGGGTCGACATCTTCCGGGTCTTCGATGCCTTGAACGATATCCGGAACATGAAGAAAGCGATGGCGGAGGTCAAGAATGTCGGAGCGCATCTGCAGGGCGCGATCTCCTACACGACGAGCCCCGTCCATTCCGTCGCGACGTTCGTTGAGATGGCAGAAGAACTCTACTCGCTCGGCTGCGACTCGATCTGCATCAAGGATATGGCCGGCCTGATCATGCCGCACGATGCCCGCGACCTCATCACAGGGATCAAGAAGACAGCGGACGTCAAGGTCTGCCTCCATTCCCACTGCACGAGCGGCGTCGCGCCCCTGAGTTACCAGGCGGCGATCGATGCGGGCGTGGATATCCTGGATACGGCGATGTCGCCGTTCGCCTTCGGCACCTCTCAGCCTCCGACGGAGAGCGTCGTTGCGAGCGTTGCCGGGACGGCGCGCGACACCGGGATCGATCTTCTCCCGCTCCGGAAAGTCAGGAACACCTGTCGCGAGATGCGGGAGAAGTACGAACCGCTCTTCAACTCAATCGCCGATCGGGTCGACTCGGACGTGCTGATCTACCAGCTCCCCGGCGGGATGATCTCGAACCTCATCTCGCAGCTCAAGGAGCAGGACGCGCTCGACCGCCTGGAAGAGGTGTTCCGCGAGATCCCCCATGTGAGAGAGGATCTCGGCTACCCGCCGCTCGTTACTCCGACGAGCCAGATCGTGGGCACCCAGGCGGTCTTCAACGTTCTGATGGACGGGGAGCGCTACCGGAACGTGACGAAAGAGGTGAAGGACTACGTCCTCGGCCTCTACGGCCGTTCTCCCGCCCCGATCAGTCTGGAGATCCAGAAGATGATCATCGGCGATGAGAAGCCGATCACCGTCCGCCCGGCAGACCAACTCGCGCCCATCTACGAGCAGATGAAGAAGGAGGCGATGGAGCAGTGCCTCGTCAACCAGGAGGAGGATGTCCTCACCTACATCCTCTACCCGAACATCGCGCCAACGTTTCTCCGGGGCGAATGCAAGGCCGAGACGATCCCCGAGAAGGCAGCAGCCGCACCGGCGGGGGTTGCGGAGATCCCCCGCTCCATGGAGGTCGAGGTGGACGGCGAGATCTTCTCCGTCCGGATCGTCACCGTGGAGGGGGGCTCAGTCGCGGCCCCGTCGGCCGCCGCCGCGTCGGCGGGGGCTCCCCGCGGGGACGTCGCCGGCGGCGTCAAGAGCAATATGCAGGGCATGGTCCTGAAGGTGATGGTCCAGCGCGGGAGCGCCGTGAAGAAGGGCGACACGCTCATCGTCCTCGAGGCGATGAAGATGGAGAACCCCATCCCCAGTCCCCGCGACGGCACGGTCTCGGAGATCTTCGTGGACGCCGGGGACGTCGTGCAGAACGGGGACGTGCTGATGGTCATTGAGTGAGGCTGGATAGCACGATGAAATACTTTGACAAGATCCTGATTGCCAACCGCGGCGAGATCGCCATCCGGGTCATGCGCGCCTGCCGGGAACTGGGCATCGACACGGTCGCGATCTACTCCGAGCCGGACAACAATGCGCTCCATGTCAAGTACGCCGACGAGGCGTTCTGCGTCGGGGAGGCGCACCCATCGAAGAGTTACCTCAACAAGGAGCGGATCTGCGATGTGGCGAGAAAGACCGGGGCCGAGGCGATCCACCCGGGCTACGGGTTCCTCGCGGAGAACGCCGAGTTTGCGAAACGGGTCGAGGAAGTGGGGCTGACGTTCATCGGGCCGTCGTGGAAGACGATCGAGGCGCTGGGCTCGAAGATCGGGTCGAAACGGATGATGCGCAAGGCCGGCGTCCCGGTCCTTCCGGGCACGCCGGAGGGCGTGACGAGCGTCGACGAGGCGAAGAAAGTCGCCGCCGAGATCGGCTACCCGGTGATCGTGAAGGCGAGCGCGGGCGGCGGCGGTATCGGGATGCACATCGCTGAGAATGAGGGAGAACTCGAAGAGGCGATCGATGCGGGGATGCGGATTGCTC
Organism: Methanoculleus methanifontis; assembly: GCF_030464365.1. Taxonomy (GTDB): domain Archaea; phylum Halobacteriota; class Methanomicrobia; order Methanomicrobiales; family Methanoculleaceae; genus Methanoculleus; species Methanoculleus methanifontis. The sequence continues at coordinate 3,543 of NZ_VCYI01000023.1, read as the reverse complement.
AGTCGGCCTTCGGCGATCCGACGATCTTCGTGGAGAAGTACCTCACGAAGCCGCGCCACATCGAGATCCAGGTCCTTGCCGACGCGAAGGGGCACACCGTCCACCTCTACGACCGCGAGTGCTCGATCCAGCGCCGGCACCAGAAACTGCTGGAGGAGGCGCCCTGCCCGATCATGACGCCCGCTCTCCGGGAGCAGATGACGGCGTCGGCCATCGCCGCGGCAAAGGCGGCGAACTATAAGAACGCCGGCACGGTGGAGTTCCTCTACGCGAACGGGAACTACTACTTCATGGAGGTGAACACCCGGCTGCAGGTGGAGCACACGGTCACAGAGTTCGTCACCGGGATCGATATGGTGAAGCAGCAGATCGCGATCGCGGCCGGGGAAGACCTCGCGATGGACCAGGAGGATATCGGCATCCGGGGGCACGCGATCGAGTGCCGGATCAACGCGGAGGACCCGCTGAACAACTTCACCGCCGATCCGGGCAAGATCGTCCGCTACCGTTCCCCGGGCGGCCCGGGAATCCGGGTCGACTCCGGCATCCACATGGGCTACACCATTCCGGCGCACTACGACTCGATGATCTCGAAGCTCTGTGCGCTCGGCTCTGACCGCGAGGAGGCAATCCAGCGGATGCGACGGGCGATTTACGAGTACGTCATCCTGGGCGTGAAGACGACGCTCCCGCTCCATTACGCGATCATGCACAACGCCCACTTCATCGCCGGCGACACCCACACGCACTTCCTGCAGGAGGAGCACATCGCGACGAGCCTGCGCCGCTACCTCCACGAGGAGGAGGCGCGTATGCAGACGCTGGCCGCCTCGCTCCGCCAGGGGAAGCACGTGGCGGCGATCACGGCGGCGGTCGACGTCTATATCCGGAAAAACTCGAAGTAACCCCCCGGTCTATTTTTTCCGGTATGCCATAAGGTTTATTTGGCAACACAACATTGTTATACTGCACTTTGTGTGCTGCGGTGGCCTAGTCGGTTAGGGCGCCAGACTCATAGGGTTTTTGAGAAGACGGTGCGTCCAAGCCTGGGACATCTGGAAATCGTGGGTTCGGATCCCACCCGCAGCATTTGTTTTAGAAAGTTTGTAATCTGATTTTAGAGGAATGCTTTTCCTTCGAGAGTGCTCTCTTTACGATCACTACCTCACTCTTGAGACAAAAAGGATTTTTTCCGTACGATTACAGTCTCGGATCGTTTTATTTGCCCCCTTGATGCCCATCCCTCGCTCCTTGAGGGGCGATCCTCATCAAGTACACCAAGATTAACAATTTTGATATGGTTGGTGTACTAAATAGGGAATATAGGAGACGGCAAGTGACAATTGAGAGACGGTTTTGACCCACTATAGAAACCTCCCCCACATCCGGATCACCTTGTGATATCTCATACAACAACCCTGAGATCATGTCTGCAAGCGCCAGATCCGCCCACTCCCCCACACTCGGTACGATCAAAATGGTCGAAGACTTCATCCGGGAGCACAGCGGCGAATACCGCCGCCGGGCGCTCTGGGAACGCCTGCCGCGGAAGGTCATGTACCAGACGTTCAAGACGATCATTGAGTATCTTCTGGAATCCAACAAGATCGCCATCGATGCACAGGGTAAGGTCTGCTGGATCTACGATCCGGAGTTTACCCGGTGGTACCTGGCCCGCGAAGACCTGCGGATCCGATGAAGGCGGCAATCTTGCCGACACGAAGGTGAAGGAAGCCTTCGAGACTCTGTCGGCATCAACCCGAACAGAAGATCGGGAACTGGTCGCCCTCCCGAACAGGGCCTTCGAGGCAATATCCGCCAACGCTTTTTGCGGCACTCAGGTTCCAAAGAGGCAGATCCCGGATGCTTATCGACAGTGAGATCCCCCGGGAAAGCACCTCTGGAAATACAACCTCTATATCCTGGAGATTGATGTATACCGTGACCAGCGACGGTGACACAATCGCAGTCGTCATCGAGTGGCTGGATCATACCGGCTACGATCGCCGGTTCGGGTACTGAGCGCCAGCTTCCTGGAAAATGTTCCTGAGTATCCGTTGGCCAGTGTACCGGGGTGGCGACCGCGTAGCTATCCATCCCGGGAACGACAACATTCATCATCTCCTCACCCCCAGCTACGATCAAGAAGAGGAGAGAACCCATATGGCTGCTCAGGTGCGCCGGAACAAGAAGAGCGAGTTCGTCGCGAAGCTCGAAGAAGTGCTCCCGCTGCTCCGGGAGCGGTTCGGCGTTGCGAAGATCGGCATCTTTGGGTCTACCGCACGGGGAGAGGAGCGGCCTGACAGCGATGTGGACGTGCTGGTCGAGTTTGCGCCGGGGCAGACGACGTTTCGGAACTTCATGGAACTTGCCTTCTATCTGGAGGAACTTTTCGGGCGCCGGGTTGACCTCGTCACCGAGCAGGGGCTCAGCCGATACCTGCGGCCCTATGTCGAACAGGAGGTTGTCTGGTGTGATGCGTGATGAACTCTTCCTCCGTCATATCCTTGATGAGATCGTGCTTCTCCGTGAGATCGGTAGAGATCTGACGTACGAGGACCTGCTTCGTGACCCGGTGCGGCAGCATGCGATCGTCCGGGCGATCGAGATCATCGGAGAGGCCACGAAGAACATCTCCGAGCACCAAAAAGAGCAGCATCCGGAGATTCCCTGGAAGCTGATGGCCGGGTCGCGGGATAAGCTGATTCACGCATATTTTGAGGTAGACTGGAGGATTGTCTGGACTATTCTCAAGACCGAGATCCCGGTTCTCGAACCGAAAGTTCAGGCAATTCTGCTCGCTCTTGACGCATCAAACCCGGAATGATGAGCGAAAGGTTCACCGGGGATTTCAAATCTCGTTCTTCCATAAGGATAGTGTGAGCTTCTGAAGCGTTCTGAGTCCGAGTAACGGTTAGCAGGAGATCGATCGCTTGCATCGGCAGAACCCGGGAGATGGGAGGTACCTGCCCTCATGCAACGAGGAGGTTCCGGGTGGTCTTCTCCTCCGGCACGGTGACGCCTCCGTCGTGAGGGACGGTAGGGAGGCGGCAATCGTCGCCGGTAGGGCAGATGGATACTGCTCCCGGGAATGCATTATAAAATCCGCATCATCACACATTGCCGACAACGAACTGCACATCCTCCTTCAGCCCGGGATCGTACCTCGTCGCGTTCTCAAAACACGCCGCCGCTTCGTCGGTCTTATTCATATTCGTCAGAATGACTCCTTTCAGGTACCAGGCCAGCCCGTATTCCGGGTCCAGTTCAAGCGCCCTGTTGCAGCTCTCCATCGCTTCGGCGTACTGGTTGTGGTAATTGTTGTAGTACATCCCCCGGATGCACCACGCCTCGGCATTGTCCGGATCCACTGCAACCCGGTTATCGTAATATTCCTGGCTTTCATTTACGTTTTCCGGCTCTGTTGAATTCCTTCCAGACAACGACAATCACGACTGTTTGTACTGCCTTCGTTAGGTTATGGAGGATCACTTTGATCTTGATCTCTTTGACCTGGTACCAGTATTTTCGTGCCTTTAGTTC
>NZ_VCYI01000022.1 GCF_030464365.1 Methanoculleus methanifontis | reverse complement strand
TCGGTGCTCACGCTCCGGCCCTTCGGCCCGTCGCGACTCGCACCTTCGGTGCTCACGCTCCGGCCCTTCGGCCCGTCGCGACTCGCACCTTCGGTGCTCACGCTCCGGCCCTTCGGCCCGTCGCGACGTCAAGCGGCTCACCCGGAAGGGCTTCCATGCGGAGATGTCCGGGCAGATCAAGCTGACGTTCTGCTACAACGGCCGTGATACCGCCATCCGCACCCGGGTCAGCCGAAGAAGGAGATAAGCGATAGGCTGCTCTCCATCATGGCCGAGCAGATCGATCTTTCCCGGCAGCAGTTTGATGATCTGGTAGACTGCCGGCCTGACGGGCAGGAACTGGCGGCACTCTACGAGGAGTCGGGCATTCTCTGACAGAGGGAGACGTTGTGCCGGCAGAAGTGGAGTCACGCTGGATATTCCGTGGTCGTTCAGACCCGGACGCCCTCGGCCAGTGCCTCCCGGATGAACGGGTTAGGGCTCCGGACCGGCGAACTCTTCCCCGGTGCAGCAGATCGGTTCGACCGGGAGATCGGTGAGGTCGAGGATGGCTGCCGCCCGCTTGTGGAACCGCTCGCGAAAGTCCCCGACGATGATCAGGTCGATGTCGCTCCCCTCGTGGAAATCCCCGCGGGCAAACGACCCGTACAGGATGACGGCGGAGACGCGCCGGCGTGCCCGGATCTTCCGGGCAAGGTCCCGGACCTGCTCGATTACGAAGAGAGCGCTTGCCTCGCGGCAGTGCAGATCGAGTCCGCGTGTTCGATGCATTCCTCGGCATCCTCCTTATCGTAGTACTCCGACGGTGTCAGGTTTCCTGCGATGCTGTCCGGGTAACGTGTCGTGATGTAGGCGCTGTCGAGCACCTTCGCGCCGGCCTTCAGTTCCAGGAGTGAAGGTTCGAACGCACCGACCTCTCTCGTCGTCGGAGAAGGCTTATTCATCTCCGATCTCTTCGAGCATCCGGGCGACTGTCCCCGCAAGGAGGGGGAGATATTGTTCAATGACGTTCCAGACACGCAAGGGATTGACGCTGAGATACTGATACACGAGGATATTCCTAAATCCGGAGATCCCATGCCAGTCGATCTCCGGATGGTTTGCCTTCAGGTCTCCGTCAAGGCGTTGCGTGGACTCGGCGAGAACCTGGAGGTTTCGGAGGACAGCATCCTGTATCATCTCATCAGCAAGAAACGCTTCCTTCCCGCCGCGAGTATATCTCGCAATTCGGTCGGTGCACTCCCTGATGTGGAGCAGGTAGAGCGTGGCGCCCTTCACAGCGGCACCGCCTCTGCCATCACCCGGTCCCTGATATACCAGTGCAGGGTTAGGGGCTCGGCGACATCGACGGGGATCCCGAGCAGTGTCTCCAGCTCCGATTTCAGGGCAACGAGATCGAGGAGACTCCGATCCGGTTCGAGGTCGATCAAGAGATCAAGGTCGCTCTCCGCTTCCGCCTCCCCACGCGCCACGGAGCCGAAGATACGGACGTTTCGTGCGCCGTGGCGTGCAGCGATCTCGCAGATCCGGTCCCGCTCGGTCGTGATCCGCTTTAGTATCTCTGCCCCGTCCTTCATGCCCTCTCATTTGAGAGTATGGAGGGCAACCCCCTTGAAACTTACCATGCAATCGATCGTCTGGTTTGGGTTGCCCGTCGAATGCGTGGACTCGAAGCCTGACAACTTCTCGGACTCCTGTCGTCCCGACAGTCGTCCTCTGCACCTTCGGTGCTCGAACTCTGGCCGTTCCGTCGTTCGCAATCACATTGTGCGGTAATACCGCGATGTCTCTCTCGACGCTTGCCTTGATGCGGATCGCGTATCCTGCCATTACCGCTCCCTGAACTCGCCGAACCCCATGGCCGGCTCTTCGCGCCGCTCCGCTACAACAGCAAGGTCGTGAAGGTCTATCCTTGCGTCACTCGTTCTCCTGCAGGGGGGGAATGACTGCGACCCGGTTCCCATGTCCATCGACGACGTAACGTTCTGAACTCAGCTTCTGTGACCTCCTCACCTCTCTGTGGGGCGCAGGAACCGTCAATCTTCGTTCGCTCCGCCAGGTGTGGGGAGGGTTCTGAGGAAACGACTTACCTGCAATACCGAGGGAAGATGAGGTCTCTCTATACCGCAGAGCCCTCGTGACGCGGATACTATCCGAGCGCTCAGAAGATGTTGCAGCGATACATCGGGATAGTGTTCTTCTTTTTGGTTTTCAAGGTCCTGTGAAACCCGAATCGTTCATAAAATGGTTCGGCATCGGGTTTGGCATCGATGGTGAGAACGCAACATCCTGAGTGTTTCGCCACTTCCGTCGCTATCGACCGTATCGCGGTTAACATGGCTCGCCCAATGTCTCTTCCTTCGTAGTCCTGGTGTGTAGCAAACCGGGCGATCTTGACCGCAGGATAGTAAGAGTGGGCATACCAGTCTTTGTCGTCCTCAGGATCAATATCTTTCTTGATGATGCTGTCGTTTAAGACTGAAAAATATCCTACACACTTCCCATCGTACACGGCGAGATAGGTAACAGCGACGTGAGCATCCTGATTTTTCAGCGCGTCGGCGGTCAGGTAGTCGTTCAGTTCCTGTTGCCTGCAGGAAAAAGACAGGAGGTCATGATCTGAGGCGAGGTGCTCGAAAGATATGTCCGATAGTGGTATCTTTGGTAGTTTGGCGTCCGGGGTTGCCGGGCGGTTTCTGGAGGGCATCTCAATCGCATAAAAATAGGTCGGAGCGGAGAGGCGTCAGCGGATGGATTTTACCAGTTCCTCTCCGTGAGCACGTACCCGACCGTGGTCATCTCCCGCCCTTCCGGGGTGTCGTACCGGTCGGGATCCGCCATGTATTCCTCGAAGCGGCGGGCGTCGTCGCCTTCCAGGTAGAGGCCTAACTCGATCTTCTGGGCCATATTATCACTCTCCTCGCAGGCTTTGGTACGTTACGGTGTTACTTCGCCATCTGTGTAGATATACCTTAGTATCCCGTTCGCCGGTACACAGCCCTGACATCCCTCGCGGTATAGGGGTCGAGCTCCTCATTCAGGAAGCCGGCGAGCGGCCGCCCGGAGAGTTGCCGCGTCTCCCTGCGCGGAGTTCGTCGAGGCTCCCGGGCGCTCTGCCGGATCTCTCTCAGCCATATCCACCCGGGGAGTTGTGGCCGGCAGGGGTTTGGCATCGATCGTTGCGCCCGGTTCCTCTTCATGGGCACACGCCCTGATCGGGGTTCGATCGCCGGCTTCGTTGTATGTTCTCGGCCGGCGGTCCGTAGGTTCGCGGCACGGGAGGAGGCCGGCTCGTCACCGCATCCTGAACTCTATGGTCGGCCCGCCGCACTCCCGGGGAGTGATCGCGGCCCGGTTCCCGAAGACCGGCCGGTACGCAGCTCCTCCATGGAGCCGCCCGGTGCTCGCACCACCTGGTTATGGCTGCGTTTTTTGCGCGCAACGGAGGATCCGGGCTTCTTCCCTCCCCGTGGACCTGGCGTCCTGCTCTTTCCCCGCCGTGCGAATGATTTTTCCCGATCAGGGGGGATTCCGCGTGATTATATCTGATCAAACGGCATTTCGGGAACGATTATTTTCAGAAACGCTTTAATACCGATTCTCGTCCCCGCGCCCGGGAATTCCGCCGATCCTCGCCGGCCGGCGCCGCCGTTCTTGCCTTCGGAACGGGTCAGTTTTGCATGATTGTCATCCCGGGCTCGCGAACGATATCGACATGTTTTTTACCATATCCGTGGCAGTTACCCTATCAAGTGAGCCCCCTCCGGTCACCAGCGTCTCCGATATCCATGTTCTCTTCCACCGATCACCCGAACCTCTCCCGCCCGGAGAGCACTCCTGCCGAGCCGGCGCACTCCCGGGAGGCGCCGCGATGACCAAGCGGACGCGGACGCCGGCGAGCCACACCGGCACGGCCGAGGTGGACCTCGACGACGAGACGGTCCTCCTCGTCGACGACCCGGCGACCTGGCCGAAGGGGCAGCGGGCCGTCCGGACGCTTGTTGCCATGCCGGCCTACAACGAGGAAGCCTACATCGCGAAGACGGTCGTCGGCGCCGCCCGGCACGCGGATAAAGTCCTGGTCGTCGACGACGGCTCGACGGACGAGACCGTCGCGATCGCCGGGGCGCTCGGGGCGATCGTTGTTTGTCATGAGACCAACAAGGGCTACGGCGGGGCGCTGCAGACGATCTTTACGACCGCCCGGGACCTCGGTGCGGAGGAGCTCGTCATCATCGACTCCGACGGCCAGCACAGCCCGGGGGACATCTCCCGGCTGCTTACCGAGCTCCGGCGCGGCAACGACGTCGTTATCGGCTCCCGGTTCGTCGAGGGCTCGGCCGGCGAGATCCCCGCCTACCGGAAAGTAGGGATGAAGGTCCTCGACACCGCGACCACGCTTGCCGGGAACAACCTCGCGATCACCGACTCCCAGAGCGGCTTTCGGGCCTACGGGAGGAAGGCGATCGAGGCGATCCACATCAGCGGCGAGGGGATGAGCGCGGGCTCCGAGATCCTGATCCAGATCAGCGACCACCGCCTGAAGGTCGCCGAGGTGCCGATCCGGGTCCGCTACGACATCGAGGGGACCTCGAGCGAGAACCCGGTCTCCCACGGCGTCGGGGTGTTGATGAACATCATCAAGTTGATCAGTCTCCGCCGGCCGCTGGTATTCTTCGGGATCCCGGGGGCGGTCTTTGCGCTCCTCGGCATCGCTGCGGAGATCTACACCTTCTCCGAGTACTACCGCACCGCCCAGTTTCACTACATCATCTTCACCGGCGGGTTCTCGGTGTTGATTCTCGGGCTGCTACTCGCGACCGTGGGGATCATCCTGTACTCGCTCGTGCAGTTGATGCAGGGGCGGGGGGCGGCTGCGGCCGGAGCCCCGGTTGGACAGGGCTCCGGGAAGACTGAACAGAGGGTGTCCCATTGACCAGAGAGGCGGCAGAAATGATTGCGATTGTGCTTGGCAGTGGGCCAGAGTGTATCAGAGGACATACAGTGGGAGATCCCGGTTACTCCATCAATTATCCAGTGGGGCAGAGTTCATGAAGATTCTGCGTGTTGTCTCCAATCTCTATCCCTCATCTATCGGAGGGGTCGAGATTCATGCCCATGAGATGTCCCGTCTTCAGGCAGAGGAAGGACACAATGTCACGGTTCTCACCTACCGGACTGACTCCGAGCAGCCCTCCTCCGAGGAGAGGAATGGGTATCATATCCTGAGATCTAATGCAGCATTCTGTCTCTTCGGGAATACTATCTCCTTCTCTCAGTTCTTCTCTCTCCTTAAGCGTTGGGACTCTTACGATGTCGTTCACGCCCACTCGCACCTGTTCTTCTCCACGGTTCTCTGCACACTTGCCCGGAAGTTCCGGTCCACCCCGCTGGTCGTCACGAACCACGGCCTCGTCTCACAGACCGCGCCCGGCTGGCTGCAACGGCTCTACCTCCCAACGATAGGGAGATGGGTCTTTAGATCAGCAGATGCGATCATCTGCTACACCGAAACCGAACGAGACCAGGTGGTCGATCTCGGTGTCTCCTCTGATAGGGTTCATGTCCTCCATAACGGCATCGACACCAACGTCTTTGTCCCTTCAGATTTGTCATCATCCAAAAAACAGATCCTCTGGATAGGACGGTTCACCCCGGGAAAAGGCGTGGAGTATCTCCTGAAAGGATTCCGGGATTTCTCCCGGGAGTTCCCGGACTATACTCTCGTGATGGTCGGCAGGGGACCTCTGAGGGACGACTTCGTCAGGATGATCCGGGAGATGGATCTCGAAGACAGAGTGGTCCTCAGGGATTTCATCCCGAACAAGGAACTCCCCGGCCTGTACCAGGAGTCGTCTCTCTTCGTCCTTCCAAGCCTTGAGGAGGGTGTTCCCAGGACAATCCTGGAGGCGATGGCCTGCGAGAGGCCGGTGATCTGCACCGCCCTCCCTCAACTCGTCGATATCGTCTCGGGATGCGGGTCGCTCGTCCCCACCGGCGATGCCAGGGCCGTGGCCGATGCCCTCTCAGCACTGGCATCAGACCCGGCCCTCGCCCGTAACCTCGGGCAGTCAGCGAGGGTGAAGGTTGTCTCACAGTATTCCTGGGACGATACGGTCGCAAAAACCCTCGGTCTCTATGCTTCGCTGGTTCACCCCGTTCCCTCGGGTCACAGGACGCCGCGGATCTCGAAGGCTACGGAGAAACCTCCAAAACTTGCAGATTCTGATAGAATTGACGGATAGGGAAATTATCGTCCGGAGATAAAGATATGAAGATCTCGATCATCGGTTGCGGGTATGTTGGCACGGTCACCGGCGTATGTTTTGCCAGCTTTGGCCACGACATCGTCTTTTACGATATTGACCAGAAGAAACTGGACCTCCTAGCCCGGGGTGAGTCACCGATCTATGAGCCCTCTCTTGAGGACCTGATCCGGAAGAACCGGCAGCGCCTCGTCACGACCTCGGATCTCACGGCTGCCGTGCGTGACACGGATATTACGTTCATCTGCGTCGGCACCCCGTCCCGGGACGACGGGTCGATCGACCTCACTTACATTCTCTCCGCAGGTGCCACGATCGGAAAGGCCCTGCGGGAGACTCCGGACTTCCATCCCATCATCGTCAAGAGCACCGTCTTCCCGGGGAGCACCGAGGGACCGATCCGGTCGGCGCTCGAAGAGGCGTCAGGGAAGCAGGCGTTTGTGGACTTCGGCCTCGGCTCAAACCCGGAGTTCCTCAGGGAAGGAAACGCCGTCCACGACTTCTGCGTGCCCGACCGTATCATTCTCGGTGCAAAAGATGCGAGGACGATGCGGGCACTCGGGGATCTTTACACTACCTTCACCTGCCCGAAGATCGAGACCTCGATCCGGACGGCGGAGATGATCAAGTACACGAGCAATGCCTTCCTTGCGACAAAGATCAGCTTCGCGAACGAGATCGGCAACCTCGCGAAGAAGCTCGGGATCGACGCGGAGGAGGTCTTTGCCGGGGTCGGGCTCGACAACCGGATCGGCCCGGCCTTTTTCCGGACCGGGATCGGGTTTGGCGGCTCATGCTTCCCCAAAGACGTCCGGGCCCTGATCGCCGGGGCGGGGGATCACCACGAGAATCTCCAGATCCTCCATGCGGCGTTGCGTGTTAACGAGGACCAGCCCCTGAAACTGGTCCGGCTGCTCCAGGCGCATATCCCCGACCTGAAGGGCCGGCGGATCGGCATCCTGGGGCTTGCTTTCAAGCCCGACACCGATGACATCAGGGAGAGCCGGGCCATCCCAGTCATCCGGGCGCTGCTTGATGCCGGGGCTGTGGTCGTCGCTTACGACCCTCTTGCTATGGAGAGCTTCTCTAAGATCTTCCCGGAGATCGAATACGCATCCTCGGCGCAGGCCGTCCTCGCGGCTGACGCCATCCTGATCACAACCGAGTGGGAGGAGTTCGAGCGCCTCAATTACAGCGGGACGACCGTCATCGACGGCCGTCGGATCGCCGCGGCCTCTAAGACTGCCGATATCTACGAGGGGGTCTGCTGGTGACGGACGTCAGGAAGGCCGTCATCCCGGCGGCAGGCCTCGGCACCCGGTTCCTCCCGGCGACGAAGTCGATGCCCAAGGAGATGCTCCCGCTCATCGACCGGCCGGTGATCCAGTATGTGGTGGAGGAGGCGATCGACTCGGGGATCGAGGATCTGATCATCGTCACCGGCCGGGGGAAGCGGGCGATCGAGGACTACTTCGACGACTCGCCGGAACTTGAGATGCACCTGCGTGACCACGGGAAGCTCGAGGCGCTCAAGATGGTGCAGGACGTCTCCTCCCTCATAGATATCCACTACATCCGGCAGAAGGAACCGAGAGGGCTTGGCGACGCCATCATGCGTGCCGAGAAGCACATTGGCGACGAACCGTTCGCGGTGCTCCTCGGGGACGACATCATCAGGAACCACACCCCCTGCACGAAGCAGCTCATCGACCTCTACCGGGAGAAGCAGCGATCCGTCATTGCGGTCGAGGCGGTTCCCCGGGAGAAGATCAGCAGTTACGGTATCATCCGGGGGACGCGGGTGAACCCGTCGCTCTACCGGATCGACGATATCGTCGAGAAGCCCCGGGTCGAAGAGGCTCCTTCGAACATCGGGGCGATCGGGCGGTACGTCTTCACCCCCCAGATCTTCGAATGCCTGGAACATACGCCACCGGGCGTCGGCGGCGAGATCCAGCTCACCGACGGGATACGGATCCTCCTCCAGTTCCAGGAGATCTATGCCCATGCGTTCCAGGGGAAGAGGTACGATACCGGGGACAAGGCAGGATATATCGAGGCGATCATTGATTTTGCGTTAGAGAACCCTGAGACCTGCGACGATATCGCCAGGCATCTTGCATTGCTTGGAAAACCCAGATCGGAAGTATTTCCGGCCGGGAAGCTTGAGACAATGGCAGATTCCTCTGAAAGGTATCAGTGATGAAGATTATGTTAAAGGTTTTCATAACAGGGGGAGTGGGGTTCATCGATTTGCATATCAAGAAGACGCTTATTTCCGATCCTGGAGTTGCCATCGTTAATAGCCTTATCGGTAATCACTTACCCATAGTGGAAAAATATTGTAATGAGGCATCTACATGATAAATTTCAGGGCACGTGCAAAAGTTTTGGGCTGGATCCTCCTCAACAATATCATCGGAAAAAATGGACAAAAGTTAGTTGGTACAGGAGGTTCAAATTCTGCTAGATATTGTTATTCTGTTTGGATGAGACATTTAGTCTCACTTAACCAAATTTATGGTATGCAGCAGATCCCCGCTGTTGTAGCAGAGATTGGTCCTGGAGATTCATTAGGTACAGGGTTCGCCGCATTGTTATCTGGATCTGACAAATATTACTCATTAGACACGGTGAGTTATTGTAATACCCAGAAGAATATCAAGATATTTGATGAGATCGTTGAACTGTTTCAAAATAAAGAAGATATCCCAAATGAGGAGGAATTTCCAAAAATTAACCCAAAATTGAACTCATATTCATTTCCCGACCATTTATTCAGTGATTCATATTTACATACCATGCTATCGGATGATAGAATAGCACAAATCCGACAAAACATTGCATCTGTAAATAGCTCTAATGGGAGCGTTTATTATTACGCTCCATGGTGCGATTCATCTGTAGTACAAGAACATTCAGTAGATTTCTTGTTTTCCCAAGCAGTTTTAGAACATGTGGACGATCTTCCTTTAGTATACAATTCAATGAAAAAGTGGTTAAAGAAAGATGGTACCATTGTCGCCATAATTGATTTTAAGTCTCATGGCACATCGGTGGAGTGGAATGGCCATTGGGAGTATTCCGATTTGGTTTGGAAAATTATTCGTGGTCGAGCACCATACCTAATCAACCGAAGTCCATTATCTCATCATCTAAAGTGTTTGAATCAAACTGACTTTGAGTTAATACACATGCATAGAGTTGAGAGATATGGCGGAATTCAACGTGAAAAATTAGCAGAGAGATTTAAAAATCTTACTGAATCTGATTTGAGTACTAGTGGTGTCTATTTAATTTTTAAAAATCGCAATGTTGACGAGGTAAATAATGCTTCTTGACTTTATTGGCACGGGGGAGAGATTATGTCAAAGGTCGTCATAACAGGAGGGGCGGGGTTCATCGGATCCCACATCGCCGAAGAGGTGGCAAAGGAGTATGAGGTCGTCATTATCGACAATCTCGATGATTACTACTCGCCGGACCTGAAGCGGCGGAACCTCGAGATCCTCCTCGCAAACCCGAATGTGCGTTTTGTTGAAGGTGACATCACCGACACCGATCTTCTCCGCCGGGTGATTGACTCCGACGTGGAGTTCGTCTACCACGAGGCCGCCCAGGCCGGTGTCAGGATATCGGTCGAAAACCCGTTCAAACCGAACAACGTCAACGTGCTCGGTACCTTAAACGTCCTCAAGGCCTCTCTCGATGCTGGCGTCAAGCGAGTGATCAACGCCTCCTCCTCTTCGGTCTACGGGAAGGTGAAGTACCTGCCGTTTGACGAAGCGCACCCCACCATGCCGGTCTCCCCCTACGGGGTCTCGAAGCTCGCTGCCGAGCACTACTGTCGGGTCTTCTACGAGGTTTACGGCCTGCCGACGGTCTCTCTCCGCTATTTCACGGTTTACGGGCCGCGAATGCGTCCGGACCTCGCGATCTCCATCTTCGCCCGGAAGATGCTCGCGAACGAGCCGATCACCGTCTATGGAGACGGCGAGCAGACCCGCGACTTCACCTACATCGACGACATCGTCCGGGTGAACCGGGGGCTGCTTGAGACCAATGCTGCCGATGGGCATGTGATGAACGTCGGCGGCGGTCACCGGATCACGGTGAACGACCTGATTGCTCACCTCCGGGAAATTACCGGGAGTGCGTCTGAGGTGGTGTACTCTGACAAGCAGAAGGGCGATGCGGAGCATACGCTAGCAGATATTGGGCTCGCAGAGGGACTAGTCGAGTACAGGCCGGCGACAGCCATAGCAGATGGCCTGAAGAAATTTGTAGAGTGGTATACAGCACATAGTCGGTAGCTCGCCCCTCAATGATATCAGGAAACTTTCATGAAATTGCTGGTCTGTACAACTGAGTATTTTCCCTACGGGGCAGGCATTGCTAACGTCGTTTATAACGTCGTGGAACAGCTCAAAGGAATGGGTGTTGAGTGTACGGTCTGTTCGCCAACAGGTCCGGATATCAAACTCGGGAGTCAGACCCTGATCCAGAAGACAGGTATCGGCGGGTTGCTCAACTACTGGTATCAGGTTTCACATTTTTTCCAAAACAATGATTACGATGCAGTTTGGCTCCAGAATCCCTTTATTTTCATTGGGAATCCGTTTAAACGCTGCCTGGTGACAATGCACTCGACCTACTATGGAACGAGCACCCATGGAGTTGGGAATCTCCCATTTCACCTGTATAAATCACTGGTGGCCCACGTCGAGCGCTATTGCCTTACTCGCATGCCTCCCAACACTCTCTTCACCGGGGTGGGCCAACCGGTTTGTGAAGAGCTGGAGAAAATCGGGATCGAAAGGGATCAGATAATCTACATCCCTAATGGGGTCAATACCGGGCGGTTTCGCCCCTCACCTGACAAGAAATCGATGCGGAAGAAATTCGGGATCCCGGAGGATGATATTGTTCTCCTGAGTGTCGGGCGGTTGGCTCCCGCAAAACAGCCATTCACCATGATTGAGGTCTTCTCACATATTGAGAAGAAGCTGGAAAATGTGACTCTTTGCATCGCAGGCAGAGGTGAACTATTTGAAGAAACAAAAGATCTTGCACAGAGAATGGGATTATGCAGGGTTCTTTTCCTTGGGTATGTGGATCACGACTTGGATCTCCCTGACCTCTATGCTTGTTCTGATTACTATATTATGACCTCGAAATACGAGGGATTGCCCCTGACACTGTTGGAAGCGATGGCTTCAGGACTGCCATGTATAGTCTCTGACATCCCAAATCTGGGATTTGTCAAAGATGCTGATTGTGGGATCATTGTTGATTTCACCGACCTGTCAGTGGCATTGATCGAGATTCTTGATTATCTGAAATTGGATCATCATAGTCACGAGATAAACGCACGAAATTTTGCAACAAGTTCATTAGACTGGGAAATTATAACTGAAGACTATCTGCAAGCACTTAAAGATATTTGTGATTGTTAATACTCTCCTGTTCAGCAAGGGTTTGGGCCAAATTGACTTTAGTGGAAATTAATTGCGGTGTGGAAATATGCGTCTAAGCGTCGGTCTGGTGACATCACCAATTAAGGAGGCGAGTGTAACACCTGTATCAAACTATCTGGCGATCTTGTCGCAATTCTCTGATCTCTATATCATTACCGGGAACAGTGCAAGGGAGCTGTTTAATGAAAGTAAGGAAAAACCAAACATCCATGTTTGTTTCGTAAACTACCCTATCAAATCGAATGTCCTCACAAAAATCGTTCTCTATATGTACGGGCAACTAAAATATTCATATCATGTTTTCAGGTACTCTAAAAGCGCAGAAAAATGGATCTTCTTTACTGGTGGTGAAAGAATGGTCCTCCCGATGATACTTGCGCATCTCTTGAAAAAGCCCGTTTTGTTGTATATACCGGGATCCGCCGTAAGAGATGCAAATTTTTCGAAAGATTCCCTCTCAAAACCGACAGAAATCCTATCCACAATAACACAAAATCTCGCTGATCGTATCATCCTATATTCCCTGGCCCTTATTCCCGAATGGAACCTCGAAAGACATCACCACAAAATCCTCATCGCTCACGAGCACTTCCTCGACTTCAACACCTTCACCGTCACCACCCCTCTAGCCGACCGCCCTCCCCTCATCGGCTACATCGGCCGGCTGAGTGGGGAAAAAGGCGCCCAGCACTTCGCCCAGGCCCTCCCCGCCGTCCTCAACGGCCGGGAGGATCTCCGCGTGCTCATCGGCGGCGACGGGGAACTAAAAGAGTCGATCGCGGCCTCCCTGCAGGAACAGGGAGTCACTGCCCGTGTCGAACTCCCGGGCTGGATCTCCCACGACGACCTCCCCAGATACCTGAACCAGCTCCGGCTCCTCGTCCTCCCCTCCTACACCGAAGGGCTCCCGAACATCATGCTCGAAGCCATGGCCTGCGGGACCCCGGTGCTCGCGACGCCGGTCGGGGCGATACCGGATGTTATAATAGACGGCAAGACCGGATTTATTATGGAGAATAACTCCCCGGAGTGCATTGCGGCAAACGTGATCCGGGCGCTGAATTCTCCGAACCTGGATCGGATCGCGGAGGACGGGAGGCGGTTTGTGGAGGAGAATTTTACGTTTGAGAGAACCGTAGAAAACTGGAAAGAAATTCTTCAGAGCATTGAGTAGTTATGTTCAGTTCCAGTGCACTCCACGGGCAGCGCTTTCAGAAGATCACTCTGATATTCCTGTTTTTCCTCCTGAGCATAGCGCTCCTTATCACCTGGAATACACCAGCCACGGGCTATGAGTCCTCGATCTATCGTTCGACCCCGCTGATACTCTGGGTGAGCTTGATCGCTTCGGTGATCGTTGGGGTTGCGCTTGTTGTTGTATCAATAGCAAAGAATGAACTATATCAAAACCCTCTCTGCAAGATAGGACTTTTGCTGGTCTTCCTGTGCTACACTATCTGCCTGGCCCTCTTCATTATCCGTGGCTATCACATGTGGTGTATGACTGGAGATCCAGCCAGCCATATTGGGTGGATTAAAGAAACAATTAACACAGGTCACATAGTGGGCACGATACTCTATCCCGCGGGTCATATCTACTCCTCTGAGATCGTTTTTTTAACGGGTCTCGATCTGGTTGTATTGCATAAAATTGTGCCACTCGTCTTTGGATTACTCTGCGTTCTGTTCATGTACGTCCTGGCAAAGACTATCTTCGTTAAAAACTCTGTTTGTCTGTTAGTAACCATTTTAAGTTGCTGTCTTGTGCATACCTGGTATCTCAGATTGACCCCTAATATATTGGCGAACCTCTTTCTACCTTTGGTGATTTTTTTAGTGTATAAAAACGTTCAACAAAGAACCTGGACATGGGTAGTACCGTTAATAATCACTCTTGTGCTGATGCCGGTATTCCACCCGGTGCCAACGATGATCCTTGCCATGGTGTTCATATCCATAGGTATTTTCGCAATTCTTTCTTCCATCAACAGCCGTTGGCAAATTGGAAAACTGAATAATTTCACTGGTGGGATCTCTGGAATAATAAGTCCGTTTCTCATTATGCTTGTGTGGTTTGTTTTTTGGGTGTCGCTATTCTCTATATTTAATCATCAAATTCTCTCACTTTATGATGCAATCATCTTTGGGGCAGGTGACTCGTGGATAAGTGGTTTAACAGATACCGCTTCGACTGCAACTGCATATGGATATAACGTTATCGAGCAGATTATGAGAAATCTGTGGAGTCAAATCATTCTTTGCACTATTTCGGCATTGGCATTACCCTTGATTATTAAAGAATATTTGGAATCTAGAATAAATACCAGCGTGCTCTCGTTACTCCTGGTCTTTATTGCAGTTATCCCTCTTTCAGCAATCTTTTATCTGTTCGATCTCGCTTTCACTCCGCAAAGATTGCTGTATGCAATATCGATGTTTGGTATCTTTTTTGCAGCATACTTTCTCGCATTTTTCTTAACTGACAATTTAAAGTGGCATTTCATATCACTAGATCCGGGTATAAAGTCTCTCTTTGCGGTTACTGTTATTTTTGGCCTTTTTGTGGGCGGCTTGCTCGCTCTTTACCCATCACCATATATCCTATCATCAAGCTGGCAAAACACACAATCAGAGGTTGAAGGTCTGCTTTTTTCTTACGACCATCGTGATGTTACTATACCACTAACTGGGATTTCAATTACTCCTGGACGGTTTTCTCATGCGCTTCTCCCCCCAGAAGAGAGGGCCACCCAAAAGTTGCCTCTATATCTTGAAGACCAACGCGTTCCATACCGTTTTGGTTATGATGTCAACTCCTCAGTATCTTCTATTTACTCATGTGAAACGGACATCATCATAACTCAAAAAGACAAAAGAATGTATTTAGATGTTTTTCCAGAAATTGAAGGAATCCGATACACTCGCCAGGACTTTGATCGGCTGAGTATTGATCCAGCCCTCCATTTCCTCTACTCTAACGGTGAGTTTGATTATTATAAGATCAATGCCTGACATCCCTTTTCAAAATTTTGAAATAAATCGGCACATAGTTATCCATCAATAACTAATATAAAGAAATCTATGTCTCACTCCCAGTCGACAGCCTTTGCTTCGGATGTCCTTAAAATTGTTTCAGGCACCACGATTGCACAAATCATTGTGATGCTGTCATCGCCTATCCTCACTCGCCTCTATGGACCTGAAGCCTTCGGGATACTTGGAATCTTCTCTTCGATAACAACGATTATTGGGGTTATCGCCTGCTTGTCCTTAAATTACGCTATATTGCTCCCAAAAGAAGATGAAGACGCCGTAAATCTTCTGGGAATGAGTTTCATCGTAGTGGCGATTGTCACCTCCCTTACGTTACCTATTGTCTATTTTGGAGGTGATCTTATTGCGGGACTGCTTGGGGCACCGGAACTCGGACCATCTCTCATCCTGGTTCCACCCTTTGTCTTTGTCAGTGGGCTCTTCCTCGCGCTGAATTCTTGGAACTCTCGCACCAAACACTTCGGGCGACTCGCAGTCGCTCAGGTAACACAGTCGTTTGCATCAACTGGCATTCGACTGGGCTCAGGGTTCTCTGGTTATACGACAGGAGGGAGTCTAATAGGTGCTCAGGTGGTGGGTTCTCTGGTCTCTACCGGGATTCTCGGTGGCCAGATCTGGCGGGATGACCATGTATTGTTGCGCAGAAGTATATCTTGGAAAGGAATGCTGGAGGTACTGAATCGTTATAGGAAGTTTCCTCTGATTGACAGTGGTTCACGCTTCTTAAATGCGGTTTCATGGCAGCTTCCGGTCTTTTTACTCGCCGCGTTTTTCTCCCCTGAGATCGCTGGATTTTATACGTTGGGTTTCATGGTTTTTCAAATGCCCATGAGCCTTATAGGGTCATCCATTGCGAAGGTGTTTCTGCAACGGGCGTCCGTTGCACGTTTTGATGGCACGCTTTCAATTCTTGTTGAAAATGTATTTCGCGTTTTGGTAATCGTCGGCGTGTTCCCTTTCCTTGCTATAACGCTTCTTGGGCCGGAGTTATTCTCAGTTATTTTTGGAGAAGTCTGGGCCGAAGCTGGATTGTACTCCCAAATACTGGGATTATGGGCGTTTGTGTGGTTCCTTGCTTCACCTATTAGTGCATTATATGCCGTTCTAGAAAAGCAAGAATTTGGACTGCAGGTACATGCAATGAATTTTGTAACACGGTTAGTATCTCTTATTATTGGTGCATTAATGGGCAGTCCGATTATCGCTCTATTATTATTTGCAGGGTCTGGCTTATTCGTTTACGGTTATCTAACTTTAAAGTTGATGTTTTATTCAGGCGTAAAGTTAGTTCAAGTAAAAAAGCACCTATTTAGGTGTTTTAAACTCCTATCTCCGTTTGTCATAACACTTATCGTACTGAAAATATTAGAGGTAGAATCGATACTACTCGTGATTACAGCATGTATACTTGGCTTAGTTTATTACATACATATAGTTCGAACTGATTCGCAAGTAAAAAGTCTTATCGCAGGATTGACACTCCATAAGTAATCCCACAAGACAAAACGAAAATATTTACATGATTACAATTAAGTAATGTCTGGAAAATATATCTAATAATTCATGCGAACACGTTTCTAATCGTTTAATAAACAGGTACGGTTGCATATGAATGAATTACAAAAGAACAATGAAATATCTCCGATCGTATTACAGAGTATCTCATTACGGGGTCAAGGGAATTGGGCTGAAGCGGATAAATGCATAGATACTGCTTTATTAGAATATCCATCTGATATTGACCTGCTTACTGAATATGCCAATGTGATGATGGATAGAGCATATTGGTCTGAGGGTAATCATTCCAGAAGAATGCAGTATTATCTGGATGCCTCCGAACGTTTAAAAGCGATTCTTAATACATATCCTGAACTGGCACCTGCTACAGTCTATAACAAACTAGGTCTTGTCTACATAAAACTTGGCTATTTTGATGATGCAGAGTCTATTATTAAAACAGGTATGAGCAAATACCCCGAAAATATTGAACTGTTTATTACTCATGGCCGGATCCGCGATAAATTGAGGTATAATCATATATCCAATTTATTTAGGGGATTTATTAATAAGTACGTTAAACAGTTGTTTGATAAAGCCACATCTGCAAGGATAGAAAATTTTCTTTTCCCATATAAATATTGTCTAAAAACAGAAGTCGGACATAATTGCTATCAAAACTTTAAGAAAGGCAATATAAGTGGTTCAATTAATTCTTTCTTAAAATTAGTTGACTTAAACGAATTATCTGACACGAGTGATATTTGGTTAGATTCATACTATCAGTTGATAAGGGCTTCTACTAATGAAGCAATAATCCCGAAAGAGAATTATCTTCCATCTATCGAATTAAAACCTCAATCCGTAAAGAAGATTCTCGTATCTGGTATGGGTTGGTCTGGATCTGGTGCAATGCTCTATTTTTTTAGGGATTTCAATACCGTGAAACTATACAGTGTGGAAGAAGACAAGTTCATAAATGGAACACCTAGTTTAAGAACACTGAGAGATACTGTTGATGATTTAGCCCGGTTTAATGATGAATTGATAGATTTCTTTTGGTTCACATTATTTGGCTTCGCAAAATATAGTAGCGCTAGTGAATTATGTAGCACCAGAACTGCCATCAAGAGGACTTTAGGTAATCACCCTAATGAATATGCCTTGGCAGTAAACCTATTCCTGAAAGAGATTTATTCTTCCATCCAAGAGGACTCATTGGGCAAATTAAAATTTGACTCTATTTCTTCAAAATTTATCAATGCTGTTCTTCGACCTGCCCTCACTAAGCAGCAATATGAGCAAAGCATTCTATTGAACAATGTTATTGCTATTCACGACATTTCGCTGTGCTCAATGCTAGATAATTTTAACATACTCTGCTCATTTAGAGATCCACGTGCTCAATTTGTTTCAATAATGGAAAGCAATCCGCATTATAAGGAGTCCCTTTTTTGCCCATTGTTTATCAGGAATTACAGAAATATTAGAGCTAAATTTTTGTTAGATCTCAAGGAACTAAAAATACAGGAACCCTATATACACAGCGTGCAGTTTGAGGAATTTGTTCTTGATGAAGAATACCGAAATTCAATTACAGAACGTATTGGGCTTGATTTGACGTGCCATAGAGGATATATTTTTTTCGATCCCAAGGTGTCAGAGAAAAATATCTATAATTATAAAAAATATAGAAACCAAAAGATCATCCAAAAGATTGAAACAGAATTATCTGAGTATTGTTGGGACCCGAACTAAATTTTGTTTCGACTTCTCATTTTTATGCATAAGATCCATCGTAGTGCATGAGGTCATCCCAATATTCTCGCGATCATGACGCTGCATGCCAGGTGAATCAGTCCCATGAATGAGTACTCATACCGCTCGTACCGTGGAACAATCTTCTTAAACGCTTCAATCCAGCTGAAGAACCGCTCTACCGCACTGCGCTTCTTGTAGAGTTCTGGATCAAACCAGAATGGCCTCCCACGTTTCGGCTGTTCCCGGGATCTCCGATTGACCGGTATGTTGCTCTTGATTCCCCGATTTCGGTTGTACTGGCGAATCTTCTGGGCATCGTAGGCCGCATCTGCAGAGATGATCACAGGACGATCCGGCGCCTCGGGAATCTCAAACGCTTCGAGGGTTGGCTCGTAGAGCCGTGAATCATGGACATTTGCCGGTGCAACCGCGCAGGCAAGGGGAAGACCGTTCCGATCGACCAGAGTACTCAGTTTATTCCCGTTTACCTTTTTATAGCCATCATAGCCGGTTGATCCCCTTTTTTAGCCTGGATATCCTTGGTATCGGTCGCACAATGCGAGAGATCGATTTTCTTGATCTCGTACCCGGATCGGAGCAGGTCGAGGAAGATCGCCTGATACACCCCTTTCTCGCAGAGTTCGAGGTGGTACCGGTGAACCGTCGATTTTGTACCGTATTTCGCCGGGACATCGAGCCAGGAGCATCCGGTGGTCAGAACGTACAGGATACCGTTGAACAGCCTGCGGGGGTCACACCGCGGTCGGCCAATGTGCGGCTTCGTTGGCGGGAGGTATTTCTGAACAATCTCCCAGAGATCATCGTCAATTTCCCGGAATGCCATGATCTCCACTTTTATCTGAGGGGACTTATAATTATAGGATCACCTCCATGATATGCGGAACCAGTCAAAAAGGCCACTGTTATTCCTCTCTTTCATTTTTTAAACTGCTATTACATTGAAAAGCGTCCTTGACAATGGTACACACTTCAGCCACACTCGCCGGACGCAAATTGTTATCAGCTCTTCCTGGCGTGAGCATCTCATGTGTTAGCGCGAGTGCTCGTTCTTCCTTTAATTCACATGCTGACAGGAAGTGGGGGACACCTAGACTGAGTAACAGTTCCTTTAATGCATCTGCCAATCCAAGAGCATTGTTGTATCCCAAAATCATAGCAAGCCGCTTTAACCGTCCATCATCAACTACTGCGTTATATTTGAGTAGTTCTGGTAAAGTGAAGCTGCATGCGATCCCGTGAGGAAGGTCAAATCCGAGGGTCAATGGGTACGATATCGAATGAGCTAGAGCTGTTCGAGTCTGACTTATTGCCATCCCTGCCAGAAGGCTTGCACTCATCATGGCCGAACGGTTTGCCAGATCATGGGGCCTGTTCTTAAGTTCTGGCAGAGTTTTAAGTGATATCGTCAGCGACTGCGTTGCAAGACCAATACTTACCGGGTTTGCATTCTTGTTCCAGACTGATTCAAATGCATGGGAGATCGCATCCAATCCCGAAGATATAGTGAGTGATTCGGGGAGGCAGAGTGTTAATGTTGGATCGAGAATTGCTTTTATAGGAAAGAGATCGTTGCCCGTTATAGAATGTTTCTTCCGCTCTTGAAAGTCCCAAACTGTTGCAAAAGGAGTCACTTCAGCTCCGGTTCCCGCAGTGGTTGGGATAGTTATAATCGGGAGAGCCCTCTTGTTTTCAAGGGGCAAACCCGCTCTGAGATGACCAGATAGTGTCGTCCCTTCGGGTTGTGTGAGTATACGAGCGAGGGCTTTGGCTGTATCAAGACTGCTCCCTCCCCCCAGCCCAATCAGGCAGTCGGGAGCGACATGTCTCAAGTGTTCGGCAGTGATATCGATTGCATCGACTTCTGGGTTGGGTTGTACCGTATCGCAGACAGTAGCGAGCCTATCACCCAGCGCTCTTTCCACATGGGCCACGACCCCGCGTTTAGTAAACCCCGGCGTCGTAATCAAGGCGATTCGCTGATAATTGATACCACTACTGATCCTATCGAGACATTCGGGGCAGAATTCAATATGAGTGGGGTTATAAAAGGACCAGTTATTCATCCGAGTGCTCCATTCTTACGACCCCCAAATTAGCCATAAATGCGTCGCGGTTTTCAAGAGGAGTTGTTTTCGGTCGACCAAGGTCCTTCCGGGAGCCTTTCTGGATCCGGACATCCAGAAGCACAGGACCGTCGATAAACCTGGCTTGATTCATATATTCTTGAATTTCGTCTGGTCTGGTAACTGAGTTAACTTCCCGATAACCACATGCTTTGGCGATCTGGGGGACATCAATATTGAGCCCAACAGTTGGCTGGCCCCCGACCGAATCGTGAGCTCCGTTGTTAAACACTATATGAATCAAATTATTCTGCCCAGATTGGCCAATCACTGCAAGAGCACCCATGTGCATTATTGCAGCTCCATCTCCATCGAAGCAGATTACGCGCCGATCCGGCCGTCTCATTGCGATACCCAGAGCAATGGATGAGGCATGGCCCATTGAACCGACTGTTAAGAAATCATTCCCGTGACCTTCACCCCGTGCCTCCCGGTACTCGTATAATTCACGCGAGATCTTTCCGGTCGTGGAGACCACCAGATCTCCTGGCTTGAGGATATCAACGATAATCTTTATGGCTTCTTCTCTCTTCATGCAGTATTGAGTTTTATTCCCTTTTTTCAAGGAGTAAGGCATGAAGAAATCAGATTTCACCACTAGAATTACAGGCATCATCCGTTCCCGCAGAACACGACATGCCTGGGTTATTACCCTTTCAGGCTCCTCTAAACTTCCATCAAGGACAAACCATGGCAGTTCCAGTGCATCGAGCAATTTAGTCAAAATACGACCTTGCTTTGAATGCTGTGGCTCGTCTGATTTCCCGGGTTCGCCACGCCATCCGATCATGATGAGCATCGGGATACTGTAGACCTCCGGATCAGCAAGTGACACCAGGGGATTGACGGCGTTGCCCAGTCCAGAGTTTTGCATATACACCAATGCGGGCTCCCCACATGCCATGAACCAGCCCGCCGCAAGGGCAATTGCATTTCCCTCGTTTGCAGCAATAACATGTGCCTGCTCATCTACATGGTCGGTTATGTAAGCGCAAAAATCCTTCAATAACGAATCAGGCACGCCCGTAAAAAATGAGATGCCCTGATCCCTAATTGTATCAAATATCCTTTCCGGTGGAATCATCACTTGCACCCGGGAATTAATTCGAGTGTCTCTTTGATTGGTATAAGCATCGAATCTACCTCAAGTGACCTCTGGTGGATTAAAATGCTCTTTGCTGTCTCGACCATTGCTGGATATGCTGCCCGAATAAGATGGTTCGCGTAGATGACCACGTCCACACCTGCTTCAACGAGCTCATCTTCTGTCACCGAATTATAGGTTGTTGGGACAACAAATAGCGGGACTCTTCGAGAGAAGTTTTTATACTCCGCACAGAAGGCAAAAATATCGTCGGGAGTCTTTGCTCTGCTATGGATGAGGATCCCGTCTGCACCAGCATCGATATATGCCTTAGCACGTTCGAGTGCATCATCCAGTCCTTTGTCCAAGATGAGGCTCTCAATTCGTGCTATAATCATGAAATCGTTAGTGACTTGGGCCTTCTTACCTGCGCTGATTTTATTTGCAAAGTCCTCGATACTGTCTTGGTGCTGAACAACGTCGTTTCCTAGGAGGGAGTTCTTTTTCAGTCCGATCTTATCCTCAATTATTGCCGCTGAAACGCCGAGCCGCTCCAGTGTCCGGACTGTGTATTGGAAATGCTCCGGTTTACCCCCTGTGTCTGCATCGTAAACGATAGGTTTCGTGGTTACCTCGATCAAATCGTTCAATGTAGCGACACGTGCTGACACATCAACCGCTTCAATATCTGGTTTCCCCTTGGCGGTTGATTCGGTGAGACTGCTGGCCCAGATTCCGTCAAACTCTCTCCTTCCTTTTTCAGTATCGATCGCAATATTTTCTACGATTAATCCGGTTAAGCCACTATGTGCCTCTAGTAGTCTTACAATGGGTTTAGCATCCAAAAGACGTCTTAGTTTATTTCGTCGGAGATCTGGTGTTGTACCGTTGTTTTTCAGCGCGTGATTTAATTGTGTTGATGAAATGCCTCGTGTATAAGGAACCTCAACAAGTTGCCCTCCCCATGTTGCTAATGTGTCAATTACCGCCTGTCGTACGTATTTCTGGACGCCTTCTTGCCAATCATCTCCATGGACAACATAGTCTGGGTGGTATTTTAGCAGGTTCGGAACATAATCCAGCTGTTCCTGCGGGACGACACGATCAACTCCTTTAAGGCCTTCAATAATTTCCTTACGCTGCTCATAAGTCATATATGGCAGGCGTTTGTAACTGGCTATTGCAGAATCGGTTAGGACACCTACAGTGACCTTACCTAGTTCTGCAGCTCGACGGATTATATTCAAGTGGCCTGGGTGGATTATATCTGCACTCATCCCGACGTAAACAATCTTATCATCTAGCATTTATATCCCCATGTAGATTCATTTTCTTTGATACGATAATATTCTGACACTCGAATATATACGTTCATCGAAAGAGATTCGGCGATGTTAATGGACAAAATTTGTTTCGAGTTTGTGAAAAATTAAAATCATATATTCGTAAGGTTAAGTGGCCCAGCCGCGGCCGGTGGTGAGGTTGTCGATGATTGCATCACAGCTTTGAACCAGGGCATTCGCACAATTTGAACCGCCAAAGTTGGCGCCGCCGATGGTGATGGAGCACATGAATAATCTATGGTGGCGAGCTAGAGTATTTCGACGAAGGTCGTAGCAATAAAGAACGAAGTAGGATCGGAGAGGATTCAGCGTGGATAACTCCATGTTGTGGACTGATGAGCCCTACAGAGGAAGAAAATCCCTCACAAAGGCGACGTCCACCGGTAATCAGTTAAAAGATATGCGAATGGGGAGAGACGGTTCCGGAGCGCCCTCTTAAGGCAGCGGGAAACACCGTAGCGCTTGGGTATGACCTGTTGCGCCGCGGTTGAGGAGGGGGTCGGCCGGAGGTAACGTGGTTCAGGGAGGGATATCCCAGCGAAAAGCCTTTGATCGATCTCTTCAAAATATGGAGGGGCTGTGCAGTCACCCCGGAGGGATGCAGTGACTCAGATTCCCCGAAAAACATCGATAATCATCAAAATGTAGATATATACTCTGTTATTTGGCGACGTTAATCGAAATATTCATCAGCTATAAATCAAAGTACTGATATCATGGTCGATGGAGGTATTGCACTTCATACACTACAACTGCTTGAATTGAAAGTATTATTAGAACTTAAGCGTATTTGCGATAAACACCAGATCAAATATTTTTTGGCATGGGGCACCCTTCTTGGCGCTGTTCGCCACCGGGGATTTATTCCATGGGACGATGATATTGATGTCGGGATGCTAAGGTCTGAATATGCTAAATTCCTTACAGTATGTAATGATGAGCTGTCGCAGGAATACTACCTTCAAACATTTGAATCGGACAGCGGTTATGCTAATTCACATGCGAAGATTCGCTTAAATGGTACCGAATATCTCGAACCCGCAAATAAGGACATACTAGAGCACAAGGGTATCTTCATCGATATATTTCCATTAGATCATATTCCAAATAATTATCTTTCTCAAAAGATTCATAGATTCAAATTGATGGCACTTTCTGAGGCGTGTCTGATAAAATATGGTTACCGAACGGAAATTCTCACTTTGAAGGGGAAAGCATTCCACCTCGGTTTGCAATATCTTGCAAAGATATTTAGCAAAGATCAGGTAATTAAAATGAGAGAGGAAATGCTTCAAAAATACAATGGGGAGCGTACAGATTTTTATGCATTTGGCGCTTCGCGCTGTTATTTCCCAGCAGAGATATTTGAAAACTTTTCTGAATTAGAATTCGAGGGTTTTAAATTCCGAGTTCCTGAGGGCTACACAACATACCTTGAGTGCACTTACGGGGACTACATGACTCTACCACCTGAAGATAAACGCATCAGACATACGTCGTACTCCCCAGACTTTGGAAGGTATGCCAACATCGATTCGGTGGATGACGTACTGAAGTCAATGGCAACTCCGTATAAGACTGGTGACATCGTATACAAGCAATAATTCTCGCTGTGGGAAAGGGTAGACGCCTAAAAGGCCTCACCCGCAACATAACGAGTGCTTGATTAATGAGTGAGGTTATCCCAAAACCATATGTGCTTAATCGGGTGTGAAGTCAGGGATGGTAACTCAGTGTTTCCCTCCTGGCCAGGGGTACCCGAGAATCTAGTGCTCATTGTCTCCTAATTCTCTAATATCATCGGGTAGAGCCGCTTGAGTTTCCTCCTCGCATCGGTTGTGGTGAACTGCCAATCCACGCCTTTCTGGGCCTGATTTCGGCTTCGGTTCCAGGCTGCCGTCTCTGCCCGGAGTGCTTCGATGGTCGGGATTCTCCGGTTCAGGCATTGGCAGGTCAGGGCACTGAGTTCAATCTCGGCGATATTGAGCCAGCTGCCGTGTTTCGGAGTATAATGGATCTCCAGCCGGCTCAGGAGGTTCCTCGCCTGTTCGGGAGGGAACGTCTCGTAGAGCGCTCCGGGGACATGCGTATTGAGGTTGTCACAGACCAGGATCACCTTCTCTGCATCGGGATAGTCCTGTTCGAGAAGATGTTGCACCTGATGCGCCCAATCCTTCTTGGTTCGCGTTTCAGCTATTGTTATCCGGCGCCACTGTCCCAGCGGCTCGGTGAAGATGAACCCACAGGCGACCCCGTTTCTCCGGTACTCATAGTCCTGCCGTTCCGGACGACCGGGTTGCGCCGGGATCGGTTCCCGCACCTCGGCATGCAGCTGGATCGGCTGTTCGTCCATGCAGATGACCGGGTGTGCCGGATCATACGGTCGCTGGTAGACCTCCAGCACGTCTTCCATCGCGGCGACGAAGTTCCCGTTTTCGGCGGGGGGAATAACCCATTGCTTTTTGGTATGTGGCTGGAGCGCGTTTTTTTAGCGTCCGCTCGACGGTCTTGATCGAGATGGTGTCGACAACCTGCAGTTCCACGAGGCGATCGGCAAGCAACTGTAACGTCCAGCGGGACCGGCCTTCCGGCGGTTTGCTGCAGGCGATCTGGATGAGCCGGGCTTCGCCGGCGCCGTCCAGTTTCCGCGGACTCGGGGGTTCACTGCGGAGCTTCCGGTGCAGCGCCGCATCGAGGCCCTGGGTGACAAACGCTTTGCGGACGTTGAACACGGAGAGGGGGTGACACCGGACAATCTCGGCAACCTCGGGATCCGGTTTGTCGGCATGGAGCAGAATGTAGGCATGCCGGATCGTGGAGGCGGAAGATTTGCCACGGCGGATGAGGCCTTCGAGGAACGAACGCTGGTCGTCGGTAAGGGTAACGGTGTACTTGCTCTTCCCCATGAGAGTTGTATTCAACATGGAACAATATAATTGTTGTTATAAAAATGTGGGACAAAAGACACTAGGTTTCCTCCTGTTCAGATATGGGACAAATAATCTGCGGCTTAGCTTATTACGGTCATGGGGAGTTAATATCGGCAGTGATTGTCGGATCTTTGATTGCGATTTCGGCTCAGAGCCTTATTTGATCTCTATTGGCAATCATTGCGAGATTACAGCGGGTGTTACGTTTATCACACATGATGGTGCAACTTGGGTTTTCCGTGGGAAGGAAAACTACAACGGAACGAAATTCGGTGCAATAAAAATACATGATAATTGCTTTATTGGGATGAATTCCACAATCTTGCCGTGTGTTGAGATTGGACCGAATTCTATTATTGGAGCGGGCTCAGTTGTCACGAAGAAAGTCTTGCCTAACTCTGTATACGCAGGTAACCCTGCGAGGCTCATATGTTCGATAGACGATTATTTTAAATCGTGTATGTCCAAAAACACCGGACTAATGCCATCTTACCGTTCGCCCGAGGAGAGAGTCGCTTTAATAAAGCAGATGGTGAACTCATCCCAACGTTCTCCAGACCATTATGGTACATGTCAGCTGAATCAATCCGAGGAGTGAGGTTTCGTGCTGCTCGTACCGGGAATTTGTCTTCTTAAAAGCCTCGGTCAACCGGAGAACCGTTCAATGACACTGCACTTCATATAAAGTATGAGATCGAGCCCCAGTGACCTTCCTCGTTTCGAGTGTCTCCAGAGTTTCCCGTTGATCGGGTATTTTTCTTTATTCCTCGTTTCCGATTATACTGATGGACCTCGCGGGCATCATGAATTGTATCGCGGAGATGTCAAAGAATGATTCTGAATAGTTCATAGAGCCGGAAATCATGGATATTGGCGGGTGAAGCCGTACAGGCAAAAGGGAGAATCACTCCGATCGACGGGATCCTTAGATTGTTCTCGTTCATATATATGGTCATCATAGTCAGCCGATCCCCCTTTAATATGGAAATGTGAGTTCCATCCCGGTATGCTTGTATTCATTCAAGGGCTCATGAGTGTTTTTACCAGACATCCTTGGTGCCGGTGGAACAACGTGTGAAATCGACTTGGGAGTTATCCTGCAGTTTCCTGTCGGGAAAAACTCTCCTGATTTACCATGCTTTCTAGATCTCGCACCAAGACTGGGCAGGTCGAGGAAGATCAGCTGGTATACTCCCTTTTCGCTGAGTTCAGGGTGGTATCGTGAACAATCGGTTTGGTTTTATTTTCCCTTGGGATATCGTGCCAAATGTATCCAATCGTCAGGGCATGTGGGATGGTACTTCACACATGGAGAACCCATCTTGCGTTCTCCATGTATTGTTCAACGGCACCGTTACGCCCGCTCCCGGAACCAGGCCACCGCCTGCCGGAGCCCCTCCTCGACCGGGTACTGCGGGTCATACCCGAACGCATCCCGGGCCCGGGTGATGTCGGCGAGCGAGTCCCGGATGTCGCCCACGCGGGGTGCCTCGTAGATGGGCTCGCACCGAGTGCCGGTGATCTCCGAGAGGATTGCCACGAGCTGGTTCAGGCTGATCCGGCGGCCGCCGGCGATGTTGAAGACCCCCCGGGCGTCGCTCTCCATCGCCCTGATATTCGCCTGCACCACATCGGCGACGAAGATGAAGTCGCGAGTCTGCTCCCCGTCGCCGTAGATGATCGGTGGCTTCCCGCCGAGCAGCCGGGTGATGAACTTCGGGATCACCGCGGCGTATTCGGAGTTCGGGTCCTGCCGGGGCCCAAAGACGTTGAAGTAGCGGAGGAAGGCTGTCCGGATACCGTAGAGGTCGGCAAAGACCTTCCCGTAGTACTCGCCCACGAGCTTCGAGACCGCGTAGGGAGAGAGAGGAGTCGGCGCCATTGTCTCCCGCTTAGGGAAGGCTGGGTCGTCCCCGTAGATCGCCGAGGTCGAAGCCGCCACGACCGCAGGGACACCACACTCCTTTGCGGCCCAGAGGACGTTCACGGTTCCTGCCGCGTTCACCGTGTTCGTCTCAATGGGGTCTTTCACGGAGCGGGGGACCGAGGCGATCGCCGCCTGGTGGAAGATGCCGTCCGCGCCCGGGAACGTATCCATGAGGAGGTCGAGGTCGGTGATGCTCCCCTCGACAAACGTTACCCGGGGGTGATCCAGAAGGTGCTCGATGTTTTCCCGCCGCCCGGTGGCGAGGTTATCGATGATGACGACGTCGTGGTGCTGTGCCAGGGTGTCTGCAAGGTTCGAGCCGATGAAGCCGGCCCCGCCGGTGACGATGTAACGCATGAAGAGTCTATGTTGGGGGGCGGTTTAGGGCTTTCTGAATGGTGCTGCGGGGGACCGGCGATCCTCCCTCAATCATGTTTGCACCTTTGCACCAGGTTTGCACTGGAATTTCAGAAAATGTGCAAACGAAGATGCCGGCAGGGACGGCGAGGATTGTTCCATTGAAGGTAGATATAGGGAGATAAGTACTGATCAGAGTGGTAATTTGCACCATTTGCACCAGGAGTGGAGAACCTTCCTGCAAGGGCGGGTGATGCGGATCCGGGTGTCTGTGAAATCAGCTGTGGTGCAAACATCGCGGTAATCCCTGATTGTCTTCGGTGGATCAGGGAATATAGCGTAATATAGGGTTTTGTGGTGCAAATCAGGGTGCAAACGGGTGCAAAGGTGTAACCCGGACATTATCCCCGGTCAACCCCAGCAGCCCTGGCGCTGATGGTCGAAACTCTCCTCTCGCGCACCTTGCGGTGGGTAGCGTAACGAAAGTTCTGTAAAATTGAATTGGCCCTGGATCCAACCTAGATTTGGACAAAGGAGAAACAGGGCCATGGATCCCTTAGCGTTAATCGAAGATTATCTTTCCGATCAGGAGAACGG
>NZ_VCYI01000021.1 GCF_030464365.1 Methanoculleus methanifontis | reverse complement strand
CGGTTCTTCAGCTGGATCGAGGCATTCAAGAAGATTGTTCCTCGATATGAACGCTATGAACACTCATTCCTCGGGCTGATCCACCTGGCATGTGCCATCATGATCTGGAGGGTTATGGGATGACCTCGATATCAAACGGAAAACCCTCTGGTGCAGCGTCGAGAGTCGCCCAGATCTTTTGGAATGTTTCTGATAATGTGCTGCGACCAGAAACGATTTTTTGTGAAGATTCTCCCACAGTGCTAGGAGTAGGCCATACCCATTTAACGGTATAGAGATGTACTCTTACCTCTTCGGGCATATCAGCCAGAAAGTCAGGCATCACTGCTTCGTAGTACTCCCCCATAGAGATGTCCTGCCCCCATAGTTGATCTGCTACCTCAATCCGGGCCGCATCCGCAGCATAATATTCCATTTGGGAATCTGGACTTCCAACTTCAGATGCTGAGACATGGGGTGTAAACACTATGCTTACTAGCAAGCAGACAAGCAATATGGAAAAGCCCCTAAGGATATGCTTTTTTTTCATTTTATCACACCCACGTCCATTTAGGAGCAGGACCGATCAAAACAACTGATTAATCCCGCCTTTCAGCAGCACGAAAACAACATACACTGAACGCTGTGCTACAGCCAAGCATAGGTATAAAGTATATAATATGTTTTCGTTTGGTATCTAAATACATTCGTTTCTATATAGGTATCACTAGAAGTTCCAACCTATTTGAATTTGCCTTAGAGGCTGGAACGCTCCGAACTGAGCATGAAAACCTTCAATTAACAGATGTCATCGGAGAGAACTACCTATTATGGCCCACAGATATCCGGTGAGAAAGAAAATGTTCACCCATGTAGAGCAATACCCCCAGCAGATTTTACTGATTGATACTCCCTAAATTGGCCTCATAAGGGCTTATTGAGACATCTATGACAGATAATCCGGCTCTGTTGAAACCCTCTTATTGGAAGTCATACCACACACCTTCACCGCTAACTGGGCAAAATCTAGGGGTTATCAGAAGCATTTCAACAGAGCCGATAATCCTCCTGTTTTCAGCAGAAAAACTTCCGGTTGCTCCTAGGAGATCTTCACCTCCCGGCAAAACTGGCGATAAACCCGTTCTCCCGCATCCCAAGCACCTCTTCCGGCGCACCGTCGGCCACCACCCGCCCCTCTTCGAGGAGGCAGAGCCGGTCGGCGAGTTCGAGGGCGTCGCGGAGGTTGTGGGTGACGACGATGCAGGGGATGCCGGCGCTCCGTATCCGGTCGCGGAGCTCGGTTCGCATCGCAGCTTGCGCCCGCATATCGACGGCGGCGAGCGGTTCGTCGAGGAGGAGGATGTCCGGGTCGAGCACCAGCGCCCGGGCGAGGGCCACCCGTTGCCGCTGCCCGCCCGAGAGCCTGCCGACGTTGACGTCCGAAAGATCGGCGAGGTTCATCGCGCGAAGCTGGTTCGCCACGGCGAAGGCGATTTCCGGCCGCGGAACCTTCCGGCACCGGAGGCCGAACGCCACGTTCTCAAAGACGGTCATGTGCGGAAAGAGGGCGTAGGACTGGAAGAGGTGGCCGATCTTGCGGCTCTCGGCAGGGACGTCGATTCCCTCCTCGCCCGAGTAGAGTGTCCTCTCCCCGAGCACGATCTCTCCCGCGTCAGGCGTGAGGATGCCGGAGATCAGGTTCAGCACCGTGGACTTGCCCGCCCCGTTCTCCCCGATCAGGACGAGCGTCTCCCCCTGCCTGACCGAGAGCGTGACGTCGAGAGCGAAGTCACGGAGGTGGCGGACGGCGTGGACAGAGAGCATCAGAAACTCCTCCGGGTCATGATCTTCACTGAAGCGATCACTCCGAAAGATATCGCGACGAGGATGATGGCGAGGCTGATCGCGGCATCGAGGTCGCCCTGCATCGTCGTGTAGATGGCAAGCGGCATCGTCTGGGTTCGACCCTGGAAGTTCCCGGCAAACATGATCGTGGCGCCGAATTCCCCGAGCGCCCGGGCGAACGAGAGGATCGCCCCGGAGATGAGCCCGCCCCACGCAAGCGGGATGGTGACCCGGAGGGCAACCGTCATGGGGGACGCCCCGAGCGTCCGGGCTGCATCCTCGTAGAGGCGGTCGACCGCCTCGAAACTCGCCCTCGCCTGCCGGATGTAGAACGGCGAGGCCACGAAGACCTGCGCGAGGATCACTGCGACCGTGGTGAAAGCGGTGTTGATACCGACGTGGTCGAGGTACTGCCCGACAACGCCCCGGCGGCCGAACGCCATCAGTAGCGCGATGCCCGCAACCGCCGGCGGCAGGACGATGGGGAGGTCGGTGAGCGTATCGACGATCGCTCTCCCCGGGTAGTCGTGCCGGGCATTCACCAGGGCAAGCGGCGTCCCGAAGACGACGACGATCGCCGTGCTCAGTGTCGCGGTGGCTAGAGAGAGGGAGAGCGCGTCGAGCACCACCGGTTCGGCGAGCGACCGGAGGAACGCTTCAGGTGATATGCGCAGGAAGAGCGAGGCGACCGGCAGCGTGACGAAGAGGAGGAAGAGGGCGACGAGCGCGGCGACGAGGAGGGTGAGACCCGCCCTCGAGACGCGCGCCAGGCCGCCTTCGCACCGGGTCACCTCAGGACTCTGCCGGAATGGGGTCGAATCCATACTCGGTCAGGATAGCGCTGCCGTTCGGGCCCCGGACGAATGCTATGAAGGACTCTGCTTCGGTCTTGTGCGGTGACTCCGCAAGGATGCCGAGTGGATACGTGGCCATGACGTTATACTCCGCCGGAACCTTGATCCGGGTCACTTTGTCCAGATCGTCCTTCGAAACGTCCGATTTGTAGACGAACGCCGCGTCCGCCTCCCCGAGCGTCAGTTTGGGCACCACGGAGCTCACCGCCGTCTCCTCGGAGATGACGTTGTTCATCACGGCCTCCCGGTACGTCTCGCCGTATGCGGGATCGGCGGCCATCTTGTCGAGTACCTGCCGGGTGTAGTCGCCGAAGGGGACGTCCTTGGTGCCGATGACGATCTTCGTGCCCGGTTCTGCCAGGTCGGCAAGACCGGTGATCCCGGCCGGATTCTCGGCAGGGACGATCAGCGCCATGCTGTTCCCGAGGAAGACCGCCACGGTATCGTCATCCATGAGCTCGCCGTCCTGGAGGGCCTTCATGTGCTTTTCGCTCGCCGAGACGAAGATGTCGGGGTTCGCTCCCTGTTCGATCTGGGTGCGGAGGGCCTGCGATCCGTCGAAGACCAGGTCGACCCTGACGTTCTCGTTCTCCGCCTCGTAGGCTTTGCCGATATCTGTGAAGGCCCCCGTGAGCGACGCGGCTGTAAAGACGGTCAGGGTTGTCTCTCCCGGGGTCTCTTCCGTGGTCGTGCATCCCGCAACCAGGAGGCCGGCGATGATCACGAGGGTCAGGGCAACAAGGGTTGCCGTGGTAGGTACTTTCATAATAATGACACCTTGCAATAGAGGGTTGCGGCACGGTATATTTAATTTAGCTTATTTTAAGCCCAAATAAATGATATTTGGTTTACGTGCCCGACGAGTATAAAAACATGTTGTCCTACCGGCTGCCGGAGCGGATAGGAAAAGAGTTCGAGAAGGCTCTGCCGAACGATCCGGCAGGAACAGGCAGTCACTCCGGGGCGGTGGTCACGCGGAGGCTGGATAATAGGTTCGGATCAGGTACGCCGCCGCTTCACTTCATCCAGAAGTTCGCGACGGACGCTTTCGATTCGTTCGTTAACCATCCGGGCAAGGGGTTCTTCCCCGGAAACATCGTAGCGTGAAGTCTCCCGGCACCGCATCTCTTCGAGCGCCCTCACCTTCGTCAGTTCCCCGATGACCGACTGTGCCATATTTGAGTATTCACCGCTGTCGACCTTCTCCTTTAGCCACCGGTAGAGATGGCCTGGCAGCCGAACACCCACCTGCTTGCCTGAGACGTTATCGGGAGATTCCATCTTCCTATTCAGGTATCCCGGCGAGACAATTATATTATACTGTTTTTATTTTTCCAATAAGATACCAATTGATACCCATAGGTATCGTTAAGCAGCAGGAGCGCTCATAGCAGTGTATGAGACAGAGCAGAGTAGTTGACTCGCGCCAGGCGAAAAACACGCCGAAGATACGAAAGACGTGGAATAACACCTTCCCAGAGAGAACCGTAACCGCCGGGGGCAGGGGGGTGGGTGTGTGCACGAGTCAGATGTGACCAGGAAGACAACAAGCCCGTCGTGCGACACCGATGATGCCGAAGATGACGGACCTGCTCCCTGCCCATTCTGCGGGTGCCAAAGCCACATCGAAGATCTCATCGCCGTCAACCCGCGGACTCATACAATCCACCAGTGTCTCTGGTGCGGCCGCTGGTTCGACAAACAGGGGCCGGCATGCCCCAAGTGCAGATCCTCAAGCGAGTATCTCGGGTGCGTCGATGCTCTCGGGTGCGACATGTATGCACAGTATCGGTGCCGGAGATGCGGTCACGGGTTCATGCTCAAGATACGGGAAAACACAGACAACCAGGCGATCTAACGGCGAACCAATCCCACTCCTCCGTTTCCTCGCATCCGGGGGTTTGCACGGGGGTTGGTATTTACGGCAAAAAAAGAGGAGCGTTTTACGTCCCGATCGTCCAGCTGCTCATATAAGTTTCCTGCTCGGGCGTCAGCCGGTCAATCGAGAGCCCGAGCGCGTCGAGTTTCAGCCGCGCGATCCCCTCATCGATGGCGGACGGGACGTCGTGCACGCCGGGAGCGAGTTCGCGGCCGTGCTTCGCGATGAACTCGGCGGAGAGCGCCTGGACGGCGAAACTCAGGTCCATGACCTCGACGGGGTGGCCCATACCCTTCGGCGTCGCAAGGTTCACGAGCCTTCCTTCGGCAAGGACGTGGACAACTTTGCCATCGAGAACGTAGGTGTCGACACCGTCCCGGTGGACGGTGGAAGCCGCGTGCGCCGCGAGCCAGTCGACATCGATCTCAACGTTGAAGTGGCCGGCGTTCGCGAGGATCGCGCCGTCCTTCAGGATCGGGAAGTGCCGTTCGGTGAGGATGCTCGTATTCCCGGTGGTGGTGACGAAAATATCGCCGAGGGGTGCCGCGTCGTCCATCGTCATGACGTCGAACCCGTCCATGTGCGCCTGCAGCGCCCGCCGGGGATCGACCTCGGTCACGATGACGCGGGCGCCGAGGCTCCGGGCCTTCTGGGCAAGCCCCCGGCCGCAGTAGCCGTAGCCGGCGACGACGAACCGCTTTCCGGCCATGAGGACGTTCGTGGTGATCATGATCGACGCGAGCGAACTCTCGCCGGTGCCGTGGACGTTGTCGAAGAAGTGCTTCATCGGGGTGTCGTTGACGGCGACGACCGGGAACCTGAGCGCCCCGTCCTGTGCCATCGCGCGGAGCCGGTGGATGCCGGTCGTGGTCTCCTCGCACCCGCCGATGATCGAGTCCAGCACCTCCCGCCGCTCGGTGTGAATGCGGTGGATCAGGTCCATCCCGTCGTCGATGGTGATCGCGGGGCGGGCGTCGAGCACCCGGTCGATGGCCGCGTAGTACTCCTCGACGTTGGCGCCCCGGCGGGCGTAGGAGTGAACCCCTTCCCGGGTATCGAGCGCCGCAGAGACATCGTCCTGGGTCGAGAGGGGGTTGCACCCCGTGATGTGCACCTCGGCGCCGCCTGCTGCGAGCGTCTCGACCAGCACCGCGGTCTTCGCCTCGACGTGCAGGGCCATGCCGATAGTCATGCCTGCAAACGGCTTCTCCTCGACGAAACGCTTCCGAATGGACGAGAGTACCGGCATGTACTGCCGCGCCCATGCAATTTTTAGATCTCCTGACTCCATAAAAACCACCAGACCGGTTATCCCGCCCGGATATTCTCCGGTTTGCCTGTAAAGGTACCTTTCCGGAGTACTTAAACGTAAGGGGAGCGGCACGCGCTTCCGGGGATCGGGTTCACCCGAGTGTATGTGCAACCTCTATTGACGGATATCCTCCAGGAGCATCCCAGGAGCGTTCAGCCATTTTCCAGTCGTAAAAAGCGGAAACGGATTTCCATCGGATATCGCCATTGGGGAGTGCGACTGGCCGAAGGGCAGGAGCATGAGCACCGGAGGTGCGAGGTGCGATGTTCCGCAGGAACGGAGCACGAGAAGAACGAAGTTCTTCGAGGGGGGCACGCCCCCCTCCCCTGTCTCCAACCCGCTCTTCCTGTGCTTGTGCTCCAGTTTCAATGAATCTTCGCAAGTCGAAAACGCGTAGCGTTTTCTCCTGCTCCCGCCCGTCGCACCCTTCGGGAAAGTCGTTCTTCGCGCCCTTCGCGGCTTCGCGTGAGGCAAGGGTCTAAGGGGCAGCAATACAGTCTCACGCGAAGACGCGAAGACGCGAAGACGCGAAGTCCGGTATCGGTAGCGATCGTCGCCTCTCGTTTACGGGCCGCAGCAACGGTGCCTGTGCTCCGGTTCTCATGAATCTTCGCAAGTCGAAAACGCTACGCGTTTTCTCCTGCTCCTGCCCTTCGGCGCTCAAACTCCGGACGCTCGCTCCGCTCCCGCCCGTCGCAAGTCGAAAACGCTACGCGTTTTCTCCTGCTCCTGCCCCCGCACCTCGCACCTCCGGTGCTCGAACTCCGTTCCCATGGAACGTCGTTCCTAACGGTGCTCCAGCTCTGTTCCAGAGGAACATCGCACCTTCGGCCAGTCGCATAGGCAAACCCTCATCACCTCCGCCCCAAAATCACTACGCATGGTTTTGACCAAGCGGATCATCCCCTGCCTGGACCTCAAGGACGGGCGGGTTGTCAAGGGCACGCACTTCGTCGGCCTGCGCGACGCGGGCGATCCCGTGGAACTCGCCCAGCGCTACAACGAGCAGGGCGCGGACGAGGTGGTCTTCCTCGACATCACCGCCACCAGGGAGGACCGGGGCACCATCATCGATGTCGTGCAGCGGGCTGCCGACCAGCTCTTTCTCCCGCTCACCGTCGGCGGCGGCATCCGGACGATCGAGGACATGAAACAGATCCTCCGGGCGGGCGCGGACAAGGTAAGCATCAACTCGAGCGCCGTCGCCGACCCGAACCTGATCTCGCAGGGCGCAGAACGGTTCGGAACCCAGTGCGTCGTCGTCGCCGTCGATGTCCGGCGCAACTACGAGACGGCACCGGGAAAGACGCCGATAACCCTCCCTGACGGCCAGGAGTGCTGGTACGAGGTCGTGACCCACGGCGGGAGCCGGGGCACGGGGCTTGACGCCGTCGCCTGGGCGAGAGAGGCGGAGGAGCGCGGGGCGGGCGAGATCCTGCTCACCAGCATGGAGGCCGACGGAACAAAGGAGGGGTTCGACATCCCGATCACGAGAGCGGTCTCGGAGGCGGTCGGCATCCCGGTGGTCGCGAGCGGCGGCGTGGGCACGCTCGAACACTTCTACGGGGGGTTCACGGAAGGAAAGGCCGACGCCTGCCTC
The DNA here is from genome assembly GCF_030464365.1 of Methanoculleus methanifontis. Classification (GTDB taxonomy): domain Archaea; phylum Halobacteriota; class Methanomicrobia; order Methanomicrobiales; family Methanoculleaceae; genus Methanoculleus; species Methanoculleus methanifontis. The sequence goes on along the minus strand of NZ_VCYI01000021.1, from coordinate 28,220 downwards.
GCGGCAAGTGTCTTCCACTACGGCGAGTTCACCGTCCGCCAGGTCAAGGAGTATCTGGCAGGACGGGGTATCCCGGTACGGCTCTGAGATCGAGCGCGAGCGCCGCGACCGGGTGCTCGAGGTCGAACGCCCCGAGAACGGCGGGGTGGATCTCCCCGAAGACCCCGACAATTTTTCCGTCGACGACGATATCCCCGCGGCGGCCGTCGAGGAACGCCGGATCAGCCGACTCGGCGACCGTGTAGGAGAGCGAGAGCTCGCGGCAGAGAACGTCCGCCGCCGCGTACGCCTCGGAGAAGTCGGCCGTCGGGTAAATGCTCACCGCCGCGGCCATCTGGGAGGTGACGCAGTCCTCCACCACGTCGCCCACCGTAAAGAGCCTCTGCGGGAGTTCGCGGTGTTTGTTCGCAAGAAGCATCTCCATCAGCAGGGGGAGGAGGTCGGTCCGGACCACCGTCTGCTCCTCGTTGATCGGGTGGAGCAGCCGCAGGGTTCCGGGAGCGGGCTCCCGCTGCATGTTCACGTAGAGCACCCGCTCATTCGTGAGGGTGAACGGGATCACCTCAAGGTACCCGAGGCCGGTCATCACCGACCGGACCGCTCCCTCGATCGCGGGGATCGGATGCTCCTGTGCAACGGTCGAGGTCGCCGGGAGGGCGGCATCGAAGTTCTCGATGCCGTAGGCGATCGCCACGTCCTCGAAGATGTCCCAGTCGTGGAGGATGTCCGAGCGGTAGCAGGGGACGAGGATCCGGACCCGTGAGTCGCCGTCGGGCTCGGCGTCAAAGCGCATCCGGCGAAGGAGCCGCGACATCTCCTCCGCCGTGAGGGGGAGGCCAAGGAGTGAGGAGCACTCCGCAACCGAGACGACCCTTTCTGCGGGGGCGAGCATCGGCATCTCTTCTCCGTCAACGGTCACCGTCTCGACCGTCGCCCCGGCCTCGATGAACGCCGTGCAGATGATGTTTACCGCCGTCATCACCGCCCGTCTGTCGGTGCCGGTGCAGTCGAGGAGGATGTTCTTCGTCGCCGCCGTGACCCGCGTCAGCTCGCCGTTGATGATCGGCGGGAAGGAGAGCACCCGGTCGTCGGCATCGACGATCAGCGGGAACTTAGGGAAATCCTCCACCAGGTGAGCGTAGTCCCGGCCCTTCGGGTGGTCGGCGAGCATCTCGTCCATCGTCATCTCCCGCTCGAAGTCCAGCGGGACGAACGACCGATCCCGGGGCGAGGCGATGTAGCGGAAGGGAGGGTTGACCGTATCGAGGTCGTGGACGCCGATCGCTACCTTGCCCCGGCCGCGCCCGACCGCCCAGTGGAGGGACTCCTGGAGGGCCATCAGGCTCTCGATCGCTTCTTCGTCGAGGTTGACGTTCCGGATCACGGCCGAGCCGAGGAACGGCCGGATATCGGCAAGGGCCGGGTCGACCGAGAAAGTGATGCCGGAAGGGCGGACGGTGTAGGCTGGAAGCCCCTCCTCCAGCCCGAGGAAACCGCGCATCGCCCGGGCGACGCCCTCGGGCGAGTAGAGGTCCGGCCGGTTCGGGAAGAACTCGACGTCCACGTGGTCTTCCTCGATCCGCTCGATGTCGGCCCCGATCATCGGAACGCGGTCGATGATCGTCTGCCGGTCGGTGCGGGCCAGCCGTTCCAGGTACCGGTAGGGTAACGTGATTATTGCCATATTACCGCCTCCCGCCGTAGATGGGCGTCTCCCGGATCCACTCGACGTCGCTCCTGTAGAGCTGCCGGAGGTCCCGTAGCCCGAGCCGGAGCATCGCCACCCGGCTGATCCCGAGACCCCACGCGAGCACCGGGTGCTCGATCCCGAAGGGCTCGGTCACCTCCTGGCGGAAGATGCCCGACCCGCCGAGTTCCACCCAGCCAAGCCCGTCGACGTAGACCTCCGGCTCCACGGAGGGCTCGGTGTAGGGGAAGTAGCCGGGACGGAACCGGACCTTCTCAAAGCCCATCTTGGCGTAGAACTCCTTCAAGAACCCGAGGAGGTGGCGTAAATTGACGTCTTCGTCCATCACGATCCCCTCGAGCTGTTCGAACTCCGCGAGGTGGGTGGGATCGATCGCCTCCCGCCGGTAGACCCGGCCGATGCAGAACGCCCTGACCGGCGGCTTCGGGTGCGCGGCGAGGTGCTGGATGGAGAGGCTTGTCGTGTGCGTCCGGAGCACGCACTGCTCCGCCTTCTCGGCGCTCCAGGTGCCTCCCCATCCGGTGGAGGAGGTTCCGCTGCCGTGCTCGTGCATGTCGCGGACGCGTTCGTAGCCCTTCGGGAGCGGCCGGCGTTCGCCGAGGAAGAAGGTGTCCTGCATCTCACGCGCCGGGTGATCCTGCGGCTGGAAGAGGGCGTCGAAGTTCCAGAACGAACTCTGGACGATTCCGCCCGACATCTCCTCAAAGCCCATATCGAAGAGGATGCGCCGCATCTCGTCGATGATGCGCTGGTAGGGGTGAACCTTCCCGGGATAGGCACGTTTCGGGAGTTTCGTGACGTCGTAGCGCCGGAGCGGGAGAGATTTCCACTCACCGGAGAGGATCTGCTCGCGGGTGAGCGTCCCCACCTCTTCCCGCAGGTCGAGGCCTCCGGCGAGGAGTTCGCGGCCGCGGGGCGTGATCGAGACGGTGTAGGCGACGGTCTCCTCCTCCTCGACGAGCCCGCGCTTCGCGAGATCGGCAACCCCCTCGCCGTCGGCGATCTCGCCGCTTTCGGCGAGCCTTGCAAACGCGGCTTCGTCGGGGCCCGGGGAGGTCTTGCCGGTCTTTTTCACGACCCCGTCGCGGATCACGATCCAGCCCTTCTTGCGCATCCAGCCGATGGCGATCTTTGCGAGCGGGTGGCCCTGGAGATCCCGCATCGGGATCGACTCCTCGAAACTCTCGAGCACCTGCCGCTCGGGGAGACCTTTGCCCATGTAGGCCCGCCCCTCTTCAGTCGGGACGTACCGACGCGCGACGTGTTTTTCCACGTCCACGAGCCCCCGATCACCGGCGAGGTTCGCGTACTGCACCACCGCTTCCCGGCGGGTATCCATCTTCTCCGCAAGGACGGCCGCGTCGGCCGATCCCATCGGCCCCAGGGCAACCAGAAGCCTCTTCTCGTTCAGCGTCAGTTCCACTATCACACCTCCTCTGCAAGGTGTTCGACTGCATCCATCTTATCCCGCAACTCTCGGAGGAACGCATTCACGCGCTCCAACGTCTCCTTCTTGCACTGCCCGCAGGTGAGTTCGCCGCTCTCGCACCGGCGCACGAGGTCGGCAAGTTCCGCGTCGTCCTCGAGCATGTGGAAGAGGTTTAAGAGATAGACCGAGCAGGCGTCCGGTTCGCCCCCGAGACGCTTCTGCTCCTCAAGCGTCATCCGCCCGCCGGTCTTCGCCGCCATGACCTTCTTCTTGATCGATTTTTCGGACTCGTAGAACCCGAACGAACTCTCGGGCACGCTGCTCGACATCTTCCCGCCCTGGAGCCCGGGCATGAAGATGTGGTAGGTCGACGAGGGGAGGTAGAACCCGAATCCGCCGTGGGCGATCTCGATCTCGCGGACGGCGTCCTCCACCTGCCTCTGCGGAAGGCCGGCAACGTCCACGTGGCCCGCGTACTTCTTCGAGCCGGGGAAGGCGCGGTGCACGGCCTCGAGAGCCTCCTCGGGAGCGTTCTTCGACCGGACGCTGATATGGTCGCCGCGATCCTCGACCGTGAACATCCGGAGTTTGTAGGCCACGTCCCGGGTGAGCCGGATGTGCGGGTCCTGGTCGAGGCCGACCGGAACGATCGTCGGTGCAGGGCCGGCATCGAGCTGCGGGAAGAGGATGTCGGCGACCTGGGTGATGACGCTCACGGCGTGGGAGAGCGAAGTCTCCGGCCCGAACCCGTAGATCGCCGCGAGCTCCGAGAAGTTCACCTTCGTGGACGCCTCGAACGCGAGGTCTTTCAAGCGGTCGTTCTTGCTCTGGTAGTAGGTCGTGCCCTCGAATCCAAGCGCATAGAGAGCCTTGAGATACTCCTTCCCGTACTCGCGGCACTTCTCCCACGAGATGCCTCGGACCGCGTGCGCCTCCCGGTCGGCGACGGCGACGTAGCCGTTCCCCCCCTGCTGAACGTGCCAGACGACCTCTTTCATGACCATCAGGTGCCCCAGATGCGGGAGGCCTGAGGGCATGAACCCGGTCAGCACGTGAAACGGGGTGCGGTTTTGGATGGCATCGGCTACCAGGTTGTAGTCCCGGTGCCCGACGACGATACCCCTGCGCATAAACGACGGTACTTCGGGAAGCCTTCGTGCGACCTCACTGACCGGCTCGATGCCGAAGTCGGCAAAGAGTCGATCTACATCGACGGTCTGGTTATTCGACCACGGGTTCACTTCTGAATGCATGTAATGACGCTCACAGTTTTATTCGGGCGAATTCGACGTATTTGATATCGGTGTTATATATGCAGGCAAATAACATCTTCTTTTTGACGCTGTGAGCAAGCCTGACCGAGCGGGAGACGCCGCTCATCGGCGTGGACGTCCCGGACGGAACGGCATGGACGAGCATCTCGGAGTGGCTCTTCTTCCCGGAGTAGACGCGGAAGTGGTGGCCGAACTTGTAACCCGTCCGGGGGATGTAGCCTTTCTCCCGGAGATCAGAGAAGACCCGCTCTTTTTCGCGGATCTCGACATCCTTCCCCGACGCCGCATCGAGGAACTGTTCTGCGGTCATCGGTTTACCATCCTGCACGATCGAGAGGCAGCGTCTGCGCATGAGATAGATCGACTCGACCGGCCGGAGGAGCAAGCGCTCGGTATCGAGCCTCTTACCGTACCAGTCCTCCTCGAGTGGGGTTCCCGGCGGCAGGTGGGCGAGCGCGTAGGTTCCAAAGAGCGTGGCCTCCACCGGCATCGCGCATCCCGCAGGCTCCCCGACCCCGGGGAGGTCCTGCACCCGCACCTCGTAGTAGGTCAGCTCGTCCTCGTCGTCGACGACCGCAAGGAGGTACTGTTTGCGCATGTTGACCGCGGCAAGCACGTCCTGGCTTAATCGGTCGAAGTCGACGATATCACGCTCGGAAAGAACCCGAATCAGGTACCGGGACTTCCCGGCGCCGGGCTTGTGCCCGCGGCGGAAGACGCGGAAGTCCTGCGGCCCGGGCTGGATCACGTATCCCCGCTCGCGGATATCGCGGTAGACGAGATACCTGCGGATGAAGTTCGCCTGGCCGGCAAAGAGGCCGAGCAGGGCGTCGAAACCGAAGTCTTTCACGTCGATCTTGTTTCGTTCCATGAGGTAGAGTGCCTCTTCGGGAGAGAGGCGGAGACCGGTCCCCTCGAGCCTGCCGTAGCCGCCCTGCTCGTAGAGCGCCCGCCCTTCACCGCCGAGGCGTACCCAGGTTCCGTCGAATATCGCCAACACGTGCTAGAGCTATTGGAAGTTCACGTTCATTAATGGATTGCCGGGGGCGAACCACTACGCTTTTTGCGTGCCGCACCGCACCAGTGATCAATTCCATGACGGAAAAAGTCAGAGATTTCTGGAAGCCGGGGACGATCCTCGCGGCACTGCTCATTGCGGTAGTGCTGCCGGCAGGGATCGTCTCCGCGAGCGAGACCTCACCGGAGGTCGCCTGGAACGTGACGTTCGCACCGGAGAATATCAGTAAATTCGATGCCGTTGCACCGACCGCAGACGGCGGGTTCATCGCTCTCGGCTCAACCATCACGCAGATGATCGAGGGCAGGGAGGATCTGCTGCTCGTAAAGACCGATGACCAGGGGAACGAAGCCTGGAACGTGAGAATACCCGACATGGCAGCGGCCTCCGTTGCAGAAACCGGTGATGGCGGGTATATCATCGGTGCCTACAACATGTCCACAACCGTGGTCAATCAGACCCTCATCACCGAGGGCACCTCGTTCCTGATCAAAACCAATGCCGCCGGGGAGGAGGAATGGCGGCAGGTTCTACCGGAGCAGAAGATCTCAACCGTCCGCCCGACCGCCGACGGCGGATACGCCGCCATTGGGTGGCTCTGGAACCCACCGGAATCAGCGAACGACACGACGGCGACCATCATGAAGACCGACGGTGACGGTACCCCCGCCTGGAACCAGACATTCCCCGGGCTCTCCGCGAATGCAGGAATCGTGACCGCCGACGGAGGCTACGTCATCGGGGGCACGACGTCGCCCTTCAACAACGACATGGGTGACGGCTTCCTCATCCGCCTCGACAGTGACGGCAACACGCTCTGGCATGAGAATTACCAGGCTCCGGTCGTCTACGACATCGAGGAGACCGATGACGGGCGGTTCGTCTACTCGGGGAACTACTGGTACGGCCTTGTCGAGGCAGAAGGGGAGGAGGTCTGGATCGAGAATATGGAGGGTCTCTCCGGATACGCCGTCACCCTGCGATCTTCCGGCGGGTACATGATTGCAGGCACGGACCACAGGAGCGGGGAAGGCTTCGCCCTCGGGATTGATGCGGACGGAACGATCCAGTGGAACACAACCATCCCCGCTACCGGGGTTTACGGGGCCACCAGCGCTCCCGATGGATACACCCTCGCGGGCATCCGGTTCCTCTCATCCGACACCAGCGCCGCCTGGGTGGCCGGGATCACGGAGCCGGTGAACCCCGCCCCGACGGCGGCACCGGGCTTCGGTGCGGCGGCTGCCGGGGCGGCGCTCCTCCTCCTGCTCGCAGGGAGGAGACGGTAACCCCCTCCACCGCTTTTTTGGACCTTTTCAGGGCTCTCCCTTTCGGAAGTAGAGGAGTGCCCCCACCCCCGCGATGACGAGGGCAAGCAGGCCCGGGATGAGATGCGTGTACGGGATGTCACGGGCCACGGGTTTCGTGCCGGTATCGGCGGCGACCGCCTGTGCCGCATCGTCTCCGGGTGCCGCGGCAAAGAGCGCGTAGGTGCTGAAGTAGGAGACAACGGCTGTGACGCTCCGGGTCTCCGGGAGGACGATGGTGGGAACCTCCTCCCAGGTGTTGGCCGACCGGTCGTATCGCTGCACCACGAGCCCGTCCTGCACGCTGCCGTTGTAGACGGCGTCCCACTGCTCCTCTGTGAAGTTGAACGAGAGGGTCGCCGGCGGGGAGAAGACCGCCCCCTCCGGCCCGGTGATCCAGGCGTACCCGGCAAACGCGTACGCGCCGGGCACCGCGGGCACGTCGGCCGCATCGAGCGCCGCAAGGGTCACCGCGCGAAGCGGATTGCCGGATGCATCGGCCGCCCTGGCACCCTCCGCAATAATGAGGGTCGCAATGCCGTCGGCCGAACGGATCCTGACGGCCTGGTCGACGAGGCCGGTCTCCCCGAAATGCAGGTTGCCGGAGTCGGCTTCATGGGGAGTGGGCTTCGGCGTCACCGTGGGAGTAGGTGTGGGGGTGGGCGTTGGCGTGTTCCAGCCGGGGTTGACCGGGGCAGGGCTGCCGCCGCCACCACCACCGCCTCCTCCCCCTCCACCACCGCCACCGCCACCGCCACCGCCACCGCCGCTCGCCGGCTTCTTTGTCGGGGTGGGGGTGGGTGTCTGCGTCTGGGTCGGCGTTGCGTTGACCGTTGGAGTCGGGGTCGGGGTTACGGTCGGGGTGGGGGTTGGGGCATGAACAGTGATGTAGCTGGACTCCACCGCCGTGACGCTCCCGGCGGCGTTCCCTGCGGTCAGGGTGACGTTATAGACGCCCGCGTTCACGTAGATGTGCTCCGGGTTTTGCTCCGAAGAAGTCCCGCCGTCTCCGAAGTCCCAGGCCCACGTTTCAGGCTCACCGGCGGTGGTATCCGTGAACCTGACGGTGAGCGCCGCGGTCCCGTTCCTGACGTCGGCCGAAAACGAGGTCTCGAGCGGCCCAAAGACGGTGATGTAGCCGTACTCCGTGTGCGTCGCGCTGGCTCCCGCGTTGTTACAGGTCAGGGAGACGTTGTAAACACCGGGACGATCGTAACGGTGACGCGTGTCCCGGTGTGGCGATGTCTTGCCGTCACCGAAGTCCCAGAGCCAGGCCGTCGCGTAGTCCGGGGAATCGCCGTACAACAAGACCGTGAGGGGTGCTGGCCCCGACAACGGTTCCCCCCGGAAGATGATGACCGGCGGTTCCGGGGGACCTACGTGAATGAGATCGGTCTTCGTGACGGTGTCGGACCCGAACGCGTTATGCACAGTGAGCGAGACGGTGTAGTCCCCCGGGACCTCGTAGAAGTGCCACGAATACTGCGAGGTCGAGGTGTTCCCGTCGCCGAAGTCCCATTCCCAGGCGTCCGGATCACCGGCCGATTGGTCGATGAACCGGACGTTGAGCGCCGCCCCACCTTCGGTCGGGTCCGCCGAGAACTCCGCCACCGGGGCCGCTCCGCTGAAGTAGGTGAAGGCGTAGATATCCGATCCGCTGCCACGGCCGTTCTGCCAGACGACCCGATCGCCGCTGACGGCGGGGTAGAGCTGCTCCTGATCCGAATCCGAAGGATAGACGGGCATCTGCACCCCCTTGCCTACGGCAAGGTCGCAGATGTAAACGTTCCAGGTTCCGTCCCGCCTGTCCTCCCAGGCGATGAGGTCACCATCGATCGCCGGGGAGACCTGCTCTCTGGGATCGTCGGTGATCCTCTGCTCTCCGGCGGCAGGGTTGTCGAGATCGAAGAGGTAGATGTCGGGAGCCCCGTTCCGGTAGTCCTCCCAGACGATCCGGCTCCCCGATATCGACGGGTAGGTCTGCCGCCGGTTATCCTGTGTGATCGGTCGTTTATCGCCGGTCCGGATATCGTACAGCCAGATATCCCCGCCCCCGGTGCTCTCCTCCCAGACGACGTACCTCTCCGAGAGCGCGGGCTTCCAGTCGGTCACCGGCGAGCAGGAGAGGAAGGTCTCGCTGCCGGTTCCGATCTCATAGAGGCAGATGTCCGTGCTCCCGCCCCGGGCATCGTACCAGACTACATGCTCTCCGTGAACGACGGGCATCCGCTGGTCGGCAGGGTCGTCGGTGAGCGCCGTCGTCACGCCACCCGATATCTCGAAGAAGTAGATATCCGGGCTCATGTTCCGGTTCTCCTCCCAGACGATGTAATCCCCCGAGACGGACGGGTACCTCTGCCCCGTCCCCTCGCCCGCAACCTTCCGCCCCGCGCTGCCGGGGCCGCTCGAATAGTAGATCGTCTTTCCGTTCCTGCCGTCCTCCCAGACGACCGTGTTCCCGTCGATATCGGGGTGCTCCTGCGATCCTCCAGAGGTGCAGAAAGGAACCACATCCCCCGGCGCTCCTTCCCCGGCCAGGACAGGCGGCACCAGCAATCCGATAACAATGACGATACAGATGACAATCAGCACGTTAATTTTGGCCATTCTTTAATCACCACGATGAGAACGCCCCCTTCGTCCCATACGATGGTGTCTGCACGCACGCCAGGGAAACGGGGTTCCCCTGCCGGCGTGCAAACGGAGATCCTGTGGAATTCCGGAGAACCACCGGAGATCCACAGGTAAAGGGTTCGCGCGTTGCAGGATAGAATCATTAATATAAATATATTCCCATAAACCAGAGCGAGCGGAGGGAGTGTTCAAGACTATTATAAAAAACGAGAGATATTAATCGCAGCAGGAGCCGCCGCACCATAACCGGCAGCACGGCCTCGTCGGGGGCAATGGCCGGGGGCGCTCAGGCCCCTGCAAGTTCACGGACCTTCGCGATATTCCCGGTATCGCTCCGCCGCCCGTCAACCGGCGTCTCGCAGATGAGGGGGAGGCGGCGGACGGCCGGATGGCGGAGGATATGCCGGAACCCATCCTCCCCGATCCTCCCGAGCCCGATGTGCTCGTGCCGGTCGAGCCCGCTCCCGAGATCCCCCTTGCAGTCGTTGAGGTGAACGACCCGGAGGCTGGCAAGGCCGATCCGGTCGTCGAGTTCTCCCATGACCGCATCGACCCCCTCCGCGGTCCGGAGGTCGTAGCCGGCGGCGAACGCGTGGCAGGTGTCGAAACAGATCCCGACCCTTCCGTCCGCATCGATCCCGTCCACGATCCGCGAGAGGTCGTCGACGGTCGTTCCCACGCTGTTCTTCTCCCCGGCGGTGTTCTCGAGGAGGAGCATCACGCCGCTCTCCCCGGCGTCTTCAAACGCCCGGTTGATGGCGGCAACGACCCGCTCCTGCCCCGCTTCCATCCCGGCGCCGCGGTGGTGCCCGAGGTGGGTCACGAGGTAAGGTATCCCGAGGAGGGCGCACCGCCGGAGTTCCCCGGCAAGCGCCGCGACTGATTTTTCGTAGATCTCGGCATCGGGCGAGGCCGGGTTCGGGAGGTAGGGCATGTGGTCGACGACCGGGCCGATCCCCGACGAACGCACCGCCGCCCTGAAGGCTTCGGCTAGATCGGGGTCGAGGTCTTTTGCCTTCCAGCCGCGGGGGTTCCTTGAGAAGATCTGAAACGTATCGCAGCCCACATCAAGGGCCCGCCCGACCGCACGGTCGATCGAGCCGGCGATGGAGACGTGGCATCCCACCAGCACCATACCGTAACTCTCGACCCCAAATCGCTTAGGCCTTCCCCCGCCCGACCTCGCGGAGCACCGCCGCCCCGAACTCCCGGGTGCCGGCGGCTCCCCCGAGGTCGGGTGTCCGGATGCCTGCACGGAGCACCCGGTCGACGGCCTCCTCGACAACCGCCGCGGACGCGGGATCGCCGAGGTGTTCGAGCAGCATCGCGGCGCTTTGAATGGCCGCAATGGGGTTTGCGACGTTTTTGCCCGCGATGTCGGGAGCGCTCCCGTGGACGGGCTCGAAAAGAGCGTGCCCCTCCCCGATATTGGCGCTCGGGAGCAGCCCGAGCCCCCCGACAAGGTAGGCGGCGGCGTCGGAGAGGATGTCGCCGAAGATGTTGGTCGTCACGATCACGTCGTAGCGGTCCGGGTGCATCAGGAGATCGAGGCAGAGCGCGTCGATGTAGCAGAAGGTGCAGGGCACTCCCGCCCGGGCGGCCTCCGCGGTGCAGACCTCGACGAAGAGGCAGTCCGACTTCAGCACGTTCGCCTTGTTGCCGACGGTGAGGTGGCGGCGGGACTTCGCAAGGGTGCAGGCGTAGCGGGCGATCCGTTCGCTCCCCCGGCGGGAGACGACCCGGACGGTGCAGGCGCGATCAGGCTCCGTCCACCCGATGCCGGAGTAGAGACCTTCGGTGTTCTCCCGCACGATGACGACGTCGACCCCCTCGCCCCGGATCGGGCGGACGTTCGCGTAGAGGTCGAGAGCACGGCGAATCTGCACGAGGACGCTCCGGTAGCCGGGGTCGGGCGGCGTCGTGATTGCCCCGAAGAGGATTGCGTCCGCCGACCGGAGAGCGGCGATCGTCTCCTCGTCGCAGGCGCTCCCGGTCCGCTCCCACCGGTCGTAGCCCACCTCGACGTCGAAGAACTCGATATCCGGGCGCACGGCCGCGAGGATGTCGCGGGCGACCGGGACGACCTCGCGCCCGATGCCGTCGCCCTCAACGACCGCTACCTTCACCATTCTGCTTCCTCCACGCGGTTGCGACCTCTCTTGCCGCCTCCGCGATCTCCCACGACGACGCCCCCCAGTGTACCACCGCGCCAAAGAGGCCGTTCCTGAGCCCGAGCCCGGCCCGCTCGCTCCTGCAGCATCGGGCGATGAACGGCTCGGCTGCAACCTTCTCAAGCGGACAGATGTTCTCCACCGTAACCCCTTCGCCGTAGCACTCCCGCAGCAGTTCCCGTGCCGTCAGGCAGCCTGCCACGCGGTCGCCGGGCCGGAACGGGTCGGCGTCAACGGTGCGGGGGAACCCGGCCGCCCGGCAGGGGTAGACGTCGGCTTTGATCTCGCGGATGTCGCGGACGTGGTGCTCGAAGACAATCTCGAGGTCGCCGAAGATCCCGGTTCTCTCGAGGTCGCCGAGCGTGGCCGAGAGGTGGGGGCGGGGCGGGGTGATGTCGTAGACGTGGATGCGGAGGAAGGCCGAGAGGTCCGGGTCGAGCACGAACGTGGTCTGTTCGCCGTGGCCGCAGAACACGGTGCACCGGTACCCGGACCGCATCGCCTCCTGCACCAAGAATGTTCGATCCTGGACATTCACGCGTTCCGGGTAGCGGTAGACATCGTCACCGGAGGCGACCACACGGGCCGAGAGGACGTCGCGCATCAGGCCGGTCCCGTTCGGGTCGGTCTCCACCTCGATGACCTCCGTGCCGTCCGGAGTCTCCCGGACAAGGTATCGCGAGAGGAAGTAGGCCCGCTTCCCGCACGGGGTGCCGTTCGCGGATCCGACAAACTTGCAGTGGGGCGGGAAGATCATCGGCACGACCTCCAGTAGGGAACCATCCCTCCGGCCCGGAGGATGCCGACCATCTTTTCCGAAAGCGGGCGGGCGGGATACCGTTTCCCATCCACCTCCACCCACCCGCTATCGAGGTCGAAAGCGACGCGGGCGCTGTCGGTGCAGGCGACAGAGGCCTCGATCACCGGCAGGCCGACGTTGACGGCGTTCCTGAAGAAGATGCGGGCGAACGACTCCGCGACGACCGCAACCACCCCTGCCTCGCGGAGAGCGACCACCGCCTGCTCGCGGGACGACCCGCAGCCCATGTTCCTCCCGGCGACGATGACCGATCCCGAAAGGCGGGAAGCGAGCATCGGGTCGAGGTCCTCGAAGACGTGCTCCGCCCAGACCGAGCGGTCTTTCGTCCGGAGGTAGCGGCCCGCGATGATGAGGTCGGTGTCGATGTCGTTCCCGAGACAGATTGCCGGCCCGGTGCCCTGCATCATACCACCTCCGGCACGGTTATGACACCCGTAATCGCGCTCGCTGCGGCGGTGGCGACCGACGAGAGGTAGATCTCGCCGCCCACGCCCATCCGGTTCTTGAAGTTCCGGTTGGCGGTGGAGAGGCAGACCTCCCCCTCCCCGAGCACCCCGGCGTGCGCCCCGAGACACGGCCCGCACCCGGGCGATCCTACCACACAGCCCGCATCCACGATATCGGCAAGGACGCCGGTGGCGATTGCCCGGGAGAGCACCGAACGGGATGCGGGGAACACCAGGGTTCGGACGGCCACCTTCTTCCCCCGGACGATCCTGGCGAACCGGGCAAGGTCTTCGTAGCGGCCGTTCGTGCAGGTGCCGACAAAGACCTGGTCGAGGTGCGTGCCCGCGACCTCTTCGGCCTCGCAGACGGTATCCACCCGGTGCGGGACCGCGACGAGAGGCACGATATCGGCGAGATCGATCGCGACCGTCCGTTCGTAGTGGCTGTCCTCCGGCACCTGCGGCGAGGCCGCAACCCCGTGGTCCGCGAGGTAGCGGACGGTGACCGGATCGGCGTAGAACATACCTGTCTTCGCCCCGGTCTCGACCGCCATGTTCGAGAGCGTCAGCCGCCCGTCCATGGAGATCCCTGCCGCCCCGTCGCCCACGAACTCCAGCGCCCGGTAGGTCGCGCCTTCCATCCCGAGGTCCGCGACGTAGGCGAGAGCGACGTCTTTTGGCTCCGAAGCGCCGGAGAGCCGCCCTTCCAGGTTGACCGCGATCGTCTCCGGGACGCGGAACCACGTCTCCCCCGAAGCCCAGATCGCCGCCATATCGGTCGCCCCTACCCCGGTAGCGAACGCGCCGAAGGCACCGAGGGTGCAGGTATGGGAATCGGCGCCGACGACGATCATCCCGGGCCGGACGACCCCTTCGCTCATCACCTGGTGGCAGATCCCCCCGCCGGCATCCGAGAGCGCGATCCCCGATACCCCGGCGTACTCGCGGAGCTCGGCCTGAAGCGTCGCCGTCGTCCCGGTGTTCGCCGGGACGATGTGGTCGAAGACCAGGCGCAGGCGGTCGGGGTGCGGGAGCCGCTCCACCCCCATCTCCCGGAGCGCTTCCCGGGCGAGGACGCCGGTCCCGTCGTGGGCAAAGGCTATATCGACCTCTCGATCCACGTATTCCCCCGCCGGCGCGCCGAGGAACGCTTCGGAGAGCGTGCTCACTGGACAATCCCCTCCTTTGCCGCTCGCAGAAGATTGCAGAGCACCTCGCGGGTGACGCTGCACTTGCCCTCGCTCTTCTGTTTGACCTGCTCGAGCACCCACCGCGCCTCGTCGTCGGAGAGGTCGAACCCATAGGCCTTCGCGACGTGTTCGAGCGCCCGCCTCCCCGTATGCTTCCCGAGGACGAAGCGCCGCTCACCGCCCACCAGTTCCGGCGGGACGTACTCGTAGGTCAACGGATCGCAGAGGATCGCGGCGATATGGATGCCGCTCTCGTGAGCAAACGCATTCTCGCCGACGACCGGCCGGGTGCGTTCCGGGGTAATGCCCGAGCACCGGGCGACCAGGCGCGAGATCTCCTGCAGGCGGGAGAGGTCGTAGCGGTCGACGCCGCCCTTCAGCCGCAGGACGGCGAGCACCTGTTCGAGTGCCGCGTTGCCCGCACGCTCCCCGATGCCGTTGACGGTGGTGTGGAGCTGGAACGCCCCGGCGGCCGCGGCCGTGACGGTGTTTGCCGTCGCAAGCCCGAGGTCGTTGTGGCAGTGGATACAGAGCGGGAGGGGGGCCGCATCGAGGAGACGGGTGACGACCGCGTGAATCTCGAGCGGCGTGAGGCAGCCGACGGTATCCGCGAAACTGACGAGGTTCGCGCCGCGCTCGACGCCACGAGTATACATCTCGATGAGAAACGCCGGGTCGGTTCGCGAAGCGTCTTCGGCGGCGAACCGCACCTGCACGCCGTGATCGGCGGCGAACTCCACCATGTCGAGAGCGCCGTCGAGCACCTCTTCGCGGGATTTTCGGTACTTGTGCCGGATGTGAAGATCAGAGGTCGCGAAGAATATGCTGACCATATCCACATCGCAGTCGAGCGCCGCCTCGATATCGGGCTTGAGCGCCCGTGCGAGACAGCAGACCCGGGCAGATAGACCAGCCCGGGCGATGGCCGCGACGCACTCCTTCTCCGCCGCGGAGACCACGGGAAACCCGGCCTCGATCACCTCCACGCCGATCTCGTCGAGCAATGCCGCGATCGTCATCTTCTCATCGCGGGTAAACGAGACGCCGGGAGTCTGCTCCCCGTCTCGCAGCGTTACATCACAGATCTCGATATTCCACGGTTTCATGGGTCTCACCTTCAGGGCAGGAGCCTTCGATCACCATCGTCCGGGGGCCGTCCTGTGGGACGACGAGAACCCGGCGAAGCGCCGCGATGTCGTCTGCGGCGCAGACGACCGGGTTTGCCCAGCCGATGTAGCGAAGGATGTCGGGGACGGGGTGACCGCCGGTCATCCCCATCCGGTTGTTCGCAAAGACGATACAGAGGAGCGGGAGTTTGCGTTCGTAGACGTCGATGAGGGCGTTCAACCCCGAATGCAGGAGCGCGTAGTCGCCGGTGAGCGCGACGCCCGGACCGGTCGCGGCCACGGCGACCGACGACCCGAGGCCGTAGGTGGCGATGCCGATGCGGTAGGGCGGGTTCATCGCAAGGATCGCGCACCCGGCGTCGCAGGCCGCCCGCAGCCCACGTTCGCGGAGGATGGCAAGGGTCGGGTGGAACGGGCAGTTCCGGCAGAACGTCCGGTAGTAGCCGCGGCCGGATAACCGTTCCGGCTCCCCGGCGGCTTCAGGCGGATCGAGCAGCCGGTGCTCCCGGAGGAAGGGGCGACCGGTCTCGTGGAGCGAGGCGAGCACGTCCGGGTCAGCCGGCGGCGGGTAGACGGTGACGGGACGGAATCTGGCGCCCGAGAACCGGTTCAGCGGCGAGGAACGCGACCAGGCAAACATCGCCGCGGTCCGGCAGTCGGCCATCAGCGCCCGGCCGGCCATCGTGAGTCCGGGGTCGGCGAGACACCCCTCCCGGCGCCGCCGGGGAGATGAGAGAGGTTCGGGCACGTCCGCGTCCAGCAAGGCGGGCGTGACCCTGACGATGGCAACCCGCGAGAATGCCTCCGAGGCCTCGAACGCCGCGTCGACGGCAAGGCCGAGCGTCTCGCCGTCGGGCTCCAGAACCGGAACCCGGGCCACCTCGCCGTAGTAGCGGGAGTCCTGCACGACGTCCGAAGCCGCCGCACCGACGTCGTCGGCGGCGACGATCACAACACCCGACCGGAGGCCCTGGGCGGTGGCGTGAACGAGCGGGTCGGCGCAGGCGTTGAGGCCGACGTGCTTGACGAAGACCGCGGCCCTCCGCCCGGAGAGGGAGTCGCCGAGGGCATACTCGAGCGCCGTCTTCTCGTTGACGGTGTTCGAGGCCCCCGCCAGGGCGGCAACCTCCGATACCGGGTAGCCGGGGACGGCGTAGCACCGGTCCGCCGACTGCCGGATCGCCCGGGCGAGCGCTTCGGCGCCCTTCATGCGTCCCTCCCCGGCGTAAGATCGCACCCGGTGCACGCCGCACACATCGTCAGCGCCCGGCGGGGGTCGAGCCCCGCCCGGCGAAGGATCCTCCCGTGAACCTCAAAGAGCGAGAGCAGCCGTTCGGCGGAGGGGCGCGGCATCCCCGCAAGAGACGCCGCCGGGGTGAGGGGGCGCAGAACCGGGATGACCCCGATGGCGGCGAGGTCTTCTATCACCCGCGCCAGGTCTTCGTCGGTCTCGCCGAGGCCGATGATGACGTTGGAGTAGACCCTCCCCCGCCCGAAGAGCGCGACGGAGGACGAGAGGGCCTCCCGGACCCCTTCCCACGAGAGGCCGGGGCACATCTCCGAGAAGAGCGCCTCCGTCGCCGCCTCGATGTTGAACTTCACCTCGACGACGCCGAGAGCGTGAAGCCGGGCCGGAGTCCCGGGGCAGGGGTAGATCGAGACGCCGATGGGAAGACCGAACGGGCGGAGCGCCGAAACGACCTCGGTGACGTACGCCTCCTCCTCCTCGATCGAGGAGGCGACGCCGCTCGTGATCGCGATGGCATCGATCCGGTCGGCGACGCTCTCGACCATGCGGACGATCTCGTCGATCTCCTTTCGCCGTCCGGGGAGCGCCGGCACCGGGCAGTAGCGACAGTGGAAGATACACGTCCCGCTGATCGTGATGTAGGCCTGGCGGGGGCAGTGGAGAGCGGCGGGTTCGAGCCGGCCGGCAACGGATTCGCCGTCGACAAGGAGGTCGGCCGCGCCGCCTCCCCGGTGAACGATCTCGATGGGGCTGGTATCATCGATGCCGGCCCGGAGACGCCGGCCGGCGACGGGGGAGAAGAAGAGTGAACCGGGCGTCCCGGCCGAGGGGCCGGCGGCGGAGCGCGATACGTATTCGTCTGATGGCTTGCCGGAGAGGCGGACGGAGCCTGCCTCGAGCACCCGGGCTTTCAGCCGTTTCCATTCCATAGCGCCAGCGCCTCCTCATATCGCGTGTAGAACGGGATCGCCGCAACCGCCCCGATCACGCCCCGGCCGTCCATGACGATCGCGAGACGCGGGTCATCGAGGGCGGCAAGGTCGTCTGCGGAGACCTCGCCCCGCTTCACGCGGCAGCCGAACTCTTCGAGCGGCGAGGGGTCGAACCCCCGCCAGACCGCCATCCCGGTCTCGTCCGAGAGGGTGTACTCTTCGAGGAGATCGCGGTAGTTCCTGATCAGCCCCTCGGGATCGGAAGTGGCGAACTCGCAGGCGATGGCGACGCAGTTCTTGGTCCGGTAGGGAACAGGATAGAGCTGAACGATGGTGTGGGAGAGGTAGCGCGAACGGTCGTCCTCGACGGCGCGTGCGATGTTGTGCGCGAGCGTCCAGGTGGCGCCCTCCTCGGGGGTATCGGTGTCGTCGATGCCGATGATCACCCGCTCACGCCGCGGAAGCCAGACGGTTGAGCCGGAGAGCCGCCCACCACCGGCAGGGTCGCTCACGCAGCGGACGACGCCGCGAGCCGTGGCGCGACAGATGGACGCCCCCACACCCCCGCCGCCGAGCCCCCGGTAGGTGACGGCGATCTCATCCTCTTTGACGGCGACGGCGGCGATCCCTGCCGGGAAGACCGAGCCCTCGAGCGAGAGGTCGGCGCTCCCGGTCGAGAGGAGGTAGCGGTTGGTCGACCCCACGGTGTGGATGGAGCTAACGAGCGGGCTCTGTGCGTAGTGCCGCTTCACCCACATCGCGCCGCCGGTGCAGTCGAAGAACTCGACGAGTTCCACCTGCCCGCCGCTTTCGTCGGCCACCGCCACGATCTGCGGATACCGTATCGTATACGGATCAGAGAGTCTCTCCATACAATCCAGCCGCCTCAACGCCTTTGTTCCCCCAGAGAACGGCACCCAGAGCCCCGATTCTGCCCTTCCTCCCGGTCGAGTCGATGAATTGGACGCCCATCCGTGCCGCCTCCGCCTCCGCGTCGTCAACCGTCAGGAGCTCGGTCTTGACCCGCTTGAGATACGGGGACTCTTCTGTAAACGCAATCCCGCGGTAGACGGCGATGCCGGTATCGTTGCTGACCGCTTCCGACTCGATGAAGTCGCGGACGTATTCGAGGAGTTCGTCCACCTTGCCCGGCCGGACGGCAAAGTTCAGGGCCGAACCGACACAGTTGGTGGTCTTCTTCGGAACCGCGGGGTTCAACTGCACGAGGCGCATGTCCAGGTACTCGACCCCGGGGATCGTGCAGGCCTCGGCGCACTTGAGCGCAAGCACCCACGTGGCACCCTCCTCGCGGGTATCGGTGTCGTCGATCCCGATCGTCACCTTCTCATACAGCGGCGATACGATCCGCACCCGGCAGACCCGGGCGCCGCCGATCTTGAGATCGTCCTCGGTAGGATACTCCGCCCGGATCACGCCCGGCGCCTGGGGAAGGCAGGCGGCGACGCCGACGCCCGCTCCCGCGATGCCCGACCAGGTCGTCACTACTTCGTCTCCGACGACCTCGACCCCCTCGAGCGCCTGCCCGCCGATCTCCTGGCCGGCAGCCCCGAAGTTCGCCGGCGATACGCCCAGCCGGGCGATCATCGTCATCGTCGTGCCCTCGACGTGGCAGGACCGGACCGCGCCCTTCGCCCGCACCCGGTTCGCCGCGTCCCACTCGATGGTCCCCCGGGCCCGGCAGTGCTCGCGGATCTCCGCGAGACCGGCGTTCTGGTCGACCATGGCAAGGAACTTCATCGAGAACAACCGCCCGAACCGGGCCCTGACTTCATCGGGTGTGAGCGTAATCATGATGTCACCGAAATAATCGTTAACAAGAATGTCGTTGATAACGATATTTAAGGGGATCGATCGGGAGGGGCGGGTGAGCCCGAGCGGGATTTGGCGGGGTGGCGAGAGGGGAAAGGGCGGTTATTCCACGCGGTTGAGGGGAGCCGGGCGGGGGGTGGTTGAGTGTGAGGGCGGTTCTTTCATAGTGGGGATCGAGTGGGGGGTGGAAGTGCCGGGAGGAGTGCCCGGGGAGCAAACGGATTCGAATTTCAGACGATTAATCAACTATCTAGTGCACCGTGTCATCTTATTATAGAAATTTCTTGCATGTACCAGGACGGAAACCATGGTCTCACGCGAAGAGCGCGAAGCCGCGAAGTGAAGTTGCCGGCAGGTATCGCTCAGTCTTCGCGTCCTTCGCGGCTTCGCGTGAGGTTTTGGTATAGAGGCGGTACAGTCTCACGCGAAGCCGCGAAGGTGATGTCGGATTTTAGGTTTAGATGACAACAAGTACTAGAACCTGGAATATTCTGTCCATCACTTGCCCTTCCACGGCTTTCCATCGGATATCGCCACGCGGGGAGGGGCTGACGGGGAGGGGGTGCAACCCCCTCTCCTGTCTCTACCCCGTAAAGCTTTACCTACGCCCCCCCACCGCCCGCGCTTCGCGCTCCTCCCACCCCCCTGGGGCGGGGGCAGTCATGGCGATATCCCCACGGTCCACTGGACGGGGATTTCCATCGCTTCGACTGTTCTGTCGGCCGCAGTCTTGCAACAGTTGAACTCCAGATATCACATCACCTTCATCGCACCGAAAACCTTCACCAGTCCCGCCTCCAAAGGCCACGGCCCCGCCAACAGCACCAAACAGACGGTCCCCTCAAGAACCACCACAAAAAAAAGAGATTTAGAGGTACTCAGCCAGGACGTCCTTCAGGTCGAACTTGAACTTCCCGAGGCTGCCGTCGAAGTTCCCTGCGCTGATGAACTTCACGCCCGGCACCTTGGTCGCCGCCCGGATGCCCTCGGCCATCGCGGTCTTGATCGAGTCCTCGTCGACGCCGTCGATGACGATCTCGTAGATGGCCTTGACGCCCTCGGGGACCTTGCTGCCCTCGACCTTCTCACGGAGGGTCGGGCAGTAGGCCTCGTTCGTGCTTGCGCCCATGAACTTGTACTTGTTGCTGCCGACCTTCGAACCGCTCGCGACGATGCCGCCGGGGAAGGGCGTGATGACACCGCAGACGCCGCTGATTGCGTCGACCGCCGCCTGAGCGGCCGTCAGGGCGGCCATCTGGTTCTCGCCCATGATGAAGAAGTTGCCGCCCGCAACACCCTTGACGGCGCCGAACTCCTCCTCACCGATATACTCGCCCTCCATGATCGGGATGGCCCAGACCGTCCTGCCGCCGACCTCGCGCTTCTCCTCGTAGCCGTCGCCGAAGAAGTGGAGCTTGACCGGGAGTTTCTCCGGGACCTCGGCGACGACGTCCGAAAGACCGTCGAAGACCGCCGTCGTCGGGGCGGTGAGGATGCACTCGGCGAGACGCTCCACAACCTGCTCTTTCAGCTTCTTCTTGCTCGCGCAGATCATGATCGCGTAGCCGGGGCGGCCGTCCGGAGTCTCGTCGGGCGAGACGAAGCAGTCGATACCTGCCTCCGCCGGACACCCGATGGTCGAGGTGGCAAACCCTACGGCCTCCACTGCTGCCTTGTATGCCCACTCCTCGGTGACCGCGGTGATAACGGGCCGTGCCACCCAGGTTGGGAACGCCTCTGCATAGGTATCATCGATAGTAACGCCATTCAGTTCCATGGATAGAATACACCTCGTTTGCTACAATGTTATGATATGGACAGAATAAGGTTTCTTTTTTACCCGGGCGTGCGCACCCGACCGGCGCCGGGCTTCATCCGAAGAGACGTTTCACGACACCCGCAGGCCTGTCCACCTGCCCTGCAGGGCAATCCCGGGTACAGCACAGGGACTGCGGGCACAGAAGAAGAACTGTTTTCCGGAGGGGAGCAGAGACCTCCATCGAAGAGCGAAGAGTCGGTTGATACATAAACGGTTGCCTCTCACACCGCGCAACGTGCATCGGGCCACCCCAGGAGCGCGGATGGGCGCCCCCGGCGGTCCGGGGAGCGATCCTGCACGCCCTCAACGTTGCCGGGGCGGATTGACCACCGATTTTCATCAAAAACCCCGATTTAAGATTTAAGGTTTTTGATTTCCCCCCGCGCCCCGATGTCCGCATAGCAATGAGATTTTGGGCATTGGATTAACATAGCACCCGTTTTAATTTATAAAAATTGACGGATAATCATAGTTCTGAAATATAAGGCTGCCGGATTTCAGAAAGTTTATGTATATTCTTTGACAATTCTTTTTATATCGATTTTTAATCGATCAGATCTGGTGCGTGATACCATGGCATTTGCATTGCACATCAATATGGAACGATGTACAGGCTGCAACAACTGCGTGGTGGCATGTCCGGTCGACGCTCTCGAGCTCTACACTGAAGATCCAGCAACCAAGGAGAAGATCTACAAGGTCCGCGACGGCAAGGCCGTCATCCTTGATTTCAACTCAGAGCTCTGCGCCGGCTGCGGCGTATGTGTCCAGGCATGCCCCTATGGAGTCATCAAGCTTGTAGGACCGTGGGAAAGCCGGGCGAAGGCCCGAAAAGTGGAAGTCTAGGAGTGATACTAGAATATGGCACTGTTTCCAAAGTATTCCAAAACGCGGGACGGTCAGAATGTCGTCATGGAGCAGAGGCTCCTGAAGGCAGTCAATAACCTGATCCTGAACGCCGAGACCTGTACAGGCTGTGGCATCTGTGTCGACGCCTGCCCGGAAGAGGCGATCGTGCTCGGACCCGTCGGTGCAACGCGCCGCGGGGCAATCGACTACGCAGAACCCGTCGACGTCGACCCTGAGAAGTGTTCGTATTGTGGCGTTTGTGTCATCATGTGCCCCTTCAATGCGATGACACTCAAGATCGACGGGGAGGAGCGCCTCCCGATCCTCGAGCAGGAGGGATTCCCCACCTACGACATGGTCACAACGATCGACGAGGAGAAGTGCGACCGGTGCACCATCTGTGAGGAAGTCTGCCCGAGGGACGCCATCAACCGTGACGTCCCCGCGTTCGAGGGCGGCGACGAAGCCGGCAAACCGCGCGAGACCGCACTGCAGACCAAGACGACGTTTACCGTCGACACCGAGAAGTGCGACGTCTGCGGCATCTGCGGCGAACTCTGTCCGAGCATCACCGTCGTTCGCAAGCCCGCGAACCCCGAGACCGGCAAGGTCGAAGGAGATGTCCAGTGGGAAGAGACCACCTGCGACGGATGCATGATCTGCGTCGAGGCCTGCCCTCAGGAGTGCATCACCCTCGAACGCGAGATCATCAGCAGCAAGCTGCCCGGCAAGGTCAACATCGAGCAGGACAACTGCTGCACCTGTACCTGGTGCGTCACGTCCTGCCCGGAGGAGGCAATCACCGTCGAGAAGATCTTCGAGGGAGACATCGAGATCCACCCCGAGAAGTGCCCCGGCGGGTGCTCGACCTGTGTCGAGGTCTGCCCCTGCAACGCGCTCTACCTGCCGTCCCCCCTCCCTGCAAAGGATATGAAGGGAGAGGTTGAGGCCAATATCGCCATCAACAAGGACTTCTGTATCCTCTGCGGTGCCTGCGTCAACGCCTGCCCGAGCGAGGATGCGATTGTTCTCCGGCGGACAGGTATCCGGATGCAGGATAAAGAAACGGATCTCTTCAAGCAGATCAAGGAGAAACTCCTCACTCCGAGGACATCGAAGGTCAAAGAGGCCGCCCCCGGAGAGATTGAGGTCAAAGTTCTGGGAGAAGCAGAAGAGGCATGAGGGATAGCCAATGGCAGTGAAAAAAGATTATAAAGACCAGAAACTCGTTGAAAAGCTTCAGGACAGGAACTACTACGTGTCCGATAGCAACCCGGAGTTTATCAAAGAGGTAGAGAGACTGGGACGGACAGCCGCCCACATGTGTTACCAGTGCGGCACCTGCACCGGTTCGTGCCCCTCGGCACCCCGGAGTTCATACCGTATCCGGCTGTTCATGCGCAAGGCAATCCTTGGCCTCGAGGAAGAAGTCCTCACCGACCCGGACCTCTGGCTCTGCACCACCTGTTACAGCTGCACCGACCGGTGCCCCCGTAATCTCGCGCCGACCGACGCGATCATGGCGATGAGGAACCTGGCGTTCAAGCGGGACATTGTGCCGCGCAACTTCCTCAAGACAGTCCAGGCGATCTACAAGACCGGCCACGGTGTCCCGAACAACGACGCGAACCGCGCGGCCAGGAAGAAGCTCGGACTCGATGAAGAACCTGAGACGACGCACAAGTACCCCGAGTACCTGCCGGGCCTCAGGAAGATCATCGATCACTACAAGATGAAAGAGAAAGCAGACAGAATCCTCGCGGAGGGAGAGTGAAACCATGAGTGGAAACAATCGTCAGTATGCATTCTTCCTCGGGTGCATCGCCCCGAACCGGTACCCCGGCATTGAGGCGTCGGCCATCCGGACCAGCGCGAATCTCGGCATCGACCTTCTGCCCCTGAAGGGCGCAAGCTGCTGCCCGGCACCGGGTGCGTTCGGTGCGATCGACTTAAACGTCTGGTACGCCATGGCAGCCAGAAACATCGTGCTCGCCGAGCAGATGGGCATGGACATCACCCTGATCTGCAACGGGTGCTACAAGTCGATCTATGAAGTCAACGAGAAACTGAAGCACAACGATGACCTCCGCGACGGGGCCAACGAGGTGCTTGCAGAGATCGATATGGAGTTCAAGGGAACCATCGATGTCTGGCACCTCGCTGAACTCTACTACGACCCCAAGATCGTAGGCATCGACAAGATCGCCGAGAGCGTCACGCGCCCCCTGACCGGCGCGAAGATCGCCGTCCACTACGGTTGTCACCTCCTGAAGCCCGGAAAGGAGCGGCACTTCGGGGACACCGAGAACCCGATGTGGATCGAGGAACTCGTCGCCGCGCTCGGCGCCGAACCGGTCCAGTACCGCAACAAGATGCAGTGCTGTGGTGCCGGCGGCGGTGTCCGTGGATACGACCTGGCACATGCTCTCGATATCACGAACGAGAAGATGATCAACCTGCAGGAAGTGGGCGCGGATGCGTTGACCGAGGTCTGTCCGTTCTGCCAGCTCCAGTACGACAGGGGACAGGTCGAGATTGAGGAGAAGTTCGGCATCGAATGGGGACTCCCCGTCCTGCACTACAACGAACTCCTGGGACTGGCACAGGGCATGAGCCCGGACGAGCTTGCACTCGATCTTCATGCCGTTGATGTTGAGCCGTTCCTGAAGAAGATCCTGTGAGGTGCAAATACATGGCAGAAGTCAAAAAGAACGAAGAGCCAAGAATTGGCGTTTTTGTGTGTCACTGTGGCACCAACATCGCGGGCTCCATCGACGTCAAGGCGGTAATGGAATACGCCCAGACGCTCCCGAACGTCGCCATCGCCGACGATTACCAGTACATGTGCTCGACCCCCGGCCAGAACAAGATCGCGGAGGCAATCGCCGAGCATAACCTGACCGGAGTCGTCGTGGCGGCCTGTTCACCCCGTCTTCACGAGCCCACATTCCGTAACGCAACCGCTGAGGGCGGCTTGAACCCCTTCCGGTTCGAGATGGCAAACATCCGCGAGCAGAACTCGTGGGTGCACATGCACCAGCCCGAAGAGGCCACATCCAAGGCGAAGGACGCAGTCCGGATCGCCGTAGCAAAGGCCTCCCTGCTTGAAGACCTCATCCCGAAGAGCGTCCCCGTGGAGAAGGCGGCCATGGTCGTCGGCGGCGGTGTCGGCGGCATGCAGGCAGCGCTCGACCTTGCGAACGCAGGCATCAAGACCTACCTCGTGGAGAAGAACCCCACGATCGGCGGCAGGATGTCCCAGCTCGACAAGACCTTCCCGACGCTGGACTGCTCGCAGTGTATCCTGACCCCGAAGATGGTGGATGTCTACCGGCACGAGGGCATCGAGCTCCTCACCTACACTGAGGTCGAGGCGGTCGAGGGATACATCGGCAACTTCGATGTCACCCTCCGGAAGAAGGCACGTGGTGTCCTCACCCCGGCAGAGGCCGAAGCCCGCGGCATCGTCGGCGGCGGCTGTACCGGGTGCGGTGACTGTGAAGCCGTTTGCCCGGTCATCAAGCCGAACCCGTTCGAGCTCGGCATGGCGCCGAGAAAGGCGGTCTACATCTACCACCCGCAGGTCTCCCCGCTGATCTACACCGTCGACTTCGACGCCTGCGTCAAGTGCGGCCTCTGTGTCGAGGCATGCGGCGAGAAGAAGGCAATCGACCTCGACGCAGAGGACGAACTCATCACCGTCAAGGTCGGTACCGCCATCCTTGCCACGGGCTACGACATCTTCCCCATCGAAAAGAAGTTCGAGTGGGGCTACAAGAACTACGACAACGTCATCACGTCGCTCGAGTTCGAGCGCCTGATCTGTGCGTCCGGCCCGACCGGCGGCCACCTTGTCCGCCCGAGCGACGGCGAAACCCCGAAGAAGGTCGCATTCGTCCTCTGTGCGGGTTCCCGTGACAACACCGGCGTCGGCAAGCCGTACTGCTCGCGGTTCTGCTGCATGTACTCGCTCAAGCACGCCCACCAGATCATCGAGAAGATCCCCGGCGCGGTACCCTACATCTTCTACATGGACATCCGGTCCTTCGGGAAGATGTACGAGGAGTTCTACTACCGCATCCAGGACGAGGGTGCGAAGTTCATCCGCGGCAGGGTAGCAAACATCACCGAAGACCCGGTGACCAAGAACCTCCACGTCAACGCGGAGGATACGCTCCTCGGCCGTCCCCTCGACATGGAAGTCGACATGGTCGTGCTCGCGGCCGCCGTTGAGCCCTCCGCCGAGACCGAGAAGACGCGGAGACTCTTCGGCCTCTCCTGCTCGCAGGACGGCTGGCTCCTTGAGGCACACCCGAAGCTGAACCCGTGCGGCACCACCACTGCCGGCGTCTACCTCGCTGGCGTCTGCCAGGGACCGAAGGATATTCCGGACACGGTCGCCCAGGCAGAGGGCGCGGCATCCGCGGCGTCCATCCCGATTCACAAGGGAGAGGTGGAGCTCGAGCCCTACTTCGCCCAGTGTATCGAGGAGAAATGTGCCGGATGCGGACTGTGTGTCAACCTGTGCCCCTACGGTGCCCTCGCGCTCGTCGAGAAGGACGGCCGCAAGGTCA
Organism: Methanoculleus methanifontis; assembly: GCF_030464365.1. GTDB lineage: Archaea > Halobacteriota > Methanomicrobia > Methanomicrobiales > Methanoculleaceae > Methanoculleus > Methanoculleus methanifontis. The sequence goes on along the minus strand of NZ_VCYI01000021.1, from coordinate 1,843 downwards.
TGCAGGTCACCGAAGCCAAGTGCAAGGGCTGCGGCACCTGCGGCGGGTTCTGCCCCGGCGGTGCAATCTGGATGCAGCACTTCGCAACCCCACAGATCGTTGCACAGATCGATGCATTCCTCCTCGGAGGTGAACAGTAAATGGCAGACGAGAACTGGAAACCAAAGATCATCGCCATCATCTGCAACTGGTGTTCCTACGCCGGTGCAGACCTTGCCGGCGGCGCCCGTATTCAGTATCCACCCGACATCCGTGCCATCCGCGTGATGTGCACGGGCCGGGTCGACCCCCTCTTCATCCTGAAGGCATTCCAGGACGGGGCGGACGGCGTGCTCGTCTCCGGCTGTCACTTCGGCGACTGCCACTACCTTGAGGGCAACTACAAGGCAGCCAAGAGGATGTTCCTCTTGAAGAGTGTCCTCAAGAACATTGGCCTTGACGACAAGCGTCTCAGAATGACCTTCGTCTCCGCATCCGAGGGTGCAAAGTGGGGAACGGTCATGGAAGACGTCGTCAAGACCGTCACCGAGCTTGGTCCAAGCCCGCTCAAAGAGTTTGCCAGATAATACACAATAGACAGGGGATGAATAAGAATGGCAATCAGAGTGAATTTGATCACGGGTCGCACGATCCAGCAGGGGGTGTCCATGGAGGCGGGGAAGGAAAAACCCGCCTACACCACCGCCTGCGGGATCATCGAACTCGACCCGGCGGACTTTAAAAAGCTGGGAACTTACCGCAACACGAACGTACGCGTCACCAGCAGTTACGGCAGCGTCATCGTCAAGGCGGTCGATGCAACCCAGGGCCCTCACCCCGGTGTAGCGTATATACCGATGGGGCCCTGGGCAAACATGGTGGTCAACCCGAACACCTACTCGACCGGTATGCCTACCTTTAAAGGTACGCCGGTGGAAGTGGAGGTCGCCAAAAACGAACCCGTCCTCAGCTCACTGGAACTGGTGCGCAAGGGATGCAGGGGTGAACTAGCATGACCAAGACAGTAACCGACGTAATCTGCCCGTTCTGCGGAACGCTTTGCGATGACCTCGAAGTTGTCGTCAGCGATGACGGAAAAGAACTCCACGAGGTCTACAACGCGTGCGCTATCGGCGCCGAGAAGTTCCTCCACTCCCAGGCAAAGGACCGTATCACCCGCCCCCGCATGAGGCAGGAGGACGGGTCATGGAAGGAGATCTCCTACGACGAGGCGGCCGAGTATACCGCCAGAATGCTCACCGACGCAAAGAAGCCCCTGATGTACGGCTGGAGTTCCACGAACTGTGAAGCCCAGGCTGTCGGGTCAGAGATCGGTGAAGCCGTCGGAGCGGTCATGGACAACACGGCGACCGTCTGCCACGGGACATCCCTCATCGCGGTGCAGGATATCGGGATTCCGAGCTGCACACTCGGTGAGGTCAAGAACCGTGCCGACCGGATCCTCTTCTGGGGATGCAACCCGGCGCACGCTCACCCGCGGCACATGTCCCGGTACTCGATCTTCCCCCGCGGATTCTTCACCGGCAAGGGCCACACCGGCCGCAAGATGATCGTCGTCGACCCGCGGCCCACCGACACCGCAAGCGTGGCGGATGTCCACCTGCAGATCGAGCAGGGGCGCGACTATGAACTCCTCAATGCGCTCCGCGTGGCGTTCAAGGGCGAGCAGCTCCCTGACGTCGTCGCGGGAATCCCGAAAGCGAAGATCTACGAGGTCGCTGAGACGCTCAAGAGCGGCCGTTTCGCGATCATCTTCTTCGGCATGGGCGTGACCCAGTCGCTCGGGAAGAACCACAACATCGACGAGGCCATCGCGGTCACCCGTGACTTAAACGAGTACACG
>NZ_VCYI01000020.1 GCF_030464365.1 Methanoculleus methanifontis | reverse complement strand
ATCTCTTCGTGGATGCTTCCTACTACAAAATCCGGGACGGAGCACGGTACGTCACCAAGGCGGTCCTGGTGGTCGCCGGAGTGCGCGAGGATGGTTACCGGGAGATCTTGGGCGCGAGAGTCACCGACTGTGAGAATGAAGAATTCTGGTCGGGACTCTTCGAGGACCTCAAAGAACGAGGACTTGCCGGGGTTCAACTGGTCATCTCGGATGGGCATACCGGCATCCAGAAGGCGGCTGAAGCCGCCTTCCTCGGTGCATCCTGGCAGATGTGTCAGGTTCATTGTACCCGAGCCGTCTTGAGGAATATTCCCCGGAAACACCAGAAGGAGGTTGTAGAGGGGCTGAAGGAGGCCTATGGGAATGAGCAGAGACTCCAGGATCTCGCTGATGACCTGAATGCCCGGGGATACCGAAAAGCCGCAAACACCATCGAACGATTCCTCCCCGGGCTCATGAGTTACACGGCATTCCCAAAACAGCACGGAAAGCGGATCCGAACAACGAACATGATGGAACGGGTCAATAAGGAACTCAAACGAAGGACCAAGGTCGTAGGAGCGTTCCCGAACGAGGAATCCCTCCTCCGGCTGGTCGGATCCATCCTGATGGACATCAACGAGGAGTGGGTCACCGGAAGAAGGTATTTGACCATGCAGAAGGAATGATCAGGCAAGGAGACAGGGCTCAGGCAAATTACAGAAAATCTGAGACGTTACCGGTACCGGCGCCGGGGTGAGTGGGTGTGCGGGTGTGCGCGAAAGCCAGAATGCCGGAAGAGATCTCACGATACCACCTCCGCGGGGTGGAAATCAGGATCGAACGCCCCAACGCCACCCTTTGAGTGGCATCGCCGGCTGCAACGTGCTGAAAACAGGTACAAAGCGTGGGCCCATGTTGCAAGAGTCTCTGCCCGGAGCCCTCGACCACCGGACGAAGGTCGAACCCGGCATGTCTGCGGCGAGGGCTCTACCGCTCGTTGGAGACCCCTGTGATCCGTGGTACGCAAGGCTCGTCCGGGGGTGGAACGGGCGGGATGAGGTGATCCGGTAGAACGGAAGATGCCTCGCCGGAGTGGCTCAAAGTCGGATGGGATCCGGCGGTATGGGAGAACCGTTCGCGAGATCCATGTCCACCGGGGACCTGGAACCACCAGTATACGGCCGGCATCGAGCGGGGGCGGCCATGACCCGGGAGGTGGGTACCTTCAGCCACGGCATGGATGGACCGCTCAGGATCTCCGTCGAGGCCGGGCGCTACCGGATTGAGGGTGGAGACGCGATGGTCCGCCGGAGCGGGAGCACCATCAGGTGCGACGTACGACACCCGGTGGGGACGATGTCATCCACGGTCAAACGGCGAATGGTTCGGCAGAACCGGAGAGGGAACGCTCGCCGGCAGTGCTATGGTCTCTGCACAACCTGGGTAAGGAGATCCACCAATGCACAGATCCCCTGCATCCGGGGTGATGAGTGGAGCCGGAAAGCTCGGAGAAAGGTAACCCGGGAACCTGACGAAACCTATTTGTGGTAGCCACGATTATTATATCGTATCCAGAGGTGGAGTGACAATGGCGAAACCAATCGAACTTGGGCTTACCCTTGAGGGCGAAGATGCCCGGCGTTTCCATGAGTACATGGAGAGGCCCACCTATACCGACGACGCGCGGAAACTGATCCGGTTTGCGGCGCACAGAGCGCAACATCAGCGTCTGTGAGGATATGCCTCTCCCGGAACTCCATTTTTTACCGCTTTCCAGTGACCTGGATGTATCAGCCTTCAGGTGTGGTCATGCCGATCTGGATGAGTTCTTGATCGAGGATTCAAGGGAGTATCAGGAAGAGCGGCTGTCGGTAACCCATCTTGCGTATATCGACTCTGAACTGGTTGGGTTTTTCACCCTCGTCACCGACTGCATTGATGTCAAGCAGGTAGCCACGGAGGATGGGAGACGAGGGTACCCTTACCGAAAATACCCCGCTCTAAAGATCGCCCGGCTGGCAACCTCCTCAAAATATCAACGAATCGGTATCGGGTTTCTGATGCTCGGTGAGGTTCTGGCGCTCACGATGAATATATCAAAATATGTCGGGTGCAGGATCATCACTGTGGATTCAAAACAGGAATCTGTGGGATTTTACGAGAAATTCGGGTTCAAACGAGCAACCAGAAGATCCACCGATCCGGTCCATATGTATATGGATTATCACAAATTGCTGGAGATGGAATACCGATAGTGTGAGCATGCTGCCGGACTCCGGGCCCCTCTTGCGGATGACCTGGAGAAGGCGATGCAGGCGATCCGGTTGGCGTCGGGAAGAAACCGACGGCGTGAAGGTCCCATCAAACTTCCCGCTTGTGGTAAACCCGAACGTCCCACGGTCTCGGACAGGGGGTATCACCGTAGACCGAGAATGCCGCAACCACGGCCAGCATCCTGCAACCTTTCGCCGCGACGAGTACATTGAGTGTTCCGGTCACGTTCGCCTCGTTCGAGGCAGGATCCTACACCGACCGGGGCACCGGGGGGGCCGGCCAGAATGCCATCCGCGCCGGGGAGGACCTCCATCAAAAAGTCGAGGTCGGTGATACTCCCCTCGATGAAGTTCACCCGGGGATGATCGAGGAGGTGCTCGATGTTTTCCCGCCGCCCGGTGGCGAGGTTGTCGATGATGACGACGTCGTGATTTTGTGCCAGGGTGTCGGCAAGGTTCGAGCCGATGAAGCCGGCCCCGCCGGTGACGATGTAGCGCATGAAGAGATTATGGCGGTGGGGCCGTTTAGGGGTTTCTGAATGCTAGAGGTGTTAGAAACCCCTCCCGATAGGTGCTCTCACTTATTGCGTATGCTTCGACACCCCCATCTCCCCCGGCTCCGTTGACAATATGGATTTGGTGGACCGTATCGCGGTACTCGCGCATGCACCAGCGTTCAAACAACTGATTGCATAACGTTTCGAATCCTTCCCGCGGATCCCGATTTCTGGTCTGAAATTTTCCCAAAGCGTCAATAGCGTCACTCGTTAGGATCGGGTACCTCTGAGGAATATTTAATGGTATGTCGCCGGAACAGTATGCTATTGAACAACTTCGCACGATATAATCAGCAATTTTAGAGTTTAACGCCCGAGGACTGGCTCCAAAAACTACATCCAATCAAGATTGACTTTACTACTTTATTTTGCAGATGCGACGATGAGGATAAACCCTCGTCAACACTATCGCTGGAATCGGAGATTCAAAGAATGTCGACGAGGTTAAGCTCCACCGGAACTCTGGAAGTCTATTGTTCTATATCTTTATCCGCCTTAGTTTCAACTTGAGTTTCTTCGGTGGTGTAGTCTTTTTTCTGAGAAGATTCGTCTGGAGCACTCTCTTCTTGATTTTCGTTTACGTCTCCTTCAAGCCATTCGCTAGTCTCAGAATCATACCCTGTGGACAGGTAGTTTAAATTCCTAGATGGGCTATCCAGTAGTCTCTCAACCATGTCACTCTGCCTCATAAAAGGTGATATATCCATTGCTCTGGCTAGACTGTTCCATCTCGCAGCTGTTTCAGCTACGCTACCTAGGCTTGCCACATATGACTTATTTACTTCTTCGGCTAGGCTACTTAAGCCTGCAAAATGTGACCAATCTATTGCTCTGGCTAAACTGTTCCATCTCTCAGTTGCTTCATCTATGCTACCTAGGCTTGCCACATATGACTTATTTACTTCTTCGGCTAGGCTACTTAAGCCTGCAATATGCGACCTATCTATTGCTCTAGCTAAACTGTTTAATCCTTCAAGAGTATCGCTCAAATCGGTAGCCACATATAGGATTCGCTTTTTTTGTTCTTCTTCAAATTGAACCAATTTGTCTGAAGGCTCCTCCCCAACAGATTTCAAGGCCTCAGATAGAGTTTCAACAATAAATAGAGATTTTTCTGTCTTGCTTCGATATTCATCAATAAGGAATGTTGAATAATCTTTAAAATCCCCATCCCGAGAAATTAGGATCAAGTCGTCTGTAACATGTTCCAACAGTGACTCCCAAATGATTCCATCCCCGAGTGAATCTTTTTTTGAACTTATTGGTGGATTCCCAGTTAGTTTCCTGAAAAACGCCTTTTGAATTAAAGCATCACTTCTCTCGATTTTCATGACACTTGCGCTATTATACAACTGAATGAATTGGCTGAAAATAGGGTCTTTTGAACTATCAACGATCATTTCCTCAATTTTCTGAATTAGAGATTTTTTTATTTTAATGCAATCCTCTTTGATCTTTTCAAGTTGATTATATTCTGTAGAAGATCGGACCAATGACGTTGGATGTATCTCAATTTTGTAGTTTGTTTTTATATTGGATTTTAGCCTGCGTAATTTCTGATCTCGATTCCGAAGAAACTCATCGTATACTTGACGTGGAAAGACCGATTTATCTTTAACTTTTTCAATATCTTTAAAAATCTCAATTGTGTCTTCATTTGATTCATAAAGTCCTAGAAATATATTAGTATCTATGAATATTTTTGTCATACCGATACAATCCCTTGCTTAACCTTTGAGTAGAGTTTGGAACACTTCAATTTATCCATTTAATTCTCTTTATCCTTCGACCATATGGACGTAATTGCCAGGAATGATTTGAGAAATGCCTGTCTAGATTTAACGCTCTCATCCAGTACTTTTCACTCTATGAGTTCGTTCTTGCTTGAGTTGCATGACACTAAATCGTTCCAGACCTTTGCTGGGCGACTATTCTGAGTACGAACGTATTTCATACTGCTCTAATAATGATAGATCATTCATGGTGGGCATGGATGATTGAGGGGATAATGGGTAGCCTCATAGCTGCGGCACTGATAGAATGGGCTAAAAAATTCGGTGCGAATGCGTTTCGTGAGAAAGACATCAGCGACTGGATGAGATCCTCCGACTTTGCGGAATTCGTTGACAAGAAGGTACGCTCTGAAACACCTCCAGAACCTGTTCCCAATCTTGCGGTCCTAGCTAAGTTCTTTCCTTCTGATATAGTGCCACTCATTCTAGAGCAAGTCTTCGAAGAGAATGATAAGAGCCTGTCTGAACTTAAAGAAAAGTTTGTTGCAGCGTTTGAAGGCTATATTCCGGATTCTGAAGTTCGAAATCCTGAATTTGCCCGTTGGTTGTTTAATGTGCTGAAATCAGCATTCAAATCTTTTCTCTCTGTAAAAGCAAGAGAAGGAAATCCTGTCTCGATTGAACGTCTCCGTGTATTGCAGCGCAAGGAGGAAAAGGAGGAGCACAGGGAGATCAAAGTGGGGATAGAGGAACTCCAGCGATCCGCTGAGCGCTCTACAGGCGGTCAAATTCAGAAATTCATCCGGTGGCAGGAATATTTCAGTCGCGTTGAACAGCATTTAATGCCCCTGGATACAGGACCCCGGTTAAAGCAGACTGGGTACTACCTGAATATAGTAAAGGAGTTCTTGGCTGACAACCACAATAAAATCCTTGTTCTCCATGCTCCGGGCGGGTCTGGAAAATCACACCTGCTCCGTCAGATCGCGTTCGATCTCGAAGAAAGGCATCCAGAGTATATCATACTCTCAGTAACACCAGGTTACCCGAACCTGGAGAGTGCCCTCCCGGGCGAGTTGGATGGCGACAGACGATATCTCCTGCTATTTGACGATGCAGACAGATGGCATAAGGAGTTCGCTCCACTCTTTGCGTATGTAAAATATCAGTCTTCGAACGTGAAGATAATCCTCACAACACGAACTGCGGGCCTACGAGGCATCCAGACCGTTCTTAACGAACAGTTTTGCCAAGATCTGACTGAAGAGATTAGGATCGGAAATAGGAGCGAGGATGACCTCAGAGAACTGTTACGGTTTGTTCTCGGTGGCAGACACCATAATAAGGAGGGACTGATTGTTTCGATGCTCCCGAATCCCTATCTCATCGTCTGGGCTGGAAATATCATCAACGGAGACCCAGGGATTACAGTTGAAAGACTGCGGCGAAAATTCGCTGATGATCTGGAGTTTGAGACCACCCGATCGCTCATACCGGAATTCGATAAAGGAAGAGTTGGTGAACTTCTGGCGGGTCTTGCGCTGATAGGGCCTTTTAGGCGAAACGATAGGGCTGTCCTCTCGCTGCTAAAGGGGAAATTTGGTCTTACTGAAGAGACAATACAGGCCCAGATCGATCAGATGGTAAAAAATGGCGTCCTCAGGGAGGTTGGTTACTCGATAAGGTTCAATCCGGATATGAAGGGCGATCTCTACCTTGCGCACTACATTGATCAGATCCGTAACTTTGACGCGTTGAGCGAGTGGATAGAGTCTTGGGAACCACGTTTTAATGACAAAATTCTTACAAATCTTGAGGCGGCTTCAGGGTTCTGTGAAGAAGATGTCATTAAGGATTACTTCGCCTCGTGGATCCGTAAAGCCATTGCAGAGTCGAAAGATCTCTCGGGCTATCACCGGACAGAGTGTCTGGAGGCTCTCTCCAAGTTCTGCTATCAGGTTCCTGAAGAGTCGATCGACCTCATGTACACCTATATCGACACTCCCCCTCCCGGAGACGAAGATGATGCTATCCTGTCTCCGACTCAGGATACCTACGGAACTGTAGTGATTCGTCTGATCCATGCTGGGTTCTCACGGGAAGAGATATTCGATCTCCTTGAGCACATCTATAAAAATGTCCCTAGTGGACAGTACTCTAATTATATGGTGGAATCCATGGTCACTGAGACCGTCTCTCCTTTTTACAATACACTTGATAAGATACGTGAAACATTGACTCTACTAGAGAGTAGGCTTGACGCGGAGAACGAATTTTCCATCGTTGCGCTTGGGAAGGCCCTCTCAGAGGCACTGAGAGCAGACCATGAGATAAGTTACCTATCATCGCCTTACACGATAACCAGGGATGTACGACCACTTCCAGCCACTCCTGCTGTCCTTGAAACCCGGGAACACGCAATCTCGATACTAAAGAGGGTGCTTTGCCATCAATCAGTGCATGTAAGAAGAAAGGCTGTTGAGACCTCCGGGAAGATCGGATCTAAGTTTGGAGATGGAGAATTCTCACTCTCAGAGAGGATTGCAGAGGAGCGGAGGATCATTTTAGCGGAACTCGAGCAGTTAATCCCGCGTGAGACTGACTATGGGGTATTATGCAATATCGAGAGTCTCCTCTTCCGGTGGTGGGAGTACAAAGTTTCAGGTACGGAAGATGCTGAGTCAATTTTAAAGGCGTTTCCGCGTCCCATGGAGTATATCATCTATGGATTTTTATTCTACTCGAGACCGCTGCTCCTCTCATTCAACCCGGAGACGATACCTTCGGGCGAGGAGGAGAGGCGTAAGTGGTGTTCAGGCGTGAAACTTGGTTTTGCAATTCCAGAGAATATATTTACCGAATTTAGTGAACCTATCTTGAGTTTCCTCTCTACCACATACCCGGATGCTAGTTCAGTCATCACCCTGCTCCAGGACCTTCAGGCGTACCAGGAGCATGCAAATATCAACTATCACCTGTTGGACTCTCTATTGTCTGCCTGGATCGCGAAGGATCCAGACATATTCTTCGAATTGCGCGATCGGGAGCATACCTGGAGCGAGCTGCCGATCGGATTCAAAAATGCCATTGATCTCGGGCTGTGCACTCATGATCCAGAACAATTAGATTCCTTTGCGGGTGAAGTGCTGGTTGCTTCTCAACACGTAGACTCCAGAAGAATAGAGCGCTTTATATGGCTCATGACAAGGTATCCTCCAGATGAGGCTAGAGTCAGAGATTGGCTGACCAAACTGATCGATACTGGTGAAAGAGAGATCCACCTGACACTTCTCTATAATCTATGGTTGTTTTCCTCCCGCCTTGAGAATTACGAGATCTGCGTAACGTCCTATCTGGATATCTTGAGCTACTACGAGACGATGGATGAAAAACTCCTTGATCTTATTGCTACGTATGTATTACACGATCTGAAAGAGAATGAAGACCGTCTGGATAGCCATCAGAAAGAGTCAATCAAAAGTTGCTTCAAGGAGAAACTAATCGCTACTTCTTCGCTTGGGAACGGTCCTGAACATCATGTTCAGACGTTAATAAATTACATTCTCACCGAGAAAGAGGATATTCTGGATTTTATCCGCCAAAGGGCTGAGAGGAAGCGAAATGCACGTAATTACCAGATACTTCCTCTGAATGGGGTTTCATTTTTGATGAACGTAAAAGAGTGCGCTGAATTAGAGCCTATCCTTGATGAACTGTTCACTCTTATGAACGAGAGACTCATATATCGTGAGCAACTCTCTGTTCAATTGAGATCAATTGCATCTTTGAAACACCAGGTGTCAGGAAAGTTATGCCTTGAAGAGTATGCCGAGCACCTGCTGGGTGGAGGTAAGGTGAATGACGCCCTGTTCCTCTGCTCCGTCCTCCTCTCCCAACCCGGAACCGAGGGAACCATCCTCAAGATCCTGGGTGATGCGATTGCCGCTGGTAAAAGAGATGATCTCAGGAGACTATTTGGTGGATACATCCGGTATGATGTAATCACGTTCATGGGCGGCCATTCACCTGAACTTGAGCGCAAAAAAGAGGCCATTTCCCGTTTATTGAGCTTTGCACCCCCGGGAAGCCTCCGGGCAGTTCTTCGCGAGGCGTTACAAGGGGTTGATGCTGAGATTCAGAGTGTAAAAATGGAATATGAAGAGGATCTTGTGGAGAGGTAGCATCGAGAGGGTGCAGATGAAACATAGACTGTTTAACCTGCTTAAAAAAGGTGTACTATGACCCTGAACAATGAGGAAAGCATGGATCGTTTGTCGGATTTCGAAGCAATCGATCGTGTGTTCAATGATCTGATCTGGATATCGAGAGATGCCGATTGCTTTGTCGCGGTTGATTATCTTACCCATATGACAGAAGTGGGTTCTACAGAGGCTGAGGCGGTTGAAAATTTAAAGCAAGCGATCAGAGAGCATATCAGTGCTGTCAAAAGCATCTTAGAGCAGATGAGAGATTTTGATCGAGCACTCCGGGAACAATGTGGGAGATAACTGATGTCGCGGCTTCCTGACTTACCTCTTCAGACGGTAATCGATCTATTGCGGGAATTTGATTATTCTGAGATGCAAAGAAGTGATCGCTATATTCACCTCAGACATGCTGATGACAGTATAGTGATCACAATTCCCAACAGAACTAAAGTCCATGGAGCCATCCTCCGGTCTGCTCTTTGTCAGGGTGGGATCCCAGAGAAAGTCTTTATTGAGGGATTAAAGGGAATCATACCTGTCTTCGGCAAAGAATCTGTTATTGCCCATGTGGATATCCTTGGATTTAAGTCATTGCTCACTGAGGCCAAAAAAAGCGAGTCCAAGTTCGATGAAGTGCTTAACCACTATCATAGTGCCCTGAGATCCGCATTTTCCAGTATCAAATCAATGACAGAGAGGAGGCACAAGTTCAACTGGAGGCGTATCTGTCATGTGCGCGTATATACCGATAACTTATTGTTTATCTCTGAACTGGAGAATCAAACTGAAGGTGAACCGGATTTTGGGCGGGCACTCGATGAGATCGCGATGTATCAGTTAGAACTGGCTATAAGAGGGTATTTTGTTCGGGGAGGTATCGTTTTAGAGAGATGTTACTGCGATGAGGTGACTGTGTTTAGTCCAGCTCTCGCAGATGCGGAAGGTATTGAAAAAAACGCCTATTTTCCCCGGATCATCCTTGAGAGTTCTGCTAAAGAAAAACTCCTAAGATATCTAGAGTGGTATCGTGCCCCGGCATTTTGTCACTTTAATGATATGGTCGTCATCGATCCTGACGGCACATGGTTTATCAACTATTTGTACGTCCTCAGGTGGTTCAGTGATGATATGATGGGCATGATGGAACGCTATGGTGAAAAACTCCCTGTATCTGAAGGACCTTACTTTCCCGCAGCGATCTCTGAACTTCATCAGCATAGAGATCATATCAAGAAACGGTTGGCGGAGTTTAAGGACAATCCTGCGATCTTTCGAAAGTATCTCTGGTTGGCCTGTTACCACAACTGGTTCTGTTCTACGTATTTCTCGGAGGATGGCGATGTTAGGATTCCGGATGTCGGAACTGAACTCATGTTCACAGGTTGTCTGGTGGCAAAATCTCGAATAAACCACAATGATAGGTAATAGGGGGGTTTTCCTCCCCGGTAGATAGTGGAACAAAGTGGCGATGCACCTCACCCTGAACACCGATGGCCGCCAAACTCCAGAGTCTCAGGTCTCCCCAATCTCCCTGATCACCGGCTCCGCTTCCCGAAACATCTCATCAACGAAGCTGACCGCCTCTTTTGCTTCATCAAGGGTGATATGAGGCTTGAGTTCAGTGATCCGCCGTGCCCTGGCCTCGCACCCCCGGCCCGGTGCCTCGTTTGTCACGTAGAGGGCCGTGGAGATCTTCTCGAGGTCTTTCACCCCGCGCGTCCCGAACTTCCCGGCAACGAAGGATATCGCAGGCCGGTATCTCGCGAGCGCCCGGGGCACCCTTGCCTTTAACCCGGCACTCACGTTCGTTGTCTTGAGGGCATTCCCGTACGGCTCGGGCTTGATCTCCCATTCCAGAAGAGCATCGGCCCGCATCGATGCCAGCTCATCTGAGAGGTCGAAGGAGAAAGGGCCGTGCTTGTACAGCACATAGGGAAACCCAAGGGGTATACCCATCATCGCTTCGAGGAAGTAGGTGGCCTTCTGGATATGTGTCTCCCCGCACCAGCTCCCGTAGCTCGTGAGCTCATCGATGAGCTCAACTAGCAGTCCGTCTCTCTGTATCTGCTTCATGTCATATCCTCCGGTTCTGATCCAGACTCGATAATGTTTTCGCGGTTCTCGTTCAGCCATACCCTTCCGGCATCGAGCAACTCCGGGTGGATGTACACCGTATCCACCGCAACTTCGGGAATATGCCGAAGCACATCCGATTTCAGGAGGGAGGATACGATCCTCTCATCCAGTTCGAGAACGGGGAACGCCACCTGACTCGCAGATACCTTCGGCCTATCGTGGCGTACGTTTTCTTCTCCAAACACTTCACACGCGACCGTATAGATTGCCAGCCCCGCCTCCCTGCACTTCAGGACATCGTCCGGGTTTCTCGTATAAAGCACCCGGTAATGGTTTCGCATCACGATCCTCTCTGCAGCATCATGGCCCGGGAGATCTGGATCCCTGCTGGCTCTCCATATGCCGGCCATCACCTCGTTATCGGTGAGGTTGAGCAGCCCTGTGACATCACCAGGGAACCGACCCCCGAGAAGCCATGCCTGAAGATACTCCTTCAGGTGTATATCATAGATCCGCCGCACGGGGTGAAAGTATAGCTGACTGAACATGAAGTATCGTGCCAGCAGGAGTGCCTCTGCCGATTGAAGACCCCCGGACTCCACGCCAAGGGCAGGTTCCTTTGATCCGCCCTCATAGGTTTTAGGAAGGATCCGAAGGGTCTCTATCAGGCGATAGTGATCGAACCTACCGTATGCGACCCCGGTATGGTGTGAGTCCCGCAGGAGATAGTCCATTCGATCGGCACCGAACGCATCTCCCGTGATGATCTCTGAGAGTATCGCTTCAGTATTGGAAAAAGTCTTCTTTTTAGGGTGATTTCGACCCAGCGCGAGTTTTGCCACATCTTCGCTCTGGATCTTCAACTTTACCCAGATCTTCTCCATCTCGTCGCTCTCGATGAGTCGGAGGGTCATCGCCTCATGGTTGCAGTCCCCGGGAAAGAGGTCTTCTGAAGCATGGGAGAAAGGGGCATGACCGATGTCATGGATGAGAGCCGCCATTCTCAGGACACGTCGATAGTACATCCCATCGTACTCACCACGGTCGATCCCCAGGATCTCGGTCTCTCCGCTCTCCAGCACGGCGTTATAGATCCGTGTGGCCAGTTCCATGACACCAAGCGAGTGCTCAAACCGCCTGTGGGTTGCTCCCGGATAAACCAGGCTGGTCAACGCAAGTTGGTGGATATGGCGGAGGCGCTGGACCGGCGCTGAGTTCAAGACCTCTCTCTCGCTAGAGTTCATATGGATGAACGCGTAGATCGGATCCCTGATCTCGTGGTTGTTCTTCTTTGCCGTTCCCCTCACCTTCTTCTCAAGCGATCCCCGTCTCCAAAAAACGAAACCTGAATATTAACTTTCCTTAAGGTATGTGTGGAGAATCGATTGGGATATATCTTTTGATACGCGTTTAACATGCCAGATCGCCCCTACGGCGATATATGGCAGACTTCTTCTCAGAAGAGAGGGGTCTTGGGGTCCTGGGCGGGTCATACCCGGGATTCTGGAGATCACCCGCACGCCTGAGCACCCGCACAATCACCGCCACCGCCCCGCCGACAACCCCGCCGGCCCCGGCGCTCACCGTCGAAAGCCGCCGCTCCTCCCCGGCCTTCTCCGCCCGCCAGCCCTCCAGCGCCCGGATCCGGCCCTCGAACTCCTCATCCTGCGCCTCCATCTGCCGCAACATCCGGCAGATCCACTTCACATCCCGGTTCGTCTCGTAAACCAGCTCCCGCGTGGTCTTCTCCTCGGTCATCCTGGTAACCCTCCCGGAGAGCAATAGGATGCCGAAGAGAAAAAGGCTGGCCGCAAGGACTATATGCAGAAATCTCAGTAGAAAAAACGCTTGTCCAGCCGCGACCGGCGGCAATACTCTGCCGCCGGTTCAGGAGTTACCGTACCTCCCCGGCGGGTCTGCCGGCCTCACCCGGTGAGTTCGACCTCGCCTGCCGCGAGAGGCCGGCAGCAAAGCCTGCCACTGTGGACATCCTTCATCACGGCATCGATCTTCCGGGAAACTTCCGCGCTGTAGTATGCTTCGCCGCACCGGTCGCAGATGAAGGCCGGAACGTCCCTGATGACGATGATCTCGTCCCCTACCCGCGCCATGAACTCGGTCTTTCCTTCCTGCAGGGTTCCTTTACAGAACGTGCATCGCTCTGGAATCATTCCTTTTTCCTCCTTGTTCGCGTATCGATCCAATGCTCGTCATCCGGCACGTAGGCGGTGATGACCCGGAGATGATCATCGCAGATCCCGAGTACTACATGATACACGTGGTCACCTATAAAGCCGAGCATGAGCAGGGAGGGACAGGGCTCATCGTCGGAATATGATTCGAGAATCTTGCCAGCCCTGATTGCCGAAAGGAGGTCGTCGGTGGAGATGTTGCGCTCAAACATCCTGACCCGGGCATGATGCGAGACGATGACTGAATCCCGGTCTACCAATCTGATGATCTCTTCTTTGCTATGATCCACGTCTTCTCTTCCCTTGTCGATCTTGTCTCCTGCACACTAAAACCTTCTTAGCCGTGAGTGCATCTGGAGGCTGCCTCCTGGCTCGTACCTGTATGCGGCGTTCTTCTCGTGCGGTTCATTCCGGCGTTTTCTGATAAAGTCAGGCTAATGCCCTCCCGGGTATACCCTATAATCGTCTGTCATATTCCCGGGAAGCCTGGCAGGCAG
This sequence comes from Methanoculleus methanifontis, assembly GCF_030464365.1. Taxonomy (GTDB): domain Archaea; phylum Halobacteriota; class Methanomicrobia; order Methanomicrobiales; family Methanoculleaceae; genus Methanoculleus; species Methanoculleus methanifontis. The sequence continues at coordinate 22,508 of NZ_VCYI01000020.1, read as the reverse complement.
GAACTACCAACCATGGCAGATTTCGTGCAGACAACCGTGAACAGAACGGCGGTCCGGGACCTCGCCGTCCCGATCGCCACCGTAACGTCGTTTAACAACCTCATCGAGAGCGTCATCGAGGACAACCCCTTCGGGTGCGTCGGGTATACCGGCTCTGATGGCGTCCCCGTCGATCCGGTCATCCGGAACCGCGAGCACTACACCGCGAAGGTGAACTTCCTCGACGGCGAGGGCAAGCGGGTGGGCACCGTCTCGCTCCAGTCCCCGACGATCGCCGCGTTTAACGCGAACGCAGCGGCCGTGATGGGCAACGCCGCCCTCGCGACGGCGATGGGCGGCGAGGCCGTCCGCGACGAGCCCCACGAGACCTACTACGCTCAGCTCAAGTGCCACGACCCCGCCGGTGAAGACTACTACGTCACCTTCACCCGGAAGACCGTCCGGCTCTCGTCCTACCAGGACGACGCAATCCGCGATGCGGTCGAGTCCTGGGCCGACGGCATCGCGTCGCTCGAGTGAAGCGGGGACTCTTTCCCCTTCACTTTCAGACCGCGCACGGCTCCTTGTTATCTACTACCTCTTCTCCAGTCTCTCCTATGACGCACTCGCCCCTTCTCCGCAGTGACCAGACCCTCTTCAGAGATCCCGACGTCTTCGAACTCACGTTCGTCCCCGAGCACCTCCACCACCGCGACGCCCAGGTCAAAGAACTCGCCTTCCTCATCAGCCCGGCCCTCCGGGGCGGGAGCGCCCTCTCCGCCATCCTCCGCGGCCCGCCCGGGACCGGGAAGACCACCACCGTCCACCGGATCTTTACCATGATCCGGGAGGAGACGCAGAGGATCATCCCGGCCTATGTCAACTGCCGGCAGGACCACACCCCGCTCGCCGTCTACGGGAGCATCTTCAAGCAGGTCTGCGGCTACGCCCCGCCCCCGACCGGCTGGCACCTCGACGATGTCAAAGAGGGGATCGTCTCCCGGCTCCGGGATCGTAACGCCGCGCTCGTCGTCTGCCTCGACGACGCCGACGACCTCATAGTGGCCGGGACCTACAACCCCCTCCTCTACCAGATCCTCCGGCTCTACGAGAAGTGGGACGTCCGGAAGGCCGGGGTCTTCGCGGTCACGAGCGACCTTGACCTGAACCTCGGAGCCGAGGCCGACTCAAGCGTCCGGTCGGTCTTCCACCCGACCGAGATCACCTTCCTGCCCTACACAAAGGCCGAGGTCCGCGAGATCCTCGCCGACCGCGTCCGGCAGGGTCTCTATCCCCGGGTGCTGCCGAAGCCGCTCCTCGACCGGATCGCGCGGTTCGCCGCCGGCGAACAGGACGTCCGGGTCGGGATCGACCTCGTCCGGCAAGCAGCCCACCGGGCGGAGAAGGACGGCCGCCGCCGGGTCACCCACGCCGACGTCACCGCAGCAGCCCGGGCGGTCACGGCGCCGGCCCTCCGGAACCGGGCAGCGGGGCTCTCGGCGGGCGAGCGGGCGCTCGCCCGCTGGATCGCGGAACGGTCCCGCGACGGGGCGGATATGGCGTCGGGGGCGGTCTTTGAAGCGGCACAGGAGTACCTCCCGGTCGGGAAGACAGCCTACCACGAGCACCTCAACGCCCTTGCAAAGGCCGGGATCGTCGATCTTGTGCCCCGGACGGGCCGGGGGCGGGAGGTCCGGCTCCGCTACGATGCCGGGGACGTGGCCGCCGCCTGCAGATCGCCGGACCAGACCTGCAAAATCCCGAACGGATCCTGAGATCCCGTAACCCCTGGTCCTGCCCCGGATGGGAGATTCCTCATAAATCCTCATTTTTTGAACGTTTGCAATAAAGTAAGGCTTATATGGGGCCTGTTGCTTTTTCCGAACCCATCGGCGTACCCTTTTAACCGTCAGTCCCCGATGGTGGTGTATGCGCCGGAGCGAGTCCCGGTGCAGGGAGCTATCAGAAATGCAGCACACCAGAAGAACCGAACCGAACACCAGCGGCGGCAGCCCGGACAAGAAGTGCCACCACGCGCTCCGCCAGGCCGCCACTGGTACATCCTCACCGGAGGAGATAAACGTCTCCCCGGTCCCCCTCTTCCTTGTCCCGCGGGCGGTGGCGGACGCGATCCGGCACCACGGGAGAGCCGTCCGCGAGATCAACGTCAGAAGGACCCGCAACCACCAGTATTCAATAAACGTCGAGCGAGGGCGGCCATGACGCCGGAAGCGGGAACCCTCGCCTGCACCGTGCGATGGGCCGATGGGCCGGAGCAGGAGAAAACCGAAGGTTTTCGACTCGCGGGCGGGCTCATCGTCCACGTCGAGGCGGAGCGCTGCCGGATCGCGCCGGAAGATGTCAGAAGCCTGATCTTTGCCGGTCGGCCGGTGCCGGTCGTGCGGGAGCGGGTGCGGCACGAGCGCGGCGTCCCGATAGGCGCGATAACAATCGAGGGGCACGCCGCGGTCAACCCGGCCGGAAGAGCGGTGGTGATCCACCTCCGCGCCGGATCCTGGATCGTCCCGCTCGTCTCCTTCCGGCGCGTCGCCCGCGGGGAGGCCGCGAGCGCCCCCCTCTTTCCCCTTACCGGGGTGGACCTCTATGAGTGAGGAGATCCGCCGGGCGGTGGAACTCCTCGCCGACGGCGTAATCGAGGTCCGGGCGCTCGCCGACGGCGCCACCCATTCAGGGTACTTCGATGACCACACCCTGCTCGCAGAGCAGGTCGAGGCGCTCGACGCCGACCCGGCGGTCGCCGGGATCTACGTCACCTTAAACGCCGTCAACCCGGCGCTCCTCGCCCGCCGGGCGAACCGGATCAAGATGCGCCTCGGAAGAAAAGACGCCACCACCGCCGACGCCGACATCCTCCGCCGGCGCTGGTTCCCGGTCGACATCGACCCCGTTCGGCCGAGCGGGGTCTCGTCGACCGACGCCGAGCACGACGCGGCGCTCGCTGCCGCAGAAAGGATCGCGGCATACCTCGCCGAGCAGGGGTTTCCCGCGCCCATCAAAGCCGACTCCGGGAACGGCGCCCACCTCCTCTACCGGGTGGACCTCCCGAACGACGAGGCGGCAACAGAGGTTGTCAAGGGGGCTCTTGTGGCCCTTGACGCCCTCTTCTCGAATGAGACCGTCACCGTCGACACCGCGAACCACAACGCCGCCCGGATCTGGAAACTCTACGGTACCACATCGAGGAAGGGCGACAACACGCCGGAGCGGCCGCACCGGCGGGCGAGGCTGCTCGCCGTACCGGACGAAGTCAGTGTCGTCCCGCGAGAACGCCTGGAGCACCTCGCCGGGCTCCTCCTCCAGAAGGAGCCTCCGCAGAGTAAAAAGAGCCCCGGCATCGACCTTGCTGCCTGGCTCGCGGAGCACGGAATCGCCGTCCGGAACACACGGCCCTGGCAGGGCGGGACCCTCTTCACCCTCACGGAGTGCCCCTTCTCCTCGGCGCACAAGGACGGCGCGTTTGCCATCCAGTTCGCGAACGGCGCGATCTTCGCCGGCTGCCACCACCAGACCTGCGGCGGCGGCGCCCAGCGCTGGCCCGAACTCCGGGGGATGCATGAGCAAAAGCGAACCCGCACTCCAGAGAAGACAACCGTGGAGGAGAAGCCACCAACCCCTCCTCCCGTCGACGAACACTATGAACGAGCTATCCAGATCCTCCGCGACGGCGACCCGCTCACGTTCTTCCTCGAGACCTTCAACAACGCCCACGTCGGCGACCGGACCGTCGCCGAGTGCCTGGTGATGTCCCTTGCCTCGCAATCGGTCGAGAACACGAACGGCCTCCATGTCGCTGTCTCCGGGAACTCCGGGAAGGGCAAAACCCATGCCTGCGTAACGATGCAGAACCTCATCCCTGACGCCTACAAACTCAAGGGCACCGTCTCGGACAAAGCGCTCTACTACGACGACGACCTCCGGCCCGGGACCGTCCTCCTCTTCGACGACGTCTCGCTCTCCGACGACCTCCAGGAAGTCCTCAAATCCGCGACCGCGAACTTCCGCGAGCCGATCGAGCATAGGACCCTCACGACCGAGCGCAAACTCCGGGTCTGCACCATCCCCGAGCGGTGCGTCTGGTGGCTCGCAAAGGTCGAGGATCTCGGCGACGATCAGGTGATGAACCGGATGCTCACGGTCTGGATCGACGATACCGTCGAGCAAGATAAGCGAGTCTTCGACCACATGAAGGAGGTCGAGGCGGTCGGTCGACCCTCGGCCGAAGACGACGTCCTCACCTGCCGGGCGATCTGGGAGACCGTCAAAACCGAGGTCCTCCCCGTCCGGATCCCGTTTGCCCGGCGAATCCAGTCCTCCACAACCCAGAACCGCCGGAACCCCGGGATGCTCTTTGACCTGATCAAGTGCCGGGCCCGGCTCTTTTACCTCCAGCGCGACCGGGACGACGACGGGGCGGTGATCGCCCGGGAGGAGGACTTCGCGGCGGCCGCAAAACTCTATACCGCCATCAACGGCGAAGCCGGGGGCCAGGAGACCAAACTGACAAAGAACGAGGCGGCGGCGCTCGAAACCGTCGCCCGGATGGGAGTCGAGGTCTTCACCGTCCGGCACCTCCAGAGCGCCCTCGGCCTCTCCTACTACCAGACCCGGCGGCTCCTCAACGGCTACGTCAGCCGGGGGACACCCTACTCCGGCCTCCTGGAGAAGTGCCCGGCGATCAGCCTCTACGACGCCACCGTGACGGAGGACAGCGAGTACGGGGTCACGGTCCGCCGCCGGGAGCAGTACTTCACGTTCGACGCCGAGGTCTACCGGCAGTGGCGCGGGGGGACCTCCGTCTGGCTGGATGACGATCCTGACGTTGGCAGCAATGGCAGCAGGTTGCAGCAGAGTGGCAGCAGTTGCTGCCAACAAGAGATCGGGCAGAGCGGGGAGGATCCAGGAAACGGCGACCAGGAGCCGGATAGAGATCAATGTATGTACCTATATGTACAGCAGAATGAGAGAACGGAGAGCACCGGCGAGGCTACTTCCGATGACGACCGGGGTGCCTGTGTTTTCCGCACTGCTGCCAATGAACCGGTGAACCCTGTACATCATGCCGGAAATGCAGTTCCAGGCCCGAATGCGGGTGCACTCATTGGCAGCAGCTGCTGCCAACGTGCTGCCACTGCTGCCACCATCAACCCCGCGGACTACATCCCCCTCCCGGCCGCAAAGGACGAGCCCTGCCACGTCTGCGGCAAGCGGCCGACGTCGTCGGTGAGACGGGGCGGGGGAGAGTACCTCTGCTATGATTGCCTCAAGAAAGCAAAGCGATCGAAGGCGCAGCCGCTCCCCGGGGTCCTCGACCACCGGATGTTCGAACGGACAAAGGTCGACCTCGGCCGGTGCGACGTCTGCAAGGAGTTGAAGGCGGTCTACCGCTCGCGGGAGGCACGGACGAATATCTGCGAGGGGTGCTACGCAAGGCTCGTCCGGGAGTGGAACGGGCGGGCGGGGGTGCGGTGAACGACTGGCGCGAGCATCGCGAGCGGCAGGAGTTCGAGAAAACCCGGAGGGTTTTCGAGTGACGACTTCCCCGAAGGGGAAGGAGCTCGAGCACCGCCAGGTGTGAACGGAGAGCGAACCCCAGAGGCGGTGAGCGAGCCGGAGGGCCCCAAAAGATGGTGAAGGGCTGTTGAGAATCCGTCAACCGGGGGTGGTGAACCATTGTAACAGTATACCCTGCGGTTATGGCGCCCCGGGTAGATCCTGCATAGAAGAGCCGTGAGAGTATCCGGTCCCGTGGTATCCAGAACGATCGCACCGGCGCAGGGTACGGTGTCGGGATCAAACGCCGTGATCGTGACCACTACTTCCAGAGGGACCGGGGCTCGATGGAGGTCGTGCTCGATAACGGGGAGGTCGTCGACGTGTCGCTGTCTGAAAAATTCTGGACAACCTGCCCCGAACTCAGGAGTTCAGTGATCGGGAGGTGGCTGCTCAACCAGGGAGTCATCCCCTGGACAAAGGGTAAGCCGCCGGAGTTCGACCTGGAACCCATCGGCGACCGGAGGTTCCGGCTGGCCCGGAGATGAAATGGGGGCACTCCTCTTGAGAAGCTAACGAACAGGAGCGCTGTTGATAGATAACCGCTCTGCCGAGAGCGTTTCGGCACTCAAACGCCCGCGAGCGTGCTCTCGTGCAATACTAACCCGCTAAAACAAGTGCCCCGATGATGCCGCCTATAATTGCCCCGATTATGGTGAAGAGCAGGTACTTCCAGGCCTCAGCCCTTCGTATCTCACTCTCTTTCCTCTCCCTCTGTTCCGCTTCCCCCCGGAGCTTACTCTCCGCTTCGATCAGGGCCGGAGCCATTTTATTGATCTGTGCGCAGTAGCCTCTCAGTTTCAGAACCTTTGCGTGGTACCTCTCGACCGTCTCCATATCCGGCTTCCCGATATCTTTGGATGCTTTATAGAGGGGGATATCTTCCAGGCAGCTCTCTATCTCGGGCAAGATCTCCCTGTAGTATTCCGGGAACAGATTGACTATCGTCTGTTGAGAGATCCCTTCTAATCTCTGGTGTATGTAATCTTTCTGATAGATCTGTATATAGTCGAGATAATCGAATGAGGCTCGATACACGTGGCGGAACACGGCATCCAGATTCTCCTTGATATATCCGCCGTCCCCGTCGCGAAGCCCGAAAAGGACGGAGTACATGCGCATGAGGTGATCGAAGGCGTCTCGGACTTCATTTATGGGAGGTAAAAAGGATTCTGAATTGAGTTCTTCCGCGTAAAGTGCCAGATCTTTGAGAATACCGTAGCATTCCGTTGCCTTTTTCAAGATCTCCAGATCCTGTTCTGAGAGGGTATCATGGAGACCGGTTACTATCGCCGATATCTCTAACTCCTGCCGTAAAAAAGCCTCATCGTCTGCCATGAGCATCTATTGCAGGGGATTTTTGGGGAATTGCTTCTTTAGTATCTCGCGCTTATCTTCTTCAAACTCTTCTTCCGTCTTAATACGCCCTAATGCTAATCTTACGCTCCCCATTCTGTACCTGGTTGCCTGCTTTTTGACGGTGTCCTTGTTTATCCTGATGGGAGGCAATTCCTGGTCCCAGATCTCTTCACGCACACTCTGCATTGCCGACCACTACACAACATTCCATTTTTAAGATTTCATTTTTCAGGATTTACTCGCGGCGATAGTCCTTACTTGTCTGCAATTTCAGTATTAGTGTTTTTTTGCGTTAAGCATTAAACAAGTCGGAATACGTCTGGTGGCTATATATTTTTTTTGATGTTCTTCTTCCAACCATATATTGCTCCAATATTGCGTATCTCAGCGTTGTGATTGTATTTTTAATGTTGCCGGAGTGATGTTTACATGCATCCGGTTGCTTTCAGTATCGTTCTGTCAATCCTGATGGCGCGACCTGTTATGCGCAACGCGATACAGGTCACATTTTTGGCGGCATCCATTCAGGTTCCTCTGAATGTTTTTGGCTTAAGTGTGTAGAGATAGGCGCTGCAATGTTAGCAATCGAATCCAGCAGGTATGTGTGATCTCGATCCCTGTCTGGAAGCAGATACCTTGACGAAAATCCTGGTGGCTCCTGGAATGGGACGGGGAAGCAGGTATATCTACCGTAGGTGTAGCGAATGTTGACAGGATTGTGGCGATCTGTCATATTCTCCAACCTGAAATCTGCACAGATTGTGAAGTCATCATCCCATGTCATCCTTGCCCGCGATCACCCCCTCACCCCCCGCCGAGCACCTTCACAATCACCGCCACCACCCCACCGACAATCCCGCCGGCCCCGGCGCTGATCGTGGAAACCCTCTTCTCCTCGCCGGCCTTCTCCGCCCGGGAGCCGCTCTAGCGCCCGGAGCCGGCTCTCGAACTCCTCATCCCACTCCTCCATCCGCTGCAGGGAGTCGCACCTTGCGGTGCTCCCGCTCCGGCCCTGCGGCCCATCGCACCCGGCAGATCCACTTTACATCCCGGTTCGTCTCGTAGACGAGTTCTCTACCTGGTGCTACCAATCAAATACTCACTATAGGGGAATTTTTGCAGAACCTCCACGGAGAGATAACTCAGAACGAGAGTTATAATGCACACCAGGGGGTAGAACAACCAGTTATTCCAATCGAATCCAAGCCGTGGCAATGCCAGAACCATGACATACAATATGAATGCATGAACCAGGTAAATCCCAAAAGAATATGCACCAATTTTTTCCAGCAATTTGAGTGCGACTGATCTACTGGATACGATATTCAGGGAGATGTAGAAACAGAAGGCAAAGATAACCACGTAATATAGCGGATTTATCATAGCAGTAAGCCAGTGCCAGTAGCCTCCCATCACAGGCAGGATTTGCGTTATATCGAGGTTGAAGTGCTTTTGAGCGTAGCCGAAAATGCCAATAACCGTGCAACAGAGCAGGGGAAGTGATGCATAATAGAGTGATGTTCTAGGCACAGATCTCAGCAGCAGTTCATCGTATCTTTTCCGAATGGTCATCCCTAATGCCAGGTAGAACACGTATCCGATGAATTTGGTGGCCACTCCTAATATCTGGGTGGATACGCCCAGTATGAATATATCCGGGATAGGATATACGTTGTAGAGAACTCCTATGAGGAAAACTGCAAAGAGGAGTTCTAATACTCTTCCTCGTGCATCACAATAATTATACAGCCATATTATTGCGGGATAAAGGAGATACAACTGAATGATCAAGACAAAGAACCAGAGGTGGTAAAAACATCCTCCTGTCAGGTATCGGTAAATGATATGCAGGACATCAAGGTTAACAGGTTTAGCAAGCACAATCGAGCCGATGTAAGTTGCTGCCAGGTAGAATGTAGAAAAGATGAGATATTGTGGAAGAACGGACTTCAGTCTTTTTTTATAGAACCTTTTGATGTCTATGTGATCAGAATATTTGTTGTATAAGACAAAACCTGAGATTACTATGAAGAGCGGGACCGCAAAGTGAGAGAGAACATCGATCGACATGTATAGCGCCGCTAGCCAGTTTATTCCATCCATACGCGTGAAATATGCTGAAACATGAATACTTATTACGGCTAGGATTGCAAAAGCTCTCAAAATATTAATTTCATCAAAATATCTCGCCTTATTCTCCATTAAATTAAGTTGCACAGGTCTGAACATATGGTTATCGAAAATAATCTCTGTTTATAGGGCCACTGCAAAGATTTTCAGTGGGATAGAAGTTCTTTCGTTTACTCTGGAAGTACAAAGCCATACTGATCAGGGGGAAGAACGGTAGCATGCCCCCCTCACCCCCCGCCCAGCACCTTCACAATCACCGCCACCACCCCACCGACAATCCCGCCGGCCCCGGCGCTGATCGTGGAAACCCTCTTCTCCTCGCCGGCCTTCTCCGCCCGGGAGCCGCTCTAGCGCCCGGAGCCGGCTCTCGAACTCCTCATCCCACTCCTCCATCCGCTGCAGGGAGTCGCACCTTGCGGTGCTCCCGCTCCGCTCCTGATGGAGCATCGCGAGTCGCACCTTGCGGTGCTCCCGCTCCGCTCCTGATGGAGCATCGCGAGTCGCACCTTGCGGTGCTCCCGCTCCGCTCCTGATGGAGCATCGCGAGTCGCACCTTGCGGTGCTCCCGCTCCGCTCCTGATGGAGCATCGCGTCTTACAGATCCACTTCACGTCCCGGTTCGTCTCGTAAGACCGAGCTCCCGGGTGGTCTTATCCCCGGTCATCCTGGTAACCCTCCCGGAGAGCAATAGGATGCCGGAGAGAAAACGCCTGACCGTAAGGGTTATATGCAGAAAAAAGGCGGAGCGTTGTGCATCCGGCCGGAGGGTGGGGTGCCGGGTCCGAAAGCCACCCGGCCTCACCCGGTGAGTTCGACCTCGCCGGCCGCGAGAGGCCGGCAGCAAAGCCTGCCGCTATGGAACTCTCTCATCACGGCATCGATCTTTTGGGAAACTTCCGCGCTGTAGTATGCCTCACCGCAACGGTCGCAGATGTGAGATCGGGACATCCCTGACGACAATGATCTCGTCCCCTACCCGCGCCATGAACTCGGTCTTCCCTTCCTGCAGGGTTCCGTGCATCTCTCCGGGGTCATTCCGCATCCTTTTCAGAGATGCCGGGCAAAATCGTCGGGATCGATCTTCGCCAACTTCAGAACACCGCGGAGTGTGCCGACCTTCAGTTCGCCGTGCAACGGGACGACTGTCCCCACCTTACCGCCGGGCATCGCCTTTGACATACGCACATGGCTCCCGGTCCGCCCGCTGACGACGAATCCATACTGTTTTGAGAGTATCTTTATCACGGTCTCGCCCGATACCGGCTTAAGCCCGGGCACCCTCGGCCACCTCGAACGTCGTGATGATCGGCCTTCTCCCGTCTTCCAGCGGGAATTCTTCTAAGTACAGCTCTGTAGCCTCTTTGAGGTTGGCTACCGCCTCCTCTACTGTCCGACCCTGGCTGACGGTGCCGACCTCCGGGCACTCCGCGATGTACATGTCTTCTTCCCTGTAGAGCACGGCCGTGAACGTCCTCATGATCTCACCGATAGAATAGCATCTCTCTTTGTGGTGATAATACTGACCGACGTGTTCGGGTGGTCATCTCTCCGGTCATCCCGGGAGCCTTCCCGGGGCCAGCAGGATGCCAGAGAGAAAAATCTGGCCGTAACGCTTATATTCACGAATCCAGGCCCAATCCGCCCACCCCGATAAAGTCAGGCTAATCCCCTCCCGGGTATACCCTATAAGTGTCTGTCATATTCCCGGGAGCATGCAGGCATCAGGCACAACCGAGAGCGTTGTGCCGCAATGGAGTGAAACCCCATGGCAGACTTCGTGCAGACCACCGTCAACAAAACGGCGCTCCGGGACCTCGCCGTCCCGATCGCCGACGTAACGTCGTTTAACACCCTCGTCCAGTCCGTCATCGACGACAACCCCTTCGGGTGCGTCGGGTATACGGACGGCGACGGGCAGACCGTCGACCCGATCGTCCTCAACCGCGAGCACTACATCGCGAAGGTGGACTTCCTCGACGCGGGCAAGCGGGTCGGGACCGTCTCGCTCAACTCCCCCTCGATCGCCGCGTTCGACGCGAACGCCGCCGAGGTCCTCGCGAACACGGCCCTCAAGACCGCGATGGGCGCAACCGATGTCGTCCGGAACGGCCCCCGCGAGACCTACTACGCGCAGCTCCGGTGCCACGACCCCTCGGGTGATGACTACTACGTCACCTTCACCAGAAAGACCGTCCGGCTCTCGTCCTACCAGGATGACGCCATCAGGGACGCGGTCGAGACCTGGGCCGACGACATCACGTCGCTCGACTGAAGCGGGGACTCTTCCCCCCTTCACGTTCAACCCGCGCACGCCTCCTTGTTATTTACTACCTCTTCTCCAGTCTCTTCTATGACGCACTCGCCCCTTCTCCGCAGCGACCAGACCCTCTTTCACGACCCCGACGTCTTTGAGTTCACCTATCTCCCCGACCACCTCCACCACCGCGACGCCCGGGGCGGGAGCTCGTGCTCCACAACCGTTTAATATATTGAACAATCATTCAATACATTATATGCTCCGGGAGTTCGAGAAGTTCGTCGGGTTCCGGGTCCTTGCCTGGTTCCTCACCCACCCCACGGGCGAGATCCACATCAATAAACTCGCCCGGGAGATCGGGGTCAGTCCGGCAAGCGTCAAAGCGTATGCCGATGCCTTCGAGCGCGACGGGTTGATCACCGTCACGCGCCTCGGCACCGCACGGCTCCTCTCCCTCGACAACGACGCCTTTGCCGTCCGGGAGTTAAAGCGGGCCTGCATGGCCCTCCTCCTCGTCCGGGCCGGCATCGAGGACCTCGCGCCCGAAAGCATCGCGGTCGCGGTCTACGGGAGCACTGCGGCGGGGACCTTCGATGAGGGAAGCGACATCGACATCCTGATCATCGGCGACGAGAGCCAGGTCGACCACGGCCGGGTGCCGGCACTGGAGGCGGAGACCGATCGGGAGGTGCAGTTGACGGTCGTCCCCTACTACCGGTGGGAGCGGATGAAAGAGGAAGGCGACCCGTTTGCCGCAAGCGTCCTGCAAAACCACATGCTTGTTCGAGGGGCTCGCCTATGAGGTGGCGGGAGTGCGTCGACCGTGGCCACATTCGCTCTCCGACCGGAACGGATACACTCGCCATGCAGCGACCGCTCTCCTTTTGCCCCACCCGAAGTTACCCGTGCACCGGTTCGGGACGGCCCCGCCGGGCCCGGTGCATCCGGAGGTACTCGGACCTGGAAAGAGCGAAGTTTTCGGCATTTTCAAAGAACGCGTCGATCAGGTCGGCCTGCTCGCGGCTCCAGACCTCGTTCGGGACTTCCCTGACCCGGAGGGCATGTCTCCGGACAAAGGCCAGCCGCTCCTGCCGGTTCTTCTCGCGATCAAACCTCAATTCCATACTGCTCCCCCCGGACCTCCAGGCGCTCCATGAACGATTGCAGGAGATTGGTATCGAGCGTCTCCCGGAACAACATCCAGAGATAGACGCATCCTCGATATCCTTGTCGCTCCCGAGATAGAGTTTATAGGGAATCTGCAACTCGATGGGCGATACGAAGAACCGGATGTCGTCAAACTGTACCCTCTTCGCTCTGGACATCGCATACCGATCGAAGTCGTCTTTCTTGAACGTCATCTCGATGTTCGGGATGATCCTGCCTGCCCCGGCGATCCGCACGGCGAGCCTGTCGCAGAGCATCGAGTAGATCTCGCCGATGTCGTCGGAATTCAGGAAGTAGAACCCTTGTTCCAGGAGGTCTTCGGAGAACGACATGAATGTATCGCGGTCCATGTAGTCGACGAAGAGATCGATATCTTCCGTACCCCTGGCCCTTCCAAAAAGGATTGCAACGTATCCGCTGACGATCACGTAGCGGGTATACCGCTCGATGATCTCCGTCACCGAGGCCACAAAATGGTCCAGTGCGGTTACAACCTTTCCATCGATGTGGATGGTGCCGTCGGGAGCACTCGCAATCCGCATTCCCTTTCCTCTGGTAGAGTCTTACCGGGCACCATATTAATTGCATCTTCCGCGCCTGCTTCGTTGCCCATAACGGGATGCGTGTGAACCGGTCAGGAGTGCCCGATGCGCCTGAGAAGATCCCCGGCAGACGCCTTCTGCTGACGCGGCTTCATATCTGACCAGATCCGGCGTTGTTTATAGAGCCAGAAGTCAAGGTCGCCGGGGTCCTCTGCGTATACGATGCAGTGCCGCTCAAGTATCCCTCCCCGGAGATACCAGGGGATCTCGTCATATACGACGATATCGTATCCCTCCGGGGCGAGGAGCATTCTCTCATACACCGCAGTCCTGTCCGCCCCATCGTTCAGGATCAGGCAGAGGTCGATATCGGATTCAGGGGCCGCGTAGCCCATGGCACGCGAGCCGAAGAGCAGAATGGCCCTGATCGAGGGGAGGATCTCCCGGAAGTGGTCCAGGATCAGGTCCTGTCTGCATTCAGCCATATCAGCACCTCCTCCGAAAACCTGCGCAGGCGAGGCATAAGCCGCTGCATCGCGGCATACGCGATGTGGTCGTTGACACCGTCGTATTCGTGAACCAGACGGTTTCTTAGCCCGTTCGCAGATTTCATATCCCTCCCGGTCTCCGGATCGATGATCTCTTCTGTCACCAGATAGTCAAGATTGGTGTAATCGTCCTGTGCGGAGGAGTGGAGCATCCGGCGGACGAGCGCAGATATATCCGTAACCGCCTCCACGGCCTCCTGAAACTCCTTGTAGAGTGCCTTGCGCAGGATGCGGTCGCTCACCACAGCATCAGACAGATGGCGCTCGATAAACTCGATCCGGTCGATGAGCACCTCCATCTTCTGCAATATCCGCTCCCTGATTCGAATATCGTGAGCCTCCATTGGAGATGATTCGCCCGTAGCCTCGATAAAACTTCTTGTGAATTTCCTCGCGTCTTTTGGGCGGGGTAGTTAACTGTACTGTGTGCCGGCTCTTACCGCCGGTAGACGGAGTTCCTCACCGTTCCGCGACGTTCCGCCCGGCGATCGTCGCCGGGTGCCCGGATCCACACAGCCCCCTCACCCACTTCGGCTCCGGGATCGCCCGGCACTCCTCCCCCTCTCGCCCTCATCTCCCCGCACCCCAATCGATACGCCCTATACGGCGAAAGCCCGATACTATTCCGAGAATCCCATGAATACCCCCGCCCTCTCCGTCGTCCTCCCCGCGCTCAACGAGGAAGCCACCATCGGCGAATGCATCAGAAAGATCCACAAGGTCTTTGCCGATCTCGAGATCGACGGCGAGGTCATCATCGCCGACTCCTCTGAGGACCGGACGGCGGCGATCGCCCGGGACCTCGGGGCCAGGGTCGTCCGGCCGGAGAAACGGGGCTACGGCAACACCTACCTCGCCGGGCTCGCCCGCGCCCGGGGGCGCTATATCGTCATCGAGGATGCGGACGACACCTACGACTTCCTCGAGATCCCCAAACTCCTCGCCCTGCTCGATGCCGGCGTCGACATGGCCCCCTGCTCCCGTCTCCGGGGGAGATCCTGCCGGAGGGATGGAGTTTGCAAGCGAGATGATCATCGAGGCGGCGAAGGTCAATCTCCGGATCGACGAAGTCCCGATCACCTACCACGCCCGGGTCGCCCCCTCGAACCTGCAGAGCTTCTCCGACGGGTGGTGGCACGTCCGGTTCATGCTTCTCTACCTCGTTGCACGTGCGGATACCGACCCCCCGCGGCCGCGGATGTCCTTTTCGATAATACAGCCGCCCGTACCGTAAAAGAACCGGCAAATATTCCCTCAATAGATCCCATGCGCGCCACCGTATCCTGCACCGGAACGACCGCCTCTCAGATCTCTTTGGAGATGGGGAGGTTAACGGCATTTCCACGTTCATGCAACATACACAACAAAATATCACCCGGGTGTGCCCGGAGAAGCAGAATGTCCTCCCTCTTTGCGGGCATTTTAAATACGCGCTCATAGGCTCCGGGTGGAGGATCCCGGGAAATAATAGTGATTTCGATGCTGCAACTTCCCGAGACGCAGATTTATAAGTTGCCCGCTCCAAGTTAGAGTAAATCACCGTACAGAGAGGGTATGCGTTGTCTTCAGGTAACAAAGAGCCGTCGGTATCTCAATATATATTCGTATTTGCAATACTGATGGTCTTCTGGTATACGCTTTCAGGACAGCTTGATCCGTTCTACATCGGTGCCGGGATCGTATGCTGCGGTATCGTAACGCTCGTCTCCGGGGATCTCATCTTCAGATCCGACACGAGCGTCATTCGATCCGCACGGACATTTGTCAGGTTCGTTCTCTATATCCCCAGGCTGATGGTGGCCATCCTCTACGCCAACATCGATGTCGCATACCGGATCCTTCACCCGAAGATGCCGATCGATCCCGCGCTCATCACCATCGAGACATCGTTTCGAAACGATGTCCTGAGAACATCGTTTGCGAATGCGATGACCCTGACGCCCGGCACGGTGACGGTCGACGTCACCGGGGGAACGTTCATCGTGCATGCCCTCGTGCGGGAGATGGCGGAAGAAGACCTCCTCGAAAAGAGGGGCATTCAGAACAGTCTGGCACGGATCTTTGGTGAGCGCGATGATTGACGTCTTCTACGCCAGCGTGATCGTGCTGATCCTGACCGTCTTCCTCTGCCTGTACCGGGTACTCCTTGGCCCCGGGGTGGAGAACCGCCTGATTGCCGTGAACACCGTCGGGACAAAGACGATCATCCTGCTTGTCCTCATCGGTCTCATCCTTGAGCGGCCGATCTTCCTGGACATTGCAATCGTCTATGCGATGATCAACTTCATCGCAACGCTTGCGATCGCCAAGTACCTCGGGAGGGGATGCGTCTGCTGAATTCGCTGGCCCTGATCTTCATCGTGATCGGCCTCTTCTTCATGGTCGTCGGTGCCGTCGGCCTTGTCAGGCTGCCCGACTTTTATACCCGCGCCCATGCAAGCGGCAAGTGCGACACCCTCGGAGAGGGGATGATGCTCGTCGGGTTCATCCTGTACGAGGGGCCGGGCCTGGTTGCGGTGAAACTTCTGCTCCTCGTGATCTTCATCTACATCACGTCGCCGACGGCGGTCCACGCCCTCGTGCACTTTGCCCGGGCTCGCGGGATCGAACCGTGGAAGAAGGGGGATGCACGGCGATGATCTGGGAACTTGACTTCGCCCTGCTCCTGTTCATGATCCTCTGCGCCATCGCGGCGATCACCGTCCGCGACCTCCTCCACGCGACGATCGTACTTGCCGCCTACTCGTTGCTCATGACGGTGCTCTGGTCGGTGATGAACGCCGTCGACGTCGCTTTCACCGAAGCGGCGGTAGGGGCCGGGATAACCACCGTCCTCTTTATTGCAGCCATAGCACGAACCAGAAGGAGTTCATCAGATTGAGGGTCAAAGCTCTGCTTGCGGTTCTTTTCATCGGCATCATCCTCTTCTGGACGGTCGAGGATATGCCGGCGTTCGGCGATCCACAGGCTCCGGCCACGCAATACACCGGCAAACTATACGTCGAATCGGTCCTCCCGGATATCGGGATCGACAACATCGTCACCGCAATACTTGCCAGTTACCGTGGATTCGATACGCTCGGGGAGGTCGTGGTGATCTTCACCGCGGGGATATCGGTCACCCTCCTGCTCAGACGGGGAGGACGGCTATGAGAGAGAACGTCGTTATCAGGACCGTATCCCGGATTGCGGTGCCGTTTATCCAGGTCTTTGCGCTGTACGTCATCGTGCACGGCGCACTGGGGGCGGGAGGGGGATTCCAGGGAGGAGTGGTCTTCGCCGCGTCGTTCATCCTGATGACCGTCGCCTTCGGCCTTACCAGCGTCAGAAAGCGGCTCAGCAACAAATGGATCGTGGTGTACTCGGTTCTCGGGATCACCATCTACGCTGGAATCGGGCTCCTCTGCCTCCTCATGGGGGGCAACTACCTGGAGTACGGGGTGATCGAGACGATCCTCGGTATACCGCACCTCCACGGCTACCTTCTCGACGCAGTCGAGATCGGGATCGGGATCACCGTGATGGCGGTGATGACGTCGATCATCTGCGATATGGCCGACAAAGGGGGCGAATCTTCATGATAGAGGCGTTCTACGAGATTTTCCTCTCGCGGTACAACTACTGGATGGCAATCATCCTGATGCTGATCGGGCTCTACGCATTGATTGCGAAGCAGAACCTGGTGAAGAAACTTATCGGACTCAACATCTTCCAGACCGCGATATTCCTCTTCTACATCTCGTTTTCAGAGGTGCAGGGAGGCACCGCGCCGATCTACCTTCCCGAAGGGGTGGACGCCCTCTACGTCAACCCGCTTCCGCACGTGCTCATACTGACCGCGATCGTCGTCGGGGTGAGCGTGACCGCAGTCGGGCTTTCGCTCATCGTCCGGATCTACGAAGAGTACGGTGTCATCGATGAGGACGACCTGATGCAGGTGGTGAGGGGCCGATGATCGACCATCTTCCGCCCCTCCTGATTGCCGTCCCGATCCTTTCGGCGCTCCTGATACTTCTGGTCGGGTGGTATGACCGGAGGTTCTGCTACCCCATATCGCTCATAACGATCCTTCTCCAGTTCGGAGCCGCGATCGCCATCCTCGTTGAGGTGATGCGGGAAGGAACGGTCCGGTACCACCTCGGTGGATGGGCGCCGCCGCTCGGGATCGAACTCGTCATCGACAGTTTCAACAGCTACATCCTGGCAGTTATCCTGTTCCTCTCTGTAGCGACGGTGGTCTATGCCCGAAGAAGCGTTGAAAAGGAGATAGACCCGGAGAAGAGGGTCTCGTTCTACGTCCTCTTCCAGCTTCTCGTAACCGGCCTTGCCGGCATGACGATCACGGGCGACATCTTCAACCTCTATGTCTTCCTCGAGATATCGTCGATCGCCACATACGCCCTGATCGCCTCAGCCAGGAGGCCGCGCTCGTACGTGGCAAGTTTCAACTATCTCGTCCTCGGGTCCATTGCGGCAGGGTTCATCCTTCTCGGCATCGGGAACCTCTACGTCGCGACCGGGACGCTGAATATGGCGGACCTCGCGGTCCTGCTCCCTGCGTCCTACGGCCTTGCAACGGTTCATACCGCGTTCCTCTTCCTGCTCATCGGGTTCTCCATCAAGGTTGCGTTCTTCCCGCTTCACCTCTGGCTGCCCGACGCGTATACGGAAGCGCCCTCTGCAGTGACAGTGCTCATCTCGACCGTGATGGCAAAGGTGAGCGTCTACGCGCTGTTCCGGATCGTCTTCACGGTCTTCACGACGGCATACGTCATCGACACCTTCCCGGTGACCGGGTTCATCCTCTTCATCGCGACGGTCGCGGTCATTGCCGGAGCGATACTTGCCATTGCACAGAACGATCTCAAGCGGATGCTCGCATACTCGAGCATCAGCCAGATCGGCTACATCATGTTCGCGCTCGGCGTTGCCAACCAGATTGCGCTGGAAGGCGGCCTCCTGCACATCCTCGGCCACGCCGTGATGAAAGGCTGTCTCTTCATGGTCGCAGGACTGATCATCTACCGGATGGGAACGTCGCGGTTCTCCGACCTCAAAGGAATCGCGAAGACGATGCCGATCTCCTGCGCCGCGTTCGCCCTTGCCGGAGCGTCGATGATCGGCATCCCCCCCACGATCGGGTTCGCGAGCAAGTACTATCTCGTCCTCGGGGCACTCGAAGCGGGCCAGTGGATCTATGCAGCCGTCTTCCTGCTCGGCTCGCTCCTTGCGGCCGGATACATCTGGCGGTTCATCGAGATCGCCTACTTCGGGGACCACCACGCTGAAGACCGCCGTCAGGCCCCGGCGCGCGAAGGCCCCGTCTCTATGCTCGTCCCGATGGTCGGTCTCGCTCTCCTCTGCCTCTTCCTCGGCGTCTTCGTCGAGGTCGTGATGGAGGCCGTCAGGCCTGCAGCGATGCTCCTCTTAGGGGGTGCCTGATATGGACGCAGATCTGCTTCCGGCGGTAACCATAGCCATCCCGCTCCTGGCGGCGGTGCTGATCCCGATCGTCGGGAGGAACGAGAATATACGGGAAGGGGTCACGATAGCGGCCGCGGTGGCGATGCTCGGCTCCGTCCTTGCGATGCTTCCTGCGGTCCTCTCCGGCAGCCGGATCACGATCTCGCTCCTCCCGATGGTTCCGGGCGGGGACCTTGCCCTGCGGGTGGATGCCTTCGGGATGGTCTTTGCCCTCACGGCCGCCGTTCTCTGGCTCCTGAACTCTTTCTACGCGATAGGCTACATGCGGTCGCTGAAAGAGCACGCACAGACGAGGTTCTTCTTCTGCTTCGCCGTTGCAATCGCTGCTGCGGTAGGGATAGCCTTCTCGGAGAACCTCCTGACGCTCTTCGTCTTCTACGAGATCCTGACGATCATCACCTACCCGCTCGTCGTCCATGTCGAGACGCCGGCGGCGATGAAGGCGGGGAGGAAGTACCTTGCGTACCTCCTCGTCGGGGGAATCTTCCTCCTTGCCGCGGTCATCCTGACCTATATCCTCACGGGGACAACTGTGTTTGTTCCCGGCGGGTTCCTGGCGGGATCGGGTTCCGCGCTCATCCTGCAGGTCCTCTTCCTCCTCTTCATGGTCGGGTTCGTGAAAGCGGCGTGGATGCCCCTCCACGGCTGGCTCCCCGCGGCGATGGTCGCCCCGACGCCGGTGAGCGCATTCCTCCACGCGGTCGCCGTCGTCACGGCGGGCGTCTTCGGGATCGTCCGGATCGCCGGCTGGGTTTACGGCATGGACCTGATGGCCTCGCTCGGTCTCGGCATCTTCCTTGCCGCGATCGCCTCGTTTACGATCGTAACCGCGTCCCTCTTCGCCCTGACCGAGGACAACCTCAAGCGGAGGCTCGCCTACTCGACCGTGAGCCAGCTCTCCTACATCCTGCTCGGCGTCTCCATGCTCTCGATCGCCGGGATGACCGCGGCGATGGCGCATATCCCGATTCACGCGTTCCTCAAGATCACGCTCTTCTTTGTTGCAGGAGCGGTCATCGTCTCCGCCGGGAAAGAGTGCATCTCCGAGATGAAGGGCATCGGCAGAAAGATGCCGGTGACAGCCCTCATGTTCTCGGCGGCCGCACTCGGGATCTGCGGTCTGCCCCCGCTTGCGGGTATCATCAGTAAGATCTACCTCGCGCTCGGGGCGTTCGAGGGGGGCATGCCGATCCTCCTGCTGGTGATCATCGCGAGCACCGTCCTGAACGCCGCATACTTCCTCCCGATCATCCACACGATGCTGCTGCAGCGGCCGGACGACGAGCGGTCGCTCGACTCCGTCACCGAGCCGCCTCTTGTGATGCTCATCCCGATCGTCCTGACGGTGGCGGTATCGGTCTGGATCTTCCTCTCTCCGTCGATGCCGTTTATGGACCTGGTTGATATTGCAATTGCAGAGATTACAGGATCGGTGATCCCATGATCGAGATACCTCCGGCGTTCGTCTATCTCCTCGGCCTCCTCCTTCTCCCCGCCCTTACCGGCGGGGCCAGGAAGGTATGGGCTCTGGTTGTCGGTGTTGCAGGCCTTCTCCTGGCCGTCTCGCTCCCGTCCACAGCGCCGGACCTGGCGTTTGGGTTCATCCCCGGTATCGAGACGGTTCTCCTGACGGTCGATCCCATGCGGCATCTCGCGGGCGGCATCTTCGCCGTCTCGGGGCTCATCGCTCTCACCTATGCCGCGTACCGGGATCTTCCGGCAGCGGAGACGATCGGCATCCTCGCGTCGATCGGGGCGGCGATGGGGATCGTCTACGCAGGCGATCTCATCACGGTCTTTGTCTTCTGGGAGCTCCTCGCCCTTGCATCGCTCGCGATCATCTGGTTTTCCAGGGCGCCCGAATCGTCCGGTGCAGGTTACCGCTACCTCCTCTTCCATATCTTCGGGGGTGCCTGCCTGCTTGGCGGGATCGCCTGCACGACGGTCGCGACAGGGAGCGCCGCGGTCGGCCCGGTGGCGGACGGAGCCGGTCTCCTCTTCATGCTGGCCGGGATCGGCGTGAACGCCGCGTTCATTCCCCTCCATACCTGGGTGCCGGACGCCTACCCGAGAGCGTCCGTCGTGGGGTCGGTCGCCCTCTCCATCTTCACGACGAAAGCCGCGGTCTTCCTCCTCGCTGCAATCGGGGGATGGGGGGTTGCGGTGGCATACATGGGCGGAGCGATGGCGCTCTACGGCGCCGTCTTTGCGCTGATGCAGGACGATATCCGCCGCCTCCTCGCCTACTCGATCGTCAGCCAGGTGGGTTACATGGTCGCGGCCATCGGGACCGGATCGGTTGCCGGGATCGATGCAGGGCTCGCCCATATGGTCAACGACATCCTCTTCAAGTCGCTCCTCTTCATGGCGGCGGGCGCGGTCATCCTCAGGACGGGCCTGCAGCGCCTCTCGGACCTCGGGGGCCTTCTCAGGACGATGCCCGCGACCACCCTCTGTGCCGTCGTCGGCGGCCTCGCGCTTGCGGGACTGCCGGGCCTGAACGGTGCGGTCAGCAAAGGGATGGCGATTGAAGCGGCGGGCGCAGTCCCCTACCTCTCACCCCTCCTCCTGGTATCGGCCGTGGTAACCGTCATCTACGTCTTCCGATTCCTCTACCTCGGGTTCTTCCGGCCGGCCGCCGGAACGCGGGAAGGCCTCCTCCCGAAGGATCCGCCGGTCCCGATGCTGGTTGCCATGGGCGCTACCGCCCTCCTCTGCCTTGCAATCGGGGTTTTCCCGCACCTCCTGACGGACTTCCTGCCCGGCGGGACCGCCGCCCACGCATTCGCCCCGGCGCACCTGCTGGAGTCGGTGGGCATCTTCGCTGCCGCAGGAGCCCTCCTGCTCCTGGTGCCTCCCCTCAGGCGCCCCTGGACCGGGGTTGAAACCGACATCGACGCCCTCTACATCCGGGCCGGGCATGGGGTCGTCTGGTTCTCGTCACACCCGCTCGTACACGCCGCGGATGCGATAGGGAGCGCGATCGAGCGCGTGGTGGGGCGGTTCAAACACATTTCGGCAAACCCGACGGTCGCCTTTCAGATCGCGGGTAAAACCGTCGCTCTGCCGTTCGTGCGGGCATTTTCCGGTTCGGAAACATCACGGGCGTATGAAGAGGAGCTCATGTTCCTGAAAGATCACTATCCGGACGTTCAGACGACCATCTGGGGCGGCGGATACGGGCTCATCTTTATCAGCATCGTTGCGTTCCTGTACTTCATCATCGATATAACGAGGTAGTAGACCACTTCACCTTACTTTTGCGGGTGTGAGGGGTTGAACGCCAGCCGTACGCGAAGAGCGCGAAAAGTTTGGTTGCTGTTTCTATCTTGCCTTTGCGTCCTTCGCGGCTCGAAGCCTACGGCTTCTCACGCTCCCGTCCTGTGGACAGTCGCGGCTCGCACCTTCGGTGCTCACGCTCCCGTCCTGTGGACAGTCGCGGCTCGCACCTTCGGTGCTCACGCTCCCGTC